>CAVXPE010000032.1:0-101315 GCA_963763545.1 Bryobacterales bacterium
AGGCTGAGTGATCAAGCCATCGGCCGCGCTGAAATCGATCAGCGTGCGGTTACGCAGACTGAGCCAATTTTCGGCGGGGACCGCGCGGATGAGCGCGACGCCTCCGGTGAAGGTCCGAGCTTGCTGCGTGGCCTCAATGACGGACGCGCCGCCGGTGACCGCACCTTTCCAATCTTCAAAGAAGCTGGGATTGTGGAACAGCACGTTCTGGAAGGTGGCTTCATCCACCACATAGGCCGCATCGCCGACCGGAACTCTCTGCGGCGGGGCGCCAGGCGCCGGTTCCACAAGCATAGTCTGATCGGCCACGGCGACGGCGCCCTTCGGCAAGCCCGAAATATCGGTGCGGCGCGTGAGTTTTACGCCCTTGCCCACCACGACAAAGCGCTCTGCCGCGTGCAGTTCCTTGATCTTGGCCCAAGCGATGGTCAACTCGCCAAGGCCGTCGCTTTTGAAGACGACATTGCCGCCGGAGGAGCGGACGAAGTGGCCGATGAGCCGTTCGCCGCTGGAGAGCGTGAGCAGTATCCGGCTCCGGTTTGGGAGCGGTGGCGGTCTGGCCGTAAGCAAGCGCGGCGCAGGCGAGGGCAAGTGCGATAGGCCTCCGGGCCTGTCGATGCGCCGAAGGCGCAGGTGTTTTCAGTTGCATAGCGAACCTCTTCGTATTACCGGCGAAGGCGTTCTCTCCGGCGGGTTTTTAACTTATCAGAGTAACGGACGGCAATGACCGTCGTCCCTGCGAAAGCGTTTGGCCTTTGCGCCAGCAACGGAAATCTGTGGATGACCACACCTTTCACACAGAGTAGGGAGGTAGGCCGGCCGAGGCGGCGAAGAGAACGCCGAATAGGGGATCTGGCTGGTGGAGGTTTTTCGGCGGCTTGCGCCGGATGACCTATTCAATCTCGAGATCACCCGATCACCGAGGGGCTTTGCCCGCGTGATAGCGGGGGATTTCAACGCTTCACCCAGGCATGGCTCGCGACCGTTTCGCTGCCTTCGGTCAATCTCAATGGTCCGATTGGCGCCGACATCCTTCCACACCTGCGTCTCGCCCGCCGGCCAGCGCACTTCGATCCGATCCACCTTCTCCGATTTTCCCAGCCCGAAATAGAGCGTGAGCGAATTCTGCGAAAAGTAGCTGCCGCCGCTCACCACTTCCGCAATCTGCTTGCGGCCGCCCGCTTCGACCGTGCACCGCGCGCCGATCGCGCTGCGATTCGACCGCGTCCCCGTCAGCGTAATCGGCAATCGCATTCTGCCGCGGCCCGACATTCTTCAGCAGCGTGGGCTTATCGTTCATGTTCACGATCACGATCTCCGGCCTGCCGTCGCCATCGAGATCGCCGATGGCCAGCCCGCGCGACGGCCTGCGCGGAGCGAATCCCGGTCCCGCCGATTCGGTGATATCGGCGAAACGCCCGTTGCCGAGATTCCGGTAGAGCAGCGTCTTCTGGCGATAGGTCTCGCCGATCGGCGACCGGTCGATCTCCGGATAGACGTGGCCATTCGCCATCACCAGATCGGGCCAGCCGTCTTCGTCGACATCGAGAAACGCAATGCCCCAGCCGAGAAGCTGATTGCGGCCGAGGCCGGCCATTTCCGAGACGTCCTCGAAGAACTTGCCATCCTCGTTCTTGTAAAGCGAAGGCCGGTCGCCCGAGAAATTGGTCTTGGCGATATCGAGAAAACCATTGCCATCGTAATCCGCCACGGCGATGCCCATGCCGGCCTGCAACTGGCCATCGGCATTGTAGGCGACGCCCGCCGCATCGCCGCGCTCTTCAAAAGTTCCGTCGTGCTTATTGCGATAGAGCAGGCTGGGCGTCTGGTCGCAGGCGACATAGATGTCGGGCCAGCCATCGTTATCGAAATCCGCCGTGACCGCGCCCAGACCGTAGCATCCGCCCGGGCGCGAGAATGCCGGCCTTCGCGGAAACGTCGGTGAACGTTCCGTCTCCGTTGTTGTGATAGAGCGCGTTGTGCGCGGCGGGAAGACCGTGCGGCCCGCACCACACCGCCATTCCCTTCCATTCGCAACTCTTGCTGCTGCCGGGCTTGGGAACATTGGCCAGATCGAGATCCACGTAGTTGGCGACGAAGATGTCGAGCAGGCCGTCGCGGTCGTAGTCGATAAAAGCGCAGCCGGATCCCCAGCGCGTGCCGGTCACCGGCAGCCCGGCGCGCTCGGTGATGTCCTGGAATTTGCCGTTTCCGAGATTCCGGTAAAGGCTGTTGTGGCCGTAATAGGTGACGAAAAGATCGGGATGGCCGTCGTTATCGATATCGCCGACGCATGCCGCCTGCGCCCAACCGGTGCGCGTCAGACCCGGCCTGCTGGCCGACCTCGGTGAAGTGCCCGGTGCCATCGTTCTTATAGAGCTCCGAACGCGAGGCGGCCCGTTGGCGATGAAGACATCGTTCGCGCCATCGCCATCGAAATCGAAGATCGCGACGCCGGTGCCCGTGCTCTCGAGAATGGAATCCTTCTTGTCCCTGCCGCCGAAAGTATTGGGAACGGTGAGGCCCGATTGCGCCGCGATATCGATGAAGCGAACGGCCGGCGCTTCCGCGGCCGACGGCCAGCATCGCCGCGAGCATGCAGCGAGAATGAGAACCGCATGGCTATCGGATTCCCATGTCCCGCAGCGCTTGTGCCGCCTGCCGCGCGACGCGGCGTCGTTACCCTTCGCCGCCTCGCGGAAATGCGCCGCCGCTCCGTCTTTATCGCCCTGCGGCCGCCAGCACCGTTCCCAGGCGCAACTGGACGCGCGCCAGATCCGGTTTCAGCGCCAGCGCCGCCGAATATTCCCGGGCCGCTTCGGGCAATTCCTTCTTCCGCGCATGAAGTCCGCCGAGCAGCTCGTGCGCCTCGACGAGGCTCGCGTCCGCGCGCACCGCCATTTCGGCTTCATTCTGCGCATCGTCGAAACGGTCGGCGCGCACCAGCGCCAGCGCGTAATCGTACAGGTAAGGCCGCTAGGGACGAAGCTTGATGGCGCGTTCGAAGTCGAAAAACGCGTCCGCGAATTTTCCCTTCTCCGCCAGGATCCGGCCGCCCAGATCCCATGCCGCGTCGTCGAAAGGATCGGTGCGCAGCGCATCGTTCAGCGCCGCCTCCGAATGGGTGATTTCCGCCAGCCTGCGAGATTGATCCGGCAGCCACGGATCGAGCGCGATGGCCTTCTGAATTCTCTCCGCCGAAGAGGTCAGCACGCCATATCGAAACCACGATTCCGCGATCGTTCGGCGCGATTTGAACCGCCCGCGCGAGAATCTGTTCGGCGTGCGGCGGGTCCACCTCCGCCAGAGCGCGCATCGCCCGCGCCGAATCGGGCTTGATCTGCAAGCCCGCCGGTAGGCGGCGGCGGCCTCCTGCGGCTTTCCCACGCTCTTCCAGCCATCGCCCAGGACCATGTAGAACTCCGGCCTCTTGCGGCTTGATTTCATCGATCAGCCGCGCCAGTTCCGGCAGCCCGGCCGCCACGTTATTTCCCAGCCCCACCTGCGCCACCGCGCGATACAAAGCGTTCCGCGGAGTCTCCGGCAGAGGGGAAGGATAGTAGGGCACCACCTCGCCGCGATACTCTTCCGGCGGGCGCTCCGCGAATTCGGCCAGCGCATTGGCGGGCGCGCGCCGCTGAATCAGATGGTCGGTCATGATCACGTGCGGGGCGTCATCCGCGCGGCGCTTCGGCATATGACACGTAATGCAATCCGCCGCGGTGGCCGTTACGCCTGCGGGATGCGCATCGACGTATGGCATTGCAGGCAAACGCTGGAATAATGCCGCGACCGCCTCCTCGCCGCGCGGAATCCGATGCGGATCGTGACAGGTGGCGCATTCCAGTTTCCCGCCGCTCTCCAGGAAACAGCGCGATTGCCGCAGCCGGTAAACCGAGCTCACCGCCTCGAATTTGCCTTCGTGCCCGGTGCCGGGCGCGTGGTCGAAGGAAATCGCGAAATCCGCCAAGGGCTGTCCAGGAATATAGGAGAACGTGCCGCGGTCGAATCGCTGAAGCACCGCCGGAATCCGGCCGCTGGTGGTTTCGAGGTGGCACTGCATGCACACCTCCATGCGCCGCTCGGGACTCAGCTTCGCCGGATTTACGATGCTCGCCCGGCCGGCGCGTCCGCACATGCTCGCCGCCCGGACCGTGGCATCGCTGGCAATCGATCCCCTCCGGAAGTTCCCCGAGGAAAACAGGGTCGCTGCCAGGCGCCTGGTTGGCGGCCGGGATGGTCGGATAGCCGTTATGGCAGAACATGCACTTATAAGAGACGAATCTGCGAGTCTGCGGATGTTCGCGTGTCGGACCCGGGAACCATGCCCCATTCGCCGCCCTTGTCGGGATACCAGCCGAGCGGCAGTTCGATCAGCATCCCGCGCTCGGTCCGGTGCAGATAAGAGCGGGCATGGTTTCCCGAACCCATCACATAGTCGATCTTCAATTCCTCGACATTGATCTCCTTGCCGCCGGCGTCCAGTTGCCAGCGGCGCTGGAAATACTGGCCGTTCCGGATGGTCATCGCGTAATGGCTGTCGGAAAGAGCGTGGTAATATTCGCGGAGTTTTCGCGTAATCCTCAATCGTGTTTGCCGGCTGCCGGCTTAAAAAAGGACCGGCCCATTCCGGTGCGCGCGTAATTCGCCGCGATTTCCCGATGGCACGTGGCGCAGACCTTCGAATCCACGTATCCATTTTCCGGACGGCTCTCGGATTCGTTTGGGCCGCCAGACGCCGGCAAGCCCAGCAACAGCACAACCGCGGACAAGCGGACGACGCGCCATCAAACCCTGATTCTACGCCGGTTCTACAGCCGGCTGGTCGACGATACCGTCTTCCAGAATTCATATTTTAAGGTCTGAGTTAATCGAGAATCCGCTACGCAAAACGAAAGCGTTTACGTTTTAACGTTGAATCAACGTGAAATCTGTTGACTCGCAGTTCTCGGCGAGTGATACCATACCATCCCAGTTTGTCCTGCCAGGTTGGCAGGAGAAGGAGGGGTAAATGTATTGTTACCTCAGGGGGCTACGTGATAGCTCTGTTAGTTCTCGTTTGTGCGAGCGCAATGTTTGCGCAACGCGATCTTTCAACTCTCGCCGGCACGATCACCGACTCTTCGGGCGGCGTCGTCGCCAACGCGAAGGTAACCATCACCGAAGTCGCCACCGGTCAGGTCTATGAAATCACCACCAACAGTCTTGGGCGAATTTGTCCGTCCGGCATTGAAAGCATCCACTTATACCGTCACCGTCAGCGCGCCTGGATTCAAGACGGCCGAGCAGAAGGACGTGCTCCTGACTCCCGGCGAACGCACCGGCGTCAACATCACTCTCACAGTCGGCGATATCGACGCAGACAGTCGAAGTGGCCGCGTCGGCGCCCCTGCTCCAGACCGAAAGCACGCAGGTCGGCGCGGCGCTGGACACCAAGACGGTTACCGACGTGCCCTTGGGCGGCACGCGCAATTTGACCTATCTCGCGCGTCTCTCGCCGGGCGTCGTGCCCGCCGAACCGGGCGCGCGCGATTCCGCGAACGGCGGCTTCTCCGCCAACGGCGTTCGTTCGAACGGCCAGAATAACTTCCTGCTGAACGGAGTCGACAACAACATCAACACCATCGACTTCCTGAATCAGACCTCTTATGCGATCGGACCCGCCATCGACGCCGTCAGCGAAATCAGCATTCAGACCAACGGCTACAACGCCGAATACGGCCGCGCGGCCGGCGGCGTCATCAACGTGACGCTCAAGTCCGGCACCAATGCACTCCACGGCAGCCTATTCGAATACCTGCAGAACAGGGATCTGGATGCCAATACCTGGACCAACAATCGCGCGGGCGCAGTCCGCGCGGACCGTTCCGTGCAGAACCAGTTCGGCGCAACGGCCGGCGGCCCGATCATGAAGAACAAGCTCTTCATCTTCGGCGACTACCAGGGAACGCGCATCGCCGATTCCGGCGGTTCGGTCACCAACCTGGGCTACTCGGGATACACCACGATTCCCACTGCGGCGATGAAGGCCGGCAATTTCTCGAGCCTCCTGGGACCGGCCTATACCGGCACCGACGTCAACGGCAATCCGATCTCGATCCAGAAGGGCGCGATCTACGATCCGCAATCGACGTCGTACTGCACCTCGCCATGCGCGAACGTGACGCCGCCGGTTTCCAGATCCCCGTGTCGCGGACACAGTTCCCCGGGAATATCATTCCCGCTAAGCAGAATGGATCCCGCATGGGCCAAGATCATGCAGCTCTATCCCAATCCCAATCAGGCGGTCATTACCGGCAATGCGCCGACCAACGATTATTACTACAACACCACCGGCGCTCTGACTACCGATCAGGGAGACGCCCGCGTCGATTATCGCCTCAGCGATAAGGACAGCCTCTTCGGATCTTTGAGCTGGTCGAATACTTCCAAGACCGACGGCGCTCCGCTGCCCGGCGCTCTCGACGATACGGGTTTCAACGGCGCCGGTGAAATCGACCTCAGCCCGCAACGCGCAGATGAGCTATACCCGTGTCTGGAGCCCGAGCCTGGTGACGGAAAGCCGCCTCGGCTTCACGCGCCTGGTGACGTCGCGCATCGGAGCGAACCCGAGCACCGACCTGTTCACGCAGTTCGGTATCGGCGGCTACGACCCCACCGACCGCCGCGGCCAATAACGGCGGACTTCCGCAGATCGGTTTCTCCAACGGCTATCCGACCGTCGGCGCCACCGACTGGGTTCCGACCAAGGAATACAACAACGTTTGGGATTTCGTCCAGAACGTCGCGCTCAGCAAGGGCGCGCACGCCTATAAGTTCGGCTTCGAATTCCGCTCCGTGAAGTTCCCGTTCTTCCAGGTTCCCGATCCTCACGGCAATCTCGGTTTCAGCAACAACGAGACCGCGTTCCCGTCGGGGAACAATGCCTCGAATGGATCGAGCATCAGCAGTCTGACCGGCGATGCGATGGCTTCGGCTTTGTTGGGCGTCGTAGACAGCGGCGCCATTTCGACCACGAACTTTGTTTCGTCGCAGAAGGTTGCCTACGCGGGTTACGCGCAGGACGACTGGAAGGTAAGCTCGAAGACTGACCGCTGAATCTCGGCGTCCGTTATGAGTTGTGGTCGCCGATCGGCGAGCAATGGGGCCGGCAGGCGAATTACGACCTGCAGAACAACACTCTCTACATCCCGCAGGGCGGCAACTGCAACGCGGCTCTGCCGCCGAACTTCGGAACCCTGTTCCCCACGGTCACGGTCGACCGCTGCCAGGTTTCGAATTACATGATTCCCTGGGATAAGTACGATTTCGGACCGCGCATCGGCATCGCGTACAGAGTTGCCAACAAGACGGTTATCCGCATCGGCTACGGCATCTTCTACGGCGGTGAAGAGAACCAGGGCGGCAGCCCCAACCGCGGCGAAGGCGTGCCGTTCAATGAAACGGTCAACCTGTCGCGCTACCAGGGCAACAGCAGCTATGTCGGCATCAGCCAGCCGCAGTGCTTCAACTGCGATTTCATGCCGGGCGGTTTTGCGGGTGGATATCCAGCTGAGTCCGTTCACGCTGAACGCCGGCGTTTCGATGCGCGGCGTGCAGCCGGATTTCGACAATCCGCTGGTGCATAAGTGGAATGTCGTCGTCCAGCGCGAATTGGCTCGGGTACATGGCTCTCGAACTCGGTTACGAGGGTAACCATCAGGCGCATCAGGTGATTCTCTGGAATTCCGACCCGAACCCGAACCTCGGCACTTTCAACACGTCGATCAGCTCGGCGAGTCTGCAGGAGATTCAGCCGGCCTGCTCCACTTGCCAGTCGGTCGGCAACGGCCTTTCGATGACTTCGTCGTTCGGCTACGGCAACTACGCCGCAGGCTCGGTGAAGGTCGAAAAGCGGTTCACCCACGGCCTGCAGTTCCTGACGTCCTATGTCTGGAGCCATGCGCTGGCCAACAGCGGCACGCCGCTGAGCGGTTCGAGCAACCTCGCGCCCGATTTCGAATACCAACTGGGCGACCGCATATTCCAGCGCATCGTGGGATATCCGGCACAGCTTGACCACCAGCTTCAATTACGAATTGCCGTTCGGCAGGGGCAAGCAATTCGGCGGCAGCATGAACCGCGCTGCCGACGCGGTCGTCGGCGGTTGGCAGATGAACGGCATCCTGACGCTGCGGACCGGCGCTGCCGATCACCATGGCGGGCGCCAATTGCCACGGCGTCTGGAGCCGCTGCCTGCCCGATTACGCTGCCAGGCTATACCGGCAATGGCAACACGCGCGCCTCCCGGCGGACGCACTCCTAACGAGTATTTCAATACCAGCGACTTATGTCGAGGCCTATTCGAATCAGGCTGCCGGCATCGCCACCGGCGGCGACGTCGGCCTGCAGATCGATTACCGGCCCGCCCACGAAGACCATGGACTTCTCGATCTTCAAGAGCTTCAGACGTCACGGAGCGGTTCCATGTTCAGTTCCGTGGCGGAAGCCATCAATCTCGACCAACTTCACGGTGTTCAGCCAGCCTGACGTGAGCATTGGCGATTCCAAGGCTTACGGCGGAAACGGCAACTTCGGCGTAATCACCAGCAGCGTGGCCGGCACCGAGCGCCACCTGCAGTTCTCGCTCCGGTTGATGTTCTAATCAGCGCGCAGCATCCAACGTAGCACCGGCGGCCCGCTTCGGCGGGCCGTCGGCTTTTTGGGGCGTCAACGGTTGGTCACAAGACCGCAAAATAAACCTTATTCCAATCCCCTCAACCACCTGCGTCGATCTCCGAAGCTTCCCGTCCTCGATTTCCTCCATTCATCCTATAAACTGAGGTCGGGCTTGCGAGGCCGAGGGGCGGCCTCGATTTTCGCCAATTAACGCGGCTACGGTCGCCGTATAGCTGCCGCTTTGCGGTCTCGTTCGTTCGTCCGCGGATCCGCGCCCAGGGGCGCCGTTACTCGAGTTGGGTTCGTTTTTTCAAATTCGCGAATCCGGCTCGACTTTCCGCGAACGGCAATTTGGGTTCGTTTTTTCAACCGGCAGTTTCAGTAGTCTGGGCTGTGCCATCAAGCAGTTGCCGTAACGGCCCGCGGGTCTTTGACATCCGAATATTCCCCGTTCGAGCTCGGGGAAGCAACGTTTCTTCGGCAGACCGTGGTTGGCGGCCACGGTTTGCCTGTGCCGCGAAACCGGTGCGCGCCAAGTGTATCTTGCCGGATCGGCCTTACACGCCGGCCGCCGGCGTTCGCCTGGGGATCCCGCAGGCTGCGGAACCGTCCGCCCTGGTGCCCGCCAGCAGCGAGAGGTGTGGTGAATAGATGGGTTAGCGTTCGCGGATAGCGACAATTCGATCGGCGGAGAGAGCAGTCTCCGTCTGCGTTCCACCGCCCGGCCAGGCGATCTCGATCTGATCCACCTTCGCCGCCTGCCCAGTCCGAAGTGCAGGCGCAGATCGCTCTGCGAAAGATAGCTTCCTCCGCTTCGCACTTCCGCCGTCTGAACGAGCCCGCCCGCCGTGACCCGCACCCGGGCTCCGATCGCGCTCCGGTTCGATTTCACGCCTTCGAGCTTCAGTTCGATCCAGTGATTGGACGGCTTTCGCAGCCAGCCGCAAGCAGCGACGGCGGCTCGTTCTGATTGTTCACCAGCGCTTCCACCGAGCCGTCGTTGTCGTAGTCCGCAAAGGCCAGCCCGCGCGAGGAATGCCTCTCCTGAATGCCGGGCCCGGCCGATTCCGAAATATCGACGAACTTGCCGTGATCGTTGCGATAAAGAATGGCGCGCTCCCGATATTGAATGTCGATCTTCAGCCGGTCGACCTCCGGGAACGCGTGGCCATTCACCAGCAGCAAATCGGGCCAGCCATCGTTGTCGAAATCGAAGAACCCGCATCCCCAGCCGACGAAGCGCGTGTTCCGGCCCATGCCGGCCTCCACGCTGACATCCTGAAACTCTCCCTTGCCCCGGTTGCGATACAGCGTTTCCAACTCATCGGAGAAGTTCGTGCGGAATATCGAGGCGATCCCCTCGTGCAGATAGTCCGCCGCGGCCACGCCCATGCCGGACATAGCCTTGCCGTTATCGTCGAGCGCGGCGCCGCGCATCAAAGCCTCGTCCACGAACTTCCCGTTCCCTTGATTGATATAGAGGATCGACGGCGTCTGATCGCTGGCCACATAGATATCGGTCAGTCCGTCGCCGTTGAAATCGCCCGTGAGCACGCCGAGCGAGTAATTGCCATCCGGCTTCGAGACGCCGCTCTCATCGGAGACGTCGCGGAAAACGCCGCCCTCGTTGTGATAGAGAATGTTGCGATCGAAGGGAAGCCCGCGCGGGCCGCAATTCACGGCGATGCCGCGATAGAAACAGTACGGATTGGCGCCCGGCTTCGGCGTGGTGTTGAAATCGAATTTCAGATAATTGGCGACAAAGAGATCGAGCTTTCCGTCGTTATCGTAATCGATGAACGCGCAGCCGGTGTTATAGCGAACGCGATCCTGAGTGAGATGAACTTTCGCCGTGACGTCCTCGAAGCGCTGCCCGCCCACGTTGCGATAGAGCGCGTTCTGTCCCCAGTAAGTGACGAACAGATCGGTATAGCCGTCGTTATCGTAATCGCCGGCGCAGACTCCCTGCGCCCAGCCTTCCCGCGTGAAGCCCAGGGATTCGGATACGTCGCGAAACTTGCCGCCGCCTTCGTTGTGATACATGCGGCTGGGAGAGCCGGGCCCCGAGGCGATGAAAATATCGGCAAGCCCGTCGTTGTCGTAGTCGATGAAGGCCACGCCGCTGCCGGTGGTCTCGACGATGAACTGCTTCGAAGCGCTGCCGCCGTTGGGGATCGGCGTGGTCAATCCGGCTTGCTGCGCGACGTTGCGGAAGTCCGGATTCTGCGCGGCGGCGATTCCCGCCGCAGAGCAGCGCGAGCGCCTTTCTTCACTTCTTGTCGCCCAGCCGCTTCAGAAAATCCGTGAACTCGCCTTCCGGAGGCTTCTGCAGTTTGTCGAGCTCGGCCTTCTCCCGCTGCGCATCGGCCGCGCGGCCCGCATTGCGATAGGCCATCATGAGATTGTAATGCGCGGTCTCATTGCGCGGCTGAAGCTTCACGGCGCGTTCCAGCAGCGCGATGGCGTCGGCATACCGCTTCGCGTCCGATCGCAGCTTCGCCACCGCAATCAGAGCCTCGGGAAAATCGGGACGCAATTCCGCCGCCCGTTCGAAGTGCGCCGCGGCTTCGGGCTTCTTCTGTTCGGCGGTGAGAATCTGCGCCACCTGATACTCGGCTACCGCGTCGGAAGGGTTCAGCGATAACTCCGCTTCGAATTCCTTGCGGGCTTGCTCCAGAACCGCGGGATCGTGCGATTGCTGCAGCAGCGCGCGTCCCAGCCGATAGTGCAGATCGATGGCCTTGGGATTTTTCTCGATGGCCTTGCGGTATTCGGCGATGGCCTCGGTGTACTTGCCCTGGGTTTCGAAAACCTCCGCCGAGAGCTGATCGACGCGATACGACGCCGGCGCTTTCTGGTACATGCGGTAGATGGCGTCGTTCCAGGCCTTCATGTGGTAGTTCGCCGATACGTAGAGGACATCGGCATCGGCTGGGAAATTCCTTTTCGAGCTGCGCGACAATCGCGCCCGCTTCGGCGAAGCGTTTGGCGGCGATATGGCATTGCGCCAGCGCGAGTCCCGCCAGCCGGCGGTTCTCGCCGCTGGAGAATGCCTTGTGCCAGATCGGGAATGGCCGCTTCGCACTCGCCGGTCGCGGCCCTGGTCAGAGCCAGGAACAGCCGGGCTTGCGGATCGGTCGGGGCCCGCTCCAGAATCGCACGCGCCGCTTTGTAATCCCCACGATGAAAGGCCGCGATTCCATCCGCGACCGGGTTAGTCTGACCGCGGAGCAGGGCCGCAACGAATGAAGAAAGCGCAACGAAGCGCACGTGCGATAGGCCTCCTGGCCTGTCGACGCGCCGCAGGCGCGGGATCACACCGCGATACTGCCACTAGTGCCCCGCATCGTCCGTCATCAGCCCCAGATTGCCGAAGCGGCCCCGGTCGCTGGCATCGAAATAGCGGAAGCTCAACACCGGCGGCGCTCCCGGCGCGATCAGCAGCCGGCGGCGACAGTCTTTCCGAGGGCGGTTCGCTGATGTTCACCACGCGTCCCGATAAAGCAATTGCCTCGATCAGCAGAACGATGACATCAATCATCTCGCCTCCAATTCCCCCAGCGCCTTGGTCGCCGTCGCGTTTCCCGGCTTCTGTTCCAGCAATTCGTTCAGCACGGCGCGAGCCTTGTCCCGTTGGCCCATCGTAACGTAAATTCGCGCCAGATTCAGATACAGCTCGTCGTCGTCCGGATTCGTCTTGATGCCGTACCGGAAAGCGGCGATGGCATCGTTGGGCTGGCCCAGCTTCGCATAGAGCACGCCCAGGTTGTTGATCGCGCCCGGATGATCCTGCCTGCGCTTCCATGGCCTGCTGGAACCATTGCCGCGCGCCCGGCAGATCGTTGGCGCCTGCCGCCAGCAATCCGAGCTGATTCATGGCGTCGGCGCACTTCGGGTCGAGGTCCAGGGCGCGTTGGAACATCCGCTGCGCGTTCGCCCGGTCGTCCTGCTTCGCGTAAGCTTCGCCCGCCCCCACGAATGCCGGCGGATAATCGCTCTTCAGCGCAATCACCTGCTGGAACGATGCCAGCGCCTCTTTGTTCCGGCCCAGCTCCAGTTGAATGCGCGCCATCGCCTGCAACGCCTTCCAATTGTCCGGGCGGGCGCGCAACGTCTCGGCGAGATAGGGCAGCGCGCGGTCGGGATAGCCCGCCCAATAGAAGGCCGCGCCCAGCTTGAAATAATTTCGCCGCGGATTCAGATAGTATTTACCCGGGAAAGGGCAGCGCAAGCGCATGGCTCTGGCCGATGCGCGCCAGATCGCGCGCGCATCGCGCCGGCCGAGGGGATATCCGCGTAAACCTTGCGAGCCCGGCTCTCCGTCATCCACCAGCAAAACCAGCGGCAGCGAAAGATCCGCGCGGTATTCGAACAGATATCGCCGGAACAGCGAATACGAAGCCGCCACGTCGTCCTTCTCGATCTTCAGATCGATCCACTCGGACGGGCACGCCGGGCGGCATCTTCGGACGCTCGCCTGCGTGCAGCACGACGAATCCCGCCTCGCCCTTGGCCGTCCGCGATCCGGCGTGGGCACCGGCTCGAGCAGCCAGGTATCGCCGAACTGAGGATCGTTCTTTCCGCGCAGCACGGACGCCGGCAACGCTCTCCGCGCGCGAAACGGCTGCGCGCGGCCGCTCCGCTCGAACCTTCCACGATGGTGTACACGTAGCCCGGTTCGAGACCGCTCACCTCCTGCACCGCCCCCGACGGCCAGGTGATCTTCACGTGAGCCAGCGGTCTGCCCGGCGAGCCCGAAATGCAGCTTCTTGGAATGCTGCGACAGAAATCCGCTGCCCGCGCTGAGATACTGCACCTGCCCATTCACCTCGACCCGCGCGCCGATGGCATCGCGATTCGATTTCGTACCCCGCAACGAGATCGCGATCGCGCTGCGCCCGCCCGAACAATCGTTCTGCATGGCGCGTATCTGCGGACCCAGCCGGTTCTTGAGCACCAGATCCGGAACTCCGTCGCCATCGAAATCGGTTACCGCGAAGGTCCGCGTGTCGTCCGCGAAATCGAGCCCGCTCACCCCGGAGGCGTCGCGATAGCCACCGTCCTCCTTTCACGTAGAACACATTCGGCTCGCGGCCGTTCCAGCTATAGTCCTCGCGGATCAGTTGATTCAGCGCGTTCCATCCGTTCTCGTAATCGGCCGCCGCGCGCTGCTTCTCGGGAGTCTTCGCCACCACCTGCCGCCAGAAAAAGCTGTTCAGATCCTTGCGCGACGGATTGGTCACCATGCCCGTGCAGATCAGAATTTCGGGCGTGCCATCCAGATCCCAATCGAATCCGCCGGAGCTCCACGCCCAGCGGCCCATCTCGACTCCCTCCGCCGCGCCGGTCTCCTCGAACGTGCCGTCGCCCTTGTTGCGATAAAGGCGAATTGCCCTTCGTGTGACGCCGGAAGGCTTCGGCATCGCGCGCCGCCGGTTGGAACGCCGGGTCGCGGATGACGCGCTGCCCCGGCGCGGTCCACATATCGGAGACGTAGAGATCCGGCAGTCCGTCGCCATCGTAATCGAACCATGCGGCGCTCATGCCCGGACCCGCGCCATCCAGACCTGCCTTCGCGGCCTCGTCGTGGAAGTGGCCGTTGCGATTGCGATAGAGATTGCCGCGTCCGAAATCGTTGGCGACGTAGAGATCGGGCCAGCCGTCGCCATCGAAATCGCACCATGCGGGCGCGAAGCTGAACCGGTCGTTGTTCTCGTTCATGCCGGTTTCGGCGGTCACGTCTTCGAACCGCATGGCTTCGCGCGCGCCGCCGCGATTGCGGAACAGAAAATTCGGCGGGCCGTTGCGCGCATCCTGATACGGCGCGGGGTATTGATACTGGTCCTCGCTCTGGAAATAGATGTAGCAGCAAAGGTAGAGATCCAGGCGGCCATCGCGATCGAAATCGGCCGCCGCCATCCCGGTGAACGAACCCTGCGGCGTGGTCTTGAATTGGAACGCGTCGCGCTGCTCCACAAACGTGCCATCGCCGCGATTCAGAAAGAACAGCGGCCCCGAGGATCGCAGAACCACCGCGTCCTGCAGTCCCGAATTGCCGAAATCGGCGAACAGGGCGCAGGTCGTTTCATCGAGCACGCCGAGCCCCGAGCGCTCGGTGATATCTTCGGCGGTTCCGTCGGCGCGAATCTTATATAAGCGGTTCGGCAGGCCGCCCGGCTGGCACACATAGATCTCATCCACGCCGTCGTTGTCGATATCGGCGACCGCGATTCCCTGGTTCCCGTAAACGTCGATGCCGCACGCCGAATCGAGCCGCGCCCGCCAGTATGGATTTCCCGGAATGAGTTGCTCGCGGAAGGAATCCACCGCGCCAAACACATGCTCCGTCACATCTCGAAAATAAGGCTTCGGCGAAGTCACCGATTGCTCGGAGACGGCCTTGAAATCCGGCAGCTGCCAGACCCCCGTGTGATACTCCGTTTCGGTTTTGATCTCGTAGCGCACCCGGTTATCGGGCAGAGCATAAAATCGCGCGCGCGCGAATTTCGCCGCGGCGCGCGCATCCACGCGCCGAGTCCCGGAGGCGCGGCTTCCCGGCCCGCAAATATGCGCTCCAGACGCGCTTCCAGCTCCACCGCGTCCTTTTCGCCTTGCGAACTCGTCGCTGCCCGGATCGACAAACCGCAGCACGGCGTCGTAAGGATTGGGCTTGGCATAATGTACCGGAAACGGCGTGGAAGCCGGAGCCGTCGAAGGCAGCCAGCCCGGCGGCGCTCACGGCG
The DNA here is from genome assembly GCA_963763545.1 of Bryobacterales bacterium. GTDB lineage: Bacteria > Acidobacteriota > Terriglobia > Bryobacterales > Bryobacteraceae > PALSA-243. Next base: position 15,402 of record CAVXPE010000032.1, read on the forward strand.
GCGATGAACTCGCGCCGCGTCATCGAATGACTTCCTGCGCCTTCACCAGTTGCGCGTGCTTCTCACGCTCTGCCTGGGCGGCTTCGTGCTTGCCGATGCGGTCGTAATCGCGCGCCAGGCGATAGTGCGCGGCCGCATCCGATGGCGCCAGTTCCACCGCCCGCGCGAATTCCGCCGCCGCGTCCGGGAAGCGCTGCAACCGATCCAGCACCGTCCCCATTTCAAAATGCGCCGATGCGTCACCGGCATTGATCGCGATCGATTTCTCGAGCAGCCGCAGCGCCGTCTCCGGTTCGAGCGACTGCGCATCCAGCGCTTTGGCGTGCAGCAGATATCCCGTGGCGCTGGCGGGATGCGCCGATTCATATTCGGCGAAACGCTGCGGTCACCTGCGGCAGCCGGCTGGGGATCTGATCCAGAATCTTGCCGAGGAACGTGTACGGCTGTTCCGTTTCGGGCGCGATTTCGATGGTTCGCAGAAAGGCCTCGGCAGCCTCGTCAAAGCGTCGCAGTCCGTAATCGCTCACACCCAGCGCCAACTCCAGTTGAGCGCTCTTCGGCAGTCGCGCCACGCCTTCTTGCAGAATGACGACGGCTTCGGCGAACTTCTGCTGGTCGAGCAGCGGCCGCGCGGCCTCGAAATAAGGCTCGACGGCGTGTTCGCGAGCATCGCGGTTTGCCGGAACCTTCGCCGAGTACTTCGCCGCCGCCTGCGCGGCCTTCAGGGTTTGGTTGGTCTCGGAGTAGTAGATCGCAAGGCTCTGGAGTACGGCGGCATCTTCCGGCGCGAGCGTTGCCGCTTTGCCCGCAGCGTCCTCCGCCTCCGCATTCTTGTGCAGCCGCCAATAGGTTTGCGAAAGCGCGACCCAAACGCGGCCATCGCGCGGCGCGAGCTTGCTCGCCGCTTCCAGATTGGTTTGCGCCGCAGCGAGGTCGCCGCGCTGCAGGGCAAGCAGACCGGCTCGAAATGAATCGTCCTGCGAGTTGGCGGCAGCGAAGAGCAACAGCAGACTGCGAAGCGCCAAACCCGGCATAACGATCCATTTAAACACGAGGCTCTCCGACTGGGGTGGACGCCGCCGATGTTAGAAGCGTTACCGGACACCTCGCCATCGGGTTCATCCGCCGGCGAGTGTTCTTTGACCACCAACGCCGCGGCTGCGCCGGGGCTGAAGCCGAAACGAGGGGGTTTCTGATATGCTCGGGCAACTTCAGCATGGAGCGTTCGCAAGTGACTGGGTAAGCCTTTAGCGCAGCAAAGTAGAACGGTTCCCCCGTTGAGGTGCCTGCGCGACGGCTTGGCGATCGCTACATCTACCGAGGATCGACCTCGATGATGTCGGCCTCGCCAGCGCCGGATAGACCTGCCCGGCAGAGAAAGCCCGCGGGTGCCGCGTGGGCGCCTGTTCAGCTACTCCTTAGCCGTCCAGATCGAATGAGATCCGAGTATCGTGAACTACACGCAGTGATCGCGTTTGAGGACGTAGAATCAAAGCTGGAGACTTCCGGCACTTTTGCGCAAGAAAATTTCTCGTATCAGCAGGAGCACGTCCCCGCAACCTCCCTCGCCATCGTCAAACGCGACATTTGAGACAACTCGGGTGGCGCCGAACCGCCTTCTCATACTGGGCATTAGCCTTGGGCTATTCTTGACAACGCTACTGGTATACGCGCCGGTTTACCGGTTCGGCTTCGTTGATTTCGATGATCCAGACTACGTCACCAACAATACCCACGTGCGCAACGGCCTTGCCATGGATGGCGTTGTCTGGGCGATTACCAGCACCGAGGCCGCGAATTGGTTTCCTGCGACGCGCCTTTCGCAGCTACTCGATGGGGAGATTTTCGGTTTGCGGCCGGGAGGACACCATTTCACCAACGTTTTCCTTCACGCACTAGCCACGGTGTTCCTCTTCGCATTCCTCGAGGCCGCTACCGGCGCGGCGTGGCCCAGCGCATTCGTGGCCATGCTTTTCGCCGTGCATCCACTACACGTGGAATCTGTCGCCTGGATCGCGGAGCGAAAAGACGTGCTCAGCGCGTTGTTTTGGTTCGTTGCGCTATGGAGCTATGTCCGCCGGCGCTATTGGCTTACGCTGCTAGCCTTCTGCCTCGGACTGATGTCCAAGCCGATGGTTGTGACGCTTCCGTTTGTGCTGTTGTTGCTCGATATATGGCCGCTGCGCCAGCCGCTCCGCTCCGCCCTGCGAGTTAAGATTCCGATGCTGGCGCTGTCCGCAGCCAGCGCCGTCTTCGTCTATGTGATCCAAGGAAGCGGTGGAGCGATCCGCGACGTTGCACAATTCCCGCTTGGATTACGGGTGGAGAACGCCGTGGCCTCGTACGCAATCTATATCTTTAAGATGTTTTGGCCAGCGAGGCTGGCGGTGTTCTATCCTTATCCGCACGACTTGCCGGTATGGCAAATTGCTCTGTCAGCCCTGCTGCTCACGGGCATCTCGACGATAGTGCTGCGGGAGCGGCGTTCGCGCCCCTACCTTGCGGTGGGATGGTTGTGGTATCTGGGGACGCTTGTGCCCGTCATCGGTCTAATTCAAGTTGGCGCGCAAGCTCGCGCGGACCGGTACATGTACCTCCCGATGGTGGGCTTGGGCATCATGCTGGCATGGGGCCTGACAGGAGTTCTTAAGAACAGGGTCGCCATTTGCGCGGCCATCGTCGCGTGCCTGGCGTGTGCGGCGGTATGCGAAGCACAGATCCAATATTGGCGGAATAGCGAGACGCTCTTTCGTCATGCGCTCGATGTGACTAGCGGCAACTACCTTGCGCACCATAATCTCGGCGTAGCCTTGGCCGACGAGGGGCGCTTCCCCGAAGCAATCGAGCAATATCAAGCCGCGCTCCAAATCGAACCCAATGCCGCGAACGTGCAAACCGACTATGGAAATGCCTTGGCAAAATCCGGACGCATCCCGGAGGCGATCGCGCATTATCGCGCGGCGCTGCGAGTCCTTCCCGATTCGCCCATCACGCACAACGATCTGGCCAACGCTTTGGCCGCGACTCCCGGAAGCATGCCGGAGGCGATCGCCGAGTATCAAACCGCGTTGCGCCTCAAGCCGGATTATGAGGAGGCGCGAAAAAACCTGGCGCAGGTGCAATCCAATGCCGCCGAAATGCAATACAACCATGGGTGTCGACCTGGCCAAGAGCGGCAAGCCGGAGGCGGCGATCGCGCATTTCGAGGAAGCCTTGCGGCTTAAGCCGGATTATGTGGACGCGCACAACAATCTCGGCGTGGTGCTGGCGGGCGCCGGGCGGGTGCAGGAGGCGATCTCACATTTTGAAGCCGCGTTGAGAATCGATCCCAATTCCGCCGATGCGCACGTCAATCTCGGGATTGCGTTATCGGGGATACCTGGCCGAAAGCCAGAGGCGATCCGGCACTTCGAAGCGGCGTTGCGCATCAAGCCCGACCCCGAGATCCGGCAGATGCTGGATCGTCTCGAAAAACAGCGATAGCCACCGGGGCGGGAGCACCGCCCCGATGGCTGAACTTCTCGACGACTAGAAGGTCAACTTCGCCGCGAGTTGGACGCTGCGCGGGCCGCCGGTGCCGGCGTTGATCGAGCCGGAGCCGCTGCCGACGCGTGCCGGTCACGAATCCGAAGTTCGCGTTGTTCGAGGTGCAGCAACTGCCGTTCGGATTGGCAAACTGCGGCGTGTTGGTTGTATTCACGGTTTCCAGCCGAAGCTGCATGCGCGACGCGTTCGCTGAACTGCGAAGGTCTTGGCCAGGGCGGCATTCAGGTTGAAGAATCCCGGCCCGATCATGGAATTGCGTCCAACGTTGCCGACCTGCTGGGCAGCGCCGCGCGACCTGATCGATGGCACCGGTCGGGCAGGACGCGGTAGGCGTCGCCGACTGGCAGGGTGGCGCGGCAAACGCGGTTGGATTGAACCAAGGCTGTCCACCGTTCGAGGTGGTGTTGATTCCGTGCAGAATGTTGACGACGGGAGCCACCTGGATCCGGCGTATTGGTGCCGCCTTGGGTCAGATTCAAGTACGTCGAGCTGTAAGTCACCGTGAAGGGAAGTCCGGTCATGACCGTCAGGATGCCCTCGATCTGCCATCCGCCCACAACCATGTCTCAGCGCTCGCGAGCCGGAGCTCAGGAACTGTTTTCCCTTGCCGAAGGGCAGTTGGTAAACGTAGCTCTGCACGAAGGTCACGGTACGATTGAAATCGTTCAGCCCCCAATTCCGGTGGTATTGCCCGTTCAGATAGAAGCCGTAGAATCCATCGTCGTCGCCGCCGTTGTAGTAAGCCATGCCCTTCTGGTAGCTGAACGAGGAAGTGATGCTTAGCCCGCCGGCGAAGCGCCGGTCAATCTTCACTTGCAGGGCGTTGTACATGGAGGACACCGGCACGAAGTACTGCGTTACGTTGCCCGTGTGCGGGAAGTACGGCAGGTAGGCGGTGTCGCCAGCGGAGGCGGGTGCGATCACCGGACTGGCATTGATGTTTTGCGACGAGCCCATGTCCACGCCGTGATTGCCCACGTACGCAACGTCCATCGTGAAGTGAGACGGCAACGACTGCTGGACCGAGAAGTTCCAGGCAATGATATGAGGGTTCTTGTAGTTTGTCGGGAAATAGTCTTCCGTAGAACCGTTGAAGCCCAAGCGCTGCGACGCTGTAAATCCCGTTGGACGGGATGGGCAGCGGCGCGGGCGCCGGGAGGCCGCTCTCGAAACTCAGAACGGACCCGTTGTAGAACGCCGAGGTATAGGCGCTCGCGCCTTGCACCGCTCCGATGTTGCCTTTTGTCGGATAGTTGTTGTTAATGTACGTATTGTCCTCAAACGGCGTATAACTGACGCCGATACCCGTCCGGATAACCGTCTTCTCCGTCAAGCCGGTACGCCACTCCGAAACGCGGCGCAAGGTAGTTCAGGTGGTTGACCAAGCCCCCATTATTGGGGTTGCCGCCCACGCCGCCGACCACCAGCGTGTTGTTCGACGGAATGTAGTTGGAAAACTGTCCGGGGAAGGCCGGCAGGCCGGGAGGATAAATTTCCCAGCGCAGTCCAATGTCCACAGTCAGCTTGTTGTTGACCTGCCATCTATCGGCGGCGTATGGGAAGAAGTACCAGGCCCGGTAAGTCGGGAAGGTGCCACTGAAGTCGCGGCCGGTGCTGGACGCCTGGGGACTGTCCAGCAGGAAACTGGCCAGGTCGTTGGCCCACGAGGTGGTGGTGTTCGGGGTCGTCGCCGAGCTGGTAGTGCCGTTGGCGAGCTGGCAGTTTCCCGCGCAGTTCGTTTGGGAGACGCCGAACTGGTAGACGCCGCGCGGGCTGTAGGTCTGCGTCTGCAGTAAGTCGTCACGGATGCGTCGCATATCGAAGCCGAACGTGAAGGTGTGGTTGCCGTGCGTCTTGGTCACGTTGTCCACCAAATCGATGTTGGCTTCGGCGCGGACCCAGGGCAAACTGGCGGAATATCCCACCAGCGGGCTGGTAAATGCGCCAATACTGGATACCCACCAGGCCGCTGTCGAACTGGCTGATATTGATGCCGGGGATTCCCAGGCTGGTGGAATCGTTCGTTCCATAATCGCTCTGTTGCGCCGCGTTGTTGTAGTGCGCCACGCCAAAGCGGAATTCGTTCAGCAGGGTGGGCGAGAAAATGTGGGTCCAGTTGATGCCGCTACTGTAGGTCTTCTGAACTCCCGTACCCTCGAAAGCGCCATTGGCATCGCCGCCGGCCGTGCCGAATATGGGCGCCTGGTAAATCACCGGACGCTGGAAGCTGAAGCGGCCGCTGAGGCGGTCCTTGTCGCTGATGTTGTAGTCGATCTTCCCGTCCGTGAAGTTGGTGTCCTTGGTGAAGGGCAGGAGGGCGAAGTAGTTGTTGGACGGCGCCAGGGTGCTGTACGCTTCGTTCGGATTGGGCACCAGGGCCAGGATCTTGAGCGCGATCGGGTTCAGGCGCGATGTGGGAATGATGTTGCCGGGGAATGGAGTCCTTCCTACTCCGGTGGTCGGATCTCCGGTCGCCGGATCGTAAACCAGGGCGGGGCTGGAGCCAGCCAGCGCCTCGCTCAAGTTGCCGGTGCGCGACAGCGGCGACGGTATCGTCTCGGTGTTGGCGTTGGCTTCGTGATCGGTGGTAGCGCAGGAAGTCGGCGAAGAAGAACAACTTGTTCTTCTTGATCGGTCCGCCGATGGTGCCGCCGAAGTAGTTGTAGTGGACGGCGGCCACCGAGGGCTGGAAGAAGTTGCGGGCGTCGAAATCGCCGTTCTGAACGAACTCGTAGAGGGAGCCATGGAACTGGTTGGTTCCCGACTTCAGAATCACGTTCGTGACCGCGCCGGCGCCGCGTCCCAAATCCACCGAGTGGTTGCTGGTGGAGATGTCCACCGTTGTGATTGCTTCGAGCGGCGGGATCAGGATTTGCAGCAAGCCGGTGCGCTCGTTGTCGTCGATGCCCTCGATCTGGTAGTTGTTCGACACGCGCGGGGCCCCGTTGACTTCGGTCTGCAGCGAGTCCGAAGCGTTAAAGAACTGGGAGTGCTCTTCGGTCGGCGGCGACGTGCCGGGCACCAGGGCCAGCAGGGCTTGATAATTGCGGTTGCTGACCAGAACCGGCAGTTCCGACACCACCATCGAGTCGATGTTGCGGCCGGTATCGGCGCGGTCCGTCTGCAGCGCCGGTGGTGCGCCGGTGACCTCGACGCTTTCGGTGACGTTGCCGGGCTGAAGCTGAATGTCCACGCGCTGGGTGGTGTTCACCAGCAGCGCAATATTCCGTCGCTGCTCTTTTTTAAATCCGGTCATCTCCACCGTGACAGAGTAATTGCCCGGAGGCAGATCGGCAAAGATAAAATTGCCGCTTTCGTTGGAATTTCCAGCGTGCGAGACATTGGTGTCGGCCTGTTCGGTAATCGTTACCTTGGCGTTCGCCACAACCGCTCCGGTTGCGTCGGTAACGGTGCCTACGATTGTTCCGTTCACGGCTTGGCCGAACAGAGAAACGGAAGAGAGAAGAGAAAATACCGCTACGACTATCAGGGACAAGCGGAGGGCGCTTGACCGCACATACGTGTTCATAATCCTAACCTCTGACGGAGAGTGTAAGCCTTTGCTATTCATAGGTCAAGCCTAACCTGGCCAGCCGCGACCAGGACATTAGACCTCAAAATCTTGTAAGCCACCAGACCGCTAAAGCAAATGGGTTCGATGAGATTGCGTATGATTATCCGTCTTTCAGAGGTGGAAAACAAGAGGTGGTGGAACTCAAGATCTGTTTTGTGGGGTGAAAGGCTAGTACGGCTATGGCAGGGTGCGAGCTTGACAATGGCCATGCAGCCTCCGTGATACGGAACGGCGGATGCGGATGCCTTAATGCGGAAGCTCGTGCCCGGCTCAGGAACGCGCAACTATTTCGTCAACGAGGTGAAACGCCTCCAGCAGACAGAGATCCGAAGTTATGCTGAAGCGCAATTGAAGTGAGCGTTCCAAATAAGTGGCCGTGCCGTCCCGCGTGCGCGTTTACGCTTGGAAGTGGAACGCCGCGGGTATCCGGAGATTGGCGCAGGCTGGCCATTGATCGGCCTGTGCGTCCACGGCATTTTTGATTATCCCAGGCGCCATTTAAAGCGGCGGCTCAAAAACCGGAGCCACTTCTCGACTAAGCGATCCGCGCAACCAGTTCCGCCAGTTCGACGGGCGCGTCGGATTGTTTGCCGTGTCCCAGCCCAGGCGCGATGGCGACCGCCTCGCCGTGATCCTCAAACCACGCGAGGAAAGCCGATTTCTCCTCGCCGGGAAGGCGCTGTTGATTGAGCCAGGTGTAATACGCGCCCATATCGCCATCGATCAGCGAGCCCTGGGCGTCGAGATCCGGCGGCCGCTGATGTTCGGCCAGCAGTTCGTTCATCTGTTTTTCGCGCTGGCGCGGCGCGAAGCGAATGAACAGCGTCAGAGGCTGCGCGCGGCGAAGCGCTTCCCGCGCCGCCCATTGCACGAAGGTGGTCGAGAAGACCTGAGTTCCCGAGCCTTCCGTCAGCAGGCTGAGTTGGAATCGGTTGAGCGCCCCGTCTCCTGAATTCAGACCGGCCTCCTCGGGCTTGATCTGCGCCAGCATCGTGCGGAAGGCTTCGGGATCGAAGACGGGCGCTTCGTATGTCTTCTGCATGCGGCTCTGCAGCGTCGCGCGCGCGGCGGAGAGCGCGTCGTACGAAACCCGCGTAACGTCTTTAGTCTCCGCCAGCGCGGCGCCGCCATCGATATACCAGTGGCCGTAGGGGACGGGATGCGCTTGGGCGCGCGCCCGCGACCGCATCGAGCAGGACTCGCGCGCCGCCCGTGTGTTTGACCTGCGTGATAATACACGCCTTGCGGGCGAAGCTTGCGGAAGAGGCGATAATCGTTCTTCGTGACGCCCTGCCCGATCACGGCGATGCCCAGCCGGTGCGTGGGCAGCGGCGGGTCGGGCGCCGACGCCGAGGACTTCTGGACGTAATCGACCGCGGCCGCGCGAAACGCATCGATCTGATGCGTGGCCCACAGATGCGCCGAGAGCTGTTCCGAAAAGATGGCCGGCGAGTTCACCCAATCGATCTGCTCCAGTTCGCGCGTCAGCTTAAGTTGCGCGAAGGCGGACATGGCCGCCCGGAACGGGCCCGGCGCCAAGCCTCCGAGATACGTAAACTGCCGGTCGAGGTCCGCCCGCTCGGCTGGAAATTTCCAGTCGTAGACGATCAACTCGCGCAGCAGCAGCGGAACGAAACGCCAGCGGCAGACGCTGCAGGAGCGCGATCTGCCGGATGGCGAGTTCGCGCGCCTCGCGGCGGATATCCGGCGAAACTCTCGGCGCGTTAATTGGTCGGGAAGCATTGGTCAAACCACCTCCGCGATGCGGTTTGCCCGTCGAGAGACGCGCGTCGAAGCCGAAATACGCGCCCAGGGTTGGGATGAGATCGGTCGATTCGACCGCGGCGATCGACGACGACGTTTTGCTTTACGTCCGGCCCCAGCACCATCATCCATGTGGTGCGCGAAAGAGCGTCGCCGGTGCGGTGATGCTGGAAGCCGTTGCCGCCGGAATCGATATCGGAATCGCGGCCGAAATCCGGCAGGATGAACATGGTCGTCTTGTTGGCGTATTCGGGATCCTTCTGGATCGCCTGCCACAGTTCGGCGCACAGCCGGTCGGAGCGCTTGATGCCGTCGAGGTAGAGCGAGAAAGTGCCGGAGTGGGCGATATCGATGTCGTGCAGAGTGATCCAGAGCAGGCTCGGCGAAAGCTGGCGCATGAGCTGCTTCGCGATATATACGGAGAGTTCGTCGGGGCTGACCAGATTGCGCGCGTGGGCCGCGAAATCGTCGACCGAAAGCTTGAGGACCTCCGCCATCTGGTCGAGCTCGATCTGGCGTCCGGCGAGCGATGGCGCGTAGAGCGGCGTTTCGTAGTTGTCGCGCAGCAGATGTTGATAGCGCGCGCCGTCCGATGCCGACGAAAGCGCGGCGGAAAGCAGGCGCTTGGGAAGAATCACGCCCGCGCCAAGCCCGGGACCGTAGAGCCTGTTGCCGCTTTCGCCGATGCGCGCGAATCCGTTGCTGGGCGCGACTACCCAGGCGTCGGTCGCGGGCCGCTTCAGGTCCTTGCGGAAATACTCGAAGACGGTTGGATTGTTGGGCGAGACGGCGGCGAAGTTGTTAAACGTTTCGTAGACGCCGGTGACGATACTGGCGGTCGCCACGTAATGGCCAAGGATGCCCTGATTGACGACGTTCGATAAGAAGGTGGCCTGCGGAATGAGTTCGTTGAGCAGGTGCGGGATATTCTCCTGGCCATCGGGCATGAAAGTTTCGTCGTCGCGCGCGCCGCCTCCGAAGGTGACGACGACGGCTTTGCGGTTCTTCGTGGACATCCATGGCGCGCAAGGCGCTGGGGCCAAAGAACGCGGCGGCCGATCCTGCGCCGGTAACGGCGCGCAGGAAGTTCCGGCGGCTCAAGGAAATCGCCTGCGAGATTTGGTGCGGACTATCGGACCTAACGTGGGGAACGCGCATATGTTACCAAGCGCTTGTAGAATTTATGATAATACGAACAAATGTATCGGCGGTTCTTGCTCGCTATCGCAGCCTGTAGCCTGTTTGCCCAGCAGGACGCCACATTCCGCCTCGATGTCCAGCAGGGTGCTCGTGCCGGTGGTGGTAACCGACAAGAAGGGCCATCATGTCACGGGGCTGCATGCGTCCGATTTCCGGATATTTGAAGACGGCGTGCAGCAGGAGATCGCGTCGTTTTCCAGCGACGCCGCCGCATCGGCCGACGACATCGGCGCCCTCTCGAAGCCAGCTTCCGACGCGCCGGCGCCGAAGCCAGCCGGACCGCGACGCACATTTGTAATCTGCATCGACACGCTTCATACCTCGGCCGCCAGCGCCGCGCGGATTCGCGATGCGCTGGAAAAGTTGTTCGATAAGGAAAAACCCGGCGACGCCCAATACGTCCTAGTCGGTATCGGCGGTCAATTGCAGGTCTTGCAGGCGGCCACGACTAACCCGCTCGCGATTCTTCTGAAGGTTCGCAGCCCGGCCTTTCAAAATGCGATGAGCGGGCTGGACGCTTCGGCCTTAGCCGCCGAAGTGCAAAACATCCGCAGCCGCATGACCGAGTTTTGTAAGCGTTGCGCCTGCGGGCGATCCACCCAACAGAATTGCGATTCCGAGATCGATTCGCTGAAGCAGAATATTGACGCGGAAGCGGAACGTTGGGCGGCTCCTACCACCGGACTGCTCGATCAGTTCAAAAGCGTAGTGGACGAACTGGCAAAGCTGCCCACCGGCCGCACACTGGTTCTCTTTTCCGACGGATTCAACCTCAACCCGAAGCGCGAATTGTACGCTGCCATGGCAGCCTATCTGCCTAACCGTCCCCAATTCAGATTGGACGATTCCGCAGCCCAAACCCTCCCTGGTCTACATGACGCATTGCAAACAGCGGCGGATCGCAACGTAATCATCGATGCGATCGATTCGCGCGGCGGCGCCGCCGGGCGAATCGACGACGCCGGATCGATGGATGCCAGCGTTTCGGGCGGCAGCGGGCGGCGGATCCAGCGTCTTGGGCACAAACCGGACCGGCAGACCGGCGCCCATTCAAAGCGCGCCGAGTCCCCAGGTGAATTCGACGGCGCCCGCGGAGAGCGGGGAAATGGAACTACTCGCGCGAGCCACCGGCGGCGTTTATTTCCGCGACGGCGGCGACATGCTGAAACAACTGCACGGCGCGCTTGCCGACGGCCGCGAGTATTACCTGATCGCCTACATGCCGAAGAATGCCGCTCGCGACGGCAAATTTCGAAACATTACGGTTGAGACCGGCGACAAGAAGCTGAGTCTTCGCGCCAAGCCCGGCTATTGGGCGGCCCAGTAACCGCGCTTGGCATTCACGACCGCGTTTCGATCGCGCACCTGAACGGTAATCGCCCGAAATTTCCCATCGAAGTTAGCGTTGCTCGAAACATACGCCAGCGTGTAGTAGTCGCGGCCATCGGCGAAGGCGCGCTGCAGTCCGCCCAGGAGATTATTGTTGTCGTGAAATGCCGTGCCGCCGGTCGCCTCGGCGAATTCGACAAGGGTGTTGCCTCGGGCCCCGGCCGCATCGCTCTCGACGCGGCCCACGGCGCCATCGACATTGGGCGGATTACCAGGATTGGAAGCATCGAACGCTCTTTGTCCGTATAGGCCTCTCGAATCGATCGTGTCGATGGTGATGTTGCTCCTCGCCGCGATCTGTAGAATCGGCTCGAATTCATCCTGTAGACGCGTGGCCGCAGTCAGATCGGTCTGCGGACAACTGATCGTCGCCGGGACCAGGCAGTGGGACGCGAACGGGAAATACGCATTCACCAGAGCGAGCGCTTCACGGCCGGGCTCGATCTCGAATCCATCCGACAGCAGGATCACGGTTCGCCGGTCACGGGCGCGCGCGAGTTGCGAAATCAAAGCGCGAAACTCCCGCAGGAATCCGACGGTCAGCGTGCGGTCCAGTTCGGCGATCTGCCCGGCGCGCTGATTCACCCGCGACATGCCCAGCCTCGCATTTCGATTGGAAAACCCTGTCCATCGCCGCAAGATCGCACGCCTCGCGCGTCTCCACAAGATCGCGGCGGAATCGTTCCATCTCCGCGTTCACTCCTCCCATCTGGCCATCGAGGAAGAGCTTTTGGAAGCGCTTGCTCTGTAAAACTCCAAGCGCCGCCGTCGGGTCGGAAGTAACATTGAGCACCATCTCCGCCGACGCGCCAAGGGCAACCACCACGTATTGCGAATCGGGGGCATGTTCCTGCTGAAAGAGCTTCACCAACGCTTCCCGCGCGGCTGCGAAATGATTGAATGAGGCGTGAAGCGTATCGATGCAAATCATGTAGGTACGCCGTACGCTTGCGCGGGCGGCCGCGGGTTGTGGCGAAGCGGCCGGGAAGGCCGCTGGAGCGGATGGTGGCTGCTCGGCGGTCACCGAAATACCTGCTTGCGGCAGACCCGATTGCTCCACGCTGAAGGCCGTGATCTTCTGCTCCACGCCATCCTCGAAGACTTTGAAATCGGCCTGAGTCAGGCCAGTCACGCGATGGCCTTCCCGGTCCGTCACCACCACGGGAACCAGCACCTGTCTCACGTCGACTCGGATTGTGTTTTCCGAAGACGCCAAAGCTGTTTCCACGGAATTGAGCAGGCGCGCGAGGCCGGTATCGCTGGGCGCAAGCTCGGTCGCCAGTCGCAGCTCTTCCGCTGCGGTAGCGCTGTCCCCGGTACGCGCCATAGCCTCGCCCAGATTGAAATGCGCGTTCGGGTCCTTCGGGGCCAGCTCTGCGGCGGCGCGAAATTCCTCAAGGGCGGCCTTCGCGTCTCCCATCTGAAACAGCACGATGCCCAGGTAGTTATGCGCCGCGGCGGAATCCGGAGCGCGGTTCACCGCCTCGCGCAGTTCGCCTGCCGCATCCGCTTCGTCGCCGATCGCGTGGTAGGCAAGACCCAACTGGTAGCGCAACGTGGGAAGATCGGGATCGAGCTGGAGCGCCTGCCGCAGCAGTTTGACGGCCTCGGCCGGCTTCGACGGAATCAGTTCGGCGCCGCGAGCCAATAGCTCCTTGGCGTCCCCGGAGTTCTGTGGCGTTGCGATAACAGAGAGCGCGAGGAAGAGCGCTCCGAAAGCCGCTAGCCACCGCTTACTTCGGCGCGCCAGCCAGCTTTTCAATTTGTCCAAGCCGATCCTTCACCTGCGCCAGATCCGGCGCATTGGGCGCAAGCTTCATAAACATCGTCAACTCCTCGGCGGCGCCGGCGTAATCTTTCTTCTCGACGAGCACGAGTCCCAGCAAATAGTCGGAGCGCGGATTGACATGCCGCTGGTCCAGTTTCACGGCCGCACGCGCGCTCTTCTCCGCCGCGTCGTATTTCTTGAGGTTGTAGTTCGCGACGGCGTCGGCATACCAGGCTTGGGGAAAATCGATCGGATCGAGCTCCACGGCGCGATCGAGATATCTGCCGGACTCCTCCCACTTTCCATCCTTCGCAGCCAGGAGACCGAGCTCCAGATATGGCGCCACCAGCTTCGGATCGGCTTGCCATCGCCTTACTCAGAGCGGCGCGCGCCGGTTCCACCGATTGCTGCGCCAGCCGCAATTTCGCCAGGTTCACCCACGCATCGGCGTAATTGGGATAGAGAGCCACAGCCTTTTCGAAATCCTTCGCAGCATCGTTGGGCTTGTTCTTCAACAGGGATTGTAGGCCTCGCTCGTAGGCGCTCTTCGCGGCTCTTGGGGCCATGCATCGACGTTACGCTGATGGACAATCCCTCGACGCCCGCGATGCGATGGAGGACGATCGAGCCAACATCGGGATTGTCGGCAATCTGGCGATTGAACAGGCTGATTGCGTCGGAGGAATAGCCCGCCACGCTGGCCCGTACTCCGCAATTCATCATCCGGTTGCCGAATGGATCGGCCGCCAGGGCATTGGCGCCGCCTGCCGATTGAGAACTGCCGTAACCGCCTGAGCTGGAATTCCGAGTAGCGACCAGAGCCCGCGTCGGATGCGTCGGCGACGATCATGTTGCCGTCGCCCCATCGGAAATTGAAGCGTCCATTGGAATCGGTATATGCCACCGTTTTGGAAATCCCGCTGCAGACTCGCTCGATGGTGATATTTTGCAGAACTGCCGAGCCATCGTCCATCACGACTTTGCCGGAGATATAAATGGGCCGCGAGACGTCAGTGCCCTTTGCCCCGCCTCCGGAGCCCAAGCTCGGGTTTGCCTGTATGCTGGTCTGACCCCCGCTGCCGGTAGTGGGCGTCCCTCCGACCTGAGCCGTGAGGGGAACTGCCGTGACCGCTATGAGAAGAAGAAACAGGGCCAAATTCCACATTTCTCACACTCTTAATGACCGAGTTCGCCACAATTATGTCACATATTCGGCTGGGCCCTCGGCTCGAAGGTTCAACTGAGGCGCATCTCCATCCCCTGACGACAGGATTGGCCGAACGCGCTCGGCGCGTTCAAAATTGTTATAGATGCACATCCTCGAATGCTTCTATAGGCGGTTCGCCCTCTCCGACTTTTTTGCGCGCGGGAGCATCTGAAGAGAGTGAGACGTCTTTCGCTAGCGCTCCTGCTTTGTGTTGTGCCCGCCTCGGCGGCCGTTGCCGTTCCGCGCGCGTGTACTGGAAGCGCGTCGCTAGGTTCCTTTCGTCTGACGGTGACGCCTCCTTCAAAAGGCGCCCCTCTCGCGATTAAATCGGTGGACGCCATTCCGGCGGGTTCGCATCTCGTGTGGGACCCCGTGCATTTGCCTGCGCAAAGCGCGAGCAGCGCGGAAGTCTCTGCCGCATTGCTGCCCACGCCCAAGGGCGATCTCATCTTTGTCGATCCCCGTAAGGCCTCGAAGCGCGAAGAGTGGGTGATCCCCAAACCTCCCGGAGTCATCGCGCTGATTTACGGGCCCCAGGGATTAAGCGCCGGCAGCGTCAAGAAGCTCGTCGCGCGCAACGAAGACCTGCTCAGCCGAACTCGCCACCTATGCCGAACAAACCTCGGAAGTAGAAGCGCTGGTGCAGGAACTGGCCGATTCCGAAGATTCCGGCGTGCCCGCCGATGCGGTGCTCAAGGGATTCGGCTCGCGCTACGGCGTTGCGGTTCCCAAGCTCAACTCGGCTGCCACTAGCAATCAACAAGCCGGCGTTATTCTCTCGTCGTTGATGCCGACTGCAAACACCTACGATCCCCTGGGCTCAGCTGCCACCCAGAGCCAGCAATCGGCCGGTCTCGCGGCATCCGTGGCGGGGATGTTCTTTGGCGCCAATGTCGGACTCGCGGCCGGCGGGGTCGCCCTTTTTGCCGATTTGAAGACGATGGTTTTTCCCAACTCCGAGTTTCGCTCCGCGTTCGCGCAATCTTCCGATGCCGGCGCGCTGACGCTCTGCACCAAGAGCGCGGCCCCCAAGGCGCGCACGCACATTGTGTATCTCTGGGCTTACCGTGTGCCCAACGACAAGCCGCCTGCGGTTTCGCTTGCCGCGGATCACGTTCCGGCTAACTCCAATTCGGCGCTGAAAGTCACGGGTCCGGCCGCGAGCGCGAAGGAGCTTTCGCGTGCGCGCGATTGGCGCCTTGTCCCTGCGTCAGGTGTTCCGGTGACGGTTGGGGTCACCGTGCCGGCCGCGCCCGAGACGTTGCAGATCGATCTTTCGAAAGCGAAAATCATCCCCGGCGATTATCATCTACAGGCCACTTGGGATTGGTCCCCGCTCGATCTCGGTGGAGTACTGCACGTGCATCCGTATGGCGATTTCGCGCATCTCGAAATCGCTCCGGATTCGCGCGACAAACTGGTCGCCGGCAGTGGCATCGCGCCCGTGCAGCCTGAGCGGTACGGATTTCGAGTTTGTGGAGAAGGCATCGCTCGAGGCCAAGCCGTCCGCGGCCAAGCCGGGCGCGAAAAAGATTGCGCCGCCTGTGCCGCCGCGCGATCTCACGTTCACGCTGCCGCTCGGTAAGCGCGCGGGAGAACAGCGTTCGATCGAGGTCAACGTCGACACCGATACGGCGCCCGGCCCATACCTGCTGGCCCTGACGCAATCGGACGGCGTGAAGCACGAGACGTCGGTTACGTATTCTTCCTCCGGATCCCAAGATTTCGAACCTGCCGATCCGCGTGAATCTGGAGGAAGCCAGCCAGCCCTTTCACCTGGAAGGCGGCGGCCTCGATCGTATCGAATCGGTCGCCACTGAAGCGGGCACGGTCGCCCGCGGCGCGAACGGCCATGACGCATCTCAAACATGGTCGGGAGTATTCCGCATGAAACCGGGTCTTTCCGCCGGCGCGCGCTTTCCGCTAACCATCAAAGTGGCCGGATTGAGTGCGCCAGTGACCGTGCAAGATGCAATCGAAGTGGTTGGAGCGCGACCCAAAATCCTCTCTGTGCGCAGTTCGTTGCCGGGAAACCTGGGAATCGAAATTCGGGATGGCGAGTTGCCGGCCGGCTCCGTGGTTGGTTTCGCGCTCCGCGTAGATCATCTCTACGGCGCGATTGGAGAGCCGGTAATCAACATCGATTGCGCGAGCGGCGGCTTGCGCTCAGCATTGAAACTCCTTCCCAACGGGCAAGGCGGCGGAGCTTCGCTCACTCAGGCCGGTCCGGGGAGCCTCTACCTCTCGCTCGACCCCGGCAAGGTTGGTTTTCCAGGCTGTGCGCTTACCGCCACCGTGACTACGGAACCTGAAGGACGCTCCGAACCCGAGCCCCTCGGCCGGGTGATCCGCCTTCCCAGGGTGGAGCAGTTGACGCTTACGAACGAAAAATCCGGCGCCTCAAACTACGCCGGCATACTGAAGGGTTGCGATCTCGATATCGTCGAGAAGGTTGGATGGGACGCGCAAACCGGAGTTCCGGTCGATTCCATCCCCACTCCCGTTCCCGGCGACTCGTCTAAACAGACGCTACGCGTTGCCCTGCCATGGCCTGCGCCACAGCCGCATGCTCCGCTCTATGTATGGCTGCGGGATGAACCGCAAGGCCGCCAAACCTCGGTCACGTATTAGTGCGCGAAAGCCGGGGCACAGCCACTCCCGTTGGCCGCCGGCTATACCGGCGCCGTTACGCCAGTCGAGGTTCCCGTCGGGTTGGTCACCGTAACTGTTACCGACGCGATACTACTTATACTTCCGCTCACCGTAAATGAAATCGTAAAGCTGAACTGGCTGCCGAATGGAGCCGCCGCCGAGCTCTGATACCACGCGCTGAACAGAGTCTGCGCGGGGATGGTCACGGTGCTAGTCTGCAAGGTCGATCCAGCCGCTGGAGTAAACGTAAAGTTCACCCCTGTAATCGCGCGCGTGGGGTCGAAACCCACTACAACCACCGTGAATCCGGAGCCTCCGGGAGTTGCGGTAACGCTCGTAATCGTCGGCGCGGCGGCGCCGATCGTTATGGTACGGGTCGGCGCCGGTGAAGGCGTAATATCGGTTCCTTCGGCGACCAATTGTTCCGTAATGGTGATGACGCCTGCCACTGTGCCGGTCTGAATGCCGATCGTAGTAAGAGAAGTGGTAGAGCCGGCCTTGACAGTCACGGTTGTAGTCCGGCCCCCACTTGCGAATTGGACGTTGGGATCGTCCGCCCCGGAAGTGGGCGCGAATTTGAGCGTCAGATTTACCGTGACATCCACTGGATAAGCGGCATTAAACGTCACGGCGCTGGTAACTTGCGTGCCGGGCGTACCGTTGGTTGGGAAGCCATTGAGACTCGTGCCAGGCGCGGCAGGCAGCGTCACTACCAGGTTGAGGTTCGTAGTCGTCATCTGCTTGTTCGAATCGGTGACGGTGACAATGATGGGAAAAGTTCCCGTGGAAGTAGGCGTGCCGCTTAGCGTTCCATTGGAAGACATCGTCACCCCGTTGGGCAGTCCCGCGGCGGTCCATGTATAGGGCGGCGTGCCGCCTGTGGCAGAGAATCCCACCGAGAAAGACGTGCCGATGACGGGCGGCGTGATCCCGGTAGTCGTGATTGTCACCGGCGCCGGATTGACGGTCAGACTCAGGCTCGCCGGCGCTGTGGCTCCGACGCTATCCTTGACCGTGACGCTCACCGTGAAAACGCCGAGCGCCGTCGGCGTCCCTGTGATGGCCCCGGATGACGAAGCGCTAAGTCCGTTGGGTAATCCGGTAACGGTCCAAGTATAAGGAGCCGACCCGCCGGTCGCGGCGAGAGTGGCAGAGTAGGTGGCCGTCAATGCGCCCGCGGGAAGGCTGGTGGTACTGACGGTAAGCGTAGGTCCGGCGATAACCGCAGAGAAGGAAGCCGTGCCTTTCGTGCCGCTGGAATCGGTAACAGTGACCGAGATGGAAACCGTTCCGGTCGAGGTGGGCGTACCGGTAACGGCGCCGCTGGATGAGACGCTCAACCCGTTGCCTGCGGAACCGGACCAGACATACCCGCCCGTTCCGCCGGTTGCGGTGAGTTGTCCTGAGTAAGCCTGCCCAACCGTGCCGGCGGGGAGGGAAGCGGTAATCACGATCGGTCCAGGCGTGACCGTGATGCTATAGCTTTGCGATGCCGTCGCGGGCGGCGATTGGCTGTCCGTCGCCGTGATCGTGAAGGCGAAGGTTCCCGGCGTAGAAGCGATTCCGCTCAGAAGTCCGTTAGAGAAGGTCGTTCCCGATGGCGCGGTGCCGCTGATCGCGAACTTATATGGCGAAACCCCGCCCACGGCATTGAACTGAACGGAAAGACTGGCATTCACCGCCACAGTGGCAGGCGGCGTTCCGGTCACGGTAAGTGGGCCCGGGGTAATTACGATGGAAAAGCCATGCGAGGCGGTGTTATTCGAAGAATCCGATACCTGTGCGGTGAAATTGTATGTGCCGGCCGATGTAGGAGTGCCATACAGTTGGCCAGCCAAAGCTAGCTGCACGCCGTTCGGCAGACTGCCGGAGGTCACGCTAAAGGTATAGCCGCCGGTTCCCCCGCTAGCCGCGATTGCAGAAGCATAGATTTGTCCCGCGACGCCGCCAGCCAGCGAAGGCGTAGTGATCTGCAAGGGCGGGGGAGGAGGTAGAACGATCGTCAGCGAATAAGTGGCTTGTGTGGTTTGCGCGAGCGTGCCGCCAGAATCGGTCACGCGAACCACTACAGACGCTGGTCCCGCGCTCGTCGGCGTACCCGAAATAGCGCCGGTAGCGCTGTTGATGGCGAGGCCGCCGGGCAGGCCGGTTGCAACGAACGTGTAAGGCGCAACGCCGCCCGTGACCGAAATACTGGCGCCATATCCTTGGGAGGCGGTGCCCTGCGGCAGCCCGGTAGTCGTGATCGTGAGCAGCGCGATGATTTGCAGCGAGAGAGTAGCTTGGGTGTTTTGCCCACTGGAATCGGAGACCATCACCGTAACCGGAAAAGCTCCCGAGGCGGAAGGTGTTCCCGAGATTACGCCCGTGGAGGGGTTAATGCTCAGGCCTGTGGGTAAACCCGGAGCCGACCACGTGTAAGGCGTCACGCCGCCGGCCGCGGCAACGGTCGTGCTGTACGCTAGTTGCGCCCTGCCGGCCGGGAGGGTGGTGGTAGTGATGGTCAGAAGCGAATTGATCGTCAGGTTGTAATTCGCCTGCGCCGTTTGAGTATTGTTCGCGCCGCCGGAATCGGTGACTGTCACCGTAACTGGAAAAGTTCCTGAGACGGTCGGCGTTCCCGAGATCACGCCCGTAGAGGAATTGATGCTCAGGCCAGCCGGCAAACCCGGAGCCGACCATGTGTAAGGCGTCGCGCCGCCGCTCGCTGCGACCGTTGTGTTATAGGCCTGCTGAATCCTGCCCGGAGGCAGCGTGCCGGTGGTGATGGTTAGCAACGGGTTGATTGTCAGGTTGAAATTCGCCTGCGCCGTTTGAGTGTTGTTCACCCCGCCGGAATCGGTAACAGTCACCGTAACCGGAAATGTTCCTGAAGCGGTAGGCGTTCCCGAGATCACGCCCGTAGCGGAGTTGATACTCAGGCCTGTAGGTAAACCGGGAGCCGACCACGTGTAGGGCGTGGCGCCGCCGGTCGCAGCAACAGTCGTAGTGTATGCATGCGTAATCGAGCCGCTGGGGAGGCTGGCAGTGGTGATGGTGAGCAACGAGTCGATCGTCAGGCTGTAATTCTTTTGCGCCGTTTGAGTATTGTTCACGCCCCCGGAATCGGTGACTGTCACCGTAATCGGAAACGTTCCTGAGACGGTCGGCGTTCCCGAGATCACGCCCGTAGTGGAGTTGATGCTCAGGCCTGTGGGCAAACCCGGAGCCGACCACGTGTAGGGCGTGACGCCGCCGCTCGCGGCAACCGTCGTACTATACGCGTGCTGTATTGTGCCGGCGGGGAGGCTTGCGGTGGTAATGGTGAGCAACGGGTTGATCGTCAGGTTGTAATTTTGCTGCGCGGTTTGCGTGTTCGTCCCGGAATCGATGACTGTCACCGTAACCGGAAATGTTCCTGAGACGGTAGGCGTTCCTGAGATCAAGCCGGTAGTGGAGTTGATGCTCAGACCGGTGGGCAGTGCGGGCGCCGACCACATGTAGGGCGTGACGCCACCCGTGGCCGTCACCGTTGTGTTGTACGCGTGCTGGGCGCTGCCGGCAGGAAGACTTGCGGTTGTGATCGTGAGGCGGCCAACGATGTTGAGGCTATCGTTGACCGTCAAAACATTTCCCCAGGAATCCGTAACGGTCGGATTCACCGCGAACATGCCCGACTGCGTCGGCGTACCCGCAAGCAGAGGCGGGTTGCCTGTGTTCGGCGACAGTCCAGCAACTGAAAACGTACTGGGGGTAATCGTGAAATTTGGGCCGCTGATTGCATTTCCCGTACCACCGGTAAAGAACGGCTGCGAATAGGCGACGCCAACAATTGCCGAGGGCAATGCGCCAACCGACGCCATTGCGGGATTGACTGTGAAAGTAGCGGTCGCGGGACCACCTTGATTCTTGTGGACACCTCGAACCTCACCCAAGAGGTCATCGAAGGACTCCGATACCGTAATCGTCGCGGTTCCAGCCGAAGCGTATAGGTTCAGGTTCTGGGGTATGTTCACGACGATTTGAGTGGCGCTTTCTTCGAAGATGTAGTCGTTAAGCGACGTGGTTACGCCATTTTCCGTCCACGAGACGGATTCCTGGATTTCTTCGTTGTCCGCAAAATTTCCGTTGATGAAAATCTGAATCGCATTATTGGGTGTCGGGGTGTTCGCAGTGATCGCGGCCCCATTGGTAGGCGTTCCGACGCCACAGCCCGGCGAAGCGGCGGACTGCAAGGAAGTAATCTGGGGAGTCTGCACCTGCGCCGGCGACAGCCAGGGGAGTGCCAGCCAACCGAAAAGCGTGAATCCCGCTTTCATTGCACGGTTCAGGGTCATTAATGTGCCTCCAGACACAACCTTGCTCAACTGATTATTGGGTTAACAATAACAAAATGCAAATGCGTTCGGAAACAAGCAGAGACTTAAATTGTTACCGGCCTGACGATCCGAAGCCGCCCGCACCTCGCAGCGACTCCGCAAGACTATCTTCCGCCCACTCCACGGTCTCGTATTTCGCCACGATCATTTGCGCGATGCGGTCGCCCGCGTGAACCGTATAGGGCTCGCGCCCCAGGTTCAACAGGATGACGCGCACTTCCCCGCGATAGCCCGGATCAATGGTACCGGGAGCGTTGGGCATGGTGATTGAGTGCCGCAGCGCGAGACCGCTCCGCGGACGCACTTGCGCTTCGTAACCGGGCGGGATCTCGATGGTCAAGCCAGTGGCGACGAGACGCGGCGCGCCTGGTTCGAGTACGGCGTCTTCCACCGAGCAAAGATCCATGCCGGCGTCTTCGGCGGGACCGTGGGCATAGACGGGTAGCACGGCGGCGGGGTGGATCTTTTGGATGCGGATTCGCATGTTCGTGAGCAAGGAGATTGCGTTGTTATGATAACCTCTTGACGCCAAACAAGCGGGTGATCACGGTGGCGCCCATGCCCCCCGAAAAATCGGCGTACGCCCTGGCGCGGTACAGCCGGTCTCCCGATTCGATTCGCGCCTCGATCGATTGGGTGCGTACCCACGATTCGCAGAAGTTTCTGGAGAGCTTCTACTTCCAATATGGCCACGCCTCCATCGCCGATCTTGGGCATACCGTGACCTGCTTCGAGGGCGTTTCCGAACTCGCGGCCACCGAGATCGAGAACGAGCCGCTGTGGGATGGGCAAGCCAAATCGTCGCGCTATCAGGATTTTTCGCGTTCCGGCTTCGTCACTCCGCCCGAGTTGACGGAAGCCGACGCGCGGACGTATCGCAATGCGGGTGAGGCGCTCTTGTCGGCATACGGCAAGGTCAACGAGTTGGCTTTCGCGCATCTTTGCGATCGCTATCCGCGGCCGGAGGAGATGAAGCCCGAGAGCTATCGCCGTAACATCGCGGCCAGGGCTTTCGACGTAGCGCGTTACCTGCTCTTCTGGGGCGTGCCTACTAATGTGGGGCAGGTCTCGAGCATTCGCACACTGGAAAAGCAGATCCGGCGCTGGAAAGCGTCCGAATATGCGGAGATGCGTGCATTGGGAGATGAACTTGCGCAGGCATGCGCGGCCCCGCCGGATTGCGTTTGGGACGAGGACACGGCGGCCGAGCCCCTCGCGCCCACGCTCGCGCGGCACGCCGACGCGGACGAGCGGCTTGCATCTTCGCGCGAAGCTTTGACACTGTGGGCGCGGCAGAATTTGCCGGCCGCGCGTGGAGTGGAGGCGGGGCGCGTAGATTTGTTGAAGCCCGCATGCGTGGCTGCGGATATCGCCGCTACGCTGCTTTACCCGGTCACAGATCGCCCGTTTCGCGAACTCTACGAGCTTGCGTGCGATTGGAGCGCGGCGGTCCGCGCCGAAGTGGTGGAAGCGGCGCTCGGATCGGGTTTGCGCCGTGGCGAGTTCCCCATGGGTTTCCGCGGTGGGTTGTATGCCTACGATTTCGTTATCGACATCGGCGCATATCGCGATCTGCATCGACACCGGCGCTGCCAGCAGTTCCGCCAGGCGTATGGGGGAAATCTGGGGTTCGACACGCCACGAATCATGTCCGACGCGGGCGCCACGCCGATTTACGATGCTGCCATGAACGCAGCGCTGGCCGCCATGCGGCAATTGCCAGCACCCGGCGCCGAATACCTCTTGCCGTTCGGGGCGCGCTCGCGCTTCCTCTTCAAGATGGATTTCGCCGAAGCCGAATACATCTCGCGCCTGCGCAGTGGCGTGAAGGGACATTTCAGCTATCGGGAGATCGCCTGGGAGATGAAACGGAAGATGGAAGAAGTGGAACCGGAACTGGGACGCCTGATCGAGGCCACTCCGCCGTGGGTGGAAGATCCACTGAAGCGATAAGCCCTGGCGAGGTTGCGCGAATACCGCACGGTTGGGTAAAGTGGAGGAGTCGTCCCTGCTACATTGCGCCCGTAGCTCAGTTGGATAGAGCGTCTGGCTACGAACCAGAAGGTCGGCAGTTCGAATCTGTCCGGGCGCACCATTCACCTCTTGAAAGGCTTCCCCTCCGCTTTTTGGCATCCCGTTTGCTCATTAGCCAAGCCATGGAAACCGCTTGTCACATTTCCGAACGCCTTAAAGGTTGCTGCGATACCTGCGGGGAGTGGCCAGGGAAACTGCATATGCCGGAGGAGCTTCACGGTTGGTACTGCGCGGATTGTTGTCCGGCGTGCCATCCCGAGCTGCTGCGGCCGCCGCGCCTCGCCCAATTCGAATCCAGTCAACGCGCCGCTTAGGTTGCGCCCGCCGGAGCGTAAAGGCTCGTACAACGGCTACTTTGGTGCGATCATCGAAGCTATGAGGATTCTTTTCCTCGCGTTGCTCGGAGCCATACCGTTGCATGGAACGGATGCGCGGAAGCTCGCTCTTGAAACAGCCGCCCAGGCGGATTTCGACCGCGTGCTGACCGCCCCTCCAGAGTTGGCGTCTGCCACCAAATGCTTGCAATCGCAGGCGATGTTGTTGGCGGTCGCAACACCGGAAGAGACGTCGCCGATCGTTTTCCGGAAGGCTTTTTGTCAACTGGCGAACGCCGCAGCTACCCAAAATCGTACGGCTATGGGTCAAGCGGCGGAAATGTTCGACGAGGCCATCGCGGATGTCGAGACCCCGTCGGCCAAGCAAAAAATTCCAATGAATGTTCCGCCCACGTGGCGCATCCTGGCATCCGTTGCGCGCCTGAATGCCGGCGCGCCGCCCGAGTCGCAAGAGCAACCGCTATCGCGGGCGGTGGACGTCGACGCAGGGGATTGGTCCGGTTGTCAAGGGAATGCCACGGCGGTGGAATTTTGTCACACTGTCCACAAACTTGGTAGCGCCTGGCTAGGCTGGATCGCGCTCCAGCGGGGCGATCCGTTCGCAGCGGAACGCCGCTTCGCGAATGGGAATGCGCCGGGATGGACGAAATGGGTCGCCGGAATGGGCGCTTACCGGCAGGGGGATTACGCCAGTGCGGCGGCGGATTACGGCTCTGCCATCGGAATGTGGCGCGACGCGCGTCCCAATTCCTTAGTGCAGGAAATTGGCCCGCGGCCGACGATGTCCGAAGCGCTAGCCGATTGGGGCGGTGCGCAATTGGCGGCTAATGATCCAATTGGTGCGCTCGCGAACCTGGACGCGGCGGTGAAGGCCGATTCCACGAACGCGCGGGCTCTCTATTTGCGCGGGCTGACGAAGCAACACCTGGGCCGGAATGACGCCGCCTTGGACGACCTGAATCTTGCCAGCAGGGCGGCCTTTTCGAAAAACGGCGACGCCAGCGCTGCCGAAGGGCGCCTTTATCGAGGTATTTCACTCTATTGGCGCAAGGAGTTCATGCGCGCGGAGGATGAGTTCGCCGGCGCCCTGAACGCGGGCATTGCGGGGCCGTGGCAATCCGACGCACGAGCGTGGCGGCTTCTCGCGGCAGTGGCGGGCGGCGCGTGCGGCGATTCGCGACGCGCTCTCGACAGCGCGATGGTGTCCATTTCACCTTACTTTCCGAAGACGGAAGCGCGCGCCGCGTCCGCAGCCTGTCCGGCGACGGAAAGCCAAAACGTCTTTCCAAACCGGCGCATTGTGCTACAGTTTCCGTAGTTATGGCTTCCCGTAGCATCAACAAAGTCATGTTGCTTGGCCATCTCGGCAAAGACGCGGAGACCAAGTTTACGCCGAACGGCGTCTCCCGCTCCACGTTCACTATCGCCACGAACCGGCGATGGAAGGATCAGCAATCCGGTGAATGGAAGGAGGAGACCGAATGGCACAATGTAATTTTGTGGCGAGCGGAGAACCTCGCCAATTATTTGCTGAAGGGTAAGCAGGTGTACGTCGAAGGACGCCTGCAGACGCGGAGCTATGAGGATAAGGACGGCCAGAAGCGTTACTTCACTGAAGTGGTGGCGGACGATTTGATTCTCCTCGGCGGCAAAGGCGATTCAGGCGGCGCGCCCAGCGGCGATTTCGACCGGCCGGTCTCCATGCCGCGTTCGGCGCAGCGTCCGCAGCCAACGGCCGTTCCGTCGGCGGCCCCTGAAGAATTCAATCAGGGCATCACCGACGACGACGTCCCGTTCTAAAACCGGCTTCGGGTGTTGCTGATATCTCTAAGCCGACCGCTTGCGTAGGAGAGTATCTTCGACAAGTTCGGCCGGATCGTTAAGCGATTGCAGCGAATCGAGCGATTCCAATACCCGCTCGAGCAAACTATCGGTCTGGGTGACGGTTGTCTTCAGCGTGTCAATCGAGCGAGCCTGCGAATTCAGGCGCTCGTCGAGCGAAGACATCGTTTTCGCCAGGATCTGCTCCATCGCGGATACAATCTGCGAGGTTGACGGGATATCCGAAAGGCGGACCGAGTGATCTTCCAGTTTGGCTTCGATTTGACCGAAACGCGCCGCGTTGTGGGTTTCCTGGGCCGAGATCCGCGCCTCCAACCCATCCAACGCCGTCTTGAGGTCCGACGTTCCGCTGGGAAATGCGGCGCCGCTCCGTTCGCGGCTTCCTATCGTTAGAACTCCGGCCGCGACTCCGGCTAAAAACCCAACCACGCCGGGCAGAATTCCAATCGATCTTCCCATCCGATATTAGGTATACACTTTTGGCAAACTTAGCGCAAGCCTCTACTAGTATGGCGAGAGGCGGGTGCTAGATAATGCAGTTGAATCTTGCCTGCTGTTGCATCTCTATCGGCATCCTGTCATTCTATTCAGAATACTCCTCAATAGGCAGGAGATTTCTGATTGACGGAAGGATGAGGGTTGGGCGCAACCGGCGTCACGCATCCACTGCTGTTCGAATGCGATCGCGAAGGCCGCGTGGTCTGGATGAGCAGCCAGGCGCGCGCCGTCGTTGGCGAACGGCCGTTGCATGATGCGCTAACGGAATATCTGCGCGGCGGCGCCTCCTTTCGAATATGGCCTGCGTTCGTCATGCCGGATACGCTGTTGTTCGCGGCGCAAGCCGAAGGTCCTCCCGCGGAGCCGTCCCGCGGCCTGGGAGAGGATCTGTTGGGACGCTACTTTCAACTCGAGAAAGCCGAGCGGAAGTTGGCGGCCTCGATGCGCGGAGCGCGTACCGGCCGCCGGAGTCCCGCTGTCCACCAGATCGAGCGCGAGCGCCGAAGATTGGGCCGCGATTTACACACCGGTGTGGGCCAGATGCTGGCGGCGATCCGCCTGCAGTTGGAGGTAATCGCCACGCAGATGCCGAATCCGGCTCAGGAGGTGCAACAGGCGCTGGGGCGAATCGATTGGCTCTCGCAGGAGGCCCTTCAACAGGTTCGCGGTATTTCACGCCGCCTCTATCCGCCCGAATGGCAGAGGCTGACCATCGAGGAGGCGCTGCGGCAATTGTGGGAGGTTACGGGAATTGGGCAGCGCTTCGATGGTCGCTTGGGTCTCAACCGTTTGCCCCGCGAGCCTTCCCAGGAGATCAAGGTGCTGATTTATCGGACCGCGCAGGAAGGCCTCTCGAACATCGGACGGCACTCCGCGGCATCGCGAGTGGAGATGACTCTTGAAACAATAAGCGATAGAATTGTTTTAACCATGCATGACGATGGGCGCGGATTCGACTCGGCGGCTCCGGGCGCCGATGCCGGCCTTGGGCTCCGATCGATGCGCGACGCGGCGGCGGAAATGGGCGCCAAATTCGAGGTTGAAAGCGCGCCGGGAAGCACTACACTGAGCCTATGCGCCCCCTTCGAGGCGGAGTGAGGGTACGCGCCGGCTACCTTCGATTCCCGCCACTGCGCTGCCAGGTAGCGTGTCTATGGATAAAGAACGATCGATCACGGTAGTGCTGGCGGACGATCATGCGATTGTTCGCGAAGGCTTCGCCGCCCTATGCTCGGCCAATGGGATGCAAGTTTTAGGTCAGGCGTCCAACGGTCTGTCGGCCCTCGAATTGGTCGAAAGCGTGCAGCCGGATTTCGCCATTCTCGATCTGCATATGCCCGGCATGACCGGGTCCGAGGTAATTCGGCGCCTGCGCGCCGCCGGTTCGGCCGCGAAGTTGATGATTCTTTCCATCAGCCGGGAAGACTCCACGGTGATGGACGCCTTGCGGGCGGGCGCGGATGCTTACCTACTAAAAGATGGGCCGGCCAGGCACCTGCTCGATGCCATTCAGTACGTGAGAGACGGAGGCGTGTACGTCTCGCCCCTTTTGCGTCTCTTTGGCCGCGCAGAGGGGCAAACCGACGATCCGATGTCTCTGCTCAGTCCGCGCGAACTCGAGGTTTTTACGCAACTGGTGAACGGCTTGCGCCCTAAGGATATCGCTGAGCAACTCGATATCAGCCCCAAGACCGTGGATACGTATCGAGCCAGCCTGATGCGCAAGTTGAACGTTCAGGACTTGGTAGGTTTGGTGAAATTCGCTATCGAGCGCAACTTGACGAGCACTTCGGCGGGGCGCTAAAGGGTACGCACTCGCCAGCAGTCGGATGAGTAACGCGTTCATAGCCTTCGAGCGATCGGATGAGGTCGTCTACGGCGGCTCTGCGCTGATAAAGGCGCTCCAAGGCGCGACGGCGTATGAAATCGTCAGGGATCAAACGGCTCCGTTCGATGGATGCTGCGGCTGGAAGAACCATCATTGGCATAATATAGGATTTTCCCTGCAGAGGACCTCGGGTAAAGTCGTACTCCTAGGTTAGGATAATGGCGGATGGGGAAAACGTCAAGAGGAAACCTTCACTATCCGAAAGATTCGTGGCTTTAGTTTCATCCAGTTCCGGGGAAATTTGGGTGGCGGCGGCAAGGCCGTGGAATTGTCGGATCGGTAGGAAGGGCTCAGACGATCTCCCTACCTTTATTAAAAGGTCTCGCGGGCGAGTCGAAGTATGCTAACCATCGGGCATTCGACCCGCACGTCGGACGATTTCATCGCCATGCTGCGCGCGCATGGCGTGAACCTGCTGGTGGATGTTCGCACAATACCAAAATCGCGACACAACCCTCAATTCAATATCGAGAACCTGCCGGCAGCCTTACAAGAGGCAGGCATCGACTATCGTCATATCCCGGAACTGGGAGGCTTGCGCCATGCGCGAGTCGACTCGATGAACACCGGGTGGAAGAACGCGAGCTTTCGCGGATACGCGGATTACATGCAGACGCCGGCTTTCTCCGCTGCCGTGACCGAACTGATGCGGATTGCCGAGGGCCGGCGCGCGGCCGTGATGTGCGCCGAGGCTGTACCGTGGCGCTGCCATCGTTCGATGATCGCGGATGCGCTTACGGTGCGTGGAGAGAAGGTGGAACATATTCTGAGCGAGACGAAACGTTCACCGCATGTGCTCACGAAATTCGCAGTGGTCGAAGGAACCTGTATAACGTATCCAGGCGAGAACTTGGGCTTGTTTGACCGCTAGCCCGATCGATAGGCCTGCCTGCTCTCCCCGCCAACCCTTTGCATGTGGGGCAAATGTGAGCCCTTAGCTACACTAGGACTGCGAATCGGAATGGACGTCCTTACTTTTTCCGGCATGGTGTTCGGCATCTCGGCGGCCGCCGGCTTCCTCGGATCGCTCACAGGATTGGGAGGCGGCGTAGTGGTCACTCCCGCATTGACGCTGCTATTGGGCGTGGATCTGCACTATGCGATGGGCGCATCGCTGGTTTCAGTGATCGCCACTTCATCGGGCGCCGCCGCGGCGTACGTGAGGGAAGGTTACAGCAACGTACGAGTGGGCATGTTTCTCGAGATAGCCACTACGCTGGGCGCGGTGGCGGGGGCGCACCTGGTTTCGAGAGCGCCGGTATCGGCGCTCGCGATCATTTTTGGCATGGCGCTGCTCTACTCGGCATGGCATTCGCTGGTCCAGCACAGCGAGAGCCTTGCCGCCCAGCCCGATCCCCAGGCGGTCCGCTTGAAATTGGACGGTGAGTATCCAACCTCGGGCGGCAAGACGCAATACCATGTGCAGCGCGTGAAGGCGGGCTTCGCGCTGATGTTCGGCGCCGGCGTGCTCTCGGGATTGCTGGGGATCGGCTCCGGCGCGATGAAGGTGGTGGCAATGGACCAGATCATGCGCATTCCCTTCAAGGTCTCGACCACGACCAGCAATTTCATGATCGGCGTAACAGCGGCGGCCAGCGCAGGAGTTTATCTGAGCCGTGGATATATCGATCCGCGGCTGGCTATGCCGGTGATGCTAGGCGTGCTGGGAGGATCGTTGGCGGGTGCGCGTCTCCTGACCGGCGCTCCCACTCGCTCATTGCGGCTTGTGTTTGGAGTGGTGGTGGCGGTGCTGGCGGCCGAGATGATCTTTCACGGCGTGACGGGGAAGATGTGATGACGGACAGGCGGATGGAGGATGTAATCGCGAATCTGCTGCGCACGGGAGTGGTTCTAGCGGCGGCGCTAGTGCTTGCGGGTGGTGTGTGGTACGTGGCCGCAAGCGGCCGCGGCGTTCCGGATTACGGGAAGTTCCATCCCGAGGTGCGCGGGTTGGCCGCATTGTCGACACTGAATTGGCCCGAGAAGCTCATCGAGTTCGGGCTCCTGGTTCTGATTGCAACGCCGGTAGCGCGCGTGGCCTTTTCGCTGGCGGCATTCGCGGTGGAGCGCGACCGGATGTACGTCTGGTTCACGCTGGCGGTGCTGGCGGTATTGGTGTACAGTATCGGGACGGCGATGTTCTAAAGGGTTCCGTAGTCAAACCGCCCGCGCCTCGGCGCGTTGACAGCCCTATCGCGCTGGGGCCACCTGGATGTTGTCGACTACGCGCACTACTTTGGGAACGTTGCGCGCGATGGCTTCGACGTGGGATTTGGCTTCGGCGCTAACCACCGATCCAGAGAGCGTGACTACGCCGTTGGTGGAGTTGACCGATACGTCTGGAACCGTGGAAAGTCCCACGTCCGACGCCAGTTTCGATTTAATGTTGGCGGTGATTTCGAGATCGTCCACCTGCTGCCGCGGGGTTTCGTTTGTGCGGCACCCAGGCAGAGCGCAAGCCAGAGCGAGCGATAGAGCGAGAGCTTTCATTTGAGCGCAATTCCTCACCTGATTTACTGCAAGCGTTACGCCACTGGATTTTCGAGCACGCCGACGCCTTCGAGTTCCACCTGGACCACATCGCCAGGTGACATCTTGCGGGTGCTGCCCGGGGTTCCGGTGTAGATCACGTCGCCGGGATATAGCGTGATCCATCCGCTAATCCAGCTCACGATGGCGGCGCAATCGAAGACCAGGTCGGACGTCGACTGCTGCTGCACCACTTCGCCGTTCAGGCGCGTAGTGAGTTGCAGGTTTCCGTAATCGGCGCCGGCCGCGATGACTGGGCCGAAGGGTGCGAAGGTGTCGGAGCCCTTGGCGCGCCACCACTGTAAGTCCTTGCCCGCGCCATGCTGCCAGTTGCGCTCGCTGACGTCGTTGCCGCAAGTCACGCCGAAGATCGCATCGCGCGCTTCCTCGGCCGAAACGTTGCGCGCCTGTTTGCCCATAACGGCCACCAGTTCGCCTTCGTAATGTAGATCGGTGGCGTCAGGGGGAGTAACAATGGGGCCGCCCGGATCCTGCAGCGCGCTCAGCGGCTTGTAGAAGATTTCGGGGCGCGTGGGTTGCGGGCGTCCGGCCAGGTGGCTCTTATAGTTCAGTCCAACGCAGAGAATCTTGGTGGGCTGGCAGGGATAGAGCAGCTTCACCTCGGAAATCGGATATGTCGAACCTGTTGGGGAATGTTCGCCGAACAGGCCGCCGGAGATCTCGCGAACTGTATTCCCATCCAGAATGCCGTAAGCTTCGCCGTTCGTCTGCGCGGACGCGGTGCGGTAACGAATGTATTTGGTCACGTTCCGCCATTGTAACGTTGCCGTGCGGGTATAGCTTAGGATACAGTTTGGAAAAGCCATGCCACGTACCAGCACGCTCAGTTCCGTCGAGTTGGATATTTTAGAGGAATCGCGGAGGGCTGAACCGGCCGATCCGGAAACTCCATTCCGTATCCTGATAGCGGGCGATTTCAGCGGCGGAGCGGGAAAGAATCGCCGGGCCATCGAAATCGACCGCGATAACTTCGACGTAGTGATGGAGCGCCTGGCGCCGGAGCTTCAGATTCCGTTCGGAACCGATGAGATGGCGGTGAAGTTCCGGGAACTCGACGATTTCCACCCGGATCGTCTATTTCAGAACCTGGCGCCATTCCAAAAGTTGCGCGAACTGCGCGAAGGGCTCGAAGACGGCTCCATTGCGCCTCCTCCCAGGGCGCAGGCATCGGCTTCCGCTGCCGACCGTCCGCGTCCCGCATCAGGCGCGGATCTGCTGCGCGACATGATAGGCGAGCCCGCTACGCCGGCAGCCCCAGCGCGGCGTAGCGACTGGGACCAGATGCTGCACGATATCGTGGCGCCCTACGCCGCGCCGGGCGACAATCCGCGCAAGGCGGAGATGGTGGCGCAGACCGATCGGGCGATCGCCGGCGAGATGCGCGCGGTTTTGCACCACCCCAAGTTCCAGGCGCTCGAAGCGGCCTGGCGAGGCTTGTATTTTCTGGTGCGCAGGCTGGAGACGGGTGAAAGCCTGCGGATCTTCCTGGTGGACCTGCCGCGCGAGGCGTTGACCACGGAAGCGTTGCGCCGCGCGGTAGACGACGAAGCTTGGGGCGTGATCGCCGGGCTTTACTACTTTGAGTCGAAGGACCAGGACACCCTCCGAGAGATCGCTTTCGTTGCGCGCATCGCCGGCGCGCCGTTCATCGCGAGCCTGGGGTTGGGCGAGGTGGGGCTGGATAAAGGCTTCGCCGAGCTACGCGAATCGGCGCACGCGCGTTGGATCGGACTGGCGCTGCCGCGCTTCCTGCTGCGCCTGCCGTATGGGAAGAGCGGCACGGAAACGGAATCGTTCGCGTTCGAGGAATTGAGCGCCAAGCCCGAGCACGAGCGGTATCTGTGGGGGAATCCTTCGATTGCCTGCGCATATCTGTTGGGAGAGGCGTTCACACGCTTTGGCTGGGCCATGCGGCCGAATGCCGTGCGCGATATCGACGGGATGCCCGCGCATACTTACAAAGAGGATGGCGAGATGCAGTTGAAGCCGTGCGCCGAGGTGCTGCTCACGGACGAGGCGGCGGAGATGCTGCTTGACCGCGGATTTATGCCGCTGGCGTCGATGAAGAATTCGGACCGCGTGCGGGTCGTGCGGTTCCAATCCGTGGCGGATCCACCGGTGGCGCTGGCTGGGAGATGGAACTAGTGGCGCAGGCCTCCTGGCCTACGCGCGGGATCTTACATCAAGCTACTGCGTAGGCCGGGAGGCCTGCGCGCCACGTCAGGGGACTACTGGAAGCACGATGTGGGATGGCAGGCGCGGCGAGCAATAGACGCGCTGCGTTGCCTGCATGTAATCGCTGAGCTTTGCCGTGGCGATGCTGGGCACGAACTTTTGCGGGTTGCGGTCGATCACAGGAAACCAGGTGGATTGCACTTGCACCATGATGCGATGTCCTTTCAGAAAGACGTGATCGTGGTCGCGCAGCGGGATGGCGAACTCGGTGGGCTTGCCGGCCTCGAGCGGCGCGGGGTGTTCGTAGCTTTTGTTGTAGCGTCCGCGCCGGATCTCCATGGCAATAGGCAGTTCGTACCCTCCGAGCGATTTGGCGTTCTCCGGAAACACGTCGATTAACTTCACCACGAAGTCGCTATCGGTTCCCGAAGTGGAGGCGAACAGTTCCGCCGCGAGTTCGCCGGTGACCGTGAGATCGCTTTCGAGCGGCGCGCTCTCGAAGCTGAGTACGTCGGGACGGTGATCGACGAAGCGTTGATCGGCGACTTCCCAGGTTCGCCAATCGCCGGCGGGATAAGTGGGCGAGATCGGCCGCTGGCGATAGGGCACCGGATTGGCGGGGTCGGAAATGTATTGCGCGAATTCGGCGTCCTTTGCGGCGGGAGCGTCGAAGGAGAGCGTGCCATCGGCATGCAAATACAGGTTGCGGGGCTTCGACTGCTTCGGAGGCCAGACGTCGTATTGGCGCCACGTGTTCGCTCCCGATTCAAACGTGCTCACCTTCCACGGCAGCTTCTCGCCCTTGCCGTGGAGATAGTAGCGGAAGAACGGCGCTTCGATATTCTCGCGAAACTCGCGCGCGGTGTCATGCCCGCCGAAAGAGATCTGTCCGATGGCCTTCGCGCTGGGGAATTGCCATTGGCCGTGATACCACGGTCCCGCCACCATTAAGTTATTCCCCTGCGGATCGCTTTCGGCGGAGTTACGGAAGATCTTCCAGGGTCCCCACGGATCTTCCTGATCCCAGAATCCGGCCACGTTCAGATTCGGCACGGGACTGCTGTGCAGTTGATTGACCCACGCCTCGCGTTTCCAGAAGGCGTCGTAATCGGGATGCTCCACGGTGTCGTTCCAAAAGGGCAGCGAGCCGTGCAGGTACTTGGCATTGGCGTTGGAAAGTGGACCAAGCTTCAGGTACCACTCGTAGGTGTCGTAGATATCGAAGTTGAAGTGGGTGTTCTCGTTCTTGTCGGACTGCTCCATCACCGAGTATTCGAAGGCGTAGCTCAGGCGGAGAGCGCCATAGCGGTGCATGTCGTCGTTCATCCATTGGTCGACGGGCGCCGCTTGTTCGGAAACGGCTTTCAGCGCAGGATGCGGATGGAGCAGGGTGAGCGCGGCGGTAAGGCCGTCATAGGAGACGCCGTAGATGCCAACGCGGCCGTTGTTGTTGGGAACGTTCTTGACGAGCCAGTCGATGGCGTCGTAAGCGTCGGTGGTTTCGTTTACGTCCTTGGGGTCCGCAAGGTTGACCTGAGAGGAAAGCTTGAAGACGCCCTCCGATTTGAACCGGCCGCGCAGGTTCTGGTAAACGAGGATGTAGCCATCGGCCATCAACTCCTTGAGGCGCGGGGCGATTGTGGTGGGGGCTTTCGCGGGAATGCCGTACGGTGTCCGCGAGAGCAGGATCGGGAGAGGCGCTTTTTGATCGAGCGGCGTAAGAATCGCCGTTTGCAAATGGACTCCATCGCGCATGGGGACCATCACTTCCTGGTAGTGGAAGAGCGGCTTTTCGTCTGATGTCTGCGCGGCGTATGTTGAAGCGGCGAGGGAAATGACGGCAAGAAGCTTGATCGAACGGCGCATGTATGCCTCCGGTTTGGGGAGGATTATAGCATCCGTGGCGCGCGCCTCCCGGCCTGCGCGTGCGTCAGGAGGCCTGCGCCACTAACTACTGCATCGCGGCGACGATGAGCGGCGTGGAGGTCGGCTGTGCGGCTCCGGCGGCGTCTTCCAGCGTTACGGCCACGGCGCCCAGCGATGCGATGTCGATCGGTCCCGTCTGAACGTGCGTCGCCGATCCATCGGTCTGAGATTGGAACATGCCGGCGGGCACGGGCTTCCCGCTCTTCGGGATTACCCACATCTCGTAGGCCCTTCCCGCCGGCGCCGGCGGAAGGTTGGTTGCCATCAATACAACACCGGCAGACGGATTGACGAATACTTTTCCTTTCGGCCCGGCGCCGAAGTTTACCTCGCGGGTGTTGGCGCCGTTCACGATGGTCATGATTTCGGTGAGACGCGTCAGTTCGATGTTCTGCTGGCGCATCTGCGTACGCAGGTTCGCCCATTTCCTCCATGTAGCTGCGTTCGCGTCCGCCGAAGTAAATAGCGGCCACGAGGCATAGCGCCGCTACCGCGCCGAGCCATGGCGCCAGTCCATAACTGCGCTGCTCATATCCGGCCGACGCGAGGATGCGTTTGCGCAGTTTGGGCGATGGCGCCTGTTGCTGTGCGGTTACGCCGAGCATCGTCGCGAGTTGTTTTGCCCGTTTCATCTCCAACATGCAGACCTCGCATCCCCGTTCCAGGTGCGCGCGGATCTCGCCGCGTGCCGGATCTTCCGCGACCCCCATCGCGTAAAGCTCGTATTCGCCCTGAAGTTCTTCGTGCGTCATGCCACCACCGCCTCTCCGAACTCCTCGCGCAAATTCTTGAGGGCGGTTCGTACCCAGGTCTTCACTGTGCCGAGCGGCTGTCCCATGCGCTCGGCCATTTCGGTTTGCGTCAAGCCCTTCGAAATAGGCCAGCTCGATCACTTCGCGCTGGTTGCGGCGCCAGCTTGTCGAGGGCGGCGCGGATCACGCGCGCCTTGTCGGAGGCCAGAATGTCGCGCTCCATATTGGTATAGAGCGACGGATGATCTACCTCTTCCAATTCAAGGGCGTTGCGTTCGCGCCCGCTCGCGGAGCGCAGATAATCGATGGCGCGGTTGCGCGCCACGGCGAGCAGCCAAGGGCCGAGAGCGCCGCGCTGAGCGTCGAAGCCTTGCGCGCGGTTCCACACGCGCAGAAAAGTTTCCTGCACCAGGTCTTCGGCGAGAGCGCCATCGCGCACCACGCGCAGAATCAGCGAGTAGACGAGGCGGCCATAGCGATCGTAGAGTTCGGCCAGCGCCTGCGGATCGCGGCGTTGCAGGCGCATGACGATTTCGGCGTCGCCTTCCGCGAGCACGGCCATCAACAGTGAAAGCAGCATCGGCTTTTTGCGGTCCTCTAGCTTAGTGTACGAGCGAATCGGCGCTAAAGATTTGCGAGATCGCGCATCGCCGCGCGCAAATAACGAGGAAACAATCGCGCGTATGCATTTTTTTCTTGACTTTCATCTCGAACAACCTTATATATGAATCACATTGCGATTTTTCTGATCGCAAAATTTGATGTTAGGGAGAATCAATCGATGAAGAGTGCAGCCAAGAAAGCCGCCCCGAAGAAAAAGGCCCCCGCAAAAAAGAAGAAGTAGTGTGGGTGCGCCCTTTAGGGCGATGATCGAAATCACTCCAAGGCCCCGGTTCTCCGGGGCCTTTTTCATTTGGTGGGTGCTTTTGTGAAGCTTGGGGCGTCCATTTGACGCAGAGACGCAGAGGCGCTGAGATAAGCGCAAAGAAACCCAATACATTTTGCTCTATGCTTTCCTCAGCGCCTCTGCGTCTCTGCGTCAAATGGACGCGCCAACCTTCGATTACTCTTCCGGCAACTCCCCGGTATCTTCGGCGCGATTCTCGAACTTGGTCTGCGCGTGCAGGAATACCAGGTTCACCGTGCCCACCGGACCGTTGCGCTGCTTGGCGACGATCAACTCGGCCAGGCCGCGGAGATCTTCGCGGTCGCGGTGGTAGACTTCTTCGCGGAAGATGAAGCCGACGAGATCGGCATCCTGCTCGATGGATCCCGATTC
Organism: Bryobacterales bacterium; assembly: GCA_963763545.1. GTDB lineage: Bacteria > Acidobacteriota > Terriglobia > Bryobacterales > Bryobacteraceae > PALSA-243. The sequence goes on from CAVXPE010000032.1 coordinate 52,139, forward strand.
GCGCAGGTCGCTCAACTGCGGCCGGTGATCGCCCTGGCGGGTTTCCACGGCGCGGCTCAACTGCGAGAGCACCATCATCGGGACGTTCAATTCCTTGGCGAGCAGCTTCATGCCGCGCGAGAGGGCGCTGACTTCCTGGTTGCGATTCTCGAAGCGGCCGCGGCCGGTCATCAACTGCAGATAATCGACGATCACCAGGCCGATCTTGCCGCGCTCTGCTTGCAGGCGGCGCAGTTTGGCGTGCATGTCCATCAGGTGGACGCCGGCGGTGTCGTCGATGTAGAGCGGCGCCTCCACCAGCTCATGCAGCGCCGTGGTTGAGCTTGCGGCGCTCTTCCTGGGTGAGGTAGCCGGCGCGGAAGCGCTGGCTATCCACGCGCGCGGCGGCGCACAGCATGCGGGTGAGCAGCGACTCCTTCGACATTTCGAGCGAAAAGACGGCCACGGTCTGCTTGAGCTTCAGCGCGACGTGCTGCGCGATGTTGAGGGCAAGCGCGGTCTTTGCCCATGGAAGGGCGCGCGGCGAGGATGAAGAGGTCGCCGCCGTGCATGCCGCCGGTCATCTCGTCGAGCTTGGCGAAGCCGGTGCTGATGCCCTTGATGCGCTTGCTGGGGTCGAGGAAGGCGTTGATGCCGCCTTCGTAGCTTTCTAGAATGGAATCGCGCGTCCAGCAGGCCGGTCTTGACGCGCGCCTCGCCCAGCTTGAGCAGCGTCTCTTCGGCGCCGGCCAGGATCTCGTCCGGATGCTTCCTCGCCCATCAGGCAGCGGTTCATCATGTGCTGCGAGGCGAAGATGATGCGGCGCAGGACGGCCTTGTCCTTGACGATGCGGATGTAGCGTCGAGATTGGGGATTTGCGGCAGGCCGTCGTCGAGCGAGACCAGGTAGCTGAGGCCGTCGCAGGCTTCGAGCTCGTTGAACTTCATCAGCTCGTTGGCGACGGTGATGCGGTCGATCTTCTCGCCGCGATCCTGCAGTTCGCCCATGCGTTGGAAGATGCGGCGGTGCTTCTCCAGGCTGAAGTCGTCGGCTTCCAGCGTGCCGGCGGCTTGAATGTAGAAGCTGTCGTCGAGCAGAATGGAGCCGAGCACGAATCGCTCGGCATCGATATTGGTGGGAAGGCCCTTTTCGACTGCGTTGGCGTTGAGTGCGGACATGGCGCGAGATCCTAAGTTATACGGTGGCGCGGCTTTGCCCTAGCTTTTTCTTTGCGCTCCATTTTGAAAGGCTTATCCTCTGTATAAAACATCGGTTGCCTCGTAATGAATGACTTACGCGCAAACCCTCCGCAATCAAACAGGTAGACCGGGATTCCGACAGCCGTCCGAAAAATATCCACAAATCTTCAACCGGAGCGCAAAAACATAACGCCCTAATCCTGTTTTAGCCGAAATCGTGCCGCCGCGCCAGCCCGCCATCGGCAGTGGTCTTCGCGCCATAATCTTCCATGGAGGCTCGAACGAATGGCGGGATGGCTCGTTTCGAATACGATGTGGCACGACATCTTCGCGCTAGGTGCGCCGGTGGTGGAGAAAATGTTGCGGCCAGTTACCGTCTACATCTTCCTGGTCGTGGCGTTGCGGGTGTTCGGCAAGCGCGAGTTGGCGCAACTGAATCCCTTTGACCTGGTGGTGTTGCTATCGCTTTCGAATACGGTGCAGAACGCGATCATTGGCAACGACAACTCGCTTACGGGCGGATTAATCGGCGCCCTCACCCTGATGGCGATGAATTATATGGTGGTCCGCTTCCTGTTCAAGCATCGCCGGCTCGATGAGATCTTCGAAGGGAAGCCGGCTCTATTGATCGAAGACGGAAAGATCGTCAAGGAAGCGCTGGCCAAGGAGTTGCTCTCCAAGGCTGAGTTGATGACAGCGCTTCACCGCCAGGGGTTCGACAGCGCAACCGACGTTCAACGCTGCGTGCTCGAACCGGGCGGAACATTTTACGTCCAGCGCAAGAATCCAGACATGGACACGCTGCAGCACGACGAGGTAGTGTCGCACTTGAAGGATCTGAGAGCGAAAATCGACGCGCTGATTGAACGGCAGGGGGCTTGAGGAAGCCCGCATTTCGCAGGAAACGTCCACGAAGCGCGAAGCCGTATTATCGTAAAGCATCGCCCTCCCGATGCCTCAAGTCTCCACCCCGCCCAAAAGCGCCTCCGCCGGCCACTGGAAGTGGCTAGTCTCCATAGCCCTCGCCGCCGCGCTTCTCTACTATTCGCTGCGCGGCGTGGAGTGGGCGCGCGTGTGGACCATCATCGCGAGCGCGCGCTGGGAATATTTTCTGGCGAGCGCGCTTATCCTCTGCGTTTCATCCGTCTTGCGCGCGCTGCGCTGGCGTATTCTGCTCAACGCCGAGGCCAATCTCGGCGTCTGGACCGTCTTTCGCGCCAACATGGCGGGCTACCTGGGTAATAACTTTCTTCCCGCGCGGGCAGGGGAAGTGATCCGGACCTTGCTCATCAGCCGCCGTTCCAATCTGAGCAAGACTTACGTGCTCACCACCGCGCTGAGCGAGCGGCTGATGGATGTGATCGCGCTGGTGCTCGCCAGTTCCATCGTATTGATGGGCGTCCATCCCAAGCCGGCGTGGATGGGGGATCTCTCGCGCTCCATGGCAGTTGTCGCGGCGCTCGGAGCTTTGACGGTGACCGTGGTCCCCCACACCGGAAATCTGCTCACAAACCTGCTGGGGCGCCTGCCGCTTCCCACTGCGCTGCATGCAAAACTGGTCGGACTCTCGGAGCAGGTGTTACTAGGAATGCGCGCGTTCCACAATTGGGGCCGCTTCAGCGGATTCGTCGCGCTCACCGCCGCCATCTGGGGGTGCGATGCAGTTGCCGCGATGGTGGGATCGCGCGCGTTGGGGCTGAATCTCAGCTTCTCCGTCGCCATGCTGTTGTTGACCGGTCTCGGATTGGGCAGCGCCCTGCCTTCCACGCCCGGGTACGTGGGCATCTTCCAGTTCGTCGCGGTTTCGGTGCTCGTGCCCTTCGGCGTAAGTAAGGACGCCGCGCTGGCGTACATTTTGATTACTCAGGCGGTGGGGTATGTGGTGGTGGTCCTGCTGGGCCTTCCATCGTTCTCATTGCTTCGCGAAGCATCTTCTGAAACGCCTGCCCGCGATGGCTAACCGCCAGCTTCTGCTCTTCGGCAGCTTCGCCAAAGGTGCGATCGAACGGTGGGTAGTAGAAGAGCGGGTCATAACCGAAGCCCCCGGCGCCGCGCGGCGCATCGAGCATCTCGCCTTCCACCGCGCCTTCGTAAACACCGCGCACTTCGCCGCGTTCCACCAGCGCTATCGCACACACGAATCGCGCGCTCCGGTGGCGAACGCCGCCCAATCGCTCGAGCAAGAGCCGGTTGTTGTCTTCATCTGTGGCGTGCAGACCGGCAAAGCGTGCGGAGTAGACGCCGGGGGCTCCATCGAGCGCGTCCACCACCAATCCGGAATCGTCGGCGAATACCGGACCGGGCGCGAACGGCGCGTAATGGCGCGCTTTGAGAATCGCATTCTCGACGAAAGTGACGCCGTCTTCCAAGCATTCGGGAATCTGTCTGAAGTCGGGCAGTCCGTCGATTTCGATTCCGGCCTCGGCCGCGGCGCGCCGGAACTCACGAAGCTTGCCCGCGTTGCCGGTGGCGCACCACAGCTTCACGCGCCAATCGCCTTCTTCTGTAACTCGACCAACTGGGCGATCCCCTGCCTGGCGAGCGCGACCATGTGCGACATCTGCGATTCGTCGAACGGCGCGTGCTCGGCCGTCCCCTGCACCTCGATGAACTTGCCGCCGCCGGTCATGACGATGTTCATATCGACATCCGCGCGCGAATCCTCTTCGTAGTTGAGGTCGAGCAGCGGTTCGCCGTTGACGATGCCAACGCTCACCGCTCCCACCGAATCGCCCAGCGGCGCTTTCTTGAACGCCCCAAATTTCGAGAGATGCCGCACCGCCAGAACAAGTGCGACATAGGCGCCGGTGATGGACGCGGTGCGCGTGCCGCCATCGGCCTGGATCACATCACAATCGATGGCGATGGTGCGTTCACCCAGCGCGGCCGTATCGATTACGGCCCGCAGCGCGCGTCCGATGAGGCGCTGGATTTCGTGTGTTCGTCCCGATGCCCGACCCTTGGTGACTTCGCGCGGGGTTCGTTTGGCGGTTGCGCGCGGCAGCATCGCGTACTCGGCCGTGACCCAGCCCTTGCCGCTGTTGCGGAGGAAGGGCGGCACTGTGTCCTCCACGCTTGCCGCGCAAATGACGTGCGTATTCCCGACCTTGATCAGCGCCGATCCTTCAGCGGTCATCAGATAGTTCGGGATGATTTCTACTGGCCGCATCTGGCCGGGCTGACGATTATCCGTTCGCATGTGATTTGAGCACCAGATACATGAAGGCCATAACCAGGATGATGACGCCAATGACTACAACGATGCAGGCGACGCCGCCTGGGGGTGGTTTCGCGGCTTTCGATTTGCCGCGCGCCGGCCTGAACTTCGCCGGTTTGTATTTCGCCATTGCTGCGATAGTAGCATCCGGCGCCGCACACGGCCCGCCGTGCCACAATCGAGAACGATGACCAGACGTGGATGGATATCAACGGCGCTGGCGCTCGGCGCCTGCGGGGAAAAGGTGGAGTTGCCGCGCGATCTGTTTCCGCAAAACGTGGGAGGGGTCTGGAATCTGGTGGAGGTGCGCGACCTCGGCTCGTCGGAAACGCCCGATCCGGTTCCACGCAACAGCATCGAACGGATTCGCGCTGCAACTTACAAGGCAGGCGACGCCGAGATCCAGGCGCGCGTATACCTGCTCAGTTCGGCGGATGTAGGCGCTGCGCTGGGCACGCGCTGGAGGCCATCGGCGGACACAGTCTTCTTTAACCACGGGCCATATTTCGTGGTGGTGAAGTGGCAAGCGGCGGAACGGACGGCGGTGCAGGAGTTTGTAGCGGAGTTGCAGAAGCGGCTGGGGGCGATTAGCAAGGCGCCGTCTAAGTAGGGCCGAGCCGGCATCAGTGCGTCATCGAATAAATGATGTAGTTGATCCCATAGCGGTAGGCGAGCGCCGTCATCGGTTCTGGGATAATAGGGCACATCGGCAAACTCCCACGCATCGCCTACATCGGTGTTGTAGTTGGCCGCGACCACCATGCGATGGCGGTCGTCATACATCGCGCGCCATGCCGGCACGCTGCCCTCGGGTTGCACTACGATGGTCGATCCGTCAGCGCCGCGGCGTAAGTGCCGGGAGCCGGGAATAAAGGTGCGGTCCTTCTCCTCGATGTCGTAGAGGACGTGCATCACCGAGTCTGATTCGTCGATATCCGTGATCGCATGTCCGGGCAGCACGCGCTCCATGGTCTGGCGGAAGATCTCCCAACTACTCGGAGCCCCAGAAATCGTCGGTCACCAGGAAGCCGCCGCGCAGCAGGTATTCGCGCATGCGGTCGGTTTCGGCATCAGTCAGGCCCCACCAACCCGTTTGGGTGGCATAGATCCAGGGATAGTCGAAGAGCGTTCGCATCGGTGATGCGAAAGTGCCGCGGGTCGCCCGGTGTCGATGCGGGTCAGGCGCTCGATGCCGCGCGTGAAGTGGTTGTCGGCGTCCGGCCAGTCGACAATCCACCAGCCTTCGCCCATGCCGCCGAAGGAAGAGCGGCCAAAACCGCGGTGGAACTGCGGAAGGTCGGTGTACTCCATGCGGATGAAGTGGAATTCGGCTTCGCGGCGCGGGGCCTCGGATTCGTCGTCTTGGTGCGGCGGAAAGCCGCCGTTGCGGCCGAATCCTCCACGCTGCGCCAGTGCGGCAAAGGCAAGCAGGCCACACGCCAGCGATGCCACGGTGAATCGCATTGTGCGTATTGTGCGTATTGTGCGTAGTTTCAGAGTGCGCCGCATGGCCCTAGTACCAGATTGTAGTCCCAGCCGCTCCGGAGCGGAACGGTCGTGCTAAGCTGTCGGCCATGGCGCTACCAAAGCCGCCCTCTTGTACGAACTGTGTAACAACCGTGCAGCCGTCCGCGCCCGGCGTACCGCCAACGCAGCAGGCCACGCAGATGTTGAAGGCGAGCGATGGCAAGATGCGTGTCGATTTTCCCAACATGTCGGTGATCACGAATCCGGCGGCGGGACATGCGATGGTGTTGGACCATCTGAAACAGCAAGTGAAGATCGTTCCTCTGCCGCTGCCGGCGCCGCACCTGCCCGGAATGCCTCACTTGCCTGGAATGCCGAACATGCCGGCGCTGCCGCAGCTTCCCGGCGCGCCGCATCCCCCCGTCATGAGCGCGACGGATTTGGGTAAGGCGACCATCGCTGGGCACCCCGTGGACGGCAAGCAATTCACTTTGGCAATGCCCACTCTGCCCGGTTTACCCAAGCCGCCTTCGGGTCAGGCACCCGGAATGCCTCAGGCGCCGGGAATGCCCCCGGCTCCCGGCCTGCAACTTCCCGGCGCGCCTAAGCCACCCGCGTTGCCCCAGGCGCCCAAACCTCCGATTCCGACCGTCGCCGAAGTTTGGAGCAGTCACGTGACCGGCATGCCAGTGCTTTCAAAGATCACGGGCGAATTCGGGACCCAGACCATGTCCTGCCAGACCGCGCCAATACCGGAACCGCACCCCTCGCTATTTCAAGCGCCGCCGAACTATACGTTGATTAAGTGAAGCTGGGTCAATCCTCTTCCAGTCGCGTGATTGGATCCAACGGCTGACTCAGTTGCAAACGATACAATGAAAGCGATGGCGGCTGAGCGAATGATTGTCGTGGATCCTGAGATTATGAATGGAACACCCTGCTTTCGCGGCACGCGAGTTCCGTTCAAGAACTTGATGGACTATCTTGAGGGCGGGCACTCCCTGCGAGAATTCCTTGATCAGTTTCCCACGATCACGCGCGAGATGGCCGTTCAAGCCCTCGAAGAGGCGAAAGAATCGCTGCTCGACAAAATCGCGTGAAAATTCTGCTGGATAAATGTCTTCCAGTGGGTTCCGGCCGTCGGCAGTTTTTGCTCAACACATGATTCCGTGTTGGCAGTGGAAGGCCACGCGTTTGTCAGAAAGTTCAGGGATGAGCCTCGTCGCGGACATGAAAACGCGGGACGCGGATTTCCTTCTCGCGGTTGCGGGTCTGGGCGATATCGTAAGCCGATTGCATCCGCATGAGCGTGTCCATCTTCACGCCGAAAGCCTTCTCGATGCGTAGCGCCATATCCCCGGAAAGGTCGGCCTTGCCGTTCAGCAGACTGGACAGGGCAGGGCGGGACACCTGAAGCGCCTTCGCCGCGTCCGTAACGGACAGGCCAGCGGGTTCAATGATCTCCGTGCGGATAAAATCGCCGGGGTGCGGCGGGTTCTTCATGGGCATGGGTGACACTCCTTTGTCAGGGTAGTCCTCTAAATTCACGTCGCAGATTTGCGGCTCGTCGTCTATCTAGAACGTCAGGCGGCGGTTGCGCGTGACGCTTAAACTCCAAGTGCCTTTGCGGTCGCCCGACAATGTGTGAACTTTCCACACGGTGAGCGCCCGCAATTCGTCGGCCTCCTGCATGGCGTCAAGAAAGGCGAACATCTTCCGCAGCTTGTCCACTGTATCGGGCGGAACGCCTTTGGCGTTGTTGTCCTCGTAGAGCCGTTTCAGGCCCTTGTGCGCAAAGCTGCGAATTTTCATCGGCAGACTGTAGCCTGTAGCTTAACACTTATCAGGCCTTGATCGCAACAAGGCTGTTAGTCATCAGCGCTACCACCCCACCGGCTTTCCCTGGTTTTGCTCGTCGAGCCATTTCTGCAGCGGCGCGAAGTAGTCGCGGATGGCGGTGGCGTCCATCTGCCTGCGTGCCGGCGATCTTTTCGAGCGCGTCCTGCCACGGGCGGCTCTCGCCCATCTCGAGCATGGCGTTCAAGCGCGTCGCCGGCTGCCTTGTTGTCGTAAATCGAGCAGCGGTTCAGCGGCCCGGTGCAGCCGGCGGTCTGCGCCAGCGCGCGGTGAAACTGGAACTGCAGAATGTCGGCGAGGAAGTAGCGCATGTAAGGAACGTTGGCCGCGACGTGATACTTCGCGCCGGGATCGAAGTCGTCTTCGCTGCGTCGGCGCGGCGGCGCGACGCCCTGGTACTTCAGCGCGAAGCTCCCACCACGTCTGGTTGTATTTGTCGGGCGGAATCTCGCCGGAGAAAACCTTCCAGCGCCATTGATCGATCACCAGGCCGAAGGGCAGGAAGGCGATCTTCTCCAGCGCCTTGTGCATCAGCAGGCCGATGTCCTTCGAGGGGTCGGGCGCCTTATCGAGCAGGCCGAGCTTCACCAGATATTCGGGCGTGACGGAGAGCGCGATGGTGTCGCCGATGGCCTCGTGGAAGCCGTCGTTGGCGCTGTCGCGGAAGAGGAACGGCTGCTTGTCGTAAGCGCGCTGATAGAAGTTGTGGCCGAGCTCGTGGTGGATCGTGAGGAAATCCTCGCCGGTGATCTCGATGCACATCTTGAGGCGCAGGTCGTCGGCGAAGTCGATGTCCCAGGCGCTGGCGTGGCACACCACGTCGCGGTCGCGCGGCTTGAGGAACAGCGAGCGCTCCCAGAAGGTCTGCGGCAGCGGCGCGAAGCCCAGCGAGGTGAAGAAGCCCTCGCCGTACTTCACCATCTGCTTCCAATCGGTATTCTGCTTCTTCAGGAGCGCGGTAGATCGTAGCCGGGGTCGGCGTTGGGCGGCGCGACCAGCGGATAGATGTTGCTCCAATCCTGCGCCCACATGTTGCCCAGCAGGTCGCCGGGAATGGGGCCGTTGGCGGGCACGACGTCGCCGTATTTCTCGCGCAGCTGCGCGCGCACGTAGGCGTGCAGCGAAAGATAGAGCGGCCGCACCTGGTCCCAGAGGCGGTCGAGCTCCTTGGCGAAATCGTCGGGCGGCATGTCGTACTTCGACGCGCCACATGGCGCCGTTGTCCTTGAAGCCGAGCTCGCTGCGCGCCCTTGTTGGCGAGCTCGACGTAGCGCGCGAAGTCCTGGCGCATGGGCCGCGAGATGGCGTGCCAGCCGGTCCAGGCGTCGAGCAGTTCGCTTGGGATCGCGGCTCTCGCGCCATCGAGCTTGGTGAGGTCTTCGATGTCCTGGCAGCTCTGCGGGTCCGCTGGGGCAGCACTTGCCTTTGCCGTAGGTGCCTTCCAGTGCCGGAGGTGATGCGCGTGAGCTCCTCGCTCTCCTTGGGGTCCGCGGGCGTGGCGATGGTGAGGCCGAGCTTCAGGATCTGGATCTTGCGGGCGGTGACGGGGTCGAGCGCCAGGCCGTCGAAGCGGGTGGCTTGCTTGGCGTAATCGACCTGGGCGTCGATGGCGCGCTCGATCGAGCTTGGCGGCGAGGTCTTCGGTGTCGTCGGTGATGTAGGTGGATTTGATCCAGTCGGCGCGGCCGGAATCGATGTTGAGGGCCATCAGCTTCGGCTCGTAGCGAATCGACGAATTGGCGGGCATCCTCGGGTGTGGGCTTCCTAGCGGCGCAGGAAGCGAGCAGGGCGCAAGTGCAGAGCGGAAGGAGAAGAGCGCGAACGCAACGATGCATTACCTACAAAATAGCGCTTATTGGAATGGAGAGTGCGCCCTTGGTGCGGGGACACCCGCGACACGGGCAAGGCCGGGAGGTCGGTGTTGCTGCTAATCTGGTACCCATGCGCCTGCTTGTGGTCGCGGCCGCGCTGGCCGCTTGCTCCTGCTCCTCGTCCAGCACCGAAGCCGTGGGGATTCCCGTGTACACCTATCGAAATCGTGCACACATATCCGCACGATATCGGGGCATTCACCGAAGGGCTTTTTTACTACAAGGGATTTCTTTACGAGAGCACGGGCCAGAACGGCCAGTCGTCGATTCGCAAGGTAAAGCTGGAAACCGGCGAGGTGGTGCAGAAGCGCGATCTTTCCGAAAACTATTTCGGCGAGGGCATCATCAACTGGAAAGACAAGCTCTACCAACTTACCTGGCAGACCGAGGTCGGCTTCATTTACAACTTCGAAACCTTCGCGCCGCTCGGCGAGTTCCACTATCCCGGCGAAGGCTGGTCGATGACCACCGACGGCAAGCGCATCATTATGGACGACGGCACGCCGGAGATTCGCTTCTGGGATCCGGATACGCTCAAAGAGATCGGGCGGCTCAAGGTCACCGCTGACGGCGAGCCCGTGAAGAATCTCAACGAGCTCGAATGGGTCAAGGGAGAGATTTACGCCAATATCTGGGAGACTGATCGGATCGCGCGCATCGATCCCAAAACCGGCAAGGTGGTCGGCTGGATCGATTGCACCGGTCTGCTTCCGCCGGTCGAGCGAACTCCCGGGTCCGATTCCGTCCTTAACGGCATCGCGTACGACGCCGAAAAAGGACGGCTGCTCGTTACCGGGAAGAATTGGCCTAAGCTTATTTGAGATCCGGGTCGTCAAAAAATCAGGTGCGCAGTAGCGTAGACAGCTTCTCGTCGGCGCTATCGAAGCACCGGTGGATCTCATCGACCCACGACCATTGGGAGCCCAATCCGGTGAGAATGGTTTGAGCCGATTGCACCAACAGCAGACAGTCCTGCAGCTTTTCGCGTTCACTCGGCAACATGAGTTGGCTCCTTTCCGCTTCTAATCCGTTCAGCAGCGATGATTCTCGAGATGGACCAGGTAGTTGTACTTGGCCAAGCCTCTTGCGCTCGTTCGCAAGGTGTATCAATAAGTCGAAGCGGCTGAAATCGGGGTCGTCCTGTATGAGAGCCTTGACTTGGTCGTTGTGAACGGAGACCAGATCGGTCGCGGCTGCCAGAAATTCTTCCATCAGCCGCAACTTCTCTTCACAAAACGTGGTCTTCGAAAGAATCACAGGGCCTTTCAGCATTTTATTCCAGCTCCCCGGGTTTTTCTGAACCCGCGCATTGAAAAATGCAAGGGGGGCGCCAGGGTATTTGTGATTACGATTGCAAAATCAGAAATGTAATTTTCTTACCCAAGGCGCCTGCTGCATGTTCGGCGGCAATGTAACCGCTCCGTACGGCGCCTTCCATAGTGGCCGGCCAGCCCGTGCGGGTCCAATCGCCCGCCAGCAGGACGTGTGGTAATGGACGAAATGGCGCCGGGCCGCAGCGACTCGGTTTCCGGGGCTGCGGAGAAAGTGGCGCGCTGTTCCTTGATCACGTGCGATTTCAGCAGTTTGGCATCGCGGACGCGTGGGAAGTAGAGACGCAAATCTCCCACGGCGAGATCGACGATTTCGTTGCGGCTGAGGTTCGTCAAATCGCGGGATGCGCTCACTACCAGTTGCAGATAGCGGCCGGAATCCTTGTTGAACATCCACTGGATGGTGCGGTCAAGCAGGGTGGCGTGCGGCAGATTGGTGATCTCGCGGTCGAACCACAGGTGGATTCCGGTGATCGGCGAATGGTCCAACTTTGGCGCGGGTAAACCGACAGCCTCCAGGCGTTCAAAGGGAAGGGCGCAAATGTAAACATCTCCCGTGCGGCGCTCGCCATTGACGGTGAAGCCCTCGGCATCGATTCGCTCGACCGTGGCCCGTTGGTGGATGCGCACATTCGGCAGGCGCTTCCACGCATCCGCGCCGTAGAGTTGGCCGAGCGGGATGGCCGGGACGCCCATCTCGTAGGCGTCGGCCTTCGACAGAAATCCCTGCCAGAAGACTTGGAAGCCGTGGATTGCGGCCATGCGGTCAAGATCTTCATTCACGGCGCTCACCAGCACCTGGCGCCAGAAACGATCGATGGCGCGCGGGCGTCTGGCGCTTCTGCAGCAGCCAATCGAGCATGCTGATGCGGTCGAGATCCTTACGGCGCGTGCGCTCGCGGCGCAGCGCGGCCAGAGCGCGCGCGATGCCGAGCTTATCGGCGCGCGAGAGGCAGCGCAGGCGCAGAAACGATCCGGTGAAATGGAACGGCGCCGGCAAGCGGCCGCGCCGCAGCACCGAAAGCTGGCCGCCCGGCTCAATGAAGTAGAACTCGCGAAAGAACTGGATGCGGTCGCGGACGCCGAGGCGCTGGTAGAAATCGAGCAGGTTTGCGCAGCAGCGCAAGAGAACGTGCTGGCAATTATCGATGGTCTCTGGTGGTTCGTCGCCAGTGGCGGGAGCGCTGTACGATGTCGCGCGGCCGCCTAAGAACGGGCGCATTTCGAAACAGATCGACGTCGATGCCTGCGCCGCCCAACGCCGCTGCAGCCGATAATCCCGCGAGTCCGCCGCCTGCGATCAGAACCTTGGGCATGGGGTGTATTGGATGGACGCAGGCTGTGGTGAAAAGTTAGGGGCGTTCGATTTTGGGCCACGGATGGACACGGATGCACACGGATAAGACAGGAACGCAACCAATAATTGGCTTTCGGTTTTATCTGTGTGCATCCGTGTCCATCCGTGGCTGATTCATTTTCTTCACTGTTGAAACATAACCTTCCCGCCCACGATCGTATATTTCACATCGGTTGCCAGAATTTGATCCTCCGGAATCGTCAGGATGTCTTTCGAAAGCACGGTGACATCCGCCAGCTTACCCACTTCCAGTGAGCCTTTGAGCTTCTCCTGGAACGCGGCGTAGGCGTTGTTCCATGTGTACGCGCGCAAGGCCTCTTCGCGCGACATGCGCTGATCGGGAAAGAACGTGGTTCCATCCTTCAGGCGGCGGCTGACGGCAGCGTAGTAGCAGGCGATAGGGCTCACGTCTTCCACCGGCGCGTCGGTTCCGTTGCCGACCACGGCGCCCGATTTCATCAGCTTCTGCCAGACATAGGCGCCTTCTTCGGCGCGCTTGGGGCCCAGGCGGAGCAGCACGTAGGGCGCGTCCGAAGTGCAATGAATGGCCTGCATCGCGGCGATAACGCCTAGCTGGCCGAAGCGTGGGATATCGGCGGGGTCGATGTGCTGCGCGTGCTCGATGCGCCAGCGCAGATCCTTCTTCTCGGGATGTTCGCGAAATACCGATTCGTAGATGTTCAGCGTTTCGCGATTGGCGCGGTCGCCAATGGCGTGGACGCAGAGCTGGTAGTCGTGCGCGATAGCCAGTTCGGCGGCGGCGCGGATATCGGCGGGGTCTTCGACGTTGAGACCGGTGCTGTCGGGCTTATCGGTGTAAGGCGCGAGCAGCCATGCGCCGCGCGATCCGAGGGCGCCATCCATGTAGCGCTTGATGGCGCGGATGGCGAGGTGGTTCTGGCCCACGTCGAGCGTGCGGTAGCGGTCGAGATTCTTGGCGAGCAGATCGTTGGGGCCGCGCAGCATCACCCACAGGCGCAGTGGCAGCTCGTTGTGCTCGGCCATGTCGCGGAACATATCGGCGGTGGTTAGCGGCGATCCGGCGTCTTCAAACGTCGTGATGCCCTTCGAGAGGCACTCGTTGGCGGCGATCTCGATCACCTTGCGCAAATCGGCAGCGGCTTGCTCTGGCGTACGTTTGGCGAGGTAGGCATCGTGCGCACGGTTGGCCAGTTGCTGCGCGGTCTCGCGCAGCAGGCCGGTGGGAGCGCCGGCGGCGTCCTTCAGGATTTCGCCGCCGCTCGGATTGGCCGTGTCGCGCGTGATGTTGCGCGGCTTCCATGGCCTTGGCATTGACGAAGACGGCGTGGCCGCTGGCGTGGGTGAGCAGCACCGGGTTATTCGGCGACACGGCATCGAGCGAGGCGTGCAGCGGAAAGCCCTCGACGTTTGGATTGGGCGAGTGGTCCCACTTCTCTTGGTGCCAACCGCGTCCGAAAATCCATTCGCCCGGCTTGGCCTGTTGGGCGGCGCGCGCCACCTGCGCCACGATCTGGTCCCAGGTGCGCGCTTCGCGAAGATCGAGGCCGAGGCGGTATTCGCCAACGCCGGTGAAGTGGCCGTGTCCTTCGATGAATCCAGGGATCGCGAGTTGGCCGTGGAGATCGATAACCTGCGTGTGGGGGCCGATCCATTTGGCAGCGTCGGCGTTACTGCCGAGTGCGGAGACGCGGTCGCCGCGCGCGGCCAAGGCTTGGACGACGGGTTGCGCCGCATTCATCGTGACGATCTTTCCGTTACGCAGGACTAGGTCGGCGGGTTGCGCGATGGCGACGCAGACGGACAACGCGGCGAGCGCAGGAGCGGAAAATCGCATAAATTCAGGATAGCGTCAGTTCAAAGAAACAGCTCGGGCGATACTTTGAAGAACTCCGCCAACTTTCGAATCTGCGCTTTGCTGATGCCACGCTTTCCGCTGACCAGATCGGAAACCTGCGCGCTCGATCCAAGGACAGGAACCAATGCCGCTTGCCGAAGGCCACGTTCTTCGAGGAGAAATGCCACCATCTCGTGAGGAGCCGCTTCGGGAAAATCGCGATTGCGGTCGTCATAGCCTTGAATCAGTGTCTGAAGCAAGTCTGCCAGTTCGCGTTCTTCGGGTGAGGGATTCCGTTTGAAAGTCAACTCCTCCAGCCGCTCGACCATTTCCTCCAGGTGCTGCTCGTCGCGGATCACGCGTGGAGCCGCCTCGGCGCATAGCGTTTTCGCGCGCATTTCACCCATCCCTTCGGTCATACACGAGTCAACAATGCTTGGCAAAAAGCTTGCGTAATATAAGACACGGTAACTATAAGCCGGTATTCGCGCAACTCGACAGCAGCGCGCAGTTCATGTCAGCGCTTACGGATATCGCTCGGTCACCTTGAGAGGATCGGTCGTTGCCGCTAACATGCAAGCATTATCCTGGAAATCTGTTGGTGAGGATAAAGCATTTTGCCAACGGCGGCGAATCCCAGATCTCGACCGTTTTGTTTTTCTGCGTACACTGCGAATCGCATTTCCTTAGTTAGACTGGTAAAGCCTATGCGAACGCAAACCGAACTGGGCCGCGTGTTGGATGAGACGCGCGAGCGCACCGATGCGCTTTTTGGAATTGTGCGGCCTGACTCGTTGTATGAGCGGCCGATTCCGGAGCGGCATCGCATCATCTTCTATCTGGGCCATCTGGAAGCGTTCGATTGGAATTTGATCGGGCGCTATGCGCTCGACCGGCGCCCGTTTCACCCCGAGTTCGATAAACTTTTCGCCTTCGGCATCGATCCCCCGCCGGGACAATTGCCCAGCGACAAGCCATCGGATTGGCCGATCGGTTGAAGAGGTGGAAGCGCTATAACCTCCGGACGCGCGATGCGATCGATGAACTCATCGACGAGGTCCCGGAACAGCTGGTGCACGTGGCGATCGAGCACCGGCTGATGCATGTGGAGACGCTCGCCTATATCCTGCATCAACTGCCTTATGACCGGAAGATCGCGCCCGCGGCGGAAGCGCCGGCGGAGCCTGTTGCGGCTCGCGAGCATTGGATGATCGACATCCCAGCGGGCGTGGCGCAATTGGGATTGCGGGGCGACGGCTTCGGGTGGGACAACGAATTCGACGCGCATGAAATGGATGTGCCCGCGTTTTCGATGGCGAAGCACAAAGTCACCAATGGCGAGTATCTGGAGTTTGTTCGCCAGGGCGCGCCGGCGCCGTTCTTCTGGGTGCGGCGCGGCGGCGAGTGGTTTCAGCGCGGCATGTTCGCGGAGTTTCCGCTGCCGCTCGATTGGCCCGTCTACGCAACTTACGAACAGGCCCAAGCCTATGCTAAGAGGCGCGGGGCTGCGCTCGCCGACCGAGGCGCAGTTCCATCGCGCGGCGTGTTTGGCCAGCGGCGCCGGGCACAACGGCCACGGAAATTTGGATTTCCGGCGATGGGATCCGGTTCCCGTCCAGGCGGACGATTCAGCGGCCGCGGTTCCTTCCCAGTTGGTGGGCAACGGTTGGGAGTGGACCTCGACGGCGTTCGCGCCGTTCCCGGGGTTTACGCCGTTTCCCTTCTATCAAAACTATTCGGCGCCATTTTTCGATGGACAGCATTATGTTCTGAAGGGCGCTTCTCCCGTGACTGCGGCGCGGCTGGCGCGGCCCTCGTTCCGCAACTGGTTCCGGCCGGCCTATCCCTATGTCTATGCGACATTCCGGCTGGTTGAATCGTGACCTACGCGAGAGCGGTAGACAATCTCTTCGCGCGCGAGGTGCGGGACGGGCTCGACGCGTCCCGAGCAGAAGACGCTGCCGTGCCGCTATTTCTACGATAGCGTCGGTTCGGCGCTCTTCGAGGCGATTACGCAGCTTGCGGAGTACGGGCTGACGCGCGCCGAAGAGCGCATTCTGCAAGCGCACTCGCAGGCGCTCACGACCGGCTGCCGCGCAACCTGGTTGTGGCGGAGCTGGGCAGCGGGACGGGAACCAAGACGCGGGCGATACTGGAAAAGCTGCGGCAGCGGCAGATCGTGGTCTATTATCCGATCGACGTCTCCGGCGCTGCGCTGGCGAAATGCAATCTCGAACTTGGACCGCTCGGCGCGGTGTTTCCGCTCGAGATGAGTTATCTGGATGGGCTGCGCGAAGTGTCGAACCGGCGCGCGGCGGGACAGCCGCTGCTGATTCTGTTCCTGGGGAGCACCATCGGCAACTTCGCATCCGACGCCGCCATGGATTTCCTGCTCGCGATCCGGCAATGCCTGCAGCCGGGCGACGCGCTGCTGCTGGGGACCGACCTGGTGAAGCCGGCCTGGACAAACTGCTCGCGGCATACGACGATCCCGACCGGCGTGACGGCGGCGTTCAACCTGAATCTTCTGGCGCGGATCAATCGCGAACTGGAGGCCGATTTCGACCTGCGGCAGTTCGAGCACCTGGTGCGCTACGACGAAGAGGCGCAGCGGATCGAGATGCACTTGAGATCGCGCGTATATCAGATCGTGAGCATCCACAAAGCGGATCTGATTGTCGACTTCGTGCCCAACGAAACCATCTGCACGGAGGCCTGCCACAAGTTCCGTCTGGAGCAGATCGACGAGATGGCGCGCACGGCGGGCTTTCGCGTGGAAACGCGCTGGGTGGACCGGGAATGGCCGTTCGCGGAGAACCTGCTGCGCGTTGCATAGATTAGCCTCTTCGGGCTAACGCGGCCGGGAATCCTGCGCCACGGTGATGGCGCAGCCAATGGATTTCGTTGTGGCGTGCGGCACGGGTTTGCCGGCAAGCACCGCGTCGAGCGAATCGCGCAGATCAAATATAGTGGGCTTGAGGCGCTGCTTGCCGAAATCGGCTATGCGGTCGTCGATGCGGCCCAGATACAGGAGCTTTCCGCCGGAGGCGAATATCGCCACCTGCGGCGTGATGGTGGCGCCGGCATGGCGTATCAGTATTTGTTGGGGATCGAGCAACAGCGGGTAAGCGTAGCGGAAATCGCGCGCATATTTGACGACGTCGGCCTTCGGGAATGGTGAGGTCGGTCTGCACCGCAAAGAAGGCAATGCCGCGGGGAGCGTAGGCATCGTGGATACGGTTCATCTCGGGGACGTAGCTATTGGCGATGGGACAATCGGTGGTGGTGAAGTAGACCACCACGGCTTTCGCGGAGGACCATTCCGCCGGCGTGTGGCTGGCGCCTTGGGTATCGCGGAGCTGGAAATCGAACGTGCCGGCTGCGCAGAGCGGAAGCGTAGCAAGGAGCGCGGCGGGCAGGAATGCTACAAATTTCATCCTTCTTCTAAAATAGCGCTTGACCCTGACGTTGCGTCAGGCCCCACGATGAAGGAGAAGTCGAAGACGAGAACGGCAATGCATCGCGCAAGTGAATTCGCGGACCTGGCGGGCGTAACGGTGCGCACGCTGCACCATTACGACCGGCTGGGGCTTTTGAAGCCGCATCGCAACGGATCGGGCTACCGGCTCTATCGCGAAAGCGACCTGGAGCGTCTGGAGCAGATTGTGGCGTTGAAGTTTCTGGGGCTGCCGCTGAAGGACATTCGGGAGTTGCTGGATTCGGCAGCGCCGGAATTGCCGGACGCGTTACGGATGCAGCGGAGTGCGCTGGAAGAGAAGCGAAGGCTGCTGGACCGTGCCATCGCCGCTATCCGCGAGGCGGAAGCGGTGGTGGCTACGGGCAGCCCCGCGGGCGCGGCCGTTCTCAAAAAAATCATCGAGGTGATCGAGATGCAACAAAACAACGATTGGACGAAATATGCGAACGAGGCCGCGCGGGAAAAGATAGCCGCGCGGCAAGGGGAGTGGTCGCCGGAACTGCAAGAGCGCGTGAGCAAGCAGTGGATCGAACTGATTGCAGACGTGCAGGCGGCGATGGACGCGGGCGAGGACCCGGCTGGTCCCAAGGTGCGTGCGCTGGCGGCGCGCTGGAAAACGTTGGTAGAAGGCTTCACCCAGGGCGATGCGGACCTGACGCAGGCGGCAAGCAATGCCTGGAAGGACCGGGCAAACTGGCCGAAGCAGATGCAGGAGCAGGCGCAGCCTTTTAAGATCACGCCCGAAATGATGAGAGTTCATTCATCAGGGAGTGAACTGCAGTTGAAATGGCAGTCTCTTTCGGTCACCGCCGTGGCTTGCCGCGGCGGTGACCGCGCTAAGAGCTGGGAACGGTTACATATTCCCGTGCCGCACGCCGGGCCTGTCGCTCTTGGCGTAGTCCGCGCTGGATTCCCCGGTAGAGGAGATGTCCACGGCTCCAGTTCGTTCGAGTACCTCCTTGCCGCGCTTCACCCAATCGGAGTTATCGCAATGCACGGAGAGCAGAGCACGGCCTTCCTTCACCATGCCTTCGTAGCGCTTGGCTTCGTATTCTGGAATGCCCATGCCTACCAACGCGCCAATCAGCCCGCCCACTACTCCACCGGCGCCGACCCCGGCCAACGCGCCCATAATTGGGCCCGCGGCGATGAACGGTCCGAAGCCAGGAATAGCCAAGGCGCCAATCCCCGCCAGTATGCCCAGTGTGCCGCCTACCGCGGCCCCCGCGCCTGCGCCGGTGGCGGCGCCTTCGGGCGCTTTAGTGTGCTTCTCGTGGGCGAAATCCTTTGTGCCCACGTTGCTCGGCAACAGGACCGAGATATCCTCGGCGCGGAAGCCCTCAGCAATTAATGAATCTACTGCGCGCTCCACTTGTGCGCGGTCTTGATAGATGCCGAATACGGCCGTATTTTTTCCCATGAGTTGTCTCCTTGTTTCGTTAGTTGGTTCAGTTGGTCTTGGGTCTAACGCTTAGGTTGTCCCTCACGTTACCCGCTCCCGCCACTTCTTCCGCTTTGGCTCTCACCGCGCGTCTCTCGTCGTCGGAACGGCATACGCCTTTGAGCGTGACCTTTCCGTTTTGCGAGATGATCTTGACATTATGGGCGTAAGTTGAAAGCGATTTGTCGTCCAGTACGGACTTGCGGATATCCGCCATGATCTGCCGATCGGACTTGTTGTTTTTGGCCTGATCGGCAGTTGGTTGATTTGCGGACCGGTCCTGCGCGTTGACGCGCGTATTATCCGGAGGCGTCTGCTGCGCGGCCGAAGTCAATGCCGGCATCGCAGCGAGAAAGAATGAAACAGTTACCACCGTTACGGTATTGCGATTCACTGAATTCCCCTTCGTAGGTTTTAGGAGCAATCGATTGGCCGATGCGCGCGCCGGAACGGATAGCCCGAGGCGACAGGTCGTACGCTTAGCGGGATGGTGACATCGCGCACGCCACGGGCGCGACGCTGGTAAAATCGAACAGGCATTTATGGAACACGCCGCCGCTACATCCGCCACCGCGCGCGATATCATCCGCGAGATTCTGCGCAACATGCGCGAAGGGCTCGAGCCTCTGCACTATTCCACGCTGCCGCCGGCGGTTTACCATGTTTACTTGCATCCGGGCGACATGGAGCGGTTGCGCGCCATCGTTCCGCGCATCATCGTCGAAGCGCGCCGCGCGCTGGATGCGGAGATGGAATCGCTCAACAAAGCTTCCGTCGCTGAGCGTCTCAAGATTGCGAAGCGCGAAGCGCCGAAGGTGTCGCCTCCGGAAGGCGGATGGCAAATCCGCATCCTGGAGAACACCGACGACGATGTGGAACCGGGCGACATCGTAATCCATTCGGAGCTGGCGATGCCGGTGAAGGACGAATTCGGCGCAGGGTCGATGACCAAGCGCATCGCCACGCGGCGCCTCGCCGGCACGGAAAGCGCGTCGCAAAGCTACGAGCCCGCGGCGTCCACTTCCGGGGATCCGCTGCAACCAGAGGCCGGCGTGTACGCCGTGATCGAATATGAGGACACCACCGGCCGCAAGACCTTTCGCATGGCGAAGGATCAGATCGTGGCTGGCCGAGGCGGCCGCGACTACTGGACCGATCTGAAGCTCGAGACGTTTCCCGACGTCTCGCGCGAGCACTTCCGGTTGCGGCGCGATCCGGCGAGCGGCCAATTCTTCCTCAAAGACCTCAGCCGGCTCGGGACAACGATTAACGGCGAGAAGGTCCCTTCGAGCATCGAGTTCGTGAACGGGGAAAAGCGCGACAAGGAAATCGAGACGCCGGTGCCGCCGAAAGCGCGCATCGGCCTCGCGGACGTTCTGTTCCTCGATTTTCAGGCAGGCTCGTAAGAGCTCAGCGCACTTGCGGCGAGGCCCTCACGGCCCGCTCAAACGCCCAACTGCGGATGTGGATGATCTGCTCTTTCATGGTCCGCGAAAGAGGCACGATCTTCACCGCGATCGATGATCAGATCCATGTCGTTGACCTCGCGATCGGCGAGGCGCGCCTGCGTAATCGCGGAGACTACGCACTGTTCGATCTCCGCGCCGGTCCATCCAATGGTTAACTTGACCAACTGCTCGATGTCGAATCGGGAGGCGTTCGCGCCACGGCGGTTGAGATGGATCTTGAAGATCTCGAACCGCTCCGCGTCGAGCGGCAGATCGACGAAGAAGACTTCATCGAAGCGGCCTTTACGGATCATCTCAGCGGGTAGCAGATCGATGCGGTTGGCGGTGGCGGCTACGAAGAGGCCCTTCGTCTTCTCCTGCATCCACGTGAGGAAGAAGGCGAAGATGCGACCCTGCTCGCCGCCGGAATCGGTGGACGTAATTCCCATCTCGATTTCGTCGAACCACAACACGGCGGGCGCCATGTCCTCCATCATGCGGCAGGCAGCCACGAAGGCGCCTTCGGGCTTGCCGTGGCGGCCCGAGAAGATTTCGATCATGTCCACTCGATACAGCGGCAACTGAAACGCGCTGGCAATGGCCTTGATGGAAAGGCTTTTGCCGCAGCCTGGGATTCCCATCAGTAGCAGTCCCTTGGGCACGATCTCGGCGCTGAGCGAATCGCGCATCTCGAAAAGCTTCTGGCGCTCCACGAGCCACTTTTTCAGGCCTTCGAGTCCGCCCACTTCGCCGAGAGTCGCGCCATCGGCGATGTATTCGATGTAGCCGCTTCGGTTGACCAACAGGCGCTTCTCCTCGCGTACGGCGGGCAGGGCCGCGACTCCGAATCCGCCGGTAGCCATCACGGCGCGCCGGAGGGCGTAGCCGGCTTCATCCAGCGTGAGACCGAGCAGCGAGCGGGCCATCAATTCGATATCGGCTTCGCTTGCGTCCTTGGATGTGAGCCGCCGCGCCTCATCGCGCACGAAGGCGGTGAGTTCAACGACGTCCGGAGGGCGCAGATCGAGATACATCACGTTGCGCTCGAGCTCGGCGGGAATCTGATGAACCGGGGAAGTAATCGCGATGTACCTCCTTCGCCCGGCGCTGCGTTCGTAGACGTCGCGCATCCGCCGGCGGACCTCGGCCGAGTCGCGCAACGGCTCGTGAAAATCCTTCAGGTGAAAAATGGCGGGCGCGTCGTAGGCGAGAACGTAATCGAGCGCCGCGCGCGGTTCGCGCGTTCCGGCGATGGGTTGTTCGCCATCGCGTCGCAGCCCGTCGGTAAGCGTCCACTGCCAGACTTGCGGCGCGGGCGCAGGCAAACGCTGTGCAACCTCGCGCACCAGCGCGGCGGCGCGCTGCTCTTCGGAGGAGCGAATGTAGGCGATGGTGCGTCCCGATTCGAAGAGCTCGCGAATGGTGCGAGAGGCCCGGCTCTCCTGGCTGGCGGTTTTCAACGGGCGGTCCACAATGACGCTGGCGCTATCCACACTGACATTATCGACGGCTTTGGGAGGTGGAAAGACGGAACACGGCGAAAGTTGCGAAGAACTTATCATTGATGGATGCCTGTGAAATGGGTGGTTGTAGGCGTAGGCGATATCGCGCGCAAGCGAGTGATTCCGGCGATTCTCGCGCATCCCGAAAGCGAACTCCACGGCTTAGTAACGCGGGATGCGCGCAAGGCTGAAGCCTATCTGGGCGTGCGCGCGTGGACCGCGCTGGACGACGCGCTGCGTGACGATGGCGTGAATGCGGTATACATCGCTACGCCCGTAGCGTTGCATGCGCCTTATGTGACCGCCGCTGTGCGCGCCGGGAAGCATGTGCTTTGCGAAAAGCCGATGGCGATGAATTACGCCGAGGCGCAAGGGATCGTGGCCGTCGCCGCCGAAGCGGGACCGCTGCTGGGCGTGGCGTACTACCGCAGGCTCTATCCGAAGCTGCTGCGGTTGCGCGAACTGCTGCGCGAAGGCGCAATCGGCCAGCCGGTTCTGGCGGAGGCGCACTGCCATACCTGGCTGGCCACAGGCGATCGTGGGTGGCTGCTCGATCCGGCGCTGGCGGGCGGCGGACCTTTGTACGATGTCGCCTGTCATCGCATCGACGTCTTCAATTTCCTCTTCGACGCGCCGGCGAAAGTTGTGGCGCTGCTCTCGAACGCGGTGCATCGCGTCGCGGTGGAGGATTCGGCGACGGTATCGATCGATTACGCCGAAGGCGTGCGTGGCATAGTGGACGTCCGATGGAATTCGCGCATAGCGCGCGACGAGTTCCGCGTCATAGGTACGGAAGGCGAGATCGATCTGACTCCACTGAACGGGCCGCACCTGCGCGTACGAACACTCGGAGGCGAGCGAATCGAAGAGCTGCCGCCGCACGCCAATCTGCACTATCCCCTCCTGGCGAATTTCGTCAGCGCGATCTTCGGCTCAGCGGCGCTGGCGTGTACCGCTGGCGACGCGGCCCAAACCGATTGGGTGATTGAACAGGCGGCGCGCTCTCGCTAACCGGGGGCACTACGGAAGTATAATTCTCTAGTGAACAGCAAAACCCTTCTTCCGCTCGGCCTTGCGCTGTTGGTCTTCCAAGCGCGCCCGGCCGGAAATTTTTCACTTACCGTCGATAACATCATGCGCGGGCCGGCCCTGACCGGCTATGAGCCTGCCGGCGTCCGTTGGACCTACGACAGCCAGCACATCCTTTTCCAATGGAAACAGGCGTCGCAGCCTCCCGACGCTCCCATGGACACCTATACCGTGAACCGCGATGGCTCCGGTTTGCATAAGCTCACCGACGAAGAGGTGCGTACCCTGCCGGGCAACCGGCGATACGTCGAAGGACCGGCGGCAAATGGTTTATGCGCAGGGTGGCGACATCTACCTCCTGGATAACTCGAACGGCGCCGTGCGGCAGGTGACGAAGACGAGCGACGCGGAGACGAATCCACGATTCACGTCGGACGGCAAACGCATCTCCTTCACGCGCGGAGGCAACCTGTATCTGATGGCGCTGGATACCGGGTTCATCGAGCAGTTGACGGATATCCGCCCGGCAGCGGCTGCGGGCGCGACGACTCCCGCGGCTGGCGGCCGGCGGGCGGGGGTTCGGCGGCGGCGGAGGGGGTGGCCGCGGCGGCCGCGGCGGCGGTGGAGGCGGAGCGGCCGGCGGACGGGGCGCGGCAGCCGCCGAAGCGACCGGCACGCCCGAACAGGAGTATCTCAAGAAGGAGCAGCGCGAGTTGCTCGAAGTGATTAAGGAGCGCGCGGAGCTTCGCGAGGACGCGGCCGCCAAACGCAAGGCCGAGCCACAAGGGCGCAAACCGTTCAACCTGACGGCCAATGAAACGGCGGGCGCGCTGCAACTTTCGCCCGACGGCAGATACGTCATCGCATCGCTCTTCGAAGGCGCGACGGGCGCGAAGAGCAATGCGGTACCGAACTACATCACCGATTCGGGATTCACCGAGGAGATCCCCGGGCGGACGAACGTGGGCGATACGCAGGCGCGGACCCGCTTGGTCTCGATCAATGTCGAAACCGGCGAAGTGAAGAATGTCGACCACGGGCAGAAAAAGGGCGACGCGGTGCGCGACATTCAGCTCTCGCAGCCGGTGTGGTCGGAGGATGGAACCAAGGCGGCGATGACGGGGCGCGCGTCCGACCACAAGGACTCCTGGGTCTTTGCGCTCGATCCGGCAACCGGCCAAACGCGGGTGCTGGTTCACGATCACGACGATGCGTGGATCGGCGGCCCGGCAGCGGGCACGCTGGGCTGGCTGAAGAACGGGCGCGAAGTCTATTTCCAATCAGAGCGCAGCGGTTATGCGCAGCTCTACGCGGTGGGATTCGACGGCGGCGAACCGCGTGCGTTGACGTCGGGTAAGTGGGAAGTGCTGAACGTGCGGCAGTCCGAAGATAAGTCGAAGTTCTATCTGACGGCGAGTAAGGATTCGCCCTACGAGAACCACTTATATGTCATGGACGGCAACGGCGGAGATCTGACGCGGATCACGAAAGCGGTGGGCAAACATACGACGACGCTTTCTCCGGACGAACATTGGATTGCGGATATCTATTCTTACACCAACAAGCCGCCCGATCTGTTTGTGCAAGCGAATGAGCCGATGGCCGATTCCAAGCGGCTCACGACGTCTCCGACGGCGGAGTTTTCAGAGTATCCGTGGCTCGATGTACCCATCGTGGAGTTCACCGCGCGCGACGGCGTGAAGGTTCCGGCGCGGCTCTTCAAGCCGGCTAATTTCAAGAAGGGCGGCCCGGGCGTGATCTTCATCCACGGCGCGGGCTACTTACAGAATGTGGATAAGTGGTGGTCGAGCAGTTACTATCACGAATACATGTTCGACCATATCCTGATGGATCGCGGATTCCTGGTGATCGACGTGGATTATCGCGGGTCGGCCGGTTACGGACGCGATTGGCGCACCGCGATCTACGAACACATGGGCGGCAAAGACCTCGACGACATCACCGACGCCGCCAAATACATCACGGCGCAATATGGCGTGGACGCCGAAGAAGATCGGGACCTTCGGCGGCAGTTACGGCGGGTTCCTGACCTTGATGGCGCTGTTCACGCAGCCCGACGTTTTCGCCGCCGGCGCGGCGCTGCGGCCGGTTTCGGATTGGGCGCTGTACAATCACGGCTACACCTCAGATATCCTGAACCTGCCGCAGAACCGATCCGGAAGCATACCGCCGCTCGTCGCCGATCTACTTTGCGCAGAACCTGCGCGGCGCGCTGCTGATCTGCCACGGCATGGTGGATACGAACGTCGAATTCGAAGACACTGTGCGGCTGACGCAGCGGCTGATCGAGCTGCGTAAGGACAATTGGCAACTGGCGGTGTATCCGGTGGAAAACCACGGGTTCGTGCAGCCTTCAAGTTGGGCCGACGAATATAAGCGCATCCTGGCGCTGTTCGAAAAGAACCTGAAGTAGAGGCTGCACGTAAAGAGAGCCTGCGCCTTCGGCGCAATCGACAGGCCAGGAGGCCTATCGCACGAAATACGATCGGCCCATCACGCTGCTGCACGCCACCGCTATGGTGGCGGGCATCATCGTGGGCGCGTCGATCTTCGTGCAGCCTTCCGAGATCAACCGCCACGTGCCTAGCGTGGCGGGCGTGCTTTCGGTGTGGCTGGCGGCGGGCGTGCTGACGCTGTTCGGGTCGCTGGTGTGCGCGGAGCTCTCGTCGGTGTTTCCGCGCACGGGCGGGGTTTACGTCTTCCTGAAGGAGACGCTTTCGCCCGGCCTGGGATTTCTTTGGGGCTGGGCGATGTTCTGGAGCGCGCACTCGGGCATCATCGCGGCGTCGTCGATGATCCTGGCGCGCTACGTGGGCTACTTCGTTCCGCTGACCGATCGGGGCATGCAAGCGCCGTGGCCATCGCGGCGATCCTGGCGCTTTCGTTCGTCAACTACCTGGGCGTGCGGCAGGGCAGCGGGCTGCAAACGGCGGTGACGGTCGCCAAGCTGGCGGCGATCGCGATTCTTCTGGCGCTGGCGGCGCTGTTCGGCGGCAGCGACATGCCGCGGATAGCGCGGCCGTGCCCGCGCAATTCAGCGTCGGCGAGTTCGTGCTGGGCGTAAGCGCGGCGCTGTTCGCATTCGGCGGATGGCACATGGTGACTTACACGGCCGGCGAGACGCGCGATGCCGGCGAGGACCATGCCGCAAAGCGCTGTTGATCGGCGTGCTCGATCGTGACCGCCTGCTATATCGGCCTGAACGCGGCGTATCTGCACATACTGCCCCTGGCAGCAAGTGATCTCTTCCACGCGTGTCGCGGCGGACGCGGCCTTCGCGCTGGCCGGGCCGCGCGGCGCGGCGGCGATCTCGGCGCTGGTGATTCTCTCGGCGGTCGGCGTGCTGAACGGCGTCATTCTGGCGGGTCCGCGCACCTATTATGCCATGGCCGAGGCGGGCCTGGCGTTCCGCTGGCTGGGCCGCGTCGCATCCGCGCTTCCACACGCCGTATCTGGCCATCCTGCTGCAAGCCGTCTGGTCGTGCGCGCTGGTGGCGACGGGCACTTACCGCGCTGCTGTTCACGCGCGTGATCTACACCGAGTGGATCTTCTTCGCGCTGATGACGGTGGGCCTGATGCGGCTGCGGCGAAGCGACGGATACGCGCCGCCTTATCGCGCGTGGGGCTGGCGCGGTGGTGCCGCTGGTGTTCGCCGTCTCGGCGCCTCGGCGTGGCGGCGATCCAGATCGCGGCCGACCCGTGGCAGGCCGCGTCGGGGCTCGGCATTGTCGTGTTAGGATTGCCTGTCTATTACATCTGGATTCGTCCTCATGCCCATCGTTGACTTTCACAACCACTACTATCCGCCGGCTTATCTGGATGCGCTGCGCAGCGGCTCGAGCGCGGTCGAGGTGTCCGATAGACGCGGACGGCAATCCGCTGATCTACTATCCCGGCGACTACAACATCTGCGTGCCGGGGCATCGCGATATCGATTACCGCGAGCAGGTGCTGATCGAACATGGCGTCGATACGCAGGTGATCACGCTCACCACGCCGGGTACGCACGTGGAGACGCCGGAGACGGCGGTGCGGTTCGCGGCGCTGGTGAACGACGCCTTCGCCGAGGTGGTCGCGCACCAAGCGCGGACGCTTTACCGCGCTGGCGACGCTGCCGCTGAACGTGCCCGATGCCTCGGTGAAAGAACTGGAGCGCGCGTGCCGCGAGCTTGCATCTGGCCGGCGCGATGCTGTTCAGCAACGTGAACGGCGTGGGCCTTGACGACGAGCGCTTCTGGCCCCTCTACGAAGCGGCGAACGATCTGGGAGCGGTGCTGTATATCCATCCGACGCATCCGGTGGGCGTGGAGGCGATGACGGATTACTGGCTGATGCCGCTGGTCGGGTTCCTGTGCGATACCACGCTGGCCGCGGCGAAGATCGTGTTCAGCGGCGTGGCGGAGAGGTTCCCGCGCATCCGCTGGGCGCTGTGTCACATGGGCGGCGCGATTCCGTATCTGGCCGAGCGGCTGGACCGCGGGTTACGAAGCGTTCAGCGAGTGCCGCGCGAATATCTCCAAGCCTCCCACCGAGTATCTGAAGACGTTCTACTACGACACGGTCAACTTCAATCCGCGCGCGGTGGAGCTGGCGATCGAATTCGCGGGCGCGGACCACATCCTCGCGGGCAGCGATTACCCGCACCAGATCGGCAGCATTCCCAAGATGCTGGAGACGGTGCGCTCGCTCGACGTAACCGATTCCGAACGCGCCGCTATTTTCGGCGGTAACGCAGCGCGGCTGCTCGGTCTGGCGTGACCAAAACGGCGCTGCCTAAGCTAACGCTCGGGCCGCTGATCGCGGCGATCTACTTCATTGTTGCCGGCTGGCCGTTTGGCCTGGAAGAGATCGTTTCGAAATCGGGATACGCGGGCGCGATCCTGATCCTGATGATGACGCCCGTCATCTGGAGCTTGCCGACGGCGTTGATGGTGAGCGAGCTTTCGACCGCAATTCCGGAAGAGGGCGGCTACTACGTCTGGGTGACGCGCGCCATGGGGCGCTTCTGGGGATTTCAGGAAGCGTGGCTCTCATTCGTCGGCAACATGTTCGACGTGGCGCTCTATCCCACGCTCTTCATCGGCTACCTGGGGCACTTCGCGCCCGCGGCGACGGCGGGAGGGCGCGGCCTGTGGCATTGGCTTTGCACTGATTGTGGCCGCGGCGTTGATGAATCTGCTGGGCGCCAAGGTGGTGGGCGAGAGTTCGCTCGCGTTCAGCGCGCTGCTGCTTTCGCCGTTCGTTGTGCTGACGGTTTACGCGCTGTGGCATCGCGCGCCCTCAGCGCATGCGATTCCGTTGAGCCACGTCGACCTGATGGGCGGAATCCTGATCGCGATGTGGAACTACATGGGGTGGGACAATGCATCGCTGGTGGCGAACGATGTCGACCGGCCGCGGCGCACGTATCCGCTGGCGATGGCGGGCGCGGTGGCGCTGGTGGCATTGACCTACATCGTGCCCATCGCGGCGGTAAGCGCGACCGGGCTCGACCCCAATCGTTGGACCGAGGGCGGCTGGGCGGACGTGGCGGGCGCGATCTGGCCAGGCGCGGGCGGCGCGGCGATGGTGATGGCCTTGACAGCGGCGGGGTTGATTGCGACTTTCGGAACGCAGAACGCGCTGACGATGGCATTTGCGCGGCTGCCGGTGGCGCTGGCGGAGGACGGATACTTGCCGCGCTGGCTCACGCGCCGGACGCGTACCGGCGCGCCATGGCCGGCCATCGCGCTATGCGCCGCGGTATGGATGCTGTGCCTTTTCATGAGCTTCTCGAAGCTCCTGGTGCTGGATGTCCTGCTCAGCGGGTTGAGCCTGATGCTGGAGTTCGCCGCACTGGTGGCGTTGCGGATCAGACAGCCGGATCTGCCCCGGCCGTTCCGGGTTCCGGGTGGAACGGCGGCCGCGGTGGCGATAGCCCTACCGCCGCTGGCTCTGCTGATCGTGGCGGGAGCGCGCAGCGAGGTGGAATCGATCGGTCCGATGAATGCGCTAGAGGTGGGCTTGATTTTGATCGCGGCGGGATGCGCGGTCTATTGGTGGGGCAGACGCTCGGCGCTTGCCCCATCTTAGGCACACTTGGGTTCCCCGCTTTCGTACGGGGGAATATTCAGTTTTCAAAGAACAGCGCGGTGATCATTTCACCGCTGAAACGTTAAGAAAAACATCGGATCGCGGCTTGAGTTTATACACTCCGGGCTTCGCGGTGACGACTTGCGATTCATTTGAGGCCCCGGAACCGCTAAATTCGCGATCAGGACCAGGATTTCGCCGGCCGGCGCCGCTTATGCGGCGATTTTCGACGGCTTGCGGGGGTCCTGGAACTTCTTTCGGGCCTCGCGGAGGGCGCGGCGGCGCGTCACAAGGCGAATGACATCGGGGCCTGAAAAATCAAATCGGGTGAGCAAGACGAATTGCGACGGATCGGCCTCTTCTCCTTTGCTTTCCGCGAGTTGGCAGAGCAGGTCGGCCTCTTCGAGGAGTTGCTCCAGAGAGGTCTTGCGATCAGCCTGGAGGATGCGGATCTCCGCCATGTTCTTTTCGAAGCGGCGCTGGATGCGACTTTCGTAGAGTCCGAGGAGTTGCAGGTTGCCTCCTTTCGAAATCCAGACTCGGCCTTGCGCCAGGGCAGTGTCCACTTCGGCGTTGCCGGAAGTGACTTCGTCGGGCTGAGTGATCCCCTCGGCAAAAATAGGCGACTCCAGACAAGCCGCATGGTTAAGGCTCCACCGGTCGTTGGCCACGGCCTGCACCAGATCGATTTCCACGGGTCCTCGGGGCGCGAAGGAATGATGATAGCCCTGGCAGTGTTTCTCGTAGGCGACGCGGTCGGCGTCGGTTAATAGGATGATTTGGCCTGTGAGGCCATGACGGTATGCTGAGAGGGCGCGGCGGTCGCGCGGTTTCTGGGCCCAGGGAGCTGGGGCTTCGGTAAGTTGTGCTTCGTTCGTTTGGGACATCAAGTGTCGCCTCCGACTCAATGTTAGCGGGCGAGGTTATAGGGAACGTGCGGGTGAATGGGGAAAATGCTTGTAAGTGATTGTGGGGATTAGGCGGATTTTTTTGCAAGTCTTGTGACTGGCTTTTCAACAGTTACCAGACTGCGTGGAATCTGGCCGTCGAGTAGGCAGCAGTACTCGCCATCGGTCGCGATCATTCCAGATGTTCCACATCGCCCAGGATACGAGAAGCCCGTTTATGGCCGGACGAGTCTAGCGTGATACGGCTGAAGCAGCGCAACGTCACCAGAAAGCACTGTCGTTGCTGGTGCGAAGGGGGGTCAGCGACAAGGATCGGAAATTAGAAAATTGCTAAACACTCTGTCTTCGGCTGTGACCCTTCTCGCCGATCTGACCGCGAGTTTTTTGAATACTTTGGATGTGCGGACGCAACGCCAATTATTTCTTGAAGTTCTCCCTATTGGTATGTTGACCTAACGTCTGCGAGACAAGATCACAGGGTTATACTCAAGCTGATGCTTGGGGTCTCCCTCTCTTATGCCCGCGAGGACGGCGAGACGCAGGCCGCAGACTTGCGGAAACGCCTCGCAGAAGATGTCCCCGACATCGCGATCAAGCAGGATCGTCGTTTTCTAGAAGGCGGGATCGGCTGGTGGAAACAGATTAAGGAAGCCATCGATTCGGTGGAGTTCCTCATCCTCCTAATGACGCCGGCCGCAATTCTCTCCGGCAACGTCCAGAAGGAATGGCGATATGCCCGCGAGCAAGGTGTCTGCGTCTATCTGTTAAAGGCGCGGCCGACTCCGATCTCCGCTTTGAGCAGATGCCGCGGTGGATCGGTAAGACCCACTTTTACGACCTTGAGAAGGAGTGGCCCGCCTTCGTAGGCCATCTAAGAAAGGGCTGCGACACCCCTCGGGTCCCCTTCATGGCGCCGGATATCTCGCCCCGCTTTGTGCATCGCCCACAGGAATATGAAGCACTTAAGAACCTGCTTCTGGACCAGATCGCCGCCAACCTGTCGCCATTACCACCGCGCCTGGCGCGGGCGGCTTCGGTAAGACTACACTCTCGACCGCGCTTTGCCACGACGAAGACATTATCGCAACCTTCGATGGTGGAATCCTGTGGGTTACCCTCGGACAAACCCCCAATGTAATCGGCAGTCTGATTAAGGCCTATGCCGCACTGACGGGCGATCGGCCTGATTTCGCCACCGAGGAAGATGCCGCTTTTCAGCTCGGCCGGAAGCTGGAGCAACGGACTTGTCTGCTGGTGGTCGATGACGTATGGGATACGACCCACCTACGTCCCTTTCTTCAGGGCGGAAAATCGTCGTCGCGACTCTTCACCACACGCAACGCCAGCATCACCTTTCCGGATGCAAAGGCTGTTAAGGTCGACGAGATGCGCGAGTCCGAGGGCGTCGCGATGCTGACGCGCGGTGTGGCAGATCTTGGAACTGCCCGGGCCCGGGAACTTGCGAGGCGACCGAGGGAACGAATGTTGTGCTGATCGAACCCGATCTTTCGGTTGTCTTTCCTAATGGCGAGGCGGTCAACCGCGTGCTTCGGGTGCTGGCCGAGGCTTCCCGGGCTGCAACTGTCTCGAAGCGCCGGGCGCAAAGATGACAGCGGTTTAGAATCGTGATCAGTTCCATGGCGCGGAGGCGAGTGGCGGCGAAACCTTACCATAACCGCTCGCAGGCTCAGTTCGCGTTTCCGCCCCGATGAGCTGTACCCCTTCGGGGAGATCGTTCAGGAGCAACAACGATATGAATTGATTCCCGTGGACTTGTTATCGGTAGTTGCTTTTTCCTGCCCTTCGGAAACATCGACGAAGCCAACGGTGTCTAAGCTGCGAATATGGACGCAAAGACCACTGCAAACAGAATCCTCGCCTTCGCCATTGCATTCACCGCGGGTGTATCTGGTGTAACCGCTCAGCCGCCGGCTGCGCCGCGCCGGAGCCGGCTGCTGAGGCCACATCGGCAATCGTCAAGCTCTTTGGCGAATATCGTGTCGTGATGCTGGGTGAAATGCACGAATCTATACAGGAACACGCCTTGCTGAACAAACTGGTGGCGACTCCGGGATTTTCGGAACGCGTCAACGATATCGTCGTAGAAACCTGCAACTCACTTTATCAGGACGCCATGGATCGTTACATCGCAGGCGAGACTGTGCTGTCCGAGCGCCTTCGCCAATCGTGGGAAAACGTTGTGGGGCGCCCGGCGGAGTCGCGGTTGCGCCTTACGGCTTGTACGCCACGATTCGGTCCGTGAATCAAAGGCCACCCAAGAACCGCTGGATGCGGGTTCTATGCGGGGATCCGCCGATCGATTGGACACGCGTCGAAACCCGTGATGATATCGCGCCATTCCTGGGCTTCCGTGACGAACACTATGCGAGCGTGGTCCGATACGACGTGCTCGCCTTACGCAGGAAAGCGTTGTTGATGATGGGTAGCGGACATTTCCAACGGAGGGAAGGCAAACCCGGCGTGATCGAGCAACAAATGATTCAGGCCTTCGCGAAACCCTACGTAATACTTCCCGGTAGTGACATCGTGGGGACTTACGACAATGTCGATGCGCGGTTCGAAAAGCAACCGGCGCCGTATCTGATGGAGATTAAGGGAAGTTGGCTAGCTGGCTTGCCGCGTTGGCAGGAGTCGCCCGTGATGGGCTATCCCGCCACGGCCGCTCTCAAGACGAAGGTGGGGACATGGGAGCAGACAGCCGATGCCTACTTGTACCTCGGACTGCGGGACAAATTGACGCAGGGTGGCGACGCGTTTGATTTGAAGGGTACTCCCTACGGAAACGAGCTCCGCCGCCGGTGGAAGATCATTTTCCCGAAACCTCCTGAGATGCTGCGGAAATCCGATGGCAAGGAGCATCCCTTGTTCCAACGGATCGCACCTGCCCCACCCGCGTTGCTACGTGTGCCGGCGCCCAATTGAAAAGCCGGCTGTGGATCGCGGATCGCGTTGGGGCGATCGTCCAAACACGATCCAGGGAAGTCAGTTGGTGGAAGGCCGGCAAACCGTAAACTTGAATGAAAATCGCTTCGCCGTTGGTTAACAGCTGGGCCGTCGGGTAGCGCTAAGGCGCTCATCCGCCGAATTATTCGTGCCGCAGCGCCGTTAACAGATCTATGCGGGTTGCGCGCACTGCCGGAATCCGACACGCGGTAGCGGCAGTCGTCGTTACCAACGTAGCAGCGATCCAGACGGGTCGCCGGCTCGAGAGGTCGAGATCGGAACAATGCCTAGACATATTAGTTAGCCAGTAGCGTCTCTCCGTCCGCCGACACTAACGAGACCAGCAGTTGTTCAGCTCGGGTGCGCGCCGCGCGTCCCGACATAGACCGAATAGAGCGACTGGCTGGCCGCCATAAATAGGCGGTTCCGCTTGGGCCCGCCGAAGCAGATGTTCGCACAGACCTCCGGCAGCAGGATCATGCCGATGCGCTGACCTGCAGGCGTGATGACGTGTACGCCGTCATAGCCCGCGCCGCCGCTGGCGCCCGCCCAGATATTCCCATCCACATCGGCGCGGATGCCATCGGCGATGCCCTCGACGCCCTTCCACTTCATGTCGTTGAAGCGCTTCTTATTGCGCAGCTTGTTGGAAGCGATATCGAAAACCTGGATATCCTTGGGCGCGCCGGTATCGCACACGTACACCTTCTTATAATCGGGCGAGAAGCAGATGCCATTGGGCTTATCGAGTTCGTCGGTGACCATCTCGACCTTCGCGCTCTGGGGATCGACGCGATACACCGCTTCCTTCAGCTCCGGCGTGGCCTGGAAGCCCTCGTAATTGCCGAGGATTCCGTAGGGCGGGTCGGTGAACCAAACGCCGCCATCGGGATGGACCACGAGATCGTTAGGCGAATTGAGCGGCTTTCCGTTGAATTTATCCGCGATCACAGTGACGCGTCCATCGTGTTCGTAACGCACTACGCGGCGGCCGGCGTGTTCGCAGGATAGTTGGCGGCCTTGCTGATCGAACGTGTTGCCGTTCGAATACCCGGAGGGCGAGCGAAACGTGCTGACATGGGAGTCCTCTTCAATAAAGCGGAGTTGGCGATTGTTGGGGATGTCGCTCCAAACCAGGTATTGACCCTCCGCCGACCATGCCGGTCCTTCAGCCCACTTGCAACCGACGTAGTGGCGCTGAATGGGTGAGTTAAAGACCTTGTATTTTTCGAACGAGTTGTCGAGCGACATCACGTCGGGATCGGGATAACGGACCGGTTGTTGATTGGTCCAATCGCGCTGGGTTTGAGCGGCTGCGGGCAGGGCAGCGGCGAGCGTTAGAAAAGAACGGCGGCGGAGCATCGGAAGCTATTGTAATGCATCGGCGCGTTCCTCCTACAGCGGCAGGTTGTACGTGAGGAATTCCTCTTGCCGTATCCATCCCTCGCCTTCATATAGAGATTGCGCCGCGAGATTGGTCACCTCGGTAGAAAGCGTGAGCCGCGCGGCGCCTACTGCCCTCCTGTAACCGACCGCGGCGGCTAGCAGCATCGAGCCTACTTTCTTGCGGCGCGCTTCCGGCCGAACAAAAAGGTCGTTGAGGATCAGAATCCGCGCGGCGGATGCCGACGAATAGCTCGGAAATAACTGCGTGAACGCGGCGGCTGAACCGTCGGGAAGCTCGGCGATGAAGACGATCGATTGGTTGTGCTGGAAGCGTTCCAGCAGAAAACGGCGCGCCAAGTCCAGGTCGGCCGGCATGCGGTAGAACTGCCGATACTCGTCGAACATGGGAACCAATAAATCGAGGTCGGCGACGCTGGCCTGGCGCACGGCCACAGTTGACTGTGAATTCATAAATGGATGATAAGCTTTAGCGATGCTGCGCCGATTGCTTCCGATCCTGGCCCTATTCGCAGCCCTGTTTGCCGCGTCAACGCTGGGTGCGCAACCCGCCACGCGCCCGTATGTGGTGCTGGTTTCGCTTGACGGATTCCGCTACGATTACGCCGCACGCTACCACGCGGACAACCTGCTGGCGATCGGGAAAGCGGGCGCGGCGGCGGAAGGGATGATCCCCTCGTTTCCCACGGTCACGTTCCCCAATCACATCAGCATCGTGACCGGGCAATATCCCGAGCATCACGGCGTGGTCGGCAACTCCTTCTGGGACCCCGCACGGCAGGAAATGTACAGCATGAGCCGATCGTCCACCGAGAGCGCCTTCTACACGTATAAGCCCATATGGGTGCTGGCGGAAGAGCAGCACATGAAAACCGCCTCGATGTTCTGGCCTACGGCCGATTCCGAAATCGGCGGCGTGAGGCCTACCTACTGGAAGCTCTACGACGGACACTTTCCCAACGAAGAGCGGGTCGCGAAGGTGATCGAGTGGCTGATGCTGCCCGAAGCCGAGCGGCCGCATTTCATCACCCTCTATTTCGACGACGTCGATAGCGCCGGTCATCGCACCGGTCCGGATTCGGCCGAGACCGAAGCGGCCGTGCATCGCGTCGATAAGCTGGTCGGCGATCTGTGGGCAGGCATCAAGACGCTTCCCCTACCGATCGATCTGATCGTGTTATCCGACCATGGCATGCAGACCACGGCCGGCACCGTCAACCTGAGCGAGTTCGCCGACCTCAGCAAAGTGCGCATCGTCACCGAAGGCCCGGTAGCATTGGTCTATACGCCCGATTCGCAGACCGCCGAGCAGGTGTATGCGGCGCTCAAGGGCAAGAGCCCCAAGTTCGAAGTCTACCGGCGCAAGGAGACTCCCGCCGCGTGGCATTTCTCTGAGAACCCTCGCATCGGCGATCTCGTCATTTGCGTTAAAGAAGCCACGTCGCTCGGCGTGGGACCTCCGAGGGAGCGGCCCGAAGGCCGTGGAGCCCCGAGGCCGAATTCCTCGCGCGGCGCGCACGGCTTCGATCCCGCCACGTTCAAGACCATGCAGGCGATCTTTTACGCAGCAGGTCCGAACGTAAAGCCGGGCGTCGTGATCAAGCCATTCGAAAACGTGGACGTCTTCCCATTCATGGTGAAAGTTCTCGGCCTGAAGTCTCCCGCCGGAATCGACGGCGCCGAGAAAACCCTCGACCCCATTTACCGCAAATGATCTCGTAACCGCACGGCGCCAAACCGCAGCCTCGCCGTCATTACGAACAAGCGCAAAATCCGGCATCTAAGGGCTACGGCGATGAATATGTTTTTACAGGATGTAAACTACGGCTTCCGGGTGCTCATGAAAAACCCGGCCTTCACGGCCATCGCCGTGTTCTCACTGGCTCTTGGCGTCGGCATTAACACTGCCATCTTCACCCTGGTGAACACGATTCTTCTCGGATCGCTACCCTACCCTGAACCGGATCGCGTAGTGGCCATCTCGACCGTGCCTCCTCAGCATCCCGACAAGCAGGATTTCGTCTCCGTACACGATTTCATGGCATGGAGGGATCGCAATCGGTCGTTCGACGCCATGGGCGCGGTAGTCGAAGCCGTCCGGGATTTCGGCGCCGAAGAGAACGGAATGCCCGCGGATCGCATCCAGGGTGAGAACGTCACCCCCGGGCTGCTCCAAGCGCTTGGCGTGCAACCGCTGATGGGCCGCCTGTTTCTGCCCTCCGAGGACGAAGTCGATCACCCCGCGCCAGTGATGATCGTCAGCTACCGCCTGTGGCAGCGGCGCTTCGGAGGCGACCGGAACATCCTAAGCCGCACCGTGCTCCTGAACGGCGTCACCACACAGATCGTCGGAGTCGCGCAACCCCAATTCCGCGTCTCCGACGACGCCGACGATTTTTGGGTTCCCATACCCTTCAACAGCTTTCAACTCCGCGGGTCCGCGCGCTTCATGACCGTAATAGGGCGGCTAAAGCGCGGCGTATCCATGCAACAGGCGCAGGCGGATATCGCGTCCATCGCGGGCGAGCTCGCCGGGCAATTTCCCGGACGCGACACGGACCATGGCAAACCTTGGGGAGTTCGCGTGCAAAGCATCCGCGAGGCGCTCTACGGATTCATGACGCGGCCTCTGCTGCTACTGCAAGGCGCGGTCGGTTTCGTGCTTCTTATTGCCTGCGCCAATGTGGCCGCGCTGCTCCTGGCGCGCGCGTCCTCGCGTCATACAGAAGTGGCCATCCGGTCCGCGCTGGGCGCCGGTCGCGCGCAGATCGTTCGCCAATTCCTTACCGAGAGCGTCCTGCTTTCGCTGCTGGGCGGCGTCTTCGGCGTCCTTCTGGCGTATGGGGGCGTTCGTGCGCTGGTGACGATGGCCCCGGCCTGGTTCCCGCGCCTTCACGAGACCGTCATTGATGGGCGTGTGTTGTGGTTCAGCGCGGCGCTCGCTCTGCTCACCGGTCTGATCTTCGGCGTTGGCCCCGCGATGCAAGGGTCGAAATCGAATTTCGCCGCGGCGCTGAAGGATTCGGCTCGGGGAGGCACGTCCGGCGCCACCCGTCACCGGCTGCGCGGCGCGCTGGTCACCATTCAACTC
Organism: Bryobacterales bacterium; assembly: GCA_963763545.1. GTDB lineage: Bacteria > Acidobacteriota > Terriglobia > Bryobacterales > Bryobacteraceae > PALSA-243. The sequence continues at coordinate 89,593 of CAVXPE010000032.1, forward strand.
TCGCTGGCGCTGGTCCTGCTGATTGGCGCGGGACTGCTCATCCGCAGCTTCCTCCGGATGCAAGGGTCAAACCTCGGTTATGATCCCAACGGCCTTCTGACCTTCGGCGTCCATTACCCGGAAAAACAATTCGGTCGCCCGTCATCCACCTACAAAGGCATACCGCTCTGGGAAATCAACTCCGTACCCGCCGATACCATCAACCGGATCTTCGATCGAATCCAGCGCGTGCCCGGGGTGCAGTCCGCCGGTGGAAGTTACCTGCCGCCGCTTGTGGGTGCGCTCACTCTGCCGTTCGAAATCGAAGGCCGCCCGTCGCAAGATGCGGATGCGCTCAGCGCGGAGTTCTATCCCATCACGCCGAATTACTTCAACACCATGCGAATCGCCCTTCTGCGCGGACGTGATTTCACGGCCCGGGATACCGCGACGGCGCCGTGGGTGGCGATTGTCAACGAAACCGTTGCGCGCCGCTTCTTCGCGAACGAGAACCCCATCGGCAAGCGCATCAAGCTCGATTTGAGCCCGGACGAGCAACCGCGAGACGTGATCGCGGTAGCGCACGATACGCCTTCCACGCGCCTGCAAACCAAGCAGGAGGGCGCCATCTACGTACCCTTCGTCCAGATGGCCCCGCATATTCAGGGACCATATACATCGCTTCGCCTGGTAATGACTTTCGTGCTCCGAACCGCCGGCGAGCCGATGGCTCTAATGCCGGCCATGCGGAAAGCCGTGCGCGAGATCGATCCCAACCGCCCGCTGGTCGATCCGAAAACCGTCGAACAATACATGGCCGAGGATGTCCAATACCCGCGATATTACTCAATGCTGCTTGGGCTCTTTGCGGGAGTGGCGATAGCGCTCGCAGCCGTCGGAATCTATGGCGTAATGGCCTATGCCGTTGCGCAACGAACGCGCGAGATCGGCATCCGCATGGCTCTCGGCGCGGCTGGACGCGACGTCTCAATGCTGATCGTTCGTCAAGCCCTGCCGCTCGTTGCAGGGGGCCTGATTCTCGGCCTCGCCGGCGCGGCTGCCTTAACGCGATTCCTTTCATCGGAGCTTTGGGAAGTCACCGCCACCGATCCCGCGACATTCACCGCGGTATCGATTTCGTTAGTCGGCGTGGCGGCAATCGCCTGCCTGATACCCACGTATCGCGCGGTGCGCGTCGATCCGCTGATCGCCCTGCGCCATGAGTGACGGCGCGCCCATGCTGAAATATTGTTATGCAGATTACGGGCAATACGATCCTCATCACGGGCGGAGGATCCGGCATCGGCCGCGGACTTGCCGAAGCCTTTCACGCTCTCGGAAACCATGTCATCATCGCGGGACGGCGCCAGCAGGCCCTCGATGAAACCACTGCCGCCAATCCAGGGATGCAATCGATCATACTCGACGCCGCGGACCCGGCCAAGATCCGCTCTTTTGCGGCCGAAGTGGCGAAGCGTTTCCTGCGCTGAACGTGCTGTTCAACAATGCCGGCATCATGCGGCCCGAAAAGCTCGCGGCGCAACCGGAAGATCTGGCCGACGTCGAGGCGATCGTCGCCACGAATCTGCTGGGACCTATGCGCCTCACAGCAGCGTTTCTGCCTTTGCTACGGAAGCAAGCTCACTCGACGATCGTCAACGTCTCGTCCGGCCTTGCGTTTGTACCGTTGACCATCACACCGACCTATTGCGCCACCAAGGCCGCCATTCACTCGTACACGCAATCGCTCCGCTATCAACTGCAAGGCTCCACGACTGAAGTCTTGGAATTGATTCCACCCTATGTTGCCACGGACTTGATGGATGGGGCCTCGGACCCGCGCGCCATGCCTCTCGATCAGTACATTGCCGAAGTAATGGCAATTTTCAAGACTCAACCCACGCCCAGCGAGATCTGCGCGGAGCGAGTCAGGTTACTGCGCTTTGCGGCCGAGAACGGCAAATACAACGAGGTCTTCCAGACGCTCAACCAGGCATGGGCCAGCGCTTCGCATTAGCGTCGGTGTAGAATTCCTGCATGCAGGCTAAAGCGATTTGGGCCCTGACGATCTTCTCCGGACTGGCTCTGGCGGCCGATCATCCAGAGATTCCGCTTTGGAGCAACGGCGCTCCAGGCTCCGAGGGCAAGACGGCGAAGGAAGTCGACGAGCCGCCCAACAAAGACCACGGTTACTTGAAAGTGACCGGTGTCCACAACCCATCGATCACGGTCTTCCTGCCGTCGCGGGAGACCGCGACCGGCGCCGCGATGGTAATCGCGCCCGGCGGCGGCCACCAATTCCTCAACTTCGATCAGGAGGGCACATACGTCGCCGAATACCTCAACAGCATCGGCGTGGCGGGCTTCGTTCTTAAGTACCGTCTGGCGCGCGAGCCGGGCTCGACATACAAGATCGAAGAGCATGCCCTCGCCGATGCGCAGCGCGCGATCCGCCTGGTCCGCAGCCGCGCTGAAGAGTGGCGCGTGAACACGGCCCGCGTGGGGATCATGGGATTCTCGGCGGGCGGCGAGGTGACAGCGCTCGCATCGACACGCTTCGATGCAGGCAAGCCGGTTGCGGCCGATGCGATCGACCGGCTGAGTTCGCGGCCCGATTTTGATGCGCTGATCTATCCGGGAATTCGAGCGGAGAATTACACCATTCCGAAAGACATGCCCGTGACCTTCATGCTCTGCGCCGATAACGACAAGGGACCTTCCGCGGCGCTGGCCGGTCTCTATCCGATGTTGAAGGCCGCGGGAATCAAGACCGAAGTGCACGTATATGCCTCGGGCGGCCACGGCTTCGGGATTAATCCGAACACCAAGAATCCGTCGCCGGTTGCGACCACGTGGCAGTTGCGGTTGGGCGATTGGCTGAGGGATATCGGGATGCTGAAGAGGAACTGAATACCATCGTGACCTACGAAGCGTTGGACGATGCAGGCTGGGTTTGCTTGCCGGGCGCCATGGATGCTGCCTTCCTGGAAGAGATCCGTGCAACAGTGGAGCGGCTATGGGAAGAGGAAGGCGAGAGCGCCGGATCGGAGTTCCGCAAGGAGCCCGGCACGCGCCGGCTAGCCAACCTTGTCAATAAAGGCGAGGTCTTCGAACGGGTGGTATCACATCCGCGCGTGCTGGGAGCCGTGCGCCATGTGTTGGGCGATGATTTCAAGCTGAGCAGCTTGAATGCGCGATCCACCGACCCCTGGTGGCCCGAGTGCCAGCCCCTGCATTGCGACGCCGGCGCGGTCGCGGACGATTCCGGTTTCTCCGTGTGCAACACCATCTGGCTGCTCGACGATTTCACCGCGGAGAACGGGGCCACGCGCATCGTGCCGGGCTCGCAGCGCCGAAGGCAATTGCCGCAGCATGCGCTGGCCGATCCTCAAGCGACGCATCCCGATGAGGTCCTGGTGCTGGGTCAGGCCGGGACCGTGGTCGTAATGAATACGCACGCCTGGCATGGCGGCACCGCGAACCGCACCGGAATGCCGCGCCGCGCGTTGCATGCGTTCTACACGCGCGGCGACAAGCCGCAGCAGCAATACCAGAAAGCCCTGTTGCGGCCCGAGACGCAAGCGCGCCTCTCGCCGGAACTGCGCCGCATCCTGGCGCTGGACGATCCGCGCAACGACGAGCTCAGCTCGAAGACGACGGGGATGAGCGGGTTCCTGCGCTGAACCGGGGACGCACGTGTCGCAGCAACAATCTGAACTCATCCCTAACCGCCCGTACGAGTCCGATGGCGATGGCGGCCCACGGTGCGATCCCAGAGAACGCGCCACCCATGGCGTATAGGCTACGCACGGAGAATCGCGGCTCGTTGGAAATTGCGTAGATCGTCTCCCATCGGTCCGGCTCCATCTTCATCCGGAAGCGCTCCAGTCCGCGAAAATTGTAGAACCGGTTGGCGTGCGCGCGTGCGAAGTACATGAGAATCCGCAACCATGCGGGGTTGCGCCGGATCTCCTCATCCGCCGCGTGGGCCAGTGCCACAAGGCCGAGAGTCGCGTAATCGCAGCCCTCGCTGGCAAACCGGTGCATGGCGGCGTCGATCAACAACTCGCTGGCGCCGTTGGGGGCACCCGCAGATCGCGCGAGCAACTCTACCAAGTATCCGTTTCTCGCCCGCACCGGCGATGCCACCAGGAATGCCACCGGCACGCCGCGGCGGCGGGCCACAAGCACGATGCGGTCGGCGAGTTCGCCATCCAATACGTTGGGTTCGACGAGGAAATGCAGCGGCGGAAGCCGGCAGCCCTTGAGCCACTCCCGCAGAATGCGGCGCAGTTCGGGGTCGCCCGCGGCGCGCTGTGGCGCGAGGGCTTCAACCTCCACGCCCTTATTCCTTGCGCGATACAGTTGCGCGCGAAGCGAAGGGCGACGGTGAACAATTGCGGACCAGGTACGCGGGTTCCAAACCGGCTGCGCGCCCAGAGCGATTGCCGCACACCGCGACGGCGCAGGCAAGACCGCACGCAGCCGTTCTTCCGCGCATACATAGCACACGCCACAGCCCTGCGCCTTCGCAAAGGCTTCGAACTCGTCGCAAACCGACGGAAGCGATTTCGGGTCGCAAACGGGCGATCCCGCTGCCACCAGCGTATGGTCTCGCCGCGTGTAGCCCACCACGGCCGAATGCGCCGAAGCGAACCAATGTTGCATGCCGGGATTGAGGATCTGGTATGAAGTGGAATTCCAACCATGCGCGATCACCATCTGGCGAGCGAAATCGCGAGAAGTCGCGGCTGGAATGTCACCGGCAGGCACGTTTCCAGGCTCTCATAATCGACGCGGCAATCCAGGTGTAGGTGCAATGGAATCTGCAACCTCGGCGCGCCGGCTCGCCAACCTTGTCGATAAAGGCGCGGTCTTCGAGCGGGTGGTGGCGGCGCCCTGGCCGCTTCGGCGGCGACCTCTTTCAACGCCCTCGCGCATCTGGCACACGTTATGCATGCTGCGCACCTCTTCGTCCGGGACGCGAATGTCAAACTTGTTCTCGAGCGTGAAGAGAATCTCGACGGCGCCCATGGAGTCGATATTCAGTTGCTATCGATAGTCACGGTTTCCAAAGGAATTCGTTTGGGGGTCGCGAGGCTAACCAGCGGACATATTCAAGGCAACCCGGTCCGAACCGGCAGTCGGATCGTGATCTGGCGCAAACCCTTCGCCCGACTCGGACTCGCGTACTCCTTCAATGACATAGCGTTCCACCTCGTCCATGCCAAGGAACCATGTTCCGCCAGCATTCTTTTCAAAATGCTTCGTCGCGCACGTGATCGAGTTGTAGAAAGCCGTTGTTCTGGCCAACATTTTTTCAATTGCCGAATCTCGTTCACTGTCGAACCGCTCGAACCGCTCCACACTGACGTTGGGGAGTCCCATATGCCGCTTGATCAATTCGACCAGAACGGCAATCTTCACGTTGTTGCGGGCGGTGGCATGATGCAGGCCATTCAGGGTGCCGGTATCCTGGAATAGACCGAAAAGGTCATGGCAGACATAGTCGACCGGGATCAAGTTGACCGCCGCGTCCGTATTGCCGTGCGCCACCACGGGGGTGTTTTTGAGGTGTTGTTTCAGGCGATGCATCACTCGAATCAACCCATATAATCCCGTCTTGCTGCCCCCCGTCTTGCAGGATTCCGACGGACCGATCACGACGGATGGCCGGACAATGACCAACCGTATTCCCTTCGCGTCGCATAGCCCCGTGATGAGGTGCTCGGCCGCGCACTTCGTCTCTTCATAGTAATTGTTGAATGCCGCGGGACGATGCAGTTGCTCCGCCACATGACCTTCGTAAATACCCACTGTAAAGGCCGTGGAGATGTAGAAGAATACGCCGCATTTCAATGCCGACGCGACATCGACGGCATGTTTCAAACCGTTGATGTTGTGATCGTAGATCAGGTCTTTGTTCTTTTCCTCGAAACACAATGACGACGCGAAGTGGAAGAACGTCGATCCCGCCGGCCGCCTCCGAGCCGTATCGAGCCACTCTTCACTGAGACCCAACTGTGGCATGCGTGATGTCGGATGGAATCGCAGTCACGCCGTCCAGGTTCAACGTCTTCTTTCCCGGATAGCTCGTGTTCGCTGCGAGAACTGCTTGCTTCAGTCTCTGCGTACACGCTACGTCGCTGCTGCCTCGAACAAAGCAATGAACGTCATACTCCGCGGTTGAGAGATGGTTTCGGATGAAGTGACTCCCCAGAAACCCCGTTCCGCCTGTCAGGTAAACCGTCTTCATCGCCGTCACGCTATTTCAGGGGATCAATGAAGCACGCGAACGCGATCCTTAACCTTATCCAGATCGAGCGGCTTGAGCATCCGAGCCTCGCTGCCGCCCTGCTCCAAAGACATCTGCGTCAGCCGCCCGCGCGGCTTCAATCGAACAGGCACGACTTCGCCCCGAATGTAATAGGTTTGGCCGGCTTTGACGTCCAGGTCGACCACCGATTTTCCTCGGTCGACTGGAAGGAGTGCTTTCCCGCGTCGAGACGGATGCTGAAGTAGCGGCCGTTCTGAATGCGGGCTAACTCCTGTTGTCGCAGATAGACGGAGGGGGAGTTCGGAGGTGGGCCCGAGCCACGCGGAAGCCGATAAACGTATACTGTCGCTTTTCCGGCATCGTCAGTGACGGCGTTTTGCGCCATAGTTGACGCCGCGGCAAGAAAGCATAGAGCCGCTAATTTTAGGCGCATTCAATCTCCTTGTATGGCTTCCAGTCGTGAGGAGATTATACGACATGCGCGAAGGATTGCGAGCACGGAATAGAAGAAATATAGGTAATGGTACTGATGGGTGTATGGCAGCCTGCCCAGACCTATAGCCAGCGCGCCTACTCGGACGTAGGTGCGATAGATCAACTCGCTTAAGGCGGGCGACATCAGTGTATCCCTCGACGAGCTTGCCGTGATCGCCGCCATGTCCCAATTGGCTTCCACTTCGGCGCGCGCCCGCGCCGCCATCTGAGCGGCGGCATCGGGATTCTCGAACAAGGCTCAGCACGCGCTCGGCGAATGCCGCCGGATCGTCGCGAGCGCGCAGAATTCGCCGTCCTCTTCGCCAGGCCTTCCGCGCCGACTGTGGTCGACACCACCGGGAATCCCCGCGGCAAAGGCCTCCAGCAGCTTCACCCGCACGCCCGATCCGCTCAGAATCGGGCAGACGAAAACCGCATACTGCGCCAGCGGCTCGCGCACGTCGTCCACGAAACCCAGCATCTCCAGATTGCGCCTGCGTAATCGGCATAAGCGTGCGCCGGCGGCGGGTCGGATCCCGCGACCACCAGCCGCGCGCTGCGGCTCCCGCTCCAGAATCAGCGGCAGCACTTCGCGCACGAACCAATCGAGGCCACGCGATTGGGGTCGTGGCGGAAGCTGCCGACGAACAGCATGGTCGACCGGCTCGCGCCCGTCCGGACGGAATTCGTAATGCGACGTGTCGATGCCCGCGCGCAGCCCGTCGCGCAGCTTCGGCGCCAGCGTCCGGCACGGAAGGCCAGCAGATAGTCGCGATTGCGCCGGCGTGCAGACCTGCACCTGGTCGAAGTGGGGCAGCGCGCGCAGTTCATAGCGCAGCGCGCGCAGGTACTCCACGCGCGCCTTCGACTTCGCCGATGAGCGCCGATCATGTGGCCCAGGCCGCGCCCGATCGATTGGAAATAGACGTCGTGCTCGAACAGCGCCGTCGGGATGCGCCGGAACTGCCCCGCGATATTGCGCCATCGGCGTATATTCCAGCTGCAGCACGTCGATCGCTTCTGAAAGATCTGGCGGTGGATGAGCCACTCCAGATCGTCGTTGGCGAACTCGCGCACGGCGAACGGCAGCAGCGATCCGCATGTCGCTGCGGCATGGCCGCTGGGCCGCACCAGCCACTCGGCCGACGCGCAGAATTCGCGCAGCTCCAGGTTGTCCTTCTCCTGCCACGGCCAATCCAGCAACTCCACCACATGGACTTCCGTCAGCTTGCGCCATCTCGCGCAGCGTCTGGTACATGAAGACGCCGCCGCCGTGCATCGGCGGGCAAATCGGATAGGGCGAAACGAACAGCACGCGCAGGCGGTCCGGGCGCGGGCTCCATGGGCGCGAAGCGGTCGCGAAAATATCCGCCCAGCGGACGGCGGAAGGCTTCGGTGTCGTCGATCCGCGCGAGCGATCGCGCGCGCCATCGCGACCGCATGGCGCCGCGGCAACTGCAGGAACGCGCGCCACAAGCGAGGAAGGTTGGGGCGCCGGGGATCTCGCCGAAGAGCACGCTGAGCAGCGCGCCGGCCCAGGCGAAGAAGAAATGCGAGGCCAGCCGCGGCCACTCGTGGATGTTCTTCCAGCAGAACAGCAGGAAGTTCTTCTTCAGCACGGCCTGGATCTGGTCTTCGCGGAAGCGCTTGCCGATGGTGCCGCGATGCTCGTGATAGACCACGCTGCGCGGCTGGTAGAGCACCTTCCAGCCGCGCTTCCAGGCCATGATAGCCGAGGTCGGTGTCTTCCAGATAGAAGGGCGCGAGCAGCGCGGTCGAAGCCGCCGAGTTCGAGGAACTTGCGCGCGGTCGAAGGCGCAGGATCCGCCGCCGCCATAGAAGCAGGGAAAGAGAGCGGTCGATGGCCGGGTCGATGCGATGGCGCACGCGCAGGCCGCCATCCTGCCACCAGCCTTGCGTGAGGCCGGTCTCTTCGCGGAGCTTGCGCGGGATCGCTGAAGAAGATCTGGCAGGAGACGGCGAAGACCGTCGGGATCGGCGAAACCCTCCAGCAGCGGCGCCAGGAAATCGGGCGCCACGCGCATATCGCTGTTGAGCAGGACCACGATGTCGTTCGTGGCCGCGCGGAAGCCGGCGTTCGAGCCGCCGCCGAAGCCGAGGTTGTTCGGCAGCGCCACCAGCTTCACCTGCGGGAAATGCCGCGCGGACGAACTCGGCGCTGCCATCGGTGGAGCCGTTATCCACCACGATGATTTCGTTGGCCGGATTGCCGGCGAGCGCCGCGACCACCGAGGGCAGATATTTCTCCAGCAGGTCTCTGCCGTTCCAGTTGGGGATGACGACGGAGGCGCGCGTCGGATCAGGCGGCGTCGCTGGCCGTCAGGCGCGACGCTTCGCCGGCCCGTCCGCAGCTTCGCAGAAGAGATCCGATGAGCGCGAGCGCCAAGGCGCTGATCGCGCACCAGAAGCGGCGAGAGCAGCAGCAGCGGCAGCGCGCGCAGCAGGCGTTTCAGAAGCGCCATGTCAACTCGCCGGCGAAAGCCGGACCCAGAGCCGACCTTGCGGCCCAGCTTCACCCAGCGCGACTCGCGGTAGAGCGCCACCTGCTCGCTGCGCAATTCGCGCAGCTTCGTCTTCCAGACTGCGCGCCCAGCGGTGCGCTCCTCCAGTTCCTTCTCGGTGTGATGCAGCGCTTCCACCGCCTTCACCAGTTCCGCGGTCTGCTTCGCTGACTTCGGCGGTGAGCGCGGTCTCGACATCGATGCGCCCACTGGGTCTTCGCGCGGATATCGTCTTCGAGCTCGGCGACCTTGGCGGCATAGCCTTCGGCCACTGGCGCGCGCGCTCTCCTGTTCGCGCCGCCAGTTCGTCCTGCAACGCGACCACGCGCGCCCGCCGCGCGTCCACTTCGCGGTTCAGCTCCTCCGCCCAGCGGTTGCTCTCGCTCCAGCTGCTTCGGCTTTGCGTATTCGTGCGTCATCGCTGCAGATCGCGCTGAGCGGTCTTGGCCGTTTCCAGCCAGCTGATTCTTCTGCGTCGAGTTCGCTCTTCCAGCAGCCCGATGTGCTGCTCGCGCTCGCGCAGCACGTTGGCGGCGCGCGGCACGTAGACAAATGTCGGATTACCCGATCTGCGGCCGATTGGCGCACACCGCCACGAAGAAATGCGATTCGTCGGGCGACGGCATCGCCGGCATCCACGCGCACTTCCGCGGTGATTGCCGGCTTCGTGCGGCTGAAACGTGAAGCCCTCCACGTGGTTTTCGAGGAACAGCGAAACGTGCGGGAAGACAGCCGCGCAGTTCGGCGCGGAATTCCTCGAAATCGAATTCGTGTACGTGGAACGGATTGGCGCCGTCGGCGCCGCGCGATTCCGTGTAGTAGAGCTTGTTGGGCGTGGAGACGATGAACTGGCCGTTGGGCGCCAGCACGCGGCGCGCCTCGCGCAGGAAGCCGCGCCAGTCGTCCAGGTGCTCGATCACTTCGAAAGCCACCACCAGATCGAAGCTGCCATCGGCATAGGGCAGCGCGTCGCAGGAGGCCTGTTCGAAGGTCAGATTGGGCGCGGCGTAATGCGCGCGCGCGAACTCGATGGCGTCCGGCGGCGCGATCGATTCCCACCACGCGTCTGCGCCGCGCGCGCCAGTTCGGCCGATCCGTAGCCCGCGCCGCAGCCGGCATCGAGCACGCGCTTGCCGCGCGCCAGGCGGGCGGCGAACGCGTAGCGCGCCATGTGCTCGTTGAGCAGGTCGATATCGACCTCGCCGGGGATGACGCGCTCGCCGGTGAATTCAGCCAAGGCGCTTCTCCAAAACGGGGCCGGCCGGCTTCGACCGCGATGCGCGCGTTCACTTCGACGCGGCAGGGCAGGTGAATGTAGCCGTAGACTTCGCCTTCGCGCGCGGCTCATCTGCAGCGTCACGGCGTTGTCGATCCAGTCGCACATCGTGTAGGCGTCGAGCGTGCCATCGGCAATGGCCGGCGAAAACGAGAACGAGGCGGGATAAAGTTCCGGCAGGTCGACATAGAAATCGACGGTGTAGATGTCGCCGGGCTGCATCGGTTCCAGCTCGTAGCCTTCGCGGGCGGTGTTGGTGCCCGGAGAAATCGATGCCGAGCTGGTTGCGCAGCATGAAGCCGACGTTGGGCATGCGCACGTGCCTCGCCGCGCGCGCACGCTGATGCGGACCAGGATGCGCGACGAGGGTTCGAGCATGTGGAGCGGGAACCCGTTCTCATCGAGGATGGCGATGCCGATGATCTTCGGCGCGCCCGTCGCCGTGGCGGTGGTCGATATTGGGAATGGTCTCGACGATCTCCGGCGCGCGCCGATGGCGCGCGGCGGGCGCGCTGGATGGCTCTCCGCCTCGTGCCGCCGATAGCGTGGAATCCTTTGCCGACCATGGCGGCGAGATAGCTGCGAAATGACGCGGTCGGGCTCGCCGATTTCGACCACGCGGCCGTGTTCGAGCCACAGGACGCGGTCGCCGATGGCCTTGACGTCGGCCGTGGCGTGCGAGACGAAGAGGATGGTTACGCCGCGCGCGCGCAGTTCGTGCACCTTGCGCATGCAGCGCTGGCGAAAGTAGATGTCGCCGACCGCCAGGGCTTCATCCACCAGCAGGATTTCGGGGTCGACATTGATGGCGACGGCGAAGGCCAGGCGGACGACCATGCCGCTGGAATAGGTCTTCACGGGCTGATTGATGAAGTCGCCGATTTCGGCGAAGGCCTCGATGTCGGGGTAGCGCTGGTCGATCTGCCGCTTGGTGAGGCCCAGAATGGAGCCGTTGAGATAGACGTTGTCGCGGCCGCTGAATTCGGGGTTGAAGCCCGCGCCCAGTTCGAGCAGCGCGGAAACGCGGCCGTTCACGGCGACGGTGCCGGTGGTGGGCTGGAGGATGCCGGCGACGATCTGCAGCAGGGTGCTCTTGCCGGAGCCGTTTTCGCCCACGATGCAGAAGGTTTCGCCGCGCTTCACTTCAAACGAGACGTCACGCAGCGCCCAAAAATCGCGGTGACGGTGCAGACGG
>CAVXPE010000033.1:0-370402 GCA_963763545.1 Bryobacterales bacterium
GGCCGACCCGCCGGCTTGGGTATCGAAAAAATGGCCTCCAAGATATCGGTCGATCAAGAGCATGATCTGCGCAGCAGAAAGCGGGCTCACAGCAAGAATTACGAGACCTGCCATCACGAGGTTGAGCCACACGAGCAGTGGCATCCTGCCGAGCGTCATTCCTGGACATCGCATGCATAGAATCGTCGCGATTAAATTGATCGCCGTTCCAATGCTGCCGATACCGGATGAAAGCAGGGAGAGTGTCCAGTAGTCGGTGCTGTGTCCAACCGAGAACGTCTTTGCGGTCAGTGGGGCATACGCGAACCACCCGGCATCGGGAGTGCTACCGGCTCCATACAGGCCGCTCCCACCAAAAAAACTGAAGTAGAGTAACAGACCGCCAAGTGCGGTCATCCAGAAGCTGAACGCATTGAGGCGTGGAAACGCCATGTCGCGGGCGCCGATCATTAGTGGCACCAGGTAGTTCGCGAAGCCAAAAACAAGGGGCATGGCCACAAAAAAGATCATGGTGGTCCCGTGCATCGTGAACATGCGATTGAAGACCTCAGGCGAAACGAGGTCATTGTGCGACCGGATGAGTTGCAGGCGCATGATGGTCGCCTCAATACCACCAACAAGCAGAAACACCAGGGCGAATAGTATATAGAGGATGCCCAGGCGCTTATGATCCACTGTGGTCACCCATTCGTGAAGACGCAGCGGAAACGGGCGGGATACGGGAAGCTCAGACTCAGACACCACTATGGTATTGGCCGACATCAGCGGAGTGACTCCAGGTAAGAAGTTAGTGCATCCAGGTCGGAATCGTTCAACCCCATAGCCGGCATTTTCGATCCCGGCTTAATGGCGTCCGGACTCTTCACCCATAGGCGCAGCATGTCATGGGTGTTGCGCGCCGCACCTGCGGCGATGGTGTCGCGGCTCATGAGATGCGTCAGGTCCGGGCCGAAGCGGCCCTTAGCCGCAGTTCCTGATATCGTGTGGCAGTTAACACACGCCGTGGACTCAAATACTCGCTGTCCGGCGGATGATTATCGCGGGTTCCGGCTTTCGCTGTTGCTCACGCACCCACCGTTCAAACTCCTCGCGCGGTTGCACGTAGACACGCAGCAGCATCTTGGCATGCTGGGTTCCGCAGTATTGCGCGCACTGGCCCAGGAAGACGCCCGGTTCGACGGGGGTCGATCCACGTCTGATTTGGGTGATTGGGAATAAGGTCGGTCTTGCCCGCCAGCCGAGGCACCCAGAAGCTATGATCCGTATCGGCCGATAGCAGGGTCAGGAATGTCGGCGCGGGATGTGCCGGATCACTGACCGGCACATGAAGCTCATTCGCAGTGACGATATTCAGGCCAGGATATCGGTATTCCCACCAAAACTGGTGGCCGATAACGGTCACATCCAGTGCTGCAGGCGTCCGCGGCGGATTCTGAACCGATGCGATCACGCGTGCCGCCGCCAGGAACAGTGCCAGCACGATTAGAACCGGGATCACAGTCCAGGCCAGTTCCACTTGGTTGCTGCCGTAAATCTGTGCAGGCTCGCTGCGATCTGCCCCCCGCTTGTTCCTGAATTTGACGACGACGTAAGCGAGCAAGGCGAAGACGACGATAAATATCGCTGCGACGTTTAGCAGAACAAATATCGAGAGCCCGAAGATGGAATCGGCGGGAGTGGAGGCTGGAGCAAAAATGTTCGTCGGACTCATAAAAACGATGTTTGCCTTTCTTGCTTCCTGTCTCGGAAGAGACTTGACGAGCTGTTCTGTTGGGATAGTAACAGCGCAAATAATTGTTCACTCACTGAGCGGGAACCGGCGGAAAGCTGGTATACTTTTCTCAGCGCTGACAAACTTGCAGCGACTATCCATACCTGCCGCCCTCCAGGGCCGCATGTAAGTCCAGGACTTGATCTTTTTGACAGGTACCAAGGCGATGCTGAATGACGTTTCCCGATAACAAAATCTCCAACTTTCAGCTCGCCTCTCAGGAATGAGTTAAGCCATGAGCAGCACAGATTTTCTTGCCGCAAAGATCGAAGGGCGCAAGCTTTCGATGGTGACGTGTTACGACTACACGTTCGCCCGTCTCCTCTCGAAGAGCGCAATTGACGGAATTCTCGTAGGCGACAGCGCCGCGATGGTGATGCATGGACATCCCTCCACGCTTTCCGCCAACACGGAATTGATGCGCCTCCATACGGAGGCAGTGGCCCACGGCGCGCCCGGCAAATTTATTGTTGCGGACATGCCGTTTCTGTCTTGCCGAAAAGGTCCGTCTGCGGCGCTTGACTCGGCATCGATCCTGATGATCGCCGGCGCACATGCCGTCAAGCTCGAGGGCGTGGATGGACATGAGGACGTGGTTCAGCGCATGGTCCAGAGCGGTATACCCGTGATGGGCCATCTTGGCCTGCAGCCGCAATCCGTGCACGCTTATGGAGGCTTTCGAGTGCAGGGGCGAAGTAGCGATTCGGCGCGACATATTTCCCGGCAGGCGGCTGCACTTGAGGAGCTTGGCGCTTTCGCGATCGTGCTGGAATGCGTGCCTGCGAATCTCGCCAAGGAAATCAGCGAAAGCCTACGAATTCCGACCGTCGGCATCGGCGCAGGCCCGGGGTGCGACGGACAGATATTAGTGCTTCAGGATCTGCTGGGCCTGAACACGGATTTTCATCCGAAGTTCGCCCGCCCCTTTGTCGACGGCGCGCGCTGCGTTCTGGAGACGTTGGCAAGCTTTGACACGGCCGTCAAGGCGGGAACGTTTCCGGCTGGAGAGGAGAGTTATTTGTGATTCACGTCTCCGACACTCTGGCGGGTTGGCGGACACGGCGGAGCACGCTCGACGGGCGCACGATTGGTTTCGTCCCTACAATGGGAGCGCTTCACAGAGGCCACAGTTCGCTCGTGGCGCGATGCCGCGCGGAAAATGAAATTGTCGCGGTCAGCATCTTCGTCAACCCATCGCAGTTCAACGACCCAAACGACCTCCTGCGATATCCGCGCACCCTCGATGATGATCTCGCGCTGTTGCAGAGCCTGGGGGCAGACGAAGTCATCGTGCCGGGCGCGGCGGAACTGTATCCGAATGGCTACCGCTTTCGCGTAGAGCCGCACAGCAGCGACCTGGTGTTGGAAGGAGCGTGCCGGCCGGGTTTCCTTCAGGGTGTGATGACGGTGGTGCTGAAGCTCCTCAACCTCGTACGTGCGGATCGTGCGTACTTCGGAGAGAAGGACTATCAGCAACTGAGAGCCATCACCGAAATGACGCAGGAGTTCTTTCTTCCTACACGAATCACCCCTTGCCCGACGGTGCGGGAGGAATCGGGATTGGCGATGAGCTCGCGGAACGCGCTCCTTTCGCCGGAAGGCCGTGAAAGGGCAGGGGACCTGTTCCGGATCTTAACCACAGTGCCGAGCTGCGCTGAAGCGCGGGCAGCCCTCGAAGCGCAGGGCTTCAGGGTGGAATATGTCGAGGAATGCTGGGCAAGGCGCTTGGCCGCCGTGCATCTCGAGGAAGTCCGTCTCATCGACAACGTGCCAGTTGCGGAGACGAGGGCATTGTGAGCTTTTATGCTACTTACGGTGGACGTGGGAAATAGCCAGATTTACTGTGGGGTGTATCAGGGCGAGGAGCTGAAGACCACGTTTCGGCGCACGTCGAGCGTCCGAGCCTCGTCCGACGAGTTCGGCGCGTTTTTTCGCTCCACGCTGCGCGAAAACAGCATCGATCCGGGGGAGATCGAAATGGCCGGGATCTGTTCCGTGGTGCCGGACGCGGTGCGCTCGCTTCGGAATTGCTTCCGGAAGTATTTCGGCTTTGACCCGTTTCTGCTTCAACCGGGAGTGAAAACGGGACTGAAAATCCGGTATCGAAATCCATTGGAGGTAGGCGCAGACAAGATCGCGAACGCCATCGGGGCGATCAGCCGGTTTCCCGGCCGAAACCTGGTGATCGTCGATTTTGGAACTGCCACGACGTTATGCGCCGTCAGCAAAGACAAGGAATATCTGGGTGGCATCATCACACCAGGAGTCAACATGTCCATGTCAGCGTTGGATTCGCAGACGGCGCGGCTCCAGGCGGTGGAAATCGTCCGCCCCGCTGCCATTCTCGGACGCTCAGTTGTCGAGAGTATCCAATCGGGCTTGTACTATGGAACGCTAGCGAGCGTGCGATTCCTCGCGGCGTCCATTGCGAAGGAGCACTTCGCCGGCGAGCGCCCCGTCACCGTCGGCACGGGGGGAATCGGGCGGCTTTTCGAGAACGAGAATCTATTCGACGAGTTTGTTCCCGAACTGCCACTATTAGGACTGCGCCGGTTGATCGAGCTTTCACAGACGGATGCGAAGCGTACGACGGACTCCCCGCAGAACTGACACGGACTATTTCACAAAACAAAGCACAGCCTCGCGCACTCCTCATTGACGAAGACTGTGATCAAGCGCCAGCAAGCACTCTCCGATTGACCAACTCCGCGAGCCGCTTCGCCAGGATCTGTTACCGATGCAATCGACGATGGAACAAGCCCGCACCCCGCTGTTCGGGCAATGACGATAATATTCGCGAAAAAAGACCGTCCCTGAAGCCTGGTTGGAATCCGCCAACCGAAGGAGCGCAAGGTTCCGAGGTAGCACTTATCTGCTCTTGGGTTGCATCAGCCCATTGATGTAGTGCAGAAAGTCTTCGTTGTGCAAAAATTCGACTGCTAACCCTTCCCACTCGCGCCGGAAAATTCGGCCGTCTAAGATGTGTTTGATTTCCCGTTCCCAGGCATTCCAGAGCGCTTTGGAAACAAACCCGCCTTGATGCACATGATAGACGTCGGCGATCAGTTGGAGACAATACAGCGTGCAATCGGTAATTTGCTGGCTGGGAGGAGGCAAGGGTTGGCTAGAATTCCGGTTCGCAAGCCATGCTTCGGTCGGGAACATTCGAAGCAGTTCCTGAAAGCGCCCGGACACCTCAATGAACATCTGCGCATTGAGTTGCCGGCGCTGGTTGAACATCGCGACCCAAACGGCCAAACAGCCGAGAAGAAGCGTGCCCACCTGGGAGCACTGGACAAGAACATCGCGCGAGATCAGTATCATTCGTTCTCAAACAAAGATCCATCGGAGCGCCAAGGTGTTTGGGCTCCAACAAACCTATCGGAATCCGGCTCTTGAGGCACGAGACAGGCCGCGAGATGTCCGGCCGTAAAGAGCATCAGTGTGAAAACCTCCACGCATATCTTCTCTTTACAATTGCGGGAGCAATTTCAGCTGGCGCCGCTGATGAGACTGCCGCCCGCCTGGACAAAGGCCACGGCGGTGTTCGCAAAACTGACGGAATCTGAACACGGCGCCCTTCCCGGACGGATCTCGAATGCCCACCACTACGCCGACAACCGGGCCGCAGGTGATGCCCTGCCCTGCTTTCAAATCGGCGCCGATACGGGCGGAATATCCTCAAAGACTCTTGGCCGGGACTGGAGCGAAAGCTTCCTCGTCGCAAAAGGTGTGATTTACGAAGACGAGATCTCAGAAGTTGACGAGCGTCGTCATCGGAGCAACTGCCGTATCTGGCGGGCAACTCTCAGAAAACACTGATGATTGTCCCTTTGGCCTAGTGGAGACGCGAGTGCCCTTACGAGCGGCATGATCGACCAGACAAACACAAGTGAGAGATTCCTTCAGGAGTGCGCAGCCGCTCAGAGGTTTTTGGAATCGCCAAACCAAGAGACGTTCGCCGCGGTATTCAAAATCTTCACCCCTCAATTGATCTCCTTTTTTCGTGCGCGTGGCTGCGAGACGGCGCTCAGCGAAGACCTGGCCCAGGATGTCATGCTGATCGTCTACCGCAAAGCGGATCAACTTCGAGACCGAGCCTTGTTTCGAGCCTGGCTCTACAAAGTCGCACGAAGTTCACTTTGTCGGCACTACGGAAAGCAGTCACGTGAGGTAGATACCATCGACTTGGAAAAGGTATCTGATTCTCTGGTTACTTCAATCAGACTGCCCCCTGCGACGCCGGCGTTCGAATTTCATCATTGGATGTCCTTCCTTGATTTGCGGGAGCAGGAAGCGCTGACGCTGCGCTTTATCGAAGAATGGGAATATCACGAAATCGCCGCAGCCAAGGCTATTCCCATCGGTACGGTTCAATGGCGCGTGTTCAACGCCAAAAAGAAACTCGTGCCGCATCTGAGACGGCGTGAAAGCGCCAATCGCCGGGCAGCGTGAATCGTAGCGGGGGGAGGGATATGATCAGTACCACCGTACTCGATCTAAATAGGACTGGCAAAAGACGCACCCAGTCTCCAATCTGATCGCCGCAGAAAACGTCATCGCGGCGACCGCATCCGGGTCAGGCCGAGCGAAAATTCATCTCTCCTGACGTTCGCTAGCGAGACTGAATGGGGAACTGCCCGTTGCGCCGCCTAACCTTAGTGACGGAGCCGACGCCGCATCGCAGGTGAGTTGGATGCGCTTGTGAACGGCGCGCGAGCGCAAGTCCAAACTATCGCGTTAGTCCGCCGTGGCAAATGGCTCGAGCAACGGCTCGTGAAATTCGCCGGCAGGATACCGGCTCCGTAGCCTCCGCATTTCATTCAAACGTAGTCATCAGCCACGCTCGTCGGCATATGACTCTCTCCTCTACAGGGCATCGAGTCAATCATCCGAACAATACGTCTATGAATCAAAGTCCTGGAGTGATTCCGGCAGCTTCCTGAAGCTCCGCCCACGCGAGCAGATATCCCAGATTCGCCTGAAGAAAATCCGCTTGCGCCTTATACGTTGCCGCCGTCGCCTGGCGACGTTCGGAGACCAGGACCGCTCCCTGGGCAAGTTGATTCTGCGGCCAGCCGCTCGCTCTCCTGCCGCAGCTTCACCACCTGTTGTGGCAACTTCCACCAGGCTCTTGGTCCGCTGCACTTTGTTATAACTACGCTCGATCGAGACCGCGACCTCGTCCTTCAACCGCGTAAGTTCTCCTCGGCCTCCGCCAGTTGATCTTCCCTCTCGCGCACCGCCGCCCGGCGCTTGCCGAAGTCGAAGACATCCCACGTCATGCTGACACCGAACGTGCCGAAGTTTCGAACCAGGAACGGGCACTCCGTCCTGGTAGCTTTGCCGGGCATACGCGGTGACATCCGGGAATATACGCGGTCTTCGCGGAGCCGACCGCCGCGTGCGCCTTCTCACGGCATCCTCGGCAGCCTTGATCTGCGGATTCTGAGACCACGCGGTTTGGACGTACTCCTCGCGTGAACGCTGATCAAAATCCGCCGGCACCGCAGCGTCTCAGTTCGAGCTTCGTGTCGAGTGGAAGCCCCAGCAGATCGTTCAACTGGGTGGTCAGGTCGGACAACTGGAGATCCGCCGTGAGGACGGATTGCCGGCTCTCGAGAACCGTTGCCTGGCCTTGGATCGCGGCGACTTTCAGCGCGCTGCCGTTGCGCACCTCGTCCTCGCTTTCGCGGAAGATTCTCATCCGCGTACTGCGTCTGCTGTTCGGCTGCCTGCTTTTGCAATTTTGCGATCAGGATTCCGTAATAGACCGAATGCACTTCGAGCGCGACCTCGTTTTCCGCCTTCTTCAAGTCGTCGCGCGAAATGGCGACGTCGGCGGCCGCGATTCGATTCGCGTCATGGATCCGGATCAATTGCGTAAGCGGCTGCGAGAGCTGCGTACCGCTCGTATAGAACGTAGTTTGCCCTTGCGGAAGGATCGTATTCTGGGAAGGCACATACGATCCTCCGACGGTTCCAAACGCGCCGGCCGGGATGCTGATATTCTGCAAGTCCGTCACGTGCAGAATATTCGATTCGTTCTTGAGCGATGGGAAATAGGATGAACGCTCGCCCGCCTTTTTCTGCTCGTTTTCGGCAACTTTCAGCCGCGCGATCTTCAACGCGCGGTTCTGACTGATCGCGAGATGCACGGCCTCCGTCAGTGTCAGATGGCGGACGTCGTCCGCATATTGGGGCGCAGCGGCGGCGATCCCAACCGCGGCAACAATGATGGCACGATTCATGTCATTTTCCTCAAATCCTGATAGCTGAACTTCGCGCGGCTTGAGAAACAGCAACAGCAGCAGATACACGACAACCATCCAGCAGATAACGACGAATCCATCGGAAATCGCCATCGTATAAGCCTGCGCCCTCACCTGCTGGCCGAGAATGTCGATCGCGCGGGATTGAGCCTCATCGGAGCCGCGTGGAAGGGGAGAAGAGTCCCGCGCTCAACGCCCGCACGCGCTCGTCGGTCAACCAGCTGCCGGCCTGAACATGCAGTCCCAAGAGCATTGTCGTGAAACCGTTCGCGCACCGTGATGATTCTGGTTCATCACGGAGGTTCCAACCTGCCCTCCGAAAAGCCGGATAAAGTGCATGAAGCCGGAAAACGTCGCGGCATAAGCGGCAGAGGTCAAAACGCCCGATTCCAGCGCCTCAAGCACGATACTGCTGACCAACCCCACGTAACTTGCCGGCGAGACCCAACGCCAGCAACAGCTCCACCGGCTCAAAATTGTTTGCGGCCCATGCCGTATCGACGCGCGAGCAGATCCAGCAGGCGGCCGCGACCAAGGTCAGTCCCAATGCCAGCGTCAGCCTGGAATTTGTATAGATCGCGAGCCACGCCACCAGCCAGACCACGGCGAACATCGGTACCGCGACCCACGCCAGTGCGTGTCCCGTTTCGAGCGGCCGGTACGCTTCGAATCGTGTTCAGGAATCCCGGCACGAGAACAAGCACTGAAAGGTGCACGAACTTGAACACAAAAATCGACAACGCCAGGATGATCGTGTTCCTGCTGTTCAGAAACGAGAGGTTCAGCGTCGGATTCGGCTGTACGATCCGTCGAATGCAAGTCGCGATGAACAAGAAGACTCCGCCCGCGAGCATCGCGACGATGACGCCGGAATTCAGCCAGTCGAGCCGTTCGCCCTGGTCGAGCGCGCCGTAAATGAGAGCGAGCGAAGCGCTGAAGTACGCGAATCCGCGCCAGCTCGGGACCGGACCGGCAGGGGTCCGCCGCGGAATTCCGAAATAAATGCAGAGCATCATCAATGGCGTTACGGCCGCGGCAGTCCAGAAGATCCATGCCCAGGAAAGATGTTCGATGTACCAGCCCTCCAGCAAAGTTGGCGATATTGCTGATGAACACAATGTCCGCCGCATATGCCGCGATCCCGAAGATGATCAGCCGTTTGGGCAGCGCCGTCAATACGAAGGTCATCGTCAGGGAATAGAAGGTTCCCGAAGAGAGGCCCGCAATCACAGTCAGCGGCGAGCATGGGCCAGTAGCCCGGAACAAACGGCAACATCGCCGAAACGAGCGTGAAGATGGCGGCGGCCGGAAGGAGGATCCGTCGTGGGCCGAACAAAGCGTTCACAAACACGACGAAGACTCCGCTGAACATCGTCGCCATGTTCAGCGCGGTTGGAATCCAGGACGCTTCGTCGAACCCGAATCCTTTCGCGCCGCGAAGATCGGCGAGGCCGACACCCACCAGCCGGGCATTCAAGGTCGCCAGTCCCGCGCCCAGGAACACGCCCACAATCCCAAGATACGGATTCGTGTACGGCGCCGCGGCGCTTTGCGATCGGTGCGCCGTCGGTTTGGCTTCGGATGCAGTCATCCGGCTGTCTCCTTCAACGCGCGCGCTGTTCGTCCGAATCGTCGCGATTACCGACAACCCAGGCCGCAGCCGATCCAGTTCCGTTTGCCCCGGTTGCAGCACGAATTTTCACCGGAACGCGCTGAACGATCTTCGTGAAATTTCCGGTCGCGTTGTCGGGCGGCAGAAGAGCGAATTGCGACCCGCTCGCGGGCGCAACCTGATCGACTTTGCCCCGGAAGACGATTCCCGGAAACGCGTCGATCTTGATTTCCGCTTCGTCGCCCGCGTGCATGTGACGGACCTGCGTTTCCTTGTAATTCGCCTGCACCCAAATATCGCGTCTGCACCAGCGAGATGACCTGGGTTCCGGGACTGACGAGTTGCCCTGCCCGGACCTTTCGTTCGCTTACGATCCCATCCTCCGGCGCGACGATCCGCGTATAACCCAAGTTCGTCTGTCGCGAGGGAAAGCGCCGCGCGCTTCGAGTTCAAATCGGCCCGGAGCAGAAGTTCCTGCGAATCGAGCACAGCGCGCTGCCGTTTCTGCGCTTCCAGTTCGGCCGCCGCGCTGCCGAGTTGTGCTCTCGCGCGCGCCAGATCGGCCTCGCGGCTCGCGAGCTGCGCCGTCGCCGTCGCGACGATCGGCTTCGCGGCTCGCCAGGGTGGCCTCGTAGCGCTGTTGATCGGCGACCACCTGCTCCAGTTTCTGGTGCGTCGCGGATTCCGTCGCGATCAGAGCTTCCTGGCGGCGGCGCTCGAGCTGAGTCCGCTCAACATCCGCCTTGGTCCCTTCAATGGCGCTACGCGCGTTCGCGATCGCGGAGTGTGCGGCTTCAATGCCGGCATCGGCGGCTTTGATCTGTGCCTCCGCGGCGTGGATATTTTCGCCCGCCTGCACAATGCGCGCGTCTTGTAGTTCCTTCTGGCGCTGATTGTTGATTAATGCGTCTTCGCCTGAGGCGACTCCCGCTTCGGCTTGCTGGACCTGTGCGCGAAAGTCGTCATCGCGAAGCTGCGACTAGAAGGTCTCCGGCTTTGACGCTTTGATAATCGGAAACCGCGACGTTCGCGACAAGACCCGCGACTTTCGTGCTCAATGGCGTCAGGTCCGCGCGCGTGTAAGCGTCGTCCGTTTCCTGCGCGGCCTTCTCACTCGCCCAGGCATTCCAGTTCCCCGCGATCAGGACGACAATTGCCACAGCCATCAGCGAGGATCAGCGCGGGGACGATCCACTGCTTCAATCGCCCCCCAACGCTTGTCCGTTGTTCGACAACTTTGCTTTCAGGCCATTTCAGTTTCCTCTCTATGAGCGTTACTGGCCGGAGAGAGCGCCCGGGAAAGCTCGTTTCGCAAGGAAGCGACTAGTTGCCTCGGCGGCTTCGCTCAGATCGCGGGACATCGCTGCGACGATTCCCGGAACCGAGCGTTGCTCAACCGCGGACGTCTTGGACGATGTGCCCGACCAGATCACATCCCCGGTCTTCAGATTCTTGAAGCGTTGCGGAGATCCCGACGTCGACCGAGACGGAACGGCCATTGTCGAGTTCTTCCAGACGATCCAGCGATCCGGTCAGCAGAAAGTCCGCATCTGTCCGCCCGTCGTACAATTCGGCTGACTTGAAAACTTGTTGCAAGTCGCGCACGATTGCGGCCGTCACGCGTTTGCCTCGGATCTTCGGCCCAGTGGTGGTAATCGTAGAAGGCGATCTGTTCGGGTTCCGGACGGTATACGATCGGCCCCTGTCTCAAATACTCTGGTGCGCGAAACTCCCGGACCACAACCGTCCCAGAGATCGGCGCTGAACCACGCGAGGCGGAGACCGGATTCGGCAGGTTCAGCGTGTAATAATTCGGATACTTGACTCCAGCGCATCCGCCCAATGTTAGAAGTCCTATCAATAGCGCTATGAATTTTGGCCTCATCAGACCGCCCGAATGTGTAGACCGTCGCGATCCAGCGATTTGTTTGGAGCACCGTCATGGCTCGATCACCGGAGTTTGGGAGGCGAGCTGAAGGTCCATGATCAATCCGAGCCGCCAATCCAGTTGAAAAAACATCGCGGTGGATTTTCCCGACAGCACTTTTCGAAACAGCGGAAAGTATTTCAAACGTACTTCGAGAATCGCCTGGTCGACTGCCGCTCGACCACGTATGTATTTTTCCGCCTGGTCGTCGGTCATCGTCGGGTAGTCTTGCGCATACTCTTTAAGCAGTGCGTATTTCTGGTCCTGTTTCGCGACAAGCTCCTGGGTATACCGCTCGAACAGCGGCCAGAACTGCTCCGCCTCTTTATCGCTGAGGACCATGTTCGCCGCGATAATTTGCTTCCGCAGAGACCGCAGATCTTTTCGAAACAGCTTAATGTCTTCATCGGCTGGGTCCTGAGCCGATGCCGGTCTGGTGCCGAGCCAGGGTGAATGCCAGGGCGGTTGCGAGAATTAACTTCTTCACTTTGTTTTTTTCTCCTCATAGGCGCCGATTGCGCTTACAGATCAGGAGTGGCGATCTCGCCAGTTTGTTGGCAATCAAGCCTGCGAGTCGGAGGCTATACGGGCCCGACAGAGCGCTCCGCGCCGGCCCAGAAACGCTCCCGGAGAACTCGCTTCAGCACCTTGCCCGAAGCGCTTTTCGGCAGGTCCGTTTCGGAAAAGTCGATTCGACGCGGAACCTTGTAGTTCGCCACGAACTGCCGGCAGTACGCGATCAGCTCGTCAGCGGTGAGTTGCGTCCCAGCTTTCAAGACCACGCAGGCCGCCACGAGTTCTCCCCACTTTGCATCTGGAATACCGAAAACCGCTACGTCGCGCACGGCAGGATGATTGAAGATGACCCCTTCCACCTCGCCCGAATAGACGTTTTCACCACCGGTGACGATCATGTCTTTCAAGCGGTCTAATATGTAGAAATAGCCGTTCGAATCCTGGTAACCGATGTCCCCCGTTCGGAAATAGCCATTTTGAAAGGAGGCGGCAGTCTCCTCTTCGTTGTTCCAATAGCCCGCCATTACGTTCGCGCCGCGTGCGACCAACTCGCCGGGGTTCGGAGTCTTGACCGGCTTGCCTGCGTCGTCCACAATTTGCACATCGATGCCTGGGCAGGGCCGTCCGCAAGACATTAACTTGTCGGCGGTATGCTCTCCATCCTGAAGACCCGTGAGGAAACCGGTTTCACTCAGTCCATAAACCTGTACGAGTTGCGTGTTCGGCAAAAGTTCCCGAGTCTTGCGGATCAGTTGCGGGGCCATTGGAGATCCGCCGTACGCGAGCAACTCAAGGCTGGTCAGATCGTGCGGATTAGATTCGGCGAACTGAGTCAGAAAATTGATCATGGTCGGGACGAGAACGGTATAATTCACCCGCTCTTTCGCGACGACCTCGCAGAACGTTTCCGGCTGGAAGCGTGCGAGAGTAACCTGGCTCGCGCCAAACATTGGCGCCGCAAACATCGCGGGAAAGTCGGCGATATGAAAGATGGGCGCGGCGTGCAGATATACGCCGCCTTCGCGATAGCGCATCCAGTAATTGAAATTGTTCACGTCTGAAAGAATATTGGAATGCGTCAGCATGACGCCCTTGGGCCGGCCTGTGGTCCCGCTCGTATAGATGAGCGCCAGGATCGCATCCGGATCGTAGCAGGCGTCCGGGCAGACCCCATCGCCACCCATCAATCCGTCGCGGTCGAGCACTATGTCCCAGGAAAGAGGGTGTATTCGGCCGCGGCAGCGTCGAATGCCGAACGATTCCGCGCGGGCTGGAGTCCGCCAGCACGTTATCAATCTCGGGGATGGAAAGGCGGACGTTGATGGGAACGGCGATCACGCCGAGCCAACTGCACGCATAAACGAGTTCGATATATTCGGGCGTGTTGGGAAGCAGGATCGCGAGGCGATCTCCCTTCTTGAAACCGGCACTGCTCAGTCCGGCGGCGAGTCTCTTCACGCGATCATGAAGCTGGGAAAAAGTGAGGGTCGATTGGTCTAAAGAGAGCGCCGGCCGTTCGGGATAGTATTGGATTGCCCGACCCATGGAATGGACATAAATCATTCAGTGTTCTCCAAGATCCGATCCCGGCACATGCATCGCCGGCTCGTCGGGCAAACTCGCTTCGATACAGGGCCAGATCCGCAACGCTTACCATCTTCAGGGCATACTTACTGCAGAAGCGGATGAGATCGGGCAAGCAAGCCATGGTCTCCGTCATCGTTCGCGATTTCGCAGATTACACCCGAAGGATCGAGCCCAGCGAGACGAGCGAGATCGACTGCCGCTTCGGTGTGACCTCGCCGCTCCAGGACGCCATTCCTGCGAGCGCGAAGCGGAAAGATGTGCCCCGGCCGCGCCAGATCTTCAGGACGTGTGTGTGCGTCTACTATCGCGAGCACCGTTTGGGCACGGTCGTACGCCGAGATTCCCGTTGTGACACCTCGTCCCTTCGCGTCGACCGACACCGTAAAGGCTGTGCCGCCCCACGAAGTATTTCGTAGGGACCATCGGGCTCAGTTCAAGAGCATCCGCTCTCTCAGCTGGTAATCGCCATGCAGATCAGTCCGCGTGCGCGAGTCGCCATGAAGTTGATGGCTTCTGGGGTGATCATCTCCGCGGCGATCATGAGGTCGCCCTCGTTCTCGCGGTCTTCATCGTCGACAATCACAATCATCCGTCCTGCTTGGAGTTCCGCGAGCGCTTCACGGATTGATGCGAAAATTGGCGATTTTCGGGTCGGGCCTAGCCCCGCAGCGGGCATCGAGGATTTCAACGTCTTCGAAACTGTTGGCAAACATCCGGCGAACTCCCTCCTCGTGCTGGATTCATTTAGACAAGCGTGAGCGTGTGGCCCATTCTGTGCTTTTTGGTTCCCAGATACCCCGTGGAGTACGAACTAGGAGGCGCCTCGCACGGAATCTGCTCCACGACCACAATGCCAGCCTTGGCCAGCGCGCGGCACTTGTCAGGATTGTTAGAAAGCAGGCGAATTTCACGGATTCCGAGATGGTTTAAGATCGCGGCCGGCAACATAAAATCCCTGCAATCCGCTTCAAATCCAAGTGCGTGGTTTGCAGCGATAGTGTCCAGCCCCTCATCTTGGAGAGCATAGGCCTGCAATTTCGCCATCAGACCTATGCCGCGGCCCTCCTGTTGTTCGTAGATCAGGAGGCCGCATCCTTCCGCGGCGATCGCCCCCATCGCAAGTTCCAGTTGCTCGCCGCAGTCGCAGCGGAGGGATCGCAAAACTTCACCCGTGATGCACTGGGAGTGAATTCGAACAAGAGGCGCCTGTAGTGAGGGATCGCCAAGGACGAGCACGAGCGCCGTTTCCGGTGAGCGTTGACCGGGCTGCCGGCGCTCAAAGCCAAGCGCCCGAAATACACCCCAACGCGTTGGCAGCTTCGTAGCGGCGATCTGTCGTATCGGGTTGGTCCTCTGAGGCTCTCTCATAAGAGCTCCGTTTGGGCAAGGTTCCCGCTTCAGGAGGCGTTGAGGTGCGTCTGGACTGCCTTCGCGCTGCTAAAGTCCGGCTTGCGCTTCTCGAGAAATGCCGCGAAGGCCTCCTTTGCTTCAGCGGATCGGACTCTGGCGGCGAATTCGCTGAGTTCACGACTTACGGCCTGACCAATGGACTCGCGGTCTGGAGCCTTGATGAGTTTCTTACAGGCTCTGAGGGCCTCGGCCGGTTTCCGCGCGAGGTTCATCGCGATCTCGGTGGCTTTAGCCCAGACGTTTTGATCGGGAACGACAGCCGTCACGAGACCAAGCTCGTTTGCGCGAGCCGCACTGAATGGCTCACCCAGGAAAATCAACTCGGCCGCTTGCAGATATCCAATCTGTCTCGGCAGCGTGTAGCTTGACGCCAGTTCGGGTACGAGCGCGAGGTTGATAAACGGGACCTGAAATCTCGTACTTTCCGCGGCATAGACAAAGTCGAAATGCAAAAGCATTGTCGTGCCGCCCCCGACAGCGAAGCCGTGCACGGCTGCAACCAGCGGTTTGCTGAATCGAATGAGCGCATCGAGGAATCGAGCCTGCGGGCTATCGCCAGGTCCAGGAGGATGGTTCGTGAAATCCGCCAAGTCGTTGCCGGCCGTGAAGGAATCGCCCGCGCCGTGCACCAGCACGACGCGGACGTCATCGTTCTTGTCGGCTCGGTCGAGCTCCTCTGCGAGGGCAGCGTACATCGCCGCCGTCATCGCGTTCTTCTTAGACGGGCGATTGAACTGGACGCGCAAAACGTTGCCGGAAAGTTCGGTGATGATCTCTTCCATGACCGTTACCTGGGAATTTCCGCGTACGCAATGCCGCTCAAGTTTCCTTCCGCGAACAGGAGCGCCTTCTTTTCCGACCCGTCCAGATTGCAGCGATACACGGAACCGCCGAGGTCGGTTAAGAACATGCGAGCATTTTTCAAATCCAGCGCCAGACCAATTCCCTCCATGAGATGGTTGAAGATGATCTGGGGATCTTCGCGGCGGCCGGACTGCGCATCCATCGGCGCGCGATTTACGGTGTTGCCGCGCGGCGGATCGCCGCGGTCGGTCCAGTACATCATGCGGCCTGCAATATCGAGATCCAGGTCGATCGGCTCAGGGAGACGGTCGTAAAGAAGTTCGATGTCTTTCCGATGTTGTGGGATCTTGGCCTTTCGGAATTTCGATACCGGCTCGGAAGATGCGGCCCTGACCGGCGTTGTCGGGACCTTTTTGCGTCCAGTAGAGCTGGCCGCGTTCCACGTCGAGCGCGATTCCCACGCACCACTTGGTTGCGTCCGTCCCCGGCCGTGGATCGCCCTGGCTTGTGTCGACGAGAGTTTCAAGCTTCGAGCCATCCAGATTGACCCGCATGATTCTCATTCCCTCGCGATCCGACCAATAAAGCTTTCCGTTCTTTTTATCCAACTGGAGCTGCTTTGGCGTATGGGTGGCGCCTTCGGGAACAATCGTGGTTATATTGGCGCCGTCGAGGTCCGCGCGCATAACGGATCCGTCATTCGCGTTCGGGATACCCATGTTGGTCCAGTAAATGTGACCGGCATCCGGATCGACGACGATGCCATCAGGGAGTTTTCGGCCCTCGCTTACAATGGTCTTCAGGTCCGAGCCATCGGGATTGCAAGACATCACGCGTCCGCCGGCCAGATCGAGAAAAAACAGGCGCGCAACGGTCGCCTTCGGTGCGGGTTTTGGGAATTATCGGTTTTCTTACAATCGTTTCACTCATCGCTTACCTCCAACGACCTCTGCGCGTCGTGACTTGCCTGTGGAATAGTCGCGCTGGCTCGAAAGCCTTCAATCTGATCGGCGCTGAATCCGAGCTCTCGCAGCACCTCGTCATTGTGCTCGCCAAGCTCCGGCGCGCGTCGCGCTTTTGCTTTTGGCACGCCGTGAATTTTGATCGGGCTACTCACGGTTCGCGTCAAGTGTTCGCCGCCGCCTTCGATCGGCACGATGATCTCGTTTGCGAGTACCTGGGGATCCGTTGTAACGTCGGCCTGCGGTCTTGACGATTCCGTAAGTGATGCGAGCGCGTTCGAAAACGTCGTGCCAGTGTGCCAGGGGTTGCGCGGCGAAGATCTTATCCAGAATCGCCGCGAGCTGCGCTGAGTTCTTTGCTCGAGCGGCGTCATCGGCAAATCGAGGATCGGACAGCGAGTTCCGGACTGGCCAATCGCGGGAGGAAGAGCCGGCCAATCCTTCGGTTGCATCACAATCAGGAACCAACGGTTGTCCGAGGTCTGGTAGACGTTGAAGATTGCGTTAGGCGGGTTCTTGCGATCGTGAAGCGGATAGAACTTCGCGTCGCACAGCGCAGCCTGAACCAACACCGCGGAGGACCAGATTCCTTCGGCGATCAGCGAGGTGGTCACATAGCAACCCTCGCCGGTACGCTCACGCCGGTACAAGCCTGTGACGATTGCGGAATAAAGGCCCATCGCCGCTCGCGTGGTCCCCACTGGCGGGTACAGGTAAGGTGGGAGGAGCACCGGCATCTCGGGTCATATCGAGCAGACCGCTCCGCGACCAATATGCGGTGATATCGAATCCCGGAAGATCGGTATCGGGACCTTCGTCTCCGTATCCGGTGAGGTCCGCATAGATCAGCCGCGGATTCCAGGGCGCGATGTCTTCATAAGTCAGCTTGAGTTTTTTGCGTACCGGAGGCGGGAAGTTAACGACCAGAACGTCCGCCCATTTGACCAGGCGTTCCAGAATCTCTCTGGAGCGCGGCGATTTCAAGTCGAGCGCCAGTCCCCGCTTGTTGCGATTGGAAAGATGCCAGCTATAGTTCTCTTTGGCGCTCGGGAGAGGTGGAATCCTATACGTCATCCGGTGCGGATCGCCGATCCCTGGCGGTTCAATCTTAACGACGTCGGCGCCGAAATCGGAAAGCACCGTCGCCGCGCCGGGACCCGCCAGGAAACTGGCGAGATCCACAACTTTTAAGCCCTTAAAAATATGATCTGTGTTCATTTGACTCCTTACCGTCCCTTGAAGTTGGCCGCTCGCTTCTCGAGAAAAGCGGACGTGCCTTCTTTCTTGTCCTCGGTCGAAGTGCAGATCGCGACCAGCGACGATTCGATGCAGGAGGCCTTCCGAGAGGCTCGTTTCAAGGCCTTTATTCACAGCCTGCAGAGCGTACTTCACAGAAAGCGGCGCGTTGCCGGCCATCTGCTTCAATACCGCTTCGGCGCGGCCGATCAACTCGGGTGCGGGGACGACTTCATTTACCAGTCCAATGCGATAAGCCTCCTGCGCATTGATCATTTCGCCGGTGAGAATCATCTGCAGCGCGCGGCCCTTTCCTACGAGGCGCGGAAGCCTCTGCGTCCCGCCATAGCCCGGGATGATTCCGAGCTTCACTTCGGGCAAACCGAACTTGGCATTTTCCGAGGCGATGCGAACTGTCGCACGCAAGCGCGGTCTCGCAGCCTCCGCCGAGAGCGAAACCGTTCACGGCGGCGATGGCGGGTTTGCCCAGGTTCTCGATCAGATCCATTACAGCCTGTCCATCGCGCGTCTTCTGCTCCGCTTCGACGGGCGTGTCTGTCGCGACCTCGTTGATGTCGGCGCCGGCGATGAATGCTTTTTCTCCGGCCCCGGTAATGATTGCACCGCGGACTTCCGGATCGTCTTTGGCGTCCTGAAATGCCTCGCGCAAATCGGCGAGTGCTCTTCTATTGAGGGCATTGAGGACCTTGGGACGATTCATTGTGATGTAAGCGAAACCGCCCTTCTTCTCGTACAGAACCGTTTCGAGCGATAACCCTGCTGCGGCCGTTTGACTCATCGTTTCTTTCCATACTTTTTAGCCGGACGCGGAAAACCTGTCCGGAGGGACCTCCCTCACGGTCGCGGCTCGTCTCACATCGACTGCTTTAAACAAACGCCCCCATTCCGGTAATCGCTTTGCCGACGATGAGCGTATTCATTTCGCGGGTGCCTTCGTAGGAGTAAATCGCTTCGGCATCCGCGACGAAGCGGCCGACCTGGTAATCGAGCGAGATGCCATTCGCCCCGAGAAGTTCGCGAGCGTACCCGACCGTCTCGCGCATTTTCACGGTGCAGAATGCCTTGGCGAGCGATGCGTGCTCATCCTTCAGCTTTCCCTCGTCCTGCAACTGGGACAATCGGACCACCATGCAGAGCGACGCCGTGATATTGCCGAGCATTTTCACCAGCAAGTCCTGTATAAGCTGAAATTTCGCGATGGGCTTGCCGAACTGCTCGCGCGTCTGCGCATAGGCGAGCGCGTGTTCATAAGCTCCGATCGCACAACCCACCGCTTCCCAAGCCACGAACGCGCGCGTCATGCGCAGTACACGCGCCGTGTCGCGGAAGGACGTGTCCACCTGCAGACGGTTTTCCTCCGGCACAACGCAATTCTCGAGTGTGATCAGCGCGTTTTGGACAACGCGCAGCGCCATCTTGTGTTCGATCTTTTCGGCCTTGAAGCCGGGAGTCTTGTTCTCGACAATGAATCCCTTCACCTGGTTGTCCGCCACGTCGCGCGCCCAGATAATCGTGACGTCGCCCCAGGTGGCATTGCCGATCCACTTCTTCTGGCCGTTCAGAACCCAGGAGTCGCCTTCCCGCCGCGCCGTTGTCAGCAGTCCGCCCGAAGTGCCTGAACCGACCAGCGGCTCAGTCAAGCCGAAGGAGCCGACTTTTTCCAGGCGGGCCATCGGCGGCAGCCACTTCTGTTTTTGCTCTTCGGATCCGCAGAGGAAGATCGATCCCATTGCCAATCCGCTGTGGACGCCGAAAAAGGTCGCGAACGAGCAATCCACGCGAGCGATCTCCATCGCGACAAACCCGGCGAGAAGCGTGCTGCCGCCCGCGCATCCGTAGCCTTGATAGCCCATGACCTGAGATCTGGAGATCCCGAATGCCCGGCACTAAGTCGAACGGAAAGGAATCCTCCAGCCAATATTGGTTGATGACCGGCGCGACCTTGCTCTCCATAAACGTTCGAACCTTTTGCAGGATCGCCCGTTCGGAGTCGTTCAGGACCTCGGTCACCTGATAGAAGTCGCCATTTGGTTTCGGTAGTGGTACGTAATTGCACGTCGGGTTTTGCAATGGGTGTCGACATATGTTTTCTCGTAATACTTATTTGCTCGCTACAGTCACAACTGAGGAGCTTTCGGATCTGGGTTTTGTTGGGTTGCAACTGCGATGGTTGACGATGAGCCGTGAGCCACGCTGGCCGGTGAGATAGGTCCATACCCATTGAACGAAAACGCTTACGCGCAGGCTCGATTGGGCGAGAAATTGGAGATGAACTGCCGCCCAGGCAAGCCATGCGACGAAACCGGTACAGTCTGGAACTTCCCGCTCTGCAGGACTGCGAAGCCTTTTCCAACGACGGCCATGTTGCCTTTATCGAAATAGCGGAAAGGCGGCGGGGCCGGTTGACCGGCGATTGTGCCGCTGAATCAATTTTCCGGCGTATCGGCCTTGCTGGATTGCGACCTGCGCGACGCCAGGCAGAGGCCGGCCATCCTGGTCGAGCGATGCGGTGTCTCCGATGACGAAAATCTCCGGATGGCCCAGCTACGGAGAGATCGTTTTGAACACGCACGCGGCCAGCCCGATCGGTTGGCAGCTTTTAGCCACTTGCCTGCGGGCGATGGCGCGACGCCGGCGGTCCAAATCACCGTTTTGCTGTAAACTCGTTCGCCCGCGACGATCACACCATCGGCGTCGATCTGATCCACCGCATGCCCCAGCCGGACCTCGACGCCGAGAGACTCCAGGCGCTTCCTGGCGGCCGCGGAAATCTTCTCGGAGAACGTTCCGAGGACCCGCGGCGCCGCATCGAAGAGAACAATTCGCGCCGACGCCGGATCAATTCTGCGAAATTCCGATTTCAATGTATTGCGGACCAGCACGGCAATCGCGCTGGCCATCTCAACTCCCGTCGGGCCCGCCCCGACCAGGACGAATGTCAGCAAATCGCCGTGACGGCTGGGATCCTCCTCGGCTTCGGCCTGTTCGAACGCTTGTAGTATTGCCGTTGCGGATCGCGACCGCGTCGGCGAGGGTTTTCAGGCCAGGCGCGTGTGCAGCGAATTCGTCGTGCCCGAAATAGCTGTGCGTGACGCCCGTCGCCAACACGAGAAAATCGTAGGAATCGGAACTCCCGACCTATCGGCGCCGTCAACGAATACGCACTTTTTCTCGACATCGACGTCCGGTCACCTCACCGAGGACGACGGTTGTGTTGGGTTGTTTGCGCAGAATATTGCGTATCGGAGAACCGATCTGCCCCGGCGTTAACACCGATGTCGCAACCTGATACAGCAGGGGTTGAAACAAATGGTGATTCGATCGATCGATGAGAGTGACGTGCGCGGGCGCGTTCTTAAGCGCCTTGGCTGCCGCAAGGCCGCCAAAGCCACCACCGACGATGACGACGTGAGGAATTCGATCGCCCATTTGGTTCGCCTTCCCTATTTCGTAACCGTCTGCGCCTGAAGCATCCGGAGTTTCACCAATTCCAGCAATACTTCGTCGCGCATCTCTGCCAATTCATCGATGCTGCGCCCATTCGCCTCCTTGAGGACGCCATCGACAATTGTTTCCTTGCTTCCCTCGGGCCATTCGGTAAAGCTTCCCAGGTCCTTCCACCACGACGCGACAGGGCCGGACAGATGCTCCATGAAGTGCTTGATTCCGCCCTCGCCGCCGCCAAGATGGAACAACATACTTGGTCCCATGATTCCCCATCGCAATCCGGGGCCCCAGCAGACCGCCGTGTCAGCATCAGCAACATCCACAACGCCCTGATGAATGAGATTGACGACCTCCCGATAGACGGCAGCCTGCAATCGATTGGCGACGTGTCCGACCACCTCTTTGCGGACGTGAATTGGTTTCTTTCCGATGGAGCCATAAAACTCGATTGCGCGCTTGACCGCTTCCTCCGACGTCTTCGATCCGCCCACTACTTCAACCAGCGGAACCATGTGCGGAGGATTGAACGGATGCCCAATGACGCAGCGTTCGGGGTGCTTGCAGGCGGACTGGGTCACACTCATCGGTGATGCCGGACGAACTCGACGCAATGAGCGAATCGGCGCGGTGTCGCCGCGTCGATGTCGGCGAAGAGCTTGATTTTGAAATCGGGTCGTTCCGGGCCATTTTCCTGAACGAAGTCGGCATCGGAGACAGCCTTCTTCATGTCCTGCGAAAAACTTAGCCTGCTGCGCGACGCGTTCTTTGCAAGGCCTTTCTCAGTGAGAGCGGGCCATGCCGCGTCGACGAACTTGCGCAAATTCTGCTCGGCGTTTGGCGCGGGGTCGGTGGCGACTACGTCAAAACCGTGCGCCAGAAATTCTGCCGCCCAGCTCGCACCAATTACGCCTGTCCCTACAATCGCAATCTTCTGTACTGGTTTGTTTAAAGCCATCGTTCTTCTCCCTCCGGAGGTCGTGGTATCGAGGGCCACGTTTCTTCAACTGGAAGAGATCGACCGGGCTCTTTGTTGGGGCCTATCGAAGATTCGACAAGGCCGAATACTTTTGTGGAGGTTTTTGCGAAGGAATCAAGCCGGAGAAAGTTGTCGAGGCCGCAGAGAAAGACGTGTCACGCTTCGCTTTCCGTGGTCGGGGTTTGTGTGCTCTACTCGCTATTAGGCGGCGGAAATGCTCGGCGACGCTCACAGGTAATCCACTCTTGAACGAAGAGAGGGCAGTTGACGAGTTGTATACCTTGAGATTCACACTGAATCAGAAACCGAACGCTGAGTCGATCCAAAAGGTTGACATCCTTCAAGTCGAGCTTTGGCGGGTCTATGCATTGTTCAATTTCTGTCTGCAGGTCAGACAGATGTCTTCTCCTGAATCCTGCCGCTCAGTTTAAGAACGGTTGGTGTTTTACTCAAAAACTTCTCGATGCGTAGCATTGTTGGCGCGTCACAGGATTAGAGCAGGCCTGAGAGCGGCGTGTTTGAATGGCTTTAGATCCTGATTTCAAGGGCGCTCTTGGTCATCGGCCGGTCATTCGACCTCGCGGGTCTTCTGGCTGGGATTGCGGCATCGAACTGGCCATGCTCGTGGGGAGACCAGTCGGTCCTCCGCACAGGTGCTTGGTCGTAGCTGCGGTCCTTCCGGATCAGAACCCGATCCATGGAAGTGTACCCGAGCGTCATGGCAAGCACAATGAGTGCGCCAGGAATCACCGGCGGACTGGCTGCGGGAATATCGAAATAACGGCACCCAGCGCCGATGATGAAACTCAGGACAAAACCAATTGCAATCTTCACGATTCTCTCCCTTCTGAAAATCCCACATCGCACCGGTTGGTGAGGCGGATTACCATGGCTCTTGCCGGATATACGTTCCATCAGAACTTGTATCCCGCCCAAAACTCCGTGTAGTTGATATTCCGGCCCGGTGACGCCTGCTTCAGGAAGTCGCCGGCAAAGAAGACTCCATAATCGGCCTGCAGATAGGCATGACGATCGATCTGCCATCGCACCTCGACTCCGGGCCGGTAACCAACGAACCGTGCCCGGCTATCGCCCGCCGGAACCAGCAGAAAGCCCGGCACCGCATAAACCCCATCGTGCAGGTTTTCCCGCCACTGCACGACCACATCGGTCGAAATCGATACTCCGTGCGGAAGCCAGGTCTGAAGCCGCGGGTGCACATCGATGAAATTGACTGGGCCCGGACCGGTGTCCGCCAGCACGCCGAAATAGTTTCCGATCGGAAACAGCGGATTGAAGGTGCCCAGCGAACTGTTGCCGTGGGTCGTCTCCACTGGAAATATCAGCCTTCACGCTGATGCGCGGCCGCAACGGCGCGGTGGGAAAGCTGTAGCCCGTATCCGAGGCGAAAGTCCACGCCCGAATTCCGTCCGTACCGAAACGTGCCGAACTGCCAGACGCCCTCGTAGTCGAAATCCCAATCGGGTTCCTGGGTGGCAGGCAGGCGCCAGAGGCGTACGCCCCAGCGTCTCGCGGTTCTCCGCTGCAGTGCCGCGGTTGAACGTGGCGGCCTTGCGGTCCAAGCCCAGATAGTAGCTGTCAATTGAAATTCTCCGCCGCAACGGACGCGTCGCATACACGCCCCAGAAGGCGGTCTTATGATCGGGAACGTTATTGAAGAATCCCGGCTTGTCGAGGTCCGGCCGAGCGGCGAACAGGTCGATCCGCCATGCACCAGCTTTTCCCTTCAGCTTTGCCCCGTCGAAGCTCTGCCGTACGTTGGGGCCTTCGCGAACGGAAACCAGCCGCCCCGATCCGTAATTGAGCTCCTGCCGGCCGGCCTGCAAGACCAACCAGTTGTCGCCGCTGCGTTGTGCCGACCTCGACGAACGCCGCCTCGAAATCCAGCTTCTTCTCGTCGATCGGCCGTGGCCCGCCCGTGCGGAACGATTCCAATCCACTCTTGAGTTGCACAAATGCGCGAACATACTTTCCCAAATGCCAGTCCGTGTGCAGCATGTATCGTTCGAGGAAGAAGGTGTTGGTGTAAGTTCTGCTTTCCCCAATTGTCGTTGCCGACCTGCTCGAAAGCTTCGCGGGCCTCGCCGCCGATGGTGAGGAACCAGCCTTCGCGGCCCAGCGGGATATATTTGATCGGGATCCCAGAAATCCTGGCGAAGCGAAGGGTCTTTCAGAAAACTCCAGTCTTCGTTTTCGCGCAGCAGGCTGTAGGTGCGAACCGCTTCGCCGAATCCGCTGTCCTGGTCGGTCTGTGCGCAGCGCGGCGGGAACCGCCGTTGCCAGCGCGAATATCCAGACGAAAGCGGTTCGCATGCAGCCTACTTTTCCGCGCTCGCGGAATGGATCTCGGCGATGTAGCCGCCCGGGAATTGGACCATTGCCGAGTCCCGTTGGTCTGCGGTATTGGGACCGGCCAGGACCGACACGCCTGCGGCCTTGGCCTTTGCCAGCGTGTCGGCCAGGTTCGCGACCTCGTACCCGGTCATCTCGCGGCCATACGGATACGGAAGATGCCCATCGGTAACGAGAACGGCCATCGCGCCGAAGACTGAAGATATCCGGATGCGCCGATAGGTATCTGAGGCCCGCCCGATCTCGATTCCGGGCGCGTGCGCGTCGTCTGAGACGATTTTGCCGTGGGAAAACGCGAGAAAGCTCTTGAACGAATGCGGTTGCCCGGTCGGCGGACACGTACACGCGGTTCTCCGGAATCGTTTTGAGCGGCGGGTACGATGGCGGCGTCGTGTGCCAATACAGCTGCATATTCACGCCGCCGGGCCATTGAATGACGGCGTCCTTGCCGATGGGATCGTTGAACGGCGTCACCAGGACATCGGCGCCGTCGGCCTGAGCCGCATGGACGGCGGCGTCGAGGTCGGTGACGAGATAGCCCGTGCGCTCGACTCCGAACGGGTATGGAACCGGCGTCTTGAATCCGAAAACCGACAGCGATCCGGCTGGCGTCAGCACCAGTTGCGACATGGTCTGCTCGGCGTGGGAGTGACGGTAAAGACGCCTTGCTTGGTCGTGGTTCCTCCGAATGTGGCCAGGAGACTGGCGACGAAGCTGTCGAAATCCTCGGGCCGAACGTAGACGTGAGTGGTGTCGTACTGCGGGCCGACGCCAAAATTGGAATCCGCCGGCACTGCGTAGACGATCGCGGTCAGCAGCTACCGCGATAGCTGTCATCAGGAATCGTTTCATGGGAACTTGGATGCTCCTTTCAGCACCTGCGGACTGCAGCTAAAACGCCCAGCAGAGACAGCCCATCCCACCACTGATTTCTCGCTCGTGGCAGCGATGTTCGCAGCGAGCGTCTAGCGCCGAATGCGCCGCCGCCGGCGACAGTTGTCGGTTTGTGATATCCGCCATAAGCGGCGACGGGAGACCATTCCGGCAGCACGGGCGGAAGCGGCGGCGCCAGATCCGCGAACTCTTCCGCACCATACACGGGCTTGCCGCCGACGATGGTCAGTACCGATTCGAGATTCTTGATCTCGTCCTCGGGCACCGAAAAATAGTCGGCGGACAGCACAGCCAGGTCGGCAAGTTGACCGGCGACGATCGAACCTTTCGTGCCCTGTTCGGTCGAAAACCAACTACTTCCCACAGTCCAAAGCCGCAGGGCTTCCATGCGATCGAGGCGGTTATCAGTCGTCATACATTGCAAAGCCCGCCGACCGTCTTCCCTGTTACCAGCCAATAAAGCGAGACAAAGGGATTGTAGCTGGCGACGCGCGTGGCATCCGTCCCGGCTCCCACCGGCAGTCCGGTCCGCAGCATCTCGCGGATGGGTGGGGTTCGCTTCGTTTCGGCGCTTCCGTAGCGGTCGCGGAAATACTCGCCCTGAAATGCCATGCGATGCTGAATCGCGATCCCGCCGCCCAACGCCGCGATCCGATCCATGTTTCGCTGCGAGATCGTTTCCGCGTGGTCGATGAACCAGTGCAGGCCCTCGAAGCGGAACCTCGCGGTTCACCTCTTCGTAGACGTTGAGCGCGCGGGTGATCGATTCGTCATAGGTGGCGTGAAGCCGGAAGGGCCAGCGATTCTTCGCCAGTAGGCTCACCACGGCTTTCAATTCCTGCTCCATGATCCCAGGCATGTCCGGCCGCGGTTCCAGAAAGTCCTCGAAATCCGCGGCCGAAAAGACCAGCATTTCACCCGCGCCATTGTGGCGAAGGTAATCGTCGCCCTGCCGCGGTTTGAGCATGCCGGTCCAGTGTTGGAAATCCGCGAGTTCGCGCCTTGGGCTTCTGGGTAAACAGATTGTAGGCAATCCGGACCGTCAACTCGCCATTCTTGTGAAGCTGCTCGATGACTTGATAGTCTTCCGGATAGTTCTGAAATCCGCCGCCGGCGTCGATGGCGCTGGTGATCCCCAGCCGATTCAGCTCCCGCATGAAGTGGCGGCTCGAGTTGACCTGATATTCCGGCGGCAGTTTCGGGCCCTTGGCGAGCGTGGAGTACAGGATCATCGCGTTCGGCCTGCGCGATGAGAATGCCGGTGGGATTGCCGCGCGCATCGCGAACGATTTCCCCGCCCGGCGGATTGGGCGAGTCCTTGGTATAGCCGACCGCTCGCAGTGCGGCGCGGTTCAGAAGAGCCCGATCATAGAGGTGAAGAACGAACACCGGCGTATCCGGCGCGGCCCGGTTCAGTTCATCGAGCGTCGGCATCCGCCGCTCGGCAAACTGAAACTCCGACCATCCGCCCACGACACGCACCCACTGGCCTGCCGGCGTCCTTTGCGCCTGTTCCCGCAGCATGCGAAGCCCGTCTGCTAGCGACGGCACGCCGTCCCAGCGAAGCTCCAGGTTGTAGTTCAGCCCGCCGCGAATCAGGTGAAGGTGCGAGTCGTTCAGTCCGGGAATGACGGTCCGCTTGTTGAGGTCGATGAGCTTGGTGCTGTCATCACGCAAGCGCATCACCTCCCGGTCGGTTCCGACTGCGAGGAACTTGCCGTCGCGAATCGCCGCCGCCTCTGCGAGGGAGCGGCGATCGTCTTGCGTCGCGATTTTGCCGTTATGAAGGATCAGATCCGCGGGCTGTCTGTTCATGGCGAGCCTCCTGAACTTACTTGTGGGCCATCTGCGGCCTGCGGGACCACGTACTCCGGGAAGACAGTGGGCGGTGCGCCATGCACCATCGTGTAGGCGTATTCCACGCCGATACCGTAGGCGCCGAAATGGTTCTTCACCAGATCCATCACGGCATCGTAGGTGTCGCGATTCGCCCAGTCGCGCTGCCATTCGAGCAAGCGTGGAAAGGGAGGTCACCGGCTTCGCCCCGGCCTGGACCACTCGTCGCATCGCGTTGTCGTGCGCCAACTGGCTCACGTCTCCGCAGCAATCCTCGGCCACATAGATTTCGTAGCCATCGTGAATCGCCTGGATGGTGGGCAGGGCGACGCAGGTCTCGGTCCACAAGCCCGCAGAGCACGATCTTCTTCCGGCCGGTCTTTTCGATGGCCGCGACAAAGTTCTTGTCGTCCCAGGAGTTCATGGAGGAGCGTTCGATGGGCTCCTGACCGGGAAAGATCGCCTTGAGCTGCGGCCACATGTTGCCGCTGAAGCTCTTGGTTTCGACCGTGGTCAACACAACCGGCACGTCGAAGATCCGCGTCGCCTTGGCGAGGGCGACGGTGCTGTTGATGATGGACTGCCGGTCGAAGTTCGAGGTTCCGAACAGCATTTGGGGTTGATGATCGATGAACGCGACGACACAGTTGTCGGGCGTCAGCAGTCCTTTTTCACTGCGCTTCACGCGACCGTTATTTTGAGACATGGATATCCTTTCCTTTCTAAGTGAGTCGTCAAATTGGCAATGGGCTGCCGGACCCGCCGGCAGGATGAAGTCCCGTGTGGAGTTC
Source organism: Bryobacterales bacterium (assembly GCA_963763545.1). GTDB lineage: Bacteria > Acidobacteriota > Terriglobia > Bryobacterales > Bryobacteraceae > PALSA-243. Next base: position 28,436 of record CAVXPE010000033.1, read on the forward strand.
CGCGTTACTTCAAAGCTCGCGAGGGGCCGGAATGGGCCCGGCCGTATCAGCGCCGGACGAATGCCAGGAGATCCGCATTGATCACGTCGGCATTCGTGGTCATCATGCCGTGTGGGAAGCCGGGGTAAATCTTGAGCGTCCCCTGCTTGAGCAATTTGGCCTGCAGCAATGCGGCGTCTTTGTAGGGCACAATTTGGTCATCGTCGCCCTGCATCACGAGGGTCGGCACCGTGATCGCTTTCAGATCGTCCGTTTGGTCTGTCTCAGAGAAAGCCTTGATGCCTTCGTAGATGGGCGAGCGCGCTGCCCATCATCCCCTGACGCCACCAATTCTGGATGATTCCCTGCGAAACCTTCGCGCCGGGTCTGTTGAAGCCGTAGAACGGACCTGAAGGGACATCGAGAAAGAACTGTGCCCGGTTTTCAGCCAGCGCCTTGCGGAAGCCGTCGAACACCTCGATCGGAGTGCCGCCGGGGTTCTTCTCGGTCTTGACCATGAGCGGGGGAACGGCGGCGATGAGCACGGCCTTGGCTACGCGGCCCTGAGGCTCGCCGTACTTCGCAACATAGCGCGCCACCTCGCCGCCACCCGTCGAGTGGCCGATGTGGATCGCATTCCTCAGGTCGAGATGCTCGACCACGGCCGACGCGTCGGACGCGTAATGGTCCATGTCGTGGCCGGTGCTCACCTGCGAGGAGCGGCCGTGACCGCGCCTGTCATGCGCGACGACGCGATAGCCCTTGGCAAGGAAGAACAGCATCTGCGCGTCCCAGTCGTCCGACGACAGAGGCCAGCCGTGGTGAAACACAATCGGCTGAGTGTCCTTCGGGCCCCAGTCCTTGTAGAAAATCTGTGTACCGTCTTTAGTCGTAACCATTGGCATGCCATTCCCTCCAGTTTCGGGTTGTGAAGTTGTCGAAGCCGTCATCTCATGCAAATATGGAGCCGAGTTCTCCGATTTGCTGCTCCTGTAGCCAGGGCGCCAAAGTGTGATCAAGACATCGCGTCGGTTAGGGTAAGGCATTGTGGGACCTCAATGAGCTCTGTGGACAAGGCTTGCCATTTGGGTTGGCCTCTCGCCTACACTGAGCCGTCAACCTCAGGATTTGTTTGGGAATCCGCGATCCATAGATGCGGTGGGGTGATCGTCATGTAAGGAGTCCTCAGCAAGAAACTAAATTTGGCCCGCCGTCGGGATTGTTCTCTGCCCAGCGCTTGCCGTCACGGCCTGAGAACTGCACTCCGCCCTTGGCGCGGCGCTTCACGAGCCGCACTACTCCGCCGCTAACGCGGGAGATTCCACCCGATATCGGTATTTATCAATGCGCAGGCTCTTGATTCTCGATTCCAATGTCGTTCGCGGAACTCCCAGCCTTCTGGCCGCTCCGTCCGGACCCGAAATGCGGCCGCGGCTTTCCGCAAGCGCCGCTTCGATGAGCTCTCTTTCCTGGTTCGCCAGAGACGGCTGCAGGCCGATCCGAGGCTCTGCTTCCGGCTGCAACCACGCCTCCTCCACAGAGAACGTATCGGAGTCGCAGAAGATCATGGCTCGTTCGATGACATTTTGAAGCTCCCGGATATTGCCAGGCCAGTGGTAGCCCTCGAGAAGCTCCGCTGTCCGCTTTTCTACCCTTCGAATCCTCTTGCCCTGCTTGGCAGCGTAGCGTTCGATGAAATACTTGGCGAGCAAAAGAATATCTTCCGGGCGCTCGCGCAGAGGCGGGACATGGATTGGAAAGACATTCAACCGGTAGAACAGATCCAAACGAAATTTCCCGGAACGAATTGCCGATGGCAGATCGCAGTTGGTAGCGGCAATTACACGGACGTCGACCGGAATGCTTTGCGTGCCTCCAACGCGCTCGAACTCGCGTTCCTGAAGCACGCGCAACAAGGCAACCTGGGTTTCGCTCGGCATCTCACCGATCTCATCGAGAAACAATCGTCCCGTGGTTCGCGACTTCGAAGCGCCCGGCATGACGCTGATTGGCGCCGGTGAAGGCGCCTTTCTCGTAGCCGAAGAGCTCGGCCGCCATCAGCGACGGGGGAGTGACAGCGCAATTCATCCTCGTGAAAACCGACCGGGATCTACGCGACCTCCTGTGAATCGCGCGAGCGATCAACTCCTTTCCGGTGCCACTCTCACCGGTGATCAGAACAGTGGCATCGCTAGGAGCCACTCTCATCACCTGCGCGGTCACGCGGCAGATCGCGTCGGAAGAGCCAACGATTTCCTCGAACATCGACGGTCGAGAGAACCTCGTTGGCTAAGATCGATATCTTCTTCATCGAAGCTCCTGAACGTCTCCGCGCTTTCCGTAGGAACTGGACGGAATTGATACGATGCCGATGCCATTTTTGTCTCCCTGACCGATTTTCGAGCAGGTACCCTTCTCGGGGAAACCCCAAATGGTGCGATGCCGGAACGGCTGAATGGTAAAAGCTCTGGACTTCGACTTTTGGGGGATAGTCGCAAACGCCTTTTAAAGATCTGGAGGCTCAATACGCTTTCGGCCGAAGAGCCACGCGTCCAATGACCAAGCCCCAGGGCCGATCAATCGCCAGGCTTGCGCCAAGGACCGCCAGTACGGCAGGAAGTGCTGCGCTACGTCGGGAGCGAAAAAGCGGTCCACGCTTCCATAATCGCCACCAGAATTCCGGCCACCGGAGTCCACAGACCGACCAGGAGCAGAATTCCAGCGAGCGCTCCGATACTTTGCGGCACGACAGTCCCGCAAACCGGCGTTGCATTCACGCAGGCAAAGAAGCAATGAACCTGTGCAATCCCCAGGAGCAGCCGTTGCGCTCAAGAGACCTCGCGCCCGGCCAGCCGCTGGCGAAGGTCGAAAAGAGTCGTTGCACAGTACTCCCCTCTTAACAGGCTAAGCGCAACGCAACAGAAACGAAACGTTCAAAACGGTTATTTCGCGATTCGACTTTTGGGGGATTACAAGTCGATGATCCCGCGCTTCAAGCCGATCGTGACCGCATGCGTCCGGTCGTTCGCTCTGAGTTTCGCAAGGATTCTCGTGATGTGGCTTTTCACGGTCTCCTCGGTTATCGCCAGCCGGGCGGCGATTTCTTTATTCGCGTTCCCCCTTGCGACCAGTCCGAGAACCTCCAGTTCGCGCGCGCTCAGATCTTCTTCCCCGGCATGCTCGGCCAGTTCCGCCGCTACCTCCGGCGGAATTCGCTTCTGCCCGGCGTGAACGGCTCGGATGACATCCAGCAACTCGCGATTCACCCGGCCCTTTAGAAGAAAGCCGCGCGCGCCGGCCCTCAACGCCCGAACCACCTGCACGTCACCCGAATACGTCGTCAGGACGATGATTCGAGCCTCCGGAAAATCACCTCGAATTCCGATGATGGCCTCGATGCCGCTGATGTCCGGCATTTGCAGGTCCATCAACGTGATGTCCGGACGATGCTGCCTGAACTGTTTAATCGCTTCGACTCCGGTCGCAGCCTCCGCGATCATCTTCATGTCCGGTTCCGCGTTGACCAACCCCGCGATCCCGTTGCGCAGCAGCGCGTGATCATCCACGGTCAGGATTCGAATCAGCCCGGAATCGCTCATACAACGCCCTTTTTCTTTCGAAACAGTCCGAATCGCCGTTGAGCCTGAGGTTTCGCGTATGCCCTTGAGGCCGGAACCGTCAATTCAATTTCGGTGCCCGCCCCGGCTTCACTCCAGATATCGAATCGCCCTCCAATCCGTTTCGCGCGCTCCCGGGCTCCAGGGAGGCCCCAGTGCCCGGCCCTCGCGCCTTCCTGCAGTATGTGCCGGTCAATGCCCTTTCCATCGTCGCGAATCCGTAGGCGAAGGTCACGGTTATCGTAGATAATTTCGACTTCGATGTGGCTCGCGCGCGCGTGATGGAAAGCGTTTCGCAGCGCCTCGTGGCCGATCCGGTAAACCTCGTCCTGAAGGATGGACGACAAGATCCGGCGCGTCCCATTCACACTCACGCCGAACACCGGTTGAGTTCCATTTGAATCCTGGGCCTTCGCCAGTTCCTGCCCCGCGATCGTCAGCAGACCCTCCAATTCACTGTGCGGAGCCAGCGTTGTCCGCAAATCCTGGATCGTCCTCCGGCCCTCATCGATAGCCTGCTCGGCGCTGCCGATCGCGTTATCGAGAGTTTGGATGGCCTCTTCGGGACGCCGCGGAAAAATGTTCCGAGCCGTCTGCATTTGGATCAGCGAAGCCTGAAAGCTCTGCAATAGCGTATCGTGGAGATCGCGTGCAATTCGGGCACGCTCCCCGGTCTGCGCCGAGAATTCCCGCGCCAACTGGTACAGTCGAAGCCGATAAAGCCCCCAAAGAATCGCCACGAAGACCGCCGCCAACGACGCGCGAAACCAAGTTGGTCTGGTAGAACGCCGGCAAAATCGTGAACTCCGCCGTCGCCACTTTGTGCGACCAGACGCCGTTCGTGTCGGTGGCGTCCACACTGAAGTGGTACGAGCCAGGCGCAAGGTTGCGGTAGCTCGCAGGCTCGGCCGAGTCCGTTTCGTGCCAGTCCTTGTCGGTTTCCTGCAGCTTGTAGCGGAAGTGAATCGCTTCCGGTTCGGAGAGGCTCACCGCACTGTATCGAATCTGCACGCTGGACGTGTGTGCGGGAAACCTCACGGGAAATGTTGGCTCATAAGGTTTGTCATCCGCCGAAACAGATTGAATCGTGATCACCGGCGGCTCCACGCGAAGCTGGGAATGAGTTGGGTCGAGCCGCGCCACGCCTCCGGTCGTGGCAAACCATAAGCTTCCATCCGTGCCTTCGACGGCTGATGGCAGAGGTCGGATTTGGGCTACACCCGGTAGACCACCACGCCTGCCAAAGAGCTCCCCTTTGACTTGATAGGACGAGTCATTCAAGGCTTTCAGGAGTTCCGGCTGGCGGACGTGGAAGATGCCGGAAAGGCCATTGAGCCACAAATCGCCATTCGCTGTCTCGACGATTCCGGAGATTCCGCGCAGCAGTTCGTCATTCGTTGCGTGTATAAAGTGAAACCGGCCGCGGTCGAACTCTTCTAATCCGAACTCGCCCCCGATCCAGATTTCAGCTCGGCGCCCATAGATGGCCGTGATGTTACCCACTCGCAGACCATCCTGTGGGCCAAATACTTGAACGCGGTCGCCGTCCAGCACAGCCAGGGTGTTCTTTGTGCATCCAAACCACACTCGGCCCAGACTGTCGGTAAATTCAACCACCACACCTATCTTGGGCAGATCCTTGCGGCCACCGTAAGGGCTCCAGGCGCCATCGGCCAAACGATACAAGCCGTGACGTCCGTACGAGACCCAAATTCCCCCAGCTCGATCCTGCGTAATCGTCTGAAGATAGATCTCCTGGCCGGCAGCTTCCCTGGGAAGTTCAACGAAATCCCAATCGCGCCCAGAGAACCGCCAGAGCGCCTCACGGACCTCTTGCTGCTTGGAGCCTCTGCTGGGTCGCTGATGCGAAAGGGTTTCATGCCAAAGGCCATTAGTCGCGCCGCCCCCTGCGCCGAGCCAGAGGGTGTTGTCAGGCGCGCGGTACATAAACTGCGCACCCCAGCGGTCGTATTTGGGAAGGACCTCCGCCTTTCCCAAACCGAGACGATAGAGAGGCGAGTAGGATCCACCCACCCAGACCGCACCGGCATCATCCGCCGCTACGGCGAAGTCATACACTGCCCCTCGGACTTCCTGCTTGACTACAGGGCTGTAAAAAAAACGGTCAATACCCTTCGGGCTGCTAAACCAAAGGCTTCCCTCTCGGTCGAACACTCTGCCGTTATAGCTAGAGACCCGTATACTGAACGGGGGATTCTGTTCTGCGATTTGGAAGCGCCGACTCCCCCTGCGCAGGTACAGCCAGATTCCGTCCCCACCCACCCAGACATTGCCATCCTGATCAGTGGCTACCTCGACAGCGCTCTTAAGAGGGACATTCCACCCCGCGCCAACGCGCTCCCAATGGGAATGGTCGAACCTCCAGAGGCCAGCGCTAGCCGCCGCCCAGACGATTCCATCCTTGTCCTGAGTCATTGACCAGATCGATCCACCGTTAGTGGCGAACTCACCGCCGTAGTTTTTCACACGCCCCTTGTCTAGGAAGCCGGCGCCACCAGACAGGTAACCAATCCAAAGTCCTCCGGAAGGTAGTGCACACAACGACGAGATGTTCGTCGAAAGAAGGTCTTCTCTGAAGGGCGAACGGAATAACTCAAATTTGCTGCCATCAAAGCGATACAATCCCGCAGAGCTGCCCACCCAAAGGAACCCGTCGCTTGTTTGTGCCAAGGCTCTGACGTTGTCCGGTGCGCCGTCTTTGAATCTCCAGGAATCGTGTTGGAGCTGCCAGTTCCCCGTCTGCGTTGGCGCCCCTGCACCTAAGCCTTGGCCGAATTCCGGGCCGCCTTCTCCGAAGAGATCAAGGAACTGGGCAGGCGGTGCAATCTTGTTCTGATTGCACGTCAGTTTCCCGTTGTCATTCGCGATGTCCCGTGCGCAAGTTCTAGCATTTTGCAGTTCGGTCTCGAGCCAATCGCCACTCCGCGCCTCGCAGACTGCTCGCAAATCATTTCCACGCGCGTCGAATCCCACGCATGTCAGTTGATAGCTGCCGGAAGGAATTTTTTCGTTCTGGCCGGAAGGGGTTGTGACGCCAGCTTGTTGTGCCTGTGCAAACAGCGGCTGGCTCAAGAAAAAGGAAAGCAGAACGAGTGAAATGAACAGCGCAAACGACAGCCATTTCGCGCGGACACGCGACTTATATGCTTTCACTGTTTGAGTCTGCGGATCCACTGCGCTTCGTCCCCCGAGAACGCGAATTTGAGCAGCACTGGCGGCTCGATTGGAAATACGTGCAGCCGGTAAAACAGGTCCTGGCGGAACGTTCCATTGGCCACGGCGTCTTCCAAATCTCGATTTGTGGCGGCAATGACGCGAACGTCCACGTGGATAGGGCGTTCGCCCCCCACGCGCTCGAATTCCCGTTCCTGTAGCACTCTCAATAACGCCGCCTGGGTGTCGGGCAGAAGTTCGCCAGCTTCGTCCAGGAAAATCGTGTCGCCGTCGGCAATCTCGAACCGGCCCAGACGCCGCTGCTCGGCCCCCGTGAAGGCTCCCCGCTCGTGGCCGAACAGCTCGGAGGAAATCAGCGACGGGGCAAGGGCGGCACAGTTCACGCTGACGAAAGCATTTGCGGACCTCCGCGATCGTTTGTGAGTGGCGCGGGCCATCAGTTCCTTGCCCGTGCCCGTCTCGCCAGTGATCAATACAGTGGAATCGGTCGGCGCGACTTTCTCAATTCGAGCAAGAACGGTCTTCAACAGCTTGGAGGCGCCGACAATTTCCTCAAACATCGAGACGCTGCAGTTGGCGGATAGGACAGCGATTACTTGGTCCAGGCATCCCCCCGGGATCCCGGGCTTGAAACTGCCATTTCCTCTTGGAAAGGACGAGAGCCGCTCATGCAGCGCCGGATCGTCGTCGACGATCCTAATGGTTTCAACGTCCTCTCCCATAACCATTAACCCCAAGCCACTAATGACCGATAGCGATTCTTATTGATGTGAAGGCTCTTAATTTTGGATTCCAGGGTTGTTCGCGGGACTCCGAGTTTTGCGGCGGCGCCTTGTGGGCCCGCAACCCGGCCATGAGTGTGGGCCAATGCGGCTTCAATCATCTCTCGCTGGTGATTCGATAGGAAAGGTCTCAGACCGGCATCACTGTCTGACTCGGGTTGCAGCCACGCCTGTCCACGGAAAACGTGTCGGAGTCGCAAAGGATGACTGCGCGTTCGATCACATTCTGTAGCTCTCGGATGTTTCCCGGCCAGTTGTATTCCTGGAGAAGTTGCGCCGTCCGCTTTTCCATGCGTCTGATCCCTTTGGCGGCGTTGGCGGCATAGCGTTGGATGAACCATCTCGCCAATAGAAGGATGTCCTCGGGCCGATCGCGTAGAGGGGGAACGTGGATGGGGAAGACGTTTAATCGATAGAACAGGTCCAGACGAAACTTCCCGGAACGAACTGCCGCTGGCAGATCACAGTTAGTAGCGGCAATTACACGCACATCGACTGGAATGCTTTGAGTGCCTCCAACGCGCTCGAACTCGTGTTCCTGAAGCACCCGCAACAAGGCAACTTGGGTTTCGCTCGGCATATCGCCGATCTCGTCGAAAAAAATCGTCCCCCGGTTTGCGACTTCGAAGCGTCCGGCGTGCCGCTGATTGGCGCCGGTGAAGGCGCCTTTCTCGTAGCCGAAGAGCTCGGCCGCCATTAGCGACGATGGAGTGACAGCGCAATTCATCCTTGTGAAGGCAAACTGGGATCTACGCGACCTCTTGTGAATCGCCCGAGCGATCAATTCCTTTCCTGTGCCACTTTCACCTGTGATCAGAACGCTGACATCGCTAGGAGCAACCCGCATTACCTGCGCGGTCACACGGCAAATCGCCTCCGAAGAGCCGACGATCTCCTCGAACATGGATGTCGACAGAACCTCGTCGCGAAGATCGATCGCTTCCTACCGTCTTCCGTGCTCACTTGGCGCGCAGCATCATCTGTGAACTGGTTGGACAAATCTAAACCAAGCGGCGACGCACTCATCATAAAACCCTCCTAACTACGGCCGGACACTTGCGGGTAGATACAACGAGGACAGAGATCGCCGGGGGGCTCCCTACAGCCAATTTGGACCCAGGATCGTCCGGATGGCGGTCCAGGCCGTCACGGTTCGTATCATGCATCTTCGATGTCCTCTCTTCCCGCTGGCCCTTCCTCCGATGTGGGCCCACTCGTTGCCGCCCTCTCTCTTGTGACCCATTCGCAATATGGGGCGAGCAATTCCTTTGAATCAGAACTGCGGAGTCCATGGACGCGGCCATGTCAATGTTGTTAAGTAGGGCGTGGAACTTCGGGCTGATTCCAATCGACTCTGAGGCAGCCATCGTTATTCTCCTTGCCTGAACCAAATTAACGGGACCTGGATGGAAAGCGATTTTTCTAGCCGGCTTTTCGGAACCTGACCTCTACTAGATCGCTTTTCCTGTCCCCGATTCTCCCGCTTCTTATGCTCAGAATCGTACCCAGATCGGTCGCGATGATGCCCCTCAATGGTCGAGGACGCGTTTACCCCTTTAGAGGTATGGTCTTCCACCTCTAGGCCGATCGATATCGAAGCGCTTCCTCCCGAATAGACGAGCATCAATCGACCACGCGCCGGGGCCGAGCATCGCCACGCTGACCGCCAGGACGGACAGGAAGACGTTCATCCACTCGTCCTCTCGCTGCCGTGAGTAGAGCTCTAACGCAATCCAGACCTCGTCGAGGGCTACGACGGTTCCCATTACCGGCGTCCACAGGCCGGCGAGCAGAAAGATGCCACCGATATCCGAAATCAAATACGGTACGACGGTGACCGAATCCTGAGGTTTCCCCGCGAGGCCGGCGATCCCGAAGTAGATCAGAGTGACGCCGAGGCAACCGCGGAGTAGCAGCAGGCCAATTCCGGGCCAGCTGTCAGGAAAGGTTGAGAATAGACGTTGCAGAGCGTACCCAAGGCTATCGTATGGAGTCCGCACTGGCGTCCGATACCCTCGAACGGCTTCGTTTACATCCCCCGTTCGAGGGATGCATTGCCTAACTACAGATCGATGATTCCGCGCTTGAGGCCTATCGCGACCGCGTGGGTCCGGTCGTTCGCTTGCAGTTTGGAGAGGATGCTCCGCATGTGGCTCTTAACGGTTTCTTCGGTCAGCGATAGCCGGGCAGCGATTCCTTTGTTCGCGTTGCCCCTGGCAGCCAACCGCAGTACATCGACTTCCCGCGGAGTTAATGCGTCGTCGGCAGAGTGCTCGCCAATTTCAGCGGCGACCTCCGGTGACACGCGTTTTTGACCGGCATGAACCGCACGAATCGTCTCCAGCAGTTCATTGCGAAGCGATCCCTTCAGTAAGTATCCCCGTGCGCCTGTTTTGAGAGCACGGGAAATCTGAACATCGCCGGCGTGAGTGGTCAAAAGGATGATCCGTGCCTCCGGGAACTCAGCGCGAATTGCGCTAATAGCGTCAATGCCACTCATCCCCGGCATTTGCAAGTCCATCAAGGTGATATCGGGACGATGTTCGCGAAATTGTTCAAGCGCCTCCCACCCATCACAGGCTTCCGCAGCCAGTTCCAGATCGGTCTGACTCCGGATTAATGCGGCGATGCCTTCGCGCAATAACGGATGGTCATCTACGGAGAGAACTCGAATCACACTTCAGCCTGCTTTCTCCGGAAAAGACGAGAAAGGGGCTTGCTTGGAGGCGTACGGTACACGATTGACCCCGCGACACTTAACTCAATCTCCGTACCTGTTCCCAGCCGGCTCCAAATTTCCAGCTTTCCGCCGATGTGGCCGGCGCGCTCCCGCATTCCGCACAGACCATAGTGACCGTGGCGGCCTTTCTCCAAAACCTCATGTGGAATGCCCTTTCCGTCGTCGCGGATGCGCACTCGCAGCGCCCGTTCGCCAAAGGTAATCTCGGTTTCAATACGATGAGCTTCGGCGTGGCGGAAGGCATTGCACAACGCTTCGCGGACGATCCGGTAAATTTCGTCGCGAATGATCGGGTGCAGATCTCTGAGGCGCGCCAACCAGCGCTAGCTGGAGGGCTCCGGAATCGGGTGTTGCCAACTCTTCGCCCAGCGCCTTCACTGCCTCGGCCAGATCGTTATTAGTGGTGGCCGAAGACCTAAGGTCATACACAGCCGTGCGCCCCTCAGCAATCGCCTGGTCGGCGCGTTGCAAAGTCTGTTCGAGTTGGTTCTTCGCCTCGCCTTCCGGCAGCAAGTAGTCCACCACCTGGAACCGCAGCATCAACCCCTGAAAGCACTGCAGCAGCGTATCGTGCAGTTCGCGGGCGATGCGTGTCCGCTCGGCGACGCGCTCCTCCAGCCGGACATTGAATTCGTGGGCGAGGCGGCGCATGCGGTACCAATATAGCCCACAGAGCATCCCCAGGAATGCCGCCACACCCATCGCCTGGAACCAGGCGGTTTGATAAACAAAGGGCTCTTGCATGACTTGGTATGTCATTCCCGCAAGGTCCCAAACCCCATCCCGATTGGTTGCACGAACATGAAATGTGTGTGCACCGGGCGGTATCCCTGAGTAGGTGGCCACGTGGCTGGGAGGCGCGTCCAACCAGCCATCGTCCACGCCGTCGAGCTTATACTGCATTCGGATTCTGTGCGGGGCGGTAAGTTCTACGGGGTCGAAAGCCAACTCCAGATGGCTGCTTCCGGGGGGCAGCACCAGACGGTCGCCGGGCCGCTGCGATTTCCGACCTACCACCGTATCCCGCACGTAGATTACAGACTTACCGGCATTGCGAGGCAAGTGCGGAAGGTCGATCATCGCCAGGCCCCGCTCGGTGGTCACCCACAATCGGCCATCGCCACTGATAGTCATGTGAGGCCCCATGCCATTGTCAGTGACCTCGCCCGACCGCATGCCATCAGCACGGCTGAAGAGGGCATAGACAGCCGGTATCCCGGAATCCGGTTCCCATCGCTGGATGCGCATAATGCCATCATGTTCCGCCATCCACACCTCATTGGGAGCAGCGATCATCGAAGTTGGGTGGCCGGGAGGCGGTGAAACCGCCGTCGCCTTGCCTCCCGCCAAGCGGCTGACTCCGTCTTTGAATTGGATGTAGAGACTCCCGTGATCTTCGCCGAGTGTCTGCGACAGGGGGGCGCTGATTACCTGGGAAAAGCGATCTCCCACGAGTTGGTCGACACCCTTGGCGGTCACGGCCCAGAAAGTTCCCCCGCGATCTTTAAAGAGGTAACCGATGTAGATGTCGGACAAGCCATCGGCGGTCGTGTAAACCCGCGATCGGCCGTCGCGCAGCCGCGCTAGTCCTCGCGTAGTCGCGATCCACACAGAGCCATCGTGGGTGTTGAGAATGCCGATGACCGTATTGTCGGGCAAAGCGGGAACGTTCAAATACGGCGCCAATACTCCGTCGTGCAAACGAAAGACGCCGGCGCCAAACGTGCCAACCAGCAGATCGCCGTTGTCGTCTTCCGCCAGCGAATACGCGCAGTCGGCGCGATGGTCTTTGTCCGGCAGCGAGTGAAAGCGCTCCCCGTCAAACCAGGCGATGCCACCGCAATTGGTGGCTACCCAGAGCTTGCCCGAGTGATCGGTCAAAGCCGCCATCACTACATGGCTGCGTAGTCCGTCGGCGGTGGTGAACATATGCACCGGGCCATCCTGGATGTGAAGCAATCCATCGCCGTTAGTCCCGATCCACAAACCGCCATCGCGATCGACAAATAGGATGCGGCACTGGACGTCCGTAGCCACAGCTTCGAGCGCGTTGCCGCGAACCCGAAACACGCCGTCGCCCATGGAAATCCAGTAGTTCCCGTCGGCATCCTGGTTTGTTTGATAGGCTCGTTTGCCTCTTCCGCCGATATTGGTTACAGACCCACCGAGCTGCCGAAACAAGCCTCGCCCGGTAGAGAACCACAGGTCGCCCTGCCGATCGGGAAACACTTGAAACAGCTGATCGGGTCTGATCTCCATTTGCTGGGCAAACTCCGGATGGTCGACGGTGCGTACGCCATCCCACTCCGACCATCCCTTCGAATGGGTAATGAGGATATGGCCGTTCGGCGCTTCTTCGATGCGATTGGCGCTAAATCCGCCGACAACCGGCGAGAAATCAGGGCCGCCGTTCCATCGGTAGAGCCCCCGCCTCGTGAATGCCCACAAGATACCATCGCGGCCGAAGAGAACCCTCGGAACCGCGTCGTCCCATCCCGAGCCAAGGTGATAAACAGCCACGCGTTGATCGTCCCGCTGATCGAGAAACCGCGGCGAGACGCGGAACACCCCAACCTGTGTGCCGAGCCAAAGATCGCCATCCGGGCCCTCCGCAATGGAGCGGACAGTGATGGGCGACTTGGGCAGAGACACCGGAGTGAAATGCTGACCGTCGAAACGCGTCAGACCTTCGGAGGTGGCAATCCATAGGAACCCATCTCTTGTCTGCAGGATGTCATTAATGACATTCGCCCCGAGCCCATCTTCCGTCGTAAACGTGGTGCGGCGAAAGCGGCTCGCCGGAGCCTGCGGATCGATGGCGAGGCAGGGACGGGCGGCAGCCGCGACGAGCGCCAAAGCGAAAGCGAGTTTCAGTTGGCGTCGAACATGCATTCCGCGAACCCAACAAGATCATATCGTGCGTCCGGCGTCTCTCCAATTGGCGAGCTGATTACCGGGCAAGCCATTAGACGTTCCACTCGATGGTATTGGGTCCAACCCGAAGTGGATTCGCCCGAAAAACATCTTTTGCATGCCTCTTTCGAGGGATGGAGCTGTTGGCGATGTTTCAATGTCCCAGTCCGCTTTTGTTCGGAAAGCACCCGGAAAAAGAGCGGCCAGCTGGTACCGAAAGAATTGAGCGTTTCAGCCGCGATTGCCTGTCAAGAGCCAGGTTGGCGCCAAGCAGATCGGTGGCAAGTTGAATATTTGGAGCTGCCCTGGATCTGCACTCCAAGTCTATCGTCTGGAGTTCGCACTGGCGTCCGACAGCCTCGAATGGCCTCTTCCACCTTCCTTGTTCGAGGTATGTCTTGCGAACTACAGACCAATGATTCCGCGATTGACGGCTATCGCGACGGCGTGCGTGCGGTCGTTAGCTTGCAGTTTCGAAAGAATGCTCCGGATGTGGCTCTTTACGGTTTCCTCGGTGAGCGATAGCTGGGCGGCGATTCCTTTGTTCGCATTGCCCGCCGCAACCAAACGCAGTACGTCGACTTCTCATCAGCCTCTTCCCCGCTAGCCAGTGTTGGACCTGATTGCCGCTGATGCGAACCCCCCGCACGTTGGAATTTCGGTTAGCTCTAATTCCGGCTAGCTCTTTAGTCGGAGCGGCTGATTACCTCAAGAGCGGCATTAGAGCGTAAAGTTTTTTGGGGGAGAGGAACGGTTTAGCCTTAGGAAAGGTCGATGTGCTTCCTGCCGAATTGCCGTGCATCGATTGACCAGGCGCCCGGCCCGATCATCGCCAACGCTGCCGCCAAGATCGCTTGCGCGAGAGCAATCCATGGATCGCCTGAATGCGAGGAAAATCGCGAGATTGCGATCCACACTTTAGCAGCAGCCGCTAGCGCCCCAGCCAGCGGAGTGAACACGCCCATCAACAGAAGTATCGCGGCCGCGATGCCGATTATTTGCAGGGCGACGGTCAATGGCGGCGGCCCCTTCACGGATGTTGCTGATTCCCGAAATCGATCAGTGCCGAGCCCGTGAGCAAACGCAGAAGAAGAAGACCCGCGCCCGGCCATCCGTCGGCAAATGTCGAAAATAATCGCTGCACAATATCCCATTGAGAGAATAGAGGATTTACGAAAGAATCGACAGGTCTGAAACTGGGACGGCGCGATCCCCAATTTGGGGGATCAAAGCTCGATGATTCCGCGTTTTAGCGCGGTGGTGACGGCGTGAGTCCGGTCGTTAGCGTGAAGCTTTGCGAGGATATTTGTGACGTGGCTTTTCACGGTCTCCTCGGCAATGCGAAGTTTGCTTGCGATCTCTTTGTTCGCATTGCCGGCCGCGATTAATCGCAGCACTTCGATCTCGCGTGAAGACAGGTCGTCCTCCGCAGTATGTTCAGCTAGTTCGATCGCTATCTCAGGCGGAATTCGCTTTTGTCCCGAGTGAACGGCGCGGATGACCTCCGGCAGGATCTCTATTTACCTGACCCTTTAGCAGGTAGCCGCGTGCGCCGGCCTTCAGCGCTCGAAGCACTTGCACATCACCCGGGTAGGTTGTGAGGACAATGATTCGCGCATTAGGAAAGTCGCTGCGAATTGCAATTATGCACTCGATGCCGCTCATTTCTGGCATTTGCAGGTCCATAAGCGTGATGTCCGGCCGGTGCTTTTTGAACTCCGCAATCGCTTCCCGTCCGTTGGACGCCTCGGCTACCAACTTCATGTCGGGTTCGGCGGTGATCAGTGCGCCGATTCCCTTGCGCAGCAGAGCATGGTCATCAACCGTCAGGATTCGAATTTCCCGTACATCACTCGCCATGAGACCTCGCACTTTTTGCGGAAGAGTCCGAATACACGGGCTTCGGGGACTTTGCGTATGCGACCGATGCCGGTACGGTCACCTGAACCTCCGTGCCCGCCCCCGCCTCGCTCCAAAAATCCAGTTGAGCGCCCGCCAGCTTTGCGCGTTCGCGGACTCCAGGCAAGCCCCAATGTCCAGCCCGCGCGCCTTCGTTGAGTACATTTGGGTCAATTCCGATTCCGTCATCGCGGAACCGGATGCGGAGTTCCTGCGCGTCGTACCGAATCTCAACTTCAATCTTTTTAGCGCGCGCATGGTGGAAAGCGTTTCGCAGAATCTCCCGGCCAATCCGATAGACCTCGTCCTGAAGAACCGTCTTTATGTCTCGCGGCGGTCCTTCGACGGTCATGCGGAAAGCGGGGCTGCCGCCGTTCGAAACGCGCAACTCCCGAAAGTTCCTGCCCGGCAGCCGCGAGCAGATGAGCCAGGTCGCTCGGCCGCCGCTGAGCCTGAGCGCAGGTCTAGAATGGCATCCCGGCCCTCCGCAATGGCCGCCTCGGCGCTGCGGATCGCCTCGTCCAGAGTCTGCATGCGCGTCATCGGGGCGTCTTGGAAAGAGGTTCCGGGCAGCTTGAACCTCGAACAGCGAGCCCTGGAAGCTCTGCAGTAGCGTGTCATGCAGGTCACGGGCAATGCGGGTCCGCTCGGTGACGCGCTCCTCCAGGCGAACATTGAATTCGTGGGCGAGCTGTCGCATGCGGTACCAATACAGCCCACAGAGCATCCCCAGGAATGCTGCCACACCCAACGCCTGGAACCCAGCGGTTTGGTAAATAAAGGGCTCTTGCGTAACCTGGTACGTCATTCCCGCAAGATCCCAAACTCCATCCCGATTGGTGGCCCGTACATGAAATGTGTGCGAGCCGGGCCGCATCCCTGAGTACATCGCCACGTGGCTGGGGGGTGCGTCCAGCCAGCCATCGTCCACGCCGTCGAGCTTGTACTGCATTCGGATTCTGTGCGGGGCGGAGAGTTCTACGGGGTCGAAAGCCAATTCCAGATGGCTTGTTCCGGGGGGCAGCACCAGACGGTCGCCGGGACGCTGCGACTTCCGTCCTACCACCGTGTCCCGTATGTAAACCACCGGCTTACCCGCATCGCGAGGCAAATGCGGAAGGTCGATCACGGCCAGGCCTTGCCCGGTAGTCACCCACAATCGCCCATCGCGAGTGATGGTCATGTGGGGCCCCGTGCCGGCGGCAATGCACTCGGACGACCGCATGCCATCCGCGCGAGTGAAGAGGGCGTAGTCAGCCGGCATCCCGCGATCCGGTTCCCATCGCCTGGTGCGAATGATGCCGATGCGTCCCGCCAGCCACAGCTCATTGGAAGCGACGATCATGGCGCCTGGGAAGCCGAAAGGCGGCAAAGGCACCGGCGCCTTGCCTCCCACGAAGCGGCTCACCCCATCGCTGAATCCGATGTAGAGATTCTCGCGATATTCGCCGATGATCCACGCTCCGGGACGCCTGATCGCCGATGAAAAGCGATCTCCCACAAGCCGATCGACACCCGTGGCGTTCGAGGCCCAAAGGGTTCCGCCCCGATCTTTCATGAGTGTCCAGACGTTGATGCCGGACAAGCCATCGGCAGCCGTGTAAATCCGTAATTGACCGTCGCGCAGTCGAGCCAGTCCCCGCGTCGTCGCGATCCACAAAGTTCCATCGTGGGTGTTGAGAATTCCGGGTACCGTATTGCCCGGCAAAGCGGGAGTGTTCAAGAACGGCGCCAACACTCCATCGTGCAGCCGAAAGACGCCGGCGCCAAACGTTCCGACCAGCAGATCGCCGTTGTCCTCTTCCGCCAGCGAGTATGCGCAGTCGGCGCGATGGTCCTTGTCCGAAAGCGGGTGAAAGCGCTCTCCGTCGAACCAGGCGATGCCCCCGCAATTGGTGGCGACCCAGAGTTTGCCCGAACGAGTGGTCAAAGCCGCCATCGCTACGTTGCTGCGCAGCCCGTCATCGGTGGTGTACATCTGTATGGCGCGATCCTGGATGTGAATCAACCCGTCGCCATTCGTGCCGATCCACAAGCCGCCATCGCGATCGGCAAACAGCGCCCGGCACGTCACATCTGTCGCCACAGCCTCAAGCGCGTTGCCGCGAACGCGAAACACGCCGCCATCCGCGGAGATCCAGTAGTTCCCGTTGTCGTCCCGGTAGGTTTGATAGGCCTTCTTGCCTCTGCCGCCGATATCGGTCACAGACCCGCCGAGCTCGCGAAACAAGCCTTGCGCGGTAGAGAACCAGAGGGCGCCCTGCCGATCGGGAAACACTCGAAACACCTCATCGGGCTTAATCCCCAATTGCTGCGCCACCCCCGGATGATCGACTGTGCGCGCGCCATCCCATTCCACATAGCCCTTCGAATTGGGAATGAGGATGTGGCCGTCCGGCGCTTCTTCGAAATGGTTGATTTCCAATCCGCTGACCACCGGCGAGAAACCCGAGCCGCCGTTCCAACGGTAGAGCCCCCGCCTGGCGCCTGCCCATAACATGCCGTCGCGGCCCACGAGAACCTTCGAAACTCCGTCGTCCCCGGCTGGGCCAACGTGATAAACAGTCATTCGTGGATCGCCTGGCTGATCGAGAAGCCGCGGTGAGATGCGGAATACTCCGGCCTCCGTGCCGAGCCAGAGATCGCCATCCGGTCCCTCCGCCATGGAGTGGACATTAAGGATCAATTTGCTGAAAGGAACCGAAGTGAAATGCTGGCCGTCGAAGCGCGTCAGACCGGCGTAGGTGGCAATCCAGAGGAACCCGTCCCTGGTCTGCAGGATGTCATTGATGACATTCGCCCCCAGTCCATCTTCCCTGGTAAATGTAGTGCGGCGATAGCTGCTCGCCGGCGACAGTGGATCAAGGGCGAGGCCTGGGCGGCTGGTAGCCGCGAGGAGAGCCAAGGCGAACGCGAGTTTCAGTTGGCTTCGAACATGCATTCCGCAAACCCGACAAGATCATATTGCGCGGCCCGCCGTCCCTTTCAGCAGAGCCGATTACCGGGCAGCCATTAGACGTTTGAATAGAGCTCCCAATCGATGGTATTGAGTCTAACCCGAAGTGGATTCCCCCGAAAGGCATGTTTTTGCATGCCTCTTTCGAGGGATATAGCCTTTCGCGATGTCTCGATCCGCAGCGGTTCGGAAGCACCCGAAAGATAGCGGCCACCGGCTTTGATAGGCAATCGCAGCTTAAATACTCAATTCGATTTCCGTACCAGCTCCAGGGCAGCTCCATATATTCAACTTGCCACTCAACATGCAGCCTCCCAGCGGTGTGCCCAGCGTGCAGAGTCGCGCGGCTGCTCTGTTCGCGACGGCGATAACCCAATCGGTTTCCTTGAGCACCGCCGGAATGTGAGCGCGCTCGGCCTCGGCCAAGGTCTGGTTCCTCCCCTGTTGTTTATGCTTCATACCTGTGGCGCGAGCCTCCACTTTCTCATCGGGACGCGTAGCGAACGGTCCGGAAGAATTACCGCGCGTTCGATGAGCTTCTGCAGTCTGCGAACGTTTCCGGGGGCAAATCCACAGATCCTGCTGCCGCTCCCGCATGGCGTCGAGAAAATGTACCAGGGCGCATACGCTGATTGCCGCCTCGATGACAAGCGATTCCCGTCAGCCGTGGCGATTCAACAACTCGTTGTGGCCTGGTGGGTGCTATACGGCAGTTGCGGACGAGATGAGCGGTTGACGATCACCACGGCTTATTTTCGTTGTTGCGACGTTCCTTCAAAGCGACATCGCCACAGTTTCCATCGGGATTCGGCGGATGCAGCCCTAGCCAGATCGAGTTGGAGCAACTTCCGGCTGTAGTCCAGGAGTTCCGTTCGGCTCAAAATGCGCTCAGACATGGGACGCCGTGCCACGTTTCAGAATTTATCAGTTTATTCGCTTTGTGTTCGCCATCGGAACAGCGTCACAACTTCCTTTGGCCTCCGATCCGACCGACACGGGTGGAAATTTTAAAGCGCCGGGATTTTTCGGGGGGAATGGTGGGCTTGACAGAACTCGAATCTGTGACCTCCTGCGTGTCAAGCAGGCGCTCTAACCAACTGAGCTACAAGCCCGGAAAACGCCAGTGTACCACTTCAGCGGCAAGTAGATAAAAAGATGTATTTCGCTCTCAAAACCGGACCCGATACCGGATGTTTGTTACTCTTTTTATTCGCCCTCTTAAGTTGTTGAAAAAAATAGATTATACGTAGAAACGGAGCAGTAATGTGTCATGGTAGCGCTCTAACCAACGGAGCTACGGGCCCAACGGGGAAATCCAAGTGTAGCATCGCCCAGTTCGGCGCGCCGATGTTCCCGCGAACATCGCTTCCGTTATCGATAAAGCTGAGGTATGATGCTTGCGAGAGTTCACCATGAGGATCGTTCCGCTTCTTCTTCTAGCCGCCTCCGCGTACGCGGCGGACCTGACAGGTAATTGGGTGGTCGCCCAGGACATGCACGATGGCACCGAGCGCCGCACCTATTTCGATTTGAAGCAGGAGGGCGACCGCATCACGGGCCACATCCGGGTCACGCAGTTCCTCTATTCCATCAAGGAAAGCAAAGGCGCCGCCGATGCCTTCACGCTTGTCGGCAGCATGATGGATGGACACAGCGAACGCACCGTCACCTATCAAGCCAAGCTGCAGGGCGACGAACTGCACTTGGCGGCCGTCGGCAGGAACGGCGCCGCTGGTAGCGACATGGTGGCGCATCGCGCGCCCGCCGGCGAAGGCGCTTACCCGAAACGCATCGAGCTGCCTGCGCTGCACAAGGTGCCGGATAACGGTCTTGCCAAGACGCCGCCCATGGGTTGGAACAGTTGGAACAAATTCCACGGCCGTGTCGACGACGCCTCAGTGCGCGGCATGGCGGACGCCATCGCGTCCACTGGAATGAAGGATGCCGGCTATATCTACGTGAATATCGACGACACCTGGCAAGGCGCTCGCGACGCGGCCGGCAATATCCAGGCCAATAAGAAATTTCCCGACATGAAGGCGCTCGCGGATTACGTCCACTCCAAGGGCCTCAAGCTTGGAATCTACTCCTCGCCAGGTCCGAACACCTGCGCCGGATACGAAGGAAGCTTCGGCCACGAGATGCAGGATGCCAAAACCTACGCCGCTTGGGGAATCGATTACCTCAAGTACGATTGGTGCGGCGCCCGCAATATCTACACCGACGAAGAGATGCAGGCGGTTTACCAGAAAATGGGCGATGCGCTGCGCGCGGCGGACCGGCCGATCGTCTACAGCCTGTGCCAGTACGGCCGGGCAGACGTGTGGAAGTGGGGGCCGGAAGTGGGCGGCAATCTCTGGCGCACCACCGGCGATATCAGCGACCGTTGGGACTCGATGACGAACATCGGGTTCAAGCAGGACGAACTCGCGCCTTATGCGCGCCCAGGCCACTGGAACGATCCCGACATGCTCGAGATCGGCAACGGCGGCATGAACGAAGACGAATACCGCACGCACATGAGCCTGTGGTCGATTCTAGCGGCGCCGCTGCTGGCGGGCAACGATCTCCGCGACATGACCCAGGGCATCAAAGGCATCCTGATGAATCGCGAAGTGATCGCCATCGATCAGGATAAGGCCGGCAAGCAGGGGCATCGGCTCTCACAATCGGGCACGCACGAGATTTGGGTGCGTGACCTCGATCGCGAGGCGAAGGCAGTCGCGCTGTTCAATCGCGGGGACGATGCGGCGCGGATGTCGGTGAAGTGGTCGGACCTCGGCGTGAAGGGCAAGGCCAAGGCTCGTGATTTGTGGGGGCATACCGACGTGAAGGTGGAAGGCGCGGAATTCAGCGCGACTGTTCCCAGCCATGGTGTTGTGATGCTCAGAGTGAATCAGTAAGCTAGGCGCCACACCGGCGAGATCTTAGGCGTGGTTCCGATATCCCATCTCTTCTTTAAACGCTTCGAGCGAGTTATAGACGATGGGGCAGTAACACGCTCGATCCACGAACTGCCACATGCGGCTGGCGATCGATCCATTGCCGCGGACCACGTGTGGGAAGCGTTGGCACGCATCGGGACGTGCTTCGTAAACCGTGCACTCGTTGCCGGAAAGGAACACGCAGCCCTCGGCGTCGGTGCGGCGCAGAATCCGGCCTTCATCTTCGCTCTCGGTGGTGTACTCAGCCAGGAAGCGCGCCTCGGAAATGCGCAGGAATCTGGCAAGGTGCTCGACGTCACGTTCTTTCACGGTTGCCGTCGCCACGCGGCAACAATTGGCGCAAATCGTACAATCGATCTCGTCTTCAACGCTTTGCGCGATGCGGCGCAGGATGCGGTCGGAATGGTCGCGCGATTTCATAAACGTCCGGAAGCGCAGGTTTTCTTGGCGCTTCTTCTCGCCGAGCGTGCGAATCTGGACTAAATCGGTGATCACTCCTTAGTTTACCAGGAGGCCTTGACGCGGAACGAGGATAGGCCGATACTCGGGACGAAGGGGTATCTATGTCTCGCGCCTTCGCGCATTCGTTTTCCATGCTCGCGGCGACCGCCGCTCTTGCTTTGCCGGCCTGGGGGCAGGCGGTAATCTCCACCCGTTCGGGTGTCATCCATTATTTCGAAGGAACCGTTTCCGTGGCTGGCCAGCCGCTGGAAGCGCGTCTTGGCAAGTTCGCCACCATACCTGAAGGCGCGGAACTGCGCACGGATCGGGGACGGGCGGAGGTATTGCTTACGCCTGGAGTCTTCCTGCGCCTGCGCGAAATGAGTGCGATCCGTATGGTAGCGAGCGCTCTTTCGGACACGCGGGTGGAACTGCTGGCGGGGTCCGCCATGCTGGAATCGGCGGAACCGGCCCCTGGCACAGCCGTGACTTTGATTTACAAGGAGTGGAGCATCCGCCAGCCTCAAAAGGGCCTCTACCGCCTCGATTGCGAGCCGGCGCGCTTGCGAGTTCTCCAGGGTGAGGCGGCAGTTTCCGCCGCGGCTGGGGGCGAGCCAATTCGCGTAGAGCAGGATATGGATCTGCCGTTCGCGTCCGTGTTGGTCCCGGAAAACGCGACCGGCGAATCGCGCGACTCTCTTACGGATTGGGCCGAGGGCCGCTCCGAATCGATTTCCACGGACAATTCCATTGCCGCGAATATTCAAGATCCGGCTTCGATGACCGGCTCGAACTTGCCGGCTGACGCATTCACTTATTTCCCAATGCTCGGCTACACTATCCCTGCGAGCTTGTCGGGCGGATACGGCGCCAACTCTTATCCCTCCGGGCTTTACGGGTACTCGAGTCCCTATCCAACCGGTTTCTATTCGGTCTATTTGCCGGGCTACACTTATCGGCCGTTGTTGTTGCGGCTGCCAGCGACCGGGTTGAGATCCCCTTATTCGCCGTACGTGCCGACCCACCTCGGTCTTCCGCCGCTCCAGCACGGGACGTTGCCGCGGCCGGTGACAACGCCGCACCCTGTAACGGCCCTTCCGCACGGGCCTGCACACATCGGCGGGCACCGCTAATTCTCGGTTGGAGCGTAGTATCCCTGCCGCCAATGCATCTTAAGTTGCGGCGCCCCGGCCGGTTGGGTCACCTTGACTTCAACGGTGTGGTATTTCCCGTCTTTGGCTTGGTTCTTGGGGTAGTAGCCGAGCACATATTGATTGCGCAGTTCGATGGCGATTCTCGCCGCAACGCTCGATAAATCGCTCGGTAGCGATGCCGCAAATGCCCGGCCGCCCGTCTGCGTGGCGATCTCCGATAGCAATCGCGGCCCGGAGACTTCTTCGGGAGTCAGGGAAATCGACGCGAGCGGATCGAATACTCCCATCGCGTAGATTTCAACGTCCGCCTCGCGAACCAGCGCCTCAATTTGCGCAGCGGTGTAAGTGGAATGATTGTCTCCGCCGTCGGAAACGATCACAATCGCTTTCCGCGGATTTTTGGCCTTCTTCATCTCCCCGAGGGAGAATTTCACCGCATCGAGTAGCGCTGTCAGACCGCTGGGCTGAACTTTTTGCAGCGCGTTTCGAATCTCTTGCGGGCGGCCGGGGAATGCCACCGAAAGCTCGGTCTTGTCGTTGAACTCTACCAGGAACGCCTCATCCTCCGGATTCAACACCTTCAGGAAGAGCGTGGCGGCGTCGCGTGACGAGCTCATCTTATAGTCCATGCTGCCGCTGGTATCGAAAGCCAGACCGATAGAAAGCGGAACGTCCTCACTCGAAAAATGTGCCATTGGCTGCTCTACGCCGTCGTCAAACACGCGGAAGTCTTCCTTGCGAAGCCCGAGTACGAAGCGGTTCTGAGGATCGGTGACCGAGACGGGAATGGCTACGAGGTTGGAATCGGCGCGAAAGCTTGGCTGCGTCTGGCTGATCGCAAGTATCGAACATGCCAGCGCGATCGAAAACAAGATTGCGACCCGCATTGTCCAGCTTCCCAACCACTGTGAGTTTAGCAGATTGGTCCCACGCGGGCAGGATAAGCTCGTAGCTGAGACGCTGGAGGGCTCTGTAGCGCTGTGGCGCCGAAGCGCCGCCTGTGAAGTCGCGGCCCAGTGTTTTCATTATGCTAGGCGTGTTTAAATAGAACTTTCATGCCTCGCTTGTTCGATTCCCTGGTTCTTCCAATAGCGACGCTCGGTCTCGCCGCCGGCCTCTCCGCAGCGGCTCCCGATGCTAACTTGGCGCGCGGCAAGGCGGCCCTTTCTCAACTGCCTTTACGCTTCGAAGCGAATCGCGGTCAGTTCGATCCCGCGGTGCGCTACGCCGCGCGGGGCGGCGGATACGATCTCCTCTTCACGCGCGAAGGCGCATCGCTCCGTTTCGGTGCTTCGAAGACAGTGGAGATTTCGCTACCCGGCGCTAATCGGGAATCGGCTATCGAGGGTCTGAATGTGCTGCGTGCGCATACCAATTACATGGTGGGCGCCCGCCCTAATTGGCATACCGATGTCCCTAACTTCGCCCGGCTACAGTACAGCCAGGTGTATCCCGGCATCGATCTGATTTACTACGGATCGAATAACCGTCTGGAATACGATTTCGTGCTCGCCCCCGGCGCCGATCCCGCTCAGATCCGCATGCGTTTCCAGGGCTCCGGTGAACTGCGCGTCACCCCGGAAGGCGATCTCGCGTATGAGGGTCCCGATGGCGTCATGATGCAGCACCGTCCCGTCATCTATCAAGAAGACGCGGCCGGCCGCCACGAAATCGCCGGGCGCTACGCGCTGATTTCGCGCGATACCGTTGCCTTGCGCGTGAGTGGTTACGACCGCCGCCGGAAGCTGGTGATCGACCCCATTCTTTCTTATTCCACCTACCTGGGCGGATCGCAGGACGACGCGATCACCTCGATCCAACTAGGTCCCAAAGGGCTGCTTTACATGTGCGGCTCCACGCAGACCCAGGACATCACCGCCATCAATGGAGCGTATAACAACGACAGCGCCGGGTTGACCGATATCTTCCTCGCCATTATCGATCCTTCGCAGCAAGGCAACGGTCAGTTGGTCTATTTCAGCTACCTCGGGGGAAGCGGCGTCGATATCCCACTCGCGCTGGCAGTCGATCAAAACGGCGTCGCCTACATGACCGGCACCACCACCTCAACCGATTTCCCCATCGCCGGCAATTCGGTGCAGACCCTCGGCCCCGCCACCGTCACCGAGGCGTTCGTTGCGGCTATCGATCCCTCGCAGTATGGCATGGTGTCGCTGATCTATTCCACGTTTCTCGGCGGACAGACGGGCGCCAATTCCGGAAATGCGATCGCGCTCGATAGCAGTGGGAATATGTACGTGGTGGGCACTACCGCATCAAGCGACTTTCCGGTTACGGATAGCGCGTACGCCGGCGTGCTCTACGGACCCACCGACGCTTTCCTCACTGAGTTGACCCTCTACTCATCCACGATCATTTATTCGTCTTATCTTGGCGGCGAAAACGACGACCAGGGAAACGGCGTGGCGATCGCGGCTAACGGTCAGGTCTACGTCGCCATTTCAACCGACAGTAATATGTTCCCACTGGCCGGCCCCGCGTACAATCCCAACAATTCGGGCGGGTACGACGTTGCGATCGCGCTTTTCGACGTTACCCAAAGCGGTACGCCATCGTTGGTCTACTCCACTTACCTGGGCGGCTCGCAGAATGACGTGGTGCGCGGCGTGGCGTTCGATCCGCAGGGCAATCTGCTGATAACCGGCTATACGCTGTCGCGGGACTTTCCGGTGACCTCCGACGCGGCGCAGTTCGCATATGGCGGCAACGGTGACGTTTTCGTTGCCGCGGTCAATGCGATGACGCCCCTCGCATTTCTCAAGTACGCCACTTTTCTGGGCGGCTCGGATGGCGACGTCGGTTATGCCGTGGCCAGCGATCCCTCGGGAAATATCTATGTTACTGGTTACACGCTTTCGCCCGATTTCCCGATTACGTCGAACGCGCCGCAGCCGCAGTGGGGGCAGGGAATCGATATCTTTCTGGTGAAGCTCACGCCGCACGTCGCCGGACCGAGCGCGCTGCAATATTCCACTTATATCGGCGGCGCCACCGTCAACACCGGACTGGCGTTGACCGTGGGGCCCGATGGAACGGCCTACGCTGCCGGTAAGACCGGAGGCGAACTGCCCACCTCCAGCAACGCCGCGCAGGGCGGTTTTGCCGGCGGAGCCGCCGACGGATTTCTCTTGATTGTCACGAATTAGGTTCCAGCTCCACCGCGTCTCGGCAAAAGGGGCGCGCCTGCTACTATCGAATCATGCGCCGCCAGTGGCGTAATTCCTTCACCCTCACCCGCCGGACATGGCTCGCCACGCTGGTTGCCGCGCCCTTCGCATGGGCCGATAGCAAGAAGGGCGAGGCGTTTCAGGCGACCCTGCGCCGCTATTCCGATCCGACTACCGAACTCGACGTCATCCGCCTCACCGACCCCTCGTACGCGAGCGTCCTATCCGCGGAGTACCACCGCGACATCGCGCGCACGGGCGGCTGGATGCTTTTCTGCTGCGACCGCGCCGGCTCGCCGCAAGCCTTCCGCCTGGACCTCAAGACCGGCGAGACGCGGCAACTCACCGAAGTGGAGGCGCTCGACGGATCGTCTCTCACCCTGACGCCCGACAATCGATCTTTCTGCTACTTCGCGGGCCGTTCGCTTTTCATCTCGAATCTCGCGACCCTCCGTGACCGCGAGCTTTACGCCATTCCCGAGGGTTGGGAACGCTGTCCCGGCATGTCGGTCGGTCCCGATGGCACGCACGCGGTTTTGGCTGAACAGAAGGGCGATTCTTCGCGCCTGCGCATGGTTTCGTTGTTGCAAGGCGCGGCGCGAACGGTGGTAGAGGCGCCTTTTGCCATGTCCCACCCGCAAGCGCGCCCGTTGCGCGCGCAGCTATTCTACCGGCAGGCTTCGGACGCCATCTGGATGGTCAACATGGATGGCCAACAGAATCGAAAATTGAAGCTTGCGCCCGGACGGATCGGAAACGCCCAGTGGTCCACCGACGGAAAGACCCTCCTTTACCTCAACATTCCCGAGGATCGCGCGCAATTGAACGCGATCCGCGAATACTCGCCGGACACGAACACAGATAAGCTCGTCGCTAAGACCAGTCAGTTCGCGTCGTTCGGATTCAATCGCGACAGCTCCGTTTTTGTCGGCGCGAGCGGGAACAAGTCGTCGCCCGTGGTGCTGATCCTGCTGCGCCTGACCCGGCGCGAATTGACGCTTTGTGAGCACCGGGCGAGCGATGCGTCCGCCGCGGCCCCGCGCTTTTCGCCGGACAGCCAGCGCATTTATTTTCAGAGCGACCGCGAAGGGAAGCCAGCGATCTACTGCGTGCATGTGGAGAAATTGGTAGAGAAGACCGAAGCGGAGACCAAGTAACGAGGTCCGCCCGGCGCTAATAAAAGGACACATGGACAAGACGATCCGCAAGTACGCCAGCTTCGACGAGATGAAGGCGGATGAGTACCGCTATTGGCAGAGCCGCCCAGTATATGAGCGTGTCAATGCGGTTTACGAGCTCACCCAAGAGCATTACGCGATGAAGGGCGCGGTTCCAAGTGTACCCAGACTTCAAAGAACTCTTGTCCGTTTTGAACGCCTACCAGGTTAAGTATCTTGTTGTGGGAGCTTATGCCGTCTCCATTTACGCGCAGCCGCGGGCGACCAAAGACCTCGATATTTTGGTGAAGGCGGACGTGGAGAATGCAAAGGCGGTTTTCGCAGCGTTGTCTCAATTCGGAGCGCCGCTTCAAGGTCTGACTGCCGCCGACTTCGCCGAGCAAGGACCTTTCTTTCGCATGGGCCGCGAGCCGGTTGGAGTCGACATTCTCACGATGATACCCGGCGTTGATTTTGACGCCGCGTGGGAGCGGCGGCTTGACGATGTTGTCGACCCAGCGGCCGGGCTCAAGGCATCCTTCATTTCGCGAGACGATCTAATAGCCGCGAAATTGGCGGCGGCGCGACCCCAAGACCTGGCAGACGTTGAAGCGATCCGCAAAGCGACAGAGAGCCAGCGGCCAGAGTAACAAGAGCCCCGAACGGAACGGGGCCAGCCGGTCAAGAGCCGTACCTTGCCCTAGTCATCAGCCCTGGTACTGGGGCATTGCGGTCAGCGGAACGCGTTAGAGCGGCAACTAGAGCCGGTTTGGAGACGAAGCAGTCTTTGTGGGGCAGGCCTTCCGGCCTGCCGCCGGGCTTCCGCCCGGCGTCCCGCGGGAAAAAGCGGTTGTCTCTCTATTTTGTGAAGCTCAGTAGCCTGGGTGGCCGATTGGGCCGCGGGTCAGCGCCGCGGATAGTTGTCCGCCGCGCCGCCCGCGGCAGTCTCCTTGACGGGAAAGGAAAGAGCGTGCTACTCTCCTTTCCTGGATAGGAGAGAGCCTTTGGCGAAACCGGTTGAACTCCCGCAGGGTACGCTCGAGATGCTCATCCTCAAGGCGATCTCGCTCGGTCCGCTGCATGGTTACGGCATCCTGCTGCGTATCCAGCAGATCTCGGGAGAGCGCCTCGAAATCCTGCAGGGTTCCTTTTACACCGCCATCTACCGTCTTGAGCGCCAGGGTAGGATCAAAGGCGTGTGGGGTGAATCGGAGAACAATCGCCGCGCCCGCTTTTACTCGCTCACCGCTGCCGGCACGCGTCAGCTCAAGACCGAGACAGTAAAATGGACCGACATGGCCGCTGTCGTCGCCGGCATTCTCGGCAAGAAGGCGGACGAAATATGAGCCTCGCCGCCGCAATTCGCAAGCTCCGGCACTCCATCGCGCTACGCGCCCACAGCGACGTCGAAGAAGAGTTTCGCTCCACCCTCGAAGCCTACGAGGCAGATTTAATCCGCCAGGGCCTCCCCGAAAAAAACGCCCGCCGCAAAGCCCGCATCGACCTCGGCCAGCCCTTCGCCCAAAACGAAACCTACCGCGACGCCATCGGCCTCCGCCTCTTCGACGAACTAGGCGGGGACATCCGCTACGGCCTCCGCGCCTTGTGCCGCAACCCTGGCTTCGCCGCCGTCGCTGTGCTCTCCCTCGCGCTCGGCATCGGCGCCACTACGGCGATGTTCTCCCTCATCTATGCCGTCCTGCTGCACCCGTTCCCCTACGCCGGCGCCGACCGCATCGTGAACCTAGTGCTCATCGACAGGCAACATCCGGACGAGTATAGCTGGTTTACCCTCAGCAAGGCACAAATTGATGAGCTGCGCCTTGCGGCCCCAGTCGATTCTGCGCTTGGCTTCAACAACTCGCACATGGAGATCACCGGCGGCGGACTGCCCGAAGACATCTCGGGCGTCTACCTCACGGAGAATGCCGGGACTTTCTTTGGCATACGCCCGCTTCTCGGCCGTAACATCGAGCCATCCGATGCAGAGAACGGCGGCCACTCCGTCGTTGTTCTCAACTACCGCTTCTGGCAGCGCCACTTCGGCGGCGATCCCCATATCATCGGTCAAACGCTGGAAATCGATCACGCCCCCTACACCATCGTCGGGATCATGCCGCGACGCTTCGCATTCAATAGCACCAGGGGCGTCGACGATGTTTACCTGCCGGGCAGTCTAATGCGGGATATTTCCAACGTTCCCTCCTTGGAATACTTACCGTGGCTCAAACTCCGGCCGCACGTCACGCTTGCCGCCGCCAACGCTGCGCTGGAGCCCATCGTGCGCCAGGTTTTTGCCAAAGAGAATTCGGAGCGCGATCGCTGGCGTCTCGCGCTCGAGCCCATCAATTGGCTTTTCCAAGAGGAAACCGGCCACACCCTGACGCTACTTCTCGCAGGCGTTGTGCTCCTGCTGATCATCGGCTGCGCCAACTGCTCCATCCTTCTTCTGGCCCGCGGCCGCACGCGCCAGCATGAACTCGCCATCCGCGGCGCCATCGGCGCTAGTCGCTGGCGTATCGTCCGCCAGTTGCTCGTCGAAGCCGTCGTCATCTCCTGCACGGGCGCAGTCCTTGGCGTGGCTGCGTCGTACTGGCTTGCAAAGCTTCCCTTGCTGCTTTCTCCAGATTCCTTTCCCGCCGAATCCGTCATTCGCATCAACGCTCCCATCCTCGCGTTCTCTGTCGCGCTCGCGCTGCTCTGCGGCATCCTCTTCGGTCTGGTTCCCGCATTGCGTCTCTCGCGTCACGATTCCGCGCGTATGCTCCCTGGCAGGGGCGTCGCCGCGGCTCACGCAAGGCATCGCTGGAGCGTTCTCATCGCCGCGCAAGTCGCGCTCACGCTGCTTCTCATGGCCACCGCGGGCGCCGCCACCCGCGGCTTTCTCCAACTTATGCACATGCCACTTGGATACGACCCGGCAAATGTCATGAAGCTCGACATCAGGCTCCACGTCCAAGACCCAGGGGAGTGGAGCCGCATTCAGTCGCGCGAGGCGCGCACCGATTACATCGAGCAGATCCAGGAGAAGATCGCATCCGTCCCCGGTGTCTCCACGGTTGCTGTCGCCGCTGCCGATGCCACGCCGCCTTATCCTGACGCGAAGAGCTCCTTCATTATCGACGGAACCGGCGATGGTGAGCAGCCGCAGGCCCGGGTGATGCTGGTCGACCAGCGATACTTCGCTGCGCTCCGCATTCCTCTGCTTCGAGGCCGTGTCTGGAATACGGATGAAAACACCAGCGGAGACTTCGTCGCGGTTGTCAATCGCGCTTTCGCGACGCGCTATCTCTCCTCGTCCAACGCCCTGACGCGGCAACTGCGCGTTCCAGCTTTTATTCGCGGTCGCTACGTGGCCACCTCTGCTCAAAGCACCGCCTGGCGTCAGATCATCGGCGTCGTCGGCGATGTGCGAAACGACGGAGTCGATCGCCCCGTCGTCCCCGCTATCTACGTTCCGTACACAACCGCGATGGCGCACTACTTTCAGTTTTTCGTCCGCACCCAAAGCGATCCGCTCGCCAGCCTGCACTCCATCCGCGCCGCCATCGCATCCGTCGCTTCCGACCAGCAGATCTCCAACGACGTCCTCACCCTCAACGAAGCCCTCGAGCGCGACGAACAATACCGCCGCCAGCGGCTCTTCTCCGTATTGTTTGGCGTCTTCTCTGCCATGGCGCTTGCGCTCGCGCTGGTCGGCATCTTCAGCGTCGTCGCTTACAGCGTCGCGCAGCGCACTACGGAGTTCGGCGTCCGCGTGGCGCTCGGCGCGCCGCGCGCGCACGTCCTGTGGGTCGCCGCGCGCATCGCGCTCGTGAGCGCGGCGGCGGGCATTGTCATCGGTCTTGCCGTTGACAGCTTTCTCGGCGCCGTCCTCGCCCACTGGATGCAAAGCTCCTTTGCCATAGACAGCCTGTTCGCAGCCGCGGCGCTCCTCGCTCTCAGCGCACTTCTCGCCTGCGTGTTGCCCGCGCGTCACGCCATCGCGGTATCGCCGGCCGAAGCTCTTCGCAATGAATAAAGCGCGTCCGCCGCGGAAACTAACTCGACCTGACCATAACGAGTGAGTTACGGCTGTCTTTGCGGAATTCCCCTTCACCGCGATAAATCGTGGAAAGAGCACGCGCGCCAAAATCCAGCGAAAGCCGTTCCCCACACCGAAAGGGGAAATAGTCGAAGTCTTACGCATGGCAATGGGAGATGCCTGCGAGCATGACATATTTGTTCAAATCCGTTGGCGTGCTCGGAAGATGACCGTACCTCTCTTCCAACCGGAGGTCATCGACCAAGACGAATCGAAAGAGGAAGCCACCGGCGACTGGCATCATGGATCCCGAAAGCTCAAAACCCGGTCACAGGAGGCTCTTGCAAAACTCGCCGGGCCTGCAGAAATAGAGTGGCGCCTCCCGCCGCACGGCGCGACGAAAATAGGAACAATTTCAAGTCTGACTTGTTGGGGTAGAGGGTTGGAGTAAGTTAAACTGTTGTTCGCCAAAACATAAGAGTAACTACAAACCCAACCCCATATGCAGCTTACCCCACGCTACTTTTTATTGCAATTCGCTCATTGCCTGCAGCAAAGCATGTTCGCTCTGGAGCCGGACCTGGGCCCCCTGCCATCGCAATTAGAATTGCTGGCGGCCATCCTGTCGATGGCGCCTCTCGAGCGACTCCTCTCCGCCCGGCGCGCCCTCACCGGCCGTCCAGCCAAAGACCGGGCCGCCCTAGCCACGGCTTTTATCGCCAAAGCCATTCTCAACCTGGGCACGACGCGCGATCTGATCGCCCGCCTTAAGGTCGATGAACCCCTAAGGCGGCTTTGTGGGTGGAGCAGCGCGAGCAAACTACCGCATGAGGCGAAGTTCTCACGCGCCTTCGCCGAGTTCGCCGCTACCGAGTTGCCGCAGCAGTTACACGCAGCCGTAATCGAACTGACGCTGAAAGACCAGTTGATGGGGCACGTCGCTCACGATGCCACCGCAATCCCGCTGCGCGAACGCTATCCCGACTCGGCCAAGGCGATGAAGCAGGCGAAGGCGAAAAAGAAGGGGAAGAAGAGCAGGAAAGGCAAGCACGCCAGAGCCAAAGCCGCCGAACGCGGAACGCGGATTCAACGGCAGCGGCATCAAACTTTAGAGAAGATGCTGCACGAGTTGCCGCAGAACTGCGATTGCGGAGCCAAGATCGGCAGCCAGGGCTTTAAGGATGGCTGGCGCGGAGTCAAGCTCCACCTGAGCGTGGCCGATGGACAGATCCCGGTGGGAGCGGTATTGACCAGTGCTAGCGTGCATGACTCGCAGGTGGCGATCCCCCTCATGGAAATCACGAGCCGTCGCATCTGTTACATGACCTACTGGACTCGGCGTACGATGCGGAGGCGATCCACGGTTACAGCCTGCATTTGAACCACGTGCCGATTATCGCGCCGCATTCACGACGAGCGACGACCAAGAAACCGATCGAGCTGCAAGAGGTTTTCCCCGGCAAACTGATGCCGCAACTGAGCCCAGCGCAAGCCGAGCGATACAAACTACGCACGATGAGCGAGCGAGTGAACGCGCGGCTGAAGGATGAGTTTGGAGCCAGACAGATTCGGGTGAGAGGAGCCGTGAAGGTGATGGCGCACCTGATGTTCGGAGTACTGGCGCTGACGGTCGACCAATGGCTTCGCTTAGCGGCGCCCAGCTAAACAGCCGATCCGAGAATAATCAAAACCGAATCAGTTAGATAACTCGAGCCGAGGCGAGCGGAGCCGTGCTCCGATACATAGTCTAAGTGGGTTAGCTCAGGCCACTATCTGGTTCACTCGACTTATCAGAACACAAAAATAGGCGAACATAAGCCGAAGAGCATCCTGAAAGTCACTTGTCAAGGCCCTGAGAGGCGAGTTCTGCAAGTGGGTCACAGAACTTCAAAATATCGCTACCTCACTCATTGCACAAGACTTATGCTCCGCCGCAACTTCGGAAATTACCACCCCCTCTGTCATCCTGAAAGTAGGAGGTGGACGAAAAAAATGTCCCCACAGAAACAAGCAGCTCAAATCGCGAACGCGCAGAAGTCCCGGGGTGCAACCACCGAGGCGGGCCGCGCCCGTTCGAGTCAGAATTCCATCCGTCACTCGCTTTGTAGCAAGAAGTATTTCATCGTTCCGGAAGACCGGCCGGAATTCGACATCTATTACAATGACCTGATCGTGGCGCTCGCGCCCGAAGGCGCCGCCGAGTCGCTCCTCGCTGAGGCGATCATTCTCGACGCGTGGCGATTGACCCGCGCCCGCCTGGTTGAAAATCAGATTTTCTTTGGCGGATATATGTCTTCCAAGCAGCGGGTCGCCGCCGGCGCCGAAACGTGGCTCGCCCATTCGAAGGAACTCTCAACGCTGACTCTCTACGAGCAGAGGATCTATCGCGCTCTCATCCACAATAAAGCCGAATTCGCGTCGATACAAGCCGCCCGAACTGGTGCAGTCCTCCCGGCCTGTGGTACACCCGTGCCTCACCCGAGCGCGCTCCCAACTACGCAAATCCAACAGCCGGAAGCGCCCGCGCTCCCCGCGCAACCCGCTGAACCGAAACCCGAAACTGCCGCTCAAGAACAGCCCGTTGGGTTCGTTCATTCGAGCGATCTACCGGCTGCGTTCCCCGTGCAACCAGCTGAATCCAAAACCGAAACCGCTGCTCAAGAACAGCCCGCTGGGTTCGTTCATTCGAGCGACGTCCCACCCCCAACCCCTGACCTCCAACACGCGGCCACAGTGCGTCGTTCGTTCGAGCGTCGCATCCACCGGTGGGTTCGTTCGTTCGAATGACCGTATCGCTAGTCCCGAGGGGCCCTCGCCCGTTCCGCTGAGCCCGACGCCGAGCCTCAACCGGCCTCAACTCCGCCCGCAGCATCCCGCCGCGCCGCCTGATATGCCAGAATCTCGCTCGATATCAGGCCCGTCTCCCGTTCAATCGCCCCAAGTGTGCGTGGCAATATTCAGGACCGCATCGCGACCGATTCTTCCCCCCAACGCAACCCCTTGAAAACATGACAAAATTTCCTCTTGACGCCAATTGCAAATTGCAATAACATAATCACAGATTGCGATACGGTGCGCCGCAAGCAATATGAAACTCGGTGAAAAAATTCGTTACCTGCGTGAGGTCGAAGGCACGCTCCGCGGTTTCGACCGCGAGATCTCCCAGCTCGAGCTGGCCCGGCTGATCGAGAAAGAGATCCGGTAAATCGATCAGCCAGAGCTATCTTTCGCAGATTGAAAGCGGCGCGCGGCCGCATCTCACCAATGGAACGCGCATGCTGCTGGCGCGGTTTTTCAAAGTGCATCCGGGCTATCTGGTCGACGATCCGGATGGCTTCCAGAACGAATTGATTTCCGACTTGGGCGCTCTCGAAGACAAACTCGATCTCTGGCTGGTGAGCGGCGCGGAGCGGTTCCGCAAGGAGCCGGCGTTGCACCATGCGCTGCTCGCGATCGCCAAGCACAACGATTCGCGCACGTGTCTGGTGCTGCTCGCCAACATCCTCGAAAACCCGGGACTGGCCGACCGGCTGATGGAAGTGTTGAAGCCGGAGACGCCAAGGCAAGAGGGCCCACGCAAAAACGGGAGGCGTTTATGAATTGGTCTGATTTTTATCTGGTGTGTTTCTTCTTCGGATTCGGATTGAGCGTGCTTTCGCTGTTAGGCGGAAGCGCACACGTGCACTTGCCACATTTGCACTTACCTCACGGCGCGCACATCGGTCATGGCGGGGCGCCGTGGTTCAATCTGGCGAACCATCGCCGCGTTTCTCGCGTGGTTCGGCGGCACGGGCTATCTACTGGAGCATTATTACAGCGTATGGTTCGTGCTCGCGCTGGGTATCTCGATCGTCAGCGGCATTGGCGCAGCGGCGGTGGTGTTCTGGTTTCTCGCGCAAGGTGCTGATTTCGCGCGAGGCCCCGCTCGACCCGGCCGATTACGATATGATCGGCGTGTTGGGTAAGTTGAGCATTCCCATCCGCGCCGGCGGCACGGGCGAGTTGATCTATTCGCAAGAGGGAACCCGCCGCTGTCGCCGGCGCGCGCAGCGAGGATGGCATCGGCCATCCCCAAAGGAGCTGAGGTAATAGTGACCCGATACGAAAAGGGAATCGCGTACGTCCGCCCGTGGGAAGACTTCGCCGCCGATCCAGGCGCGCGAATCCGAGAAATAGTGCGATAGGCCTCCGGCCTGTCGACGCGCCGCAGGCGCGGGGTAGTTAGACGTTTTCAGAGCCGCGACCGCAAGGGAGCGGGTATCCGCAAGGAGCGGAGGTATCAGTAGGTCGACGGAGTTACCTATATGCAAAACCAAGTGTTCGTGATTGTCGGGCTGATGTTACTGGCCCTTCTATTTCTGATGGCCATGTTCGCCAGGCTATTCCGCAAGGCGGGCCCGCACGAAGCGCTGATCGTTTACGGCTTCCGCGGCACGCGCGTCATCCAAGGGCGCGGCACCGTGATCTTCCCCATGGTGGAAAGCTGCCGCGGCCTGTCGCTCGAGCTGATGTCGTTTGACGTCGCCCCGCAGCAGGATCTCTACACGCGGCAGGGCGTTGCCGTCACCGTGGAAGCCGTGGCGCAGATCAAAGTGAAGTCCGATCCGGAATCCATCCTCACCGCGGCCGAGCAGTTTCTCACCAAGCCGCCGCAGGAGCGCGAAGGCTTAATCCGGCTGGTGATGGAAGGCCACCTGCGCGGCATAATCGGCCAGTTGACGGTGGAAGAGATCGTCAAGCAGCCCGAGATGGTGGGCGAACGGATGCGCTCCACCTGCGCCGACGATATCAACAAGATGGGCCTCGAGGTGATTTCGTTCACCATCAAGGAAGTCCGCGACAAGAACGAATACATCACCAACATGGGCCGGCCCGACGTCGCCCGCATCAAGCGCGATGCCGATGTGGCCGCCGCGGAAGCCGATCGCGATACGGCCATCAAACGCGCCGAGGCCTCGCGCGAGTCCGCCATCGCCAAAGCCAAGGCCGACCAGGAGCGAGTGCTCGCGGAAACGCTGTCGGCCGCCAAGCAGGCCGAGGCGCAGCGCGATCTCGAAATCAAGAAGGCCGAGTACCTCGAAACCGTCAAGCGCCAGCAGGCGCACGGCGGATAAGGCGTACGAGATCCAAACCAACGTCATGCAGCAGCAGGTGCGCGCCGAAGAGATCACCATCCACCAGGTGGAAAAGGAACATGAAGTGAAGGTGCAGCAAGCCGAAATTCTGCGCCGCGAGGCCGAATTGACGGCCACCGTGCTGAAGCAAGCCGAATTCGAGCGCCGCCGCATCGAGACGCTGGCCGAAGCCGAGCGCAACCGTACCGTCGTCGAGGCCGAAGGCCGCGCCTCCGCGATTCGTGCTCAGGGCGAAGCCGAAGCCGAGATCATCTTCAAGAAGGGCGACGCCGAAGCCGCGCCATGAACGTGAAGGCCGAGGCCTACCAGCAATTCAACCAGGCGGCGATCTGTCGACAAGCTGATCACCACCATGCCGGAAGTCGTCCGCGCGCTGGCGGCGCCGCTGGCCAACGTGGACCGCATTACGGTGGTCTCCACCGGCAACGGCGCCTCCGCGGGCCTGCAACAAGATTACGGGCGACATCACCCAAATGGCCGCTCAAATTCCCGCGCTCTTCGAGACGCTCTCAGGCATGCCGATGAGCGAACTGTTCTCGAAGATTCGCACCATCGGAGACAGCACGCCCAAGCCTGACGATAAGTCGAAGGGCGCGAGCGCGTAAAGAAAGGAAGAAGTTATGGCACTCTTAGAACGCGTTTCCACTCTCATCCGGGCTAATCTCAACGACCTGATCGATCGGGCCGAAGAGCCGGAAATCATGATCAAGCAAGTGATTCTCGACATGGAGAATCAGCTCCTGCAAGTCAAGACGCAAGTTGCTATCTCGATCGCCGATCAGCACGTTCTCGACAAGAAGCTGCACGAATGCGAGGAGAACGAGAAGCAATGGATGCGGCGCGCCGAAATGGCGCTCGACAAGCACGACGACAATCTGGCGCGCGCGGCGGTAGAGCGCTCGATGAGCTATCAATCGATGACCGCCAGCTTCCGTCAGCAAGTGGAAGATCAAAAGACGCAGGTGGAGAACCTCAAGACCGCTCTGCTCAAGCTGCAGCAGAAGCTCGAAGAAGCGCGCGCCAAGAGCCACACGCTGATCGCCGAACACCGCCGGACGCGCGCCGCGGAAAAGGCCGGCCGCGCGGGCGTGCATGTGAACGGCGGCGCCAACGCCACGGCGTTCGACCGCATGAAGGAAAAGGTGCGCCATACGGAAGCCACCGCCGCCGCGCAGGCCGAGCTCGCGGCCGACGACGTCGAAGAGCAGTTCGCGAAACTCGAAAAGGAAGACGAAATCAGTCGCTTGCTGGCGGAGCTGAAATCGAGGCGCAAGGCCGGCTGAGTTAGTCGGAGAGGCATATATGAGCTACAAAGGACGGAACGACCTCTGGTTCATCGCATCATTCGCCCTGGCCACGGCCGCGCTGCTCTTCACGGGTAACTATTGGATCGGCGGCCCGCTGCTTCTCGTCTTTACGCTGTGCGTGCTGCCGCAGACTTACGAGGTAGCCTCCGACGGCGTACACATCCGCGCCGGCTTGGTGCGGCGCTACATTCCATACAATGTGATCACCTATGTAGGCCCATGCGGCGGCGGACAAAATCTGGCGCTAACGCTCGACGGCGTCTGCCTCCGCTACGGCCTGAACTCCGAGATCCGCATCGCCCCCGCCGACGCGCCGGGATTCATCGCCGATGTAGCCAGCCGCACGCCGCACCTGGTGAAGCGCGGCACAAACCTGGTGTTGACCGTGGCTTAGTACGACAGGCCTCCGGCCTGTCGATGCGCCGAAGGCGCAGGCTCTGACCGATAAAGGTAGAGGAAATCATGACCGAAGTAATTCTCAAACAATTCGAACACCCGGATGAAATCCGAGCCTTTCCCAAGGGTAAATTCGAAATCGTCCACATCGGCGGCATGACAATCGGCCGCGCGACTTACGAGCCAGGCTGGCGCTGGTCGGAGCATGTTGGCTGCGAGACCGGCGCCCAGTCCTGCCACGTCGAACATGTCGGCATGGTGATATCGGGGCGAGCGACGGCCGCTATGGACAACGGAACCGTCTACGAGCTGAAAACCGGTGACCTCTTCCACATTCCGCCTGGACACGATAGCTGGGTTATCGGCGACGAGCCCTACGTATCGATTCATTTGATGGGCGCGAGCGATTATGTCAGTCACGCGGTTAAGACATGAGCCCATGCCCGTTGAGAGCTCACACCGAGATGGCGCGACCGCAAGGAAGCGGTGTTTGCTGAAATCGACAGCAATCCTATTCGCCATAGCTCCTGCGATTGCGGCGGCCCAATCCCCTACGCTTTCGCAGCCTAGATTCGAAGTAGCGTCTGTCAAACCTTCCGGCCCCAAGAGCGTCCGTGGAGAGGGCGGCGGACCAGGAAAAAAAGATCCAACCCGCTATCGCTATCAGGCTGCAACGATAGAGGACATCATCGTGACCGCGTATCACGTGGATTACTTCCAGGTTTCGAGCAAAACGCCGATCGACCGCGAAATTTTCGACGTAGAGGCAAACGTGCCGGAGAACGCTACGCGCGAGCAGTTCCGCGCGATGCT
Source organism: Bryobacterales bacterium (assembly GCA_963763545.1). Classification (GTDB taxonomy): domain Bacteria; phylum Acidobacteriota; class Terriglobia; order Bryobacterales; family Bryobacteraceae; genus PALSA-243. The sequence goes on from CAVXPE010000033.1 coordinate 67,077, forward strand.
GCGCAATCTGCTGGAGGAGCGCTTCCACCTCAAAGCGCACGTCGAGTCGCGAGAGTTCGCGGCGTACGAACTGGTGGTGGCGAAGTCCGGGCTGAAGATAAAGGAGTCCGGAGCCGCCGCGGCGCCCGAGGATTCGCGCCGGCCGCCTGACGAAGGATTCCCCGATTTGCCGCCGGGGCGGCCGGGCCTCGTCTCGCGCAACACGATGGTCAATGGTTTCCTACTGACTCGCTTGCGGGCGATACAGGAGCCATTTTCGGTGCTGGCAGGAATTCTGCACACGCCGGGAGAGGAACAGATTGTCGACAAGACCGGCCTGACCGGCAAATACGATTTCACGCTCGAGTATGGCAACGATATGCCCGGCGCATCGCGTGAAGGTGACGCGCAAACGCCCATCGCCGCCAGCGTCTTTACCGCTTTACAGCAACAACTCGGTTTGCAACTGATCGCCAGGAAACTGCCATTCGACGTGGTGGTGGTCGAAGCGGTCAACCGCTCTCCAGCCGAGAATTAGTGCGCCGTGCCGCGAAAATGAACCCTTTCGCACGTCAGAGAAGCCGGCAGGCGCGGCTCGGGTCTTGAAGCCTAGTTTCCAGTGATAATCTTAAATCCGATGGCGATCAACGAGAGAGCGGGACAACCCCCCCTACCGGAAATGCTGGCCGATATACCCCGGTTAGTCACGGCATATTACACGCTGCATCCGGACGTGTCGGTAGCCGCGCAGAAGGTGAGCTTCGGAACTTCGGGCCATCGCGGCTCCGCATTTCACAGCGCTTTCAATGAAGACCATATTCTGGCCATCACGCAAGCAATCTGCGAATATCGCGCCGGAGAGAAGACCACCGGCCCGCTCTTCCTCGCCAAGGATACGCATGCGCTCTCCGAGCCCGCGTTTGCCAGCGCGCTAGAGGTGCTGGCGGCAAACGAAGTGGAATGCAGAATCGATTCCGATCTCGGCTACACGCCCACGCCAACGTGCTCCCATGCCATATTGATGCACAACCGCGCCGCTGGTCCCTCGGCCGATGGCATCGTCATCACGCCGTCGCACAATCCGCCGGAAGACGGCGGCTTCAAGTACAATCCACCGAACGGCGGCCCCGCTGACACCACCGCAACCAACTGGATTCAAGACCGAGCCAACGCGATCCTCGCTGGGGGGCTGCGAGACGTCCGCCGCGTCTCTTTCAATCGCGCTCTCAACGCTTCCACAACCAGCCGTCACGATTATATTTCTGAGTATGTCAACGATCTAGGCTCTGTGATCGATCTCGACGCCGTCCGCGGCGCCGGATTGAATCTCTGTGCGGACCCCCTCGGCGGCGCGGGCATTGCTTATTGGGGACGAATCGCGGAAAAGTATGGGCTCAAGCTGACCGTGGAGCATGATCACGCCGACCCCACCTTCCGCTTCATGCGCGTCGATTGGGACGGCAGGATCCGCATGGATTGCTCTTCGCCCTACGCCATGGCTGGTCTCATCGAACTGAAAGACCGCTTCGACCTCGCCTGGGCCTGCGATACCGATCACGATCGCCACGGCATCGTGACGCGCAGCGCGGGGCTGCTCAATCCGAATCACTATCTTGCGGTCGCGATTTCGTACCTGTTCTCGCACCGGCCGCAGTGGCGCGCAACCGCGGGCGTTGGCAAGACGGTGGTTTCAAGCAGCATCATCGATCGCGTCGTGGCTGGGCTCAACCGGCCGCTGTTCGAGACGCCCGTCGGCTTCAAGTGGTTCGTGGACGGGCTGCTCACGGGGTCCATCGGTTTCGGCGGCGAAGAGAGCGCGGGCGCATCGTTTTTGCGCCGCGATGGCGGCGTCTGGAGCACCGATAAAGATGGCATCATCATGGGTCTGCTTGCGGCGGAGATTTTGGCGCGCACCGGCAAAGACCCCGGCGAACACTACGCCGAGCTGACGTCGCAATACGGCGCGCCGGTCTATGAGCGCATCGACGCGCCGGCCACGCCGGAACAGAAGGCGAAGCTCGCCAAGCTCTCTCCCGATCAGGTTAAGGCCCATGAACTCGCCGGCGATCCAATTGAGGCGATGCTTACCAGCGCGCCCGGCGATGGGGCGCCCATCGGCGGTCTGAAAGTAGTTACCCGCCGCGGATGGTTCGCCGCGCGACCTTCGGGCACCGAAGACGTCTACAAGATCTACGCCGAGAGCTTCGCCGGCCCCGAGCATCTGCGGTTGTTGCAGGAGCAGGCTCGCGAATTGATTTCAAAAACGATCGGCGGATGAAGGAGCAGCCATGCATTTGAAAGCGGACAACGCGCGGGTGGAATGGGATTCACCCAAGAAACGATGGGAACTTCATATCAATGTCGGCGCGGAGGTGATCAAACGCCCCGTGCCCGGCCATACGCTGGAAGCGGGCGACGATGCTGTGCGCCAGCAGGCGGTCGCAACGGCAAACGACGAGGGCTACGAACTCGATCCGCAAACCGTGGAAATCGCCCGCTAGAACCACCCTAAGGAAGATCGATCACAAACGGCATCGCGATAGGTTGGTGCGCGCTGTTTTGCACCGCAAATGGCTCGTAGGATACCGGCGTAACCCGCATGGTACGCCCTTCGATCTCCACTACCAGAAAATGGCGGTGCGCCGCCCAGCCTTCGATGTGCGCGGTCGCCATTTTCTTGGTGACATCGCCGTCACGAAGCTGCCCGCCGGCGCCGCTGACAATGTAGCGAATGTGGCCGGTGGCATCGTTGTCTTCGCTGAATTGCAAGTTATGCTCGTGGCCGGTGAAGACCACCTTCACGCCGCTGCGTTCGAAGAGCTGCATCCAATGGTGCAAGGCCGCAAAGCTTGAAGGATGCGCAGGCCCGGCGGTGAACGGCGGGTGGTGGAAGTAGGGAATCTTCCATGGCGCCGTGGATTCCCCGAGCGCTTGTTGCAGCCACGGCCATTGGGGCGAACCGCGGCCGTACTGCGGCGCCGGAGGTCCGGTGGCGGTGTTGTCGGTGCTGTCGAGCGCGAAGAAGTCCGCCAGGCCGCCGAAGGAAAACGTGTAATAGCGCGCCGGCCTGTTTCCCGGGAAGAAAAAATTGTCCAGATAAACGCCTAGATCGCCACGGCTCTCGGACCCGTTGCCGTCATGGTTGCCGAGGCTGGGGTGAAACGGAATGTGTTGCAGCAATTCCCGGTACGGACCGTAAAACTTCGCATCCCAATCGTGGTCCTGGTCTCCGGAATTCACAATCAGGGAGGCGACGTTGAGATAAGCATAGATGTTGTCGCCCATGGTGATGATAAATCGCACTGGATCGGGCGTGGTGGCGCGCTTCGAGTATTCGTTCCACATGGCCTGCGCGATTCGCTTTTGATTCGTATCGCCGGTGCCGAAATCGCCGATCACAAAGAACGTCATGCGTGACGCGCGCTGCGGATAGGTGCGGACTTCGCCGCCGCCGATGCGCCGGTCGTTCACGAATATCTCGTAAGGGTAATTCGTGTCGGGTTTCAGCCCGCGGACGTCCATCCAATTGCGCGTTGTAAAAAGAGTCCGGTTATCGATGCGCACTGCGGCAGGTCCCATGGAGGTTGACTGTCGCCCAATGGTGTTGCGGCCATGAGTTCCGCTGGTGTTTCCCCAGGCGATCAGCGCCGATTCCGGGGTGATGTCGCCCACGTAGACGTATGTGCCTTGGGCGAAAAGACCAACGGAGGTAAGCAGCAGCGCACACGCGCGCAGCGAGCCTACCAAGTACGGTCGATTCCCACGACGCAATCCTCGTGTATGTAAACGGTCACGGTTTTCCGGGGATCTGCCGCTTGAATCGTCGCCGCGAGATATGGGGCCTGTGTGCGTGGGACGTCGAAAGTAGCGGCTTGGGAGATCGGCGTGCGCGCGCCCGTGCGATTGTCGTATTCGAACCATTGCACCGAGTATACTGGCGACTCACGGAAGCCATACCGCGCCGCGAGGTCGTCAAAGGTCAATTTTCCACCGCTCAGCGCGAAGCCGTCCAGCGGCAGCACGTCTTCGAAGAACGCACGCCCGATTTTGTTGCGCCGTTCGATTAAGCACTTCGCAAGCCATTCTGTAGCCTTCGGATCGCTATACTGCGCCGTGTTCACAATCGCGCGGATGGCGTCGTCGCTGAACGCCATCACCTTCTTCGCAGCCCAAAATGCGTCGCCGGGGTTGTGCAGTTCAAACGCCGGGTTGGGATAGTTGCTGCGCCAATGCCGAGGGTCGAAAGTCTTATATTCGAAGCGGCCAACCTCCGGAAGAGGGGGATAATCGGCGCGCATCCAGGCGGGCACGTAGAAGCCAATCGATAGAAACTGCTTGGCGGCTGTGGGCCAGTCGAAAACGTAAACATTGCCGCGGCGGGGATTCTTGGCCTCGAAGCTGTCGCTGCCCAGAATCGCGCCGAAATCGAGTAGGAAGTGTTTGATGAATCGATCTCCGTCCTCCTCAACTACCGAATCAAGGCTATTGATCGACTTCGAATCGGTGTGGTTGAGCCACGCGGCAAAGACGTAAAGTCCGCGCAGATCGCGCCGGTCCTCGTGATCCACGATGTCGTTGGGATCGTCTTTGCGCGTCCCGTAGTAGCGGAATGGGCCTACGATATCGCCGGCGATAGTCAGGCTTGCCATGCCGCGGTATTGTCCTTCCTTCTCTCGTGGGGTTTTTGCCAGCACGTCGTCCACGTCGCGATCGGTCATGGCGCGCTTCTTCCCATCCTGCGTCTTGTAGGTCGATTTGTCATTCACCACGAGTTGATTTCGACCGAACCTCACAATGTAATTTTCGGGTCCGTTGTAGCCGAGGTCGTAGAAGAATTTGGACCCGACGACATCAGCCGCGCTCGCCATTTCGGGGTCGCTCTTGGGGTCGAATTTCAAGAAGTACTTGCGGCCTTTGGAATCGCGAATTACCAGCCCAGGGGTGACGCCTTCGTTCTTGCCGGAAATAACCGTCCAGGGCTTATCCATCGCGGGCGGGTTAGCGTCTCCAGGGCCGCGATCCAGTTCCTCGATGCTCATGGGGCGGGAGCCGATCCGATTCGTAAACCAGGCGCTATCGGGAACCTCGCCAAGCGTGTTGACGGCGAGCGACGGGCCCGCCGCATGATGCTTGATCTCCTCCTTATCCGGCGGGAAAAAGGTGTTTTGGAAAAAATCGTAGTAGTCGTTGATTTCGCGGTTGAACGCCTTGCCCACGTTAAGCGGCGGCGGTTCGCGCAAGAGCGGGTCATCGGGAAGAAACTTGGGCTCCGCGATATCGGCCTTCTGCGCCAGTGCGCAGAGCGGCAACACGACGGCGAGCCTCAGAATACGTTGTTGAACTTGAACCATATTGCGAAACCCTCGCTGCTAAAGCCGGTGTCGACGCGTAGAAACACGTCGTTGTGCACGTTAAAGCGGAAGCCGAAGCCGTAATCGGTATCGAGGCGCCGGAAATTGATCTGCTGCCAGCGGTCGAAAACCTGGCCGGCGTCCACGAAAAGCGCCATGTCGAGGCCGCTGAACACCTCCCAACGATATTCACCGTTAAGCACGGCGGAATTATTGTCGTAGAAGCGGAAGGCGCGGTATCCGCGCAGGTCGTCGGAACCCCCGAGCGTAGGCTGCAGGTAGAATGGCACGCGATTTCCCGCGTGCGGATCGGTGGCGAGAATGCGCCCGCGTAGCGCGATGACACGTCGCCGGTTGAAAAATGGGATATACTGCTGCGCTTCGAGGTGCAGTTCGTCAAAGGAATACGCGTCGCGGCGGACGTCGGAGAAATCGGAGAATTCTGCCAGATAGTTACCGCCCCTGCGCGGCCCGCCCGCGCTATCGCGCCAATCGTATTGAATGAAGCCGCCGCCTTGCAAAAAATTGCTTTGGTATTCAAGCCCTGGGGTGCTCTGCTCGGTGTAGATCTGGTTCGCCGAGGCGTAGGCGTCGTCGCGCCCTTGTGAGACATTTTCCGTCAGGTACTTGCCAAGCGCGCCGAGGCGCAGATGGTTGATGGGCTGAACTCCTCCGCGAAACTCGAACTGCGTGCTTTCCAGCAGGAAATCGCTACGGCCGGTCTTTTTCGAATTGGGGCCCGGGCCGTAGTAATCCATATCTGGATAGTCGTAATGAACCGCGTAAAGATTTACGAAGGCGTGATCCTCCACCAAGTGGGGGGCGCTTAGTTCGGCGTCCATCAGATAATACTTGCGAAGGGAAGCGCGCAGCGATGCGCGAAAGGTCACTTGATCGTCCAGAAGATGCCGGTAGTATTCAGGACCGGCGGCGAAGCCCGATCCGGTGATCAACCCGCCTAGATGGACTCGAAATCCAGCTATGCCCTCCGTCAAACGCTGGAGAATTTCCTTTTCCTCGAATACGTCCAGTGCGTGCTCCACGCCTTCCGGTTTGTCGGGCGCGAGCGCCGCGGCCTTCTGTTCGCGAGCCGACTCGATCTGCGAGGCGCGTGTCGAGGGGTCGGCGGGATCGGTACCTGTCGCGCTGGAATCCTGGGCAAAGGCACGTCCAACAATGAAAAAGACCAGTAACATCCAAAGCGCCATGTGTGTACTCCGGGCACGCAAACCTCCAAAGTTATGAAGCGCCCGGTGGCGAGATGAGTGCACTTTCTGAGGCTGGAGGCCATTCCCTATGAATTCCGATCAAATAGAAGGAAACTGGATGCAGCTCAAGGGCAAGATGCGCGAGAAGTGGGGCAAACTTACCGATAACGACTGGGAACAAGTCGCCGGAAAGAAAGATCAGCTTCTCGGAAAGCTCCAGGAGCGTTACGGATACACGAAGGAGCAGGCGGAGCGCGATTATGACGATTGGGATCGCGCAAATCAAAGGACTTCTAAGGTAGCGTAAAAGGCCACCGGGGCAGGCTCTAGCCTGCCCTTTCTTTATCCTCACCCGCGTTCTGCCTCTTTCTGCCTCGTTTTTTCACTGCCATTCGTGCTTTAATCGACAGAGACCCGTTCAAAAAGGGAAATTGTCGCGGACGCTTCCGCGACCAGAGGAGGTTGGTATGTTTGTGCGTTTACTTTTCACATCCGCGTTCGCCGCCTGTTTGGCATTCGCTCAGGGCGGAGGCATGGGTGGAGGCGGTGGCAGTAAGGGCGGTGGCGGGGATATGGGCGGCGAGAGCGGAATGGGCGGCGGTATGCCGCGGGCACAACGCCAAAGCAAGGCCGACATGGTCGCCGATAAACTTCACCTCAATAAGGATGAGAAGGAAAAATTCACCGCCATTTTGAGCGAAGCCCAGGAAGAAATGCGCCCCATCACCGAGCAGATCGGCCAGGGACGCAACGTCATCACCACGGCGATAATTCAGGGCAAAAGCGGCGACGACATCAACAAGTTGATGGCGCAGTTCACCGACCTCATGGCGCAACGCGGCGGCGTCGAAGCTAAAGCCTATGGCAAGCTTTATGCCATGCTCGATCCCAAGCAACAGGCCAAGGCCGGTCCGATCTTCGCAGCCGAAATGGATGGCATGTTCGATGGCCGTGGCGGGCGCGGCGGGAGACAAAGGTAGGCGCCATGATGAAACGAATTCTGTTCCTCTCGTTTGCGATGGCCGCGCTGACCTTCGCGCAGGGAAAAAAGGGCGGTGGCGGCGGCCAGTCGAACACGCCCATGATGGTTCCGACCGTGAGCAAGATGGATCAATTCACGCAGATCCTAAAGCTCGACAAAGACGAAAAAAAGCAAGTCAAGACTATCATGGACGATGCGCAGAAGGAGGCTCTGCCCGTGCGCGACCAGATGGAAAAGGGACGTCTCGCGATCGCACAGGCGGTAGCCGCCGGGAAGCAGGAAGAAGTCGACGCGGCGGTCAAGACCTATTCGGTTGTGGAGACGCAGATGGCCGGCATCGAGATGAATGCGTTTGCTAAGATCTTCCAGGCTTTGGACAAAGAGCAGCAGTCTAAGTCGCCGCAGATCTTTGGCATGTTCCCTGGGATCTTCAAGAATAAGAACTGGAACGAGACGCAGCAATGACCTTTCACGCCGCCGGTCCGTTCGACGTTAAGCTGAAGCCGTTGCCGAGCGAAGACGAAAACTGGGCGCCGGCGCGCATGACGATCGACAAACAGTTCCATGGCGATCTGGAAGCCACCAGCAAAGGCGAAATGTTGAGCGCGGTGGGCGCAGTGAAAGGTTCGGCTGGATATGTCGCAATTGAGAAAGTGACCGGTAAGCTGCGCGGGCGTAGCGGATCCTTTGTGCTGTAACACACCGGCACGATGACTCGCGGCGCCCCTCAATTGTCAATTACGGTTGTGCCCGATTCCGGAACGGGCGATCTCGTTGGCCTTACCGGTCAAATGACCATTCATATCGAGGCTGGAAAACACTCTTACGAGTTCGAGTACACTCTCGAATCGTAAGGCCAATCCGAAGCTGCCAAGACGCCGGAAGATCCTCCTAATTTGGTGACCCTCCTCATCCCTAGTGATACTAAACGGGGCGTTAGAAGCGGTGCCAATGCCCCCGTCGGTCGTAGTAGCCTCCGCGATACGGATGACCGTAACCTCGGTACGGAACCCAGCCGCCGCCGTGATAGTAATATCCGCGGGGATAAACTCCCGGATGATGATAATACACATGTGCCTGGGCATTGCTCGGAGCCAGCATACTGAATGCGGCTAGAACGAGCCCAAGAATTCCGAGTTTATGGAACATAGCTCCTCCTAAGATACTTTGATGGGAGATAGCCGCCGTTGGCGCAAAAATCTGAGGCCTTCCGATTAGTCGGAAGTTACGTGAGGCTTCACTCGCTAAACGAAGGAGTTACACGGGGCAGTTCGGTTTCACGTCTACCGGGCAACCTTGATCACACTAAACTGCCGCTTACTCTACTGGGAATCCTGCGGCAGTCCAGGCGTCGAATCCGCCGATCACGTTGACCGGATCCGGAATGCCTGCTGCTTCCATCACGCTGCATGCGATCGCGCTACGGTATCCGCTCTTGCAGTGTACGGCGGCAGGGCGCGAGCGGTCGAGGCGCGCCGCTGCGTCGCCTAGCGAGTCCAGCGGGTGCAGTTCGGCGCCAACGATATGGCCGCTCTTCCATTCCGCCGGGCGGCGCACATCCACGATCTGGAATTCGCCATAGGCCTCGTGTAAATCCTGCACGGTAATCTGGCGCATCATCGCCAGAGGCAGTCCCGCCGCGGCCCAACCCGCGATGCCGCCATCTAACACGCCCGCGACACGATCGATTCCCACGCGTGCCAGGCGCACGCGCGCCTCTTCGGCTGTCTTCCGATCTTCTGCCACAAGGATCAGTTCGCGATCGAGTCCCAGCAGCGCGCCGGCCCACGACGCGAACTGCCCGCCGAGGCCGATCTGAATCGAACGGGGGATATGTCCGGAGGCATACTCCATTGCGGAACGCGTATCGAGAACCGTCGCGCCCGCCGATTGGCGCGCCTCTGCGTCGTGAGGCGAAAGCGCCGCCAGCGGCGGAAGGTTCTCCAGCGGTGCGGCGCCGCGGCGGTTGTAATCCACGTCTTGCTTGAAGTATTCGGGACGCGCCGGAAGGTCCTGCGTCATCATCGATGCAAAAGCCTCGCGCTCCATGGGCTGCAAGGCGTAGTTCGTGCGGCGCTCCCGGCCGATGGTGGAGTTGCGGTCGGCGCTGATATTGCGGCCGCACATCGAACCGGCGCCGTGGGCGGGGTAGACCAGCGTTTCGTCGGGCAGCTTGAGGATCTTTTCGCGCAGGCTGTCATAGAGCATCCGGGCGAGTTGCTGTGGCGTATGCGATTCCGAAAGATCGGGCCGCCCCACGTCGCCGATAAACAGGGTGTCGCCCGTAAGTACGGCAGCGGGCGTTTCGCCTTGCTCGAGATCGGTCACAACCACGCTGACGCTTTCTACGGTGTGGCCGGGCGTCTGCAAAAACCGCAGGCGCACCTTGCCGAATGCGATCTCGTCGCCTTCTTGCGCATGATGGTGCGGAAACGTCGCGCCGGAACCTTCGCCCAGATGGATGGTTGCGCCGGTGCGGGCAGCCAGTTCCTGATGGCCCGAAACGAAATCCGCATGGAGGTGGGTTTCGATGATGTGCTCGATGTGCAGCCCGCGCTCCCGCGCGGCGTCTAGATAGATTCCGACGTCGCGCTGCGGGTCCACAACAGCAGCAACTCCGTCCGAGCCGATCAGGTAGGAGGCGTGGGCCAGGCATCCGAGATAAAACTGTTCGAAAATCATTATCTACCTATATTTTACGAGAAAGTGCATTCGCCCCGTAGAGCGGTTGCGTATAACAGACATGAAGCGGATCGTATGGATTGTTTTGGCTGCCTCCGCGGCGTTCGCACAGACGCCGCCTTCGGTGGATGAGATTATGACGCGGGTCGCCGCGAACCAGGCGAAATCGGTGGAGGCGCGCAAGCAATTTGTGTACAAGCAGGAACAACTGATCGCTCTACGGTTCACCAATGGTAAAACGGCCTGTCAGCAGAAGCGCGAATACACAGTCGCGCCGAATTCCACCGGCGTGACGCGGAAATTGGTGAAGTCCGAAAGCGTTATGGGCCACTGCGACGACGACACCAATAAGAATGTCACGGCAAATATCGACGATAGTACGGTGGAGGCGATGGGCTCTCCGGTGGGCTGGGAGAAGGACGGTGTTCCTCGCGATCTCTTCCCGCTTACGGCGAAGGAGCAGAGCCATTACGAATACCGACTGACCGGCGTTGAGACATACCGGGGACGGCCAGCGTATCGGATCGCATTCCAGCCGAAGCGCCCGCGCGAGACGGTGGATGCGGGTGTTTGGAAAGGCGAGGCGCTGATCGACGCGGAGGAGTTCGAGCCAATTTCGGTTACCACCGCGCTCACAGAGAAGATCCCGCTTGGAGTACGGGTTTTGCTGGGAACGGACGTCCGCGGCCTCGGCTTTTCCGTGAACTACGAGCGCGTCGCCGATGGCGTTTGGTTTCCAACCGGCTTCGGCGGCGAGTTCAAATTCAACGTCCTGTTCCTTTACAGGCGATCAGTATCGATCAACGTAAAGAACAGCGAATTCAAACGCACGGACGTGAACAGCAACGTGGCATTCGATAAAGTCCAGTGATCGCTCTGGTGACTGCCCAACCCGCTCTCGATTTCGCCGAACTGGTGCGGCAGCATCAGTCGATGGTGTTCAGCCTCGCTTGGCGATTTCTCCGCGATAGCGGGCTGGCGGAAGAAGTCGCGCAGGAAGTGTTCCTGAGCCTGCACCGCAATCTGGGCAGCATTCAATCGCCGGCGCACGCCACGGCGTGGTTGCGCAAGGTGGCGGCGCAACGGGCGATCGACGAAGGCCGTCGCCGCCAGCGCAGGCCGCATGTCGCCATCGAGAAGATTGCGGAACCGGCGGCGAGCGAAAGGGCGAGCGGGCGGGCTACGGATCCGCTGATGGATGAAACGCTGCGGCGATTAGTGGCAAGCCTGCCGGAGACGCCGCGCATGGTGATGGTGCTGCGATATCAGGAGGACCTGGATCCTTCCGAGATCGCGCAGGTTTTAGAGATGCCGGTCGCGACAGTGAAGAGCCATTTGCAGCGCTCATTGGCGCTGCTTCGCGAGAAACTAGCTCGCCGCGGTGTGGGAGAACGATAATGGACGATTTGGAAGATCAGTTACGCCGGGCATTTGAGCGCGAAAATCCGCCGGAGGGCTTCGCGGATCGCGTGATCGAACGGACGCGCGCGCGACGCGCAATGCCGCGATGGATGGCGGCCGCGGCGGCGGTATTGGTTCTCGCCGGGGCGGGCTATGGCTATCGGTGGCAGCAGGGTGAGCGGGCAAAGCGTGAAGTGCTGCTGGCGTTCCGCATTACTTCGGCTAAGTTGAATCATATTCAAGCGCAGGTCGCGAGATGAAAACGAACTTATTCTTACTTATAGTTGCGGCGGCTGCTCTCGCAGCGCCTCAGCAATTCAAACTCAATCTGGATTCGATTGCGTCGAAGGCGTCGGACTCGGTGGATGTCTCTCTTAGCGGCGCCACGCTCAAGTTCGCGGCGAAGTTTCTCGATTCGAGCGATTCCGACGAGGCCGCGGTGAAGAAGTTGATTGCCGGTTTGGAAGGGATCTACATCAGGCACTTCGAATTCAAGCGCGACAACATGTGGACGCAGGCCGATCTCGACCCCATCCGCAAACAGCTTCACGCGCCCGACTGGCAGCGAATCATCGGCGTGACCGAGGACGATGGCGCATCGGTGAGCGATGTCTATCTGCACCTGGAGGGCGAAAAGACCACCGGGGTCGCGATCATGGTCGCCGAGGCGCGCGAATTGACCGTGATCAACATTGTTGGCACGATCGATCTGGATCAACTGGCGGAGTTGAGCGGGCATCTCGATATTCCGAAGCTTAAGGTTCCTAAGGAGAAGAAACCGAAGTAAAGTAGGCTGGTGACCGAATTCACAAAGCTGGTTGCAGGTTTGAAGCGGCATTACGGCGAGCCAGCGCTGCCGCCAGCGAAGGGCCCGTTCGAGCTGGTCCTCTGGGAGAACGCGTGCTACCTCCTGCCCGATTCGCGCCGAGCGGCGGTGTTCGACGGGTTGCGCCAGCGCGTGGGGCTCACGGCCGATGCCATCTGGCGCGCCGATCGCGACACGCTGCTCGAGCTGGCAACAATGGGCGGCATGCGTCCGGAAACGCGCGTCTTCCGATGGCTCGAAATCGCCCGGATCGTGCGGACGCAATTTGATGGCGATCTGGACCGCATCCTCCGCGAGCCTTATGCCAAGGCCAAACGTGCGCTTCATCAGTTCCCTAGCATAGGCGAACCCGGTTCGGAGAAGATTCTCATGATGTGCGGGATGGCGCAAGGACTGCCGCTCGAATCGAACGGCTGCCGCGTGCTGTTGCGCATCGGGTACGGGCGCGAACAGAAGAATTACGGCGTGGCCTATAAATCGATTCAACAGGCGCTGGCGGGCCAATTGCCGGGCGATGCGGCGTCGTTGACGCGGGCGCACCTGCTGCTGCGGCAGCATGGCAAAGAGACTTGCAAGACGAATGGCCCGGCTTGCGGGGAGTGTTGTGTGGTGGAGATGTGCAAGTACGCGGCACGAGGCGCAGTACCACGCAAACCAACCATGAGTATCTGAGTGGGCGATGCATGCGCGACCCGTCTTCTAATGAATGCTCGACTGGACGGTCTGAACGTAGGCTATGGTATCTGCGATCTGTTGTTTCAGGCTGCCTTGATCGGTCAAGTCTGCAAGATGCTGCAGGAACGGCACGGTCTTTGACGGTACTCTCGCGTAGAGGGCGATAGTTTCGGGTTCTTCGAAAGTAGCGTGAATGATCGCAAGTACATTGCGTGTTTCGTTTTCGCTGAGCGCGTTGACGCCAATTAGCCGCGCGATTAAGCCGGCAACTTCGTCGCCACGTCCACCACTGGATGATCGCAGCGAGACTCGGGTCTGCGCGGTACCCTCGCCCTTACTCGTAATCAGGTTCTGCAGGATGTCCATGTGGTACTCGTCCTGCGTCATGTTTCCTGTTTTTCGCCGCGGGACAAGCCTTCCATCCGGCGTCCGAAAAGTATCAGAGTCAGAGGGAGTCACGAATGTCTGTTCGCCTTCGGCGGTTTGACACATCACAAACGAGACCATGCCGGTAGCACCTTGGAAACCACGTCCTCCCGGGAGGCAGGGCGCCTGGACGGTAAAACTGATACGAGGGCTGGCGAGTTTACCGCCGACCGTCCATACTTCACTCCAGCCACCGAAGTCGTTCTTCTCGAAGCGTCCAGTTTTGGACCACCGGCCGGTGTCATCGGTGGAGGCAATGACCGGACCCCAATCGGCGCTCCCGTCCATGGACGTTCTGACGCTAATGGGCTGCTTGGGTGCACCCGTAATAAGGATCTGGAACTGGTCGCCAATCTGAAAATCTCTGCTGGCAGGGTGACTCGTGTTCACAAGCCGTACCAGGGAAATTTGAGCAAACGCCGAAACCGTGAACATCACCAGAACAAATAGAAGGCGCATGATAGACCCTAGCAGTTAGACGCCCGCATCAGCCGAAACGTTTATGGTTGCACCCGCCGATCTTACAGGAAGTATTGGCCTTCACCAATGATCTCGGCGGGTCCGGTGAGAAACGCTTCGTTATCGAAACGCAGATCGAGCGGTCCGGCTGGCGTGAGGACGCGCACCGGGGATTGCGCCATGCCGCGCGCCACGGCCGCGGCTGCCGCGCCCGTCGATCCAGTGCCGGAGCTTTTTGTCTCTCCCGCGCCGCGCTCGTAAAACCGCACATCGATGGTGTGAGCGTCCACGGGGCGAATGAATGAAACGTTGGTGCGATTGGGAAAATGCGGATGCCGTTCGATCTCGGCGCCCATCGAGCGCCAATCGAAGTCGAAAGAGTCCACCGGCACGGCGCACTGGGGGTTGCCCACGTCCACCAGCGTGACATCGCGTGGGCCGGTTGAGAGCGCCAGTTCGAACCGCTCGGCAACGATGCGCGGGGTTCCCATGTTCATCTCAAATTCGAACGCGAGGCCCGTGCGATGCAGCAAGCGAAGCGTCTTGATGCCCGCTCCAGTGCGGATGCGCACGCGGCTGGGCGCGTAGCCCTTCTCGATCAAGAACGCTGCCGCGCAACGAGTGCCGTTGCCCGAAAGTTCGGGCGCGCTGCCATCGGAATTGTAGAGCTCGATGGCGCCCTCCGCTTCGGCATCGATAGCGGGGTCCACCAACATCCAGCCATCGGCGCCGATGCCGGTGTAGCGGTCGCAGATGGCGCGCGCAATCTCGGGGTAGCCGTCTCCGGGCGCATCGCGCCGCCAGGTGAGGAGGAAGTCGTTCTTTGCTCCGTGAGCCTTGGTAAACGGTATCTTCATCGTCTGTAAATCTCGATCACCGGCTGCCCCTTAACGATAATCTGCTTTTCTAATCGATAGGTTATTCCTGAGCGGCCCGCGCGATTCACCGCGGTTTGTGCGCCATCGCCGCCTTGCGCTATCACCCATTCCGGTTTCGGATAGAGATCCGGCCTGCCCACTTCAGCGTCCCAAAACAGACCGTTGTCCACGTCGAGCGCTTCGCGCAACGGAATTCCCGCCTCGCGCAACACCCCCGTCAGCGGATAGGAGGAAGTCAGAATCCCCGTTCCGCGCACGTAACGCGGTGCGATGTATGCGGCCGCTTCGTTCGTCCACGCCCGCCGGCCCTCCGAGTTCACGCGCGATTCTTCCCAAGCTACCCATTGGTTGGGGCGCCAATGGAACGCCCACCATCCGGCGCCCGCCAGCACGATGACGATGGCTATGCCGGCCTGTCCCTTTCGCGGCGCCAGGGCGACCAATGCTGCCGCTCCCAACGCGAGTAGCGGGATCGCCGATGTCCCGTAGCGCGCATTGTAGTAAGAGTGCGGCCAGAGGGTCGGCAGGAAGATCGGAACCGCGCCCGAGTAGACGCTGACAACATATGCCAACGGCGGAATAGCGAGCAGCGCGATGGGCCAGATCGCGCGCCGGAAGGCGCACATCGCGACGCCGGCGATCCCGATCCAGACCAGTAGCGTCCCCGCGCAAAGCCGCGCTGCCTGGAAGTAGTAGACCCATGCCGTTCGCCAATCGTGCAAACCGGGATAGGTTGCGCTCCCCTGTATCGCCCGCGCCGAGTAAGGACCGCGGTAGAAATCGAGCCAGTCGCCGGTCATCCACCAGTTGTGTCCCAGCCAATACAGTGGGCCCAGCCCCGCGATCGTGCAGAAAACCAGACGCGGCGGAAATACGCTTGCGCCCCGCGGCGAACAGGAAGTATACCGCGGCGAAAGGTAGAAGGAACCATCCGTCGTAGCGCGTCAGCGTTGCGACACAGGCTGCGATGCCAGCCCCGATGGCCGCGCCCCATCCCTGCGTTTCGCGGAAGCGCACGCCGAAGTAGAGGAGCCCCGTCAGAGCCGCGAAGAATACGCCCTCCGTCATCGGAATCGCTTGCAGGTAGAGCACGTTCGGATTCAGTGCGAACAGCGCTACAGCCGCGCCTGCGGCCGCGACTGAATTGAACAGCCGCCGCACCGCCGCGAAGAGAAAGCAACCCGCTGCCACGAAGCAGGCCGCTACCGGAATCGCGCCCGCCAATCCATTGCGCCACAACGCGTCGATGCGCACCAGCGGCAGCATGAGCAGGTGGAGCATCGGCAGCCAGGAGGTGCCCAGTTGGTCGTATCCTGGCGTTTGCGAATCCACGATGCGGCGCGCGATCATCAGGTGCGCGTCAGCGTCGCCGTAGTAGAGCGTGCAGCCGTGCGCGTAAACCACCCAGACCGCGGCCAGACTCAGTATCGATAGGCCGGCGCCGGCGAAGAAAACCGCTTTAGAACCCGGTGCAGTCCTGGAATTCGCGATAGCGCGCCTCGATCTCATCGCGGGTCAATGTGCGGAAGCGATCCACGCCGAACTTTTCGCAGCAGAAGCTGCCCATCACGGAGCCGTAAATCACCGCGCGGCGGAGCACTTCCATATCGGAAATGCCGTCCTTCGGTTCGGCGCCTGCGCCGGCGAGGTATCCCATGAATCCGCCCGCGAAACAATCGCCCGCGCCGGTGGGGTCGAAAACCTCTTCCAGCAGATAGCCCGGCGCGATGAAATGGTGGTCTCCGTGGAAGAGAATGGCGCCGTATTCGCCGCGCTTGATGATGAGCGTGGAAGGGCCCATCGCCATGATCTTCGCCGCCGCGCGCCGCAGGTTGTGTTCGCCGGAAAGCAGGCGGGCTTCGCTGTCGTTGATTAGCAGGAAATCCCATTGCGCCAGCGTCTGCAGCAGGGCCGGGCGGAAATCGTTGATCCAATAGTTCATGGTGTCGCCGCCGGTATACTTTACGCCGTTCATCTGCGAGCGCACGTTGCGCTGCAGATCGGGCTGGATATTGCCCAGGAACAGGTAGGGGGCCGTTCGATACGAGTCCGGCAGCTTCGGTTCGAAATCGGCGAAGACGTTCAGATCGGTGCGCAGCGTGGTGCGGTCGTTCATATCTTTTGAATAAACGCCCGCCCAGAAGAATGTTTTCCCGCCGGGAACGCGCTCGAGACCTTCGAGATCGATCTGGCGTGAGGCGAGAAGATCGACGTCTTCCTGCGCGAAATCGTCGCCGACGACAGCGACGATCTTGACCGGAGCGAAATAGCTGGCGGAAAGACCTATATAAGTAGCCGCTCCGCCGAGCATGCGGTCTACTTTTCCATGCGGCGTTTCCACGCCGTCATATGCGACGGAACCTACGACGACCAGGGACATGTAAGAGAAGATTGTAGCCCATCGCGATAACGGCATTTAGGATGGCGGTCGATGTCCCTCGAAGACGGATATGGAACCTGAATGGTTTGCAGGTTCTACTAACGTTTTAGGAGAAGGGCGGCGGAAGCCGCCCTCAGGACTTTTCTATCGCCCTCATCCCGAGGGTATCGATATTCTTAAATGACTTTTAAGTTTACGCTGCCTTGGGGCGGGCGAACGTGACTAGGACTTCGGCACGGTGAGGTCGTCCTTCCAGTCCTTTTTCTGCAGGCGCTTCCATTCCTTCGCCTGTTCCGGATTGAGAATCGCACTGATCTGGGCGTCGTATTTGGCGTGAACTGCCTTTAGCGAATCCTGAGCCGTCTTCTTTGAGGCACTGTCCCTGGGACTCGCCCTGTATACATCTTTAATCTGGCCCATGTAAACGCATTTCGTTTCGAGAAGCGGTTTGATCCCGGCTACTTGATCCGGGCTCAATTTCAAGGCATGAGCGGCCGTATCGAGTCGATCCATCGCCAACTTCGTCATGTCCGCTTTGCTATACTGCGCCCAAGCTGGAGCAGTCAATAAACACGTCGCCAAGGTGAATTTTCCTAGAGTCATGGTTTTTCCTTCCAAGCTGAGCAGTACTCCCACTGCTTAGGTGGATGCAGTTCTTGCATAACCGGTCCAAAAGAAGACAGTCCAATTCACCCACAAATTTTCCTGGCCATGTATTAGACTCTATGCGCGTCCGCTATCTTCACTCCGCGCGTACCACTCTGCGTGCGGAGACATTTCTCCACACTGGAGACACCCCGTGACCTCCCATTGATAGCCGCATTCCGGGCAGAGTCCGCGAGTATCGAATGTATTCCAGCCATGCCCACAGTTACAGGACCAGAGGTTGTTCGCGCGCGGCGTCCACTCGCATTTGGGGCAGCGGACGCCGGGTATGGTCGGGCCGAATATCTCATCGAGTTCAGCGGGAGAACATGGTCTCCGGGCCCGTTTCTTCGACGAATGGAACGTTATCGTACCGCCGATTTGAGGCAGGCCCTCCACGGCGGCGCAGAGTTCGATTTGTGCGAAGAGGCGAAGGTCCGCGTCGGGGATCCGATCCAGATGTTTCTCCGCTGACAATCCTTGATGTTGGCCCGCCTTGAAAAGGATGTTGCGGAATTCCCACGCGGACGGCCAGCACTCCTTGGGTGCTTCGTTCGGATTTTTCCTGTCGCTGTCTCTGGCGTATCTGTCATAAGCCTCTCGAAACGCAGCGTCGAAATTGGTCGCCAGTGCTTCGCTCATCGGCATCACCTCCATATCGCCGATCGTCATGGCATCGTCGCTAGCAAGATCGAATTTGCGTACAACTTCTTGCACGGACTGCATTCCCATTGGAAACCGCTTCGCGGCCGCGGCGAGTTGCGGATGGTCTTTCAGGAGCCTCTGTGTTAGTTCGGGTTCGACGTCGTGTACGGCTGGCATTAACTGAAAGAGCCGAAGTTCGGTCTCGGATGCTAGCTCCGGATCTGCAGGATTCTCTGTAAGAGGGAACCTGCCAGGCTCGGTCTTCTCTTTGAGAGTCCATTGAACAAGATCTCGCAAAATCGGCCGCGCCTCTTCTGGATGCAAGAGGTTCCAGTGACGCCCGAACAAGGCGATGAAGGCTGGTTCGGCGGCGAAGTGTTCTTCAGCGCCTGGACGGCCGGAAGCTCGCTGTTTCCATTCCCGCGCCGCCGCTCGCAGAAGGTCCAGACGGGTGTCATCGTCGCGGCATTCCCGATCCAGGTTGTTGACAAAATGCAACGGGAAACGATCGCCCGGTAACGGGTCGTTTCAGGTAAGCAATGGCGTCGGCCACATGCCCGTGTTGCGCCATCGCATTGACTAAACCAATGACCGCTCCTCCGAATGGGTCGGTCTTCCTGTGTTTTGCATAGAGCTGAAGTGCGTGCTTCGGTGACGCCGCTGCCGCCAGAAAGACGGCGTTACCTAGAAGCAGCGATGCCCCGTCGGCGTCCAGCTCTCTCGCAAGGCTTAGTCCGCGTTCCAGCAGTTCTTCGGCGGCGGCCTGGTCGGAGCGCGCCAGGACTCGCGCGATATGCATCAGAGCCGCGGCACGGACTGCCGGTTCCGAACTCTCCGCCTGTTCAAGAGCCGCCAACAGAAGTTGCTGCGCCATCTGTCAACCTCCAGCCTGCGCTGTTTATTCGTCGTCCGGAAACATCGTCCGCGTTAAATCCTCTTCTTCACGCTTCTTCCGCAAGTGCTGCCACATCGCCGCTGCGAAGGCCACAACCGAAAGCGTCCAGACCGCAATGGCCGCCGCATCCACGCGATGCCGCAGCCCCACGGCGCCCATGCACAACGCTGTTCGAAATACCCAGCCGAAAAAACGGAACTGCTTTTGAATACCCTGACGGTAGAGGATGAACGCCCGCCCGGTCATATACGCGCACCCGATGCCGATCACGCCGACGATGCCGCGTAGAAATTCGAGTGAGACCGGCATAGGCCGCCGCCGTTACTGTCCGCGCCTTCCGCCTCGGCCGCCCGGCGCAGAGACCACGCGCTCGGGCATATCCGCCAATGCGAAGCTCATCACCGCCAGCGATGCAACGTTCTTGCGGAAATCGTCGATGTTCACTTTATCCAGCGTATCGGCCTCGGTGTGGTGCCAATCGAAATAATGCGTGCCTACGGTGCTTTCGCGAAAGCCCGGCCACACCGTCGCGAACCAGCGGCTGCGATGTCCGAACCGCCGCCGCCCGGGCGGATCTCGCCCGCGCCGATCCCGCTCCAGCAGCTTCGCCGATCTGGTTCAGCATCTCGAGCGAATGCTCGTCCACGCCCGCGCCGTATCCACGCGGCGCCTCCGCGCCTCCATCCATTTCGATGGCCGCTACCTGGTCCTTAATCTTGTCGCCGATCCACGCGCGGTATGCCTCGCCGCCGCGACCGCCATTCTCTTCGTTTACCCAGAACGCGACGCGCAGCGTGCGCTGCGGCTCGCAGGCCCAATTTCTGAATCAGCGCCAGCGCCTGCAGGCACGCCATGATCGACGCGCCATCGTCCTGCGCGCCCTGTCCCACGTCCCACGAATCGAGGTGGCCGCCAATCACCACCACCTGTTCGGGATGCGTCTTGCCGGGGATCTCGCCGATCACGTCGCCGCTATCGGCATCGGGCAGCATGCGCGCGCCCATCTCCAGATGCACGCGCACCGGCACGCTGCTGCGCGTATAGCTTGGCGATCATCATGGCGTCTTCGGGCGAAATCGCCGCTGCCGGAATCTTGGGCTGCGCTTCGTCGTAATTCATCTCGCCCGTGTGCGGAATCTGCATGGCCAGCGGCGTGGCCGACCGTACCAGCGCCGCCACCGCGCCGTAGGCCGCCGCGCGCGATGGCCCCGGTGGCGCGATAAACCCGCGTGGGACCGTATCCGCGATACTCCTCGTTGTAAACGCACGATCTTGCCTTGGATCTTATCCCTGCCGAGCTTGGCCAGATCGTCGAAACTCTCCACGGCGACCACATCCGGCCGTGATGCCCCCGGGCGGAGTGCCGACGCTCATGCCCAGTCCAAGCATGTGCAGCGGCTTATCGAGCGGCGCCAGCATCCGCGCCGATTCCGCGCCGCGCTCCCAATGCGGTACCTTCGTCGGGATGATGCGAACGTTGCTCAACCCTGCGGCCTTCATCTGCTCGACTGACCATTGAACCGCCCGCTCCAGCGCGGGCGATCCGCTGAGCCGCGCTCCGATGCGATAACAGAGATAGGTCAATCGGTCGTAGCCCTCGTGGTCTCCCAGTGCGGCGGCGATTAGCCTATCCGCAACCCCCTGGTAGCGTTCGGTGAGACTCTGTGCCTGGCTGGCTAGCATCGCGGCCGCGCCCAGAAGTGCCGCCAGTGCGGCCGTGCCCTTGATCGGCATAAAGAAACACTATCGCACGAAGGGGAGATACGCCGAAACCGACTTTCGATACCTCTCGAACGTCTCGCCGAAACGCGAAGCCAACAACCCGTCCTCGGCATGTACGCGAATTTCTGTACCGGCGATGAATAGGACTAAAGATACCGCGGCCCAACGCAGCGGCGTCAGAAGCGATTGCGTGCAGATCAAAATTGCGAGCATCGAAGTGTAAATCGGATGCCGCACGATGGAATACGGCCCGGTGGTAACCAGTTCGTGATCCTCATACAGCCCGGCCGTGATGCGGAACTGCCGGCCCAGATGAGTTACCGAGGTCCACGCGAGGATTCCCGCAAGCGCGCCGGAGATCAAAGATACGGCGATACGCAGATCGTTGCGCGGGATGTTCATCGGAAAGTAAAACGTGAATGCGATGGAGTATGCGGCCAACTCTAGGCCTAGCCCGACGAGCGTCGCTCCGCGAGCTGTAACCGATTTCCGCTTTTGCTTATGCGGCGCGCGAAACATGAACGGGTAGGCCCAGGTTGCCCAGAACACCAGCCATTCGATCCAAAGGATAGGGGTCATCGCCGTTATTGTACGGCGGGAAGGCGGCGGCCACTTGTGAATACGGTTCCGGCCCCGATTGCCAACCTCCGCCTCTTCTTGAGCTCAACTCCCGCCCGGTGGCGTATAATGGCTTCGGGCGCGAGCTCCGCGCGCTCTCAGCACTCTATTCCTCCGGCCTTCCCATGGAGCCTTCCTCATGAGCGAAATTCTCGAAGTCACCCAACACAACCGCGTCCTGCGCATTGCGCTCAACCGTCCCGATAAGCATAACGCCCTCAACTCCGACCTTTGCCGCGAACTGGTGGACGCCATCAACCGCGCCAATCGCGACCCGCACGTCGGCGCCATCGTCCTCACCGGCAACGGCGATTCGTTTTCCGCCGGCATGGATCTCAAGGAACTGGGCACCGTCTCCGTCGAAACCATCAACAACGTTCATGAGCAGCTATTCACGCTCTACATGCGTCTGGGCACGCCCCTGGTCGCCGCGGTCAACGGACTTGCCGTCGGCGGCGGAACCGGCCTCGTGGCCAATTGCCACATCGCCGTCGCGTCGGAGAAGGCCAAATTCGGGCTCACCGAAATCAAACTCGGGCTTGTGGCCGTTTCTGGTCTTCCGCGCCATGAACGCCGCCGTCGGCGAGCGCAGCGCCATCGAATTGGCCCTCACCGGCCGGATGTTCGACGTCAAGCAAGCGTGCCAATCTCGGCCTGGTTCACGAAATCGCCGGCTGATGCGAACCAGCGCGCCATGGAGATTGCCGGAAGATCTCTCGCAATCCAGCCCCACCGCCGTTCACAGCGGTCTCGATTTCGTCCATGAAGTGCGCAACAAAGATTGGGACACCGCCGGCATCATCGCGCGCCGCGTCCGCGAGGAAGCTGTTCCAAAGCGCCGATTTTCAAGAGGGCCTCCGCGCCTTTCGAGAGAAGCGCGCGCCCAAATGGCCCTCGATTGAAGAGCTATGGCAACGGGCGCGTGGCCGCGCGAGCGGGTTCCCGCACGCCTAGCACGCCCACCATATCTTGGGGCTTCGTCGAACCGAGCAACAACCAAATGTGGCCGGGGTACTTTACTTTTGCCGCTGACGCGTTTAGTATGGTTACAACTCCCCCGGAAGCTGGCGAGGTGAAGCTTTGCTGAAACTGAAACGGTAGAACTACAGGGATTCAAGTCGTTCTGCGAGCGCACCGAACTCCGCTTCAACGGGGAAGGCATCGCCGCCATCGTCGGTCCCAACGGCTGCGGCAAGTCGAACATCAGCGACGCCATCAGTTGGGTGCTGGGCGAGCAATCGGCCAAGAGCCTCCGCGGCGCCCGCATGGAGGACGTGATCTTCGCCGGCACGCGCGACCGCAAACCGCTCGGCATGGCCTACGTCACCATGACGCTGGTGGACCCCGAAGTCTACCAGCGACGGCGCCGCCGCACAAGCTCCAAGCCGTCGACGGAATCCGCAGCCCAAGAAGCCCCGGCGAGATCACCATCACCCGCCGCCTGTTCCGCTCCGGCGAAAGCGAATACCTGATCG
The DNA here is from genome assembly GCA_963763545.1 of Bryobacterales bacterium. Taxonomy (GTDB): domain Bacteria; phylum Acidobacteriota; class Terriglobia; order Bryobacterales; family Bryobacteraceae; genus PALSA-243. The sequence goes on from CAVXPE010000033.1 coordinate 90,324, forward strand.
ACGGCCGCCCCGCCCGCCTGCGCGACATCCAGGACATCTTCATGGGCACCGGCCTCGGCCCGGAAAGCTACGCCATCATCGAGCAGGGCCGCATCGGCCAGATCCTCAGCTCCAAGCCGCAGGACCGCCGCGCGGTGATCGAAGAAGCCGCCGGCATCACCAAGTTCAAGACCCGCAAGCGCCTGGCCGAAGCCAAGCTCGAAAGCGCCAAGCAGAATCTCGCGCGCGTCTACGACATCCTGGAAGAGGTCACCCGCCAGGTCAATTCGCTCAAGCGCCAGGCCTCCAAGGCCAAGCGCTATAACGAGCTCAAGGCCGAACTGGAAACGCGCCTGCGCGTGGTGCTCTCGGGCAAGTACCGCCTGCTGGAGCGCGATGCCGCCCAGACCGCCATCGAGCTGAACCTCGCGGCCGGCGAACTGAAGACGCTGAGCCGAGCAGGTGGCCGAAAAGGAACAGGCGCACGAGGAGCGGCAGCTTGCCTGTTATCGAGCTCGAAGAGCAGCTCACCGAAGCCCGCCAGCGCCTCGCCGAACTCAACGTGGAGGCCGAGCGCACCCGCGGCCGGCTGGCATCGCAGGTGAAAGAAAGCGGCGCCATCGAGCAGCGCATCGCCCAGGCGGAAAACGAAACCGCAGGAACTGGGCGCAGCGCCTCGACCGCGCTCGAAGCCGAGATCGCCGCGCAGAAGCAAACCGTCGACGCGCTGGAAGCGGAGATCGCCCAGGCGCGCGGCCGCATGCTGGAAATCAACCAGCAGCGCGAAGCGTTGCAAGCCAAGGTGCGCGAGCGCGAGAAGAGCCATCGAAGCCGGCCGCCAGGTGATTCTGCGCCTGCTGGGCGAGGCGTCCACGCTCAAGAACCAGCTCGCGCAGATCGAAGAGTACCTCGCCGGGATCGAGCGCGAAACGGCGCGCTCCACGCGCGAAGAGCAAGTCGGCTGCCGCCGAAATCGAGCGCCTCGAAGTCGCGCGCAAGCAGCTTTCCGAGACCCTGGCGCAGCGCCAGATGGAACTCGAAGCGGTCACCGGCGAGCGCCGGCAGCACCGAGGAGGATCTTGGCGAGCGCCGCAGCACCGCAGTCCGAACTGCGCCGCGAAATCGACGCGCTGAAGAACGAGGTTTCGCAGATTCGCGCGCGCAAGGAATCGCTCGAGCAGGTGCTGGCGCATCGCACCTACACCACCGAATCCGTCAAGCGCCTGTTCGCCGCCCTGGAAAAAGGCAAGGCGTCCGGCATCGAACGCGCTCGGCGTGCTGGCCGATTACGTGGAAGTCGATCCGCAATTCGAAAAGCCGGCGGAAGAGTTCCTCCACGAAGAGCTGGAATACGTGGTGGTGGAGAACTGGCGGCAGGCCGAGCGCGGCCTCGATTTCATCCGCGCCGAACTCGATGGCCGCGCCACCTTCCTGGTGCATCCCGAACCCGATGCGGCCGCGAAAGACGCCGCTGCCCGAGCCGGCCATCGGCCCCGAAACCGGCATCGCCGGCGCGCCTGAGCGATTCGCTGCGCCTCACCAACGGCTTCCGCGACCGCGCCACCGACCTGCTGCCGCGCGTCTCGCTGTGCTTCCTCGCCGAGGATCGCGCCGCCGCGCAGCGCCTCTCGATCTGCCTATCCGCACCTCTATTTCCTGCTTGCCCGATGGCGTCTGCTACCACGGCCACACCGTCACCGGCGGCAAGAAACCGGCGGCCGGACCGCTGGCCATGAAGCGCGAAGCGCGCGAACTCGGCGTCAAGACTGGCCGAACGTGGCAGAGCAGACTCGACGAACGCGACGCAATCGACTCGAATGCGCTGCAGCAGGAGATCGTCGCGCTCGAAGCCGAACTGGAACGTCTGCGCTCGCTGCAGCAATCGCGCGAGAAAGACCGCGTGGCGCTCGATCACGAAATGCGCAAGCTGGGCGACGATCTTTCGCGCTCCAATTCGCGCCTCTCCGTGGCGCGCCTGGAACTGGAGCGCCTGCGCCGCGACGCCGAAAAATCGGCCGCGCAGCGCGAGACCAATCGCGCCGCCGTGGAAGAGAAGGATCGCCTGCGCGCCGAGCGCGAAGAGGCCCTGGAAGCCGAGCGGCAGGAGCTGGAGAAGCTCGAAGCGCAAGCCGCCGCCATCGGCGAAGAGTACGCCGCCACCCGCGCCGGGCTGGCCGGCATTGGAAGAGCGCCATCGCGGCGAGCGCAACGCCATGGCCCGCCTCGAGCAGCAGTTCCGCGAGACCACCACGCGCCGCAACGCCATCGCCGCCGAAATCGAGCGCCTGGGCGAACAGCGCGCGCGCCTGCTGGCCGACAACATCGAGCTCGATCAGATGGCCGCGCTGCTGGCCGAAGAGATCGCCGCCCTGGAAGCGCGCGTCAACGAGATGGCCGCCGCAGGATGCCGCCATGCGCGAAGCTCTGCGCGCCGGCGAAGAGGAGCTCAAGACGCTGCGCGCACGTCCGTGGAGGAGCTCCGCGAAAAGCGCTCGCAGATCGAAGTCGATCTCGTGCGCAAACAGGCCGAGCTGAAGTTCCTCGACGAAACCAGCCGCAAGGAACTGAACTTGCCCGGTGGAGGAACTCGGCCGCCGGCCGATGCTCCCATCCCGGACGCCGATGCCATCGCCGAAGCCGAGCAGGGCTGCAACGAAGTTCGCGCGCGCATCGAAGGCCTGGGCGCCGTGAATGCGGCCGCGATGGAGGAATATCGAGGAGGCGCAGCAGCGCCAGGAATTCCTGAGCGCGCAGCGCCAGGATCTGATCGATTCCATCCGCGACACCGAAAAGGCGATTCAGGAAATCGAAGTGGTTTCGCGCCAGAAGTTCGCCGAAGCCTTCGAGGCCATCAACGCCAATTTCCGCGTCGTCTTCCAGACGCTGTTCGGCGGCGGCACCGGCGAGATGCGCCTCACCGACCAGGAAAACATCGCCGAATCCGGGCATCGATATCGTCTGCTCGCCTCCGGGCAAGCGGCTGCAAAACGTGCTGCTGCTTTCGGGCGGCGAGAAGGCGCTGGCCGCGGTCGCGCTGCTGATGGCGATCTTCAAATATCAGCCCAGCCCGTTCTGCGTCATGGACGAAGTGGACGCGCCGCTCGACGAAGCCAACATCGGCCGCCTGACGCGCCTGCTGCAAGAGATGTCGATCGAGACGCAGTTCGTCGTGATCACGCACTCCAAGCGGACCATGGAAGCCGCGCAGGCGCTGTACGGCGTGACCATGCAGGAGCCCGGCGTCTCGCGCCTGGTGTCGGTAAAATTCAACGCGGCAGCGGCGTAAAATCGCAATGCCCCTGCCGTGGGACGCAATGCTCGGTTGGCCTATTTCGAAATGATCTCCCCCGTCGACGCATTGACTAAGGCGAGGTACCCCGACGTCTTCGTGCCAAACATGAGGGCCCAGACGGGCGCCGGATATTTTGCGGCCGCGCCAAGAGAAATAGCGACGGGTTTTTCGGCGTTGTCCTTCTGTTTGAGCCAGTCCGCTGCCTTTGCCGCCGCGGCTTTGTACGCCGCGTCGGAATCGACGGTAAGATCGCCGGTCTGAAATGTCATGACCGCGTTCGTAGGACCCGCCCAGGATTCGGGAAGACTCGCCTTGACGCCCTTCGTGATGTCGGGCAATTGTTCGGCCACCGAATAAGTGTAAGTGCGCGCCTCGTGCTTCGATACCGAGCCGAAAACACAAGTCCACACGCCAGCCTTTCCATCGGCATTTTTGACGCCTGCAACCTCTCCGCTCTTCAGACCCACTGGCTGCAAGTCGGCCGCCCACGCATGCGCCGGCGTGTACATTTCCCAAAACGCTGCCTTGGCGGCAACGGGCTGTGGAGGTCCGGACGGGACCTCCTTTTTGGAGGTTTCCGCAGCGGTCTTTGTCCCCGTTGTCATCGCGGGTCCCGAAGAACATCCGGTCAGGCCAATTGCGGCAAAAACGAAAACTGCATACAAGCTCTGCTTCATGGCATCGCTCCTGAAATCTTGCTCGATCCAAGTATTCTATGCCCGCCAGCCAATCAATGCAAAGCCCTACTCCAGCACAATCGGCTGGAAATACTCGGGCACAACAATTCGCGTAGCCGGCGACGCCGATTTTATCTCTTCGATGAACGATTGCAGCCTCCGTACTGCCGGCTCCTGCGAGACGTCATATCCTACGTTGAAGCGGTCCGAGTGAGTCGGAATCACCAGCGGCGGATTCCCCAACACCCGCATCAGCCGCGGCGTGTAATCCTCGATGTTATTCCGTTCCGGCATCGCCCCGATCAGAGCTACGTCCGGCCGCAAGCCAGTCAACTCGCCTTCGATGTAATTCATCGACCCGAACACAATGATGCGATGGCGCCGATCTCAACCAGGTAAGCCAGCGTGCCCCCTTCCACGTGCTGCCCAAACCGAAGTGGAGCCTTCAGGCCCGCGGGAACAAGAGGCGGCGTCGCTGTCGAACTCCGTCCCGGCGCTGGTTTTCGGAAGATGCCATGAAGGCTGTGAATCACCCGCACGGAGAATCCCTCGAACTTCAGTTCTTCGCCGCCCTTCACAACTTGGGTCTGGCTCTCCGGTATGCCCTCCGCTCGCGCGACGTTCGCCGTGCTCTCTGTTCCAATCACGCGCGCGCCGGTCTTCCGCGCGATGTATGGCATATCCAACGAGTGGTCTGGGTGCGTATGCGTGAGAAAAATGAAATCCGCCTTTTGAATGTGGGCGTCGATCACGGCAGTGTCCAGCTCTACCACCGAGTTCACATTCACTAACGGCCGCGGATCGTCCGGCGCAACGCCGTCGTTGGGCGATGGGTACTTCGCGCGCGTTAGATACGGATCGACGAGAATCACCGTCTTTCCATTCGTGATCCGCCACCCCGCCGTACCCAGATAGGCCAACGAAACCGAATCTGCGCGCAACATGATCGCGAGCGAACAAGAGCGCCAAAATCCGCATGGCCGTATTCTGACACGCCGCGCCGGTGAAACGTGGATGCGTGTTGTCGCGTCGAACTGCCGAGAGGCGAATGCGATGCGAAATTTGTGTTCGGTTGCGCTGCTAGCCGCCATGGCGGCGCCGGCGCAGCAGCACCAGCCTGGCGCCGGCGTCAACTTTTACAGCAAGACCGCGGAGATCACCGCCGGGCAAGAAATGGCCAGCCAGTTCAGACACGACACGACGCCGCTTGGAAATGCTGCGGTCCACGATTACGTCGACCGCGTAGGCGCCGCACTAGCTGCGCAATTGCCCGGCGGATGGGCATATCAGTTTGAGGTGGTCCTGGAAAACGGTGATGGCCCAACTCTCGAGCCTGTGGCCTTTCCCGGCGGCCCGATCTTCATTTCGGCGGAACTGATTGCCGCAGCGCGCAACGAAGCGGAATTCGCTTCCATGCTGGCGCACGCCATGGCCCACGTGGCGGAGCGCCATTGGACAAGGAACGCCACCCGAGGCGACCTCATGCAGGTCGGCTTCCAACCTCCGCCGCCGGGTTCCGAGGCGCCCGTACCGTTAGGCATGATCCAATTCCAGCGGTCCTTCGAACGGCAGGCGGATTACGATGCGGTTCAAGCCATGGCCGCGGCCGGTTACGATCCGGAAGGATTAGCATCGTATCTGGAACGGGTTCAGCCGCTGCGGAGTGACGTGGCTCGCACCTTCGATAAGCTACCCGCGCCTGCAGAACGCGTCAAAGCCATTCGCGGCATGATCGCTAAGCTCCCCGCTCGAACGTACCAGGCCGGCGATGAGTTCGTGAGCGTGCAGGCGCAGGTCGCACAGCACTGAACCCACGCCGTTCACTGAATCTCGAAGGCCAGGTATTGCAGCTTTCCGTCGCGCTCGATGAATAGCGCAACGGCGTCGCCGCGTTTGAACTTTTCCATCGCTGTGCGCAAGCTATCCACGCTCGACGCTACCGTGCCGTTAACTTCGTGGATTACGTCACCCACCTGTAAGCCGGTCGAACTCGCCGAGGCGGATGCCGAGAGCGCCGCAACGATAACGCCATACGGCCCGCGCAGTCCGGGAAACATATCCGCGGTTTCCGTATCGATCGCGATCCCGACGATCCCGAGCTGGCGAATGCGGTTCTTCTCCGGGTCGATCATCTCCGATAGCCGGTCCGACTTGTGCGATTCCTCAATGGGCGTTACAGCAAGCGAGACGGTCTCTCCGCCGCGTATCAGATCCAGCTTGACCTTCTCTCCTGCGGGATGCGAGAGCAGCGTGGTTGTGAACATCGGCACATTTTCCACCCGTCTTCCATCGATCCCTAGTACGATATCGTCGAGCTTCACGCCCGCCTTCTCCGCCGGACTGTCCGGCGTGATATCCGAAATCAGCACGCCTGTATCCCGCGGCAGTTTCAGCGCCGCGGCCAGCGTCGGGGTTATAGTTTGAACGCCCACGCCGATCAACTGCCGGTGCATGTGTCCGTACTTGCGCAGTTGCGCGCTGGCAAGCTCGACTAGCGTGCTTGGGATCGCGAACCCGATGCCTTCGCTCCCGCCCGATTCTGTCAGGATGAACGTGTCCATACCCACCAGTTCGCCCGCCGTATTCACCAGCGGCCCCCCGCTATCGCCAGGGTTGATGGGCGCATCCGTCTGGATGTAGACGAACGAGCTGTCCGGATCCGGCTGCCGCGCCACCGAACTCACCACTCCCATGCTCATCGAGTTGCCCAGCCCTTGCCGGCTCCCGAAGGCAAACACGACCTGCCCCTGGCGCAACGCATGGTAGTCGGCGAACCGCAAGGTAGGCAGGTTCTTGGCGGGAATCTTGATCAGCGCCAAATCGAGCTCCTTGAACACCCCCACAAGAGTCGCGTCGATCTCCGGCGCCAACGCCTGCGCCAGCGTGCTGCTGATGGTCTGATCCGGATTGTCCACCGCGGTCGCGCTCTGCGCCAACCGGTTTACCCGGATGCGCAGTGCGTTCGCCACCACGTGCGCGTTGGTCACGATATACCCGTCGGAATCGATGATTGCGCCCGATCCTACAACCTGCTCGCGATCGAGCACTAGTCCCGTGCGGCCGCCGCCCGCTTCGTCACGCGCGGCGAACCGCGTCACCGAAATCCGCACTACGCACGGCGCGACCCGGGCAGCCAGCGCCTCGACGCTCTGGCTGAACTGGTCCAGCACCGCGGTGCTTCCGCGCCCGGTCTGCGCCTGGGCCGTAAACAAAAATCCCACGAGGCATACCCCGCCTGCCCGAATCGCTGATTTCAATGACAACATGCACTACTAAGGATGCACCGGACCGGCAATTCGGTGCGATAGGCTTCTGGGGCTGGCGGCTGGTCAATTCTCGGTCGGTCGCTCCAGATGCTCGATGACGAGCACCAGAACACCGGCCTTTTGCTGTTCCAATCGCAGCCCAAGCTGTTCACGGAGCGCCACGCTCAGCGATGGAGCGGTCGCCTCGAGGCTTTGTTGCGGTGACCATTCAAGCGTGAAGTCGTACGTCCCGGCAAGGCCGGTCTTGTCCAAAACGATGGCGCCGAGGCGGTTGCCCACATACACGGCGAGGAGCGCCATCGAGGTGGCAGTGGCTACCGCACGCGAGGTTACCTTGTTACCGCTGGTGTTCATCACACTGGCTTCACCCTCGGCGGCATCTTGTAGCCTCGGCGCGCCTTTGGCAGTGACCAGCGCCCACACGGTCTGCTCCCGCATTTCGCGATGAAACTGGAGGCGGAAGCGTTCGATGAGCATGTCTTGCAGGTACGGTCCGAGGGTGTCCGGTGTGGGTTTCGCAGGCTGACCGGTCTTGGCTTCAATATCGTAGCGTTCGGTCTCCAGCCAGGAAGGGCCGCCGGCGATCTGGGAGTTCTGTAACTGGAATGCGGTTCGGACCAGCAGTTTCACCGGTTCGTTCACTATACGGAGTCGTCCACCGTCGTATACGTTGAAGCTGCTCCCCGCGCCCTCCGCGACCTGGGTGGGACGGATCACGGCTACTTCGAAGCGCTGCGCGAGTAAGGACAACGAGAGCACGCCGATGAAAAGAGAAGATCTCACAACCGGATAATACGTCCCAAGTGTTTATAAGTTGGCAGATTGTATAGGGCGGACTAGAAAGAGGCCGACCCTGGCCGACGAGACGCTAAACTGTTGGTGGTCGGTGCAGAGGGCGATTACTGGTTTTCATCAGGACGAGGCTGGGTACTGGGTAGCGGCGCTTTCGTGCGGGCACGGAGTTCATATGCGGCATAACCCGCCTTGGTTGCGCCGCGAATGGGTGCTGACTGCGGAAGGTCGCCAGTCGCTTATTGGACACATGGTGAATTGTGCAAAGTGTCTGGCGATTCTGCATGACGCCTCGAATTCGGGTGGAAAATCATAAGGTGGCCAGAGGATATGGCTTGGCAGCGGGTGGGCGAATCGAACCATCCTCCAGTCTTGCGGCGGGATACAGAAAGCTGCCCGCTGCAGGGTGCAAGGCTCGCGACCAGCCAAGACGGCCCCTGCAGTTGATAGACGTCCGGCTTGAGTGGTACCTCATTGGCAACTGGCCTTCTCTTCCGCTTGGAAGATCTTGGGTCCTGCGTGCGAAGAATCGCATGTGGACGGCGGAAAGTCTGGCCACCGGTAAAGAAGCGGTCGGAAGGCCAAACACGGCCTGCCTTATCGATGTAATCGCCTGCACGCTCCCCAGCCAGGATGCGGACGCTGTTTTCGCTCTCCAGGGTCGCCGATGCCGCTTTTGAGATTGGGGGTTGGACATGGCCGAGCATGCGGGCCACGGCAAAGAGTCCAAGACCTATCAGAAGGATCGCCCCGGCGGCCCTCCATCGGCGCGGTTGCGGCAACGTGGCCGGAGGGGTGGGGCTGCAACGGATAAGACATTCACTGGCGCGTCAGACGGGCGCGAAACAAATTCGGGTGCGTATCGGCCGCTGGCAATGTCGATCGTGTTATCTTTTCCTTCTCCCGCGTAGTAGCTCTTGAGGCGCTTACATAGGTGGTACATGTCCACGCGCACTACCGAGTCCACCTGCGGATCGAAGTTGGCGTCGCGCTCCCGGACATCCAGCGCAATGCTATATTCGGTTACCTGGCCAGTCTCTCCACGAAGAGATTTTCGCAAACGTAGGAAAAAGGCGTGAGAGCTTCAGGAGCGCTTGAATGCGCCGGAGGCAAGAACGCTGGCTAATTCGGCCCGCTCGGACTCGCTATTGAATGGACCAGTCGGATTGGAACTGGGCGAGGCCATTGTTGGTTACGAGCCTATCACAGATGCAGGAGGCAGCTGTTTAACGGATTGGCATGTTAGAAACGCGGTTCTTAACGCCTATCTCGCCTTGTTTTCATGGGGCCGAATAATGGAAACGAGAGATCTGGCGGAGTATTACCGGCGTCGCGGCGCGGTTTCCCGTTTGCGGCGGGTGGTGATTCCGCCAGCCCCCTTCGTAATGAACCCCCGCGAGCCGCGCGATTTTCCGCTGGGCCGCTGGAACCTATATATCGGAGGGGCGGGGAGAACCCCTCCGGGCTATGTCAATCTCGACCTGTTCCCGATGCAGGGCGTCGATGTTGCGGCCGATGCCGAGGCTTTACCGTTTGCTTGCGGCGTATTCACGCGGGTGGAATGCGATGCGGTGCTCGAGCACGTCCGGGACCCTGAGCGCGTGATGCGCGAAATCGAGCGTGTCACGGCCCCCGGCGGATACGTTCATCTGGTGACGCCATTCTGCCATCCTTTTCACGAATATCCAAAGGATTATCGCCGCTTCACGCTGGATGGATTGAAGCTATTGGCTGGAGGATTGGAGCCAGTGGCCGAGGGATGGCGCACAGGACCTACTGCCACCTTGCTGGTTCTGGGCATCGAATACGCGAAACTGATTTTCCCCTGGCGGATTTGGCGGGCGGCGGCGCACGGCGTGTTGGGGTGGCTGCTGTTTCCGTTACGGTATCTCGATCTGGCGTTCTATCGCACCGCGCGCTCCGGACGGATCGGGAACCACTGCTATCTTTGGCTGCGTAAGCCGTTATAGGCGGTACGGGTACATCGCGCTAGACCTCAGTGTCTGAAGTGGCGGATTCCGGTGAACACCATGGCGGCGCCCAGGCGATCGGCGGCATCGATGACATCCTGATCTCGTACCGATCCGCCAGGCTGAATGAAAGCTGTAGCGCCGTGGCGGGCGGCTTCTTCAATCCCATCGGCAAAAGGGAAAAAGGCGTCGGACGCGACGACGCTGCCTCGGAGCGGCAGTACGGCCTTCATAGCGCCCAACTTGACGGAATCGACGCGGCTCATCTGTCCGGCGCCGACCGCAAGCGTCTGACCGCGGCGCGCGTATACGATGGCGTTCGATTTAACGTGCTTGGCGACCTTCCATCCGAATTCGAGCGCCTCCCATTCGTCTTCGGTGGGAGCGCGCTTGGTCTTGACGACGGTGGAGGCGCGGTTCAACGTGACGTTGTCGGGAGTTTGCGCGAGGAATCCTCCGGAAATCGACTTGACTACGAGGGCGTCGATGCCCGAGGCGCCCTTTTCGGGGGCGACGCGCAGGAGGCGCAGGTTCTTCTTGGCGGTGAGAATGGACAGCCCTTCCGCCGAGTATGCCGGTGCTGCGATGGCCTCCACGAACAGACGGGCGATTTGAGCGGCGGTTTCGGCATCCACTTCGCGGTTGATTCCGATCACGCCGCCGTATGCGGATACGGGATCGCATGCCAGCGCCTGGCGGTAGGCCTCGGCTAAAGTGGATTGTTCGGCGCATCCGGCCGGGTTTGTGTGCTTGATAATGGCGACGGCGGGGCTTTCGAATTCGCACGCGAGCTGCCATGCCGCGTCAAGATCGACGAAGTTATTGTAAGACAGCTCCTTGCCGTGAAGTTGCTCGCCGCCGGCAATGCCGCGGCCGGGGCGCGCATAGAGCGCCGCTTGCTGGTGCGGATTTTCCCCGTAGCGCAGGTCCATCGCCTTGGGCGCGCGGATGTGAAGCTCATTCGGTAGCGCCGCGGCCTCCTCGTGCTGAGGAACTTCCCGATCGAGGCGCGCGCTGATGGCGGTGTCATAGGCGGCCGTGGTGGCGAATGCCTTGCGCGCGAGGCGCCAGTGCGTTCCATGAGACAGCGCGCCGCTCGATTGCAGCTCTTCGAGGATGCGAGCGTAATCGGATGGCGACGTGACTACGGCGACATCCTGATAGTTCTTGGCGGCGGCGCGGATCATGGTAGGCCCGCCGATATCGATATTTTCGATCAGCTCCTCTAGCGTGGCGCCAGCCTTGGCGGCGACGTCTTCGAAGCGGTAGAGATTGACGACCACCATGTCGATCGGAGCGATGCCGTGTTCGGCGAGTGCGCGCATGTGGTCGGGCTTTTCGCGCATGGCCAGAATTCCCGCCGCGATGTGCGGGTGAATAGTCTTGACGCGGCCATCCATCATTTCGGGGAAACGGGTGACCTCGGAGACGTCGGTGGCGGGGATTCCCGACTCGCGAAGCAGACGCGCGGTGCCGCCCGTGGAGATGAGCTGAGCGCCCTGCGCGACGAGGCCGCGGGCGAAATCGGTGAGGCCTGTCTTATCGGTGACGCTGAGCAGGACGCGCTGGATCTGGGGCATCTAAGGCCACGATAACAGACGACGCGAACCCAATTCGGCTTAAAGTCAAATCTGTCCCTTTCGACAGGCTCCGATTTAGCGGAACAGCTCTTCCTCGACTACCCGAGGCGCGCGCTAGACATTGCCTTCAGCATGCCGCGGCTAGGCTGCGCACTCGCCGCGGCCGAGTTGTAGCGAGAAGGCTGCGTCGTCGCCCCAATCCTGGTAGATCTCGGGAAAAAGTTCGGCAGGTTTGGCGAACTCCGAAGTCAGCGCGCGGAAGGTTTCCACTTTGTTGCGCAGGACGTACTGGCGGAACGATTCGCCATCAGCGCGATTTTGGATGAAATGATCGAGCACGCGTTTGAGCGCAACCGGCGCCAGCCGCGCGGGAACCGATTGAATAGCGAGGCCGAAGCGCGCGACGCCCTCTTCATCGAATCCGCCGCCGAGGAGCATCTGGTAATACGGGACCTCCTTGCCGTCGATCTTGCGGGCGTTGCCGTAGAAGCCAACGTCGCCGATCCAGTGCTGGCCGCACGAATTGGGGCAGCCGCTGGCTTTGATGTGTAGTTGCTTGACGCGGGGGTCGTCGTACTCGCGAACGGCCTTCTGCAAAGCCGCGCCGAGGTTCATGGTTTTGGTGAGCGCCAGATTGCAAGAATATGCGCCCGGGCAGGTGACGACGTCGTCGATCTCGCCCGCGCCTGATTCGGCGAGATTCAGCTTCTGCAGCGCCGCATAGACCTGCGGAAGGCGCGCCAGCGGAATGAAAGTGAGCAATCAGATTTTGATCGATGGTCACGCGCACGGTTCCATCACCAGCGGTGGACGCCAGGCGCGCGATGCCGCGGAATTGATCCGCCGTGAGGTTGCCTTGGTCCACTTTAACGATGGCAGCGGCGTAGCCGGTCTGGCGCTGCTCGACCACGTTGGTGGCAAGCCAGACATCGAATGCGGCATCGCCTGAGCTTGCCTGATTCACTACCGGGAGCAGAGCGCCGTTGCCGAGCGGTTGCGGATTCGATTGGTAGCCGCCGAAGCCCTCCGGGATCCATTCCGGCCACGCGATTCCGCCGTTGGCGAGGATGTCGGCATATTCCTTTTCGATCTGCTCCTTGACCCACTGCGATACCGCGGGAGCGAACCAGGAACTTGATGCGCGCGGTATTCCGATTCTGCCGGTTGCCGTGCTTGTTGAAGACGCGAATCACGGCCTCGACCCGGTTGACCAGACGCTCTTCGGGCAGGAATTCGTCGAGAAGTTGGGCTTCGACAGGCAGCGGGCCCAATCCGCCGCCGACCACGATGCGGAAGCCGCGTTTGCCATCGCGCACCACGGCGCGGATGCCGAGATCGTTGATGGTTCCGGCGATGCAATCCTTGTGGCTGCATCCATCGAACGCGATCTTGAACTTGCGCGGCAGATTCTGCGTGAGATCCTTGCGCAGCATGGCGTAGGCCAGCTTTTGCGCGTAGGGGCGCACGTCGAAGACTTCGTCGCGGGCGATGCCGCTCCAGACGCAGGTGGTAATGTTGCGGACGGTGTTGTAGCAGGCTTCGCGAACGGTGAGTCCGGCATCGTGCAGCACGTGCATCAAATCGGCGGTGCGGGCGAGCGGCACAAAGTGATACTGCACGTTCTGGCGCGTGGTGAGGTGGCCCTTGCCGCCGGCGAACTCGTCGGCGATGCGCCCGAACTGCTCGAACTGGCGCGCGGTGGCGAGGCCGCCAGGGATCTTCACGCGTACCATCTGTACGCCGGCCTGGCGCTGTCCGTAGATGCCATGTTTGAGGCGGAAGGGCCGGAATTCGTCGTCGGGAATATCGCCGGCGACGAACGCCGCGGCCTTCTGGCGGAAGATCTCAATTTCCTTCCGGACGGTCTGATCGTGTTGAATCTCAAGGGCTTCGCGCTGGGAGAGGTCGTCTTGGACGGCTGTGGCCATAAACACCTGCTTCTCTATAGAGATTAATCTATAGTTCTTCTATAGAGATTACAGAATTGCTCGCCAGGATGCAACTGTGTGATGAGGGGAAATTCGTCACGCCGTAGCCGGATTGGCCCACGTAACCAGGCGTGCGTCTGAAGCGCCCAAGGCAACATGTTGCGGCTGGCGATTGTTGCACTGGTTTGCGCCCCGAACATGGTTTACGCCCAAAAAACGGGAAATATCACCGGAAAGGTGATCGATGCGGCGACCCTTCAGCCAATTCCCAAAGTGCATGTTGCCAGCAATACGGGAGGGCCAGGGGGGCAGTTCGTGGGAACGCTGACCGGGCCTGACGGTTCCTATTTGCTGGAGGATGTGCCGGCCGGATCCATCCTCATGACCGTTAACTTGGATGGGTACAAGCTCATTAACGGACACTCGGAGGCAAGCGCCGCGTTCCCGCTCGCGGCGGGCGATACTGTAAGGCGCGACTTCACGCTGCATCCGCAAGGCAGGATTTATGGCAGGTTGCTCGATCGCGATACCGGCAAGGTGATCACAGGCCATACCGTTTCGGCCGTCCGGAAAGAGTTCGTTCCCGGCCATACGTTTTTCGTCCCGAGAGCCGGAGAGCAGAAGGGCGATGAATTCAATATTCGCGAACCTGGAACCCGGCGACTACGTGATCCAGATCGACCCGAAAGAGGAAGCGGCATTCGTTTTTCCTGCCGACGCGTCGCCCAAGCCTGCGCCCAATAAATGCTATGGGCAGAGCTGGTACCCGGACGCTTCCAGCATCGATGCGGCGGCTACGATCCATCTCGCCGAAGGCGAAAGCAGACGCCTGGACATCTCGCTGCATAGCCGCGAAACACACTCCATTTCCGGTACCCTGAAAGCGCCACGCGAATTGGCAGGCCAGCCGCTCACGCTCGCATTACAGACGACGGCTCTGGACGGCTGGGTGGCAATGATGCCGGCCCCGGAACGTTCCGCATCGACAATCTGGCGCCCGGCAGTTACCGGCTGGGATTGACCGGCGGAAAGCCTCTCACCGATACCGCAAACTTTCGAGACTATGTGCTTTTCGGGTTGGACACGGGCCAGCGCTGGAGAAGCCGGCGGTCAACGGAGTCGGCGACTACGTGTTCGAGATTGCCGATCATGATATTGACAATTTCAACATTGCGCTGCTTCCCTATGCGGGCGTTACCGGCGAAGTTCGAATGCTGGAGAAGGACGCCAAGCTGCCGCCCAAGTTGGCGGTGATCCTGATGCCGACCGCGGATTATCTAGTCAACCTTAAGACCGGCGGCGCCATTGGGGGCGGCCCCATGATGATCCGCGGCACTGCGGTCCAACCGGAGACGGGACGATTCCATCAGGAATGGATGCACCCCAGCGAATACTGGCCGCAGTTGAATGCTCTGCCCGATGGGTATGCGATCGCGCAAATCCTATTTGAAGGCGCGAGTGCGAGCGGTAGCACGATCACGCTTAGCGCGCCGGATACGCCGCTCACCTTTGTGTTGACATCGCGGCCGGGCGCGATTGCGGGAGTGGTTCGCGACGAGAATCAAGACCCCGTGCACGGCGCGGAAGTGGTGCTGCTGCCTGATCCGCTGCCGGAGAAGGTGGGTCCCGAGGTGATTCAGACTCACTCATCCGGCGACGACGGAGGTTTCGCCTTCCGCAACCTGGCGCCGGGCAAGTATCGCGCGCTGGTTCTGAGGGAGGCGGATCTCGCCAGCGAAGGCGATCCGGATTATCTGCGGCAGCGGGCGGCGGGTGTGGAGGCGATTGAAGTTATGGCGGGGCAGGTGGTGAGGGTAGAGTTGAAGAAGTGACCCACCGGCGGGATAATTTCTGCATGGCTCCGGTTGACGCTCTGGTATCGGTTGAAGAATACCTGCATACCGTCTACAGACCGGATTGCGATTACGTCGATGGCGAACTGGTAGACAGGAACGTGGGCGAGAAAAGTCACGCGAAGGCGCAGTGGAAGATTATGCTTTTGCTGCACCAGGGGCGTGCGCAATGGAACATATTTTCTACCAGGAAACCCGGATTCAGATTTCGCAAACGCGCTATCGTGTTCCCGATATTTGCGTGTTTGCGGGTCCGGAACCCGATGAGGAAATCTTCACACGGCCGCCCTTCCTCTGCGTTGAAGTCCTGTCACCCGAAGACCGCATGAGCCGGATGCAGGAGCGGATTGACGATTATCTCGAATTCGGCGTCGAGTTCGTCTGGGTGGTCGATCCGCGTTCGCATCGCGCATGGATTTATCGCCGCGAAGGGATGCGCGAGGTGCACGACGGCGTGCTGCGGACGACGAATCCGGATATTGAGATTCCGCTAGCGGATGTCTTCGCGGAGTAGCCTCACACGCCCCGCAGCGCCACCACAGTCACATCGTCCTCGCGTGCGAGTTTACTGAAATCGGCGACGGCATCGATTACCGATTGCACCAGCGCCGCGGCGCCGCCCCATTGTCCCGCGCGCATGGCGGTTAGCAGGCGCTCTTCGCCGAACTCCTCGCCCGTCTCCATTCCGGCTTCAGTGACGCCATCGGAATAGATGACCAGGTAATCGCCGAAGCGCAGTTCGGTCTCGGCTTCGGTACACGTCCAGTTCGCGAAGGCGCCCAACATGGTGGCGGTGGGGCCGAGACGTTCCACTTCGCCGGTAGAGCGCAGCAGCAGCGGCGCGTTGTGGCCGCAGTTGACATAGCGCAGGCGGCGCGTCCGGTCGTTGTAGACGCCGAAGAAAAGCGTGGCGAAGCGTTCGGAAGAGGTCGATTCGAAAAACAGGCGATTCACGGTGACCAGAGCATCCGCGGGACGCAGCAGCGCGCCCGGCGGTTGGCTGCGGAAGCAGGCCTGTAGATTCGCCATCAGCAACGCGGCGGGTACGCCTTTGCCGGATACATCGGCCAGCACGAAGCCCACAGCCCGGTCGGCGACTTCGAGGAAGTCGTAGTAATCGCCGCCGACCTCGCGCGCCGCGACGCATTGCGCGGCGTAATCCAGCGTCTCCATCGGACGCAGGTTGCGCGGAAACAGCTTCTGCTGCACGTTGGCGGCGATTTCGAGTTCCGATTTGCGCCGCCGCTCGGAATCGGCCTGCTTGCGAATGGATGCCACAACGCGGTCGTTGTCCCAAGGTTTCTGAATGAAGTCGCAAGCGCCGCGTCGCATGGCCTCTACGGCGAGATCGACATTGCCCCAGGCGGTCATGACGATCACCGGCGCGGCATTGCCCTGCGCGTCGAGGCTGGCGAGGAGATCGAGGCCCTCTTCGCCGGAGGTGGTGTCGCGCGTGTAGTTGAGATCGGCCAGGATGAGGTCGAACGGTTCGGCGCGGGAGGCGCGCAGCAGATCCCCCGGCGATTCCACGGTGACGGATTGCCAGCCCTGCCCTTTGAGCAGCAGGCGCATGGCCTCGAGCACGTCAACTTGGTCGTCACAGACCAGGATCCGGAAGGGTTTGGGCTTAGGGGAGGGGAGTACGGTCGACTCGGTCGCGGGCATCCAGAAAAAAACGCTGCATGTTTGCGGCCTGGGTAAGTTGCTGTTAGCGGGCAAGCAGGGCTTCTTCAAGTGTCCGTTTCCGGGACAGGCTGTTCATGGGAGGACGACTCGCGCCCAACGGCGCGAGCCGCCGAACGAAAATCCGCTCGCTACCCCGTGCGGCTCCACTCGCGAATGCGGCGCACCTCCTCTTCCGGAAGGTGCAGGAATCGTAGGAACTCCTCATGGTCTTCCGGCGCGTCTTTTTCAAACTGCGCATGCCAGCGCCGCATGTCGTCATCCGAAAATCCGGAATCGCGCATCACCTTCGTCCATTTCTCTTTGCTCAACATCTCTTTCTTTCTCCTTCCCGTACTCTGCAGCAACCGCGCGATGGCCCGCTGTTGCCCGCGCAGCCGCTCGATGTCTTCGCCGATCCGCGCCATTCTCCGATCGAGAATTGCCGCAAAATCGTCCGCCGGGCGGTCGAGCGCCGCACGGATATCCGTTAGCGTCAACCCCGCGGCCCGGTAGACACAGATCTGCCGCAGCGCGGGGCAGTCGGACTCGCCGTACAATCGATAGTTCGCTGCCGCTACGCCTCACCTTGCGCAGCAACCCGATCGATTCGTAATACAACACCGTGCTACGGCTCAATCCCGCCGCACGAGCCAGTGTGGTCACTGTCATCCGATTTCAGTTTGAACCCTGAAGCGGTAGACAGGTCAAGGGTTTTGTGAGACTCGAGCGCATGATACGCTCGACAGGTAAGCTGGACCACCTTCACGGATTTAATTTGACTGGCATCATGCGACGCATTTTTGTAATACTGAGCACCCTTACTCTTGTCTCCGCGCAACCAGCGCGTACTCCGGCCCAACGGCTCGCGCAATGGAAGCAGGTTTCGATGCCCTTCCGTTCGACAGGTCTTTCGACGGCGGAAATCCAGATGGTCGACAAGCTGGTCGATGCCTGCCGGCTGCTCGACGACGTCTACTGGCGCCAGAGCGATCTCGCGGGCCTCACGCTCTACAAAACGACCAAAGACCCGACCATCAAGGAACTCCTCACGATCATGGGCAGCCGCTGGGATCTGCTCGACGCGAACAAGCCCTTCGTCGGGACGGAGCCGATGCCGCCGGGACACGAACTCTATCCGAACGGGCTGACGCGCGCGCAAATCGAGCAATACGTAGCGCAGCATCCGGCGACGAAAGCGGCCATCTACGATCCGTACACCGTGGTCGAGCGCAGCAACGGCGCGCTCACCGCTATCGCCCTATCACGTCCGTTACAAGCAGTTTCTCGAGCCGATGGCGCGCGATCTGCGCGATGCCGCGGCCCTCAGTCCCGACGCCGCGTTTGCGCAACTTCCTGCGCCTGCGCGCCGACGCCCTGCTGACCGACGACTATTACAAGAGCGACCTCGCCTGGCTCGATCTGCAAGAATCCCAAGTTCGACGTCATCTTCGCGCCCTACGAAACCTATCTCGACGATCTGCTCGGCGTGAAGACATCCTACGGCGCTTCGGTGCTGATTCGCAACGAAGAGGAGAGCCGCAAGCTGGCGGTCTATCAGAAGTATGTGCCCGATATCCAGGACGCGCTGCCCGTCGACGCCGCCGCCAGGCCTTCGAAGCGCGGCCATCTGACGCCCATGGAAGTGATGGACGCGCCCTATCGCGCGGGCGATCTGCGCCACGGCTACCAGGCGGTGGCCGACAATCTGCCCAACGATCCGCGCATTCATCAGGAGAAGGGCACGAAGAAGATCTTCTTCAAGAACTTCATGGATGCGCGCGTCGACTGACGTGATTCTGCCCATCGCCAAGAAGCTGATGCAGCCCGACCAGGCCGCGAAGGCCTCGGCCGAAGGATATCTGGCGTCCACGCTGATGCACGAGATCTCGCACGAGCTCGGCCCGGCTTTCGCGCGCCGCAACGGCAAGCAGGTGGATATCCGCGAAGCCATCGGCCCCGCCTATTCCGGCCTCGAAGAAGCCAAGGCCGACGTGGTCGGCATGTTCGGGCTGAAGTGGCTGGTGGATCACGGCGCGCTGCCGAAGGACCGGCTTGCCAGAATATTACGCCTCCTATGTCGCCGGCATTTTCCGCACGCTGCGCTTCGGCACCGGCGAAGCGCACGGCCGCGCCGAGATGATGGAGTTCAACTATCTGCAGGAACAACGGCGCGCTGGCGATGGTCGGCGGCCGCTACGCGATCGACTACGCGCGCATTCCCGGCGTGCTCGCGCAGCTTTGCAAAGCGACTGCTCGAAATGGAAGCCGCCGGCGACCGCGCGGGCGCGGAGGCGTGGTTCGCGAAGTACGACAAGATCCCGGCCGAACTGCAGAAGGCCCTGGCGGCGACTTCGGGCATTCCGGTAGATATCGATCCGGTCTTTTCGTTCCCGGATCGAATCGAGTGAGCGCCCGGCTCGCTTCGCGAGCGGGGTCAGGGGCCAAGGGGTCGGGGATCAGGGACGGCTCACTTCGCTCGCTCCGAGCGGGCGGCGTACGGCGACTGCTCGATAGGGTAAGGCAACTGGACGGCCGATCGCACCCCCGCGAGCCAAACGGGCCGAGTGATGCGTCCACTCACAGCGGGCGGGCTTGGCCACATGAGGACGCCGCAGGCTCTCAGATTTCCTAGCGCTTCGCGGCGGCGGTCAACGTGCACGTTGTTCTTAATCGTGCTCGGTGAAATTTTTCAGGATCTTCGCTATGCTTTTCGCACTCTACAGAAAAGTCCCGGTTTTGCCGCCGTGGCCATTCTTTCTCTCGCTCTCGGAACAGGCGCCAACACCGCAATCTTCAGTCTCATTGACGCGGTAATCTTGAAACCCTTGCCGGTGCGCGATCCCGAGCAACTACTTCAGGTGATGATGGGCAAAGAGGCTTACGGCGGCTACTCCAATCCCACCTGGGAGCATTTGCATGACCGCCAGGACGTATTCTCAGGGATCTTCGCCTATGGCCGCTGGGGTTTCAATCTGGCCGTGGGAGGCGAGGCGCACTCTGTGCATGGCGCCTACGTATCGGGGGAGTATTTCGACACGTTGGGGGTTCACACCGTACTCGGCAGAACTCTGTCAGCAGCCGACGATAGCCGTGGATGCGCTGCAAGAGCAGTCCTGAGTTATGGCTTCTGGCAACGCGAATATAGCGGCCGAGCCGATGTCTTGGGCAAGACGATTACCCTCGACAGGCATCCGACTGAGATTGTAGGTGTCACGGAACCTGGATTTGATGGAACCGAGGTCGGAGCCTCCGCCGACATAATGGCGCCGCTGTGCGCCATAACGGCTATAGGTAGCGGCTACCCAGCCATGCTCGATACTAACTTCTATCCAGTCGGCTGGCTGCAAGTCATCGGACGCTTGAAGCGCGGCGTCACGGCAAGCCAGGCTACCGCTCGCTTGAAAATGCTTGCGCCGCAAATTTATCAAGCGACTTTCGAGCAACGGGGATTGGTAAGAGAGGATGGCCGTCAACTGGGGCCGAAGGACCGAGAGCAGTACTTGAAACAGACCCTCGATACGTACCCCGCTGCCAACGGAATCTCCTATCTCCGCAGGGAGTACCGCCAGGCGCTGGTCGTTCTGATGGCGATCGCTGCCGTGGTAGTCCTGATCGCTTGCGTCAACGTGGCAAACCTGCTGCTTGCGCGCGGCGCGTCGAGACAGCGCGAGGTCGCGATCAGGATGGCCGTCGGCGGCGGCCGGGGCCGCTTGATTCGCCAATTGCTGACAGAAAGCCTTCTACTGTCGGGTATAGGCGCAAGCCTGGGCATTCTATTCGCTGAATGGGGCATTCGCCTGCTGGCCCGATTTCTCGATGCTACTCTCGATCTCTCTCCGGATCTCCGGGTACTCGCTTTTACAGCGAGCGTTGCTGTTCTCACAGGCCTGCTGTTCGGTATTGCGCCCGCCTGGCGCGGTACTCGCGTGCACCCTCACTCTGCGATGAAGGCGAATGGCCGCGGGGTGATTGAGGGGACGAAACTCGGCCTCGGCAAGAGTGCTGGTGACCGCACAAGTCGCGCTGTCGCTGTTAGTGGTCGTGGCCGCGGGTTTGATGCTATCGACGTTTTGGAAACTCATCTCCCTGGATGCCGGATTTGACCGCGACCACGTGCTGCTGGCCAGCGCCGATCTCCGGCGGAAATTATCCGAGGGAGCGGTGGTCCGCCGTGTATCGGGAAATGTTGGATCAACTGCGGGCGATTCCGGCAGTGCACTCCGCCAGCGTCTCATCAATCACGCCAGTCTGTCACTGCCGTTGGACCGGTGAAGTGGAGGTCGATGGCTACGCCGCAAATCGCTTGATGGCGCGATGGCCGCGTTCAACAATGTAAGCGATGAGTACTTCGAAACTCTCGGGACCTCAGTCGTCATCGGACGCGATTTCGACAGCCACGACACTTCTACGTCACTCAAGGTTGCCATCGTCAGTAAGTCGTTTGCCCAAAAATATTTCGGCGCGGCGAACCCGCTCGGGCAACATTTTCGCATCCGGGGCGGCCGTGGACCGCAATTCGCCTGGAGCGCCACCGGCGGTCCGGTCGAGATAATTGGCGTCGTGAAGGACGCGAAGTATGGTTCGCTGCGCGAAGTGCCGTGGCCTTTTGTCTTCATTCCCTGGAGTCAGGGCGGAGTTCCCGGCCCGCTCACGAGCTTTGAACTGCGACCTGCCCTTGGCGCGCCGAACGCGCTCATTTCGGCGGTGAAATCCGCGATTGGTAAAGTAAATCGCAATGTGTCTATCGAGTTTGAAACGCTGGCAACCAAGGTTGATGACTCGATATTGCGGGAGCGTTTGCTAGCGGCGCTCTCCGGGTTTTTCGGCGGCTTGGCGCTATTGCTCGCAACCATCGGCCTCTATGGCGTAATGTCATACAACGTCGCGCGCCGCCGCAGTGAAATCGGGATCCGAATGGCCCTGGGAGCCGAGCGGTCTTGCGTCTCTTCGCATGGTCCTCGGTGAAATCTGCAATCCTCGTCGGCGTCGGCCTGCTCATTGGTCTGGGAGCGGCCGCGGCCACCACTCGTTTCGTCGCGTCTTTCCTATATGGAGTCAGTTCAACCGATCCCTGGACGCTGTCTCTGGCTTGCGGAATCCTAGCTTTGGGTTCCGGACTAGCCGGGTTCCTACCCGCACGGCGCGCTTCACGTTTGGATCCGATGATCGCTCTTCGCGAGGAATAGGATTTCAGACGACCGTTTCCTATTTACCCGTTTTCGGTACAAGTTTGACTGTGCCGGCAGTTTCTCGCGCATGCAGGACCGCCATCAAATCGGCGAGCGGCAGCGGCGTGAACTCGCCGGATAAGAAGTCGCGAATTTCCAGAGCGGTTTTATGTTGACCGAGCAGGATCGTCAATTCGGCATTCATTTCCTGCGGAACCGCGGGACCGGCATTACGCCGCCGCGCCCGCCACCGCACCGCCACGCCCGCCACCACCGCCGCCGCCCGCCGCCGCCGCGCCCGGCGCCGCCTACGGATTCGACTACGAGATTGGCCGCTTCGCGTTCCTGCGCTGTCATGACAGGTTCCGGAGCCGGCACGCCGCGCTGCATGGCCTGGAGTTGATAAGCTGCCTTCACTTCGTTCAACAGCGCCGAGGCGCGCTGGTCGATCAGCGGCGCAAAGGCGGCCGTCTTTTGCTTGCCGTTGTTGACGTTCGTCCACAAAATGCTTGCGGAGTTCACGACGCCCTTCTCGACTTCCGCTTGATGGAGGATGGCGACTCTCGCTTCTTTGTAGCCATCCGTCAGTGCCGCCGCGTCCGTCGCATCGGCCATATAGCCCAGCCCCTTGGTGTGCGACTCGCCCATTCGCGCCAGGCCGCGGCCGATGTTTTCGCTGAGAATCCGGGCGGCCATCTCGTCCGTACCGGATGCAAGAGCGGCCAATGCCCCCGTCCCGACAGCCGCTGCACGTTTGTACTGGGTGGGATCCTGCTTGTCCGGCGTGTCTTGCGAGGAGTGATACCACATGTCCGGCCAGGTGATGAACATGACGGCGGGAATGCCGTGCTGCATGTAAGTCACATGATCGCTCGCGCCGTAGTGCTTGTCGATTTTGATGTAAAAAGCATCCGTGCTTCCGTTGGGCGATTCGACCGGCTGCGATGCGCCATAACCAGCTCCGCGGTAGCGAACCCGTTCGCGCGAAATGTCGGCGATATACTCCATCATGCTCTGGGCAATGTCGTTGATATACGACGGGAAGGTATCCGGAGTGCGCTGCAGCACCCAATAGCTGCGGCTCTGGGTCAGGCGAAGCGCTTCCATATCGAAATTCAAATCGCCGATGATGACCTTCTGCTTGTCCGGGTGCGCATTGAACCAGGCGTTCGTGCCGCTGATCTCCTGGACCCACTGGAAGTTGATCGTCCGTTTGGGACGCGGCAGCTTCCCCTCAGCGATGAGCTTGAGATAGGCGCGGCCGATTTCAAGGGTCAAAGCGCAACCCGAATTGTCGTCGTTGGCGCCTTGCTTGATGTACGACTCGAAGAGGTGGCCGCCGATGGCTACTTCCTGCGTGGTGCTGCCATCGCCCGGAATTTCGGCATGAACGATTTCCTGTTTGTTGGGTACCTGTTCGCTCTTGGTGATGGATCGAATGGTGACCTTCTGTCCGCGATTGAGCATCGTTTCGAGCTCGTGCGCCGCTTTCGGGGATAAGGCCCACGCAGCGGTATTCGGCTGGGCGTTCACGGTTGTCCACACGATTGCGTTCGGGTAGTCCGTCGCACGGTCACCGGCCCCGATCGCGCTGATGCCCACGACGCCGATCGCGCCGGCTGCCACCGCCCGGTTATAAATGGCGCCAAGACCATTTGGCGCGAGCGACAGCACGAATTTACCTTTGACGTCTTTGCCTTCGAAATCCTGAGCCGTGCCTTGTCCCACATTGACGAGTTCGCCGCTGATATCCCCGTTTGCATTCGTCGAGGCAAGCGATTCCGGTATGTCGTGAATGTCGTAAATCTTCACGCTCTTTGGCGTGGTGGTCCACAGTTCGCCAACCACAGGCTGATAGGTCTGGCCAGTGGGATAATCTTCGATCGCAACGTTGCTGAAGCCGTATTCCTTGGCAAACTTCGCCATGACCTCCGACTCGCGGAAGTGGCCTTGATACTCGGACGGCGGGCGGACAAACTGATACGGGACCAGTTCGAGCACATGATGCATGGCGCGCTCGCCTGAAACTTCATTAATAATGGCCGTCATCTGTTCGTGCGATAACAGCGTCCGGTCTTCTTTCTCTTGTCCAATCAGGATTCCGGCAGCGCATGCCAGACAGAATATGCCGGTCAGAACCACCCATTTCGCTTTCATGCCTCTCTCCTCTCAAACTCAGGCTACACCAGCAAAGGCCGTGACGCTTCAGCGGCGCCTTGCTGCACCGGCGCTCCGGTCGCATTCCTGCGCTGCCATATACTCCGCCCAGGTAACGGTCATTATAGACAGAGTTTCCAGGCCTCGCGCAGAAAATCTTGCGAGCCGCGGGTTCTCGAGATTGTTATGGGGTTAATTCTCCGAGGGCCTCTCCACGTGATCGATGACCAGAACTTCAACCGGGCCTTTGCCCGAATTGAGTTTCAAGCCGAGTTGCTCCTGCACGGCGGTAAAGATGTCCGGGCCGCGATCAGGCGTTGCGGCGCCATCGGCGCGACCAGGCGGCGCCGCATCAGGGGATGGAACGGACGGCGCAACCGGCGTGTAGGTGAGCTGGATGTCAAACTCACCGGTGATTTCGGTCTTATCGGCAACCGTGCGGCCAAGCGGAGTTGAAAGAATATCGGACAGAAACGCCATACTCACGCCTCGCCCTTGAATCCGGCTCCTGCCAATCCCAGTGGCGCCACAGTAGTCCGACCCTGTCTTGCCGGGCGCAACAGCCGTATCGCCAGTCAGACGTTGAATGCAGGTCGAGGGCTGCAACTTCGGTCCGCCTTTCGCCACCGTCAGCTCATAGAGCGGAAGCTCTTTCGTCTCCCGGTGGATCGTCAGGTTGAACCGGTCACGAAGCAGCGTCTGCAGCCTCCGCCATTGCAGCCTCCCATATTGCGGGCCGGGAACAGGATGGGGCTCGGCCTTCGCATCGATGTCATACAAGTCGGAGTCGAACCAACCCGGACCTCCGGTGACCTGGAAATCGTGGACGTGGTAGGCCAAGATGACGAGATCTTTCAGAGTTGATCCTTCGATGTGCAAGGTTGGAAACGGACGGCCATAATTAATGTGCTCGCCGCTGACATTGCGCTTGATCGACGCTACCTCGAATGCCGGCGGCGCCTCCTGCGGGGCGGCGTATAGCGAAACGATTGCGGTTGCACCAGCGATCGACAGCGCCGATGCCGCCAGTGCAATGCCTCCCAAGGACCGCGACGGGTGGTCCTCGCGGCCCAATACCCGCCGGATTCGACCTAGCAGGTCACCTCCGGTAGCGGCGAGCGCAGGCGCGGGAGTCCGGTCGCGGATTTGTTCCATCTCAGCCAACGCGCTCGCATATGCGAAGGCGCTGCCACAGACGGCGACCGCCATGTCGTCGCAACAATGCTCCCGCTCCAGCCGCATCTGCCTGCCCACCCACCACACAGCGGGGTGGTAGAACAGCACAGTCTCGATCCCTGTTTGAAGAGCATTTACAAGGTAGTCGTTTCGGCTAATGTGGGCCAACTCATGCGCCAGGATCGCCGTGATCTGTGTCTCACTGAGGCCGGTGAGCGCCGTCACAGGCAGAAGAATATACGGCCGAAGCCAGCCAATCGCAGTGGGAACCCGGACTGCCGCAGAGGTACACAATCGGACTGGGGCGGAAACGCGCAGCCTCCGTTTCAAGCGTCTGACAATGTCCTCCAGTTCAGCGTCTGCGGGGCTTGCGCAACGCTTCAGGTTCCGCACGCCCATCCACCCGCCTGCGGCGCGTGCGGAGAGCACCAGTACGCCAATCATCCAAATGCACACAACCCATCCTGAGACCCCAGGGTGCGGCGCACTGGAGGTCGGAGCATAATAGACCGCCTGCTCCGGCGTATGCGTCGGCGCCTGCTTTGACAACCGATGCGCTGGCGCAGCTCTCCGCGGCTCGCCCCGGGAATTCGACGTCGCTGTAACGATTAGCGCGATTGGCATCGTCAGCATAATCAGGCTCGCCGCTGCGTACCGAAGGCGGGCCGCCGATGGAGGCGCGACCGTCTTGACGATCCACAAGAACAGGGCCAGTAGCGACCCTTGCCAGATAAATTGAAGCAGCGCCCGGCCCAGAGCCTGCACTGCGGGATGCGCTAGTAGGATTTCCAACGTCATTTCACACCTCGCTCGTACTCCTTGAGGATTTTGCGGATCTCTGACAACTCCTCTGCCGTGGCTTTCCTCGACGACAAAGCCTGCAATACCAACCCGGCCATCGAGCCTTCGAACGCACGGTCGAGGAGGTCAGCCACAAGAGTGCGCTGGGCCTGCTCCCGCGGCAGGCGCGCTTCGTAGACATGCGCGTACGGCTTTTCATCGCGGGTTACCAAGCCTTTCTCATGCATAATCTGCATGAACTTCAAGACCGTGGTATATCCGGTCTTCTTGACTTCGTTAAGGGCTTCGTAAACCTGGCGGACGGTGCTGGGTCCGCGCTGCCAAAGAACGCGGAGGATCGCCAGTTCCGCTTCGGTAGGTTTCGGGAGTTTGCCCATGCTGGAATGATTATTATACGAACCGGTTCGTAAGTCAACGAATAGTTTCGTATAGTGTGCCAATCGATTCGACGCTGCAGTATCGTTCCGGGACGGGTCCAGCATCACCTGGACGGACGCAGTCCGCGCCCGTGCCGGGTTTTCAAAGGGGCGAGAGCGTCCGTTTCTCTGTGATATTCTCAGCGTCGGAGAATACTATGCTGGATACGGCTATATACCTTCCTAAACTAAAAGAGTTCGAGGGCTCGTATTCCTACATGTACGAGGACACGGCGGGCAACGTTACCGTGGGTGTGGGTAAGATGCTGCCCAACGCAGCGGCAGCGCAAAAGCTAGGTTTCGTCCGGCGAGCTAATCCCACGGCAAAACCGCCGGTCGTCGCTGGACCGGCTACGCCCGATGAGGTTAAGGCGGATTTCGACAGCGTCAATAGCCAGCCCTCTGGGAAACTCGCGAGCTACTACAAGCAGTTCACAAAACTCGATCTGCCTGACAACGTCATAAACACGCTATTGAATGCCGACGTACAGTCCTTTCTGAGCAGCGTCATCGCATCGTTTCCGGACTTCAACTCCTACCCGGTGGAAGCTTGTGCAGCCATTTTCGACATGGCCTACAATCTGGGCTCGGGGAAGCTCGTATCGGATTTTCCGACCTTCTGTAAAGCGGTCAAGGCCAAGGACTGGGCGACGGCGGTCAAGGAATGCCAGCGCGGTGGAATCGGCGACGCGCGCAATGCCTGGACAAAGGCGCAATTGGAAAAAGCCGATGCGGACTCAAAAGCGGCTCAAGGCAAGACGAACCAAGCAACCAGCCCTTAGTTATAACAGCGATTTGACCAGCGACAACTGTCCATTTGCTGTCTGTCGAGTCAAAACGAAAAGCCGGGTATTTCGATAAGTGCCCTGGGTTAGGGTATCAAGCGATTGGACCAGCAGGTCTTGAATGCCGTCTCCGTTGAAATCGCCGCGGCCCCAGAGAATTAGCTCCTCACTGAAACCGTTGCCGGTGACCACAATTCGATCCGGACCCTTTGAGCTGGGCGCTGCGGTAATAGACGGGTCAAAAGCGGACCAGTTCTTGCCCTGTGCAGCCGCAGCGTCGACCGCGTGTTCCGATTCTGCCGAAACGGTGATAGCAAGTTGCGGGGGTAGCGCTGAAAGCACATGCTCGTTCCAGGCAAGATCAGTCAGATAAGAGGAACGGGCGGGTTTGGCGCGCCAAAGCTGCTCCAGAATCATGCAGTCGACCAAGGTAGAGCGCTCCGCTTGAGTCTCCCTATCCGATGCCTGGGCCTGCGAGTTGCGGTGCTGAGCAAGTAACTGCACACAGTTCGTGACGCCCGACGGATGCGCTGTCCCCTCCAGGAAAGGCGCGTGCAGTCGTTGATCGAGTCGCTGCCGGGAGGAAACCTTAAGCTGCGCGCTGTAGAGCACCGGGTATGACGCAGCCCCCGTCGCATGCGGGGCGGGCAGCACTACGCACAACAAGATCAGCAAACCAAGCTGGCGGTGGGTTCGCATACACCCTAGGCTAACAGACTAGTCTGATGGTGAGAACTCTTACGACATACGGGGCTGGTCAAGCGGCGCGTAAGAGAGCGTGATCAATTTCTCATCAAAAGTGAACTGAAGCTTTTTCGACTAATCCTGATGTCAGAGGGCGATCTCGATTCCTCTTCCAGCTTCCCGCGCGCGACGGTAGACGAGATCGGCTGCCGTCAGATCTTCGATCGCCAGGCCGAGCGACTTGAACAGAGTCACTTGTTCCGGCGATTGGCGGCCCGGCTTGCTGCGATTGATTACTTCACCCAATTCCGCGCGCACGTGGTCGTCGGCGAAACGGCCTTCGCGAATCGATTGAATCACGTCGCCGGATTCCTTTAGGATCGCGGCGCGCGAATCGGTGAAGAGCGCAGCGCGGGCTACCAGATCGGGGTCGATCTCGCGCTGCGAGGGGCGGCAGGCGCCGATCGCGATCACGTGCGCGCCATCTTTCACCCATTCGTTTGCGATGGCTGGAGTCACGGAACTGGTCGCGATCAGGATTACATCGGCGCGGCGCACCGCGGCCTCCGCGGATGGTGCGGCTTGTACCGAGCCCTGCGCGAACTCGTGTAAATGCGCAGCTGTCGGGCTCCACGCGCGGATTTCGCGGAACTCGCGGACCAGCGGCAGCGCCGCCAGGTGACTGCGAGCCTGTACGCCGGATCCTAGAATCGCGAGCGTCGAAGCATCGGTGCGCGCCAGATGCCGCACCGAGACTGCCGATGCGGCCGCGGTGCGCAGTTCAGTGATGTAGCGGCCATCCATCACGGCCGCCAGTTCGCCGGTTTCGGAGTCGAAGAGAGAGATGGCGGCCAAATGCGTGTGCAGACCGCGCGCAGCGTTGTCCGGAAATACCGTCACTAGCTTGGCGCCAAGAATTCCGTGCGCGTCATCGTACGCCGGCATGGAGGCAAAGAAGGTGCGGTCGCGGACTTCGACGGCCGTGCGCACCGGCTGATCGACCTGGCCGGCGGAAAAGGCCGCGAGGGCCGATTCCATGGCGCCGATCAGCTCCGGCAGTGAAAGCAACGCGCGCACGTCGGCTTCGGAGAGCCAGAGCGCCATCGGCTAATCGAACTCCTGTACCGGCGCCGCTTGATCGGCGCCTACGCGACCCGTTTCGATATTGGCAACGAAGTAATTCTCGGGGCGGAACGGGCAGCCTGCGAGGCGGCGCAGCATGGCGATTTGACCGGTGTGCGTGAGCGCGTCGGCGATCGGTCCCTGGAACAGTTTCTCCGGCGTCGTGCCGAGCGGCTGGTCCGAAGCAAGACGCCGGTCGAAGGCTTCCAGCGCCGCGAAGAATCGCGCCATGCCGGCGTCCCAAGCCAAGGGCGGGGAAGTGCGCCACACGTGTTTGCCGTCGGCCAGCGCGATGGCCCAATCGAAGAGATCTCCCATGTGAGCGAGAATTTCGGCTGGCGTTCGGGAGCTCTCGGCCGTCCGGAAGTTGGCGAATTCAGCGGGTGCGCCGCGCATGGCCTTTCCTCCGCGATAGGCGAGCGTGGCCAAGGTATGCCTCAACACGTTTGTGTCTGTCATTATGCCCTCGCAAAATCGATGAAGCCGCGTCGCGGATCGGCGTTCAGTAACGAGACGCGCACGCGGTCACCGACGTCGAGGTCCTGTTCGCCACGAACGACGCGGCCTTCCACCAGCGGGTTCGTGATGCGCACGTAGACGCCCTTTTCGCTGGCGCCCGTGACGATGGCCGGGAAGGTTTGGCCGATGCGGTGTTGCATCGCCAACGCCGCCATGCGCTTGAGCATGCTGCGCTGCACCTTGCGCGCTCCGTCTTCCTTCTCGGTGCAATCGCGCGCGATGGCGTCGAGCTCTTCATCGGTGTAGGGCGCCGGCTCTCCCGCCTGCAGGGCCTTTACCAGGCGCTGAGTCACCAGGTCGGCGAAGCGGCGGTTGGGCGCGGTGGAATGCGTGTAGTCGTGCGCGGCGAGTCCAAAGTGGCCGGGGGCGTTGCCGCCGGCGCGCGCGAGCACGTAGATACCTGGGCCCATCAACTTGAGGACGCAGAGCGAGAGATCCTCATAACGGTCGGGATCGGCCTTCTTACGCCGAACCAGAAACTGGTTGAGCGCGCCGGCGTCGGGCTCGGGCGGCAGGCTGTCTCCGAACGAGTGTGCGAGATCCACCATTCGGCTCCAGCGTTGGGGGTCCCTGACGACGCGGCGAATTGAGGAAACTCCGGCGTCGCTCAGCGACCGCGCCATGGTTTCGTTGGCGGCGATCATGAAATCTTCGATCAGGTGAGTGGCGTGGTTGGAGACGCGAGCCTGGATATCCTGCACGTGGCCATCGGCGACTACGGCCTGCGCTTCCATTCGATCGAAGTCGAGCGCTCCAAGGCGGAATCGCGCCGCACGCAGTTTCTGCGCGGCTTCGTCCTGCAGGTGAAGCTGCGCTTGTAAGTCGGCGGATGCGGCGACCTTTGGCGGCGCGGCGGCCTTGCCTTCGAGCCATGCGCCGACGCAGGGGTAGGCGAGTTGCGCGTGGTTGCGTACGCGGGCGCGGTAGATGGCGGGTGAGGAGAGCGAACCATCGTCCGCGACGACGTATTCCACCACCACTGCGGCGCGGTCGGCGGCTTCGTTGAGGGAGGTGAGATCGGTCGAGAGCTTCTCGGGCAGCATGGGGTAAGTGTGAATGCCCGCGTAGATGCTGGTGGTTTCGTGCGCGGCGTAGCGATCGATGGGCGTCCCTTTCTTGACCGCTGCATCGACATCGGCGATGCCGACGAGAACGCGAATTCCGGCCGGTGCGCGCTCGGCCCATTCGATTTGATCGAGGTCGCGCGAATCGTCGTTATCGATAGAAGACCAGAGGAGCGCGGTGAGGTCGCGCAGTTGCGGGTCTGGCGCGACGTGTATCGAATGCAATTGGTTCATGGCATCGGCGGGAACATCTGGGAGGAAGCCATGCGCGAGCATTTCCTGGCGCGACGCGGCGACGAGGTCGAAGTGGTTGGGGACCATGGGAAACTTCGAGGGTACCAGAATAGCCGGGGCCTTTTCGAGCTGTGCGCCGGTTTACGTAGCGAGCTTGCCGCGCAACTCTCGAAAAGCCTACGCGACTCAAGTTATGCATTTGCGCCACATGGTATAACTAACAACAGTTCGCACGATTGTTATTCAGGGTACCCATGCGGTTCAGCTTCTTACCGGCGTTTCTTTTTCTTAATTTTTTAGCTCAGGCGCAGCAGTATGTTATATCCACCGTCGCGGGTGGAGCGGCTTCGCCCGCTTCAATCGCGGCCAATCAGGCGTCGATTGGCGATCCTCCACGCGTTGCCGTGGATGGGGCAGGTAACCTTTATTTTGGCGGGTCTCATAACGTTTTTAAGGTGGATAGCTCGGGCACGCTCACGCGCATTGCGGGCAATGGTCGATCGGGTTATTCGGGTGACGGGGGCGCAGCTACACTGGCGCAGGTGCAGTTTCCGGATGGAATCGCGGTCGATTCCGCCGGCAATGTTTACGTTGCCGATACCTCAGCGAATGTGGTGCGCGTTATCTCGGCCGCGGGTATCATCTCGACTTACGCAGGACAAGGCGCTGCGGGATACACCGGCGACGGCGGGCCTGCCGTGCAGGCGCAGTTGAATACGCCGATGGGGCTGGCGCTCGACGCCGCGGGCAACCTTTATATCGCGGATTCGGGTAACAGCGTGGTGCGCAAGGTTTCGAAGAGCGGAGTGATCACGACTTTCGCCGGTAACGGATCGGCCGGGTACAGCGGAGACGGCGGCCCGGCAACCTCGGCGGCGCTGAATCAGGTGGAGGGCGTCGCGGCCGACCCGTCGGGAGCGGTCTATGTAGCCGACACGTTCAACAACCGGGTGCGCGCGATTTCGGGTGGGATCATTCAGACGGTTGCGGGCACGGGACTCTCGTCGTTTTCGGGAGATGGCGGCGCGGCCGTGTCGGCGACGATGTTTTTGCCGACGGATGTCGCGACCGATAATGGCGGCAATTTGTATATCGCCGATTTTGGAAACAGCCGCATACGCAAGGTGGCCCAAGGCAAGATCCAGACTGTGATCGGCGGCAATGGTACGGAGATCATCTTCGACGAAGCGGTGGCCACCACAATTCGCTTGAACGGGCCAACGGGCATCGCGGTAGACGGCTCGGGAAATATCTTCGTCGTCGAAGGATCCATCGGCACGGGGACCGGTCTCGCGGTGGGCGATTACAGGGTGTGGAAGATCAACTCCGCGGGCGTGGTATCGACGGCGGCGGGAAACGGAATCGAGAGCTATTCGGGAGATGGGGGTGGGGCCACGGCGGCGCAGATCAACGATCCGGCCGCGCTTACTTTCGACACGGCGGGCAACTTATATATCGCCGATACGGCCAATCACCGGGTGCGCAAGATTTCGCCCTCGGGAATAATATCCACCGCCGCCGGCACAGGCCAGGCCGGATTTTCGGGCGATGGCGGCGCCGCGGTTAGGGCGCAGTTGAACAGCCCGTGGGGGCTCGCGGCGGATGCCGATGGCAACGTGTACATAGCCGATTCGGGCAATAACCGCATTCGCAAACTGTTGCCTGACGGCACGCTCATCAGCATCGCGGGCAACGGCAACGCGAGTTTTTATGGCGACGGCGGGCCGGCGGACGCGGCGTCGCTGCACGATCCGCACGGCATTTATTCGGCGGGAGGCGGCCACATTTATATAGCGGACACGGGCAACCAGCGGATCCGCGAGTTGTTGCCGGACGGGACCATCACTACGGTGGCGGGCAATGGGGGACAGGGTCCGGGCGGAGACGGCGGCCCGGCCACTTCGGCACAATTGAACCTGCCGACGGGCGTCGCGGTCGACGCGTCGGGGAATATATATATTGCCGATCAGGGCAACAATCGCGTGCGCGAGGTGGCGCCGAACGGGACTATCTCGACGCTGGCGGGCAGCGCGGCATACGGCATCGGCGATGGCGGACCGGCGACGGCGGCGCAGTTGGATGCACCCGCCGCCGTGGCGGTGGATGCGGCGGGTAACGTCTATCTGAGCGATACGGGCCACAACCGCGTGCGCGAAGTTTCCAACGGTACGATTACGACGCTGGCCGGGACGGGCAACTGCTGCTATGCGGGCGATGGCGGGCCGGCGGCATCGGCGCAATTGAACGCGCCAAGCGGCCTG
The DNA here is from genome assembly GCA_963763545.1 of Bryobacterales bacterium. Lineage (GTDB taxonomy): Bacteria > Acidobacteriota > Terriglobia > Bryobacterales > Bryobacteraceae > PALSA-243. The sequence goes on from CAVXPE010000033.1 coordinate 123,713, forward strand.
CTGGTAGATTCGTCGGGACGCGTTTACGTGGCGGATTCGGGTAACAATGCGGTGCGGCTGATTCAGCAAGCCGCGACGGGCGGCGGCCCCAGCATCGGCGCGATTACGAATGCGGCGAGCAATCAGACGGGCGCGATCGCACCGGGCGAGATTATTGCGATCTACGGGAGCGGGTTGGGACCGGCGCAACTTGCCGCTCCGCCCGCGAACGGAACCACGGGTCCGGTGCAATTTAACGGAGTGGTGGTGCTGGTGGATGGAACGCCGGCGCAGATCGTATACGTTTCCGCGTCGCAGGTTTCAGCAATAGTGCCTCCCGGTGTAAGCGGGCCTAACGCGCAGGTTGCGGTCCAGTATCTGGCGCAGACAGGCGCGACGGTGACGATTCCCCTGGCCGCGGCATCGCCGGCGCTCTTCACGGCGAGTTCGAGCGGGTTAGGGCAGGCGCTGGCTCTTAACCCGGATGGAAGCCTCAACGGCAGCGGCCACCCGGCGGCGCCCGGCAGCACGGTCACGCTGTATATCAACGGGGCGCCGTCGCAGTTTCTGGCAGGTCCTCTGAGCGTAACCATCGGCGGGCAGCAGGCGAATCTAGTCAATGAACAGGCGGCCCCCGCGCCGGGCGTGACGGCGGTTGCTGTGCAAGTGCCGTTCGGGCCGAGCACAATCGTGGCGGCGCCGGTGACGGTGCAGGTGGGATCGATTGCGAGCCCTGGCGGCGTGACGCTAACGGTTGGAGGGAATTGAGTTTTCGATAGTCGCCGCAAGCGCCTGCGCGGAGGCGATTCGAGCGAAACGGCGAACTGTCGTAACATGGCGGTTATGTCCAGTCTCGATACAGCAACGCCACTTGCAACCAACACTCACCTTCTCCGCTGGGTGGATAAGGTCGCCAAACTGACCAAGCCGTCAGCCATTTACTGGGTAGACGGTTCGCAGGCGGAATACGATTTCCTGTGCGGCAAGCTGGTGGAAAGCGGAACCTTCACCAAACTCAACCAGGATCTCTGGCCGGGATGTTACTACGCCCGCTCCGACGCGGGGGATGTGGCCCGCGTGGAAAACCGCACGTTCATCTGCTCGCTTTCGAAGGACAACGCCGGGCCCACCAACAACTGGATGGAGCCGTTCGCCATGCGGCGCAAACTGAAGGAACTCTTCAACGGAGCCATGGCGGGGCGCACCATGTATGTGCTGCCGTTCAGCATGGGGCCGATTGAATCGCCGCTTTCGCGCATCGGCGTGCAGTTGACGGATTCGCCGTACGCAGTGGTGAACATGCGGATCATGGCGCGGATCGGAATCAAGGTCTTTCAGGAAATCGACGCCGACCGCAAGCGCGTCGTGCCGTGCATCCACAGCGTGGGTGCGCCGCTCGCTCCGGGACAGCACGATGTGGCGTGGCCGTGCAACCCGGAAAAGTACATTGTGCATTTCCCGGAGACGCGCGAGATCTGGTCGTATGGATCCGGATATGGCGGGAATGCATTGCTCGGCAAGAAGTGCCTCGCGTTGCGTATCGCGTCGAACTTGGCGCGCGACGAAGGATGGCTGGCGGAGCACATGCTGATTGTGGGCATCGAAGACCCGCACGGCGAGAAGACTTATATCTCCGCGGCCTTTCCCAGCGCGTGCGGCAAGACCAACCTGGCGATGCTGATCCCGCCGAAGGGGCTTCGAGGGCTGGAAGGTCTGGACGGTGGGCGACGACATCGCGTGGATCAAGCCCGATGCCAACGGGCAACTGCGCGCGATCAATCCGGAGACGGGCTTCTTCGGCGTGGCGCCGGGAACATCGGCCAAGACCAATCCGAATGCGATGGCGACGCTGGCGAAGAATTCGATCTTCACCAACACCGCTCTCACGCCGGAAGGCGGCGTGTGGTGGGAAGGGATGACGGACGAGCCGCCGGCGGAATGCCTGGATTGGAAGGGCAACGTTTGGACTCCGGAGATCGCAAAGGCAACCGGAGCGAAGGCGGCGCATCCGAATGCGCGCTTCACGGCGCCGGCGTCGCAGTGTCCGTCGATCGATCCGGCGTGGGAAGATCCGGCGGGCGTGCCGATTTCGGCGATGGTGTTCGGCGGGCGGCGGGCGACCACCATGCCGCTGGTATACCAGGCGTTCAACTGGACCTCGGCGGTGTATGCGGGCGCCACGATGGGTTCGGAGACGACGGCGGCCGCGGCGGGCGCGACGGGCAAAGTGCGGCGCGACCCTATGGCGATGCTGCCGTTCTGCGGCTATCACATGGGCGACTATTTCCGGCACTGGATCAAGATGCAGCGCTCGCTTTCGGTGACGCCGCGCGTATTCATGGTGAACTGGTTCCGCAAGGACGCTGAGGGCAAGTTCCTGTGGCCTGGCTACGGGCAGAACATGCGCGTGCTGAAGTGGATCGTGGACCGTGCGCACGGCCGCGCCTTGGGCCGGGAGACGCCGATCGGGTGGATGCCGCGATACGAAGATATCGATTGGCGCGGGCTCGAATTTCCGCGCGAAGCTTTCGACCAGCTACAGGCGTTCGACGCGAAGGCGTGGCGGAGCGAGGTGATGGAGCAGGAAGAGATGCTGATCGACCTGCACGACCACTTGCCGCCGGAGATGATTTACGAACGGGAACTGCTGATCTGCCGGTTGTAGCGCGGCACGGGCTTCCGGCTCTCCACACGGCGAAGCCCATCCGTAGTAATGTGGTAATCCTTTAGAAGTGCCGCTTTCCGCCGACGACCGTGAGTTTCTAAAAGGTCTCTACAAGAAGCTACAGGACGGGCCGCTCGAACCCGGCGACCCCCTCTATGAACCCGTTTATCAGGCACCGGAATGCGATGACCCTATCGACGAACTCGAGCGGCGAATCGAATATGCGGATGTCGAGAGCCTGAGCCTTTTTTCAGGCTTTCGCGGATCCGGCAAGACCACCGAACTGTTCCGTTTGCGCGAACGCCTGGTGAATTCGGACGCTACCGTGCTTTATGCCGATGCCCTGGAGTATTTGAACCCTGCGTCGCCGGTGGAAATCGCCGACTTGCTGGTTGTTCTGGCGGGCGCCTTCAGCGATGCGTTGGAAAAGGAAGGCATCGGCATCACGTCCGAAGGATATTGGAATCGCCTGCGCAATTGGCTGACGAAAACCGACGTAGGCGTGAAGGAGCTCGGTCTAAAGACCGGTACGGAAGGCGCGGGCGTCGATCTCAAGCTGGAATTTCGTAGCACTCCGTCATTCCGGCAGCGGCTCTCGCAGCACCTGAGCGGCCGAATCGGCGAGTTGCGCGGCGAGGTGTGGAGCTTCTTCGAAGACGGCGTCAAAGCCGTCCGCGCCAAGCGGGGGAGCGATGCGAAAGTGGTTTTTCTGTTCGATTCCCTGGAGCAGATCCGCGGCTCGCTATCGAATGAGCAGGAGGTCACTCATAGCGTCGAGGTGCTTTTTTCGACTCACTTGCGGCATCTCAACATTCCCTCGGTGCATGTGATTTATACCGTCCCGCCGTGGCTCAAATTCGTACTGCCGGGCGCGGATGTTCTTGTGCTGCCCTGCCAGCGCTTGTGGAATAACGACGGCGAGCGATCCAAGTGCGTTCATGGCCCCGGCGCAATGCAATCGTTGATCGGGAAGCGCTTTGGAGACGCCGGACTGACGCGTTTCTTTGGCGAAGACGCGCTGCCCAGAGCCGCGCAGTTTATCGATCTCTGCGGCGGCCATTTTCGCGACCTGTTGCTCCTGCTCCGCGAGACGTTGCTGCGCGCAAACTCGCTTCCCGTTACCGATGAAGCGATTCAGCACGCAATCGTTCGCGTGCGCAGCAATTTCTTGCCGATATCTCTGGCGGATGCGCGCTGGCTCTACGACATCGAGCGCGAGCGCGCTACCCTGCTAAAGACCAATGAGGCGGCGGAAGTGAACCGTCTTACCCGTTTTCTGGATACGCATGTGGTTCTGTACCTCAAGAACGGATCTGAATGGTACGATGTGCATCCTTTGGTCCGCGACGAGGTCAAGGAGATCGTCGCCAAGGCCGCGGCGGCTGAAACATCGTGAGCGAGATTTCCACCTTTGCTTCGCGCTACGATCTTGCCACGTCGCAGGACTGGCAAGCGCTGCTCACGCATTTCGATCTGAGCGATGGCTTCGCGTTCATTGTGCTTCTTGTGTCGAACGAAGAGGGCGCGGAGGTATGCAGGCGCGCCCTGTCCCATAGGCTTAAGGCCGAGGGAAAGACGATTTCCGATGTCGACGTTTCGACGCCCGAGCGGCTCCGCGAAATCGCGAATGCGCTGCTCCTCCCCGATCCCGATCCGTTGGCGGGAGCGATCTGGGTAAGCAAGACTGTTTCTGAGGGGGATCCGGATTACGCCGTGTGGCGGCAGGCGTGGAGCGGAGGTTTGGCGGCGCTGAACCAGCACCGCAATCCGTTGCGGCGGCACTTTACGGTTCCTGTGATCCTGGTGGGAGCCCCGTGGCTGCAAGAGGTTTTGCGCGAGAATGCCCCGGATTTGTGGTCGGTGCGGACGTTGGTCGCGTGGGTTGAACCGGCGGCCCTTACGATTGCAAGCCACGAGCCCGTTCGCCAAGCGATGACGCCGCGACGTGGCCCGGACCCGCAATTGGCGATGGACGAGGCGGAACGGCTACGCGGAAAGGCGGGATTGGAGCTTGCGCTGGCTCGCGTGCTTTACCGCGCGGGTCTGGGTTTCATCGCGAATTACCAGTGGTCTCACGCCGTGAAGGTCCTGCGGGAAGCGTTGGATCTTCGGCGAAGCGCCGGCGCAGGCGGTGAAGATATTGCCGATACCCTCTACCAACTCGGCGGGGCGCTTCGCTGGAAAACTGATTACAAGGAAGCAATCGCCGACTACGCCGAAGCCCTGGAGCTATACCGTGGCGCTCGGTCGCAGCAGGGCGAGGCCAACTGCATCCAGAGCTTGGGCGATATCGCGCTCGCGCGATCAGACCACGAGGAGGCACGGCGGCGGTATGAGCAGGCGCTACCGCTCCACCAGCAAGTCGGGGACGTGCTGGGCGAGGCCAACTGCATCCGGAGCTTGGGCGATATCGCGCTGCGTCGTTCGGATAATGGCGAGGCGCGGTGGCGGTATGAGCAGGCGCTGCCGCTCTTCCAGCAAGTCGGCTCGGTGTTGGGCGAGGCTAACTGCATCAAGGGCTTGGGCGATATCGCGCTGCGTCGTTCGGATCATGGCGAAGCGCGGCGGCGGTATGAGCAGGCGCTGCCGCTTCACCGGCAAGTCGGGGATGTGTTGGGTGAGGCCAACTGCATCCGGAGCTTGGGCGATATCGCCCTCGAGCGATCGGACCACGGCGAGGCACGGCGGCGGTATGAACGGGCGCTACCTCTCTACCAACAAGTCGGGGATGTGTTGGGTGAGGCCAACTGCATCCAGAGCTTGGGCGATATTGCGCTTGCGCGATCAGATCACATTGAGGCGCGGCGGCGGTATGAGCAGGCGCTTCCGCTCTACCAGCAAGTCGGGTCCGTGTTGGGAGAGGCCAACTGCATCCAGAGCCTGGGCGATATCGAGCTGCGTCGTTCGGACCACGGCGAGGCGAAGCGGCGGTATGAGCAGGCGCTGCCGCTCTTCCAGCAAGTCGGCTCGGTGTTGGGAGAGGCCAACTGCATCCGGAGCTTGGGCGATATGGAATGGAGACTTGGCCGCGCCGATGAGGCTCAGCACGCTTACCGCGACGCACTGGCTCTCTACGAGCGAATCCCCGAGCCTTATTCAATTGGCGGTACGCACCGCCGACTTGCACGAATCACGTCAGGCGTAACTCGGGCCGATCACGTCGCAGGCGCTCGCGCCGCGTGGCTCGGCATCGATCGGCCAGATCTAGTCGAGCAACTCGACGCGGAGTTCGGGACCGGGTAAGCGTAAACTCTTCCGCGCCTCGAAACCGCGGGCGCTTTGGCTGGTCGGGGATCGATCACGTCCTATTTCGGCAGTTCCACCGTCTGATTCAGCGCCGCGATTCTTCCGAAGGCGTCCTGCACCACCACGCGTACACGATACTTCCCGGGGGGCGCATAAAGAGCGAGAGTCGCGTTGATGCCGCTGGCGGTGAGGCGGGCGATTGTCTCTTCCGTCAGGGCCAAGTCCATAGCGCCTTCCTTAGCGACGACCATCTCGCCCTGGCCGTTCACCAGCGCGCCGATAAACCGGAGTTTCTGCAGATTGCGGCCATCGCGTTGGGTAAATTGCAATTTCGCGAGATCCGTGTGGATGATGAGGGAAAGCAGCGGTTCGCCCTCATCGGTTTTCCCAATGCGACCGGCGAGCTGCACGGGAAACTCCGACAAAGGGTCCGAGGCGGTGGCTTCCTGGTCGAATTTGCGGCGCGCCGAGTCCGCTTCGGAAGGCGCGGTGCCCGGCGCGAAATAGCCGGGACGGGTTTGTACGTAATCCTGCTTGGCCGCGGTTAAGCGGACCTTCAACTTGTGGTACTTGCCGGCGGCGTCCTGCGGATCGGGATGGAAGGCGATCAGGTAAGTGGTTTCGGGAACGGCGCCGAGCTGATCGAATCCGCCGGCGAGATCGTTATTGTTGTGGAAGAAGAGGCCGCCGGTCGCGGAGGCGAGCTCAGCGATCGTGGAGTTCAGCGCGCTATTTCGGGCGCCAATGGACGCGGCTTCAAACTGGAAGGTCTGGATCGGCACCGTGATGGATTCGGGGATTTCGTTGAAGGGGCGACCGGGCGGCTCCGACCACAGGCCTTTCGCGTCGAGCCCGTTGATCACGATTCCGGAGCGAACGGCGCTATCGATCAAATCCTGCTGTCGCGGCGCTTCTTCCATTCCCGAGAGAAAGCCCTCCGAAGCCAGCAACAAGATGCGCGTTCCCGGCGCCGATGCAAGGCGAGTGATTGCATCCGCAAGCGCATCGTAAGACTGCAGCGATGCAGCCCGGACCATTTCCCAGGTTTGGGATACCTGTTGCTGCACGACGATCGAGAGCTGATCGGTGGCCTTCGGAAGCTTGGACAAGGTTCCCGCGCGGGCTGGCGACTTGGCGTAGGGATTCGGGATGCTGGTGTCGGCGCTGGTGCATGCGGCGGCTTCAGAGACGGCGGCGACCATGGCAGATGGGTCGATATTGTTGAAAATGACATACGCCTGATAGGGCGAGATCCGAGGGCACGGCATGATGCCGGCCTCGGAGACGCGAACGTGCGAGTGCAGCTTTTCGATGGCGGCGGCGAGGCCGTCGGCATCGTTGGTGAAATCCAGAGTGAGGCCCTCGGAGGCGGCGAAAACAGCAGCGCGCGAGTCAGCGCCCAGGTTGTGCTTCACGAAGTACGCGGCGGCGTTTTGGGTGCGGCGGAGTTCGCCAGTGTTGGCGTGAAGGTCGTCGAAGAAGAGGAGGACAAATCGCTGAGCCGCAGCGGGCGGGCGCGTGGGCAACACAGCGATGGATCTCGACTCCGACGCGGGCGCGGCGGACGAGGAAGGGCGCAGGCGCGTCTCAACCGAAAACGCAGCGATCGGGCGCGGTTTCCCCTCGTCGAGAATTTCGAAATCGCTCTGGGCGAGGCCGGAAACCGGGCGGCCGCGGGAATCGCGCACCACGACGTCGAGCTGTACCAATTGCGTCTGCGCCGTGAGATGCAGCGGCGGCGGGGTGTAGACATGCGCGCTGACGCGGACCTCATCCGGCGGCTGTTGCGCGGCGGCAAGTAGCGCGCACGCAGCGAGAAATCCGATACGCTTCATGCGATTGAGTATACAGGGCTGAGGGAGGACGTTGCTTGGATAACACTGGCGATGCGAGTGCAAGAAAAAAGTAGCCAGAGCGGGTGTTTTGTCCGTTGTGACCCGCGAACCGGGACGGTGGAACGAAAGGCCCTTAAACCTCCGGATGGCGAACGCAGGAGAGCTAATGGCGGCCGGCACGGCAGTCGAATGCATCGTGTAGCGGGGTTTTAGCCTTTTCCCCCGCGTGCGAGATCCCACGAGGGCGTTAAACCGCCCGGCAGAACGGGCTCGTGGGACCGGCACGGCGAAATGCAAAGTACTGCCGGCATGGCCGCCAAACCGGATCGTCACCGGCCCGCGCCTTGGGCGCGTCGATTGGCGGACCCAGCGGGTACCATGGCCTATCGCACTGTTAAGATCGGTTCGCGCGCCGCGTCCCTCTGACAGGGTAAAATAACAATCGGGATCGTAGGCCCTTCCCGAGACCACTACATGATCGATGCCGTCCTGGCCAAAGTATTCGGAACCAAGAACGAGCGCGAGATCAAGGCGATGCTGCCCACGGTGGCGGCCATCAACGAGCTCGAACCCGCCATGCGCGCGCTTTCCGATATCGATCTGGCCGCCAAGACCATCGAATTTAAAGAGCGAATCGCCCAGGGCGCCACGCTCGACGATCTGCTGGTCGAAGCCTTCGCCGTGGTCCGCGAGGCCGGCCGGCGCGTCGCTCAACATGCGCCATTTCGACGTCCAGTTGATCGGCGGCATGGTGCTGCACAAGGGCAAGATCGCCGAAATGAAGACCGGCGAAGGAAAGACGCTGGTCGCCACGCTGCCCACCTATTTGAACGCGCTCGAAGGCAAGGGCGTGCACGTGGTCACGGTCAACGATTACCTGGCCAAGCGCGACTCGGAATGGATGGGCCGCCTCTACAAGTCCCTCGGCCTGCACGTGGGCGTGATCGTCCACGACCTCGACGACCAGGAGCGCAAGGACGCCTATGACTCCGACATCACCTACGGCACCAACAACGAGTTCGGCTTCGATTATCTGCGCGACAACATGAAGTTCCGCATCGAAGATTGCGTGCAGCGCGCGCACAACTTCGCCATCGTCGACGAAGTGGATTCCATCCTCATCGACGAAGCGCGCACGCCGCTGATCATTTCCGGGCCCAGCGAGGAATCCACCGACAAGTATTACAAGATCAACCGCATCATTCCCAAGCTGGTGCGCGGCGAAGTGATCGAAGGCAGGGAGCCGGGCGAAAAGTACACCACCGGCGATTACACCATCGACGAAAAGCACAAGTCCGCCGCGCTTACCGAAGAGGGCGTGCTCAAGGTGGAAAAGCTGCTCGGCCTGGCCAACCTCTACGACCCCACCAACATCGAGTTCAACCACCACGTGCAGCAGGCGCTGCGCGCCCACGTGCTCTATCAGCGCGACCGCGAGTATGTGGTGCGCGATGGCGACGAAGGGCCCGAAGTGGTCATCGTCGACGAGTTCACCGGCCGCCTGATGCCGGGCCGGCGCTGGAGCGACGGTTTGCACCAGGCGGTGGAAGCCAAGGAAGGCGTGAAAATCCAGCGCGAGAACCAGACGCTGGCCACCATCACCTTCCAGAACTATTTCCGCATGTACAAGAAGCTGGCCGGCATGACCGGTACGGCGGAAACCGAAGCGGCCGGAATTCGAGAAGATTTACAAGCTCGAAGTGACGGTGATTCCGACCAACCGGCCGATGATCCGCAAGGAAAATACGGACATCGTTTACCGCACGGAAGAGGAGAAGTTCCGCAACGCCGCCAAAGAGATCAAGACGATGCACGAGACCGGCCAGCCGATTCTGGTGGGCACCATCTCGGTGGAGAAATCGGAGCGGCTTTGCGGCATTCTCAAGCGCATGGGCGTGCGGCACGAGGTGTTGAACGCCAAGAATCACGAGCGCGAAGCCTCGATCGTGGCGCAGGCCGGCCGCAGCGGCGATGGTGACGGTTTCCACCAACATGGCCGGCCGCGGCACCGACATTCTGCTCGGCGGCAACCCCGAGTTCATGACCAAGGACGCCTGCCTGAAGGAGAAGGTGGCCGAGCGTCTGCCGGAGAATCAGGAACAGTACATCGCCGACGAGCACTTCTACTACTTCACGCATCACGACCAGTTCTATCGGGTGCGCCGCGATAAGTGGGACGAGCTCTACGCCGGCTTCAAGCAGGAGACCGACGAGGAGCACGACGAAGTGGTGGCGCTGGGCGGGCTGCACATTTTGGGCACCGAGCGCCACGATTCCCGCCGCATCGATAACCAGCTTCGCGGACGCGCCGGCCGCCAGGGCGACCCCGGCAGCTCGCGCTTCTACCTCTCGCTGCAGGACGACCTGATGCGCATCTTCGGCGGCGAGCGCATGCAGAACCTGATGCTGCGGCTGGGCATGGAAGAGGACGTGCCGATCGAATCGCGGACTCATCACCAAGCGCATCGCCAAGGCGCAGGAGGCGGTGGAAGCGCAGAATTTCGAAGCGCGCAAACACCTGCTGGAATACGACGACGTCAACAACAAGCAGCGCCAGGCGGTCTACGGCATGCGCCGCCAGTTGCTCGAAGGCGTCGACCAGAAAGAGCGCGTGATGGACATGGTGCGCGGCATCGTCGAGCAGTTCATCGACATGCGCTGCCCGGAGGACAAGCACCCCGACACGTGGGACCTCGCCACGCTGCGCAACGATATCCTGAGCTCGTTCGGCGCGAAGATCGACCTGGCCGACATGGCCGGACTGACGCGCATCGAAATCGGCGACCGCATCTTCGAGCGGCTGCAGCAGAAATACCAGGAAAAGGAAGACCTGGTGGGCCCGGACGTGATGCGGCAGACCGAGCGCATCGTCATGCTGCAGGTGATCGACAACCAGTGGAAAGACCACCTGCTGTCGATGGACGAGTTGAAGCAGGGCATCGGCAACCGCGCCTACGGGCAGAAGGACCCGCTGGTCGAGTACAAGAAGGAATCGTACGAGCTGTTCACGGCGATGATGGACCGGATCGAAGACGAGACGGTCCGCTACCTGTACTTCCTGCAAGTGAACACCGGCGCGCGCGCCGGTCCTTCGCCTTTCCCCGAGGACGAAGACGAGGACGAGCGAGGAAGCACGAAGCCGAGCCTGTCAAGCCCGAGCCGAGCGAGCAGCAACGCCAGGCGGCCAAGGCGACGATGGAGGACTTCACCAGGAACATCCAGCGCAAGAAGGACCGGGAGCTGGCGGCGCTGCAATTCGGCGGCGACGGCACCACCGCGCCGAAGACAGTGAACGGCGGCGCAGAAGGTGGGCCGCAACGACCCCTGCCCCTGCGGCAGCGGCAAGAAGTATAAGAAGTGCCACGGGGCCTGACGGAAGGTTACTCCATCCGTGTGGCCGCGCTGGACGACGCGGGCATCATCGTGGACCACCGCCGCGAGATGTTCCGTGACATGGGCCATAACGACGAGGCGAAGCTCGCGAAGATGAGCGCGGCATTCGAACCCTGGCTGCGTCGCAGGATGGAATCCGGAGAGTATCTGGCGTGGATGGCCACAGCGGCCGACGGCTCGATCGCCGGCGGCGCGGGCCTCTGGCTGATGGATTGGCCGCCCCACGTGATCGGAAGCGGAGCGCGCCGGGGCAATATTCTCAACGTGTACGTGCGTCCCGACAGCCGGCTGCGCGGCATTGCCCGAGCCCTGATGGAAACGGCGCTCGAGTGGACGCGGGCCAACGGCGTGGGTTGCGTGATTCTGCATGCGAGCGATGCCGGGCGGGCGTTGTATGAGTCGCTGGGCTTTGCGTCGACGAATGAGATGCGGCGGGTGGGATCAGGTGGCGAACACAGCGATTGAAGGAAGACTCGGGAGCAGGCGGTAGAAGACTGCGGATCTTACCTGTCAAGGTCAGGCAGATTCAAGCTCTGCTTCGGAGAACGCTCGCGACTGCGACTGCGTTTGCCACGCTTCGGTGGCGACCAATCAGTTTCCGGTGACCCCACTTTAATGCCGCGAGTGCAGAGGTATCATGGCTGACGATGCGCTGTGTTCAACTTGCCACCATAGCGGCCGGATTGGCCGCTACCCTGCTGACGCCCTGCCGTTCGGAAGGGCAAACCTTCGCGTTGGATTCGACAAAAGGATTGCAGCCGCACGATGTCACAGTGGAAGCGGCGACCTATCAAAGACGCAAAGCGGTCCGCGTGATGCCGGATCTGCGGTCAGCCGTCAAGGCAGCCTCGGGCGGCGGGATTGTGGTGCTTCCGGGCGCCACGTTCCACAACGGTATCATCGACCTGGAAGCCGCCGGCAAACCCGGAGCCGGAGCGCCCGGCGATGCCCGCGGGTTCGTGGGCGTGGCGTTTCGCGTATCCAACGACGCATCGAAGTATGAATGCTTCTATCTCCGCCCCACCAACGGCCGCGCTGACGATCAATTGCGGCGCAATCACTCGGTGCAGTACATCTCGTTCCCGGACTACGAGTGGAACCGGCTGCGTACGGAGGCGCCGGGACAGTACGAGTCGTATGCTGACTTGCTGCCCGGCGAGTGGACGAAGATCGAGATCGAAGTCAGCGGCGTGAAGGCACGCCTATACGTGAACGGAGCCCCGCAGCCGGTACTGGTGGTGAACGATCTTAAACTCGGGGACAGCAAGGGCGCCTTGGCATTGTGGATCGGAGTCGGAACTGAAGCGCACTTTGCTAATCTTCGAGTGTCGGAGTGATTCGCAGGGCAAGAGGCATGACAAGGGTTGTGTCGCCAGGAATCTCATCGCCTCCTGGTTCGCCCGGGTAACTTTGAGGGCTCCAACCCTCTCTCCAGTTCAGATATAGTGCGCATAATATTCGTAGCAATACGGGTTTCTTGAAGCATCCGCAAAAGGGATGCCCATGACAGTGCGCCCGAATGCAATCTGCTGGCCGCCAGGGTGGCCGTCCCCCGGATTGTTCGAAAACACCAAGTGTACGTACTCGTGCAAGAGCGTCAATGGGCGCTCGGCATCCGGCTTGGCGAAGTATTCCACTCGCAGGAAGACCGTGTTCGGTTTCGTGCGGTCCGTGAAAGCCTCGAATTCGATGACCCCGGGCTTGGCGCGGCCTGGAACAAAAGTAAAGGCGGTTCCCTGCATTCGTCCATCGAAGCTCAGGAACACGTTCTTTACCTTGTCCACCTGGTCCGGATTGGGTTGTGTCTCGCTAATGCAGAACGCTTCGTATAGCAGCCTCGCGGCCGCCGGCCGTATACCGTAGCTGTAATCGCGAGAGCCCGGCGCCGCGATTGCGCTCAAAGTCATGGAATTCACGGCTCGCATCGCCAATTGGCGCGCTTGCGCGATGTCCTTGGTGACGATTGTCGTCTGTGCCGCGTTTAAACCAGCAAAGGTGGGCATGATCATTTCTCCTTAATAATCTGGGATAGCTCTTCCTTCCGGCCGCCGTGGAGCATGGCTGCGGCTCCTCCGCACCGGAAAGGAGTCTCTTGAATCCTGTAGATGGTGAATTTCAGACCCAGAACGTTACCCGCCTTGCCGGCTTGGGCAGTGAGAGCCCTACACAAGAATCCAAAGCGGCGGCTGTTGCGTAATACCTTTCGAACATGCGTGCTACGATTCAGTAACACGATTGTAATTTTCGTAGCACCGAGAGTCTATGAGCCGACGTCAGCTTGCCATCGCGCCCCTGCTTTACGCCACGATCTGGTGCGCCTGGGCAGCGGACGTTCGTTTGGAGGGCCGTCTGACGGATGCGCAAGACAGAGTCGTGCCCGCGGCCAAGCTTAGCCTCCGGATGGTTTCGAGCGCGACGGCTCTAGAATCGAGCACCGATTCGGACGGCCGATTTGTCTTTCCCGCGGTTTCGCCAGGAGAGTACGAATTGACGGCCGCCGCTCCGGGGTTTGTCGAAATCAAAAGGGCGGTGCTCGTCGGCGAGAGCGAGGGCGCCGCATTGGATCTTCGTTTCACCAGCCTCGCGGCGCGCACCGATACGGTCACCGTTACAGCCGACGTGAAGGATATCGATGTCCAGTCGCCGGACCCCGCCATCAAGGTTTTCGCGAGTGAGGACTTGTTGGATGCAAATCCAGGGCGTCCAGGCGCGCCGATCTCTATACCGGGCTACCCGATCGAGACGGCTTCGAGCGGCATCAAGGCGCCTCAGTATTTCGCGCCAGGTGTTGCGGGGGACCACGGCGAGCCGATCGCGCAGTTTGTGCAAGTGGGCAGTTACCTCGTACCCAATAATCTTTCGGCGAATGCCCATGGCAACGGCTACGCCGATCCGAATATTTACATCGGCAGCGTCATCGAAAGCGTTGAGGTGGACGGCGGCGCGTTCAATGTCCGGGAGGGCAACCATGCGTTGAACCTTGGGACGACCTACGCGCTGCGTTCCCACCTTGATCCTTTTTTCACCCTGACCGGCGACCAACGCGATATCACAGGTACCGGAGGCTTCAGTCCTTCCGACCGCTCGTGGGTTGCCATGGAGATCTCTTACGGCAACGGCTTCCTTGATCGATTGGAGCACCGCAGGCAGTTCAAGCTCAATGGGGGGCGGGTCTTTCGTGCCGGCAACCACACCATTACGTCATTCGTCATCGGCTATTACGGTTTCTCCTACGTCGCCGGCCTCAGCCCGATCAACGGATTCAACTCCGTCGACCTTGCCAACGGGTGGCGGCAATATCCGGACACCGTCGACCCGAGACAGAAGGACCAAACGCACTCGGCGCTCATCGCGCTCAATGACGTGTGGAAGCGCGGCGAAGACTCGGAACTCCAGCTTTCCGGCTTCTTTCGCACCTACAATCTCGCACTGTACTCGGACTTCGGCGACGGCTTGATCCGCCAAAGCGAATTCCGCACCGTGACTGGCGGCAGCGCCGCCTATAAAAAGAAGTTCTCGAAAATCTTCACGCTCCTGGCCGGCACGGACTACCAGCGCGAAGCGCCGAGGCGCGACGATCTTGACCACTACAACTTCTTTAATACCGCCGATCCAACGTATTACGGGCCCTTCGTGAAAGTAGCCGGGAATAACCTCACCATCAGTCCGATTACGCCGTATATTGCGGGCGAGGGCGAGCTCAGCCCGTACTTCCACTACTATGTAGGCTTGAGGCGCGACGAAATCTTCATCGACAACCAGGACCTGGTGACGCCGACGGACTCATGGAACAGGCTGGTGGGCCTGAATTCGCCGAAGGCGACGCTGACTTTCTTTCCGAAGGAAAGCTGGTGGGTTCCGGAGATTGCCATCAGCTTCGGAGAGTCATTTTTCACGGAAGATCCGCGGATAGGGGCGGCGATCCAGCAGACGCCGACGGGCGCACCCGAGGCTGTCGATCCCGTGGAGAGAGCCCGGTCGTATCAATTGGTCATCAGCAAGCGCATTCACAGCACCGACCTGAAGGTCTTGCTGGGACACGAGACGCAAAGCGCGGAATACGGGAAGATCGACGCCGATACAGGGTTGCAGCAGGACCTGGGCCCAGGCCGAATCCGCTATATGGCTTTCACGCTGCGCCATAACTTCCGCTTTGGATCGCTGCAGGCGACCTACGAACAGGCGGATGCCCGTGACCTGAACTCGGGACAGATCGCGCCAGAGGCGCCACGGGTCATCGGCGATCTCACGTGGACATACCAGAAGCTGCCTTTTCATTTGCAAGCGAAAGGAGAATTCGAATACGTAGGCAGAAAGGTCGTCGGCAACGGCTGCAACGAGAACACGCCGGATGATCTGAATTCCTATTGCCTGGGAGTTCCCAACAAGGAATTCCGTTTGGCTCTGTCTCGACCGTTCGCGAATGGAAAGATCAACATCGGCGTCAATATGATGATCGCTCGCGGGTACACCGGTCAAACCACGGAAGCCTTCGCGCTTGATCATCAGTCAGGCTATGCGGGGCCTTTGCTGGTTCCGGAGAATCCGATCTCCGAGGTTGTAGGCGTCCGCATCCCCTCATATGCAAGCGTGAATCTCACTTACAGGTTTGGACGCTAAGATCGTCACGATCAAGGGTTGGATGCTTCATTTGCCTAATGCCCGCGATGCCGTTACGCTGGGTGACGATGAATCAGTTTTGGCGGTGGCGAGCCGTGATGCGTCAATGACGAAACCGCTCGATGGGATTCGCGTGCTGGACTTCAGCCACGCATTGGCCGGGCCATATTGCACATTGCTGCTGGCGGACTACGGCGCCGACGTCTGCAAGCTGGAATCGCGCGAGGGCGACATGGCGCGAGGCTGGGGACCGCCGTTCGCCGGCGGAATCGCCAACGTGTTTCTGGGGCTGAATCGTGGCAAGCGCGGGATCTCTATCGACCTGAAGCAAGGGGAAGGGAAGGAGCTGTGTCTGCGGCTGATCGACCGGATGGACGTACTGGTGGAAAACTTCCGGCCGGGATCGATGGAGCGTTTGGGGTTGGGCTATCGAGCAGTGCGCGAGCGCAATCCGCGGCTGATTTATTGTTCGATCTCGGGATATGGGCAGGCGGGGCCCTCACGCGACGAAGCGGCGATGGATCTGGTGGTGCAAGGCTCCAGCGGGCTGTTAAGCATCACGGGGACCGCGGAGGGCGAATCGGTGCGCTGCGGTTATGGCGTGAGCGATGTCACGGCGGGGGTCTTTTCGGTTGTCGGCATTCTGCTTGCGCTTCGCGCGCGAGAGCAGACGGGGCGGGGTCAGTATGTGGATGTGTCGATGCTCGATTGCATGATTTCCACGATGAGTTCGAATTATGCGAGCTACCTGGGATCGGGCGTGGTACCGCAGCCAATGGGAACGTCGTTTCCGACCGTGGTTCCTTACAGCGTGTTTCATGCGGCGGATCGATCGCTCGCGATCGCGGTGGGGAGCGAGAAGTTATGGGGCGCGTTTTGCCAGGCGATCGGGATGCCGGAGATCGCGAAGAATCCGGATTATGAGAGCAACGCGAAACGAATTCAGAATCGGATTGCGTTGGAGGGTTTGCTCGCGGCGGTATTCATACAGCGTCCGGTTAAGGAGTGGCTGCAGCGGCTACAGGCTGCGGGAATTCCGAGTTCGCTGGTGCGAAACTTCGAAGAGGTTGCAAATGATCCGCAATGCGAACTTCGCGAAATGTTTCCGACGCTGGTCCATAGGGCGGCGGGACCGCATCGCGTGACTGGTACGCCCGTCAAGTTATCCGAAACGCCGGGCGGACCGGGGCTGGCGGCGCCGCTCAAGGGCGAGCACACCCGTGAAGTACTGAGAGACTATTTCGGTCTGGATGATCGAGGCGCTGGACGATCTGACGGCGCGCCGTGTGATTCTCGAGGTGGAGTAGACTTCGAAGAATGCTCGCGCCTCTCGGCGTCGTTTCAAACCTCTAATTCCGCGCGATCCCATTTGGCCAGCCGCGCACCGGCATCGTAAGTGCTCTCCAGGAACTCGTATAACGATTGTCTCGGGAGATCCGCGCGGCGCACGTCATCGTACATCAGAATGAATTCCGAAAGCTGCGGGTTCCAACCTGCCGCCGCCGGCCGCACGATCTGGCTCTCGATGCCGGCGGGCTGAGGAATGGTGTAGGAGTAATACGCCGGGCCGTCGACTGCGCCGCCGCCCGGCCAAAAGCCGGCGCTGCATACTTCGTGCGAATAAGCGGGACCGCTGATCACGCCTTTGCGCGGCGGCGCGGGCCGTCCGGAAAAGCGCGTGCACGCCAGGTCGAAACTACCCCAGAAGAAATGAACCGGGCTGCATTTGCCGATGAACTTCGCCGCGGAACCGTTCGAACACTTTGGCGCTGGAAACCAGGATCCGCCAGAAACGATGTGCATACTCGGCGTCATACGAGCAGTTGCGCGGTATCGCGGTCGAACGGCACGGCATCCGCAACCTCCTGAGGCTTGAGATTGATTTCCACGGAGATGCCCAGCGATGCCAAAATCTCGAAGATGCCGTCGTAGAAATCGGCCACGGACTCGGCTCGCAACGGCCGCGAGACGCTGGCGCCTTCGCTGGTGGAAATGCTCACCTCGTGTTTCTGAAAATCGAACTGGATTTCGAAGATGCCCGGCGGGTACGGCACGGGTCCGGTGGTCAGGCCGCGGGAGTTGACATAGAGGGTGACGTGCCACCAATGATTCAGGGGCGGACGCAGAGGCCATGCGGATCTTGCCGACGATTTGCGTCCACATGTGAAGGGTGCGGTATGTATCCTGCCATTCGTGTAACGGCAGCGGCGGCCAGAGATCTGAAGATGCTCATTCTGTTCAAGTCTCGCAGATATGTCGCGCGGGCGCTACCGAGGTAATTCTTTCAACGGTCTTGACTCCGGTCAAAATCTGGATCATAGTGCATCAATGCCTGAACCGCTTTCGATCCTGGAAGTTCTACCTCAGGAATATGAAGTTCTGCGCCCAAACACCGGCCTGAAAGCGAACGATGAACGCATCCTGTTTCAGCAGGTTCACCAACAGAAGGCGCCGCTCACGGCGCTCTGTATCTCTGGCGGCGGGATCCGAAGCGCGACGTTCGCCTTGGGTGTAATTCAGGGGCTGGCGGACCAGGGAGTCCTCAACACGTTCGATTATCTCTCGACTGTTTCCGGCGGCGGATACATCGGAGGCTGGCTTACCGCCTGGAAACAGCGCGAGGGCGGCATCGAAAAGGTGATCCCGCAGCTTCGCCGCGATGCCCCGGCCGCGCCGGAAGGCGGTAGCGACCCCATCCAGCACCTGCGCGAATATAATAACTATCTCTCGCCGAAGGCCGGCGCGCTCTCGGCCGACGCCTGGACGCTGATTGCCACCGTCACGCGCAACATATTCCTGAATTGGATGGTGTTCATTCCTTTGCTGCTTGCCGCCCTCGTGGCGCCGCGCCTGCTGTTGTCGCTCGCGAGGCTGGGAGAAACGTTCGTCGTGTTCTATGGCAAATCCCCCTTCGTGAATCCGGCGGTCTTATCGCAAGTGATACCCGCCATCAGTGCGCTCTTGTTCGCGACGGCGATATACAACATGCTCAGGTACCTGCCGGGCGTGGGCGGAAAAAACCATACGGAGATGGATTACCTGAAGTTCTGTCTGGCCCCGTTGATCGGGGCCACGATCGCGTACATCACGAACGATTCCTGGTTTGCCGGCGGCGATTTGACCCGAACCGGCGCGGATTCCGCGGAGGAAATCGGATACTGGGCCTTTACCGGCGGGGCCATGGCGGCGGCATTTGCAGGCTGGATTGTTTACCTGGTCTTCAGCGGTAAAAGTTTTCGGGAGCGCATGCGCTTACTTGTGCCGGTTTCCGCGGCGGTGGCATTGACCAGTTGGAGCGCGGGGTCCGCCGGGTGGCTTCTCACGGAACAGGTCTATCCCAGTACGAGCTGGGCGGTGTATACCACCGTGGCCGTTCCTCTTGTGCTCTTTGCGATGTCATTCGCGGGATCGATCTTTGTCGGTTTCACGAGCCGGATTCTCAAAGATGAGGATCGCGAATGGCTTTCCCGCGCGGGCGCGTGGCTGCTGTTGTTTGTCATGTGCTGGACGGGAATCTGCGCGTTGGTTTTGATTCTGCCGACATGGGCCTTCACGTTGCCGGTATGGGGAAAGTCGGTCCTGGCCGCGGTTGGCGCGGCGGCGGGATCGATCAGCGCACTCGCCGGTTCAAGCTCGAAGACAAAACCGGCAAAGGAGGCCAAAACCAGCGACGCGCCTCCTCCAAAATCGATGCTCATGTCGATCGCCATGAAGCTGGCGGCGCCGGTTTTCGCCGTTGCCGTGCTGGTGGCGTTGGCGATGCTGACCAACTGGATTCTCATGATTACGGGGCTGGGCGGCGCATTCGGTGTGGGATGCGGGCCAGGAAGCCGATGTGTTCACCGCGTGCCCGGGCTGCGCATGGTGGGAGCACCAGGCAATGTTGGAAGGAACCCGCTGGGAGGCGATTGTCATTCTGGGCCTGGGGTTCCTCGCGTTTGGCTGGCTCATGGCGCGATATATCAATATCAATAAGTTCTCCTTGCAGGGAATGTATCGGAACCGGCTGATTCGCGCGTATCTGGGCGCATCGAACGCCGGCCGGCAGCCGCACGATTTCACCGGATTCGTGCAAAGCGACAACATCCAAATGCACTGTCTCGACCCTGAGTTGAAGCCGCTTCATGTAGTGAACGTGACGCTAAACCTGGTTTCAAGTAAGAGGCTCGCCTGGCAGCAGCGGAAGGCCGAGTCATTTACCGTCACTCCGCTGCACTGCGGCAGTTACAACCTTGGTTACCGGCCTTCCCTCTACTACGGTGGACCAGACGGCATTTCTCTCGGCACCGCCGTGGCGATTTCCGGGGCCGCCGCCAGCCCCAACATGGGCTATAACTCTTCGCCCGTGATCGGCTTCATCATGACTCTGTTCAACGCCCGCCTCGGCGCGTGGTTGGGGAATCCGGGCAAGGCCGGCGCGAAGACATGGCGCCAGGAAGGGCCGACCTCGGCGATCGCGTCCATCGTCAGGGAGGCATTCGGTCTCACCAACGATGCCAGCGCGATACGTATATCTCTCGGATGGCGGCCATTTCGAGAATCTGGGGATCTACGAAATGGTGCGGCGGCGCTGCCGCTACATCGTGGTGTCCGATTCGGGCTGCGACAACAAATTCGCTTTCGAGGACCTGGGCAACGCATTGCGAAAGATCCGCATCGACATGAAGATTCCTGTCGATTTCGAAGATGGCTCCTTCCAGTCGCTGCGCGAGAAGGGCCGGCGTTGCGCGATCGCGCGCATCCGCTACAGCCTGGTGGACGATACCAGGGAAGACGGATTTCTGCTATACATCAAGCCCATGGTGCGCGGCAACGAGCCTCCCGACGTCGTCAGCTATCAAACCAACCACGCCGATTTCCCGCATCAGAGCACGGCGGATCAGTTCTTCGACGAGTCGCAGACAGAAAGTTACCGCATGCTCGGTCTGCTCACTGTCGACGAGATTTGCCGCGGATGGGACCAATCGGGCGGAATCCCCGGTCTTATCGGCCATATAGCCGGCGCGGCGGATGTCAAGGCCGCAAGCGCAATGGCCGCGGGCTAGAACAAGAACTTCAGCGCCGTTCGCAAGCGCGGCCGTGGCCGGGCCCTCGGATATTCTTCCTGTCTGGACTGAAGGGTTGACAGACCACTCTAAAAAAAACGCCACTACCCCTTATCCCAGCATCTGGATTCCACAGGACGAACCGGCGTCCGCCAAGATCTTTAAACTTGTCGCGGAAAAGTGTGAATGATGGCACACGCCCAACGTGCTCCCCAAAACCCGTTGACGATCCTGGACCGCCTCCCGGACGCGTACGCTCGCGTAGATAGTAAATGTCGCTTCACATTCGTTAACCGGAGCCTGGAACAACTCCTGGTGAAACCTCGTGAGGAGCTACTCGGCAAAACGCCGTGGGAGGCGCTTCCATGCGGCGAAGGAGAATCTCTCGAAGCGAACTTTCGGCGCGTGATCGCCGAGCGCATTACTCTTACTTTCGAAACCCAAGGCATAGAGGCCTGCAGCAGTTTCGTGATCACTGCCATGCCCGATCGCGGCCGTGGCATCATCGCTCGCTTTGCGGACCAATCGCGCTTACCACTAGACGACGGCATCCGGAAGTCCGAAGAGAAGTTCTCAAGGGCTTTTTTATCCAGCCCGATCCCGATGTGCATCGTGAATGTGGACCAGAACGCGCGCTTCTTGGAACTGAATACCGCATTTGAGGACATCACCGGCTATCGGCGGGATGAAGTAATCGGGCGGACTTCTACCGACCTCCGATTATATTGGGATCCGTGGGATCTGGCGCGATCCCGACAGAAGCTCCTCACTGAGGGAGGGTACCGCAACCTGGAAATTCGATTTCGCCAAAAAAGTGGCGCCATGCTTGTCGGCCTCGTCTCTGCCGAGCCCATCGAAATTAATGGAGCGCTCTGCGCCATTTCCGCTGCCATAGACGTGACGGAACAGAGGCGCACGGAACAGGCATTGCGTGATAGTGAGGAGTTGTACCGGCATTTGTTCGAAGTGGAGTCCGATGCTCTTGTGTTGGTGGACAACGAATCGGGTCGAATTTTCGCAGCCAATGCCGCCGCCGCCCGCCTCTATGGTTACAACCTGGAGGAACTACTTTCCAAGAACCCTGTGGACTTGTCTGCCGAACCGCAAGAGACCATTGATGCCACCGCGGAAAAGCGACAGTTCATTCCGCTACGCTGGCATAAGAAGAAAGATGGCACGGTCTTCCCGGTCGAGATTTCGGGAACATATTTCGACTTAAAACAGCGGTCGGTCTTCATTGCTGCCATTCGCGACATCACGGACCGGCACCTGATGGAAGATGCCCTTCGCAAGTCCGAAGAGAAATTCGCCAAGGCATTTCAATCTAACCCGGCTGCAATCACCATCAGCGACCTGGAGAGTCGGAAGTATCTGGACGCAAACGATTCATTCCAGGAAATGACCGGTTATAGCCCTAAGGAAGTGATTGGGCAGAACTGGAATGACCTTTGCATTTGGAACGATTGCGTGCAGCGCGATGAGCGTGTTCAGGACCTGATGCAGGACGGCAAGCTTCGGAACTGCGAGTTTCAGTTCCGCAGAAAGAATGGAAGCCTTGCTACCGGCCTTCTGTTCGCCGATCTGTTGGAAATCCAAGGCCGATTATGTGCGGTCACGGCAACCGTAGACATCACTGAACGCTTACTCTTGGAATCCCGGCTACGGCAGGCGCAGAAACTCGAAAGCATCGGGCGGCTGGCTGGCGGGGTGGCGCATGATTTCAACAACCTCTTGACGATCATAAACGGATATAGCGATTTGATACTCCGTGGGTCAAATCCCGGAGACCCTGTATATCGACACGCCCAGGAGATCCAAAAAGCAGGAAATAGCGCCGCCAGTCTTACCGGGCAGTTGCTGGCATTCAGCCGCAAGCAGGTAATCGAATTAAGGCCACTGGATGTCAATCGCGTCGTCCGCGATATGGAGCAGATGCTGCGGCGCCTGATTGGAGAGGATATTAAGCTCATATCTAAGCTGGACCTGCAGTTGGGACAGGTAATGGCCGATACCCATCAGATGAACCAAGTCATCATGAATCTCGTGGTCAACGCTCGTGATGCTATGCCAGAGGGAGGTACGCTCACGATCACCACCCGCAATGTTGACTTCGATGAGGCAGACATCGCTTCCCATCCCGACGCGGCGCCAGGGCGGTTTGTAATGGTCGACGTCGCCGACACGGGGGCTGGCATGACCCAAGAAACCCTGCAAAGCATCTACGAGCCATTTTTCACCACCAAAGTGCGTGGAGCTGGAACTGGATTGGGATTGTCTACTGTTTACGGCATCGTTCATCAATGCAACGGCTGGATTGAGGTGTCGAGTGAGCTTGGCCGGGGCTCCGAATTCCGCGTGTACCTGCCCCGGATTGATGCTCGTTCTGCGCTGGATCAGGCCCATCTGACAATGACGCCGGGACCACGTGGGGGTGACGAAACGGTGCTTCTGGTTGAGGATAATGCGGAAGTGCGAAGATACACCGCCGGCGTTCTCGCCTCAAGCGGTTACCACGTTCTCGAAGCAGCCGACGGCGCGGCAGCGCTCACTCTTGTCCGGGAATATAAAGGTGATATTCACGTCCTGGTGACAGATGTCATTATGCCTGGAATGTCGGGTAAGGATTTGGCCGACCGCATCCGCGACTTACGCCCGAAACTTCAGGTTCTGTTCATATCCGGGTACACCGCGGATGTACTCGCTCGCCGCGGGGTGTTGCAAGAGGATGTGGCATACCTGCCGAAACCGTTCAGCGCAGACTCTCTGGTGGCAAGAGTCCGCGAGTTGCTGTCGAAACCCGCCGCCCCTCGGCGGGCAGCCTCGTAACCGTGGTCTACCGAAGTGCAATACGAGCCGGGACTCTCCGGCATCATTCGATGCACGCGGAATCCCCGGCAGATTCACTTCCAGGCACCCGAGAGTGAATGAGAATGGGAACGGCCCCGGATCGTTCGTTCGATAAATCCCGTCAAAGAACACCAGAGCACGCGAGGCGTCTTGCGCGTGAAATGCGAGCGAAGGCTTCCACGGCCCGGACCGCCAGCCGCGGTCTTCGGCAGTCATAATTTGTACCGGATCACTCCATTCCGAAAGCTTACCCGACGGCGTACCGGCTCTGCACCACCAGAGTCCCGTGGCTGGCGAGGGTGTGCCACCCTTAACCCAGACGCGTGCGAAGATCGCATCGAACCCGTCTCCTCGTTGACGCACGCAGAAGTCGAACATCTTCATCTCGGGTGAGGCAAAAACCGTATGCTTGCTCCACCCGGTGCGACCGTCTTCACTTTCCGCATATCCGTGTACGAGATAGTCTTCCTGATTTGAGCCGGAAACATACCACATTTTCCATTTTCCGTCGTGGTAGATGAGATTCGGTTCATAGACGCTGCCGTGCTCCCAATCCTCATTCGCAACAAATGAAGGCGCAGGCCGGTCGATCCAGTTGGCGCCATCCCATTCCAGGAAACCAATCGTGTACGGTCCCCAGAGGTTCTCCGCCGCACCCGCGTAGTAGATCCGTTCCACCCATGCGGATCTTTGTGGATCCATCCTCTCACGTATGCTGGGCAATAGCGTCCGCCGCTGCCGTCCCATGAGTGGCTGGCGCTTTGCCCTGCCACCGGAACCAACTGTCCCGCTGGATCGCGAGTGGGCTTCCAGCCGGTAGCGGAGAGCGGGGCTCCTTTAGGCAGGGATGCGCTGAAGATGTCCGTTGGCCCGTACCCATGGGCCTGGCCGCCGAGGTACATCCACCATCGCTCACCTCGTTGCACAACGCTTGCGTCAAGCAGTTCCGCGCCGCCATTTTCCGTGGAAGGGTCGCGAGGATCGAAAATCTTCAATTCGTTTCCGAGAACAGGCTTTCCGGACTGGTCCATCTTGCTCCTATATGCGGCGATAGCCATTATCCCAATGTTCCACGGCTGCGATTACGTCTGTTCCTACCAGGGAGTCATCTCTCCTGCACGTGATGATGCTGAGCCTTAAAACACTGTTTGTTAAACAACCGTTCCACCGATCTGGAAGATTCTTTGTGGGCCAAGGCTTCTGCCTTGCCGCAGGGCTTCTGCCTGGCGTTCCCGAGAGAGGCAATCGGTTCATCAACTGGCACTGTATTTCCTAACGAATCCTTAGTGACAACTGCCGTCGGCAGGCACATTTAGGCCGACGATAAAGGCGTCATATGGACCGCCTCCGTAGCCACGCTGAATTTGCGAGTTCTTTTGCGTCAGATTGGTGGACGAAGAGATTCCGCTGGCATAAATCATTCCACCTCGAGTGCTCAGCCCTTCCAGAGTGTCATGGCCGTTCCCGCCGAAATATGAGCCATAGCACAGTTTTGCGCCGTCGGACGACAGAGCAGCGAGAAAGCCGTCGAAATCGCCGCCGCCGTATGGCTGCGCTGGATTGTGCGTCGGCAGATCCGGCGAATTGCTCATCCCGGTGAACCAAATGCGGCCAGTGTCGTCGATCTCCAGGCTGCCGCCCAGGAACTGATCGGAGTTGGACTTCGATCCGCCGTAAAACGTGGACCACAACCGCCGGCTTCCGTCAGCGCTGAATTTGGCGACGAAGGCATCCACGGAGCCGCGCAGCCGAGACTGGAACGCCAAAGGCGTACTAGGAAAATCCGCTGATTCTGTTATTCCCTTGACGACCGCATTGCCGGAGGCGTCAATCGCTACCTGGTCCGCTCCGTCCATTTTCGAGCCCCCGAGGAAGGTGGAGAACAACAAAGCCCAATCCGAAATGCGCAGCTTAGCAAGAAAGGCGTCGCGGGCGCCCGCTAAACGGGGCTGTTCCGCATTCTTGATCGGGAAATCGGCGGACCCAGTGAAGCCGGCGATGAATATGCTGCCTGAGTGATCGAGCGCAATGCCGCTAATGTGGTCCACGCCGCTGCCGCCGAGAATGACGGTCTGCAGGCTGTCAGGATCGCCGGGGCGCAGCCTTGCGATGAAGCCATCCGCCTGGCCGCCGGAGCCGAATTTCGCAACGCGCGTCCCGGGAAAATCCGCCGACCTGGTTACGCCTCCGACATATACTGTGCCATCTTCCGCGACAGCCATTGTCGTTGCCTCGTCGTTATTCGAACCGCCCAGGAAGGTCGAATATACAACCTTCCCCTTCGAATTGAGCCGGATCAGAACGCCGTCGCGATCCGGTCCACCGAAGCGGCGCTGCACGGCATCGGGCGTGGTAGGAAAATCAGCGGAGCGTGTTGAACCGAGGGCATAGATGGAGCCGTCGCGCGCTAAGCAAATGTCGCCTACGGCATCCCAGTTACTGCCGCCTACTCGGGTAGCCCACAGGAGTCTGCCGGTACGCGCATCGATTTTGGCGACCACAGCATCCATCGAATTTGCGGACTGCGGCGCGGTTTGCGCGGGCGCACCCGGAAAGTCGCGCGAATCGGAATGGCATGCGAGGTAGATGTCGCCGGCGCGACCGGTTGTAATGCCATCGCAGTCGTCCGTTCCCCCGCCGCCGAGGTAGGCCAGCAGCGTCAATTCCGGAGCTGTCGCCGAAGCGGCAGCGAGGATGGCGAGGCAGATCCCAGAAGCGAGTCTCATCCCGACAGGTTAACCAATCTCCTGCGGTGCAGTGGAAAGGCTGCCGCCGCAGACAAACGTGATGTTCGCTGCACGCTCGCGAAGGGTGCGTCTGCCAAAAGAGCAATGGCGTGTCTCCCGCCCGCCAACCAGGAATTCGGGTATTCTGGGACATCAAGGATACACAACGACTCAAATGATAAGGACAGCTAGACTTATTCTTTTTTTAGCCGCGGCCTCCGCGACGATCCTCCATGCGGCGGACGACGCCCAGACACTTGCTCAGCGCCATGTCGATGTCATCCGGACAGGCAGCCTCGAAAAGCTGATGGCCGACTATGCCGATGACGCCGTAGCTCTCACTCCCCCAGGCCTGTTTTCCTCACGTCCTGCTAACGAGGAAGGCATCGCGGAAGGTAAGGCTGAAATCAAGAAACTGTTTGAGCTGCTATGCGGCCCTAAATACTTCACGGCGGTAAAAGGCATGGATGCACGTATCGAAAAGGTCAGCGGCACCGTTGCCATTCTGCATTGGATCCAGTTCAAAGGAACGCCGCAACAGCTTTCAGGAATGGACGTGTTTATCACAAAGAACGGTAAGATCACGACGCAGTGGCTCGGGCCGGGTACTCCGGACCCACCGGCTAACGCTGCGGCCGGCCCCGAAGAAGTAGCTGCGGCATTGGATGTTGGCGCCTCAAAAGGGCGCGACGTCGTACTTCCCACGTCGTGGTCCGTGGGAATTAATACCTTCGCCAAGTTGCTGTGTTTTCGGGCGATTTACTTCAGTCTTGGTGTGGGTTACCTTCTATTTAGAGAAGGCCGGAAAACGCCTTTACTCGAAAGGAAAATTCTGATGCGTGCTTTCGGTTGGACCATGGCTGTAATTATGGGAGGTTGCGCCGCCTACTTGGTTGCTACGTCCCTTCCCAGTTTGGCCCGGTATGTTCGACTAAGTTCGATGTAAGTCTTCGCGCCGCCGTTTACTGACGCCGCTGGCGCTTTGGCTGGCTGCATAGTCGTGTCCACTGTTAGCGCTGGCGGTCCTGTCGCGGGTTCTTCAGCTGTGGGATCAAAGCGGCTCTTCCCAGCTTCCCCTGAGGCCCTTCGCGGGCTACCTCATCTGTACTATTCTTGAAGGAACGCCCTCAGGCCAGGAAGCGCTGCATTTCATGAGACCGGCTATAAGGTTACCGTTCCGCCCCCGTCCGGCGAGTATTCTCGCCCTGTTAACGCTCTTCGCGATCACCCCCTCGGCTATAGCCCAAGTAACCGCTGCGATCTCCGGCAAGGTGGAAGACCCGGCCGGCGGCCGGTGTTGCGGCGTGGCCGTCACCGTCAAGAATCTCGAAACCGGCGCTGCGCGCTCCGTCACCACCGACGAGTCCGGCGATTTCCGGCCGTCTCGCTCGCCCATCGGCCCCTACCAGGTGCGCGCCGAAAAGACCGGCTTCAAGGCGGCAAGTGCGCACCGGCATCAATCTGGCGGTCGGCGCAGGAAGCCGTGGTGAACCTGCGGCTCGAAATCGGCGAGCTCGCCCAGGAGGTCACCGTCACCGAAGAAATCCCGGTGGTCAACACCACCACGTCCTCCGTTTCCGGCGTGGTGGGCGAGCGCGAGGTCAAGGATCTGCCGCTCAACGGCCGCAGCTTCGACAACCTGATCACGCTGAATCCCGGCGCGATCAACTACGGCCTGAAGAGCGCCAACACCAGCACCAGCAACGGCAACACGTTTTCGGTCGACGGGCCGCCGCCCCGCGGACAATCTGTTGCTGCTGAACGGCATCGAATACACCGGCTCCAGCCAGCTTGCCATCACGCCCGGCGGCGTCAGCGGCGAACTGCTGGGCATCGACGCCGTGCGCGAATTCAACGTGCTCACCGACACCTACGGCGCCGAATACGGCAAGCGCGTCGGGCGCGCAGGTCAGCGTGGTGACGCAGTCCGGAACCAATGCGCTGCACGGAACGCTGTTCGAATTTCTGCGCAACAGCGCTCTCGATGCGCGCAATTTCTTCGACCAGGCGTCCGTTCCTCCGCCTTTCCGCCGGAACCAGTTCGGCGGCGCGCTGGGCGGCCCGCTCAAGAAGAACAAGCTGTTCCTGTTCGGCAACTACGAAGGCTTCCGCCAGGCGCTGGCGCTGAGCAGCGTGAGCGTGGTTCCGGATGCGCAGGTGCGCCAGGGCACGTTTCCCAACTCCGCGGGCGTCTACACGCCGGTTGCGAATCTGAATCCGGCGATGCTGCCGTACTTCTCGTTCTGGCCGCAGCCCAACGGCGCCGGAGCTGCTGACGAACGGCATCCCCAGCGGCACGGCGTTCTCCTACAACAATCCCAAGCAGACCATCCGCGAGGATTTCGGCACCACGCGCGCCGATTACACGCTCAGCGACCGCGACTACGCTCTCGGCCGCCTACACCATCGACAACGGCAACAGCCTGATCCCGCTGGCCGATCCGTTGTTCGCGCTCGTACAACGCGCTGCGCATCCAGGTCGCCAGCCTGCAGGAGACGCACGTCTTCTCGCCCGACGATCCTGAACACGTTTCGCGCCGGCTTTTCGCGCGCCGCATTCAATCTCGATTCCGTCCCTGCTCGCGCACGTTTCCCGCCAGCCTCGATTTCGTCACGGGCGCCGGCCCGGGCGGCATCGTGGTCAACGGCGGCGTCACCACCACCGGGCTTTCCGGCATCACCTCGGCCGGCCCCAACAACGCCGCCGGCGTCTGGAATCGCCGCAATCTGTTCACCTATCACCGACGGCGTGCAGATCACCAAGGGCATCCATCAGATCAGCGCCGGCGTGTGGTTTCAGCGCGTCCAGGACAACGAAGACACCGCCTCGCGCCAGCTCGGCCAAGCCACCTTCGCCAGCCTGACCACATTCCTGCAAGGCACCGTGAGCAGCTTTCAAGTGGTCCCCACCGCCAACGAACTGGGCTGGCGAAGCCTGTTCGGCGCGTGGTATTTCGAGGACGCCATCAAGCTGCGCCGCAATCTGACGTTCCGCGCGGGCTCCGCGCACGAATTCACCACCGGCTGGAACGAGGAATCCGGACGCGCCGCCAACTACATCACCGATGCCACCGGCGTGCTGGAGACCACGCCGCGCGTCGGCAATTCGGTGTTCACGCAAGAACAACGCGACGCAATCTGTTCGCGCCACGAGTCGGCCTGGCGTGGGATCCGTTCGGCAACGGCAAGACCGCCGTCCGCGCCGGCTTCGGAACCTATTATTCGCTGATCGACGATCTCAGTTTCCTGCTGAACTCGCTGCCTCCGTACAACGGCTCGATCACTTCATCCGGCTCGCTGTTCTCCATCACGCCGGTCGTTCCCGGCGCGGCGGTCCCGCCCGTCCTGCGGCCCCGGCGTTCCCACGCCCTGCACCACCTACGCGCCGCAGGGCGTGCAGCCCAACGCGAAAACTCCCACGGTCCAGGAATGGAATTTCACCGTCGAACAGCAGCTGACCGCACCACGGCGCTGCGCGTGGCCTATGTCGGCTCGTTCGGATATCACGGCTTGCTGAGCGTCGATCCCAACGACATTCCCGCGCAGATCTGTTCCACTGCGGCGGGCTGCCAGGCCGGCGGCGCTGCCACCAGCGGAACTCCCGCCACGGCTGCCAACCAGAGCCATGTCGCGCAGGGCGCGCAATACATTCCGGTGGGCACGCGGCCGAATCCGTACCTGGGCGCGGGCTTCTTCTGGTACACCGAAGGCAACAGCAGCTACAACGCGCTGCAGACCGATGTCATCACACCGCCTGAGCCACGGCTTGCAATTCCGCGCCAACTACACCTGGTCGAAGAATCTGGACATGAATTCCGGGCTCACCGGCGCGCAGGCGCAGCAATCAGGCGCAGATGGTGCTGGACCGCAACGATCTTGCGCCGCGATTGGGGACCGTCCGCGCTTGAACGTCAGCCTCGCAGGCCAGCATCTCCGACGCGCTACGAGCTGCCCTTCGGCCGGCAACGCTGTTCAAGAGCGCACGAAGCGCGAAGCTGATCGGCGGCTGGCAGCTCAACGGCATCGCGACGCTGCTGAGCGGTTTCCCGTTCACGCCCCTGATCGGCTCGAACCGATCCGGCGATGGCGACACCCGAAATCCCGACCGGCCTTCGCTGAATCCCGCGTTCACCGGACCCGTGGTGCTCGGACAATCCGAATCAGTGGTTCAACCCGAACGCGTTCATTCTGCCCGCGCCGGCACTTACGGAAATCTCGGGACGCGGCGTGTATCAGCGGCCCGGGCCTGGCCGACCTGGATCTTTCGCTGTTCAAGACCACGCGCGATCACCGAGCGCACCAGCCTGCAATTCCGCGCCGAGTTCTTCAATGTGCTGAATCACCCCAACTTCGGCACGCCCAACGCGACCGTCTTTTCAGGCGGCGCCATCAACGCCTCGGCCGGATTGATCACCACGCTCGCCACCACGTCGCGGCAGATCCAATTCGGCCTAAAGGCGATCTTCTGATCGTGCTGCTCCGCCTCACGTGGCGCAGGCCTCCCGGCCTGCGCGGAGGCCCGATGAGACACCATACGTCCGTTACGCCACGTCTACTTCGTGCTCTCTCGGTAGACCACTTCCGTGAAACTCGCGAACCCCGGTCCCCCGCGCCCGCCGCCGCCACGTCCCGCCGCCGGCGGCGGATCCACCGCAGCCTTGATCTCATCGAGCGACTTCCCTTGCGCCACGAGTTCCTTGATCTTCGCCCGTTTGGCCGAAACATCGTCCAGCCGCTTCTGAATCATGGCCTTGCTCTGCACGTCTCCGTGCCCTGGCACAAACTGGTCGGCGTTCAGCGCGGTCATTCCCTTCACCGTCGTGATCCAGCCTTCCGACGATCCGTTCTTCTCGAGATGAATCAACGTATCTGGGGATTGCCCAGCGATGATATCGCCAGTGAAGACGATCTTCTCGTTCGGCAGGTAGACCACCAGATCGCCGCTGGTATGAGCCGGAGCCCAGTGGTAGGCCTCCAGCGTTACGCCGTCGATCTTCAGCGTCTCGTGGTTCTTCGTCACCACGCGGGTGGGCAAATGATCCGCCGGAGGCGCGCCCCGGCCGCCCGCGGCAAGAGCCGTCTCCTGCTCTTTCTTGTTGTTCTCTTGCGCGATGACCGTGATGCCCGTGGTGGGAAACGCAGCCAACCCGTTCACGTGGTCTCCATCGCTGTGCGTCTCGATCACGGTGGTGACCGGCTTGGGCGTGATCTTCGCGATCTCATCCAGCAGCATCTTCCCGCCGGCCGCGGTGGTCTTGGCGTCGATCACGATCACGCCCTTATCGCCGACAATCACGCCACTATTTCCACCTCCGCCCTCGACCCAATAAACATTGGGCGTCAATTGGTGCGTCGTGAACGCCGCCGGCGCCTGCCCTTGCGCCAAAGCGCTCAGGCAGGCAAGTGATCCGATGGTCAGTGCGTTTGCGAATCGCATATGGATGGCCTACTTCGTGCCGCTCTTCGTAAGGATCGCGGACAATGCGTGCATGCGCGCCGCATCCGCCGGAGTCTTTGCCGCTCCGGCATCTTTTTCCAGGCCAGCTCCCAGGGTCTGTAGTTCGGCAGCGTCCTTCTTGTTGGAAGGCGATGCCTGGGCCTTCGCGACTGCAGCGTTCAGGGTCGCGATTTGTTTCGGAGCCACCGCGCCGCTGCGGTTCAATTGGTCGATATAGGCGCGAGCCACGATGAAATTCGACGGCCAAGCGATTTTCGGCTGATTCTGAACGTTCAACTCGTCGAAATGCACTTGGTTGGAGGCATCGATTTCATTCTGCGTAAGGAACTTGGTCGGCGTAAGCTTGAAGACGTCGAGCCCGCGCGCGATCTCGGAGCCGTAAATGTAGCCGTTATACCAATAGACCGACCACATTCCGCCCGTCGCCCGCGCCGTTTCGCTAATCGGTCCGCGGTCGAAGTAAGCGATTTCGATGGGATGCGAAGCGTCCGTAAAATCCATCACCGAAAGGCCGCCCTGATACCATGCCTGCACCTCGATGTCGCGCCCGGGGACCGGGATCAGCGAACCGTTGTGGGCAACGCAGTTTTCGTTGTCCGTCTGCGGCGCGGGCATCTTGTAATACGAAGCCAGCGTCAGCTTGTTATTCGAGAGGTTGAAGATAGCGTCGGCGCCCCAGTGCATCGGGTCGGTCGGGCGGCAGCGCGGTTGCGAACCGCCGCCCCATTCGTCCGTGAACAGCTACCTTGGTGCCGTCGTTGTTGAAGCTGGCCGAGTGCCAGAAGGCGTAATTCGGATCGCTGACGGCGTCGATGCGTTTTGGATTCACTACGTCGTGTATGTCAAGCAGGATTCCGTTGCCGGAACACGCCCCCGCCGCCAGGCCGAGATCGGAACGGACGGTGATGTCGTGGCACATATTGGTGACGCTGGTGGTCTGAGTGTTTTCGCCGTGATTACCGCCCTTCCAGAGACCGTTGATGTCGCCGGATTGCATGTCGGTAAAAATGCGCGGGCTATTGACGATCTTCGCCAGTTCCGGATGCGCCAGCGGGACCTTAATGATGTCGATGCGGAATAGCGCCGTTTCGGGATTATCCTTGGGATCCCCGCCGGTGCAGCCCGCCAGTTCCTCCGATTGCCGCACCTGCCCGGTGCCGGAGATATAGATATAAACGTTGTCTTTATCTTTGGGATCGATTACCAGCGTATGAGTATGCGAGCCACGGCAACTCTGCACCGCGGCGACCTGTTTCGGATTCCCGATGTCGCTGATATCGAAGATGCGCACGCCGCGGAACCGGTCCGGGCTGGGAGGCGCCGGTGCGCGCCCTCCTCTGCCACGTCCGGGCGCGGCGCCGGCGCCGCATCCGCCTGAGCGGGCGGCGGGGGTGGGGGCGGCGGAGGCGTGTAGCCGGCAGGCAGCGGAATTCCCTGCGTGCCGCAATCGGTGCGTCCATTCATCGCCTCGGCCGACATGAAGAGCAGATGTCCGTATACCGAGACATCCCCTGCCCGCCTGGGCACATCAGGGAAGCGCGCGAGTTTGGTCTTACCTGGGTTGTCGATGTCGTAAAAGGCGATGCCGTTGTAGTTACCTACAAAGAGATGGTTGCCACTAAACGCCAGGTCCGAGTTCGTAGAGCCGGTATCGAGGGTCGGCCCTCCTCGCCCGCCGCGTCCGCCACCTGCGGCAGCGCCCGCTGGCGGCGCCGGAGCCGCGGGCGCCGGCGGGGTCGTCCCAGGGGCGAAGCCCGCCGGTTTCGGCAAATTCCCAACGTGTTGCATCCCGAAGGCGGCTTCGGCCGCATCGTTAAAGCCCGCCTTTAGTCCGATGCGCGGATCGTCTGCTGCCGCGCGCGGATTGGAATAAACCGTGGGAGGCGCCGGATTCGCCGGCATAGCAGGTCCGCCGGGCTGTCCGGCGCAGATTACGGGGAATGCGCCCAACGCCAACGCGATGGCGCGGCCGCGCGAAAGTCTGGAATTTCGCTGCGATCATTTCTTCTCCTCAAGCATGCCTTGCATGATCTTAATTTCGGCGCTTTGGGTGTTGGTGACATCGGTTGCGAAGTCGAACAAGACGGGGTCCTGCCCGGCTCCGGGAGTGCCGAAAAGGTCGTCGACCATGGTCAGTGCGCCGGTGTGATGTTGAATCATGCCGGTTAGAAACAGGTGATCGAATTCCGCTCCCTTTGCCTTGGCCAACGTTGCCATTTGCTCGGGGGTCAACATGCCGGGCATCATAGGCATGGCGTCCATATGATCCATCCCCTTCATGTCCCCCATATGAGACATATCGTGGGCCATCGTGACCGGTTTGCCGCGGTCCGTCAGCCACTTCTTCATGAACAGAATCTCGTCGCTCTGCGAGATGCGAATGCGTTCGCCAAAGGCCTGAAGAGCGCGGGCTCTAGTCCGCGAGTGCTAAGCAGCGCGACCATCTCGACAGCCTGCGAATGGTGGTGGATCATGCCCTGCATGAAGAAGACGTCGGCCGTCCACGGGCGCCCGCGGACGCGTGCGCGCAGTTGCCGTCGCCGCCGACAGCTTCTTGCTGGGCTGCCCTGGCGCGCCGGGTTGCACGATGACCGGGGGGCCATCTGTAGGCTTCGTCTGTTGGCCAAATGCCGCCGCCCCGCCTAGGCAAAGCAAAACGGCAGGTATAGTTCTAACGCAAATCGGCATGAGCCACTATACAACTGGAGCTTGGGTCGGGTCAAACGGATGAAGCGTCGGGGTGCTGCGCCGGGCCCGTCGCGAAGCATGCCCGTTCAATCTTGCGGGCTAGGCGTGTGTGTATCCGCGGCAGTCGAGACGCCAATCTTGACGGAGTGCGCGACCTTTACTTTGCTATGCTCCGGCACATCCACTACCACCCGTGCGCCGGGCTTCAGATCGGCGATGACGGCTTTTTGGTCGCTCCTCGTGATCTCGGTTTTTTCATTCAGGCTTACATCCACATTGCCTTTAGCGGTTTTCACAGTCAGGACATTGTTTGCCACTTTGACGACGGTTCCGATGACGTGGTCAAAACCGCCGTGGGCAAGGGTCTGGTTCGCAAGGGCCAGCAAGATCAAGCTCAGCGAAAGCAGCGCGCCCCGTGTTCGGCGTTTAGCGGTGATGGTGCGGTTGTTCAGGTGCATCGGCGCCTTCTCCTCTTAGAAATCTCTCTTCTTCCGCTTCTTCCTGCAGTTGTTCCGGAGTCTTTGGGTTCAGCTTCTCCATCTGCCTGCGCTCTTCGAGCGTCAAATCCGGCAAGTGCCTGATGAAGTATACAAGCTTCCACGAATCTTCCGCATCCTGATCGGAATCGCCCCATGCGGGCATTCCGGTAAGACGGATTCCATTCTGCACGATGTAGAACAGTTCGCCATCGCTCAGGCTCTGTGTGCCAGCGGCCCTCATGTCGGGCGCGGGGGGATACATGTGCCTTCCAATGGCCGTATCGCCGCTGCCGTCATTGGCATGACAGGACGCGCAGTGGTCGGCCCAGTGCTCGCGGGCTTCAATCAAGACCTCCGGCGTCTTCGGCACGGAGTTCGCACGGGCTTTCGCATCAGCTGGGATCGCCACATGCCTGGCCCGGCGCGCAATCCACCGCTCGATGCCAGTCGGCTCTTCGCGCGCACTCCATCCGTGCGCACGCGTTAGCGCAATCGCCGCGGCAAAGCCCTCAATCGTCAGCAGCGAGATTGCGCCGAGCAGAAGCCATCCGGATCTCTTCATCGAGCCATCTCCTTCCGCGCTTATCGATCTACTCTCGAAGGACGAAGCCTTGATCATACCAATGCCCCATCTCACCGCAACGGTGACAAATGCCTCCAAGGCTATTGAAGAGGCGATTGCGAACGGCAGGAGAGCCCTGAGCGAAGTACCGAGGTGTTAAGAGAGTCGGATTTGGTGTGGATGATACGACTTGAAATGGAGGGGGGATCCCATGCTGCCGGTAGCAGTTGACACCCAGTTGGCGGCGAGTATACAAAGATCTCGTCTAGGCGATCGAGAACATTCTTTTGCCTTGATGTTGCGAGTGCCGGGGGCTTGCTAGAATCAGGACACGGGAGTCCGATTCCTGATACTCGCTACAGATCGAGAGGCACATGCCCACGAAATTCACTAATGAGATCTTGGCTGCTGCAATTGAAGGATTTCAGGCGCAAAAGCAGCGCCTTGACGCACAGATTGCGGAACTCCGCCAACTGATGACCGGCGGTGCCGGCGAGCCTGACGCCACGCGGGAGCCTACGCGCAAACGCCGGAAGGTGAGCGCGGCCGCCAGGAAACGGATGGCAGAGGCGCAGCGCAAGAGATGGGCCTCGGCCAAGAAAGAATCTGGCATAGTGGCCAAAACTGCCGAGCCCGTCGCCAAGAAGCCGAAACGCAAGCTCAGCGCGGCGGGCCGGCAGAGAATCATCGACGCCACGAAGAAACGTTGGGCGGCGGTTCGGGCAGCGGCCGCCAAAGCGGCAAAATAGGTCGGCCCCGGCTCAGCCAGCACCGGCAAAGAAATAAGACTCGCCCGAAATTCGGATGCGGAAGAATTGGCAGACGCACTAGCTTGAGGTGCCAGCGGAAGCAATCTCGTGGGGGGGCAAGTCCCCGTCTCCGCACCAAAAATGTCTCTTTCTACTCTGCCATCCAATTCGAGGGCTGACAACCTGCTCGCCTAGTTCTTTCGCTAACGCTCTTGCACGAAGCCCGAGACGTTCCGGGCGGGTGGCTATCGGTCTAGCGCGCGGATCTCACTGGTGACGCGCGAGTTTGTCTAAGAGGGAGCCGAGATTTTCATGCGATTGTACTGACGGCCACGTTTCTGTGGCTGAAGAGTCCGGCATGGCGGCAAAACCGATTGACGCGGGAAGCGTCTGGAACTATGCTGAACCAGATTGTTAAGTGGGCGTCAACCAAATCCAGGAGTCATGCCATGTCTGCAGCTAAGGGTTTGTCTACCATTTTTCTTGCTTTTCCCGTTTTCTTAGCCGGCCAAGTCATTAATACGGGCGCCATCGCCGGCAGAGTGCTAGATGCCACGGGTGCGGCTATGCCCGGAGTCAAGGTGACCGCCACAAGTCCGGCGCTGCAAGGCGAATTGACCTTCACGACAACCGACCAGGGCGAGTATCGCTTTCCCACGATGCCCATCGGGGTCTATCAGATTACTTTTCAGGAACAAGGTTTTGCCACGCTGGTGCGCAGCGGAGTGGAAGTCAAGCAAGCGTTCACGGACACCATCAATGTCCAAATGACGCCCGCCACTCAGCAACAAACCATCACAGTTACGGGCGAGACGCCGCTGATCGACACGGAAAGCGCAGTGGTCCAGGCAGGATTCGATAAGCAACAACTCCACGACATCCCGAACGGCCGGGATATGTGGTCGATCATCGGGCTGACTCCCGGCATGACGAATTCGACGCTCGACGTCGGCGGGTCAGCCGTAGGCAATCAGGTCAACTATTCGTC
Source organism: Bryobacterales bacterium (assembly GCA_963763545.1). Lineage (GTDB taxonomy): Bacteria > Acidobacteriota > Terriglobia > Bryobacterales > Bryobacteraceae > PALSA-243. The sequence goes on from CAVXPE010000033.1 coordinate 160,993, forward strand.
GTATGGATACGGCGGCCAGAACCGGGTGATGATCGACGGCATCAACACCAGCGAGGGGACGAGCGGCGCAGGATTCTATTTCGATTACGGCTCGTTTTCGGAGTTTACCGTAGGTACCGCCGCTAACGATGCCTCGATGCCCGTTCCCGGCAACGCGATCAACGCCGTAATCAAGACGGGTGGCAACCGATTCCACGGCGAGATGTACTTCGACTACGAGAATCAGAATTTTCAAGGCCACAACATCAGCCACCAGCAGGTCCTGCAGGGCGCCGGCCTGGGGCAGCGGACCACGACTTATTACGATCCCAACGGCAACATCGGCGGCCCGATTAAGAAGGATCGTTTGTGGTTTTTCATCTCCCTGCGCGACCAGGCAACGGCGCACTATGTGGTTGGGTTTCCGGTCCAGAACCCCGGTACTGTAAACTCCTACAGTTACGACCGAAATGCCACTTACAAGATCTCGGCGGACATCACGCCGAAGCATCGTATCTCGCAATACATCCAGTGGAATCCGATCTTAAAGCCACAGCGTAATTCTGCGGCGGGTTTATATGAAGACGCCATGCAGTACCAGAAGGCGGTGGCGTGGGTCGGCAACGTTCAGTACACCGGCACAATTACCCCGCGCCTCGTGATCAATGCACTGGTTGGCACCTGGGGATATAACTTCCCGCTTTTGGCATACACCGTATTTCCCGGCGATCCTGGTACCGCTGGCTGTGTTACGGCCGGACTTTGCGCCGCCAGCCTCCCGCAGGTTCCCGTAGGGCAGTACGGACCGCGAATGACCGACCTCGCATCCGGCAACACCGCTGGCGCGTTCGCTTCCAACCGTTCCGATCCGCGCCGCTACCAGTTTGAGCCCTCGGGAACTTACTTTTTGGATCGGTTCCTGCACGTCAATCATCAGATCCGGTTCGGCGAAGTTACCGAGCGTGAACTCCAGGAGTCGCAAAATTACAGCTCACCCGGCAATGTGACGGAGACCTTCAACAGCGTGGGGACTGGCGGGACTACGCTGCCCGATTTTTCTACGCCTTACCAGGTGACCATCAGCAACACGCCTAATGTGGAAACGCCTGTCATCATGCATCACGGCGCCTATGTGACAGACCAGGTGAAGATCGGCAGCCGGCTGACGCTTAACCTGGGAGTGCGCTGGGACTATTACAAGTCGTCGTACAATCCCACCAGCCTTCGCTCCGATTGCGAGTTTTGCGGCTATTTCTATCTCGGCCAGGCTCTGCCGAACGGCGCTACGCTGCCGGTCTCTCCTAACGTCGGTCCTGGAGGAACGTTTGCCGGTAAGACGGTTCAGACCTTCCCGGCGCAATTCGCGCCGCGCTTGGCGATAGCTTATGACCTGACCGGGAAAGGTAAGACCGTACTCAAATTGAACTGGGGAATTTACTACAGTTACCCATCCTATAACATCGCGGCCGCGGTGGAGCCTATTCAATCGGAGACCGCCACGTTTACCTGGAATAATCCGAATAACCTGCCGTTCAACGTGAACCAGTTGGGTCCGATCGTGGGATCGCCCAGCGTTTCGAACGGCGCCATTGTGGCGCCGCATCTCAAGGATCCGAGCTTCGACGATATGGGCGCCATTGTCGAACACCAGTTGACCCAAACCATGTCGATCCGCGGCGGCGTGGTGTTCCGCGAGCTCCATCACGATTTCGAAACTATCAATCTGGGGCTCCCGGCGAGCGCGTTCACGATACCGGTTGTAGTCGGTGTTCACGGCCCGAACTACGGAATTAACGGCAACACCAGCGACGTTCAACAGGTCGTGCTGATGGATGCGCCGAAATCGGCCATAGGCCCCACGGTTAACGAGTACGCGAGCCCGGATGGAAACAACAGCGTCTACCGGAATCTGGAATTCACGATCACCAAGCGCCTGTCAAACCGGTTTACGGCGGTGGGCAATTTCTATTGGACCCACACCACGACGCAGCGGTACGGGGTGGCCACGAACTTCGACCAGGCGATTAACAATTACGAAAGCTTCTCCAACTGGACCGCGCACGTAGATGGAACTTACTTCGCGCCTTGGGGTATCATGATTTCGCCCGTACTCAGGATGCAATCGGGCGCACCGATTCTGGAGACTTACAACGTAACCGGGCTGAATGTAGGGACACAGACATACGCGGTGACCCCGTTCGGCACTTACCGGAACCCGGATCTGTACGTGTTCGATTGCCGCGTCGAGAAAGAGTTCCACGTCAAGGACCGGTTCCGGTTCAGCATATTCGGCGATATCTTCAATATTCTGAACTCCGACACAGCCAACGCCGAAAGCGGCGTGATCGGCGTCAAGAAAGCCGTCATCAACGCGCCCGGCGACCCCAACTTCGGTCAGACCGTAAGTTACCAGGGTTTTCTATCGCCCACCACGATTCTGCCGCCGCGAATCTTTCGGATCGGCGGCCGGTTCTCGTTTTGATGCGACGCATCCGGCCGCGTGTCCAAGTTTGAAAGATCCGCGTCTCTATATACGCTGATATAGCACTAAACCTAACCAAAGCTACTTTGCACAGCCTCTGACATTCCCACGCCTGCCTCCTGCTGAGCAGGGGAACTCCGCTGCCGGTGGTCAGCCAGCGTCTCGGTCACGCCGATCAGAACATCACGTTAAGTGTCTACAGTCACGCGCTACCGAGCGACGTCAGGGCTGCGTCGAAGGCTTGGCACAACGCGCTGGCCGACGTGATTACGGAAGACCGGAAAAACAAAACGCTACAAAAATCTAAGAAAATCTGGAAATTAGCTGCAAATAATTTGATTTTATTGGTGCGGATGATAGGACTTGAACCTACACTCCCTTGCGGGAACTGGAACCTAAATCCAGCGCGTCTGCCAATTTCGCCACATCCGCGCGCTCGAAAAGATTATAACGTAGCCGCGGCGGCATCCTCCAGCAGTTTCACCAGCGCGCAGAGCGTCTGATTCACCGGCGTTGCGATCCCATGGACCGCCCCGCGCCGCGCCACATATCCGTTTAGCGAATCGATCTCCGTCTTCTTTCCGCGCCCGATATCCTGGGCTGTCGACGATAGCGCGTTGCTCATCGAATCAGCCAACTTCCACGCCGCCTCGACAAAGTTCTGCTCGGGCAGCGGAACGCCTTCGGCGCGCGCCACTGCCTCCGCCTCTTCCACTGCCATGCGCATAATCTCGCGGATGTCGACGCTCGCGGCCATCTTTCCGTAGCGCGCTCGTCCTAGCGCCGAGATCGCATTGTAGGCGCAGTTCATGAACATCTTGGTCCATAACGGCGAGCGAATGTCCTCCGCCGTCTTGCACGGAATCTCCGCCAGAGCAAAGCACGCTTCCACAGTTTCAGTGCGCGCGGACGATCCCGGAAATCGTCCCACGATCAAATCCCCACGGCCCGAGTGTTTCACAACTCCTGGCGCCGGCATCTCGGCTGCGACATATACCGCCGCTCCCAATGCATCGATGCCGCAGGCGCCGCGAATCCGCTCTACGTTATCCACGCCGTTCTGCATACTCACGACCACCGCTCCTGGAGCAAGATGCGGAGCAATCGCGCGCGCCGCCGTCTCGGTATCGACCGTCTTTACGCAAAACAGAACCACCCGCGCGCCCTCGATTCCCTCGGCGGCCGCCGCGGTTTCGACGCGCACTCGCTCGGGACTCGCGAAGCGGAAGCTATCAATCGTCAATCCATCGCGAGCGATCGCATCCCGATGCGCCTGGCGCGCAATTAACGTTACGGGCAAACCGGCTCGTGCGAGCATCCCGCCGAAATAACAGCCCACCGCGCCGGCGCCCATCACTGCAATTCGATCCCGCATTTCCATCTTCGCCATCATATAACGCCCTCTACTCGCTACAATCAATAAAGTGCCAGGAGTCTATCTCTCGTACCCTTTTTGCGCCCAGAAGTGTACGTATTGCAATTTCGCGTCGGGTGTCTTCCCGCCCTCTCTTGAACCGCGTTACCGGGAAGCGCTTCAAGCGGAGCTGCGCGCGCACGTCTGGCAATGGACTCCCGAAACTGTCTACCTCGGCGGTGGCACCCCGAGCCGGATGGACCCTGCGGCTCTTACCGAACTGCTCGCCCTCATTCCCGGAGGCCCGTGGCCCGAAGCGACGCTCGAAACCGCTCCAGGAACCATCACCATGGAGAAAGCACGCGCCTGGACCGCCGCCGGCATCAATCGCGTCAGTCTAGGCGCTCAATCGTTCGTTGATGCCGAAATCCGCCGCACCGGCCGCAAGCATACCGCGCAAACCGTCGCCGAGGATGTCCGCACCCTCGCAGACGCAGGCATCGTCAACTACAACATCGATCTGATCGCCGGGCTCGCCGCCCAGACCGAATCCTCCTGGCGCGAATCGCTCGATTGGATCGCGCGCCTTGATCCGCCTCACGTTTCGATCTACATGCTTGAGATCGACGAGGATAGCCGCCTGGGCCACGAACTCCTGCCTCGGCGGCGTCCGCTACTTCGCCAACGAGACGCCTTCGGAGGATCAGACCGCTGGCTTCTACGAAATCGCCGTCGAGCGCCTGGCAGCGCTCGGCATCGCGCGTTACGAGATCTCGAACTTCGCCCGCCCCGGCTTCGAATCGCGCCACAACCTGAAGTATTGGAAGCTTGAACCCTACGCCGGTTTCGGCGCCGATGCCCACTCCTTCGACGGCCGGACGCGCACGCCAGAATCCCGAGTCGGTTCAGGATTACATCGACCGCTGCGCGGCCGAATCCAACTCCGGCTAATCCCGGCTGAAGAGCGCTTCTTCGTCGGCCTCCGCCTCATGTGTGGCATCCGCCCGGAGCCCGAGGAATGGGCGCGTTTCGACCAGCCTATCCGCCGCTTCGCCGAGGCGGGGCTGCTTGAAACCGAGGATGGTGTCCTTCGCCTAACTCCCCGCGGCGTAATGCTTTCCAACGAAATCTTCCAGGAGTTTCTCACCGCATGATCGACCTGCGCAGCGACACCGTTACCAAGCCCACACCCGCCATGCGCCGCGCCATGATGGAGGCCGAAGTCGGCGACGACGTTTACGGCGAAGACCCCACCGTCAACCGGCTTGAGCAGCGCGCAGCCGAGATTACCGGCAAAGAGGCCGCCCTCTTTGTTCCCACCGGCACGATGGGTAACGCGATTGCCATCAAGCTCCACACCGAGCACGGGCAGGAGGTGATCTCCGAAGCCCGCTCTCACATTCTAGATTGGGAACTCGGCATGGTGGCGTGGTTTTCCGGTTGCGTCGTCCGCGCCATTCCCACCGACAACGGTATCCTCTCCTGGCAGCAGGTCCGCGGCTATATGAAGGCGCCATCGGCGTTTTGGGCCCCCACCGGGCTCGTCGCGATCGAAAACACGCACAACATGCTCGGCGGCAACGTCTATTCGCTCGAAGCCATCCAGGAGATCGCCGAAGGCGCCCACGAGCGCGGAGTCAAAGTCCATATGGACGGCGCCCGCGTCTTCAACGCCTCCGCCGCTACCGGTGTGCCCGTCAGTGACATTGTGGCCCCCGTGGACACAGTCATGTTCTGTCTTTCCAAGGGATTGGGGGCGCCGGCCGGCTCCATCCTGGCGGGGCCCGCGGAACTCGTCGCCAAGGGACGCCTCTATCGCAAACGCCTCGGCGGTGGTATGCGTCAAGTGGGCGTGCTTGCTGCGGCTTGTCTCATTGCGATGGAGGAATCTCCAAAACTTCTTCCCTGCGACCACGCCAACGCCCGCTTTCTTGCCGAAGGGCTCTGGCGCGCATTCCCGGCATTCAAATTGCACCTGAGAGCGTGGCTACCAACATCGCGGTCTTCGACGTCAGCGCCACCGGAATTGCGCCCACCGAGATCAGCGCGCGGTTGAAACGCCGTGGCGTCCTCATGAATGCAATCAACGATCGTCAAATGCGCGCTGTTACCCATTACGACGTGGACCGCGCCGCCTGTTCGCAAGCCCTGGAAACCGTTGCCGAATGCCTCGCAAAATAGACATCGCCCAAAGCCGCATGTTATTCATTCAGGATTGGATTCATTCATGTTAAGACCCGTAGCGGCACAGACCTTCCGGTCTGCGCCGCAACTTTCTACGAAGATCGCGCTTGTCGTGCTGGGCATTGCTCTGCCTGCCGCGGCCCAACAGTATTCCATTTCGACCGTGGCCGGCGGCGCGAACCCGTTGACGCCCGTTGCCGCCACTTCCATCTCCATCGGACAGCCGCGCCGGGTCGCCGTCGATAACAAAGGCAACGTGTATTTCTCGAGCGGCAATTCGGTCTTTAAGCTCGCCGGCGGATCGCTTTCTCTAGTCGCCGGCAACTCACGCGCGGGTTTCTCAGGCGATGGCGGCCTCGCCGTCAATGCCCAGCTTAATGCGCCGCAGGGCATGGCGATCGATGCTTCAGGCAATATCTATATCGCCGACACCAACAATAACCGCGTGCGCGTTGTTACCACAAACGGCATCATCAACACCTTCGCGGGCAACGGGTCGATTGGTTCCCCCTAGCCTTCGGCGAGGCGGTCCCGCGAATCAGGCCAATCTGCAACTTCCCGGCGGCGTCGCCTTGGACTCCAACGGCAATCTGTATATTGCCGATACGGGCGACAACCTTATCCGAGAAGTCACCACCGACGGCATCATCAATACAATCTGCGGCGACAGCCTGCCTGGGTTTAGCGGCGATGGCGCCGCGCCCCTCAACGCCGAAGTCCACAGCCCGGAAGACGTAGCCGTCGATAGCTCCGGCAACGTCTACATCGCGGACACATTCAATGCCGCAATTCGCGAAATCACTCTCAGTAATAATGAAATCAATACAATTGCGGGCGATGCCTCGGTAGGCTATTCGGGCGATGGAGGCCTCGCCACCAGCGCCGGCCTCATTGAACCCTATGCCATTTCGCTTGATTCCAAAGGCGACGTCTTTATCGCCGAGCCCCCGGACGGCCGCATCCGGGAACTCACCATCTCCAACCTCTTCATCATTACCGCGGTCGGCAACGGAGTCCTCGGATTTTCGGGCGATGGCGGGCAGGCGGTTAAAGCCGAAATCAACCAGGCTTCGGGCGTAGCGGTCGATTCCTCTGGCAACTTCTACCTTGCCGATGCGTTCAATAACCGCATCCGCAAAATCGACACGAGTGGAGTGATCACCACCGATCGCCGGCAGCGGTGTGTACAGCTATTCCGGCGATGGCGGTCCGGCGACATCCGCCCAGCTCTTCGCGCCACACGCCGCGGCGGTTGACGTGAACGACAATCTCTTCATCGCCGATACCGACAACAACGTGGTGCGCGAGGTTAACTCGCAAGGTGTGATCAGCACAATTGCCGGAACCGGGGCCGCGGGTTCGAGCGGCGATAACGGCGCCGCTACGGCGGCCACGCTCAATCTTCCGCAAGGCATCGCCGTCGATGGTTCCGGCAATGTCTTCGTTGCCGATACCGCCAATTCGCGAGTGCGCAAGATCTCGAACGGAACCATTACGAACTATGCGGGAAGCGGTACGGCAGGTTATTCGGGCAACGGCGGCAGCGCAACCGGGGCCACACTGAACACGCCCGTTGGCCTCGCGGTGGATAAGTCTGGCAATCTTTATATTGCCGATCAAGGAAATAACGTGGTCCGAATGGTTTCCGCAGGAGGAACCATCACCACCTTCGCGGGTAATGGAACGCAGGGCTACTCCGGCAATGGCGGGCCCGCCGCCTCAGCGCAACTCAACGGCCCTCAAGGCGTGGCGGTCGATAGCTCCGGCAATGTTTATATCGCCGATACGCTGAACAGCGTTATCCGCGAAGTCACTCCGAACGGAATCATCCAAACCATCGCCGGGACGGGCGTCGCCGGCTATTCGGGAGACGGTGGACTTGCTATCGCCGCGCAACTTGGCAGTCCGACCTCCGTCGGCCTGGACGTCGCGGGGAATCTATACGTCACCGATTCCGGAACCCGCGTTCGCAAGATCTTCACTAGCGGCATCATTAACACGATCGCGGGCACGGGCGCACTCGGATACAGCGGCGATAACGGTCCCGCCGCCAGCGCTACATTCCACGGAGCCACAGGTCTTGCCGTGGATCTCAAAGGCGAAGTCTTCATCCCGGATAACTTCAACAATGCGGTGCGGGAACTCACTTTCACGGGAAGCAACCTATCCATTGCCGCCATCACCAATGGCGCTTCTAACCAGACCGGCGCCATCGCGCCGGGCGAAGTCATCGTGATCTACGGAACCAACATTGGCCCGGCTACTGCCGTAGGTTATCAACTGACTTCCGGCGGACAATTGAGCACGAGCATCGGTGGAACCAGCGTTTACGTGAACGGAGCCCCGGCGCCGATGCTTTATGCTTCGCTATATCAGGTTTCCGCCATCGTTCCCTTTGGCGTGAACGGATCCTCCGCCTATGTATTTGTGGAAAACCAGGGCCAGACTACGTGCCCGTAATTGTCAACGTCGCGCCCACCGCCCCCGCCGTATTCACGCAGAACAACACTGGAACAGGACAGGCAGCGGCTTTCAATTCGGACAATTCGGTGAATAGCTCCGCGAACCCCGCCAAGGCCGGATCGATCGTCACGCTCTTTATTACGGGCGCTGGCGCGACCAACCCGCCGAGCACAGATGGAAGCTTCGCCACGCTTCCTTGCCCCTCCCTGTAGCTCAAGTCACTGTGGCGATCGGCGGTAAACGGCTACTGTCGATTACGCCGGCGGCTCGCTTGGCACGGTGAATGGCATCATTCAGGTGAACGCCACCGTTCCCAGCGGATTGCCCCGGGGGCGCTCCGTGATTGTGCAGGTCGGTAACACCGCCAGCCAAGGTAATGTGACAGTCGCCGTCAGCGGGAACTAGCAGAGTAGCATCCGTGGCGGCGGGTTTCGACCGTGCGCACGCGCTGATTCTCGCCTCGGACTAGTTCGTCCACTCAACCGCTTCATGTTGATGGATAAAAAAGGAAGCCGGTTGAGGTATATTGTTCCTAAGCGATACAGCCAAGCGCGGGAGCATCCACTTGGAGACATTAACCGAGCTGTTGGGAAGTGCTCGCAGGGCCGTAAGTATTGTCCGCCTGCGCGGGCCCCTGGCTAACGACCCTACAGCCAAAATTCTGCACTCGCTTTTGGCGGGCCTGCTGTGCTGGGTCGTATTCAACATTGTCTTAGTCTCTCCGTTCTACGCCGTTCACAAGACCGGCTCACTGGGCATCAGTCTCTTCGTGGGGATCATCTTCGCAACGGCGATTGGGCAACTTAGCAGTGGATAATTACGAACTGCAAGCCTGCTTTACCTTTTGGGCGTGTGGCTGCCGGCCACCGTAACCATCTTTTGGAACGGAGGCATTCACGGCGTGACAATGGTATTCTACATAGCCTGCCGATTTCAGCCGCTTGGCTATTGGGTTATTGGCCGGCGCTCGATAACTGCTGGCGTGTGTTTGTGCAGTGCTCTCACGATGGCGCTTCTGGAGCAAAACGGATTCGTTTACCACACTACATCCCAGGAACGCCGATCGCCACTTGGACTACGATCCTGGCGGCCATGATCGTAGCGGCCGTGCCTGTAGCGCGCATTCTCCAGATCCTCAAAGAAGCCTTAACCCAATCCGAATTAGCGAAGGAGGCGCTTCGTGAGAGTGAAGAGCGGTTCCGGAATATGGCCGACACGGCTCCCGTAATGATCTGGGTTTCCGGTTTGGATAAGCTTTGTACTTTTTTCAACCGGAGTTGGCTGGAGTTCACGGGACGCACCATGGAAGAGGAAGTCAGGTGACGGCTGGGCCGAAGGCGTGCATCCCGATGATCTTGATCGCTGTATCTCCACTTATTCCGCGTCATTTGACGCCCGCCGCACCTTTCAGATGGAGTATCGGTTACGCCGAAAAGACGGAGAGTATCGATGGATCCTCGACGAAGGCGCTCCGCGCTTCAGACCAGGCGGAGTTTTCTCGGGATACATAGGTTCCTGCGTCGACATCACCGAAATCAAGCGCGGTCAGGAAGAGGTGCTTGCCAGTCAAAAGCTCGAAAGCGTAGGTCAGCTTGCCCGAGGTATCGCCCACGATTTCAACAATCTGCTCGGCGGCATCCTTGCCACCACGGAGTGCGCCTTGGATGAGGGCGGCGAGAATTCGCGCGACAGGGAAGAACTACTAACGATCCGCACTGCGGCAATTCGTGGTGGGGAGATTGTCCGCCAATTGATGACCTACAGCCGGCGAGGAGAGCGCGGCCCTTGGGCCGATCGATTTTTCCCGCCTGGTGGAAGAGATGCTGCAACTGCTTAAGGCCTCGATCTCGAAACAGGCGGTCTTGGAGACTCAGCTAGCCCGGGACCTGCCCGCTGTGCAGGCCAATCCGGCGCAGATCCGGCAGGTTGTGATGAATCTTGTGACTAACGCGTCAGAGGCGATTGGAGCGCGCGGCGGAGTGATCCGCGTCACTACTGCGCCGGTGATAGTCGAAGCAGACGCTTCTGTAATGGGCGCCGCGAACTTGCTCCCTGGCGGCTACGTGAAGCTGGAAGTCTCCGACACCGGCAACGGCATGACGCCGGAGGTACAAGCCCGGATCTTTGATCCTTTCTTCACGACAAAACCTACAGGACACGGCCTGGGGCTCGCCGCCGTTCAAGGAATCGTGCGTAGTCACAACGGAGCAATCAACGTACTGAGTTCGTTGGGACAAGGCGCACGCTTTGAGGTTATGCTACCCTGCGCCAATCGGCAGGTCCATCTCCCCGTTGACACTGTGGCGTCGGTTTCGGCCAGGGAACTTGCGAGGGTTTCCGGAACGGTCCTGGTCGTTGAGGACGACGACACGCTTCGCCGGGCTGTTTCCAGGATGCTCCGAAACAAAGGCTTCTCGGTGATTGAGGCGATCGATGGCCTAGCCGCGGTGAACCTTTTTCAGGCCAGGGAACGCGAAATCAACCTGGTTCTCCTTGACACAAGCTTGCCTGGAATGGGAGGTCCGGAGGTCTTGCAGGAATTACGGCGGATTCGGCCCCGGATAAAAGTCATCGTAACGAGCGCTTACAGCCAGGAAGCGACGCTACGGACCGTGGGTGGGGAGCAATCCCCGGTCTTTATCCGCAAGCCTTACGAACTCGACGATCTTTGGAACTTGATTCGAGCGTCTTTCCAATCAGAATTGGAAGCTCACCCCGCATCCAATCTTCCAGCATCTTGATATAATTCAGGCCAATCTCGCGGCATTGCTGGCTGCGCTGACTACATCCTCGACCTCGGCGCGATATTGCGCCAGCAGCTCGGGCGTAGTGGCTTCGAAGCGCATCACCAGCACGGGTTGCGTATTCGAAGCGCGCACCAAACCCCAACCATGCGGGAAAATGACGCGGACGCCATCCACATCAATGGTCTTATACCGGCGCTTTGAGCGCTTCGGCGGCGCGCCGGACCACGTCGAATTTCAACTCGTCCGGACAATCGAAGCGGATCTCGGGCGTCGTGACGGTCTTCGGCAAGATCGGCGAGTTGATAGGAGAGCGGATGTCCGGAATTGGCCACGATCTCCATCAGGCGGCAGGCGGCATAGAGCGCGTCGTCGAAGCCGTAGTAGCGGTCGGCGAAGAACATGTGGCCGCTCATTTCGCCGGCCAGTTCGGCGTGGGTCTCTTTCATCTTGGCTTTGATGAGGGAGTGGCCGGTCTTCCACATGATGGGATTGCCGCCGCGCGCGGCGAGATCGTCGTACATTGCTTGCGAGCATTTCACTTCGCCGATGAAGGTCGCGCCGGGTTTGCGCGATCAGGATCTCGCGCGCATAGACGATCATCAACTGGTCGCCGTAGACTACTGTCGCCGTTTTCATCCACCGCGCCGATGCGGTCGGTGTCGCCGTCGAAGGCGATGCCGAGATCGGCGCCGGTTTCGCGCACTTTGGCGATGAGGGCTTCGAGGTTGTGCGGGAACGGTCGGGTCGGGATGATGGTTGGGGAAGCGGCCGTCCATCTCGAAGATACATTTCGGTGGCGTCGGCGTTGAGGCGCTCGAGGAGGCGATGCATCACGGGGCCGCCGGTGCCGTTGCCGGCATCGATCACCACTTTGATGCGGCGCGGGAAGTGGAACTGCGCGGCGATTTCGTCAACGTAGGGCGTAACGCAATCGGCAGTGGTCTCGCTGCCATCGCCACGGACCAGATCGCCCGATTCCATCATGCGGCGCAGATCCTGTATAGCCTCGCCGTGGATGGTGGAGGCGCCGCAGACGGTTTTAAATCCGTTGAACTCGGCGGGATTGTGGCTGCCGGTGATCATGATGGCGCCGTCGGCTTTGAGATGGAATATGCGAGTAGTAGAGCACGGGCGTGGGGACGACGCCGAGATCGGTGACATGGCAGCCGGCTGGCCTTGAGACCGCGCATGAGAGCATCGCGCAGCCGTGGGCGAACTGAGGCGCGTGTCGCGGCCAAGGTTGATCTTGCGGCCGGCATGGCGCTGCAGGTATGTGCCAAATGCCTGGCCGAGGAGTTCGACGCCCGAATCGGTGAGTTCAAAATCGGGATGAGCGGGGTCGGCAATGCCGCGGATATCGTATTCGCGAAAGATGGTTGGTTTCAGCATGAAATTATATGGAACCACGATTGTGTGGGGGCATCGGAGCTAAGATGAGAACGGATAGCAACGAATGAAAGTCGCCGAACGCCAGTTTACAACCATTTAGCGGCGTTCCTGTCGAGCCGCTGTACGGCCCGGAAGATGCCGTCGGGCTCGACATCGGCGACAGCCCGGCGAGTTTCCCTACACGCGCGGCATTCATCGCGATATGTATCGCGGCAAGCTTTGGACCATGCGGCAGTTCTCGGGCTTCGCCACGCCGGAGGAGACGAACCGCCGCTATCATTATCTGCTGGAGCAGGGGCAGACCGGGCTCTCGGTGGCGTTCGATCTGCCGACGCTGATGGGCTACGACGCCGATCACGCGATGAGCGAAGGCGAAGTGGGCAAGTGCGGCGCGGCGATCTCGTCGCTCGAAGACATGGAGATTCTGTTCCGCGGCATTCCGCTGGGCGATGTGACGGTCTCGATGACCATCAACTCGCCGGCGTGCGTGCTGTGGGCGATGTACCTGGCGGTGGCGGAACAGCAGGGCGTCGATTGGGCGCGCGTCTCGGGGACGCTGCAGAACGACATCCTGAAGGAGTACATCGCGCAGAAGGAGTACATTTTTCCGCCGCGGCCTTCGATGCGGCTGGTGACGGATACGATCGAATTCGGCGCGCGGCATACGCCGCGGTTCAATCCGATTTCGATCAGCGGATATCACATCCGCGAGGCCGGGTCGACGGCGGTGCAGGAACTGGCGTTCACGCTGCGCGATGGCATGGAGTATGTGGATTGGGCGCTCGAGCGCGGGCTGGCGATCGACGAATTCGCGCCGCGGCTGAGCTTCTTCTTCAATGCGCACAGCGATTTCTTCGAAGAGATCGCGAAGTACCGCGCGGCGCGGCAGGATCTGGGCGCTGAAGCGATGCGCGACCGCTATGGCGCCAAGAGCGAGCGCAGCATGAAGCTGCGATTCCACGCGCAGACGGCGGGATGTTCGCTCACCTGGCAGCAGCCGTATAACAACGTAGTGCGGACGGCGATCCAGGCGCTGGCGGCGGTGCTGGGCGGGGCGCAATCGCTGCACACGAATTCGCTCGACGAAGCTTACGCGCTGCCGGGCGAGCACGCGGTGACCATCGCGCTGCGCACGCAGCAGGTGCTGGCGTATGAGAGCGGCGTGGCGAATACGCCCGATCCGCTGGGCGGCAGTTACTTCCTGGAAAAACTGACGCTCGAATACGGAACAGGCGGCGAACGATTACATCCGGCGCATCGACGAAATGGGCGGCATGATTCCGGCGATCGAAGCGGGTTTCCCGCAATCGGAGATCGCGGCCGCCAGTTACCGGTATCAGCGCGAGGTGGAAGCGGGGGAGCGGATCGTTGTGGGCGTGAACAAGTTTCAATCGGAAGATCAGCCGATCGAGCTGCTGCAGATCGATGAGATCGGCCGGGCGGCATCAGGTGGAGAAGCTGGCGCGGCTGCGCGCGCGGCGCGAATAATGGGCGCGTGCGGAAGTCGCTGGATGCGCTGCGGCGCGCGGCCGAGGGTACGGAAAACACCATGCCGTATCATGCTGGACGCGGTGAAAGCGTACGCCACGCTGGGCGAGATCTGCGACGCGTTCCGGTCCGTGTTCGGCGTGTACCAGGAAACGGCGCACTTATAAGCCATGTCCGCGTCCGATTCGAGTGCTGGTGGCGAAGCCGGGGCTGGACGGCCACGACCGCGGCGCGAAGGTGATCGCGCGCGCGCTGCGCGATGCGGGCATGGAAGTAATTTACACTGGGCTGCGGCAGACGCCGGAGATGATTGTCAACGCGGCGCTGCAGGAGGACGTGCAGGTGATCGGGCTTTCGATTCTCTCGGGCGCGCATAATGCCATCGTGCCGCGGGTGATGGAACTGCTGCGCGAGAAGGATATGAGCGACGTGAAGGTGATCGTGGGCGGAATTGTTCCGGACGAGGACGCCGAGGAGTTGAAGCGGCAGGGCGTGGCGGCGGTGTTTCAGCCGGGGGCGTCGCTGGATGCGATTGTGAATTTTATTCGCGGTGCAGTGGCGTAGGGGCGGGCGGTTAAAATCAGATTAAGCGGCCGGGCTTTACAACGCGATCAACCTGTGCCTGGGCGCATCGGCTGAGCCGGGAGGCTTATCGTACATGCCTAGCGATTTCGATCTGTTACAGGGCGTCTGGGCCGTCTCAGCTCTCGAAATGGACGGCCAGACGATGCCCGATGCCATGGTTTCCATGCCCGCATTGCAATCGAAGGCGATCGGTTTACGAGCACCGGTATGGGCTCAATCTATGCCGGCACGATCAAGCTGGATGCCGCAGCCAAACCACGGCGCATCGATATTACGTTCGACGTAGGGCCGGAAGCGGGTAATATCAACCGGGGGATCTATGAGCTGAAGGCGGGCGTTTGGAAGTTGTGTGTCGCCACGCGCGGCGCGACGCGCGGCCTGCCGCTTTCGCGACGGAACACGGCAGCGGCTTCGCGCTCGAAACGCTGAAGCGCGCCACGGGAAAGCCGCGAAGCTTAAAGCGAAGGCGGTTGCGGCCTCCCAATGGCTTCGGAGTCCTCCGCGCCGGACGCGCCTGCAACCGAGTTCGATGGCGAATGGCGGATGGTTTCGGGAGTCATGAACGGCGCGGCAGTAGAGGAATCGCTGCTCCAGTGGGTGAAGCGCGTCAACCTGGGCAACATGAGCACCGTTCTCGCCGGCCCGCAGACCATGCTGAAAGTTGAGTTCACCACCGACGCGTCGCAATCGCCGCCCGCCATCGATTACCTCAATCTGGCCGGCCCAAACAAGGGCAAGAAACAGCTCGGGATTTATGCCTTCGAGGGCGATTTGCTCAAGATTTGCGTCGCGGCGCCGGGAGACGGCCGGCCCGGCGAATTTCATTCGGCGAAGGGCGACGGGCGGACGTTTACGGTTTGGAAGAAAGGTTAGTTCGGCGCGGAGCCGCGCTTTCTGGTAGAACATATTCATGGCGTTCAACATCCGCGTGGCGGGATTGGTCTGCCTCGCGGGCTTTACGGGGCCGCTTGGGCTCAAGTTCCGCAACCGCCCCAGGGACTGCCCGGCGACAGGCGCAGGATAAGCCATTGCCGGAGCAATCGGTGACGGAAACGCGCGACGAACCGGCGATGTTCAAGACACGCGTCAATCTGGTGATGGTTCCGGTGGTGGTGCGCGATAGCAAAGGGAAGACCGTCACCGGCCTTTCCAAGTCAGATTTCCTGCTTTTCGACAAGGGCAAACCCCAGACCATCACTCGTTTCTCGATGGAGAAATCGGGCGCGCAGAGGATCAAGTTCGTGGAAGACGCCGATGGCGTCGGTTCGTCGGCGGCAAGCAAGGCGGCACAGGCGGAAGTGCCGCAGCGCTTCATCGCCTACCTTTTCGACGACATCCATGCGGCATTCGGCGACCTGGCATTCGCCCGCCAGGCCGCGGTGCGTCACATTTCGAATGAATTGGGGGCCACCGATCGCGCCGCGATATTCACCACCTCCGGCCAGGGCGTGGTGGATTTTACCGACGACCGCGACAAGCTGATCGACGCCATCAATCGTCTGCAGCCGAGGCCTATCGCGCGTGGCGCTGGGGCAGGAATGCCCCAATATCGGCTTCTACATGGCGGATATGATCGTCAATAAGAACGATGCGTCGGCGCTGCAGGCGGCGACCGCGGACACGATCGCATGCATGAACTTGAGTGGTCCGGCGGCGGCGTCCGCGGGCCCGATCGCGCAGGGCGCCGCACAGCGCATGCTTTCCGCCGGCGAGCAGGAATCGCATGTTTCCTATGAAGTCTTGAAGGACGTCATCCGCCGCATGTCGGCAACGCCCGGACAGCGGATTATCGTGCTCGCTTCGCCAGGATTTTGGACTACGGATTCGCTGCGCTCCGATGAGACCGACGTCATGGACCGCGCGATTCGCAACAACATTACCATTAACGGTCTGGACATTCGAGGTCTGTACGTCGCGCCGGGATTCGACGCCTCGCAGAGGGTCAACAGCATCGCGCGCGCAACGCGTGATCGATCAATATGCGCGCTTCGCGGCGCAGGCCGAAGGCGATACTTTGGCCGAAATCGCCTATGCCACGGGCGGCACATTTTTCCACGATAACAACAGCATGGATGAAGGCTTCCGCCGGACCGCGGCCGCGCCGGATACTTACTACATCCTCGGTTTTTCGCCGCAGAATCTGCGGCTGGATGGCAGCTTTCACGCGCTGAAGGTAACGTTGGGAAAGCCCGGCGGGCGCTATGACTTACAGGCGCGCAAAGGATACTATTCGCCGAAACGTCTGATCGATGCGAAGGAGACGGCCAAAGAGGAGATCGAGGAAGCGCTCTTTTCGCGCGAGGAATTGCGCGAGCTGCCGGTGGATCTGCACACGCAATTCTTCAAAGGCAACAACGGAATGGCGAACGTAACAATATTGGCGCACCTCGACGTCAAACACTTTCATTTTCGCAAGGCCGACGAGCGCAACAATAACAATGTGACTATTGTCTCCAGTTTGTTCGACCGGAATGGAAACATCGTTTCCGCCATCACCAAGAACCTGGAAATGCACTTGAAAGACGATACGCTCGCGAAGAAATTGGATAACGGCCTGACAGTTCGCACCGCCTTCAGCGTGAAGCCAGGGACTTATATAGTCCGGCTGGTGGTGCGAGATGACGAAGGGCAGCAGATATCGGCGCAAAATGGGGCGGTCGATATCCCGTAGCGGAAGGGTTTACAAATGCGATTAAAGAATTTTAGTTTGGCGATGGCGGCCGTTTCGTTAAGCGCCGCGGCGCTCATAGCGCAGGGCGCGGGTCAGGACCAGGATAAGTCGAAGCCTCCCGTGGATTCGGGCGCGGTGATCAAGACCGAGACCCGCCTCGTAGTGGTGGACGCAGTAGTTACCGATAAGAAGGATAACTATGTCAAAGACCTGACCAAGAAGGATTTCAAGGTTTTGGAGGATGGCAAGGAACAATCCATTACGACGTTCTCTTATGAGGCCGACCCAGCGTCGCCTCTCAACGGGCAAAAGCATTATCTGGTGCTGTTTTTCGACAACTCCACCATGAACCTGTCCGATCAGCAGCGCGCGCGGCAGGCGGCGACGCAGTTCATCGATAAGAATGCGGGTCCGAACCGGCTGATGGCGGTGATCAATTACAGCGGAAGCCTGGAGGTTGCGCAGAACTTCACTGACGATACCGACCGGCTTCGCGAAGTGGTCAAGGGAACCAAGTTGCCTGCGCTCTCCGCGAATCCGGCGAACGGCGGAGCGCGGATCCCGGGCCTTGCAGGATACGGTGCGCGCAATATGATCTACGCGTTGCAGACGCTGGCCAAGGGTATGGAAGAGGTGCCCGGGCGGAAGATCCTTGTGCTGTTGACGGCCGGGTTGCCAATGAACAACGACGTGCGTTATTCCATCGAGGCGGCCGTGGCGGCGTGCAACAAGGCGAACGTAGCGGTCTATCCCATCGACGTGCGCGGACTGTTCAGCGATACGCCCGGATTTGGACCGGGGACGGGAGTGGGCCGTGGCGGACGAGGTGGACGAGCCGAGGTGCGGCAGCCCTCGCGCGTGCACTCGGCGCTCATGGCGCTGGCCGCGGAATTCCAACCGGCGATCCAGCCGGCGGCGTTTAGCAGTTCGTTCGTCGAACCTGACCAAGCCGGCGGTTCCCGGGGTGGCGGCGGCGGAGGTAGCACAGGCGGAGGTAGCACGGGCGGAGGCGGATCGACGGGCGGCGGTGGTGGCGTGTCCAGTGGCGCCGGCGGTGCGCGCACAGGAGGCGGCGCGACCGGAGTAGGAGGCGGAAATACCGGCGGAAACACCGGCAGCAGAACCGGCGGCGTTCCCGGCGGGTCGACGAGCGGCACAGGCGGCCGTGGCGGCGGCGGTGGTGGTACAACAAATGCCGTCAACCCGAACAATCCGTACGGAACGCGCATGGGCGCGCCCACCATCGTGCCGCCTTTCCCGCCATTCGCGGGGGCGGATCAACAGGCCCTCTATATGCTCGCGGATGGCACCGGCGGCTTCGTAATCGTGAATAACAACGACCTGCTGGCGGGGATGGAGAAGATCGGGAGTGAGCAGAACCAGTTCTACATCATTGGCTACGCACCCTCCGAATCGGCGGAAGGAAGCTGCCATACGCTCAATGTAAAAGTGGACAAGGGCTATAAGATTCGCTCGCGCAGCGGATACTGCAATGTAAGATCTGCGGACGTACTGGCGGGCAAGCCTTCCGAGAAACAGCTCGAAACGCGACTCGACAGCACACAGCCTGGGAATCTGGTTTCGCCAACGCCGCAAGTGACCTTCTTCTTTAATGGGCCTGACACGGCGCGCGTGGATCTTGCGATGGAAATTCCCAGCGACAAGATTAAGTTCGAGAAGGTGAAGGGCAAGCTCAAGGCGGACGTCAACATCTTGGGGTTAGCCTATAAACCCGACGGCACGGTTGGCGCGCGCTTCAGCGATACCGTGAAACTGGAGGTCGAGGACAAGAAGGAACTGGAGAAATTCGCCGAAAAGCCGCTGCATTACGAGAGCCAGTTCGACGCGGCATCGGGCGAATATCGATTCAAGGTCGCTTACTCCACCAATGGCGGAGCCGATTTCGGCAAGATGGAAATGCCTCTCAAGATCGAGCCTTTCAACGGCAAGGATTTTCAGGTGAGCAGTGTTCTGCTAAGTAGTAACCTGCATCGGTTGGGCACGGAGGATCTCGGAATTCAAGCGGACTTAGTGGATGGGCGCACGCCCTTCATCGTGCAGGCGGGGCCGATCACTTACCAGCTGAACCCTTCGCCCGACACGATTTATAAGAAAGCGGATAATGTAGCTTGTTATCTGGAAATTTACGAGCCTGCTCCGGATACGGATAAGTTGAAACTCGGTGTGCAAATGTTGATTAAGGACAAGGATGGCGCTGTCAAGCTCGATTCGAAGATGGTGGAAGTCACCAACTATCTTCGTAAGGGAAACCCGACCGTGCCGGTCGCACTGAAAGTGCCGCTCGATCAACTGGCCCCCGGCACTTACCGGATGGAATTGATCGCTGCGGATACGCTAGGTAAGCAGACCACTCAGGGCTACGAACTTGACGGTGGAGTAGGATTCCGCGGCCGATTGATCGCGCAAAGTGTGGAAGATCCGTTATAGTGGATTGAGTGAACGGCCGTTTCGCTAAGGTTGGGCTCAAACCGGCAGCGTTGCGTTGCATGATTTTCGATGTAGACGGCACGCTTTATCGCCAGGCCCCGGTGCGGCGGGCCATGGCTTTGCGGCTTCTTTCCTATTCAATCGGTAATCCTCGGGCGGGTTTGAAAACCACGGCGTTCCTGCGTCACTATCGCCGCGCGCAAGAGCAACTGCGGGAAACCGCCACAGAAGCCAGTCAACTCGAGACCGCATGCAGGGCCAGCGGAGTCGAATTCCAGTGTGGCGCCGATTGCGTGCGCGAGTGGATCGAGAGACGCCCTCTCGACTTGGTGGCCAAGTCGATTTATCCCGGCCTCGCGTCCCTCTTATCGCGCGCGGCGGAGCGTGGCATCAAGTTGGCTGTGGTGTCCGACTATCCCGCGAAAGAGAAGTTGCGGGCCTTGGGACTCGAGCGGTTTTTCCAATGTGTCCTAAGTCCGTCGGACCCAAGGATGGGCCGGCTTAAACCGGACCCAAGCGGCATTCTGGCGGTGCTTCACGAGTTGAAAATCGACGCTTCATCGGCGGTTTATATCGGCGACCGTCCCGAGGTGGATGCCGCGGCCGCAAAACGCGCGGGAATCGCCTGCATCATACTGGGACGCGCTTCCGCGCCTCCCTCTGGAGAGTGGCTGGCGGCGTCGGACTACCTGCGCTTGGCCGCCATGCTCGGGCTCGAAGAAGAGACGCAACTACGCGAGGTGATTGCCCGATGACGCCTTCGGCGGTCGAAAAGCGCGAATCCTTTACCTGGATGGAGCGCTTACAAGGGCACGTATCGATCCTCCGCATCGACCATTGGACCAAGAATGTCTTCGTTCTTCCGGGAGTAGTAATTCCCCTGACGATCCACCAGGGCGTCAGCCCCATGCTAATCCAACGGCTGATCCTGGGAATGATTTCGGTTTGTCTGGTGGCGTCGAGCAACTACGTGATCAACGAGATTCTTGACGCGCCCTACGACCGGTTGCACCCCATCAAGAGAACGCGGCCGGCCGCGCTCGGGTTAGTCAACCTTCCGCTGGGCTATTCG
This sequence comes from Bryobacterales bacterium, assembly GCA_963763545.1. Taxonomy (GTDB): domain Bacteria; phylum Acidobacteriota; class Terriglobia; order Bryobacterales; family Bryobacteraceae; genus PALSA-243. The sequence continues at coordinate 181,855 of CAVXPE010000033.1, forward strand.
CAGTGGATCTTGTTGATGCTCGCTGGAGTAGGAATTGGGCTTTATGTTTCCAAGCTTTTCTGCCTTACGGTGCTGGCGCTCTGGATCATGGGGTGCTTCTATAACATCCGGCCCATCCGGACCAAGGACGTACCCTATCTGGACGTGCTGTCGGAATCGGTGAACAATCCACTGAGAATGCTCGCAGGGTGGTATATGGTGACGGATTCTCTGGTACCGCCGGTATCGCTGCTAATTTGTTATTGGATGATCGGGGCCTACTTCATGGGGCTCAAGCGTTTCAGCGAACTGCGCGAAATCGGCGACAGGGCGAAAGCAGCAGCATATCGGCGCTCCTTTCATTACTATACGGAGCGCTCTCTATTGGTCTCGGTCTTGTTTTACGGATCTTCGGCCATGCTCTTTTTTGGGGCGTTTCTCATTCGGTACCGCATCGAGTTAGTGCTCAGTTTTCCGTTGGTCGCACTGGTGATGGCTGTATACTGCAACATTGCATTCGAGACCAATAGCGCGGCGCAGCATCCCGAATATCTTTATCGCAATAAGTTACTGATGGTCTGCGTGGTCTCCTGCTCGATTGCGATGCTCGCGCTACTCAAGTACGACATCCCGGCGCTCAATCGCATCTTCACGCCGACGCTGCCGGTGCGGTGGTAAGTCTGCGACCGCGCATCGGGCTTCAGCGTTTGGAATAGCAGGCGAGCCGCTTGGCAGCCTTTCCGCCGGAGGACAGATCGGCCAACGGCAGTTGCTCGCTGCCTGTTACATATAGGCAAGCTCCGTCATATGACTGGGCCGAGGCTATGACGGCGGCAGTAGCGGTCTCTGGAGGGTATGACTGGATGATCGCGTGTGGAAAATAATATTGCAAGGTTGGCAGATAAAGCGCGGGAATAAGCACTTTGGCAGTGGGATGGCCGCTCATCCAGTCCAGAACGATGGTGGTCTCGTCGGAACGATTCGGCACAGCCCGCGCCACGGCTTCGCGATGGGCTACAAAGAACATGACCCCGAACAAAACCGCCGCCGCGCCCGCCTGAAGCCGCATCGGAATTCGCATCGCGCGTTCGGCAAGAAGAACGGCGCCGCACACATAGAAGGGCGCAAACATAGACGAAATATAGCGCGCGCTCTCCGAGGTGTTCTTCAGCGTGGTGAGCATTAAAAGCGAGCCGTACAACAGAAACGGCAACAACCGGTTCCGCCACGGCGAGCGCCACACGAGGATCGCTGCGGCGATTACGCAAACGGACAGCGCTGCCATATCCATGGGGAAGTGCTCGAAACGCGCCTTCCAAACCTCGAGGGGTGAGAGATCGCCGAAAGATCCGCGGCGATTGGCTGAGAGAAACAAAATATAGGCAAACCCTTGCACTATTGTGAATTTCAGGATGCTGGAAGGCCACAGAACAAATATCAATCCCACAACCAATAGCAGAGTGCTGCCGCAGAAACGAAGGTAATCTCGTTTCGTCCATTCGCAAAAGAATTGCTTTCGCACCGATACGAGAGTGACTCCCAAGACAAAGAACAACAGCACGGCGTACTCGATCGCGCAGAGTGAGACGGCGCACAGCGCTACGGCCCAATAAAAGTGCTTCCGCTCCGGGTCGGACGCGAGCTTGGCGATCGCGAACAGGGTCGCGATGGAGAGCCACACAAACGGTGCATGAGAAGACAGCGTCGCCATGGCGAAGATATTATTCACGCAGAATAGGTAACAAGTTGAGGCAACGGCAGCGGCGATTCGGAACGGCGGCCCAAAAACCCAGAGAATGCCGCAGTAGACAGTTATGAAAGTGAGAATGTGAAACAACATGCTCGCCAGGCGCATGGAAGACTCGCTGCTGCCTCCCATGGCGCCGGTGATCGACAGCCAGTACGCATTGAGCGGCCCGTGATAGTGGCGATAAAACACTGGGTCTCGCCGGCTCCGGATGAGTTCGGAAAGGCTTTTCCTGCTCAACTCCTTACGTTGGGCTTTCATCCCTGTATCCACAAACTCCGGAAGGGACATTGCATTCGTATCCAAATAGTTCGCAACCATTCCCAACTGCGCGCCCATCATGTAATCCGCTTCGTCATAACTAAAGGGCGTGGGGGAAGCGGCATAGTGAAATAGTGCTATGAAGAGAATGCATCCCGCGGCGAGATAAAGGAAATCAAAAGCAAGGGGACCCTTGGCCCGGATAGCTTTACCTATGCGAACGTTCATCGGTTCCTATACCATTCGAGAGTCCGGCGCATACCCTCTTCGAAAGAAAAGCGCGGGGCGTGGCCCAGATCGCGGCAGGCTGCGGTTGTGTCGGCCTGCGAATCGCGCACGTCGCCCTGGCGTAGGGGTCCGTGGGCGGCGGGCAGATCGACGCCTTCGATCTTCTGCACCAGCGCCCACGCCTGGTTCAGCGTGATTCGTCCGCCGGTACCGCCGTTGTAGACCTTGCCCGAAACATTGGGGGCGCGGGCGGCTTTCAAATTCAACTCTGCCACATCTTCGACATAGGTGAAATCGCGGGATTGTTCGCCATCGCCGAATATGGTTGGAGCGTGGCGCTCGAGCACGGCCTTCATGAAGAGCGAGAGGACTCCGGAGTAGGCGCTAGATGGATCCTGCCTCGGCCCATACACATTGAAGTAGCGCAGCGCGACCGTTTCCAAGCCGTAGACGGACGTGAAAACGTTGCAGTAGTATTCGCCGACCAGCTTCTGCAGAGCGTAGGGCGATTTTGGGTGAGGCGTCATGTCCTCTACCTTGGGCAGAACCTCCGTATCTCCGTACGCAGATGAGGACGCGGCGTAAACCACGCGCCCGGCGCCCCCTTCGTGCGCCGCGCGCAGCACGTTGAACGTGCCGTCGATGTTTGTTTCGTGGGATGGAATAGGGTCGTCGATAGACCGCGGAACGGAAGGAATCGCGGCTTGGTGAAATACCACCGCGGCGCCGCGGATGAGGGGCGCGATCTCCTGGTAATTGCGGATATCAGCGCGCTGAAAATCGATGGATGTCTTCACCTCCTCGAGGTTGGACTCGTAACCCGTGAGCAGGTTATCGATCACAATGACCTTTCCTGCGCCTTCGCGCAAGCAGACTACGAACAATGGCGGAGCCGATGAAGCCCGCGCCTCCGGTGACTATGTAATGGCTCATGCGGATTGGTTTTCCAGGTGACGGAGAGATTCCTCGGCAAGGCGTTCCGCGCCTGCCGAAAAATCGAAGGCCTCGAGCGAAATCCAGCCGGGATATTCGAGGCGGCGGAGAGTGTCGAAGATGGGTCGGAAATCGTAATCGCCCGCGCCGCAATGGCGGCCGTCTAGTTCATTGACGTGGATGTGACGGATATTGGCGTAATGGCGCTCGATCAGACGTGGCGTGAGGCTCACGCTCGTCAATGGCGTTGTGAATGTCGAACATGGTTTGGATCGCGGGGCTGCCGATAGCGTCGACGATTTCGCTGGCTTCGGCGAGCGATTGCACAACGTCGCATTGGCCGATGGGCAGGGCTTCGAGCAACACGGTCACGCCGCGCGATTGGGCGTGCGGCGCCGCGGCGGCGAGCCCTTCCGCCATGCGGCGAGTGGCCTCTTCGCGGGTCGAGCCGCCGGTTGTGGCGCGTTGTTTGGGCGAGCCGAAGACCATGACGCCGTCAGGTCCGAGGTCGGCGCAGAGATCGATGAGGTCGCGGATGTGTTCCCAGCCGCGGTGGCGGAGACCAGCATCGGGAGTGGTGACGTGAAGACCGGCCGGGCTCATCATGAGCCAGTGTAATCCCACGAATTCGAGCCCTTCGGATTGCATGATACGGCGGAATTCCGCGCGCCGGGCGGGGATGACGTCGGACGGCTTTTCGGCGAGCGTAAAGGGAGCGATTTCAATGCCGGTATAGCCGATTTTGCGGATGGCGCGGCAGGCGTCGGCAAATGGCCATTTCTCGAAGGCTTCGTTGCAGATGGAGTAGCGAAAGGGCAACTTATAGTCTAACCGGGGTTATGGCGATTTCGGCAAGCGCGTTCGCGCAGCCGCCTTGTGGTATCGCCTTATGCCCTCTAAGGCCTTTCCGCGCCCGGCCGCGCCACCCGGGCCACCGCATTCACCAATTTCCGGTATGGCGCGTCCTCGAAGCTTTCAAACACCACGAACTCCCCATCGCGCCACGTCGAGTAATTCCATCGCGCCAGCAGCGCCAGATACTCCTGCCTCTGTCGCGCCGCCAGCATCCGTGGTTCAATCGCCGCGAACGTCTCGCGCAGTTTGCGGTCGAGCGAGAGCGGCTTGCCCTCCTGCACCTCGAAGCTGAATCGCACAGGCTCCTGCACGTGCCCGGCGCGCACCAGCCACAACTCCACCGCGTCCATCGCCACCGAGGGCGTGATCGCCACGCCATGCAGCCGGTCGATGTCGCGCGCCATTTCGTCGCGCAGCTTCAGAACCTCCTGCACTTTTTCGTAGCGCTTGTGCTGCCGCGCCGCGTCCTCGAATTGCATCTCTTCGCTCAGCCGGTCGCGCGACCGGCCAATCGAATCGAGCAGCGAATGCCCGTCCGTGCGCAGAAACTCGAGCACGCGTTCGATCTCGTGCGCATACTCCGCCGGACCAACCACCTGCTGGCACGGACGCAGGCACATTCCCATCTCGCCATACATGCACCCCGGATGCTCCGGCGATGGCGTCAAATCCTCCTGGCACCGCCGCATCTGAAACAGATCGAGGAATTGCGATTCGAACCGCTCCGCCGAAACGCGCGAACGGAACGGGCCCGAAGTAAAGCCCGCCGCGCGCGAGACGTGGGTGGTCACCTGGCTGCGCGGAAACTCGTTGTTCAGCAGGATCTTCACATAGGGCGGCATGCGCAGCTTGATGGCATCGAGATAATTCTCCGGAAAATGCTGCCGCGCCAGTTCGTAATGCAGCACCGCCGCTTCCAACGCCGAGCCGGTAAATTGATACTCGATGCGCGCCACGGTTTCTCGCAGATTGAGCATCCGCGAAGGCTTCTCGCGCTCCTTCAGCAGCCGCAGCAATCGCCGCCGCAGCAGAGCGGTCTTCGAGAGATACGGCGCGCCCTCGCGCGGCCAAAGCAGGAACACCGCGGGCTGATTCGGCAGCGCCTCGATCTCCGCATCCAGCTCGCCGCCCGTTGCCGCCTCGATCGCGGTCATTGGTAAAGGCGCAGGTATTGCTCGCGCGCGGCCGGCGCGCACGCACGCTACGCCCAGATTCGCCATGACGTGCTCGCGCCGGCTCATGCCCACCAGCGCTACGGAAATTCCCGGCGTGGACCGCGTGAATTGAATCGCGCGCTGCGCGTCGGTCTCGAGGCCGGGCAGCAGTTCGGCGACGGCTCCGGCATGTGCGAAAGCATCTCGTCCCTGCATCAGCGTGCCGCTCGCCACCGCGGCGATCCCCAGGCGTTCCGCCGCTGCCAGCACCGATTCCGGCTGGTCGACAAACGCCTCCACCATCCCCAAATTGAACGGCAGTTGGATGAAGCGGAAGTGGTGCTCCGGGCCGCCCACTTCCGCCGCGATTTCCGCCATGCGCGGCAGGCTAAGCGCGTCCTTCTTGCGGAAGCCCTCCCAGGTGGCGGCGCCATACCAGCGGATTTTCTGCCGGTCCACCAAGCTCTTCCAGCTTTGCGAATGCCCGGCGGATGCGCTCATCGAACTCCGCGCGCGTCACAAACCCGAGTTGCGTCTCGGGATTGTGGAGATAGAAGACGTCGATGGTGTCGAGCATCGAGATTGGCGCAGGCTGCGTTCGATCTGGTCGGCAAGAAAGTCCGGCGCCATGGAGTGCATGCCGCCCCACCACGTCCTCCGGGCGCAACGATTTGGGCACGGCGCCCGGCGTCAGAAATCCGGCCTTGGTGCAGACCACAATTTCATCCCGCTGCAACTGCTTTAGCGCCGCGCCGACGCACCGCTCCGACCGCTGATTCCGGTAGTTGATCGCGGCATCGAAAAAGTTGATGCCGCTCTCGCCTGCCGCGATCAGCGCGTCGGTGTATGCGCGATCCGACGCCGTCATCGTCGCCTCCCAGGTAGGTGCCGATTCCGAGGCTCGAAACCTGGAGGTTGAAAACACCGCGATAAAAAAGAGCCTCGCGAAATTCGGGGAAGCGGCCGATATACCGCGTTGTGCCTTCGACGGTGGCTAGCATGGTGGAGGGGCGATGAACCTATTATCGCTTTATCTCTTGTGACTTCGGCGGAATTCCAGATGCTTAGACCGCCGTCGAAAAAAGGTCCGGCAGCCGCTTATCGGCGTCGCCGAAGCGATCCAGCTTCACGCCCATGCGATCCATGATCGAAAGATACAGGCTGCAGGCGCGGCGGTTGTCGTTGCCCTTGTCGAGGAAGTCGAGCTGCGCGTCCGCCCTTCAGCGCGCCGCCCGCGCCGCCGGAGAGCACGATCGGCAATTGATCGGCGCCGTGCGCATCGCCATCGTACAGGCTCGAAATGAACATCAGCAGCGAGCTATCGAACAGAGAGCGCCCGCCCTCGTCGATGTCCTTCAGCCGCTGAATCAGGTACGTGAACTGCTTCACGTGGAATTGATTCGTCTTCAGGTACATCGCTTCCAGCTCGGGAACGTGGCCGTTGTGCGTCAGATCGAGATGCAGCGCGCCGTGGCATCCCTCGAGGAACTTGAAGTTCATCTGCGAGAGATCGTTGTTGAGCATGCAGGTGGCGATGCGAGTCTTATCCATCTGGAAGGCGAGCACGATCAGATCGAGCATCAACTTCATATGGTCCGGCACGTTCTGCGGAATTTCATTCGCCGGCCGCGGCATGTTGGGCTTCTCAATGGTGGGACGCCATCCCTCGATGCGTTCCTGCTTGTGACGCGGTATCGATGCGCGTCTCAATGACTGCGCACCGATTCCAGATATTCGTCGAGCTTCTTTCGGTCGCCGCGTGCTGATCTTGGGTTGAAGGTCGTGCGTCTCTTGCAATACCGCGTCGAGAATGCTGCGGTCGAGCTTACGGCCCTTGCCATCGCCCACCAACTGGTCGAACGCGCGCGCGGGATAAATCTCCTTCGGGGCCGGCTGCGTCGGAGTCGCCCAAGAGATGTTGGACGCGTAAATCATCGAGAGGCCGTCTTCGAGGCGCAGTTCGTTGGGCTCGATGCCGAGCGCCATGCTGGGAACCGCCGTCCGCCCGCCGATCTCTCGCGACAAGAACCTGGTCCATGGACGATGCCGACGCGGATGTCGCTCGGGTTCGTCACTTACCCACGCCCCCGAGAGCAGATTCGCGTTGCGGCCCTGGTGCGGGCTGGGATTGGTGAAAGCCTGCTCGTTGAACAGTCCTTTGACGAAGACAATGTCCTGCGCATAGGGCGTGAGCGGCTGCGCGCTCGGTCCGAACTCCATGGCGGCGCCGCTGCCTTTGGCCCACCAGTGAGCCGGCTTGATGCCGTTCGAAAATAAATGGTCGCAAAGCGCAGCGGAGGCTTGTTTCCTTCGGCGGCCGCAGCCGCGCGGCGCGCCTGCGCGAACGCGGAAGCGATTCCATCCAGGGCAAGGCAAGAGCTACGCCCGCTCCGCGCAAGAAATGACGCCTCGATTTGATTACCGGTTTGCTCATCGTTTGCCTGCCTGACTTTGGTCTTGAGAGGAATTGGGGGAAACCGCGCCCGCGCGCCCTACGAGTGGCGTAGCGGGACCGGCGTCCTGAACGAGCCGATTGCGGAACTGTTTGCTGGCTACGATCTCGCCTACCAGCTGCGAAAGTCCCAGCAGTGCCGCCAGCCGCGGCCAGACTGTCGATCAAGGGACGGTCGGAAAGCTGCAACGTGCGGCCCAAGGCGTAACCTATCAGCTTGTGCGCAAGAGTCCGCTGCACCTGCTCTTGTTGCTTACGGAGGTACTCCAGCAGGCCGTCGATGCCCGTGATCTGCGTCTGGTCGCGCAACGTGCCGAAGTCGTCGATCGGTTTGCCATCAGAGTATTGTCGCGCCAGCGGCCGGTGGAATCGTAGTGCTCCAGCGGAAATCCTAGCGGGTCGATGCGCGAGTGGCACGTCGCGCAAGTGGCGTTGCGCTTATGAACCTGCAGCCGTTCGCGCACTGAGAGGCCGCCGAAGAGCTTGTCGTCCGCGGGGATGGACCCGGCATCCGGCGGCGGGGGCGGCACGGCGGTTCCTAGAATGCGGCGCAACACCCAATCGCCGCGTCGAACCGGACTGGTGCGAAGGGGCGCCGAGGTTGACCGTAAGAACCGCGCCCAAACGAAGCAGTCCGCCGCGGTGAAGCGCATTGGCGCCTTCCACCAATTCGACCTGCTGATCCTTGGACTTGAATCGGCTTCGAGATGCCGTAATACTTCGCCAACGCCCCGTTCAAAAACGTATAGTCGGCGGAGAGCAGTTCGCTCACCGGACGGTCATTGCGGATGACATACTCGAAGAACGATACGGCCTCATCGTACATCGAAGATTTCACTTCCTGAGTGAACTCAGGGAAGCGGCTGGTGTCTACGCCTTTAAATTGATCGAAGTGGTAGAAGCCGAGCCATTGTCCGAAGAACTCCGCTGGCCATGCGGCGTGCTTTGGGATCGGCGAGCATGCCGAGCAGCTTGTTTGCGAATGTGCTGTGGATCCGTCAACTCGCCTGCGGCGGCGGCGCGCCGCAATTCATCGTCGGGGATCGAGGACCAAAGGAAGTAAGCTCAGGCGGCTGGCAATTTCCCAGTTATCGAGCGGTTTGAGAGACGGTGTAATTGAAGCCACCGGTCTCACCGGCTTGACGGCCGCCGGATTCAAAGCGGGACCTTGTTCCAGCCTATATAGAAATTGAGGCGCTACCAAGATGCGCGCAATCAGAGTTTTAATGGCTCTGGCATGATCGGGGTCCTCCGCGAGAGCTTTGCTGTAAAAGGCGCGCAGACCCAGTTTTTCCTTTTCGCTCAGCGGGCGGCGCCAGGCCCGGGCGGCAAACTGAAGGCAATCGTCAATATGACCCGCGCGCGCCGCGGCCTGGGCGGCGTTGGCCGCGTCGTAGGTCGCGCGGAGACCCATCGCATATCTTCGCGCTTCGTCGGGCATGCTGTCGAAATCGGTCTTGGTCAAGTCACCGATCTGCTTACCCTTCAGATCGACCTTATAGTGTTCCGCAATCAGCTTCAGGTAGTGCTCGTGATACGGGAACGCCGTGTACACATCATTCCACGCTTGATCGGTGCGCAGGCGGGTGGCGTCGTCCATGATGTTGTTGTAGATGAACCGATCGTCACGGACATACTTAACATCGTTGTCGAAAGCGTCGTGCTCGGGAACGTTGTAGGCGATGTCGAACGGCTCGGGAATCGGATCTTTGTCCGCCGGCGTCGGTTCGCTGTTGGAATTCGGCGGCAGGAGCTCGGCAAGTTGCAACACGCCTGCCTTGAAGGTCTGGTAGCCGCCGCTCTTCGGGTCGCCCAGAATCGCGCGGATGGGAATACCGCGCGAAGTGCCATCTTCGTGGTCGGTCAAGACGATGCGGAAAACCTGGTCGCGATCGGCGCCCACCTCGGCATCCGCCTGAAAATCGAATCCTGTCGCGCCGGCCGGCAGCGTGAGTTCGATTACGACCGAACGGTCGGCTGCAAAATCGTTGGGTCCAATCTGCGCCCCATCGGGACTGGTTCCGAAGCCGATCTTTTGGGCGAAGGCCTCTGTCACCACAGAGCGCAGCGGAATTCGCGGCGGCGTAGGCCCGCCCCGGCCGCTGCCGGCAGTTACCTGAGCGGCGCCGGCCTTCACGACGGCATTAGGGTCGGCTGCTCCATCGGCATTGGCCGTGGCTGGCGTCGCCGCTGCAGTTCCACGCCCGAATACAGTCGTGCGGAAGGCAACAGTTGGGTTGCGCCAAACGATGACAGGCTTACCTTTCGCCGCAGGATTTACCGAGGCGACATTCAGATACAGCTTGCCCACGGTGGGCGCCGCCGGGGCGCCGCGTCCGACAGGAGCCCCACGCCCGCCCCGATTGAACAAGAAGTGATGTGTGCCTTCCACCTTCAGTGACTTTTCGTTGATGATTAGAGGACTCTCGTCGCCCTGGCCGCCGTACGCCGCATCGCCGCGCGCAAAGAGCCAGCCCGGCCAGGACGTAATGAATTTCTGCAACTCTTCGCAAGCTGTGCGCGCAGCCGCGACGCTCGCCTTGGTATCGCTGGTAGGCGCCGGCAGTTTCTGGAAACGCGCTGCCATTTCCGATGAGGGATAGGCCAGATCGCGGCGATTCATGATCGTCAAAATATGTTGGACAAAACGCGTCGTGACGCGTTCGCGCGACGCAAAGCCCGCCACCGTAACATTGGGTTCGCCCAACGCCGCCCGATGTTGGAACTCCCAGGCGGCGAACAAAGCCTTGGTATACCGGTCGAGCCCAAATGAGAATCCTCCCTCGCCCGAAACAGTACGGAAACCGAACTTCGTATCGATGTCCTTAATGCGGCTAATGGCGGACATCTCGAACCCACTCTTGCCCGGCTCTCGATAGAACTGAACCGGTCCCGCTCCAACCACCGCGTGATCCGCCACGATCTTCGCCGCATCCAGATAGCGCTCGAGGTTGGCATCCTGCATGAACTGCACGTCGCCGAAATTGGTGAATCCTTCACCGCCAACCGAATCGTTGGAGGCGTCGATGCCAAGATCGAGATCGAGACCCGTGAGGTCGTGGATCGTATAGTTGTATTCGCCGCTGGTCAGCCGTCGGACGGTCACGCGGCCGGGATCGCCGGCGTGCGTCTTGACGAAGGCATCTAATTTCGTCTGAATCCACCCGACGATTTGGCCGCGCTGTTCGTCCGTTGGCTGCGGCAGCCCGGGCGGCGGCATGTGTTTCGACGCGAGAACCGTCTTGACCCGCTCCCAGGTCAGGTACGTATCCGCGATCGATCCGGTGGCCGTCAACCTTTCCAGGTTTACTCCCGCAGTGGCTACGCCGCTTCCGTGGCACTGGAAACAATACTGTTTCAGAATCGGAGCAGGGCTGGCCGGTGGGCCATCGGCAGCGAGCAGCTTGATGCCCGCCACAGACAACACAACGCACGCACCGGCAGTGAAAGCGACTTGCCATCGCCGCGTTGGAGGAACGTGATGCAGGAACATCAGGGTTCTGCTTTGAACTCCTGACACAATATTTTATACTGTGCCAAGGTCAATCCCAACCGTTAGCTCAGGTAGGCAACTATTAAGTTGCACGCCGCCTACTCCGTGACAGCCTTGCTATCGACTAACCCGCGAATCTCGGCCAAAAACTCTTGAAGGGTTTTCACGCCTAGATCCCCGTGCTTGCGATTCCGAACCGCCACTTGCCACTTCTCCTGCTCGCGGTCGCCGACTACCAGCATGTACGGAATCTTCTGCAACTGGGCCTCACGGATCTTGAAGTTGACCTTCTCGCTGCGTTCGTCCACGGTGGCGCGAATGCCCGCGTCTTCGAGCTGTTTCCGGATGGTCTTGGCGTACTCCGTCTGCCGGTCGGTAATGGGCAGCACGATCGCCTGAACGGGCGCCAGCCATACTGGAAACGCCCCCGCGTAGTGCTCGATCAGGATGCCGAAGAAACGCTCGATGGATCCGTACAGCGCCCGATGCACCATCAGCGGCTGATGCGTCTTGCCATCCTCGCCGATGTATTCAAGCTCGAAGCGCCGAGGCAGGGTGAAATCGAACTGCACCGTCGAAAGCTGCCACGGTCGCCCGATCGCGTCTACCAATTTCACGTCGATCTTTGGGCCGTAAAACGCCGCTTCGTCGGCCATCACTTTGGCTTTGATCCCGAGCCGCTCGGTAGCGCGCCGCAGCGCGTTCTCGCCAATCTCCCACTGTTCCGGCGTGCCTTCATATTTCCCGCTCGCGCCGCCATCCCAGGTGGAAAGCTCGGCCTCATACTTATCGAAACCGTAGGTGGTCAGAGTATCCAGCGCGAACTGAAGGCAATCGACGATCTCATTCTCGATCTGCTCCGGCGTGCAGAAGATATGCGCATCGTCCTGGGTGAATCCGCGTACGCGGAAAAGGCCGTTGAGCACGCCCGAGCGCTCATACCGGTAAACCGTTCCTAACTCGCCCAACCGCACCGGCAGATCGCGGTAACTGTGCTGCTTGTCCGCATATATCAATACGTGGAAGGGACAATTCATCGGTTTGAGCTGATACTCGGCGTCGTCCAGTTCCATGCGCGTGAACATGTTCGCCGCGTAAAACCCAGCGTGCCCCGAGGTCTTCCACAAATCGAAGCGCGCGACGTGCGGCGTATACACCAGCGAGTAGCCGCGCTTCAAATACTGGTCGCGCATCCAATCCTCGATCGTTTTTCGGATGATGCCGCCCTTGGGATGAAAGAAGATCAGCCCAGGCCCGGCGAGTTCCTGAATGCTGAAGAGATCAAGCTCCTTGCCAAGCTTGCGGTGGTCGCGTTTCTTCGCCTCCTCCACCTGCTTGAGATAGGCTTCCAGGTCCTTCGGCGAAAAGAATGCTGTGCCGTAGATGCGCTGCAGTTGCTTGTTGTGTTCGTCGCCCTTCCAATACGCGCCGGCGATGGAGAGCAGCTTGAACGACTTGATCTTCGATGTATTCGGTACGTGCGGCCCGCGGCAGAAATCAATAAAATGCGGACCCAGCGTGTATTCGCTGAAAACGTCGCCGGCGCGCTCCGTGATGAGCTCGCACTTCATCCAGGCGTCTGAATATTTGCGGAGGCCTTCGTCCTTTTTGGTATAGATCCGCTCATAGGGGAGATTGCGCGCCTGAATCTCCCACATCTTCTTTTCGATCTTTTCGAGATCTTCCGGGATAAACGGCGTCGCGCGGTCGAAATCGTAATAGAAGCCGGTGTCGATGGGCGGCCCGATTCCAAGCTTCGTTTCGGGAAACAGCTCGAGCACGGCCGCGGCCAACAGGTGCGCCGTGGAATGCCGGTAGACCTGTAGCGCGTCGGCGTCTTTATTCGTGAGAATCTGAAGCGACGCGTCTGTTTCGATGGGCCGCGCGAGGTCGTAAAGGTCGCCGTTGACGCGCGCGACCAGAGCCGCATCGGCAAGCCGCGGGCTGATGGATTTCGCAATATCCAGAGGCGTCGTCCCTGCCTCGACGGATTGCTTGCCGCCATCTGGCAGAGTGATCTCAATTTGGGACATAGGGAAATTCCAGCGTAGCATTCTTGTTTGTTTGCGGCGCGCGCGTGCATCGCAGCCACTTCCGATAAAGCCGATGTCTCGCGCCTCACCTACACCCGGGCGCCGCAAACGATCCGATGCGCGTCGATGACGACGTAGTGCCGCTCTTCAGGTAATTCCCCACAAACCAAAACGTACGATCGTCGGAGGGATCGATAGCGATATTCGTGTAATCTTCCCAGCGAAGGCTGCCCGTTTGCGATGCCTGCCCTTCGGCCAGCACCGATTCGTGAAAAGTAAGTTGTCACTTCGGGTCCTTCGCCAGACGCGCGGCAACCCGCTGGCCGGGATAGTTGGGATCGCCGCCGAATGAATAGCCCAAGCCAATGTTGCCCTTGCGATCGAACGCTATGCTTCCCAGCCAACGATAGAATCCGCCCTGCGCGTACGTTGACTGCTGGTACAACGCGGGATCGTGCTGTTTGTGAGGCGGAACTCGTACCACCGCACGCCCCCGCCATGCGCAGCCGTGGCGACGGAGTGCTCCGCAAGAATCGACTCGTGATCCCCGAAATTGCGGTACACCAGCCGCTGGATCAGCTTGTCGCCTTGCGAATCGAGCCGGCGCTCCGTGCCCGGCTGCGACACGCAGTTGCTCAACTGGCCGTCGCAGAGATAGCGATAAGGCGCCACCGCGATCTTCTGCGGCTCAGAGACACTCGTCTTTGAGGGGTCGTTCCAATCGACGTGCACTTTGTAAAAGTAGATCCCATCATCGCCAAAGATCTTCATGAGCTGCGTCCCGCCGGTCGACATCATAATATTGGGCGCGCCCGCCGGCGGCAACTTTTTCCCATCCAGGTCGGCGTTCAACATGAAAACGCCGCCGTCGATCACCACGCACTGCTCCGTCGCCGGCAGACCCTTGAGCATCTTGTTGCGCTCGGCGATGCAGTCGTGTTTCTGGGTGATCACATCCGGCAGCAGGTTGTCGCTCGTGCTGGTCGGATTGTAGTAGCCGTCGGGCCACACCGCCGGACGGGGATAATCGGGGAACAGCGGTCTTTGGAACTCATACCGGTAGTAAGGTCCCAGCGGATCGGACGTCGCGCTCACCGCATAACACATAGCGTAGGGGCCTTGCGGGTTATCCGGCGGCCGCGAGAAAACCGGCAGCACGAACAGCCAGCGGTCCGCTAATTGGTCGTAGCGAACTACTGTATCGCTGTTATTGGTAGTGCCACAGCGAACGCCAAAGCCCGCAAAAATAGTGTCGTTGGGCACGGCGCCATAGAGCAGCTTACCGGTGGCGCCGTACTTCTTACCCTTCTTCGTGAAGACGGCAAAATTACCGCTTAGGACTTCGAAGATATGGTCGGGGCCAACCGCCATGCTGATATCGATACCGCCGCGTCCTGCGTTGCCATCCTCGGCGTTTCCTGCGCCGGGGAACTCGCGGCCGGTGAAGCCTTCTCCGAGCCCGTCAAAGCTGGCGCGCACCTCAAGCGCGGGGCGGGTACCCTGCGCTGTCTGCTCGACTGCGGCGCCGGCGGCGCTGATCTCGGGCGCAGGCGGAGGAGAGGGAATTGGCGGAGGCCCGCCCGCTCTTGCCGCACGCCCACCCGCCCTGGCACCGCCGGCGCCGCCCCGCGCTGCCGGTGGTGTGGGCGGAGTCGCGCCTAAACCTGTGCCCGGCCCTTCGGTTGCGCCTTGCCGCACAGCCGGGCTTTCCGCTGCCGGATGAATCACGATTTTCTTGTCGGGGATGAACTGCTCCATCGCTTCGAGCGGCGGAGAGACGTCGAAGGCCACGGCTGACCGCGAAGCCGCGGCTGCCGTCCTTCCGGCGGTGTTCGTCGCTGCGGGCTGCGCCGCCACCAGATACGTGGCGGTCGCAGCGATTAAACTCAGAGTCAACAGCGCCAATAGGCGTTTCATAAAACTCCTTCGCGAAAAGCTGACAATAACCTATTAGAAGTGGAAAATCTGCCCGCGCGGTCTGTAGTTACCAGCGTAAATAGCCGCGCAACTGAATGACGCGCGGATTAACCGCGGTAGTGCTGGTCTGGCCGAATGACGTGGAATTGATATTGTAACTTCCCGCGCTGAATACAGGATGGTTCATAAAGTTCAGAAATTCGGCCTGAATGCTGAAGTGCGCCCGATCGTTAATCGGAATATCTTTATTCAGTGACATATCCGCGCTGAAGAATTTCGGTCCGTAGACGAACAGGTATTGCCCGAACTGGCCCGGCGTGGTTGGCAGCGCAAGATATTGGCTGTTGGCTCGCCCGGTGGTCCCGATGAGTGAGCGGGCGGCGTTATAGAGCGTGGTGCCGTTGGGGCCGTTGCTGAAGGTATCCAGTTCGCTCGAAAGCTGGGAAAGCGTCAGCCCGTTGAGGACCACGCCCGAATCCGTTCCAGCGTTCACATTCACGGTGTGCTCACCGCTTGTGAGCTTGGCGACGTGGCCGGACGTCAAAGTCCAGATTCCGGCGATCGACCAGCCGCCCAGCGCGCGATTCATGAGCCCGTTCGAGATATTGAACGCCCTGCCCTTGCCGACGGGCAAATTGTAGGTGAAGTACGATTGGAAGGCCTGCCGGACATCTTGCGGGATAGGCCCTTTGTTTAATCCGAAATTGCGGATGGTGGTGTAGTAGTTGGTAAGGGTATTGCTTCCGCCATAGAGATCGCTCAACGCCTTCGAGAATGTATAATTGGCCGTCACGGTGAGGCCTCCGCTCAAACGGTGCCTCACCGTGGCCTGTAAGGCGTTGTAAGTGGCGTACGAGTTATCGTCGGTGACTGTCAGGTCGCCGACGTATGGGTTCGGCACGAAGAAGTTAATCGGATAAGGTCCGGCCGAATTGTATCCATACTGGACGCAGGGGTTGAAGTTGCTGCCCACGAGGCGGCAATAGTAGGTCGGGCTGCCTGGTCCCGCAAGGGTGGAAGCGGCGCTGCCAGCCAGGCCCAGGTTTAGTTAAGCGGCATATCCGTGATACGCCCCGCATCCACCACAACTCCGGAATAAACCGACTTCTGAAAACCGGTGGCCGTCACGCTGATGGTATACGTTCCATCGAGGAGATTAGGGATCTGGTAAGATCCATCGGGCCCCGAGGTAGTCGTCTTGGTAATTCCCGTGGCTGTATCGGTGGCTGCAACCTCCGCTTTGGGCACCACGGTGCGGCTCGGATCGAAAACCGTCCCATGGATTTCGCCCGTCGCTTTCTGCGCAAAGGCGGGAACGGAAAACGAACACCCAAGCAGGACGACGCCCGCCAACACCGCCATTTTAACCATAATGCCTCCATGAGTGCCGAATCGCGCCAGTAGTTAAACGATTCACTGAATCTCGTCTTCTCCTGGCATTTGCGGACAACTATATCGGAACGGCCTTGGCAGGTCAAGAGATTTCTCGCACCTGCTTGCGCCGCGGCAAATTTAACGCCCTTAACTCGATCTGCGCGATCTCATCCTCAGTCCCCCTCCTATGGAATCCGCACCACGGCAAAATTACTCAAGGTCAAAGTATCTCCCCCACCAGCCACCAACCCCAGAAAAGTGACCGTCAGCCCGTTGGCGTAAGCGTCCCCCGCCACCACTGCGTTGGCTGAAAATGCCAGCGCTGTCCCCCACGTCTCCGAGCTCAACTGCGCGTTCGACGTGAGCACTCCCGCGTCAGCGCGGCCCGCAACCAGAGTCTCCGTAGATACCGCATCCCGATGCACAATCGTCGTTCCGCCCCAGTGCGTCTCGATCGAAAACCCGCCCGCGGTTCCGCCGTGCGCATAATCGAACCGGATCTCGATCCGATCCCCCTGCGATAACAGCCCCGCCGGAATCGTACACGTCCCCAAGCTGGCGAGCGCCGCCGAGTTGATGGTCGCACCCGTGCCGCTACAGAGTACTTGCGTCGTCGAGTATCCGGAGAAAGTCGGCGTCACTGCACCCGAGCTATCCGCCGTGCGATAACTCGCCAGCAGGATATCCCCCGGCTGCGGCGTCGCGGCGACGACAAACTGAATCGAGTTGCCGGTCGCCGTGTAATCGAGCGACGGCTTCTGCAGCACGCCGTTGCGGTACAGCGAAAGACTGGTCGCGGGCGCCGGCACGGCCGTCAGAGCAAACGTCGCATTGTTGCCGTCCACAATTCCAGACGGCAGATCGCCATCCACGAACGTTGGCGTACCGCCTCCGCAAGGCCCCGACGACCCATCCACGTGCATGCAATCCGTCGCATTTCCGATTGCCGATTCGATCAGACCGGATGCATCGACAATCGCCGTCGCCCCCGCCGCGAGTGCCGGCCCCTTGATCGGGCGTGCCCCCAGGTCGGCGATCAACCCCGTGACCTGCGATTCCGGAATCGCCGCGGCCGTATCGCTGCCAGCCAACCCGCTGCCGCTGCTGCTGTTTCCGGCGCTTCCGCTCGCAGCGACCCGCACATCGCGTATCCGAAGTGGCGTCGGGCTCGGCGGCACCGACCAGCTCTCTTGAAACTGGACGCGTCCATCGCTGTTATAAGTCACTGTGTAAACGATCGCAGGCGTGGCCGTCGAGCTAGGGACTAATTGCACGCGTAAGTTGCCGTCGATGACCTTGACGGTGCTGGTCTGCATCACGATGTCCGAATTATCGGCGGCTTGAAAGCTGCTCCAGCTAATGGAAAGCGTGCCATTGAAGCGCGTTCCATCGGCTTTGTAGAGCACGTCCTGAATAGTCGTAAGAGTTGGCGCGGCGGCGGCGACGCCAGCCAGCAGCACCGCGGCGCAAAGCGAACTGCGAATCATCATTCCTCCAAAAAATCAAAACCCGCGCCGGTGAAAGGCGCGGGTCGGGGCAGGAAGTTTCCTGTCGATTTCAGTGTAACTGGCGAGCTACAAATAAATTGCCGCGGCGGAAACCCTCGTTCCCTTCTAAGTTGCGGAAGCCACAGGAGTTATTCGACGGAAAAATTCTTCGAAACATCCGTGACTGGTTTTTGGGAGGCGCGCCGTCGCGCTGGCTTTGTGTTTTCAGGACATCGAAAACTTACCCAGGGCGTCGGCGCCGGGATTTGCTAGCTTACGATTAAGAAGCCGCCATCAGGCTGTGCCGAAACTCCGGCGAAACTCCACACCGGAATACCTGGAAACTCCCCATTCTGAGTCAATTTCCCAGCGCGATCGTAAAGCTGATATGCGAAAGAACCGCCCTTAGCCCAGCCTGTCCCTTGCGTCCAAACGAGGAGGACGTCGCCCCTCTCGTTTATTGCAATGCGCGGGTGCTTTCTGCCTTTTCCTTCGCCGGGAGCGGCAATTGGTTCGCCAGTCCGATCGCCGCCGATGCGAGTCCAATAGACCTGTCCCCCAGTTTCCCAGGCCGCGACGACGATATTTCCGTTTTCGCCAAGATCCATGCTGCTCATGGGACAGGCATTGATATTCCACTTGTGGAGAAGTTTTCCTTGAAAACTCCTCCCATGGTCGTTTGAAGAGAGAAGGTAGATATCGCGGTGCACAGATTCCGTTGCCGAGCGGTAGAGCGCGAAAACGTTGCCCTTACCATCGGCGAAGATCTTCATCCCACAGCAACCGCAGGCCCCTGTTTCCTGCGCCCACGCTCTTTTCTCGGTGGAAAAGGTTTTGCCGTCGTCCTCGGATTTGGTCACCCAGACGCATCTGCGAGCCTCGCCTTCTTTACCGGCCACTTTCGCTTCCGACGTTCCGATCCCGTGCCAGCCGACGTAAACATTTCCGTTCGAATCAGCGGCAATCGAGCCGCCGCCATCGAGGCCGAACGAGTGAAACATGAGGTTGCGCTGGGGTTCAAAGGCTGTTCCGGAATCGTTTAGGCGGGAGTAAAGCATCGGCGCACCCGGCTTTCCAGCGTCGGGGTTGAGCGGACCGTTGTTGGTTGAGCCATTCCAGGCAACATGGACGCGGCCGCCTTTCCCGAGGGCCAATTGAGCCCCGCGAATCGTGCCGGCTGAAATCGCGCTGCCACCTTGATTCACCGGCAGTGCGGGGGAGAATTTCGCGCCACCGTCTTCGGAGCGGGCATAGTACAAATCGCCGTGGTGGGGGTCTCCGGTGTAATAGACGATGTGGAGCGTGCCTC
Organism: Bryobacterales bacterium; assembly: GCA_963763545.1. Taxonomy (GTDB): domain Bacteria; phylum Acidobacteriota; class Terriglobia; order Bryobacterales; family Bryobacteraceae; genus PALSA-243. The sequence goes on from CAVXPE010000033.1 coordinate 201,077, forward strand.
GCGAATCGATTGCGACCTGCGGCTGAATTCCGCTTGCGGGCGCCCGGCAGAAGCGGACGTTGCCACGCGTACCCTTGTCGGCCGCAAACCCGTTAAGCGCTGCGACGCAAGCGAGCGTTGCCTGTCTTCTGGTCATCATCGCTCTCCAACGCCATCTTACCTTGTTACGAATTCATTCGCGAAGGACGCTGAGGTGCAATTTCGCCGAATGCCGGGATGTGAAGCGACTCTCCACCGTGGTAGAGTTTGTTGCGGGGAGGAATCGTCATGGCTTTCGCATCCCGCCGCCGCTTTTTGCGCGCCGCCGCCGTCGCGCCCATCATTTTGAACGCCCAGGATAAGGCCGGAACGAAACGGCCAGTGCTCGGCAATGGCGCCCATACTTACGAGGCTATTCACGATTGGGGCGAACTACCGCGACAGATCCAGTACGGCAATACGCATGGCGTCGTGGAGGATTCGCAAGGCAAGATTTACGTTCACCACACCGTCAATGCCGCCAGTGAAAGCTCCGATTCCATGGTGGTGTTCGACGGCGACGGTAAATTCATAAAATCCTGGGGAAAGGACTTCCGCGGCGGCGCTCATGGCTTGCACATCCGCAAGGAAGGCAGTACCGAGTTCCTGTACCTCTGCGACACAAAGCGCGGCGTGGTAGTGAAGGCGACGCTCGATGGCGAGGAGGTATGGTCGATCGGCTATCCCGAGCAATCCGAAGCCTACCATCCAGGTGCGGATGGCAAACGGCCCAAGTACAGCCCCACCAATCTCGCTATTGGACCCAATGGCGACATTTACGTGGGCGATGGGTACGGATCGAGCTTCATCAACCAGTACAACAGCAAGGCCGAATACATCCGCACATTCGGCGGCAAAGGCAAGGAACCGGGCCAGGTCGATTGCCCTCACGGAATCGTGCTCGATTCCCGCGGTTCCCGACCGGTCCTCATGGTTGCAGACCGCGCCAACAGCCGCATCCAACGATTCACTCTCGATGGGCGCCATATCGATTTCGTCAGCGGCACGAATTTGCCGTGCAACTTTGATTTCTTCCGCAACGGCGACGTCGTGGTGCCCGATCTCGGGGCGCGCGTCACTTTGCTCGATCAAGACAATCGGGTAATCGTGAACCTCGGGGACGATTCCGCCACGAAATGGCGCGACACACGCACGCTTTCGCGCGATCATTTCACGCCGGGAAAATTCGTCAGTCCTCACGGCGCTTGTTTCGACCATGCCGGTAATATCTTTGTGGTTGAGTGGGTCGAGGTGGGACGCGTCACCAAGCTGCGACGGGTCAACGCTTAGGCGAGTATCTACCTGTCCGGTAGCGAGAACACGTACAACGCGTTGCCGTTACCGGGATGGTGGATTTCCGGCGCGATCGCGAGAGGAACGGTCCTGGGACTGCCTCCGCCGAGGCCGGTTGTCACTGCGATGTACTGCTTGCCGCCGACCGCGAACGACACTGGAAAACCCTGCACCGAGGTTCCTAGCCGGGTTTTCCAGAGCAGAGCCCCGGTGTTGACGTCCACGGCGATGAAGTAACGGTTGAGGTCTCCCACAAATGCGAGGCCGCCCGCCGTTGAGAGCACCGCCGTGAGGAAAGGCGCGCGTTGTTCCATCGACCAGTTTTCCTTCAGCGTCTTCACGTCGTATGCCGCCAGTTTCCCGATCTTACCGTTGGTGCCCGGCATTTCGAAGTAGCGCCGCTGCCCCGCGGCGCCGCCCGAACCTTCTTTGGAATCGACGGCCCGCCCCATCATCTCCATGCAACTCCGGCTGAGCGGAATGATCAGCTGATTGGTCCCTGGATGGTAGCTCATCGCCTGCCAGTTGTGTCCGCCTTCGGTACTTGGACACGCCTGAATCCACTTCCCGATCTTCTGTTCGAGGATGTCGCTCCGATAGGTCGGCTCGCCTGTCTTCGGATCGATACGGGAGAAGACGTTCTGAAAGATGGTTTCTTTAAACGCGAGGAACTTGTGGGTCTCCCGGTCGAGCTTCCACAGCACGCCGGCCTTGCCAATGGTAAAAATCAGCTTCTGGCCGCCGCTGTCCACCAGCACGCGCTCGAACACTTCGTCGAGATCCAGCGATTCGCCCGGCACGTGTTGAAAGTACCAGGCGAGCTTGCCGTTGTCCGGATTCAGCGCGACCGTCGAGCTGGTGAACAGATCCTTGTCACCCGGCTTGGCGCCGCGGCTGGCCCTCATCCAAGGCTTGGCCTGCGCGACGCCCCAGTAAGTTTCGTTGAGATCGGGATCGTAACTGCCCGTGATCCACGTGTCGCCACCGGCGCGCAGCAGGTTCGGGATCGAGCCCCAGGTGTCGCCTCCCAACCCGCCCTCGCGTGGAACGGTCTGAAACTTCCAGAGCTGTTTGCCGCTCGCCGCATCGTATGCGCTAATGAAGCAGCCCTCGGGCCTGAACTGTGAGCACCCTGTGAGCCCCTGCGCGACCTTTCCATGGATCACAAGGGGCCCGCTCGTGTTGCCGTATCCCTTCTTCGAATCGGCGATAACCGTTCGCCAGACGATCTCGCCGCTCCGCGCATCGAGCGCGTAGAGCTTCGCATCGGTTGTAGCAAGGAACACCTTGTCCTGATAGATGCCGAGGCTGCGCGTGGCGCCGTACGCTTGCGTGGCGTTGGGACCGATGTGATTTTCCCAGATCAGATCGCCCGTCCGCCCATCGAGGGCCTGTACGGTGTTGCTCGTGTTCGCAAGATAAATAATGCCGTTGTGTACGATGGGCGTCGGTTCGTTGGCCCCGCCGTCATTCATGGCCCACACCCACTCCAGCCGCAAACCCTTCACATTCGCGGTTGTAATCGAGTTCAGTGGACTGTAGCTGTGAGCCTGATAGTTGCGCCGGATCATGAGCCAGTCGCCGGGGTCGGGATTGCGTAGCATCTCATCGGGGACCGGCACGTAGTTCTTGACTTGACCTGCCACCAGCAGCCCCAGCGGACGGGAAGTCTGGGACTGGTCCGGCACGTCCGCCGTGGCGCTCTCGAGCGTCTTTCGTAGGGCCGCGGGCATCTCCCCGCTGGCCAGGGAGCCGATCGCCAGATTCGCATTCGCGGTGAGCGGTTGGTTTCCCGCGCGCGCGCCGTTAGCCGAGAGAAGAAAAGCAACCAGATTGAGATAATTCTCGCTGCCCAGATTGCCGCGATCCGCCGGCGGCATGGTGGTTCGAATCAAGGTGAGCAGTTCGGCGGTTGTGCGGGCGCTCCACGCTCGAATGAAGTTCGACCCCGCGAGTTCGGGCGCTTCGTTGCTTCCTGCGAGATCAGTCTGATGGCAGCTCGCGCAGTGAGCGAGATAAACGGCGCGTCCCGCATCGGCCTCCTTTGCCGTATACGGGCCCGGCTGCGTAAGCGTCTGGTCCGAGGCCGTAACAACGGCGAAGGTCACAATGATCGCCAACCGCAAAGCTCTGCTACGTCCCTCCCCGAAGAAGATTCTACTCATGGGAGGGCCACTCTGGCGGCGCCATCAAGCTCCGATCTTTTAGTCATGGGGACGTTGGCCGGCTCCGCCGCCAGGCTTAGCGTGAGGCTCCGTCGCGAGCTCCTTTTCAAGGGCGGCATCCTCCCCGTAGATGTCGGAAAAAAAGTGTACCTCGCCGTCCTGCATCACTACGGCAGTGGAATACATGGTCACCACCTGAATCGAGCGTTCGATCTTCACTGAAACAGACTCGGTCCCTTGCACTATCGCGTCGATGCGATCGCGGGACCAACCCGGCTGCTTGCCCAAGACCCACGCCGCCAGTTCCTCTGGCTTCTCCACGCGAATGCAGCCGTGGCTCAAATCGCGGTGCTCGCGGTCAAATAGCCACCGCGCGGATGTATCGTGCATATAGACGCCGTATTCGTTTGGGAACACGAACTTCACAAGCCCCAGCGTGTTCTTCGGCCCCGGCTTCTGGCGCAGTTGAAGTTCACCGCTTTTCAGCCGCGACAGCATGTCATCGGAGATCTTTCCAGCTCCGACGACTTCACCCTGCCGGGTAACCAATTCGAAGTTATTCGCCGACACCCACGAACGGTCTTGCATGATCTCCGGCAGCAATTCGCTGCGTTGGATGCTGGCCGGCACGTTCCAGTCTGGCCGGAAGATCACAGCCTCTAGTTGTGAATGCAAAATGGGAGTCTTCCGGTCCGGAGCCTGTCCGACCACTATTTTCATCTCGAGTTCGGGATCGCTCCCGGATGCGCTTGTTCCTCCGAAAGCACGCAACCGAAATTCCGGCAAATTCAAGACAATCGCCGGACGGTTGGGGTCGTAGGGACGCCGCCGCCACCGCTCGAGGGATAACTCAAGTTGGCGAACGCGGACGCTAAGCGGGGTGTTCAACTGCTCGAGCGTCAGTGCGCCAATTCGGCCGTCGGGTTCCAGTCCGTGGCGGGATTGAAACTTCTGGACTGCTGTCACTATTTCGCCTTGATACGACTCCGGTTCGTCGCAAACCACTCCCTCGGGAAGATCTCCGAGGTGCGTTAGCAGGCGAACCAACGCAGGTACGCCGCTGTACGAATCGCCAGGAGTCACGGGTTCCGGGGTGGAGGGCAGGGGATCTTCGTTCTCGTCGGCCGCTAGAGCCCTATATTGGTTGAGGGCGCGCAGCGTGCGTTCATATTCGTCCAGCGGATCCCGCGAAGATCGTTCCTTCGCGTACTCCAGCCGCCACCCAATCGATGCAAGTGCCAGTAAACTCAGGGCCGTTCTGCTTGCACGCTTCCCACCCACATCATGAAGAACGCATGCAGCCTGCCAACTCGTCCGTCGGCGTCGATGGCTTACTTGCGATGGCGTCTTTTAGACCGCAGACCAGTGTAGGCCACTTCTTCAGCCGTTTTTCCTTCATGCACCAAAGTGTGCGCGGCGGCAAAATCGGACGGAGCTGCCCGCGGCGAGGTTAAGTTATCGGCTTCCGCTCCATCTCTTCCTCTTCGCGGCCTCAGTGCCATAGGCCACTTGGCCTGTCGACGCGCTGTAGGCGCGGGCGCTCGTGCGCCAATTATGGGCTCACGCATGCTAATTAGCGTGCGCTGCTTTTCCGGTCCCGAAATTGCTTAACAAAAGTTGGGTGGAGGGAATGTTTATGTTTATCGCAGGTGGTTTGGGAATTCTAGTAGTATTCTGCTTGCTGCTCTCGATCGTTCAGGCGCCGCGCGAGATCGGCCGCTAGACAGGGGGTTGTACAAGTTGACACATCCCCTGTCCACAGATCGCACACGCATATACACCTGCGGTGCAGCCTAGTTCCCGGTTGGCGTTTTCTCGGCGCTGTCGATGGCGATCATATCCATCGGGGCCTTCTTTGGCTCTAGCTTCAAACCATAGCTCTGAATCGATTGGAAGAGTGATCCGCCTTCGGGCCCGGGAGGAGCTCCCTCGGGTCCACCATGCGATGGGAGACCCGCCACGGCGCCCCCACCGCTGGGCGCCGGTCCGGCGCCAGCCATCATTACAGTAGTCTTCATCTGCGCCATCATGCCGCCCATCTCGTCCTGGGAGATGTCGATTGCGAAGTCATAATTGCCTTCGATTCCAGTCTGATCCATCACTGGCCTGTCGAGGAAACGGGAGATCGCTTCCGCAAAGCGATCCAGCGTCATTGATTTCGCTTCGAGATGTCCACCATTCGGTCCCATTCGCATCGAAATGCCGCCGGGCGGCAAAGCCCCGCGGCCGCCGGATCCGGGGCCTGTCGTGGCAGTTCGCGAAGAGCCGCCGGGCGGCGGCGGCGCGGGCGCTCTTTCCGGATCCCCAGCCTTCGGCGCTCCGGGCTCGATGGCCGAGACCTCCGCGACCTTCAACTTCGGCCCACTCTTCCCAACCACCAGCGCATAGATGGCGTGATCCTTCTTCTCGCGGTGCAACGTAACCTTGAAACGCTCCTTCAGCAGGCTTTGCAGCATCTCGGGAGCTTGATCCTTGCTCGCCCCGTCGGGTAGCTTCGCCGAAATATCGTATCGCTGCTCGTCCATCCAGGGCGCGCAAGTCACCTGGTAGTCCTTGACGGAGTATGCGTTTTGCACTAGAGACTTGAGCGTCATGCCGTTATATGTCACCAGAGCGCCGTCGTTTCGCACGCCCATCCGAATCATCATTTTGCCTGGGCCGCCGCTGATTGGCTCCGATGGCTTGATGGTGGCTACTTCGAAGGCCAGCGGCGCGGCAGCCGGCGCCTCCTGGCAAAACGCAGCGCCAGACGCAATGCCAGCCAGCGCGAAAACCTGCAAAATTCTCATATTAGGGAGACGATGGAGAGGCGCAAAACGTGACGTTTTTACGCTTGGCCGGTTTCGACGCCGCTAGCTCGCGGCCGACGCAGTCGCGATCCGCTCCAGTTGCCCGATGTGATTGAGATCGTGCCCGCCCATGGTTTCGAGAACTGTCTCGAAGGTCATCTCGCCCCGTTCCGGATGCGTCATCCTCCGCTGTCGCGCCTCGGATTTCAGCGATCGGACCAGCGCCAGGTTCCAATACCGAAGCGACGCAAAGGTTTCCATCGCCGCATGTGCGTCGTAAGCGCCGTAAGCCGCGGCCCATTTCTCCTGGTCGAACGGCTGAATGGTGGGATTATCCTCCGCCAGCGTTTGCCGCAGCCGGAATGCGAACACCAGCTCACAATCCGCCAGGTGCGCTACAATTTCGCGCGCGCTCCACTTGCCCGGCGCCGGAGCTTCGCTCACTCGCTCTTTTCCGATCGTGCCCAGCAACGCCTCGACCCGCGCCGGCGTCAGCGCCACGGTTTCCATGACGTCCCTCGGACCTAAGTAAGAAGCATAGGGATTCATGCCCTCCAAGTTATCATGTCCTGATGAGGATGCGCCGTGTCCTCCAGCCGCGCCACCGATTACCTCGCAACCGATTCTAGACGTTCGGGGTCCAGCGAAGCGGTTCGAAAGGCCCAGACGCGCTTGCACGGCGTTAAAATACGTACTGTCCGATTTCGGACGGCACAGCGTGACCAAAACGCTACAACCGCGTCCAACTCAGCAGGCAGGTGAGTGGAGCAGCGGTAGGCATAAATATCGATATTGCGGGAGTTATGGGGCAGAACGCCGCCGGAGCCGTAGGCGCCCGATTGAGTCCACAGGTCGATTCGCTAATTAGGGCTGCTCAACGCGGCGATCAGGACGCGTTCGAGCAGTTGGTGCGGACCTACGACCAGAACGTCCTGCGGCTGGCGATGAACCTGTTGCGTTCGCCCGAAGACGCGCGCGACGTATACCAGGAGGCGTTTCTACGCGTATACCGGAACCTGCACACCTTCCGCTTCGATTGCAGTTTTCATACATGGCTCTACCGGATCGTAACCAATATCTGCCTCGATCAGTTGCGCCGGCGAAAGGTGCGTCGAGAGGAACCCTCAGTGGTGGAAACTGCCGATGGCCCGGTGGACCGGATGGATGGGTTCGAAGAAGATGCGGCCGACGCCAATCCGGAAAGAAGCATGTGGAACAGCGAGTTGCGAGAGAAAATTGAAGGTGCGCTAGAAGATTTGACCCCTAGGGAGCGGATGGTATTCGAGTTACGGCATTATCAGGGCCTCCGGCTCCGGAATATCGGAGAGGTGCTGGGGACTAGCGAAGAGGCTGCCAAGAATTGCCTGTTTCGCGCTACACAAAAGATGCGATCGGTATTGGGAGAATTCGTATGACGTGCGATTCGGCTTCGAATCTGATTTCACTTTATTATTATGGAGAGCTCGCGCCCGCCGAGGAAGACGTTCTCGAAACCCACCTCGCCGGCTGTTCGGGATGCGTCGCGGAGGTTGAAAAACAGCGCAAGATCGCGGTCGCGCTCGATCAGCGTGCGCGCCAGGTCTCTCCGTTGCTGCTCGAAGACTGCCGCGCCGATCTGATGGCGGCGGTCGCCGGCGGAGCGCCGCGCTCGGCCGCTCTGCACAAAGGTCCCTGGACCCTTTTCCTGGAAGCGATGGCGTCCAGCTTCGCGGGTCTCGGACGCCTTCGTCAGCCGCTTGGCGCAACGGCGCTCGTCACGCTCGGTTTCATGGTCGCCAGGATTACGCCCGGCGTGCTCCCCGGTCTCAGCCTTCACCGCGGGTTGAGCACGGCGTCTCTCGCGGGCGACGATGTATTTTCCACCGTCCGTTCCGTACAGCCCAATAGCGGCGGCCGCGTGCAGATCGCCTTCGATGAGACGCGGCGGCGGGTAGTAGAAGGCAGCATGGATGATCAGGCGATCCAGCGCCTGCTGCTGACCGCTGCGCGTGAGCAGGATTCGGCGGTACGTGTGGAATCGGTGGATGTGCTCAAGAGCCATTCCGATTCGAGCGAAGTGCGCGACGCTCTGTTGAACGCCGTGGCGCATGACCCCAATCCGGGCGTTCGATTGAAGGCCCTCGAAGGTCTGAAGCCGCTTTCAGGAGATCCGCAGGTGCGCCGTGTGCTGGCGCAGGTTCTGCTCACGGATGATAATGCCAGGATGCGCATGCAGGTGGCGGATTTGCTGGTGGCCCATCGCGACGATTCTCTGGTGGGGACGCTGCAGAGCGTGATGCAGCGCGAAGACAACGGATACGTGCGCCTGAAGGTAGAAAAGGCATTGAAGGAAATGAATGCGTCCATCGGGACATTCTAAGGAACTCGCGGAGCCTGTGGAAACCGTGGCTACTTTCCGAGCCGCGACTTTCCGAGCCGCGACCGCAAGGGAGCGGTCCCGCCCCCGCGTGCTCCAACACGGGTTAGTGGCGGCCCTGACAATCGCGCTCGCGCTCCTTCCGCCCTCAGGTATCGGCCAGTCGCAGTGGAAGCGCGTAGGCAATTCCTGGGTGCGCGTTTATTCCGGGTCCATTCCGGCCGCCCCGCGGCTGCGCGTGAGCGGTCACGGTCCGGTGACTATCGCAGCCGGCTCCGGCCGCGAAATTTCCTACACCATTACGGTCAGCGTCATGACGCCCTCGCAAGCGAGTGCGCAGATTGCCGTAAACCGCCAGCCGATCCGCGTGGAAACCAATGGCGATTGGGCGGTCTTGACTACGCCGGGAGGTCCCGCGCTATCCACCGTCGTTATTCGCGCCCCCAAGCTGGCCGCGCTGGCCGTCGCCACTACCAACGGCGCAGTAGATGCGAAGGGCGTGGATGGCCCGATCGAGGTGAACACCGGCGCCGGCGAGCTTTCCTGCGACCGCATTCGTGGCAATTGCAGTCTCATCACTGGCGGAGGCGATATCCACGTCGGCGCAGTCGACGGCGCCTTGCGCTGCGACACGCGCGGTGGACATATCTCGGTGAAGAACGTAGGCGGCATAGCAACGCTGACCACAGACGGCGGCGATATCGAAGCGTTGCAGGCCGGCGGCGCCGTGAATGCGCAGACCCGCGCGGGCACCGTGCATATCGGCTCTGCCAACGGACCGGTAGACGCAGCCACCGGCGGCGGCGAAATCGTAGTCGATAAGGCGGCAGGCATCGTCACCGCGCGTAATCTTGCGGGACCGGTGCAGGTCGGCGCGGCGGCGGGGGTGCAATGCGAATCTCACAGCGGCGGCATTCGCGTCAGCAATATCGCGGGCGCCATGCGCGTCTCCACCTCGGCGGGCAGCATCTTCGCGAGCATGCTTAACGGGCGTCTTGCGGATTCGTTCCTCGCCACGGGCAATGGCGACATCACGGTAATGATTCCGTCGAATGTAGGCGTGAACATCCGCGCGGTGAATGCGATGACGGATAACTTGCGCCGCATCGTTTCCGATTACCACCAGATACAAACGCGTTTCCGCGGCGCCGCGCTGGTAGCGGAAGGCGCTGTCAATGGCGGCGGTCCGCTCCTCCAGATAAACGGCACGGGCGGGACGATTTTTATTAAACGACAATGATGGGTGTTTTCGTGAAAACTATCGGTGTAATGGCGTTGACTCTCTCGGCAGCCTTTGCGCAGCAGGCGCCCCAGCCCCCGCAACCGCCGCGGACTCATTCCGCCGGCTCGGCTGCGCAGAACGTTTCGTATATGGGCGTTGGAATTATGAATGTCGATTCCGCCCGCGCTAAGGCGCTCAAGATGAAAGAGGAGCGCGGAGCTGAGATCACTCAACTTGTTCCTGGCGGTCCCGCCGAAAAAGCCGGGTTGAAAGTGAACGACGTAATCCTGGAATTCGATGGGCAACACGTCCAAGGGCAGGAGCAGTTGCAGCGTCTGGTGCGCGAGAGCATCCCCGGCCGGCAGGTCAAGGTAGACGTCTGGCGCAACGGCGCTATGCAAACTGTAGCCGTGACCATCGAGAGCCACCGCGAGATGTCCGCGGACGACCCTTACGGCAGGGACATCTGGAGCGAACTTCCTCCGCCCGGAGTGAATTGGCCGCAGATAGCGCCCATGCCGCCGATGCCGCCCTTCCCAACCATCGTGCAGAGCCCCATCCTGGGCGTGGAATGCGAACCGCTGGGCGATGAGCAACAGTTTGCCGAATTCTTCGGCGTGAAGGACGGCTTGCTGGTCAAGATGGTCGCCAACGGCTCGCCCGCCGCTCGTGCGGGCATTAAAGCCGGCGATGTCATCGTCAAAGTGGACGAGACGCGCGTAGGCACGATGCGCGAGTTGACCGGCGCGCTACGCAATGCTAGTCAGAAGCCGAACTACCAACTAACCGTGGTGCGCAATAAGAAGGAAATCCAAATCACCGCGCCTTCCCAGTAGCGGCTGGCCATTCCCAGTCTTTCCGTCGTAAGGCGCCATGCCTTACAATGCCCCGATGGATCCCACACCCGCCGTTCTGGTCACCGGCGCCAGCCGCGGACTTGGCCGCGGCATCGCCCAAGCCTGCGCCCACTCAGGTTTTCACGTCGCCGTTCACTATTCCACCAATCGCGACGCCGCCCTCGAGACCGTCTCCCTCTGTCAATCCCAAGCTCTCCATCCCCATCAGCAATTCGTCCCTATTCCCGGTGATATCGCTGTCTCCGCCGATCGCACAGCCATCTTCGATCGCACCCTCGAAACGTTCGGCCGCCTCGACGCCCTGGTCAATAACGCCGGTATCGCACCCACGGTTCGCGCCGACGTGACCGAAACCGCCGAAGAAAGCTTCGACCGCCTTCTCTCAGTCAATCTCAAAGGCCCGCACTTTCTCTCGCAGCTCGCCGCGCGCTACTGGCTCGATAACCCGTCACCCGCCCGGTCCTACAAGCTCATCTTCATTACGTCCATTTCCGCCGATACCGCTTCCGTCAATCGCGGCGAATATTGCATCGCCAAGGCCGGGCTCGCTATGTCCGCCCAACTCTGGTCCACCCGCCTGGCGGCCCATGGCGTCCAGGTCTTCGAACTCCGTCCTGGCATTATGGAAACCGACATGACCGCCGGAGTCAAAGGGAAGTACGATGAACTCATTGCCAACGGTCTGGTTCCGCAGATGCGTTGGGGCGCGCCGCAAGACGTCGGGTTAGCCGTCGAGGCCATCCTCAAGGACTATTTCCCGTTCTCCACCGGCGCCGTGATCCCCATCGATGGCGGATTTCATCTGCGAAGGCTCTAACTCATGCTCAAAATCGATTCCTCCCTTACCGCGGCTTCTCTCCTGGCCGCCGTCGAAAAGCTCTACGAACTCTCCGCCGCCAAAGCCCGCGATATCGAACGTACCTGGCAGCCCGCCAACTGCTCCCCCGTCTTCACGGTCGGCGGCAAATACGCTTCCCGCGGCTGGACCGAGTGGACCCAAGGCTTCCAATTCGGCTCCGCCATCCTTCAGTTCGATGCTACCGGCGACGCCGAATTCCTAGACTCCGCCCGCGCCAAAGTGATCGACCTGATGGCCCTGCATGTCTCTCATACCGGCGTGCACGACCACGGCTTCAACAACGTCAGCACTTACGGCAACCTCCGCCGCCTGATGTTGGAAGGCCGAATCCCTGCCAATGACTGGGAACTGCGCTTCTACGAACTCGCCCTCAAAACCTCCGGCGCCATTCAAGCTGCGCGTTGGACCCAGCTCGCTTCCGATCTCGGTTACGTCTACTCCTTCAACGGCCCCCATTCGCTTTTCAGCGACACCATCCGCTCCATGCGCTCCCTCGTCGTCGCCCATCAGCTGGGGCACCGCCTGATGGGCGAAGGCGATGAATCCATCGATCTCCTCCGCCGCGCCGTCCAGCATGCCGCCGCCACCGCCCGCTACAATGTCTACTACGGGACCGGCCGCGATTCCTTCGATATCCGCGGACGCGTGGTTCACGAATCCATCTTCAATCTCAACAACCGCGCCTACCGCTGCCCCTCGACACAACAGGGCTATTCGCCCTTCACCACCTGGACCCGCGGCCAGGCGTGGATCCTCTGCGGCTATGCCGAACAGCTCGAATTCCTCGCCGCCCAATCCGAATCCGCTCTCGCCCCCTACGGCGGGAAGCGCGAACTGCTGGAGGCATTCGAAGAGGTGGCCTCCGCCGTGGCCTCTTTCTGGCTCGATCATACTCCGACGGACGGCATCCCGTACTGGGACACCGGAGCCCCGAACCTCCACCGGCTTGGTGATTGGGCCTCCCGTCCGTCCGATCCTTTCAACGATTACGAGCCCGTCGATAGTTCAGCCGCCGCCATCGCGGCGCAGGGCCTTCTGCGCTACGGCAATTATCTTCACGGCGCCGGCCGTCAGAGCGAAGGCGGTCGATACCGACAAGCGGCTTTCACCGTAGCCCGCCATCTCTTCGCCGAACCTTACCTCTCAACTGATCCCGCTCATCAGGGTCTGATTCTCCACTCCATTTATCACCAGCCCAACGGGTGGGACCACAAGCAGTCAGGCCAGAAGGTTCCCAACGGAGAGTCGTCGATGTGGGGCGACTATCACGCCCGTGAGCTGGGTCTCATGATCCAGCGCGAAGCGAAAGCGCAGCGGTATTACACATTTTTCTAACTTGGCCAAGCTTGTAACAGGTAGGGCAGGGAAGCGTTGCCTCGGGGCAACGCAAAGGAGGTTTTGTCGGCAACTCGCGTTGACCGCCGGACGACCCGCTGCTAGAGTGCGAACCCCGCTGCACAAGGAGAGACGGCTCATGACCGGAATCCGATCCGTGACCGACGAGAAGGGTTATAAGGTGGCCGTTCAAATCTACCTGAAAAAATACGGCGCGAGACCAGAGGATTTTTGGGACGGACTGGTTTCGGAGTTCCGTCGCAACGAAAAGGGGATACCGATTGAAAAGATCAAAGCGGACCTCGTAAAGCGCGGCCCGGATCCGTGGGTAAGTAGTCCGTTGAGGTAAAGCCGCCGGCACGGAAAGAACTCGAAGGCCTCTCGGACAACGTGCTGGCACGCATCGTCGAGAAAATCGAAACTTTGGGTAATGCACCACGGCGCGGATGTAAGAGGCTGAAGGGCTATAAGGATCAGTGGCTCGTCCGGATCACGGGGCGTCTGCGCAGGGAATCGACGGCGCTATCAAGCGCCGGGACGAAGTTTACTCAGGTGTGCAAGCGGCGCCACAAGCTAAGGAGAGAATCCCGTGAGTAGGCGTGGACAGTGCTTCCGGAAGGCAAACTGCTAGGATCTCGACGTGCCAAGTTGCGGAGTGCAATATGATACTCGCATGTTGCGCGCGATTATTGTTGCCTGGGTTATGGCAGAGCCCGCATCGGCTGCGCAACCTGTGGAGGGTCGGGTAGTCAACGCGGCGACCGGCACAGGAATTCAAAAGGCCACGGTGCGCATCTTCCCGGCTGATGACGGGCCGGCGAACGGTTTCTCAGTCACGACAGACTCCCAGGGCCGCTTCCGGATCGAGAGCATGGAAGTTGGTGCGTACGGGGTAATGTATGAGGCTGCGGGTTTCCGTGGCGTTCCCGAGCGTGGTGGAAGTCCGCCGCTGTTCCAGGTCGGCAACGGAGCCGAACCAGTACGCCTAGAGGTCAAGATGCAGCAGTTGGGTAAGCTCTCGGGCCGGGTACTGGACGCTGCGGGAGAACCAGTCCCAAGCGCCGATGTTGGCTCGTTACTGAGGACTGGCGACGCCAGCCGACATCGTGTTTCGGCTGTTATCCTCAAACTAAAACCGACGAAAAAGGGGTATTCACCTTCAAAGATCTGGAACCCGGCGGATGGGTGCTTTCCGCAACGGCGCCACCGCTCTTGCAGCCACCGAAACCGGACGCCGATCAACAACTCGGATGGGCGCAGACCTTCTTTCCCGGGGTGGTCGATCCACAGAATGCCGAGGCTGTGACAGTACGGCCCGGCGATCAGTGGAATCCCGATATCAAACTAGCCGCCGCTCCGGTGCATAGCGTTCTCGGCAGGATCCTCGACCCCAAGGGCCATCCCGTATCCAAGGTTTCCGTCGCGTTAGGAAAAGGGTTCGGACCTACGCGCACCCAGGAAACCAAAGGTGACGGCACGTTCGAATTCGCATCCGTAGTCGACGACGAATGGCGCCTGTCCGCAGTTGTGGATGAGGGCGGCGTGAAGCTGAAGGCTGCCCAGTGGATACGAGTGAAGGGCCGCGATTTGGAAAACATCGAAGTGCGGCTTGCCGAACCGTTCTCGCTGCGGGTAAGGATCGCGCTGGAGGTTCCGGAAGGTACAGTTGCCCCTCGACTCACCATTCCGCCCCTCGAACTCAATCTCGGCACGGCGCTGCCATCAGACCGGGTTTCTGACGGTTCCGTCCATATCCGCAGGCCCCACCAAGGCGATTTGGCAGTCCCAGATGTTTACCCGAGCACGTACCAACTCCGCCAACTCGGCAATTCGCCCGTGCCTTATTATCTCGACTCCATTCGGCTCGGAGATGGCGATGCGCTTGGGCTGGTTTCAATCCTTTCAGATGGCCAGCCGTTGATCATTACCTATAAGCTCGGTGGCGGAACGGTCCGCGGGACCGTCGAGGGAGCAGATTCTAGCCACGTCTTTCTGATTCCCGCGGACCTCGCGCTGCGCCGCTCGGGCTTCGCGCAAGTAACGGAGTGCGACCAGAAGGGACGATTCGAGTTCTCGGCGGTTCGTCCGGGCGAATACTATGGGCTAGCAATCGCCGGCGGTCTGATTTCGTTTGAAGATGTCTACGGCGATACTGGTTTGCTGAGGCAGGCCAGTAGGATTATGGTGCGCCCGAATGAATCTACGCCCGCTGAGATACGTCTAATCGTGCGGTAATATTCCGTGTGCCGTCCCCGTTACCTGGCGTTGAGATGTTGTCAGCCGCTTAGCGTTTGCGCCAATTGGCGACCCTCATATCAGTCGAAAAAGTGACGATCCTCATCCGACAGGCGAGCTTTGGCCGCCTGGACATGGAACGTGACTCCCAGACCCGGCCGGTCCCAAACGTCGATGAAGCCGCTCTTCATGATCGGGTCCGGCAACCCGTCCACGATGTCATACCACCACTCAGGCTGTCCGATCGGATACTCGAAGGCAATATAGTTTTGCGGCAATGCGGCCGCCATTTGAACATGTGCGGCAAGACCGATAAGCCCGTCGAAAACCCCGTGCGGAGCGACCAGGATGCCATGAATATCGGCGTATTCCGCGATCCACTTCAATTCCGATATCCCGCCAACGTCTTCCGGGTCCGGACCGATGACATTGACAGCCTGTTTCTCGATGAGATCCTTGAAGTTTTCCCGCAGGTAAATCTCTTCTCCGGTGTGAATCGGGACCGAAGTACTCTGCGTAACTTCCCGAAAAAGCTCGGCGTTTGGGTACGGCGAGTAGTCGCCGGTGATGATGTCTTCGATCCACGCGATGTGAAGCGGTTCGAGGGCTCGCGCAAACGTGATAGCGTCCTTCACCGTCCAGCCTGGTCCGCAGTCGAGAGCAAGCCCGATTTCATCGCCTAAGACCTTCTTCATCGCCTCGACGCAGGCGATGACTTCTTTGAGGCCGCGTTCCGTCATGAGTCCGCGATCGGAGTGAGGCGCTCCCGTCCGTGGTTCGTCGTACCACCCGTTGGTCATGGCGCGCATCATCGCTGGATTGTGAAAGCCGACTGCCTGTTTGATCAGGGTGAAGCCCTCTTTGGCTTCTTTCATCTTGAGCATATTCTCGGCGTAGTCTTGTGGCGTTTGGCCGGTCATGGGGAAGCGGACGGCTCCGTTGTAGGCGCGTACGCGGTCGCGGATCTTCCCGCCCAGCAGTTTATATACAGGCACCCCGGCCACCTGCCCTGCGATGTCCCAGAGAGCGATCTCGATCGCGCTCACCGCCGAACCCCATGGCTTGAAGGCGCCGAGCCGCCGGATCTTGAGCAGCACCCTCTCTACATCCGTCGGGTCTTCGCCCAGAATATAGTCCTTATAGAAGAGCACCATCGGCTTCAGATATGCCTTCGCGGACTCGGCTTGACCGTACCCTGAGATGCCTTGATCGGTGACGATGCGAACCACCGGGTTCCGCCCGATGATTGCGCACCTGAGATCGGTGATTTTGATGGCGCCATGCCCCGTCCGCTTTTCAGCGGGCGGCAGGCTGCTATTCTGCTGAGCCGCGATGGATGTTGCGGCCGCTACCCCAGGGAACGATCCGAGAAATCCTCGTCGAGTCATAGCCGTGAGTTCCTCCTGCCAGAGAGTATCTCTATCGATGAGACGCTCAATAGGCGAACTAATTCTACACCGCGCGGCCATCCAGCCTCCACAAAGGCATAGCCATGCACCAAGGAATGACGAACCAGATCGATTCCGGTTCCATGAGCTCCGAAATCCGCGATTCGCCGGCGAGCCCCAATTGGCGGGTTGCCGCCACCGGTCAGCCAACGCTCAAGGCCTTCTGCGCTACGGCAATTACCTGAATCGCACCGACGTCAAGAACGAAGGCGACCAATGCCGGCAAGCCGCCCTCCCCATCGCCCGGCATTTTTTCGCCGAAGCACGTAAGGGCTGGGACGGTACTGCCCAGGAGACGATCTCATACTCATCGTCTCCTGGCAGACCGAATGGAGGCGGGAATCAGGACAATCGGGCGGCGGGCATGTCGCGGCCGGCCTTGTGCACAATAAGGCTCGTGGCTCGGCCCTCGGGACCAGTTTCAAAGGTGAACTGGTTGTCAGCCACCCTGGCGAAGAAGTTCTTCTCGCCTTCGGCAAACAGTTCAAACTTAGGCAGGGCGATGGGCTGGTTGGTGGCCTGCGCGAAGCCCTGTGCGAAGAGGCGGTCGCCGTCTCGGGTGACTTCGAAAATGAGGTTCGGCGTCAATTGATAGCGCCCGGCGTAGTTATCGAGGAGCTTAGGATCAATACGAATCTCGGTGTGCTGCTTTGGAGGCTCGGGATTGGCTAGCGGCGCCCTCGGATTCAGGAGATGAAGGCCGATGTCAACGACACCGGAGGGAGTAAAAGCATTGGACAGCACAACGACCCCGACGCGCTCTTTAGGATCGTATCCGACGAATGAGGAGAAGCCCCCGGTGCCTCCGTCGTGCATCGCGATCTCCCGGCCGTCAATTGGGAAAATAAACCACCCCAAACCGACGTTTGCTTTGCCCAAGGTACGGCGAACCTCGAGCATGGCTTTCATGGCGGGTGCGAGAGGCGATTGCTTGTAGCCGAGGAATGCTTCCAGGAACGTCAGCATGTCAGTGGCGGAGGAGCGCAGTGCGCCCGCGCCCGCAAGCGTCGGGAGGTCCCAGTTGGCGGCGGGCGCGAGCATCGCGGTGTGACCCGTAGCCATGCGCTGCTTCATGGAGGACGAAAGCGTAATACAAGTGTCCGGCATACCGAGCGGTTCCGTGATGCGGATTCTGATCAGGCTCTCATAATCCGTTCCAGCGCGGTACGCGAGGAGGTGGCCAAGCAGCCCCGCGCCCAAGTTTGAATATTCGAGTTCGGAACCAGGATCGCGCGGCAGCGTGTAGCCGGAAAGGAACTGGTACAGATCGTCCACGCTGTAGTCGGCGTAAGGATTGCGTAGGTCCTTCGGCTTCAAGTTGCTGGGGACGCGTGGCAACCCGGAGCTGTGTGTGGAAAGATCGTGCAGCGTAATGGATTTGCCGCTTCGCTCAGGCATCTTGACACTCTCGGGAAGACGTTTGGCCGCCGGATCGTCGAGGGTGACCTCTTTGCGGTTCACCATGTCCGCCAATAGCAGCGAAGTGAAGACCTTGGTGACGGATCCAATTTCGAAGATTGTATCGCCATCGACCGTGCGTGGATCGCCCTTGGCGAGATTGCCATAGGCGACGACGCGGCGGCCGGTAGGTTCGATGACGCCCACAACAATGCCGGCTGCTTGCTTCTGTTGGTCAATACGTTTTGCGAGGATCTCGCGGATTTCCTCAGTTCCAAGAACTGTAAGTGATTGAAAGATATTCGGATTCATAAATTTGACAATAAACACACGGGTCCTGATAAGAACCCAAGAGTCCTTTAAAGAGACACACTTCGGCCATGATGCCGAAACGTTATTTAGGAGAGTTGGCCTAGCGAGGACTGGCGGAAAGCAGGCAATCCTGAAGCGCGCCTATCATCGCTCTATTGAGCTGAATGAATTCGTATCGCATAAGGGAAGTACCTCCTTTTCCTTAGCTTAGTTGAGGGCACAACGATACTATCATGAGCGCGCGGAAACCTTCAACAGTTCTTGTTGATCCTCGCAAATTATAGCGACAACTCGAGCCGGTTTGGCGACAAAAGCGACCCTTGTGGCGCAGGCCTTCCGGCCAGGCCTTCCGGCCAGCGCGCTTTTCGGTGGAAAACAACCTCGGGTGCCGGCTCAAGTCTCCTCGTGAAGCCCCTTGTGTATAAACTTGAGACCTCCGATCCGATGTCTTATCTCGGCGTATCTGCGGTGAGAATGAATCGCCGCGCTGTTCTGTGACAACCGAATATTCCCCGCAAGGCAGCGAGGAAAGCCCTGTCAATCGGGCAGGCCGCTCCATCTCCTGCCCCTCACCCTACCGCCTTCAACGACTTCACCCGGTCCCGCAACTGCGCCGCCTTTTCAAACTCGAACTTGCGCGCGGCCTCGCGCATCCGCTCTTCCAGCTCGCCGATGAAGCGAATGCGTTGCTCGGGCGTCAGATCCTCAACCTCTTCGTCCGACTCCAGCGGCACCGTCACGTAATCGCCCTCCGCCACCGCCACCAGGCTCATGTCGATCGGCTTCACAATGGATTGCGGCGTGATGTTGTGCCGCTCGTTGTAGTCGATCTGGATGCACCGCCGCCGGCCGGTTTCGTCGAGCGCCCGCTTCATGCTGTCGGTCATCACGTCGGCGTAGAGAATCGCATGCCCCTCCACATGGCGCGCGGCCCGCCCGATGGTCTGTATCAGCGATCCGGACGATCGCAGGAACCCTTCTTTGTCGGCATCGAGAATCGCCACTAGCGATACTTCCGGCAAGTCGAGACCCTCGCGCAGTAAGTTGATTCCGATCAGTACGTCGTGCTCGCCGCGGCGCAGATCGCGCAGGATCTTGATGCGGTCGAGCGTCGAGACCTCGCTATGCAGATAATTGCACTTCACGCCGACTTCGGCATAATACTCGGAAAGATCCTCGGCCATCCGCTTAGTCAGCGTCGTAACTAATACCCGCTGATTATTCGCTACGCGCTTACGTATCTCGTTGAGTAAGTCGTCCACCTGTCCCTTAACCGGACGAATCTCGACGGGCGGATCAATTAAGCCGGTTGGCCGGATGATCTGCTCTACCACTACGCCTGCCACCTTAGTCAGCTCATACGGCCCCGGCGTCGCCGAAACGTAGACCACCTGAGTGACGCGATGCTCGAACTCCTCGAATGTCAGCGGGCGGTTATCCAGCGCGCTGGGCAACCGGAATCCATGGCCGACAAGCACCTCCTTGCGCGACCGGTCGCCATGATACATGCCGTGAAGCTGAGGAACCGTCTGGTGGCTTTCATCGATATAGATCACGGCGTCGCTCGGCAGGTAATCGAGGAGCGTAGGCGGCGCTTCGCCCGGCAAACGTCCCGAGAAATGCCGCGAATAATTTTCGATACCGTGGCAGTAGCCAATCTCCTTGATCATTTCGAGATCGAACATCGTTCGCTGATATAGTCTCTGCGCTTCGATTGCCTTGCCCTGCTTTTCCAGTTCCTTGTGCCACCATTCGAGCTCCGTGCGTATGCTGTCGCGCGCCGTCTCCTTGGTCTCTTCCGACATCACGTAGTGCGTCTTGGGATAGATCGGCAGCCGCACATAAGTCTGCTTCACCGTGCCCAACAACGGGTCGATTTGCGAGAGGCTCTCCACTTCGTCGCCCCACAGTTCGATGCGATAGGCAAAGTCGTCGTAAGTCGGATAGACCTCGATCACGTCGCCGCGCACGCGGAACGTGCCTCGGCGGAAATCGCCGTCGTTGCGGTCGTAGAGAATCTCCACCAGCTTCGAAAGAATCTGGTTGCGCGAAATCTTCTGGCCCTTCTCGAGCATGAGCAGCATGCCGTAATAAGCCTCGGGCGAACCGAGGCCGTAAATGCAACTCACGCTGGCCACAATCACGCAATCGCGGCGCTCAAACAGCGACTTAGTCGCGGAAAGGCGTAACTTATCCAGCTCATCGTTGATCGTTGCCTCTTTTTCGATGTAGACATCGCTCGAAGGGATGTAGGCCTCCGGCTGGTAGTAATCGTAATAGCTGACGAAGTATTCGACGGCGTTGTCCGGAAAGAAGGTTTTGAACTCGTGATAGAGCTGGGCTGCGAGCGTCTTATTGTGCGCCAACACCAGCGCCGGGCGGCCAATGTTTTCGATCACCTTCGCCACAGTAAACGTCTTGCCGGAGCCGGTCACCCCCAGCAGAACCTGGTGCTGCTCGCCATCCCGCACCCCTCGCGTGAGTTCGACAATGGCATTCTCTTGATCGCCGCGCGGGCGGTAGCTGACGCCGATTCGGAACCCCATCATCTCAATGTAGCAAGGGGGAAGAGGCGGCGAAAGTTGCTGGCGGCTGCGCTCGATTAAGGTTACGCTGAATCCTATGCCGTCAACCAGAATCCTGCGGTTTCTGCCGGTCGCTTTGCTAGCGGCGCCATATGGGTTGCTGGCACAGCCCACCGCTCAACTGCCATACTTCCCGAGTCTCGACATGACGTCGATGGACCGCAGCGTAAATCCCTGTGTGGATTTCTACAAATACTCCTGCGGCGGGTGGTCGAAGAAGAATCCGATGCCGGCGGACCAGGGTTCCTGGGACGTATACGCCAAGCTGACTCTCGATAACGAACGGTTCCTCTGGGGCATCCTCGATGAAGCCGCCAAACCCTCCCCCGATCGCACACCCGCACAGCGCAAGATCGGCGACTATTTCCATGCCTGCATGGACGAAGCGGCGACTGAGAAGGCTGGTCTGCAGCCCATCCAATCGCGGCTGGATGCTATCGCCGCTATCAGGACTCTGGCCGATCTGTCACGCGTGGTATCCAATCAGCACGCCGATGGCAGCACCGACAACGCGTTGTTCGGCATCGGTTCCGATCAGGATTTCGCCGATTCGCAGAGCGTCATCGCCTTCGCTGTACGTGGCGCGCTGGGGCTGCCCGACCGCGACTATTACGCCAAAACCGACAAGAAGTCGGTTGAAATTCGCGATCGCTACGTCGCTCACATGACGCAGGTCTTCGGGCTGCTCGGTGACACACCCGCGGAATCCGCGGCCGCTGCCAAAGACGTGATGACCATCGAAAGCGAGCTGGCGAACTCCATGCTCACGCGCGTCGAAATGCGCGACCCGCACAAGGTGTTCCACAAGATGACTCGCGCCGAATTCGAAGCGCTGACGCCGGCGCTCGATTGGAAGTATTACTTCACCACGTCAAAACTGGATGGAGTGACAGTCGTCAACGTCACCGAGCCTGCCTACTACAAGAAATTGCAAGAGCTACTCGCAGCGCGCCCCATCGCGCAGTGGCGCGAGTTCCTGCGCTGGAACCTGATTCGTGACGTTTCGCCTTATCTCTCGTCGAAGTTCGCCGATTCCCACTTTGATTTCTACAACCGGTATCTGCGCGGCATTCCTCAGCAGCGACCGCGGTGGCGGCGGTGCGTAGCCTGGGTCGACCGCGATTTGGGCGAGGCGCTGGGCCAGGTATTCGTGGCGAAAACCTTCACGCCGGACATCAAAGACCGGACGCTAAGGATGACGAAAGAGATCGAGGCGGCGATGGAGCGCGATCTCCAAACGCTCCCCTGGATGGGCGACGACACGCGGAAACAAGCGTTGGCGAAGCTCCACGCCATCGTCAACAAGATCGGCTATCCCGATAAGTGGCGCGACTATAGCGCCCTGGTAATCAAGCCGGACGATTTCGCCGGCAACGTCATGCGCGCTTCGGAGTTCGAGGATCGACGCCAACTGAACAAAATAGGCAAACCGCTCGATCGTGGCGAGTGGGGCATGACGCCGCCCACGGTGGACGCGTACTTCAGTCCCCAGATGAATGACATCAACTTCCCCGCCGGCGTGTTGCAGCCGCCCCTGTTCGATCCGAAGATGGACGACGCGCCGAACTACGGCGACACTGGCGCCACCATCGGTCACGAGTTGACGCATGGCTTCGACGACGAAGGCCGCCAATTCGACGCGCTGGGCAACTTGAAAGATTGGTGGACGGAGAAGGATGCCGCGGAGTTCGATCGCCGCGCAAAGTGCATTGTGGACCAATACTCGAGCTACATCGCAGTCGATGACATCCATATCAATGGCAAGCTGACCAACGGTGAGGACATCGCGGATCTCGGCGGCACGTTGCTCGCTTATTACGCATGGAAGCATGCCACCGAAGGCCAGGATCTGAAACCGGTTGAGGGCCTCACGCCTGATCAGCGTTTCTTCGTGGGGATGGCGCAGTGGGCTTGCGGCGAGGTGCGTCCCGAGTTGAAACGCGAACGGGCGCTGACCGACCCGCATTCGCCGCTCGAATACCGCGTCAACGGCGTGGTCTCGAACATACCCGAGTTCCGAAAGACGTTCAGTTGCACGGCAAGTCAGCCCATGGTGCGCGAGAACGCTTGCCGGGTCTGGTAGCTTATGCAACTCGGCGAAAGAAAGCTAACGATAGAAGACGTAGCCCGCGTGGCTCGCGGCGCCGAGCCCGTCACTTTCTCACCCGCGGCGCGCGCACGCATCGTGGCCGGCCGCGTGCGACTGCAAGAACTGCTCATGCGCGGCGAGCGCATCTACGGAGTCAACACCGGAATCGGCGGCAACGTCGGCATCTCGCTCGCGCCCGATCAAATGGAGCTCCTGCAGCACAACCTGATGCACGAACTCGGCTGCGCAACGGGAACGCCGCTGCCTACCGACACGGTCCGCGCCGCCATCCTGCTGCGCATCGCGACCTTTCTTACCGGCGCATCGGCGGTAAGGCCCGAGCTGGTTGACGCTTTGGCGGAGTTACTCAACTACGGTGTGACGCCCGTAGTTCCTCGCTATGGATCGGTAGGCGCGAGCGGCGACTTGATCCCCTCGGCCTACATCGCGCGTGTCCTACTGGGCGAAGGCGAGGGCGAGTTCCGGGGACGTCGCATGCCTGCTTCGGAAGCGCTGGCGGCGGCCCAAATCGCGCCGATTCGTTTCGCGCCCAAAGAGGGACTAGCGCTCATCAATGGCACCACCGTCATGACCGGCGTCGCCGCGCTTCTATGGCTCGACGCATTCCGTGTGCTGCGCGCCCTGCTCGGCGCCATCGCCCTCGCCATCGAAGCCTTGCACGCGCCCGAACTGCCGTTCGCTGCCTGGGTACACGAACAGAAGGGCCATCCAGGACAGCTCGCCGTTGCCGCCTATCTGCGCGAGATGCTCGAGGACTCGCTCTACACGCGCGCTTCCGGCGGACAAGCCTGCTACTCCCTGCGCTGCGTTCCGCAAGGCCTCGGACAGGTGTGGGAAGCGCTCGAAGACTCGCGCGCCACCATCGAGCGCGAAATCAACTCCGCCAACGACAATCCGCTGATTGACCCAGACAGCGGCGAACTCTACAAGGCCGGCAACTTCTACGGCGGCCACATCGCGCGCCTGCTCGACACCTGGAAGCTCGATTTCGCGGCCATGGCTAATTGGGGTAATTCGCTGATGGCCGTGCTGGTGGACGATCGCTTCAGCGGCGGATTGCCGGCGAATCTCACCCCCGAACCGGGCGTCAATTCGGGATACAAAGGAGTACAGCTCAGCATCACCAGCCTCGCCTGCGCCGTGCGCCAGATGGCCGGCCCAAGCTCGATCCACTCGCTGCCCACGGAGCAGTACAACCAGGACGTAGTCAGCCTCGGCATGCACGCCGCGGTCACCGCTATGGATTCGCTCGACTGCGTCCGCAACCTGACCGCGATGCTGCTCATGGCGGCCGCGCAAGCCGTCGATCTGCGTGGTGGTCCTGGCGCACTCGGCCGCGGATCGCGCGAGATCTATCACGCAGTGCGCGAGATTGCGGAGTTCGAAGACCACGACCGTCCTAAGGAGCGCGAGATCGCTGCGCTGGCCGCCAAGCTGCCGGGGTAGAAAGATCCAGCGGAAATGCAAGACGTTGCCCGCCCTGCCAGGCCTGCGGACGGTTGCTGCAAATTCCACAAGGGCTTCCGTATTATAAATGACGTGGCTATTGAGGAGCTTCTCATCCAATATGAAAACAAACTGGGGGAACTACAGGCCGGACTTTTGCATGCCCGTTCCTGCAACACCGTTGCGATAGTTATTTTCGTGGCGAGCGCAGCTCTTTTTATGACGCTTGGCATGTTCGCGATGCGCCAACAGCTATCCTTTCTATGGCTTTCTCTGCCTCTTCCAATAGCGGCTGCGTCAACTCAGGGAATTCGGCGGCACCGGCATTCTGGAAATCGAATGTTCCGCTTGCAGGGCTTCTATGGCCGGGCTATCCAGCGTCTGAAAGATAACTGGGCAAGAAATGGGGCCGATGGCAGTGAGTTTTGTGAATCGGCTCATGCTTACGCGAGGGACCTAAACATATTTGGCGAGGGCTCTCTCTTTGAACTGCTTTGTACAGTCCGTACGGCAATTGGCCAACGGGGATTGGCGGAGTATCTGCTAAGAACTCCCGCGCTTGAAGAAACGCTTTTGCGTCAGGAGGCGATCCGGGAACTTAAAGACCAGACAGACCTTCGGGAAGCCGTAGCGCTTCTCGGCGAGTTCGAATTTCTTCAATCAAAGCGCGAGACATTCGATGAATGGTTGCGTTTGCCCGCGCTCTCACTTAGCACGCCCATGCGGTTAGTGGCCTTGATAACATCGACGGCGCTTGCCTCCATGGTTCTAATCGGCTTCGCGACGAGCCTGGTGCCGTGGAGTGTGCTGGTCATGTGGATCATTCCGATCGTCGCGCTTCAATCGATTATTGGCCTGTTGTTCCACGACCGCGTGAATCGAATGCTCAGTTTCATTCAACCACTCTCCGTCGAAGTCCACGTCCTGAGGCAAGGATTGCGATTGCTCGAGGCCCAGCAGTTTCGCTCCGTCAAGTTACGCCACCTCGCGGAGCGTGTTCGAAGGAGCTCGCGATCCGTTCGGACATTGGAGCGGCTGCTGAACACTCTCGGAGAGAGAAACAAACCATGGTTCTATGGTCCTTCTCTTTTCTTGCTCTTCGGCACGCAAGTTTGTATGGCAATTGAGGCTTGGCGAAACGAACACGGGGCCGCTCTTCGCATTTGGCTCGACGTTTGGGCGGAATTCGAGGCGCTGAATGCATTGGCGACGTACGCTTATGAGAACCCAACGAATATGTTTCCCGAGTTCACAAGGGATGGAGCCAAATTCGAAGCAGAGGATCTCGGGAACCCGTTGCTGTCGCGGCTTTCATGCATTCGGAACGATATCCAACTGAACGAGGGCTTACAATTCTATATCCTGAGCGGCTCCAACATATCCGGCAAGAGTACGCTTCTGCGCGCTATCGGACTGAATGCAGTGCTTGCCTTTGCCGGGGCGCCGGTGCGAGCGAAATCCCTTCGGTTGGCCCAGCTCTCGGTTTGGGCATCGATGTCGGTCGTCGACTCGTTGTTGGACGGAAAATCAAAGTTCATGGCTGAAATAGACCGTTTGCGTCAAACCCTCGAGGCGGCTGAGGGAGGCAAAACAGTTCTCTTTCTCGTTGACGAGATCTTCAGTGGAACGAATTCTCCCGACCGCCGTATCGCGGCAGAAGCGGTGGTTCGAACCCTCGTCAGCCGTGGCGCAATCGGCGCGTTGTCTACGCACGACATCGCGTTGACCGAAATTGCGGCAAAGACCGAACTCCGAGGAATGAACGTGCACATGGGCTCCAGAGGCGCCGGAGATCTGATGGATTTCGATTATCGTCTGAAGCAAGGAGTAACAAACGAAAGCAACGCAGTGGCAATCGCCAGAATGGCGGGGGTCCCGGTGTAGGGATTTACTTCTAACGAGTCAAGGTGGACCCACCTCGAATTTTTCGTAACCCCTTCCGCCCCCTGCAGTATTGATCGCCAGACACGCGCATGAGTTCTCGAAGTTCACACGCTTGGCAACCTTTTGTGCAATGGCCCTGGCTCTCATAAGCGCGGCTCGGGAGTAGCAATCGGAGGGCTTCGATGTCGCCTCCATCAAACCGAGCCGCAACAGGAGCGGCGGTTCGAACCTTGATAGTGCGCCCGGCGGTAGACTTACAGCCACGAACATTACGGTCAAAGAACTCATCCGCTGAGTCCCCATTCAAGGACCCGACCAATCGGTACACCGAAACGTATTGGCCCACAGGTGACGGCAAGCGCTTCCTGGTCCTCGAAACCGAACAGACAGGCCAAGCCGCCAGATCACGGTGGCTCTGAAACTGGGCGGCAGAGTTGAAGCGGCCCTAATCCCATCCACATCCCCATTAAGAGCGAGCTTTCAGAATGCGCACTGCCACCTTGCTCAATACCCGGCTCACCGGCCCATCGAGGAACGTCCACGTAAGCGCATTGAGCAGCGCCGGCGGCCGATATTCGGAATTGCGCTCCTGGCGCGCCGCGATCATTTCCGACAGCACCTGCTTCGGGCTCTCGCGAAAAGCATCGAGCATAGCCGTCTGATGCACGCACGATACCGTGCAGTAAGGCGCGCATGTTTTTTCTCGCGCGGCCTCCCGCTTTAGATCGTCCGCGGTGTAGCGTTCCAGCGGTATCGCCGGATGGCCGCGCTGTTGCGAGCAGTAATGCACCAGGCCATCCTCGCAGATATAGAGGAAACGGCCGCCGGCGCGGCAATGCCAACGATTTGCCCGGCCTTCCGAGATGTTCCTCTGAAAACGGTCGTACTGCGCGAACGAAAACATCTTTTGGTCGGGCTGCAGCAAGTCACGGTAGATGGCCAGATGGTCCGGGGCGAGCGGCTGCAGCTGGCCGTCGCCATCGTGGAGAATGCCCACCGTGCTGCCGAGACCGAGCCCCCTCGCCCGCAGCGCGATCGTGCGCGCATCTTGAGGATTACGCACCGGGCTTCCGAAAACGGAATTCACCGTGACCGCGAACTCGGCGTTCCCGCCGAGCCATTCCAGCTTCCTGTCCAGCACCTTCAGGCTCTTCTTAGAGGTTTCGTCCGGATTGACGTTGTCGATGCTGATCTGCAGATAATCTAGGCCCGCGCGATTCAACCGGCGGATGCGCTCCACGGTCAGCAGATAGCCGTTAGTGATGAGCGTAGCGATGGCACCGCGGCGCCTAATGCGGTGAATGATCTCATCCAGATCTGGGTGCAGCAATGGCTCGCCACCACTAATGGTGATGATAGTCGTGCCAAGATCGGCCAGCAGGTCGATGCGCCGCAGCATCTCCGCTAGAGGCACGGGAGCCGATACAGCGTCGAATTCATTGCAGTAGGCGCATGCCAGGTTGCAGCGGCGGATAGGAACAATGTGCGCCAGGATGGGGTGGTGTTTCGAGGCCATCGCGCGCGCGAACATGCGCGACTCGCGCCACCGGCGGTCGATGGAGCGCGCACGCCGCCGCAGTGAGCGACTGAACTCAGACCAGCGCAGCATCTGTCCTTTAGTCTACGCCTGCCACCCAGAGGCAGCCCATGTTGCTTCCGCCACGATGTATACTGCGTGCACGGATGCGCCACGTTTTTGTTTCGTATTGCCACGACGATGCCGATTTCGCGCAGATCCTGGACGCCGGGGTCCGAAAGGCCGGCTTCTCAACCTGGCGCGACCTCAACCTGAGCGCAGGCGAGAACTGGCGGGACGGGATCGACGAAGGGATTAAGGATGCCATGGCAGTGGTGGTCATCATGTCCGCCAATTCCCGGATTTCCCCCTACGTGAACTTCGAATGGGCTTTCGCCTTGGGCTGTGGCGTGCCGGTGGTCCCTGTCCTGTTGAAGCTTTCGACCGCGGATCTTCATCCACGCCTCAGCAGCATCCAGTGGCTGGATTTCAGCAATTACGTCTCGCGGCCGTGGGAAAAGCTCGCCCAAGATCTGCGTGCGATCGCCGATGCCGAGCGCGAGTTCACGGTGCGGGTTCCTCGCGATGCGCCGCCGGTGGTGCGCGAGGCGGCTGCCGCGCTCGACAGTATGGAGCGCGACCGCAGGCGCTCTGCCATTGCCAGCCTGGCGCAGATGGATCATCCCGCCGCAATCGAGCTGCTGGCCGATGCTATCCACCACCCCATCCAAGAGGTCCGATTCGGCGCTGCCTGTCAGTTAGGCGAGAAGCACCATGATCTCCGTGCCTTGCCGACTCTACTCGAAGCCCTCCAGTGCGGTAACGAAACAGTCAAGCCATGGATGATCTCCCGCATCGGCGAGCCGGCAGTCCCTGCGCTGATCGAAACAGTCAAGGATCCACGGTTCGAGCGCCCGGACACTGTCCTCGGCATATTGGGCGACATCGGCGGCCCTGCGGCGATCCGTGCGCTGACTGGATATTTGCGCGATCCAGATCCGGCGATCCGCCGCAGTGCCGCATTCGCGCTGAGTTCGAGCAAAGACCCAAGCGCACTCCCGGCGCTACGCGAAGCGAAGAACGACCCGGATACAGAGGTGCGCCGGGGAGTAGCCTCCGCGTTGGCAAAATGCGGTGGCCCCGCTGCCATCCAAGACCTGCTGGACCTTCTGCGCGATTCCGAGAGCAACGTCCGCCACCAGGCGGTTTGCGGGCTCGATGACATTTGCGCACTGAGGCCCGTTCCGGCTGAGCTGGAACCGGCCGTCCCGCGCTTGATCGAGGCGCTAATTGCCGCGCTTGGTGATCCTGGTTCCCAACAGGTATCCATATTCGCGGGTAGGGCCCTCCAACACCTTGCCGACCCGCGCGCCATTCCCGGACTTATCGCCGCGTTAGGCCGCGAAGGGGATTATATTCGGGTTGTGTTAGATGCGCTGCAAGCGCTGGGCGAGACCGCGATGCCCGCGATCAGGCGAGCTGCATCCGATCCAAACCAACGCCTGCGGATCAGGGCAATCAAGTTCGTATGCAGGTTCGGCGATGACGCCGACGCCTCGTTCGTAGCCGCGACTCTGCGGGACACAAATCCCGACGTCCGGCTCGATGCAATCCAGGCGATCAGCTATAAACTTCAGCAGTCGCCTCTCATCCTCGAAGCTCTTATTGAGCGGTTACAGGACCGGGAGGAAGACGTATGCATAGCGGCGATTGAGGCCTTGAGCAACAGCGGAAATGTGAGCGCGGCGCCTCATCTCATCGAATGCCTGAAAGCGGAGGCCCTGGCGCAGGCCGCTGCCAGCGCCCTGGAGCGGTTCGACACGCGCGAGGTTCGGGCGGTCTTGAAAGCGTGGAACAAGAACAAAAAGGCATAAAGGAGAACACGATGGATTGGAAAGACAAGCTGAAAGTTTCCCGCGAAGGCGCGCAGGAAAAATTGGATCTGAAGGCCCACGCGGCCATCGAAGAGCACTGGCCGAAGGTGCAGCAACTCTTTCAGGAGAAAGTGGGACCGGCCGCGCTTGCCGCCGCGCAGGACGACCAGACCATGGAGATGCTGTTCAAGGTGGTCTATGCAGCGTTGCCTTTCCCCGTTCACTTTGTGGTGAAAGAACCGGCATTCGTGACATTCTGCTTCAGTCACCGCGATCGGTTGCTGCCGTCATCGACCGCGGGGTCTGCGTAAGAGGACGCGTCAGGTTCATCGACATCGTTGGAGTACCGAGATCTGATCTCCCCGGTAGGCCGACGCTTGCGTTGCCCTACACAAATGCAGTTAAGATCGATTCTGTCCCCATGTGTGCCGCCCAGCGGCAGCCGCAGGTTCTTGGAATCTACCTTCCTCTCGTCGCGGCAACATTCGCCGGATACCTCCAAGGCGGCCGCTTTGATTTTGTCAACTTCGACGACCACGATTACACCGGCCGCGGCCACAACCGGACCCCGAGATTCAGAAAGAAATCGATCGCTTGAGCCGCGCGGCGCAGGGCTCGGGGCCTGCGCGCTAGGTACTGAAAAACTCATTCCACCCAGAACGATAAATTCGTATCCCGCACCGCCGTGGGACCCTCAGACAGAGAGAACACCACCTCAAATGCGCTCGCGGGATGTGGGTTAGCCGGGGCAAGCAATTGAACCTGCGTGACGCCCGAAATCGAGCCGGGCGCCGGACTTGCCGAGACAAAAGTCGGCGCCGGGTAACAGAATGTCCCGTCGCAATAAGGCGTAACCGCCAGCGGTAGATTCAGCGGCGCCGGAGGACTGGTGAGACCTAGGCCGTCGATGAAGAGGGTGACTACCGACCCCGCGGCCGCCGGATTGTTTTGGGAATTGGCAGTTCCGTTCGCGTTGAGCGCCAATGGAAAACTCTGATTGATGATTGACGGCTGCGCAAGAAACGCGACGGGGTTGCTTGCCGCCACATTGAGCGCTCTCGAGTCCGAGACACTGTTCCCGTTGATGTCGGAGTACGTCACGGTCACGTTCGTTTGCGGACTGCCTGCGATTTCATATGGCGCCTGGAAGTTGATTTGCTGCTCCGAGACGTAAAGTAACGGCGCGGGAGTCTGGTTGGCTACCACGCCGAGGCCTTGAGACGTCACGGGAAACAACCCGTTTACGGGACTTATCATAGTCGCCGACGGGTTGTTCTCGAAGTATAGGAAACGCCCGTACATTGCAAGAAGCTCGCCTGACGCGACCGACGTTACCGGATTGGAGTCGGCTGCGTCCAGCACGCATGCGATCGGGGTAGCCACGGAAAGGTCAAAGCGAAGCAGGTCGCTGCCGGAGACCAACAGCAGCGTTCCAGTTGCGGAATCGTACGCCAGCGGAGTTCCGGGCGGCGTATGAGTTGACGAAATGGCCGATCCATCCAGCGCCATTCGAGTCACGGAGCCGTCGGGGAGGCACTGAGAAGGCACTGCGCCATCGAATCCCGGCAAATCCACGGAACCCGCCTGGCCGCCGAGATATATTCCCGCGGTGGTCAAGGCGGCGAAACTGACGCTGTCGGTCTTGCTGCCGCTGAAAAACGTGGAAAAAATCAGTCCCGACCCGTCGGCCTTTACGAGCGTCACATAGCCACTGGGTGAAGTGACTTCCATGGGGTCCGCAGGTTAACACGGTCTTGCTCACGGCCGTGTAGTTTGGCTGGTAGGAATCGGGCGTCGTTGGGTAGCCGGGAGCAGCGGTTGCGCCGGCGATCAAGACGTTTCCCTGTGCGTCAGCCGCAACGTAGGCGGGTACGGCTCCGTATTTTGCCGTGACATAAGTCAGGAAACGGGTTCGACTCAAATCTGGAGTGAGGCTTGCCACGTAATCGATTAGCGAGGCCGGATTGCAATTGTGCAGAAGTGGAGTTGCAGAAAGTGCGTCACTGCATTTAAATATGCTGGATCTGGTGAGCGACATAGTGCATTCTGGGACTTGGAACGGCTTGAATCACTCGATCGAGACGCGTTGATCCAGGTCATCCTCGACCAACAGAGAATGATCGAGCAACTGCGGGCCGAGATAGAACAGTTGAAGCGGAGGGGCTCGGCGGCGCCCTTTTCCAAAGGCGCGAGCAAGCCCGATCCGAAGCCTCCCGGGCGCAAGCCGGGGCAGGGCTATTTTCGATTTCGAGGCGAGCCGGCGGGAGTTGCGGGAGCGGAGCCGATCCCGGTGTCGGTGCCGGCGGGGATTGGCTGCCCGGACTGCGGCGGAGCACTGGGTGAAGCGGTGCAAGAAATCGTTTCCACCACGGATATTCCATTGGCAGGCTGTGGAGAGGTACGGCGATACCGGGTCGAGATCCGCAAATGCCGGAGGTGCGGAAAATCGGTGAGGGGACAGCACCCGGATATTGCCGCAGGACAGCAGGGAGCGACCGCCCATCGAGTGGGAGCGCGTGCGCGAGCGGCGGCGCAACTGCTGCACTACGGGCACGGAGTGCCGGTGAGAAGAGTGCCGGCCATTCTGGAAGAATTGACGGGCATCAGGCTGACCCCGGGCGCCCTGACGCAAGATGCGATGAAACAGACGGCGGGAGCAGTGGGGGCGCGCTATGCGGCCTTGCGGGAATCGGTAAGGAAGCAGACCGTAATCCATACCGACGATACGGGTTGGCGGGTACAGGGTAAAACGGCATTCCTGATGGCGTTCGTGAACACATCGCTTTCGGTGTATCAAGTGAGGTCGCGGCATCGCAACGAGGAAGTGCGCGAGTTGGCGCCGGCGGATTTTGGCGGCGTGATGGTCTGCGACCGGGGGAAAAGTTACGATGCGGAGGAACTGCAAAGCGTATCGCAGCAGAAATGTCTGGCGCACCTGCTGCGCAACGCCGCGGAGGTAACGCAAGGGAAAACGGGGCGAGCCCGGCAGTTCAGTCAACGGCTAAAGGATCTGTTACGGCAAGCACTGGCGTTGGGAGCGAAGAAGAACGAAATGGATGCGGCGCGGTATCGCGAGCGGATTCAGAAACTGGAGAGCGCCCTATCCTGGCACCTCCGCCGCCGATACCTCCGCGATGCCGACAATCAGAAGCTACTGGATGGAGTCGGTCTGCAGCATGATCGGGGGCGCCTGCTGCGGTTTCTGAAAGAGGAGGGCATCGAGCCCACCAACAATCGGGCGGAGCGGGATCTACGCCCGGCGGTGATCGCGCGCAAGGTTTCGCACTGTTCGCGAAACGCGGCCGGCGCGCGGGCCTTCGAAGCGTTCACCAGCGTAATCCAAACTCTCCGCAAGATCGACCCCGCCACAATGGCGGCGGAACTCGTGCGCTTGATGAGCAACCCGCCCGCCATCGCTTCGCCCTAAATCCTACCGCCGCCTCGGATCTGGAAACCGACAGCCCCACTGTGCGATGCGCCGCCGTATTCGGTGGTCGCTAATCAATTACCTTGCCACGAATTGGTCGCCCCCGCAGGGAAAGTTGAGAAACGGGCAACCACAGAAAAAAGTGGACGGCTTTCCTTGGTACGCTCCCGGCGTGGCCGGCGGTTCGATCGAACCGGGCGGAACTCCGGCGACATAAATGTTGTCCTGAGAGTCGGCAGCCACCAGCCCGCCCACGCCTTGCGGCCCGGCAATGACCTGGGTCCCGTCAGCGCTTAGCCTGAAGAGGAAAAGCGCGACTACCGCTGCCGAAGGAGCACCCGTGGTTAGCTGTCCAGACACCGCCAGCTCTCCCTTGCTATTCACGACAATTGAGCGTGGCGCCGTCTGCGCATTGCCGCCGATCAACGTGGAGTAGACGATGTTCCCCTTTCCGTCCAGTTTGGCCGCGAAGGCTGTGCCTCCACTCGATTGCGCGGCCCCGGCGCTGACTGGAAAATCACTGGCTGTGGTGGTTCCCGCGATGTACGCCGCTCCGGCGGAATCGATATCCAGAGCGGTGGCGATGCTGCTGCTGGAGCTGCTGCCCCCGAGAGTGACCGTGTAGAAGGTTGTCACGCTATCCGGACTCAGCTTTGCGACGTACGCTACGTTCGAACCGGCGCTGGTTGTGGTCTCGCCCGCAAGGTAGATATTGCCCGAAACATCCACCTTCGCGGCGTTGATCTGCACGTTGGGTAAGCGCACGACAATGCTGGTTGGGCTGGAGGCTGCAGCGGCAGCCGGAAGTGCCAACAGGACGGCTAATAGCCCGTGCTCCATTCTCCCAGTATAGAGTTCGTAGGACAGGCCCCCCGGGCTGTCACCGCGCCGAAGGCGCGTGCTGTTTGCGCTCAATTGAGGCAGTTATACCATTACCGAAGCGCAAATTCGCTAAACTAAACTCATGCCGATCTACGAATATCGCTGCCAGGATTGCGGTAATCAATTCGAAAAGTTAGTCCGCCGCGACGCCCAACCCGAATGCCCGTCCTGCGGTCACAGCAATCTCGCGCAGGTGCTGTCCACCTTTGCCGCGCACGCTGGTGGAGGCTCGAAATCCGCGGAGATGCCTGTCTGCCCTAGCGGACGTTGCTCCAATCCCGGCATGTGCGGAATGAATTGAGCGCCTACTGAGCGCCAAGCATGTTTTGCACGAACGCCTGTTCGATGGGCCAGTAACCAAGGACGTGCGGGCCTTTATTTTCGAACGTGCCCGACGAGAGTACGCCGCTCCAATCGGCCGGATTTGCGTGCTGGCCGGCGTGTGCGATTACGCTACGCAGCACTTCAGTCACCTTCGTCAGTTCGGCCGTTGTAACTAGCGCGTCCTGATCGCTCTTGCAAAGCACGTTGAGCCGGGCGGCGATGTGGCCGTCCTCGGGCGCGAAGCCCAGCGTAACGTTGCTCGCCTCATTCACGCTTCGCGCAAAAAGCACCGTGCCCTCCGGAAGTTGGCCCGGCGATTTCAAGATCGCAGGCGGCAAATACATCCAAACGGCCGCATCCGGCGCCGGAAGGCTCACGGCGCCGATCGGCGCTTCCGACGATTGCATCAGCAGCGCGGCATCGTCCTCGGCGGACACCGCTAGCGCTATTAAGTGCGTCTGGATGGACATGAAAGAGATGTGCCGGTCCGGCGCGCTGCCCGGCATCCGGCAGAGCGAGTTATAGCATTGGCCGCCCTGCTGTATGGCATACGCGCGCAATGCCTTCCAATCGAAGCGGCCTCTCGCCAAAATGAACTTGCCATAGGGACCGAATGCGGCCACCGCGTAGTCCAGGTCTTTGCGTGTAATTGAATTGCGTCTCCTCGACGAACTTTTCGTAATCCGGTTCCCGCCCCATCTTCGAGGCGTCGAAAAACTGCAGCACGCCCGCGTGCCGGAGCGACGCAAAATCGATTGCCAGCACCAGCGAATCCTTCGCCGGCAGCCGCTTCAGCAACGCGGCTGGGGTGAGGGGGCGAGCGCGGTAGAAGATCAGCGCGAAAAGCGCGCCGCCGCAAAGCGCGACCATCGCCGCCAACAGTATCCAAGCTCTGAGTTTTCCGCCCACCAATCGATTGTCACACGCTTCAGGCCACTGCGGCTTCGCTCACGCGCGATTCCCGCCACAACTCAATATACGGCCGCAATTCCCGCATCGTCTCGCGGAAACCTTCCATCGTCAGCGATTGCGCGCCGTCGCTCACCGCTTTCTCCGGGCACGGATGAACCTCGACAATCAGCCCATCCGCCCCGATCGCCACACCCGCGCGCGCCAGGGCCGGCACCAGGCTGCGTTTTCCCGTGGCATGGCTCGGGTCGAGAATCACGGGCAAGATGCGTCAGCTCATTCAGCACCGGGACCGCCGCGATATCGCACGTATTGCGCGTGGCCGTTTCGAACGTGCGAATGCCCCGCTCGCACAGAATCACATTCGGATTGCCATGCGCGACGATGTATTCCGCCGACATCAGCAGCTCTTTGATGGTCGAACTCATCCCCCGCTTCAAGAGCACAGGCCGCCCGCAACCGCCCAGCGATTTCAGCAGCGCGAAGTTCTGCATGTTGCGGGCGCCCACTTGCATACAATCGGCATACTCCGCGATCAGATCTACGTCGCGGTCACTCATCACTTCGGTCACGATCGCGAGCCCGGTCGCCTCGCGCGCCTTGCGTAGCAGCTTCAGCCCCTCTTCCTCCATGCCCTGGAAATCGTAAGGGCGACGTGCGCGGCTTGAACGCTCCCCCGCGCAGTACCTTCGCCCCGGCCGCAGCCACGCCTTCGGCAGTCTCCATAATCTGCCGCTCGCTTTCCACCGAACACGGCCCGGCCATCACGATGAACTCATCGCCGCCGATCTCGATGCCGTTCACTCGGATCGCCGAGCGCTCCTTCTTGAACTCTTTGCTGACGAACTTGTACGGCGCCGAAATACGCACCGCGCTCTCGACCCCCGGCGTTGCCTCGAGCGATTCCAGACAAGCGGTGACATCTCCCACCCCGACTACGCCAATCACCACCCGCTCCTCGCCTTCGATGGAATGGACGCGATAACCGAAATCGCGAATCCGCTCGCAAACGTGGTCGATTTCGGCGCGGGAGGCGTGGGGGCGCATGGAGATAATCATGCATTCTATTATACACCTTAGGCGATTACATTCGCAAGTCAACCCCTGCATTTACAGCATTTAAACAACCACCATGCGGGAGGTGTATCGAGCCCGTAACTTTAACACTTCTTTACCTCCGCAGGCGTGCCTTCTAGCTTGTGGCAGGCGTCTCTTCGGATATGAGCAACCTGACAGATCGACCGCACAGCCGCCGCGGGCTGATACGCGGCCTGACCGCCACGGCCGCCGCCTTTTCCGCTAAGGGCGCTTTCGCCGAAGCGCTCACGCCCACCGCGCGGCTCACCGAGGGACCTTACTATCCCGACAAGATGCCGCTCGATACCGACAACGATCTGTTGATCGTCAACGATGCCATCACCCCCGCCGTGGGCGAGATCACGCATCTTTCGGGACGCGTGCTGAGCGCCGCTGGCGAACCGGTCGGCAGTGCTTTCGTCGAGATCTGGCAGGTCGATAGCCGCGCGTCGTACATCCATTCGCGGGGCCGCAACCCCGGCGGATACGATTCCAACTTTCAGGGTTATGGCAGGTTCCTCACCGGCATCGACGGCCGCTATTACTTCCGCACCATCAAACCCGTGCCCTACACGCTCGGAGGAATGGGCCGCGCGCCGCACATCCATGTCGCCATTAGCAAGAACGGGCATCGCCTGCTGACCACGCAAGTGCTGATCCGCGGACATGAGGCCAATTTGAGAGACGGCGTCTTCCGCGAGATCCGCGATGAACGCGCCCGCGAAACGGTGCTGACGGATTTCAAACCGATCCCCGGCTCGAAACTGGGCGAGTTGGCGGCGAATTTCGACGTGATCTTCAACCGGACGGTGCAAGAGGGCGACGACGGCAAACTCACCGGCGGTATCGGGAAATCCGAAGGCGGCGGCCCCGGCGGTCCCGGTGGACGCGGACCCGGCTTCGGGCCCCCGCCGCCCTTCCGAAAGCGGTAGTCTGGTCGAATGCGCATTGTGCTCACCCTTGGGCTCCTCGCGTCCACCGCATTCGCTCAATCGTTCGAAGTCGCATCCGTCAAGGCCAGCCCTCGCACCGTGGGCAAAGACTACCGTGGCTCAGTCGTTCTCGGGCCCAACCGCGTTAGCGCGAGGAACGTGAGCTTGAAGAGCCTCATCGTCGAGGCATACCACGTGCAGCCGTTCCAAGTTACCGGCGGACCGGGCTGGCTCGACCTGGACGAGTTCGACCTCGACGCGCGCCCCGGCGCCACGGCGACGAAAGACCAACTGCGATCCATGCTCGTCGCGCTCTTGGCCGAGCGATTCCATCTCGACATTCATCGAGATACCAAGGAGATGCGGGTCTATGCGCTCTCGGTGGATAAAGGCGGTCCGAAGCTGCATCCGGCCATTGGCGAACTCCGCCCTACCACAAGCCCGCAGAATTTTCACGGGGACATGCGCCAATTCGCCAACTTGATCTCGATCGGACTGAGCATCCCAACCGTGGACGACCCCACGCGCCCGCGATCGCGAGCGGCGCTCCCGTGCCGGTCATCGATAAGACCGGCCTTGAAGGAAATTACGATATCAGCGTAAATCTACGGCCCGACGACACCGGCGGGGATGGCTTCACACGCTGGCAGCGCGCTTTGCGAGACGAACTCGGGCTGAAACTGGAAACACAGCGAGCGCCAGTTGAAGTGCTGGTCGTCGATCGCGCCGAGAGAATACCTACGGCGAATTGACCATGCGGACAAATTAGCCGCGCATTGCTGCTTGCACTCCTGCCCTGCTTGCCGCGGACGAACGCGGCACGCTCGATTCTCCATTTCCTGCAGCTTCCGGTCGGCGAAGAGACGTATCAGTGACCTCGGAGGCAGACGGATCGCTCGTGCTGCACGCTTCCTTCGAATACACCGAGCGCGGATCGCGCGTGCCGCTCGCCGCCACGCTTCGTATGAAGCCCGATTTACGCCCGCTCCAATTCGAGGCCAAGGGCAAGAGCTACCGGCCGTTCAGCGTCGATGCGGCGGTCGAGGTTAACGCCGATGGCCGCACCGCTACCGTGCGAGAGGGCGAAAAGACACGGCAAGCCACACTCCCGGACTGCTATTTCGCCATCGAGGGCTACGCGCCCTTCTCGGTGCAGATGATGATGTTGCGTTATTGGGCAAGCCACGGCAAGCCCGCGCAGTTGCCGCAGTTTCCCGCTGAAGCGCCGGGAACCGAGGCGCGGATCGAGGTGTCGGGACAGGAGACGATCACAGTCGCCAGCCAGCCGGTCCACCTCACTCGCTATTCGGTGGGCAACGTGGTCTGGGGCCGGGAGACGATCTGGCTGAACGACCGCGGGGAACTTGCGGGCGGGGTCAGCTATGCCGGCGGGCTGCCGCTTGAGGCCGTTCGCGCCGAATACCGCGACGCCTTTCCGCAATTGATTCGCAGCGCGGTGGCCGATCGCATGAAGGAGCTTTCGGCCGAGAACGCGCGGATGCATCCGCTGATGCAGGGCGAGTTTGCGATCGCGGGCGCGACGCTTATCGATGGGACCGGCGGCGCGCCCGTTCCCAATGCAGTGGTGGTTGTGCGCGATGGGAAGATCGCCGCGGCCGGACCGCGCGCACAGGTCGCTGTACCGAAGGGAATGCAGGTTGTCGACGGCCGCGGCGCGACCTTGCTGCCCGGACTGTGGGAGATGCACGCGCATTTCGCGCAGGTGGAATGGGGTCCGGCATATCTCGCGGCGGGCGTGACTTCGGCGCGCGACTGCGGCGGCGAATTCGAATTCATCACGGCAGTTCGCGATCTGATCGAGAGCGGACGCGGACTCGGTCCGCGCCTCGTGCTGGCGGGTCTGGTGGATCGCAGCGGAACCGGCACGTTCGGCGTGAACTGGGCCGATACGCCTGAGCAGGGGCGCGCGCAGGTGGCGCGATACAAAGCGGCGGGGTTCGCGCAGATGAAGATCTACAGCCGCATCCAGCCGGATGTGCTGGCGGCCATCGCAGCGGAAGCGCACCGGCAAGGGATGACGGTCACCGGCCACGTGCCTGAAGGCATGACGGCGATCCAGGGCGTGGAGGCGGGGATGGATCAGATCAACCATTTCGGGCCTGTCTACCAGGAGGTTCGCCGCGCCGGCGATGGGCGCGAGCGGGTGATTCAGTTTTTCAAGGACCACCACACCGTGGTCGATCCGACGATGGCGTGGGGCGAACTGCTGGGGCGTCCGATGAATGTGGAGATCGCCAGCTTCGAACCCGGCTTCGCCAAGGCGCCGTGGACGTTGACTTCGGTGATCGGCACGGCCGGAACTCCGGCGGCGAATGCGCCGCAGACCGGGCGGCTGAACGATCAGTTCGCGGTGCTGCGCGCGCTCTATGCCGCGGGGATTCCCATCGTGGCCGGCACCGATAAAGCCGTACCCGGCCACAGCCTGCATCGCGAGCTCGAGCTTTATGTACAGGCGGGATTGACGCCGATGCAGGTGATTCAACTTGCCACGAGCGGGGCTGCGAAAGTCATGCGGATGGATGGCGAAGTTGGCACGGTGGAGGTCGGCAAGCGTGCCGATCTGATTTTGGTGCAAGGCAATCCGCTGGAGCGTTTCTCGGATCTGCGCAAGGTGAGCCGCGTGGTGACGAAGGGGCTGCATGTACGATCCGGCGGAGTTGTGGAAGAGCGTAGGGTTCGCACCGGCCTTTTAAGAGATTGACAGCCGCCGCGCAATCCGATACGTTTTGATTGCTCTCCCTGTGAAAGGAACATCCATGAGTCTCAGCAGACGCGACTTCGGTAAAGTAGCGCTGGCGGCCCTGCCC
Source organism: Bryobacterales bacterium (assembly GCA_963763545.1). Taxonomy (GTDB): domain Bacteria; phylum Acidobacteriota; class Terriglobia; order Bryobacterales; family Bryobacteraceae; genus PALSA-243. The sequence goes on from CAVXPE010000033.1 coordinate 241,158, forward strand.
GCATCCCGCCTTTTGGCGAAGACGGATTCCAAATTCGGCGGCGTGCAGATCGGCATCAACGCGCCCTACACCTTCCACGGCGCGTTCAATAGCGGCGACGAATGTCTCGGCGCGATGGTGAAGCTCAATCTCAGTTCGGTGGAACTGCGCGCGCAGCCTATCGAGCAATTCATGGGAGCGCCTGCCAACTTGGTGGCGTATCCCGCCGTCCGCCCGCCCGCGCAGCCGAAGAGCGATGCGGCGCGCCGAAAGCCGAGAAGGGCGTCCGCCGCCCCCCACGCCAGAACAGATCGCGGCGCGCAAGGCCAATGCCGAAGAGCTGCGCAAGTGGCGCCTGGCTGCATCCATGGATAGCGTCCGAGCCTTCCGAAAGAAGTACGAGGACGCGGGCGTCAAGATCCAGATCGTGAAGGTGGACGCCATCGATACCTTCACCGACGAAGAGATCGACTACATGTTCGGCCTCGCCAAGACCGCGGGCGCGAACGCCATCTCCTGCGAGATTCCGTTGAGCCACACCAAGCGGCTGGGCGAGTTCGGCGAAAAGCACAAGATGATGATCGGCTATCACGGCCACACCGACATCACCAGCCCCGAGGCTTTCGGGCGGCCCGAGAGCTGGGAGACCGCGATGACCTATTCGAAATACAACGGCATCAACCTGGATATCGGCCACTTCACCGCCGGCAACACCACTTCGCCGATTCCTTTCCTGCAGAAGTATCACGACCGCGTCACCCACATTCACCTGAAGGACCGGAAGATGCATAACGGCCCCAACGTGCCGTGGGGCGAGGGCGACACGCCCATCATGGAAACACTGCGGCTGATGCAGAAGGAGAAGTGGGCATTCCCCGGCGTCATCGAGATGGAGCACCCGACTCCGCCGGGCTCGGACCTGATGACGGAACTTACTAAGTGCGTTGCGTATTGCAAGAACGCGCTGACATAAAGGAGCTCTGTATGTCGAAGACGAGCAACACTCCTTCGCTAGATCGCCGCGGCTTTATGACGCGGTACGCCGGGCTGGCCGCGGCGGCCGCAATTCCCAGGCTAGGATCCGCCACTCCCGCGCGCGTCACGCGCGATCCTGGCGTGAAGCTCAAACTTGGCTTGAACGCCTACTCCTTCGACAAAGCCCTCCGCGACGGCAGCATGACGCTTGCGGACGCGGTTCATTTCTGCGCACAACACAACGTGGATGCCCTGGACACCACGGGATATTACTTCCCCGGCTACCCCAAAGCGCCGCCCGACGACTACATCTACGACCTGAAGCGAACCGCCTTCGTGAATGGCGTCGCGATCAGCGGCACGGGCGTGCGCAACGACTTCGCCGTGGCCGACGCAGCCGCGCGGCGCAACGACGTGCAGATGGTGAAGGACTGGATCGTGGTGGCGAGCAAGCTTGGCGCGCCGGTAATTCGCGTGTTTTCCGGCAGGGAACGGCCGGCGGGACACAGCTTCGACGAAGCGATGGCCTGGATGGCGGCCGACTTCAAAGAGTGCGCTGCGTTCGGCAAAGAGCACGGAGTGGTCGTAGCAATCCAGCAGCATAACGATTTTCTCAAGACTGCCACGGAGACCATTCGCGTGATCGACGCGGTGGATTCGGATTGGTTCGGGTGCATTCTGGATATCGGCAGCCCGCGCTCGGGCGATCCATATGCGGAGATCGAGAAACTGGTTCCCTACGCGGTGTCATGGCAGATCAAGGAGAACGTCGGGCGCGACGGCAAAGACGAGCCGACGGATTTGGCGAAGATCAAGGCGATCATCGACCGTTCGGGCTATCGCGGGTACGTGCCTTTTGAAGCGCTGGGCGGGGGCGACCCGCGCGTGAAGGTTGCGGCCTTCCTGGACAAGATCCGTCACGCGTTCGGGTTATCCTAGCCGCGCCGCCGGTTAGAAGTTAATATGTACCCCGAACTGCATCGTTCTCGGCCCACCCAGCGTGTGTTGAATTAAGCCGAATGTCGCCGGGGGCGTCCGTACCGACGGCACGCCATTGGTCACGCTGTACTGGCTGATGTTGTTGACCGGCACGTCGAAGCTGGGATGGTTGAAGACGTTGAGAGCGTCCGCTTGGAACTTCACGATCACGCGCTCGCCGATCTTGGTCACCTTCACTGCTGAAATGTCGAAGCGTTCCTGGAACGGTCCGCGGAAGATATTGCGGCCGGTGGCGCCGAAACTCGTTTCGAGGTTGTCGCCAACCGGAACACCCATTGTGCCGGCGGGAATCTGGGGAACGTAGAAATCGGCCGAGTTTAACAGGGGTTTGTTGGGATCGATCCCCGTAGTGCCCTGTAGCTCCACTTGCTTTGCGGTAATGCCGGGCTTGATCGGCATTACAGGGTCGAGGATCTCGACGAAGTTGGCGTAGTAAATGCCGCCGACCGCGCCCGAGAAATCGTACCCATCGTAGGGCTGGCCGCTTTGCAAAACCGTAATGCCGTTGAGCGCCCATCCGTCGATCGCCTTGCCCAGCGCCGAGGTTTCGCGAGCGGCGTTCGGCAGGTCGTAGTGGTATTGGAAGGTCCATACGTGCGTGCGGTCGTAGCTTGAGGTTCCGTAGGAGTTATGCAAGTTAAACGGATCGTTGCCGTTGAAGAACAGCCCAAGTCCGCTCTGCATATCGAGCGTGTGCGACCAGGTGTACGATCCAGTGAATTGCAGACCTTTGCTTAGCCGCTTGCGTACGCCAAACTGCAGCGCGTTATAGTTCGATACGCCCTCGGCTTCATAGAACGCGGAGTTATTGTTGAAGCCTAGATAGGGCACGCGCAGATCGGTGTTGCCGCCGTCATAAGTCTTCAGGTTCTCCAGGGAAGCACATTGAATCCGTACGAGGTGGTTTCGCCGTTGATGGGGTTGGAGGCGGTTGCGATATTCGGCTGGTTGAACGGAATCGGCAGGATTTCGTGCTGCCCGTGGTTGCCCACATAGCCGACGGTGATCTGCATGCTGTTCACCGGCTGCCACTGCACGTCGAAACTCCAGTTTTCGGTATAGGGCAGAACGTTGGCCGGATCGTATCCGGCAAAGGTATAGGTGGTCGAGCCTTTGGATACCGCCGCTTTGTTGGGCACTAATCCGGCGAACAGAGTCTGGTTAGTAACATCGGGGGGAACGGTCGGAGCCGAGGAACGGCTGCGAAAGGGTTCCTTGCGAGGTCGCTGCTGACCTTCTGCACGAAGGGCGCGGCCACGGTGACGCCGAACGGTCCATTGACACCGGCGCCGGCGCTGGGGGAAAGCTCAGAGAAGTATTCGCCGCGGTCGTAGAAGATGCCATAGCCAGCGCGGACTACGACGTTCTTCAGCATGGGCGGGCTCCACACGATGCCGATGCGCGGCCCAACGCCCCATTGCCGGCCGTTGAGCGTCGAATCGTTCACGCCGCTGGTTCCGATGGTCGGGTTATTGCCGGCCACCACCAGGCCCGGTATTGGTGATGGTGTCCGTGGCCGAGTTGTATTGGTAGGCATCCGGATGGAAATTCGCGAGGCGGCCGTACTTTTCGGTCAGCGGTCCATCGTAATCGTAACGAACGCCCAGATTCAAAGTAAGGTTGGGCAGTCACGCGGATGTTGTCCTGCAAGTACGCGCCTACTTGGTTCAGGCGAAAGTAGCGGTTCGTCTGGCCGAGAAAGACATTGGTGCTCGACGCGGTAATGTTGCCGCTCAGTAGCGCCGTCAGTGTCGGAAACGTCACCGTCGGCGTGTCGTTGGTGTTATTCACAATGTTGAGCTGGAAATACTCATAGTTCATGCCGGCGGTGATAGTGTGGCGTCCCTTGAGCCAGTTCAAGGTAGTGGAGCCCGAAGCCATGTTCTGATAGAAGCCGGTGTTGGCGAAGTTACCGCTCGGTCCGACGCTGAAGCCTTTCGCGAAGGAGTTACACGGCAGAGCCGGCAGTTGCGGCGCCGCAGGTAAAGGAAGAGATGCTCAGCGCCGGAAATTGATTCGTGCCGAAGGCATTGATCCCGAGATCGCTGGCGGAGATTTCCTGGCTGGTGGCGGAGTAATCGTACTGGCGGTTGACGCCGCCGCGCTGTTCCCAAGTCAGGGTCGGGCCCAGGATTACCGTATTGTCCAGCGAACCGGTCTGCGTGCCGGCGCTAACTGCCTTCGGGAAAGCCTAGCGTGGAGCCACCGCCGAAGGGCGCGACTCGAAGGAGCGGTTTGATAGATGTACTTTTGCGATAGCCGGTCTTTGCTGTTGATCAGGTAGTCGAGATCGAGAATCCCCTGCTGCGCCGTGAAACTCGCGGGCGCCTGCAGATACACGTCATATCCTAGCTGGGCGGCGGTGGCTACGTTGGTGATCTGCGGCGTGGGAATGAGGTATTGACCGCCCACTTTGGCCTGAAAGAGCGCCAGCGCCGCGGGATTGATCTGGCTGGGCGTGATGGTCGTACCGAAATCCGCCTGCAGCATGTTCACCAAGCCCTGCGGGACTCCGGTCGTCGGTCAGATGCAGGGGAACGGTGGCCGTCTTGCTGCCGTTCAAGGCGTCGTAGTCCTGAATGTTCTGATAGGCGGCGAAGAAGAAGAGTTTGTTCTTGAGGATGGGTCCACCGATGGTCGCGCCCGGCCGGTTATAGTGCAGCGCGGAAACCTTGTCGTGCGCGGAGATGGCGGTGCTGGCGTTGCGGAAGAATTCGGCGGCATTGAACATCGTGTTCTGGAGGTATTCGTAAACTCCGCCGTGAAGCTGATTGGTGCCCGAGCGCGTGGTGGCGTCGATATGCGCGCCCGATTTCGAGCCTTGCGAGGCGTCGTACATGGCCGCGTTCACCCGCAGCTCCTGCAGCGTTTCGGCTGGAGGAGTGGCCAAGCCTTGTCCGACCGAATCGTAGGCTGAAGTATTGGTTTGCGTGTCGCCGCCCGCTGCGCTGGTCTGGCCCGTATTCAGGGTATAGCGCGACGATTCCACCTGGCTGGTGGATTTGCCGTTAAAGATGTTATCCGCGGTGACGCCATTTACCGAGAAGCTGTTGCTGCTGTCGCGCTGTCCGTTGGCCCAGATCGCCTGATTGCCGAAGCCCGCATTCGAACCCGATGTGCTCATGAAATCCGCGCTCAATCCAGGGCTCAAGATGGCAAGCTGGGTGAAACTGCCGGTGCCAAGCGGCGTGTTGTTGATCGCCTGCGAATCGAGGATGTAGCCGCTGGTGGTGTCAGTGGCATTAAGCAGCGGCGTGCCCGTCACTTCCACCGAGGTCGCTACCGTGCCGACTTCGAGGCGTCCATTGACGGTGGTCGTCCTGTTGCCCTGAACAATGATCGCCGTGTGCGCTTCGGTTTTGAAACCGTCTTTGGAAAAGCTTACGCTGTAGTTCCCAACGGGAAGGTTGAGAACCTCATACGTACCGTTGTTTGCGGCGGTGGCCTTTATTTGCAGATTCGTGTCAACATCCTTAACTAAAACGGCTGCTCCGGGAACGGCCGACCCGGAGGCGTCGGTCACTGTCCCACTGATTCCCCCCAGCGTTTGTTGACCATTGAGAATCAAAGGGATAGCGGCAAGGAAGAGCGTAGACAGAGCGATGGCTTTGCGAGTCATTGGGCTTGAACCTCCTTTTGGATTGACTATAGAATGGATATCAGGCTTGCGGTTACGCTTTGATGACAATTCGGTTGCGGAATGGGCTTTAACAAGAGTGGCTGCCGTGGCTGCCCTCCTTAATCGGGCGCGCAGCTTGACAGCTCGCTTATTACGGCGTACGATATTCCGTTAGACGTAGTAAGCCATGAGCGAAATACTTTTGCGCGCGGCAGGGCTATTGGCGATGGCAGGGATTATAAGCGCGCAGGATACGCGCCCGCAATTCGAGGTGGCGTCGATCAAACCCGGCGCGGGCGGCCCGAACGTCATGTTCGGCAGCCGGGGACCGGGAATGTTCAACACCGAAAATACGCCGTTCAAAATGCTGATGTCGCAGGCGTATGGGGTGAAAGGGTTCCAGATTTCCGGAGGTCCGTCGTGGATCAATTCGGATGGATATACGATAACGGCGAAGACATCCGGTGAAGGGGCGCCGAAGGACCGCTTCGCGAAGATGATGCTGATGCTGCAGGTTCTGCTCGAGGATCGATTCCAACTGCGCTTTCATCGCGAGACCAAGGACATGCCAATCTATGCTTTGACGGTGGCGAAGAGCGGAAAGTTAGCGCCCGCCGATTGCGTCCAGTACGACGAAAAGAATAGCCCATCGCCGCCCGCGCCCGGCCAGCCGCCGATTCGGTTTTGCGGCAATATCCGCGGAGGAAGAAGCGGCCCGAACTCGACGCTGGACGCGATGGGGATTTCAATGGCCGACTTCATCCGATGGCTGAGCAACGTAACCGGCCGCACGATCGTCGATAAGACCGGTTTCACCGGAACCTTCGACGCCAAGATGGAGTATCTTCCGGAAATGGCGCAAGGCGCTCCGCCGACAGGCGATGCTGCGCCATCCCTGTTTACGGCGTTGCAGGAGCGGCTCGGGCTGAAGCTCGAATCGGAGCGCTGACCAGTGGAAATTCTGGTCATCGATCGCGTCGAAAGGCCCACCGAGAATTGATCCGGAGATAAACGATGACCGACCCCACGCTCCTTGTGCTGGCCAGCCTGGCGGATGGCGATAAGCACGGCTACGCCATGATGGAGGATATCGAGCGCTTCGCCGGCGTCCGATTGGGTCCGGGAACGCTTTACGGCGCGATCACGCGCATGGATGAGCGGGGATGGATCCGCGCGGTTGCGTCTGACGACCGGCGGCAACCGTACACCATCACTGCGCTCGGCCGCAAGCATCTCGAAGAGCAGGTGAGCAATCTCGACCAGGTGTTGAAGGCCGCCCATCGGAGACTCAAACACGCATGAGGCGGAGCGCGATGGAGTGGGCCGCGCGGCTTTATCCGTCCCGTTGGCGGCGCCGCTATGGGACGGAGTTCGGCGCGCTGCTGGAAGAATCGGGCGCGGGCTGGGTTGCGATGGCGGACGTCCTAAGAGGAGCATTGGCGATGCGGATGAGATCGGGAAGCATTTGGAAGTTCATGGCGGCGTGTGGGCTGATTGGGGCGGCGGTCGCGGGACTAGTAAGTTGGAGGATGCCAAAGGTATATGTCTCGACCGCGGTGTTGCGGTTCAATGGGGACGATTCGGTTGCGCGCGAGCGGCTGGGCAACATCAAACAGGAGGTGTTGAGCCGGACCGCTCTGTCGAGGATCATTACAACGCACGGTCTCTATAAGGCCGACCGTGCGCAGAGACCTATCGAAGACATTGTCCAAGACATGCGGGCCCGCGATATTAAGCTGTCCCTCGCTTCAGACCTTCCCGGCGTCTTCAAGATCTCGTTCTTTGGGAGCAGCCCGGCCCAGGCGAATCAGGTTGCTCAGGTATTGGTGTCGCAATTTATGGACAGAAACTTCGAAGCCGCCGTTGCGGCCGGTCGCGGCGCGTTGGGCGCCGGGCCGATGGAAGTGTTGGATCCGCCGAGCTTACCTGAACGGCCAACGTCGCCGAACATTGCGACGTGGATCGCGGTTGGCATACTCCTAGGCCTTTTCGTGGGGCTGCTCGCCGTTGGCGTACGACGATGGCCGGTTGTCGCGGCTGCGGGAGGCGTGGGTGCCTTGGTCGGACTCGGAATCGCCTTTGCCCTGCCCAAAGAGTATGTTTCCACTGCGGTGGTGAGGGGGGACTCCGTGCGAGACACGCAGTCGCTGGTGAGCGACGCGGCGCTGCTTCGGTTAATCGAGAATCCGGCTTTCGATCTTTATCCGAATGAGCGAGGGAAAATGACGCCGGCCGAGCTAGTCGCAAGTATGCGCCGGGGGCTGACGATCCGGTATCCGTCCGCTGGCGCGATACCGTCGCCGCATCCGGTCGCATCGATCTCCTTTACTTATCCCGATCGCTATAAGGCTCAAGCAGTGACGCGGGATCTCATCGCCCGCTTAATGAGCGGAGGAGGCGCGACGGTTCTGGACCCGCCGAGCGATCCGCTCCGGCCCATGACGCCGGTCGTGCCGCAATGGATCGCGTTCGGGCTGCTGCTGGGCGTGGTGGCCGGCGTCGCGATCACCTGGCGGCAGAGTCGGAACCGCATTTTAACCCTGTCGTAACTCCTCTCCGTCGATTTCGACGAGAGGTTCCGAGAGGAAGCATGTTGAACAGGCTGGAAGCCGCGGGATTGGTAAACGCTGTGACCTGGCAGGATCTATGCGTTACGATTACACAGGGAATTCGACGACAGCTTCGTCGTGATGGTCGCCATGGATATCCGCCTTCGAGCGGCTCATGCCGGGGATTTCGCTTTCGCGCGCGGACGAGATATGAAACTACGCAAAGGTCCTCCCAAGAGGCGCTCTGCTTCAGATTGACTCTTGGCAGTGACAAACATTCCCACCACGTGCTTCATGGTTTCGGGCAACTCGAAGGTGTTGGGAATATAGGCGGCACCCTCCCGTAAGCTCCCACCTAGCACCAAACGGTCCGCGGGTATGGCACGCAGCCTCAGGAAATCGGAGTGCGCCGCGATGAAGATCCGGAACCTTCGGTCGGCGAACAGCCGTAGCAAGAGGCTCGACTCATCAGCTGAAGATCACTGATGCAAATGCAGTCGCCAAGCAGCGTATGCATTTTTAGGAAACCTTCAAATTGATGCTGGTGCCTTTGGCGCTGTTCGGGAGCGAAGACATGCTTCCCGAGATAATCAGGGTCCAGCCGATGTGCGTAGATCTTGCGGCTCATTCCAGTTCCGTTATCACCCCAATTATTGCGGATTCGCGGTGATGCGGTGTTCTTCCCGTCAGTTCCGACGTCGGTGACCGGCGGACTCGTTCTGTTGGCGCCGTAATCCAGGTCGCGCGAACCTGGCGCAGAGGTAAGCCGGGCGACCATCCAGAACTGGTCGATTATTCCTGACTCCAAAACAGAATGGAGCACTCGGTCGCCAACCTAGACTGCGCGAACGGTCTCGCCGTTTTCGAACCACGCGGTTACTCCGGGTGGAGTCCTGATTCACCGCCACACAGCGGTGTGCGGGGCGTACTCGCCCCTGATCGGCATGCCCGCCGAGTATCGCGAGCAGTTCGGCGCGATGCGCCACCGTCACGCTTCCCATCCGCCGCGAGAGTTCATCCCCCGCCATCCGAACCAGGACTTCGCAATTCGGCCGCCGCAGTCCCCCTTGCGCCGCCGCGACGGTCTGCGACAGAAGTTCATCCGCCCGCCCCAACATGTCCAACGCGCGCAGAGCATTCCCGGCGAGCCCGATCCCCGCGCCGACTTCCCGGAGTTTTGCCGCCTGCTCGTATACTTCGACATCCACTCCGATTCGCCGTAACGTGAGCCCTCCGATCCCGTCCCCCACCACGATGATTCGCATAACGCTTATGGTTCACAAGCTATAGGTAACGGCGATTCCGCGCGTTTATTGGCGCCAAAACCTCCTGTTCGCGATTCAATCCGACGCGAACCTCGCTTCTGAGCTTTCGGCTTAGACCATCAGGTAGAGGATCACCGTTTCTGAACATGGCAGCGAACCCTTCATCTCCGAAATCATCACCCGTCTTGCCACAAGGCTATCGCGAACGCCGGTGGCATTCAGAGTAAATATCGGTAGCTATCGGGCAGCTGCATTCGTCGTTCTCGGGGGCTTCTGATCGCCCGAATTGCGGGCGGCGCGACGTTGGGCATAGCTAAGCCACCTGGCGCCTCGATCGCTCCGCTGCGCTTGCTCGTTCTATCGGCCAGTATCGCTGTCCATCCAATACTCACTTCGGGACTTGATCACCAAGTGGGAACGATCCTTGATCTCCAGATGTAGCGCGTGCAGGCCGGGCGTAGGAGGAGCCGGGCGGAAACTCAACACATAATAATTAGGCACATCGTTGGATACCGCGATGAGACCTGCCTTCAGATCCTTCTCCTCGTGAAAATGAAAAAACTCACCTCCGGTCAGCTGTGCGATTGCTTCGGCAGTATTGGTCCGTAGCGAATTGCGTGCTGCAAGAAAAGTCATTGTGGCGAGTCGAAGCGGAGGAGCAAGCTGGCTGATGCAGTCAAGCACTTGTTTGGAATAGTGGCCTTCGTATTCGGCGTCAGCTCCGTTGCGACTGAAGCAGCCGTGGGCGGGGCCCTGCTCGCTAGAGTTGAACTTTGACGCCTCATGGGAGACTGCCGAGCGCGTACTAGAAAAACCGAAACTGTACATGGTCGTATTCGTGTCGCTGATGAAGCGCAAAGCTTCACTGAGGGTTGTCTTGCTGCCATGGTCTATCGTTTCGCTGAGCAACAGGATCGCGCGGCGAAAACGGGCGGGCTGTGCCCCTAACTGCGCAATGGCGAACGCCACACCATCCAAAATGGCTCCCCCTGAATCGCCTTCGCGGAGGCTCGCCAATTGCTGTGACGCATGGGCCGTGCCAGCCTCAAAAGGTCTCAGCAGATGCGGTTTACTGTCGAAGCCAATGACGGCAACTCGATGTTCTACTCCGCCGACTAGCGCGTCGAGGATCGCATCCAGTTGTTGGTAATCAACGAGATGATTTGCTCCCGCGCCGCCAGTCTCAACGACGATAGCCAACGCCAGCGGCTCCAAATCCGTACCCTGATCGAGTGTAAGAGCCTGTGGTATGCCGTCATCAGTGAGGACGAAGTCGTCAACCGTAAGTTTAAGCATTACCTGTCCTTCCCTGGTCTTCACGAGGGCAGGTACCCGCACCAATGTTGTGCGCACTGTCAGGACAGCTTGGCCCGGATCGCTCTGTTGGGCTCGTAAGCCCGCAGCGGCGAGGCAAAGCAACACAGAGATGATACGGGCAGATCTCATAATTTTAAATCGCCGGCAAGAGCATCAACCTGCACGGAACAATCATCTCGTCACAGCAGCAGTGTACTACCTTTCAGGTGAATTTGAAGGACCGGCTGGCATCGATGCCTTCCCGCCTCACCGCACGCTATACTCCTCCAGAATCGCCGGTTCCCTTCGCCGGGCGTCGAGTCGGCGCTCCCGTTGCGTCAAGCCATGGCCTTCGCCCGGATAAGTGAAGTAAGCGTAGGTCTTGCCCTCCTGCTTCAGTGCGGCAACAAACTCCTGCGATTCCTGCGGCGGCGCCTGCGGATCGTGCTCGCCATGCATGATGAGCAGCGGAGTTTGGATGCGGGTTCCCGTTAGTTGGGTGTTGATCAATAGATAAATCGCAGCAATATCGGTCGCTCCGCAAGGGTCCGAGACCGCGACGCTGAAAGTCTGGCTTACCCCGTTAGGGACGTCCCCGGTGGCGGCGTTCGGGATTGTCCACGTTCCGCTGACCTGCCAGCCTGAGCTCTCGCCGGCTCGACTCGCCGCTAACGCGAAAGCACTCTTCGTACCCGCGAAGGCTGCGCAAACCGTGAGCGCAGGCGAAGGCGATGGGGTGGGTAACGCAGCTATGACAAGAACCATCGGATCTCTATCGCAATCGCACTTGTATACTGCGTCCTCAAGGCGCAACGGAATGATACCGACGGATATCATCAGTGACGAGGGTTTATGTCAAAAGTATGAATTGCCGGGCCGTAGAACCTTAATAATCCCATCCCACCAGGGCCGATACGTTTCGTACCAACGCACGTCCTTTGGCGCCGCCAGGATTCTGCATGGTATAGCCAACGGCTTTGAAGAATTTAAAAACCGGATCTAGAGGATAGCTCTTTTGGGCGGATGCGTGGTCGATTTGTCTCGCCGGCGGAATCCACGGCGCGGTAGAGGTAGGCCCTACTGCCGGCAATCGTAATGTAGGTTTCATCGACCCGCCAGGAACGATTCGGATGGCGGAGTTCCCGGCGAAGCCAATTGACTCAACAGGGGTCGCATAATGCTGGACCCCACCGCCAAATCGTGACGTGATCCACGGCTAAACCGCGCTCCGCCATGATCTTCTCCAAATCGCGGTAGCTCGAGGACTACCGCAAGTGCCACCGCACGCAAAGCATGATAATGACGTCGGCGAAGTGTCGCCCCGGAATGGGCAGGTCGGCTTCGGCTCACCGTACCACCTACCAGGAAGGCCCCGCGCTACTTGCAACAGATCCGCCCTGTCAGTGCGGGCAGTGCTCACCGGTTAACTCCACTGCCAATCGACGGAGCGTTCCTGGTTCCATTGCGGCGTCGGGTCGAAATAGCCCGTTCCGGGCGCAAGGTGCTGCCGCACAACATCCTCGTTTAGAGTAATTCCCAGACCTGGCCGGTCGGGAACCTTGATCCAGCCTCTGTCGATGATCGGTTTCTCGATGCTTTCCACGAGGTCGCCCCACCAGGAGACATCCAGCGAATGGTTCTCGCAGGCCAGGAAGTTTTCCGTGGGAGCCGCGCAGTGAACGCTCGCCATCGCACCCACAGGAGTGCCGGCGTAATGTATCGCCATGGGCACGCCCAATTCCATCGCGGCATTGCCGATTTTGTGTGTCTCCAGAATTCCGCCTGATGTCGAGATATCTGGATGAATCTTACTGACGGTATGCTTCTCGCATAAGTTGATGAAGCCTTCCTTCAGATAAATATCCTCACCGGTCAGGATGGGCGTGGGACTTTCGGCCGTGATATGTTGCAGCATTTCGGTGTATTGCCACGGGATTACATCCTCCATCCAGGCGAGGTTGAACTTTTCATAAGCCTTCCCCAAGCGGATAATGGAGTTTACGCCCAGGTGTCCCAGGTGATCCATGGAGAGAGGAATCTCCATGCCTACGGCCTCGCGTATGGCCGCAACGTATGTGCAGAGTATATCGATGCCTTGATCGGTTATCTCCGTCGCGACAAAGGGATGCGGCAGTACGCGCCTTTCCCACTGAGTCTGTTCGGCAGGTCTGGTCACCGTTCCCGGAGTCCGCGCCAGAAAATCGATTCCGAGATCCATCTTCGGCCAAGTCAAGCCCATGACTTCTTTGCGCTCTTTCATCCGTTGCGCATACACTTTGGGGTCGTCCGATTCCGTTGTGTCGGCATAGATTCGGACACGGTCGCGGAACTTGCCACACAACATCTGATAGATGGGCGCGTTGTACACTTTGCCCGCGATGTCCCAGAGGGCTTCCTCGACAGCCACCGCGCCGCCGGCTTGCCGGCCGTGGCCGCCGAACTGCTTAATCTTCTGGAAAGAGAAACGTGATGTTCAACGGATTCTCGTTCAGCAGCCGGCTCTTCAGGAATAGAGCGTAGGTTGGGCTCGCGCCGTTTCGCACTTCGCCTAGTCCGTATACGCCCTGGTTCGTGTCGATCCTGACGATTGTGCACGGGCTGGGTCCGGGCTTGACCACCACGGCGATCCGCAGATCGGTGATCTTCAGCGCCGAAGGGCTCGAGTTTGTGTTGACATTTTGCTGTGCCTCTTGTTCCGCCGCGGCCTCCCGCGACAGAAGCGCTCCGCTCATGATTCCGGCCGATGTCTTGACCAGGCTTCGGCGGCCAATCTTTCCATTGTCGTTCCACATTGCCTTTCTCTCCTCCTACAGGGACGCTATCGTTTGTCCCTATTCAGCGCCCCGAAATGCGGCCCATCCGCCAGCCGCGCGGCATTACCAGCATAGTTTCGTCGACGGCGTCGGGAGGTGCGGAAGTTTGACGACTGGGAGCGGGATATACCCGATCCGATCTCTGCCCGGCGGAGCGGTGCGAGCTGTCCTTGTCGGTCTTTGAATTCTTTCTGTCCTCGCGGTATTAGCCTGAGCGATTGCTACGCGTCCCGAGCCGGCGCAAGTCCGAGCGCGTTAAGGCAGCGACCACCGGCGATTGCCGCTCCGTATTAACGCATGGCCCAAGCCGCGACGCACAAGTTAATGATCACCGGCGTGAAGTGCATGATTGCGGCTAGGGGTTTCTCCCCGCGCGCAAGAACGCCATCCTCGGGGAATGTTTTGGAATGAAAAGGGCTTGGTGCTGTAGGGGCAATGTCTTTTCTGTTGCTCAGCTCACATGGCAAATTTGACGGTCGATTTGGTGAGCTACAATTTCGGTATCCAGGAATATTCGGCTTTTATGACTGCGCCAGGAGATCTTCCAGAGCGCCCCGAATCGCAAAGATAGAGATCTCTGTGTTAGCTAGAAGCCGGGCGGGCCGTCGAGATCGATGAGCGGCCTCCCTCAGGGCATGGTTCGCGCCAGGAACTGGGAATGCGAACGGCGGCTGGGAAGAGATCCAGCGCGCCGGCAGAACGTGATTTGGCAGTGAAGGAGAACCCGATGAGAAGGCCCATTTCGACGATCGTGCTCGCATTTTTGTTTGGGGGATCGTTCGTTACGTTCGCCCAGATCAAGCCGAACAAAGAACAGATCCTGTTTTACACATCGGACTGGAAGGGCGAGCGGTTCGCCGATGGCCGTCCAAAGGTGCCGGACGACTTGCTCACGCGCGCTCTGGACGTTTCGATAGAAGACGTCTGGGATTACCTGCGTGGCCAGGGATATGTGAACCAGTTTGAGGCCGGCTGGCAATCTCTACATGCGGACAAGCCTTTTGCGGGCCGCGCGCTCACCGCCCAGTTTATGCCGCGGCGGCCCGATATGGCCGCGGCGGTGGCGGCCGAAGGTAAAGCGGAAGGGCGGGTGAGCGGGACCAACAGTTGGGTCATTAGCGAGCTTAGGATGGGCGACACGATGGTTGTGGACGGGTATGGAAAGATCGTCGAGGGCACGATCATCGGCTCGAACCTCGGAAGCGGGATCGCGGCCCACACGCATTCGGGTTTCGTGTTTGACGCCGGCATTCGCGACGCGGAGGAAAACCGTGAAATCGAGAATCTCAACGGCCTGTTTCGAGGCTACGACCCCTCGGCGTGGGCGCAAATGCAACTGACCGGAATCAACGTCCCGGTGCGGATTGGCCGCGCGGTGGTGCTGCCGGGAGACGTCGTCTTGGCCAAGCGGGATGGCGTAATCTTCATTCCCGCGGCGCTTGCGGCGGCGGCGATCGATAAGGCCGAATTCACTAATTTGCAAGATGCATTCAATTTCGATCTAAATCGCGAAGGCAAAAATGGCGCAGAATTCGAGGGAGGCTGGACCCCGCAGAAGTTTGCCGCGCTGGCCAAGTGGATAGACGCGCACCCGGAAAAGCTGAAAATGCCGAAGGCCGAATTTACTAAGCTCATCGAAGACGCGCAAGCCCCCCGCCGGCGGCCAAATCAGTAAGAGCGCGGGCATCCTGGCCGGGTGTGCCCCAAATCGCGCTCGCCGCGTTGGGTCAGCCGTGGGCCGAAATCATCCCCCGCTCTTCCTCCGGTAAGGCCGACGGCGCAGACACAGCCATCTCGATACTGGATGGCGGTCGAACATTCTACGGCTACGCAGGCCAAGGCGGACCCCTCGGCGGTGGGACCGCTTTCAAATTCAATTTTTAACTCGGACCTCGCGTAGAGGAGGCGGACTGAGCAAGAAGATCTGCATCGGCGTCGTCAGCCATCGCACGCTTCAGGCCGACCGACCGGAGGATGTCGCAGCGGGGATCCGCCAGGCGCTGAAGCACATACCGGCCGAATCCTCGATCGTATCGACTGATGGCGGATTTGGCCGCCAGGTCTGCAACCGGAAATCGCTCGCTATAAGACCAGCGCGGTCGCACAAGGCTATCGTGCGTCGCGAACTCGGATTGCCGAATTCGTCGGCAAGCCCGCTCAGGCGGCGGATGCCCCGATTCCGCAATGCCTGAAAAACGCTTTTGAGGGCGCCCTCTCGTTTTACGCAACATTAGCTTGACCCCGTTCAAACTCCTCAGGCGGCCGGTAACCCAGCGCCGAATGGAGCCACTTCTGATTGTAAGTACGATCGATAAATTCGCCGATGGAGGCCAGTGCCTCCGTCATTCCGCGGTATTCCTGCCGGTACACCTCTTCGTATGTTCAGCGTCTTCATGAATGACTCGCAGGCGGCATTGTCATAAGGATTGCCTTTGCGGCTCATGCTGATGGTGATCCCGTGTTCCTTTAGTAGATCGGTGTAGCCACCGCAAGCGTACTGCACACCCCGGTCCGAATGATGCACCAGGCCGGGCGCCGGCCGGCGCTTCTGCAAAGCCGAGCGCAATGCCGTCATTACCAATGTCGCTTCCAGCGTTCGGTCCAGCGCCCAACCCACCACGCGACGTGAGAAGGCGTCCAGAACCACCGCCAAATAGACAAACTCCGTCTCCAGCCGAATGTAGGTAATATCGGCTACCCAGAGTTGATTGACGGCAGTGGTCTCTATGCCAGCCGCCACATTCGGATAGACCCGGTGCGAGTGGTTGGAATCGGTTGTGACGACAAACTTCCGCCGGCGCAGGCACAGCAAGTTGTCCTCGCGCATGATTCGGTGAACCCGCTTGTGGTTCACCTTCCAGCCGCGGCGCTTCAACTCGGCGGCGACCCGCCGCCGGCCATAATAGGGGAACTCCAAGGCGATCTTTTGAATCTCGTCACGCAGATCGATGTCTCGGTCTGGGGCGGCCGGCACGTTGTGGCAGCGGTAGAAGCCGGCCCGGCTGACGTCGGCTGCCTCGCACATGTGCCGGATCGTCATGGCCTTTTCCCGTTCGGTTTCCTTTTCGATCTGCTGGTAGAGGGCGCGGTTCGGTCGATGGCTTGCAGCATCCGCGCTTCTTCGACTTGCTGCAAGACACGCTTTAAAAAATCGATTTCCAGCGTTTGCTGCCCGATTTTACGCTCCAGTTCAGCGACCTGGCTTTCCTCGGGTTTCCGCTTGCCCTGTCCGGGGAACGCGCGGTCCACGCCGTCGCGGAACTCCCACCGCCAGCGATGCAAAACGTTGGGATTTACTTCACAGGCTCGGGCGACCTCGGCCATCGACGCCCCTGTTTCCAGGCGACGCACCGCCGCCAGTTTGAACTCCTTGGTGAACTTCCTTCGTGAAAAACCCATGACTCAATTCTCCATTTAATGAAAAATGAGTCTTAACTACTGTCTCAAGTTTGGGGACCACTCCACCTCCACACTACCGTGATTCGGCATCAATAGTCTCACCACTTATCTCCTAGACTAGGTAGTTTCACTTGACAACTACGTTTAGGTTTTGTGGCGGTGCTAGGGCGACGATAGTCTTTGAAGCCGCGTAGATGTAGCTCGCGGTGCTTTGGTATGCGTCGTGCAGGATTTCGCCAGTGACGGCCTCAATAGTCGCGACGTGATAAAACATTGTATCCGGTATACGGACCGATTCCGTTGAGAGCCTGAATGGTGACGATTCCGGCATCGCCCATGAGATGAAGGGCTCCCGATACCCTTGGGGCAAACTCAAAAAATAAATGCCGCGAATGGATTGCGGCATCACGTCTACCTGAGATTCGTAAACCTGGAGGAGCTAACTTGAAGGGAGCGGCAACCGTGAAGCACTCGGCCAAAGAATAAGCTTGAAATCAAGAACAAAGCCTTCCATCTTCGTGCTCTCGGTGTCCAGCGCGGCTATTGCCACTTAATCAGTGCCACCGCGTCGGCGTCCTCCGCGAATGGCTGCGATATCCTATTGACCAAGTACGGACAGGCGTTGTACCTGTACGTCATTCGATTCCGGCTCGTTCTTCAACTTGCACGCAGCGAAGGATTTGACCATGCCAATTCGATTCACATACAATTCCAAATTGAACATTCTATTCACTACCGCTGAAGGCGTGGTTTCTTTTGAAGAGATTCACGCACATCTAAAAGGCGAGTGGTCCGCGCATCTCGTCGGCACTCGAGAGCTCGTCGACGCCTCCGCCGCATCGACCAATCTAACCAGCGATGAGGTCAAAAAGATTGTCGCTACGTTGCAACAGATGGCTAAACAGCGAGAGTTCGGACCAACTGCGGTTGTCACAAACGACAACGTAGTGTTCGGGATGGCGAGCATGGCCGCAATACTTTCCGAACTGCGAGGCGGACCGGTGATCGGCGCTTTTCGCAGCCTCAGCGAGGGCCTGAATTGGCTCTACGCTTTCGCACATTGAAGATGCCCGAGCCAAAGTCCGCGATGGCGACTACATGGTCGTAGTACGACCTCAACCAGGACTTGGCTACCAGGGCAGCATCTCCCGCAGTTCGTCCACCCACCAAGGATGAGCGAATCCTTCCATCATCCAGAGACTGCTGCTTCTTCTGGAGCTCGCCATAGCTGCGTAGCGTTTTGCCATCCGGCGAGCTGGGGGTCCAGCCGGCGCCGGCGATACGCCCGTCAACGAATTTTGATCCACTGTCCATCCGGCGACCGTTTAAGGCCGAGTCTGCCTCCTACTCGCAAGTCGTGACGCGCAATCATACCGGCACTGAGCAAACTTCATTTGACATAACCAACGAATCACGGAATAATGGCAGCTACATCTGTACTGGCCGGAGCAACATCTGCGTGCGACCGACAACAAGATGTCGAAAACCAGGCTAATGGCGTTACTGAAAGAGCTCGATTGGCGGGAAGTCAAGGCGGCGCTAATCTAATACTACTGTGTTATAAAACATTCTGATGTAGAATTGTTTTGTGGGATCACGCCTCTCCGCGCCAAGCCCACAAGAGAGACGCTTCGCGGCATATATGGAGGGCGTGGCGAACGCTGTGGGCATGAAGACCGGCACGCACCTTTGATGAACTACTGCAAGGGATTGTTGTTACCCGGTGAGGGTAAGAGCATTGAGCCAATGGCGGCCCGCCTGGATTCTAAGAACGCTCAGCGGGTACGGCAGTCCCTGCACCATTTGGTAGCGAAGGCGCCCTGGAGCGACGAAACACTGCTCGATGAAGTGCGGCGCGATGTGTTACCAGCGATGCAGAAGCAAGGACCGGTGGTGGCCTGGATCGTAGACGACACCGGATTTCCAAAGAAGGGCAAACATTCGGTCGGAGTCGCGCGGCAATACTGCGGTCAGGTGGGTAAGCAGGAGAACTGCCGTGTGGCGGTGAGCCTGTCGGTGGGCGACGTGGAATTCGAGTCCGCCGATTGCGTATCGTTTATATCTGCCTAAGGAATGGGCTGAGGATAGCGAGCGGCGTGAAAAGGCGGAAGTGCCCGAAGAGGTTGAGTTTCAGGCCCAGCCGGAGATCGCGCTGGATCAGATCCGCGCGGCTGTCGGCGCCAACATGGACCGTCGCGTTGTCTTGGCCGACGCGGCTTACGGCTCAACACCGAGTTTCGCCACGGAGTTACCGAACTCGGTCTGCAATATGCAGTGGGCGTGCAAAGCTCGATGACGGTCTGGGAACCCGGTAAGCAGCCACTGCCGGCGAAGTCTCGTGGAAAAATGGGACAACCGCCGCGGCTACTAAAGCGAAGCGCAGACCATCAATACGTTTCGGTGAAGCAATTGGCGATGAGCCTGCCCTCCCATGACTTCAAGGAATCACTTGGCGTGAAGGCACAGATCGCAAGTTATAATCCCGCTTTGCCGCTATTCGCGTACGTACTGCTCATCGAGACTATGAAAAAGCGGAACCTCATGCGGAGGAATGGTTGCTGATCGAATGGCCGCGAGGGGAGGAAGAACCCACCAAATACTGGGTATCGACGCTGCCTGCTCACACCAAGCTCAAAGCTTTGGTCAAAATGGCCAAACACCGCTGGATCATTGAACGGGACTATCAGGAACTGAAACAAGAGTTGGGGTTGGGACACTTTGAGGGCTGTAACTGGCGCGGGTTCCACCATCACGCTACGCTATGCATCGCAGCTTATGGGTTCCTGGTGGCCGAGGGGAACCGTTTTCCCCCCTCTGCCCGTGCCGGTCATCTTGGATTCGCCGCCCTCGGGCCAGCGCCGCACTTCCGACCACGCGGGTCGCCGCGTACGCCCGGAGCGACATAATCCACACCCGATCGCTGTTAGTGGCGCCGGGCGAGGGGGCCATTATGGCAGGGCCATGAGGGGCCAGGGCGCCACAGGTGGATGGCAGCGGAGGTGCCCGCAGCCTTTGACGGTTACACTGGGCGACTGACTGCGCTCGCCATGCGAGATAAAGCGAGAAGCACGGGGCGGCGGAAGGTTGCTCTGCGATAAACTCGTGAGTCTGCGCTGAACCGGAACCTGCTGCGCCCCGGAGAGGAGTGAGGTCCCCTCCAGGGCATGAGCTTCCGGGAGACACCCTCCCGTGGGCCCTGACGAGGATTCTACATTCCCGGCCGAAGATCGGGCGCCCGGCCAACCGCCCGGCCGGCGCCCGCGGACGCGTTGCTGTCTGTTGAAGGGATGCAAGAGGCGATTCCGTCCGCGGCGCGCCGGACAGCGCTATTGCAGCGACGAGTGCCGTCGAAAGGCTCGGCGATGGTCGCGCTGGAAGGCCCAGCAGAGCTATCGAGCGACGGCGGCAGGAAAAGACAAGCGCAACGGACAGAGCCGGCGTTATCGCCAGCGAGTCAGAAATCGCCCACCCGCAACGCCGGAAGAAGCGGTTCCGGAAGCCGCGAGGGTAATCACGCATAAGTTTTTTCGACCGCTGTTGCGACCGGCCTGGCTGCTACGAGGGATTCGACCGGCAGCGGCGCTCGCCTCACCAGCGATTCTGTTCGCGCGCGTGCCGGCGGGCCATGGAAAGAGTCTGGCAACGCGAGCGGCGCTGGCGCCGCGCTGTCCGACGGCAATGGAGAATCTGACTCAAGCTCCGGCCGCGGATAAGCCGGACGTATTGATCCGCAACCACGGTGCAGCTTACATTCGACCTGTCGAGTGAAAGGAACGACGCGCGTGTTGCGCTGGGCCAGCGAGAATCTGCTCGCACTCAAACCGGAGGAAATCGGCGAACATTACGGGCGCTATCGCCTGCACGTGCCGGAAGCCGAACGGGCCATGGCGAAATCGCTGGAACGCTACGGGCAGTTATCTCCCGTGGTAGTGTGCCGTCGCAACGAGCGCTACGAACTGATCGACGGATTCAAGCGTCTCGGAGCGGCGCGCCATCTTGCGCAGATCGATGTCCTTTCGGCCCGGCTAATGGAAGCCGACGAGCGGACGGTGAAAGCCGCCATTTACGGCCTCAATCGCGCCGGCGGCCGCACACGGGAACTCGAAGAAGCGTGGATCATTCACGCCCTGGTGCGCGAGGACGGCATGAGCCAGGTGGAAGTGGCGGAGCTTTTGGGACGACACAAGAGTTGGGTATGCCGCCGGCTGGCGCTGCTGGAGCGCCTCGGTTCCAAGGCGCGCGATGAGTTGCGCGTGGGATTGTTGTCGCCCACGACGGCGCGGCAGGTCGTGCGGTTGCCGCAGGGCAACCAGGCCGAAGTGCTCGATGCGATGCGTCGCGAGGCGCTCTCGGGCGCGGAGGTGAAAGGCGTGGTCGATCTGTGGCTGGGCTGCTCCGACCGCGGCCAGCAACAGTACATCCTGACGCATCCGCGCGAGGCTTTGTCGCAGGCCAAAGGCGTGAATCAACCGGGGCGCGATCCACGGCTGAGCGAAGCCGGGAATCATGTCTGGAAGCGCGTGGGACTGTTGCTCGACGTGTTGGGCCGCATGGAAGTATGGCTGGCGCATCATGGCCGCGCCGGACTCACGCCGGAAGATCGCGCGATTCTGGCGCCGCGTTTTGAAAGGCTGTCGCGCGACGTTGCCTCAGTCGCAGCGCTGAGTTTGGATCTGGTGGGCGAGATGAAGACGGCCGCATGAGGGAAGCCACGCGCAACGAGATCGTCCGCCTAAGCTATGCCGGCGCTTCGCAGAGAGCGATCGCGCTGCAATTGGGAATCGACCGCAAGAGTGTGTACCGCGTGCTGAAAGAACACCAAGAGCAGCGGGCCGGAGAAACGGAAAGCGAACATCCGCGCCGCTCGCGCCTGCTGGACCCTTATCGGGATCGGATCGCGCAGTTGCTGGAACGCTACCCGGATCTTACCGGCGTCCGCCTGCACGAAGAACTGCGCCGGCTGGGCTTCGAGGGCCGCTACGGCATCGTGAAGGAACATCTGCGCGCCATTCGTCCGCGCGCGCCCAAAGCTCCGGTACAGCGGTTTGAGACCGGGCCTGGCGTGCAGGCTCAGATGGATTATTCGCCCTACGACATTCCTTTCTCGGCCGAAGGCCGGCGGCGGGTGCATGCGTTCAGTTATGTGCTGAGTTACTCGCGCCGCCAGTATCTGCGCTTCGTGGAGTCACAGGATTTCACGACCACCATACGCGAACATGCCCGCGCCTTCGAATACTTCCAGGGATTGGCCGCGACTTGTCTCTACGACAACATGAAAGCGGTGGTCACGAGTTACGACGGCGACCAGCCCATCTATAACACCCGCTTTCTCGCTTTCGCCACCTATCAGCAGAACTTCTATTCTGTGCCCTGGCAGCGCATCGGTGAGTTACTGCCGGCCCGAGTCACAGAGAAGGAACTCATTGTTTACGGCCCGGACGTGAAGGAGATCGCCCGGCATGAGTTGTATCCTTCGGGAACCACTGCACAGAAGCGCAGTCTGCCCGCGCATTCTCCTGGACGCGATCATCTGCAAAAACGCGAGTTGCTCCAGCAGCGGTTTGCCGAGTTCGGACCAGAAGGAGTTCGCTTCTTCGACGAACTGCTGCGCGCCCGGCGTAACGGCAAGGACGAGGCCGCGCGCGTGCTGGGACTGCTGACCGTGTATCGACGCGAGGACCTGGCGCGAGCGCTGGAACGGGCCGGACGCTATCGCGCGTTTTCGTGGTCGGCGGTGGAGCGCATTCTGGCGGCGCAGGCCAAGCCGCGCTCGGCCATGGAGGCGTTGACGATCGAAGCGCGGGAACAACTCCACGAGATGCTGCGCCAGATTCCATTGGACGCTCGGCCCACGGCCGCGTATCAGGCGCTGCTGGAGGAAACAACGGAAGGCGATCGAAGCCATGAAGGCGAAGACGACGGATCAGACGACCCCACTGCGTGACCGCTGCTTGAGTCACTTCGCGGCGCTGCGGATTTCCATCGAGGCCGCGGCCCTGGATGAACTGCTTGCGCGGGCGGAGAAAGAAAGCTTCTCGCACCTGAGCTTTCTCGATCGCCTGCTGGGCGCCGAAGCCGGCGCGCGGCGGGAACGCGCCGTGGCCCGCCGCATCCGGGAAGCCCGCTTTGCGGAGGACAAAACCATGGAGGCTTTCGACTGGAGCTTCAATCCGAAAACATTCGACCGGGTGCAGTTAGAAGAACTGGCCACCGGCGACTTCATCCGTCGCAAGGCCAATCTGGTGATGGTGGGTTGGAGCGGGATCGGGAAGAGTCACATCATTCAGGCGCTGGGACAGAAAGCGTGCGTGCATGGCTATCGCGTGCTGTATCGAACCTCAGCTCAGTTACTCGCCGATCTTACTGCGTCACTTGCCGATAAGACCCTTCCGGCGAGACTGCGCTACTATGCCAATCCAGACTGGCTAATTATCGACGAATTCGGGTTCGACAAGATCGAGCGCGCCGAATGTCCCGAGGCGGCGCACCTGCTTTACAAGATCATCGCCTCGCGCAATCAGAAGCGCTCCACGGCGGTCGTTACCAATGTGGACTTCGATAAATGGGGAGACTATCTCTCCGACGGTCCGCTGGCGATGGCCTTCCTTGCTCGTCTGGTCGAGGGAGCGCTCATCCTGAAGGTCAAAGGCAAGTCCTACCGCGCCGAGAAGGCGAAAGCTTCGGAAAACCATTCCGCCTGAAGACGGCGCCCCTTCACATTCGGGCCGTTGCGCCGGCAGTTGGCCATCGCGCAACCACGTCACTGGCCCCTTTCTCCATGCCATAATGGCCCCCATTTTTCGGCGCCACCGTCACGATCGCAACAATTCGCATGGCTCTCGCGCGTCTGTTGCTGTGGCAATTGCCTCACTGCCGCTTTTGCGGATCATCGCCGAGCTGAGCGTTGGTATCGAAATCGACTTCATCAATGCAGGTCCGCTTCGGGGAGCGTGGCTCGGTGTGCCACGCGTCGGTGCGCAACTCGACTCGGCTAAGTTTCTCCACCGCCAGGCAAGGCCAAACACCCCGACCCGCTGGGGCCAGCGGCTCGACACTATTACTACTTCCTCCGAACTGATAACAGGAGACATGCAAGCGGCCTGATTTTCGCCCTCCAACATGAGGGCAAAGCAGTCTGGCGTGTCCATCATAGGTCGCTGCTACCGATTGCTTACGCGCCGCCACATAACGAGGAAGTTCATAAATCTCACTCACACCGTTCGCTTCAGCCGGTTTCGGCGTCATAACTCTTCAGAATACGCTCAGTGGATCGAGCATATTTGATGACCCAGTAGTACTAGCAGCCTGTGGCAGTAGTCACTCTTTTTCATGCCGCGAGAGCTACGAGACGAGGGTGCGTCACTTGAATTACGCCGGACGAAAGCGGACCGCAACGCCGAATGATGCGCTTTGCGGCGCAAAGTGGCTAGATTCCCCCTCTCCTGGCGACAGTTGCGTCCAGAGCCATAAAACACGCGCGCAAATCGCGTAGGAAGCTCTAAACAGAGCCCCTGTAACCGCCTGGGCTTGCCGACTCCCAAGGTCTTCCGCCGAATCAGCGAAAGATTGAAGGCCGCTCCATGCACCAGCAGTCGCTTCAGAATGTTGTCCCTTCCTCGCAGGTGGACCCGCCTCATGCCACCGGTCTCGTATAGATGCGCGAAGCTCCTCTCGGTCAGTTCGCTCCGCAGTTTCTGTAATCGCTTGTTGCGCTCTCCGCGCACACGCCGCCGATTCTCGTACGTCCGCTTCTGCGCTTCCGCCTTGCCTTCGCCCTGCCACTTTCGCCGCCCTCGATCTGGCTCGGGAATGTAACTCCGGACCTCCTGTCCGTGCAGTTTCGTGAGCACAGGGCCACTGTGATATCCCTTGTCCGCAACCACCCCTTCCACTCCCTATTCGTTGACTTCGCGCGCCGCCGCCTGCGCGGCTTCCAGCGTCTGGTGAATGGTGGTGGTATCTCCCTGATCGGCCGCTTGCAGCGTCATCGCCAACAGCGCTCCCGTCGTCAGATCCACGGCGTGCTCGGCTTTGTGTGCCAGATGCGTGCGCCCATCTTTCATCTTCGTGATGCGCGCATCCGGATCGCTGGGGCTCATCCATTCCCGGTTCGATCCCTTCTTCTTCCGCTTCCGGTCCAATCGCGCCAACTGTTCCCGCGTCGGGTTTTCCAGGCCCGCCGCTTGGGCCAGCTCCGTCAAATACTCGTTGTAGCCTCTGCCCGTTATCCCGCCGCACGATGCTCTTCATGGCCGCATTCGCTTCCAGCGGCGTAGCGTCCATCGAGACGGTCCGTCCGCTGACCAACCCTTCCTCACTCAAGATCTTCAGTACCCAGCGGAATACGGCCTTGTGCGTCTCCAGCCAGAACAGGCGGCGAGTGCGCGAAATCGTGGAATGATCCTCCGTAGCCTCGTCGAGCGCCTAGCCCAGAAACTGGCGTAACGACAGCGAATCCGCAGTCCGCCACGCGATTCCCCGCTCCGAATCCAGCCCTTCGAAGTAGCCGATCAGCAGACACCGGAGGTACACGTCCGGCGCCATGCTCGGCCGGTCATACGGGCTCCTCCTGTAATACTTCTCGCAGACCTGCTCGACTTTGGCGTGGAACTTGCGTTCTTCCAGAATCTGGTTCAGCCGGTCGTAGAAGGCGTTCCTAGGGGTCCGGACCACATCGCTCGCCGCCAATGTGGCGTCCCTCTGCGCTCATGCTGTCGCCGGGCTACCAATCTCGTGTCGAGTTCGGCGCTGATCAGTACGCGGATTCCCTTCCGCAGCAGACCATGGTCATCAACCGTCAGGATTCGAATTTCCCGGACATCACTCGCCATGAGACGCTCGACTTTTTGTGGAAGAATCCGAATGCGCGGGCTTCGGGGGACTTTGCGTAAGCGACTGATGCCGGTACGGTCACCTGAACCTCCGTGCCCGCCCCCTCCTCGCTCCAAAAATCCAGTTGAGCGCCCGCCAGCTTTGCGCGTTCGCGGACTCCAGGCAAGCCCCAATGTCCAGCCCGCGCGCCTTCGTTGAGTACCTTTGGGGCAATTCCGATTCCGTCATCGCGGAACCGGATGCGGAGTTCCTGCGCGTCATACCGAATCTCAACTTCAATCTTTTTTGCGCGCGCATGGTGGAAAGCGTTTCGCAGAATCTCCCGGCCAATCCGATAGAGCTCGTCCTGAAGAACCGTCTTGATGTCTCGCGGCGATCCTTCGACGGTCACGCGGAAAGCAGGGCTGCCGTCGTTCGAAACCGCAACTCCCGAAAGTTCCTGCCCGGCAGCCGCCAGCAGATGAGCCAGGTCGCTCGGAAGCCGCTGAGCCTGAGCGCAGGTCTAAAATGGCATCCCGGCCCTCCGCAATGGCCGCCTCGGCGCTGCGGATCGCCTCGTCCAGAGTCTGCATGGCGTCATCGGGACGTCTTGGAAAGAGGTTCCGGGCAGCTTGAACTTCGAACAGCGAGCCCTGGAAGCTCTGCAGTAGCGTGTCGTGCAAGTCACGAGCGATGCGCTCACGTTCCGCCACGCGTTCTTCGAGACGCACTTTTATACGCGCCGATTCCTGCCGAAGCCGGAATCGATAGGCGCTGGTCAGCAGGATGCATCCCGCCGCGATCATCAAGATCCGAAAAGCGGCGGTTTCATAAAAGAACGGCTCTTGCGTAATCCTGTAAACGATTCCTTGACGATCCCAGAAGCCATCGCCGTTGCTCGCTCGCACATGGAAGAGGTACGATCCGTGAGGAATTGTCGTGTACACGGCCGCGCCATCCGGCTTCGCGTCTAGCCACTCTGAGTCAATCCCTTCCAACCGGTATTGCATGTGCGCTCTTTCCGGCGACGACAATTCGATAGAGCCCAGTTGTAACTCGGTATGATGCAGTCCCGGCGGGAGGATCAGTTCGCGGCCCGCATTTCGCTTCTTCCTATCCACGTCGACCTCGCTGATGTACTCGAAAGGCTTGCCGGCAGCGGGAGGAAGCCTGGAGAGATCCAGCATGGCCGCGCCGCCCAAAGTCGCGACCCAAAGCTTGCCATCTTTGGTGGTGGTCATGTTCGGATATCCGCTGGCGCATTCGTCCGACAAAAAGCCGTCGGCGCGCCCGAAATTCCGTGTAATCGATAGGGTCCTGCTGTTCGCCCTCCCAACTTCGCAAACTGGCGGCTCCGACGCGAGTGACGCCTCCCGTTCCACCGGCAATCCACAGGTCCTGTTGGACCGGCTGGATCTGAGTCCCGTTGAGGGGTGCGATTCCCATCAGCTTGCCGTCTTTCAGACGGCTCATTCCCACAACCCCCACCTGAACGTAGAGATCCCCCAATGGGCTTTCTCCCGCAAGGTACATCCCTCGATGATCCTGCGGGCGAAAGGCTGCCACGAATTTGTCGCCATCGAGCCGGTCAATGCCGCTGTTGGTCGCCACCCAGATCACTCCGCTGCTGTCCTGGAAGACGTTGGCGATGACCCATGTTGGACAATCCGTCGGCAGTAGTGTAGTTTCGCAAAACTCCATCGCGGAGTCGCGTCAACCCTCCAGTCGTGCCAATCCAGAGCGAACCATCACGAGCAATCAGGACGCAGGTCACGGTATCGCTCCCGAGACCGCTCGGTTTTCGTGAAGGCCTGGAAATGTCCGGCGTGAAAACGGAATAGTCCGCCGCCGCTGGTTCCCACCCACAGATCGTGCTTCGAGTCCTCCGCCAGGGCGTTGACGCAGGAGTTGGTCAGCCCGTCCTTCTCGTCGTAAGTATGGAAACGGCCGCCATCAAACCACGAGAGCCCGCCGCAATTATTTCCCGCCCAAAGCTTGCCATCTGCAGCGGCCAATACCGTCATCACGACATTGTTTGGAAGGCCGTCCGCTTTGGTAAAAGTTCTGACAGTCCGATTCTTGAATCGAACCAGGCCAGCCCCATTTGTGCCAACCCAGAGGTTGCCGTCGCGGTCAGCAGTGACGGTGCGCACATTGATTTCGGGCGCCACGCTTTCGAGCGAGTCGGAGGAGGCTCGAAACAGGCCCGCTGCGGTCAGGAACCAGATGTTACCTGCTGCATCTTCGTACGCCCGTAAAGCGCCATTCTTGTCCCCTGTCGGGTCAGGCAGAAAACGCTTCACGGAATCGCCCGATTGACGAAAGATGCCCTTTTTCGTGCAGTACCACGTCACTCCGCTACGATCCTGCAGCACATGAAACACATCGTCGGCGCGTATGCCTAAAGCTGTGGGGATCTCCGGGTGCTCGATCACGCGGGATCCATCCCACTCGAAGAAGCCATGGGTGGTCGCGATGAGCAGATGCCCGTTCCGCGCTTCCTCAATTTGTACGACGTTCAGGCCGGCAGCCGCTTGCTGAAAGTGGTCTTTTGCAAAATAGAAAAGGCCGTAGGGCGTACCGGCCCACAAGACTCCCGCACGCGTAAAACGCAGACACCTCACGGAATCGGCTGCGCCCTGCCCCAGGTGATACACCGATAGAGTCTGACTTCGCTGATCGATCTCCGCGTGTGGAAACCGGTAAACGCCGAACCTGGTTGCAACCCAGAGGTCGCCGTCAGGCCCTTCCGCCAACGAATGAACGTTGATTTCCTTCGGCGGATCCGAGTTCATCTCGGCAAAGCGGTGTCCATCGAAGCGAAACACGCCTGTCGCCGATCCCACGATCAGGAAGCCGTCTCGCGTTTGCAGGACATCATTGACGACGTTCGAAGGGAGGCCGTCTGCCGTCGTGAACGTCTGACGGAGGTAGTCGGCTGCGGGCTGCCCTTGGGTCGACAGCAATCGCGGGCCGTGTGGCTGCCAACAAGGCCAGCGCGGATAGACCGATACAACGAAACCAATGGATTCTGCGATGGGCGTGGTTGAAAAGGCGATCCACCGTCCTCCTTTAGCTGCCGTGAGAGCTCCACCATGACTGTTCCCAATTTTTGGGTGTTTTGTCGGTCGACGACTCGATCCCGTTGGGCCAATGCCAGATCTTTACAAAAGTCCAGTCTAGCGTGGAGAGCCGTGCTATCTTGAGCACGCTGGCCGTGTCCGGGTTGGCGCCCCGTAGTCTATCCTCCGCAAGCGTCCATACATCGGCCGCGCTGAGTCCTTCACTGACCAGCGCTGTGTGCTTGAACGGACCGAATATGCGATTGCTGCCTGGGCGAGCATGCAGCGAAGATTCGTTCATGCCCGCAAGGTCACTTTGGCGATTACTCCATCCAATATCGCGCCTCGCCTCCAACAAAATCGGCCTACCCCGGATCTCCCAGAGTAGACCGTCTAGACGCAGTTGAGTGGTAGACATTCCTGCCACAACAATTTGCGAGGCAAGTCAGCATGTTAAAGGCCTCCACTATCCATTCTCAAGACTACCGAGTTCTCACTATTCTGACAACCGCTCCTCCTTTACTGCTTCCTGTCCGTTTTCATCTTTAGCTGAGATCGTTCAATCGACAGCGTGATCAATCGGTCGATGAGCTTTCTGAAGCGTTTGAAATTGGAGACCTCGGCCTTCACTTGGGACACGAATGCGTCGCGGATATACTGCGTATGCCCCTTCCCCCGATGGGTGTAGCTCAGATGCCAGTACGCCCCGTATGTGGTCTTGGTCTTTCGCGCCTGTTTACTCAGTGAGCCTGGCCGCAATGCGCCGAGCTTTCCGATCTCCCGTTTGATTCCTTGAATCGCCTCTTCCAATCGTTCGAGTTTATGTTGAGTCATATGTATCATTATTATGATACATATAAAGCTTAAGCAACAGCAAAGGAGACCGGAATGCGGATTTGGACGGAGTGGTGGTCTTGGGTGGCCCCGTTGCGGCCGGCCTGCTCGAGGTTGCGCAGCTTTCTTTGGCTGCTGACGGCGCTCGCGGGCATTTCCATCCGCTGTGACCTTCTCGGAGTGACCAGCATCGTTCGCGCACTCGGTCTGGGCGCTCAGTGCTATGACCGGCTGCTCGACTTCTTCCACTCCCGTGCGGTCGACCCGGATGCCTTATGCCGATGCTGGGTGCGCGTCGTCTTTGCGCGGATGCCGGGCATTCATCGCGTCAACGGCAGACCGGTGCTTCTCGGCGATGGCCTCAAGATCCCCAAGCGTGGCCGTAAGATGCCGGCGGTGAAACTCCTGCACCAAGTCTCCGATTGCAACACCAAGCCCGAGTACATCATGGGACATTCCTTTCAGGTCGTCTCGATCCTGGTGTCCGCGGCCGCCACGTTCTTCGCCGTGCCTCTGTCCGCGCGCATTCACGAGGGACTCGTGTTCAGCAACCGTGACAAACGGACTCTCCCCAAGAAATTCCTCTCCTTGGTCGGGGCTCTCGGGATTGCCGAGCCGGTCTACCTCGTCGCCGACGCCTATTACGCCTGCTCTACGATGGCCTTGGGGCTGACCCAAGCCGGAAGCCATTTGATCTCCCGGCTTCGCAAAACCTGCGTCGCGTTCGAGCCGATACCGCCGACTGTGGGCCAACGCAAGCGCGGTCGTCCCAGGCTGTATGGACCCAAGATCCACTTATTCACCCTGTTCGAAAAACCAGATGACCGCTGGATCACGACGGCTAGCCCCGTCTACGGCGAAAAGGACGTGCTGATCCGTTATCTCTGTCTGGATCTGCTGTGGAGGCCGATCCGCCGCCTGGCCCGCTTCGTGCTGGTCGAACATCCGGACCGGGGACGCATCGTGTTCCTGTGCACGGATCTGGATCTGAACTCGATCGAGATCATCCGGCTCTACGGCCTGCGCTTCAAAATCGAGTTCTCCTTCAAGCAGGCCGTCCGCACGCTTGGCGCCTACGGCTATCACTTCTGGATGATGACCATGGACCAAATCGGCTCCCGCTCTGGCGATCAGTATCTCCACCGCAAGACCGACCGGTACCGCGATGCCGTCCGGCGCAAACTCGCCGCCTACCATCGCTTCATCCAGACCGCTCTGATCGCGCAAGGGGTCCTTCAATGCGTTGCCACGGCTGCGCCTGCCCTGGTTTGGTCCAGCTTCGGCTCCTGGCTTTGCACCATCAGACCCGGAATCCCACCTTCCGAGCTGGTCGTGATGATCGCTCTCAGAAATTCACTCCCCGATTTTCTCATCGCTTCAGGTTCGGGCGACTTGTTAAGGAAATTCCTGCGCGACCGGCTCGATTTAACCAGGGCCGAGAGGTTCCGCCTGGCTGGCTAACCAAGAACGAGGTAGTCTTGAGATCCATTGATTCCAAAAGGAAAATCGACGCCCAACACAGCCGCAGGTGCAGATGACGGGTACGTCCTCGCTATAAGCGCCGGCAATCCCATTCATCGCGCTCAAAGCTCCGCACGCCATTTGTAACCCCGAGCGCGGCAAGGCGCGAATTCGGGCGTAACGGTCGGCGCGGCATCGAAGCCGTTGAGCTCGTTGCAATTACCAATGCAGGTCAGGTCGCCTCGCTCTTCCAACTGCTGAATAAATTCCAGGTTGTAATCGCCATGAACAGCGAAGATGTGCCAGATGCCTGCCTTATAAAGCCGGCGGAGCAAGAAGTTTCCGATGGATTCGTCAGCCATTCCAGCAGACTACGCGACCAGGGACATCCCGTTAGAGACGCAGATCAGCTTCTTGTTGAGGAACTCCTGAATTCCGAGATCGGAAAGCTCCTTTCCATAACCGGACCTCTTGATCCCTCCGAACGGCAGATCCGCTGTGCTTACCGACGGATAGTTGATAAACACCATGCCGGTCTCGATTCTGCTGGCAACCCGTTTGCCCCGCTCGGTGTTCTTGGTGTAAATGGAGCCGCCCAAACCGAAGGGAGAGTCGTTAGCGATCGCGATTGCTTCTTCCTCATTTTTGGCAGGCAAGACGAGGGCGACAGGGCCAAAGAACTCCTGTCTATACGCTGGGTTGTCGGGCTTTAGATCGGTAAGAATGGTCGGCTGCATAAACGAGCCCTTGCGGTCCACTCGCTTACCCCCCGTCAAGATCTTCGCGCCGTGCGCAACCGCCTCATTCACCTGCTTTAACAGAACGGTAAGGGCTGTTTCCGACGAGAGTGGCCCAAGCGTCACGGTCTCATCGAAGGGGTCGCCGATTTTGAGCGACTCCAGCGCGGCGCGAAACATTTTTAGAAACTCGCTAATCCTGGGTCCGACGAAAATGAATCGCTTCGCGCCGATGCAGGTTTGTCCGGTATTGCCGATTCGCCCTACGACGGCCATCTTCACCGCGTCCTCCAAGTCGTAGTCTTCGAGGACGATGAACGCATCGCTTCCGCCCAGCTCCATTGTCGATTTCTTCAGATTCTTGCCGGCACGCGATGCCAGAGATTCGCCCGCCCGCTCAGATCCGGTCAATGCGACTCCCCTGGTACGTGGATCGTCGATGAGCTTCGCGACCTGGTCGTTGGAGAGAAATGCATTGGTATATGCGCCGCGTGGCGCTCCCGCCTCGAGCAGAAGCTGTTCAAACGCGAGGGCGCACTGCGGCACTCCCGGGGCATGCTTCACCAGCATGACGTTTCCCGAGGTGAGATGGGGAGCGGCGAAGCGCGCGAGCTGGTAATAAGGATAGTTCCACGGCTGCACTCCGACCAGCACTCCGAGCGGGGAATATTCGATGTACGCATCGCCCGCGATCGAGTTGAGCGGGCGCGGCGCCAGGAATGTCTCTGCATGGTCGGCGTAATATTGGAGGATCGATGCGCTAAGCTCTACTTCTCCACGGCCTTCGGCGATCCGCTTCCCCATCTCGAGCGTCGCGAGCCGCGCAAACTTCTCCTTCTGATCGAGCATCAGCGAAGCGGCCTTGCCGATCACTTTCGCCCGTTCGCGGACGGCCTTCCCGGACCAAACCTCGCGAAATGTCCGCTCGGCGGTTGCGAGCATTTCTTCCATCTGTTGATCCGTGTGTTCGTCGAAGGTGCGCAGCAACTCTCCGGTTGATGGGTTCACGCTTTGATAAGCCATAGCGTTCCTTTTCACTCTCCCTCGGCAACGAAGAGCCGCTGCCGGGCGATATTGTTTGTTACGAAGAGTCCAAAATCAAGGCGCTGGAACGATCGCGTCAAGTTTGGGTAACGCGTAGGCGACGACTGCGTCTCCGGGGTGTTTTGGTTACAGCACCGCGCCTGCCCTACGTCGACTGGCTGGAGGAGCAGGCGCTGTCGTGAGCGTGCGACCCCTGAGACAGGCACGGCCTGTAATCGTGGGCGCCACGGGGATGATTGGCTGCCAGTAGTTCAATATCAGGTCGTTGGAAACCTGGTTCCCGAAAAAACCTCACCGCAGCGGCGGGAACAAGAAACCGTAAACAACCAAAACCACAAATAACATCGCAACCGCCAGCCGCAGTTTCTGATGGCCATTCTTCGCCCCCCTATAGGAAGCGTGGAGCTTCAGCGCTTCATTGACGACGATTAGTAAACCCAGCGCAAGTAGCGTGTGGCCCATGATGACGGCGTCATCCAGAAACATGAGGCCAAAGGAAACGAGCGCCGCTCCGCTCGTCCAGGCGATGAGAGC
Source organism: Bryobacterales bacterium (assembly GCA_963763545.1). GTDB lineage: Bacteria > Acidobacteriota > Terriglobia > Bryobacterales > Bryobacteraceae > PALSA-243. Next base: position 274,535 of record CAVXPE010000033.1, read on the forward strand.
GTCGGGAACGGATTGCGCTGCCCAATGCTCGCGCTTGGCTAAAGGCGCCTTCATCGGCCGTTCGTCGCCTTCAATCCTCGAAGCTGCGCACGCCACCTTGAAACTAATTCTTGATGACATTTGACCAAAGCCACTTGATTACTCGCCTAATCTTGTTGTTATACGACCAGCAGTACCAGTAGTCGAGATTGCATTTGCATTCAATGAAGAGATACGCGGTGATGGGATGAAACTCGCCGGGCATCATCCGCGAGCGCACATAAGGAAACAGCCAGCCGCGAGAGGTTCGGTAGATGTCGCGAAGTCCCCACTTATGTCTTTCAGGTGGGATATACAGGCTTGGGTCGGTCATCCGTTCGGGAAACCGGGGGAAGACCGGATCAAGCAGCGAAAGACCTCGATTCCCCGCGGGAGCGGGAGGGCTCTGGCCTGCATTTGCTAACAGGTCAGTGATCGTCACATCGATACGAAAATTCGGGGCCGCAGTCATCGAATCCACCTCGCGATCGGTTTAGAACCGAATCCACACGTCGCTAAGCAAGACACGCACCAATTGCCCCCACGCTGGAATGCCATAAGTTGCGCCATGGAAGGAGCCAAATCGCCGCTGTACTCCCGCCAAGATTTCGGCAATTGACCGCCACTCGACACTGCTCCGGCGCCCGGCAAATACAGTTCGAACGCTGCTAACTCCGCCTTGATCCCTTCCCATCGAAACGTTCGCGATGGTCGAAACACCGTTAGAAATGACGAAGTGACGACGCCTCGTCGGGCAATTGGCTGGTTCCCCCCCACGCTATTTCGCGTAAGCTGCTGAAAACATTGATGACGAAGGCCGGAAGCCGGCGTGCTTTTCCACTGCCCATCGGCGCGCTAGAGGCTGCCGAGGAGGGAATGGAATGCGATGGAATAGGCTCGCCGCTCTCGCTCTCGCGGTCGTCTCGACTGCGACCATGTGGGGTCAGGACGAGACGCGCGCAGGCGAAATTGAAAACGCACGCGCACAGAAGGAACAAAATCTTTCACCGCCTCAAGACCCCGCTTTAGAACGCGCGATCAGCGGCATTGAGGGAAGTTGGGCGTATCGGCTTTTGACGTCTACCGAAGGCCTTGGAATAGGTTTTGGCGAGATGGTTCCGGGCGCGGGATTTTCAGCCGGGCCGCGTTACACCAAGACGCTGCTCCATGGCCACCTGCGGGTGACCAGCTATGTTCGAGGCTCGACGAAGCGCTATTACACCGGCGGGGTCCAAGGTTCGTTGAGCAATCTATGGAAGAACCGTGTAGGCGTGGACTTTTCCGCGGATCATTACGACTATCCACAAATGCCGTATTACGGGCCGGGACCCGACTCGCATAGATCTGGACGCAGCGACTATCGGTTGGAAAAAACCGAAACCCAGATTCGTCCCACGCTCCGTCCCTTAAGAGGCCTGTCGTTGGGCGCGCTCGGCGGATTCCAAGCAATCAACGTGGGACCTGGCACGGCGTCGGAATATATCTCTAGCGACCGGCAGTACGGGCCGGACCAGGCGCCCGGCATCGAGCAGCAGACGAACTATCTCAGTGGGGGCGGCTTTGTGCAATTCGACTGGCGCGATCACCCCGGCGACCCGACGCAAGGCGGAAAGTATCGCGCGGAGTACACGAAGTTCTCCGATTTAGATTTTGGCCGCTATAGCTTCTACCGCCTCAATCTCGACGCGAGCGAGTACATACCGCTCTTCAACGGAAAGCGCGTGATCGCGCTGCACGGCAAGACGTCGCTGAGTGACACCAGCAGTTCACAGCAGATTCCGTTTTATATGCAATCGACCTTGGGCGGACCCGACGACCTGCGCGGGTATCGTGCGTTCCGTTTTTATGACGACAACTCTGTCCTGGTGCAGGCCGAATATCGGTGGGAAGCATCGCAGGTACTGGAGCTTGCATTATTCGCCGATGGCGGAAATGTCTTTCACAACTGGGAACAATTGAATCTGCGCCATCTGGAGACCGATTTCGGGTTCGGCATTCGTTTCAAAGGGGACACAGGAGCTCATTTTCGTCTGGATACTGGCTTCAGCCACGAGGGGTTTCAAATATGGTTTCGCGTAAACAATCCGTTCTGACCGCATCTCTCTTGCTGGGCACCGCGTTCGCCGCCGGCGCCAGCGACAAAAAGAAAGACGCGGCTGCCAAGCGTGAAGCTGGCGCGCACGCCGCGTCGAGTGACCCGTCCGTGGTTTCGCGCCCGAAGTTCCGCAGCGACGATCCGCTTTGGGTCGAACCCAAACCGCTGCCGGTACGCGACGTAAAAACAATCGAGATCGGCGATCTGTATGATTTCGTGGAGCAGTCCTTCGTTACGCCGCACCAGTTGAAACATGCAGAACGAGTGCCGGCTCAGAACGTGAACACAGTCGGCGAGACGCCGGATAGCGAGTGGTACACCAATCGTCACGCCCTGCACCCCATGACGATCGATGAACTGATGCGCGGGGCGGGCAATGCTAACCCGCCCGATCCCGATGGAGCCTGGAAGGTGATCTCGGCCAAGAGCGATGGCGTGATGCCCGGATTTCGCATCGAAGACGGTCACGGAAATCACTACCTGCTGAAATTCGACCCGCCCGATTTCCCCGAGCTTTCGTCGTCGGCCGACGTGATCGGCAGCAAGATTTACTATGCGCTCGGCTACAACACGCCCGAAAACTACGCGGTGTATTTCCGCCGCGAGCAGTTGACGATTGCGGAGAAATCCTCGTGGCGTGATCGCGTGGGCAAGGAACACGCGCTTACCGCCAAACAAATCGACGAATGGCTGGCGGATCAACCGCGTGATAGCCAGGGCCGCTATCGCGCCATGGCCAGCCGTTGGATTGAGGGCAAGCCGATCGGACCTTTCAATATGGAAGAGACCCGTTCCGACGATCCCAACGACGTCGTGCCGCACGAAAACCGGCGCGAACTCCGTGGCATGTGCGTCTTTGCCGCATGGCTCAACGATACTGACGCCAAATCGATCAACACGCTCGATTCGCTGGTGACGAAGAACGGCGTGCCCTACGTAGAGCATTTCCGCATCGACTGGGGGGCCGCGCTTGGCAGCGATAGCTTAAAGCCTAAAGATATCCGCCGCGGACACGACTACATCATTTCGCCCAAGACCGACGCGTTGCAGGCCGCCAGTTTCGGCCTTTATTTGCCGAAGTGGATGCGAGTGCACTACCCCAAAATCCGCGGCACGGGTACGTTCGACTACGAATCGTTCGACCCGGTGAAATGGCGCTCGAACTATCCCGTAACAGCCTTTATGATGATGGACGAAGACGACGCGTTCTGGGCAGCGAAGAAGGTGATGGCGTTTTCGGACGCCGAACTGCGGGCGTTAGTGCAGACCGGGGGATTTACCGACCCGCGCGCGGTGGATTGGGTAACCGAGTGCCTCATCAAGCGGCGTGACAAGGTCGGCCATGCGTGGCTGGCTTCCCGTTTGGCGCTGGACAACTTCCGCGTGGAGAACGGTGCGCTTGCATTCGACGATCTGGCGGCGAAGTACCACCTGCGCGACTCATTCCCCTATAGCGCCCAATGGGCTTCGTTCAACAATGCCACCGGTGCGACGACTGCTGTCGACGCGCATGACTGGAAGTTGCCCGACGCCGGCGCTGACGGATACCTGCTGGCGACGATCCGCGCTACCGGCAGCGACGCCGCTCTGGCGCTGGGTGAAGTGAAGGTCTATCTGCGGCGCACGGCCCAGGGCTGGATTGTGGTCGGAGTGGAACGGCGAGCTGCTGCATGATGCGCGTGTTGCGAGCCATCCGCGGGTTCTTTGACATTCGGAGTGGTGAACATCTGCGCCTTTGGGCGATGTTCTCCTACCTGCTGTTTGTTCTCTTCGCGTATTACATCGTTAAGCCCGTGTCGCGCGCGATGTTCCTCACCAAGTTCGATGTAGACAAACTGCCGCTTCTGTACATTCTGATCGCAATCTTCGGCGGCGTGCTGGCGTATTTTTATAGCCGCCTGGCATCGAAAGTCTCGTTGCAGGCTGCCGTCACGTGGGCCATGGGGCTTTCCGTTGCCACGCTGGTGGTGATGTGGTGGCTCATCCGGATGCGTATCCCGTGGATGGTTTACGTTCTAAACATTTGGGTGAGTCTCTTTAGCGTGATCTTGGTCTCGCAGGGTTGGCTGGTGGCCAGCAATCTGTTCAATGCGCGCGAGGCTAAACGGCTCTATCCCATCCTGGATCTTGGGATGGTTGTGGGCGCGGCGTTTGGCGGCGAATTCACTCAGCGCACGGTGGCGCTGATTGGTCCAGAAAGTCTTCTGCTCGCGAGTGCGGGAATGGTCGCGTTGGCCTACTTGGCATTTCTTGCGGCAAGGCGCGGATCGGCCAAGTCTGTTGAAACCGCGCGCGCCGCAAGCGCCGAAGAAACAGATTTTTCCTTTGGCCAGATGTTGAGTGACATCTCGCGAGTTAGGCATCTGCGGATCATCGTCGGAATGATGGTCGTGATGTACCTGGCAGATACGCTGGTGGAGTATCAGTTCCAAGCTATGGCGCGCATGGCCTATCGCGGCGATGCGTTGACCGCATTTTTCGGCCAGTTCTACGGTTTTTGGCTGAATGGCGTGGAATTCGTGTGCCAGATTTTCCTTACAGGATTAGTTGTGCGCTGGTTTGGAGTTGGCGCCACGTTGCAGATCGCGCCGATCGCCATCGCGGTGTCGTCAACTGCGATTCTCGCCGCGCCTGGGGTGTTCTCAGCCAGCGCCGTTCGATTGACCGAGGCCTCCACCCGGTACACGCTCAGCAAGACCGGCATGGAGCTTCTCTACATGCCGCTGCCGCTGGCGCTTCGCAACCGCATCAAGGCGTTCATCGACATCTGCGTTGACCGCCTGTCGCGGGGCCTCGGCGGCGTTGTGCTCCTCTTCCTCACCACCGGCTCGCTGCACTTCGGCGTTCGAGGAATCAGCGTGGTGGTGATAGCCCTTTCCCTGATCTGGATCTACTATGCGTTCCGCGCGAAGAAGGAATACGTCGCCTCTATCCGTAAACGTCTCTCAGACCGGCGATTGGACTTGGCGGCCGTTCGCGTGGCAGTCACCGATTCCGCCACGATCCGGATCCTAGAGGAAGCTGCATCGGGCGCAAATGTACGGCAGGCCGTGTATGCATTGTCGCTGCTGGCGGACGCTCAAAAGTACGACATTAAGCCGCTGCTGCTACGCGTCATTGAGAATGCAGCCCCGGATCTCCGCGACAAGGCTTATCAGATCGCCACGGAATTGAAGTTCGACGGCTTGCTGCAATATGCGTCGAAAGACATCGGCGCTTTCCCGATCCCATCGGCCGTGGCCTACACGCTGGCGCTCGCGCCGGCGCGCGCCCAGATCGCCCAGGCGATGCTCGAAAGCGACGACAAAGAACTGATACGCGCCGCTCTCGAAGCCATGCGCTCGCAGCCCGATCTGGCATTGAAGACCATCGGCGATCCCCTATTGGAACGCTGGGCGCGGTCGGACGATGCGCGATCAAGAGCCATCGCCGCTACAGCCATCGCCGCGCGCGGGGAAAGCGGCCTGGAGTTGTTGCATGCCCTATTGCTCGATCCGGACTGTTCCGTGGTCGCGGCTGCGATTACCGCCGCGGCGAATCTCAAAGCGCGTGAGTACGTCTATCGCATGATCGAGACCTTGGGAAGCCCCAAGCTCAGAGCGCAATCGATCCGCGCCCTGAACTCTTTCGGAGATACAATCGCCGGCACGCTCAACGATTCGCTGACGGATGGCTCGACGTCCCTCCCGATACGCCGCGCCATACCGCGGGTATTGAAGAACATACCCAGTCAGCGCGCGGTGGACGCGCTGTTGCCGCTGATCGGGCACTCGGATCTCACGATACGTTCCTCAATACTGAAAGCGTTGAATCATCTGCGTGGGACCGCCCCCGCGCTGCAATTCGACCAGAAGGCCGTCATGGACCAGCTGCTGAGCGAAGCGCGTGCATACTACGGACTGTACGAAGCTTTGACAGCAGTGCGCGAACGGCGGAAGCAGGAATATCGCGCGCTCGATCTGCTCTCGCGCACGCTAAGTGAGCGGATGAAGCAGGCGCTGGAGCGGCTTTTCCGCCTGCTGGGTCTGCGCTACCCACCCAAAGACATGTACTCCGCCTACCTGGCGGTTTCGCAGCCGGCTCGGTATGACTCGAGCGCCGCGCTCGAGTTCTTGGATAACGTGCTTGATCGGGACCTCAAGCGCGTTCTGCTTCCCCTCCTCGATGCGCCGCAGTTCGCTCTCGATCGCGGACGGGAGCTCTTCGGCGTGGAACGTCTGACTGCGGAGGAAGCGATCAGCCGTCAGATTTCCTCCGGCGACCCATGGCTCGTCGCATGCGCAACGGCCGCAGCTCGCGAACTAGGCCTAGGCAATCTTGCGCCGGTGACCGCAGGTCAAGAAGGAATGATGCTTGGCGGCGCCGCACGTCCGGCGCAGGGCGCCCAGGCTTAACGGAAGAGGCATTATGGAACTGAATCTAGTAGAGAAAGTCATCGCGCTCGAAGGCGTTGAATTGATGAATGGGCTCGGGCCCGATCAGATCGCGAACATCGCCGCTATCGCGACGGAGGTACACTACCTGCCCGGCCGGTCGATCCTCGAAGAGACGAAGCCGCTCGACGCGCTCTACATCATCGTCGACGGCTCGGTCGAGTTGACTCGCGACGGGGTTCCTCTGGATACCGTGGGAACGAACGCCGTCCTCGGCGCCTGGGCGCTATTCCACGACAAGGACCCTGTGCGAATCGGAGCCACGGCGCGGGAAGACACCCGGGCGCTTCGAATCGGGCGGGAGGAGTTCTACGAATTGTTGTCGGACAACGCCGACATCACAGCCGCGATCCTCTCCGCGCTGATCCAGCGGATGGAACGCCTGGTGCAGGCGTGATGGCTGCGCGGAAGGATGAGGAGCGAAACGAAATGTCAGATCGAAATAAGACGGTGGTCTTAGTGCTCGACGAAACGGAGACCATAAGGAACGTCACCGCATTTCTCGAACCCGGTGAACAGTTCACCATCGCCGGATTCGGCGATCCGGGACAGGCAGAGAGCTTTGCGCAATCAGGGCCGGTGGATGTGGTCATTACCGACTGTCAGCTGCCAGCTTCGAACGGGATGCAGTTTCTTAGGCGCATGAAGGAGATCCAGCCGGAGACCAGCCGAATCCTATTGACCGGGCGCTGCGATGCGTCCTTCGCGATCGAAGCCATAAATCAGGTAGCGTTGTTCCAATATCTCAGTAAGCCATTGGACGGGGAGCAACTTCTGCTGGCGGTGCAGAGCGGAGCCGAGCGCTGCCATTTGCTGCGCGAGTTGCATCAAAGAGTCGGCGAACTCGATTCGGCGCACGCCGTAATCAAGAACGCCCAAAGCCGGCTGCTTCACGTGTTCCTGTAGTTGGCGCGGACGCGCAACCGGAAATGGCTGGCCAATCGCGATTGCCTCCCGTTGAACGTGCTGCCCTGCGTCCCGTTTTACCGCGTCCGCCAAGTTTGGAGAACCCCAGAGGGTGCGAACCGCGAAAGCGTCTCTCGAAACAGATGTCTTGTGTGCTGACTGTAATCGAGACAAATGAAGGACATGCGGAAGAAACGTCGTCGATGTCGAGTTGGACATTATGAGTGATGCCGTGAAGCGCTACGTCGCTTTGGACGCGAAGGCTCCTCATCCTTTCCTTCAGCAAGCAAGAACTGCATTTCTCGCGGACGTAGGTGAGTAGAGCGTTCTACGCGACAACCGGCTCCGTCTTCACAAGCGAGGGCGCGGGCTTGCCGTCCAGAACCGCATCTATGTTGTCCAGGGCAAGCATGCCCATCGCTAAACGCGTCTCCACTGTCGCGGACCCCATGTGTGGCAACAGAAACGTGTTCTTGAGTACAACATATCCAGGGTGAACCTTCGGTTCGCCCTCGAAGACGTCCAGGCCAGCCGCTGCGACTCGGCCAGTTTTAAGGGCAGCAATGAGATCCTCGTCCACTACCATGCCACCACGAGCGGCGTTGATAAGTATCGCTCCCTGTGGCAGTAAATCGATTGTTTTCGAATTGATGAAATGGTGAGTCTCCGGAGTCTCAGGCGCATGCAGCGTAAGAAACTCGCTCACCTGAAGTAAGTCCGGCGCGCTGGAGTGAAATACCGCGCCTTTCTCCAATGCCGCGGATAAGCGAGTCGGATTGAAATAATGGATAGTCATGCCGAAACCCCTCGCACGTTGAGCAACAGCCTGGCCCACTCGTCCCATACCAAGAATGCCGAGAATCTTTCCGGTCAGTTGCCATCCCAACAACATTTGACTCGAGAGTGTCCAATTTCCTGTACGCACCATTTCCTGGCCTTCGTACGCCCGCCGTGAAGCACCCAGCATGAGCAACATCGCGATGTCTGCGGTGGCCTCCGCGTTGATTCCAGGCGTGTACGCAATTGCGATTTTCCTATTCGCCGCAGCCTGAAGGTCGATGTGGTCGATACCGACCGAGTAGGTCGCGATAACCTTCACAGAGGCCGTCACCCGCTTGAAGAAGTCAGAGTCTAGCCGATCTTGGGGTGTAATGAACAGCCCGTCGGCTCCTGATGAAGCCTCGATCAATTCGTCACGGGTAAACGGCCTTTCACGAGGATTGCGGCGCGCATCGTAATCTCGATCGATTCGCGCTTCGATCCCATCCAGAAAGTGAGTTGTAACTACGAGCACTGGCTTATGCACTGCATTCTCCGTTCTTAAGCTCCTTCCGTAGATCACCGGGTCGCTTTGACAGCAAAGAGGGGCGGATCAAGGGTTTTGTTGGCCGGAAAGAACTCGCGCCGGTGCTTTGAACGAGGCATCCACCGGCGCTTCCGCGCGATTCCGTGATAGCCGCGCCTTTGTCGCGATAGCGCCGCAGCACGTAGCTGACCTATTCACAAGTGCACGAGGCTATGATGGCCGAGCGTCTGGTAATTATTTGGTTTGGCCGACGCCCAAAGCCAACAAACTCCTAATTTCAGAACTCTCCTCCTACGAGACCGGTCCCAATCGAGTCGGGCGATTACCGGAGACGCAAATAAAGACCTGACAACACCTAGGCTCCTGGCCAAGGCAGGCGCTTCTCGTGCTTGCATTTATTTCATAAAAGGAGACAGAGGTTGCTATGGCCCGAAACGTTGCGGATGTCTTATGGGAAATGCTTGTCAACGCCGGCGTAAAGCGGTGTTACGGCATTGTCGGCGACGCCTTGAATCCCGTGATCGATGCGCTGCGCCGAAACGGAAACGTCGACTTTGTGCATGTTCGAAATGAAGAATACGGCGTCTTCGCCGCCGTCGCAGATGCTTACTTCACAGGCGCACCCGTCGCCGTGTGCGGAACAGCGGGACCTGGCGTTGTCCATCTCTTCAACGGCTTGATGGATGCGCGCAAAGAGCGCGCTCCGGTGATTGCGATCGCGGGTGACGTCGAAACCAGCTTAATGGATACGTCTGCGCTGGAGGAGATGAATCCTTATCAGTTCTTCCAAGCCGCCTCTCTTTACACGGCCAGGCTAGTCAATCCTGCTCAGGCTCAGGCCGTCATCGGTACGGCCATACGCACTTCGATCATTGAGAAAGGCCCTACGGTGCTCTCGATTCCCGGGGATATCGCGGCGGCGGAGGCCGTGGGCGAACCGGTTCATATCAGCATCCCCGCGGCGCCCGTGTTTCGTCCATCAGATTCTGACCTGAGCCGGCTCACGGACATGATTAACGACGCTGGCACCGTCGCTATTTTTGGCGGCGATGGGTGCCGGGACGCGCGCGAAGAGGTAATCGAGCTGGCCGCAAGATTGAAGGCGCCCGTCGGCTACGCGTTGCGAGGTAAGCAATGGCTGGAGCACGACAATCCCTACGCTGTAGGACTGACGGGTTTGCTAGGATATGGCGGCGCTTATGGAGCGATCAACCATGCCGATCTCCTTTTGATGCTCGGGACCGATTTTCCGTTTTCGGAATTCCTTCCAGGAGCGCAAGTAAAGAAGGTCCAGATCGACCAGAATCCGAAACACATAGGCCGCCGAACCTCGCTCGATCTTGGACTCGTCGGCGACGTCAAAGCGACCGTCCAAGCACTACTGGAAAATGTCCGGGAAAAGACTGATGACCGCTTCCTGCGCAAGTATGTTGCCGAGACGGAGTCCTTCGCCGAACTGAAAGAGCATTATGTTGACAACGGACCGGGCATCAAACCAATACGTCCGGAATACCTCGCCGCTACGCTTTGTAAGTTAGCCTCGGATGACGCCATGTTTTTCGCAGATACCGGCACGGCGGTAATGTGGCTCGCGAGGCACATCAACGGCGGCAAGAATCGCAGGCTCTTCGGATCGTTCTCCTGGGCTTCCATGGCCAACGCAGCGCCGAACGCGTTTGGAGCGCAACTGGCCTATCCTGGCCGCCAAACGATCGCAATTTGCGGCGACGGCGGGTTCACGATGCTTGGGATGGGCGATCTCTTAACTCAGGTCGAACGCAAGACACCTGTGGTCCACATCCTACTCAACAACGAGTCGCTCGACTTCGTGAGTATCGAGCAGCAGGAAGCCGGCTTCATTCCCTATGGAGTGGGATTCAAGAACCCGAACTTCGCCGCGGTGGCCGAAGCAATGGGCGCGAAGGGGATTCGAATTGAGGAGCCTGACGCGGTCAGCGATGGTCTAACTGAAGCTCTCGCACACAAGACCGGACCCGTTGTAGTGGATGTCGTGGTCGACCCTTATGCACTCGCCATGCCGTCGCACGTACCTTTTCATACCATGAAAGGCTACACGCTCAGCGTTGCGAAACAGGTGCTAAGCGGCAAAATGGACAGCCTTATAAAAACGGTCGAACACAATATAAGACTGCTTTAACTACATTCCGTCGTGAGTGAGCGTCGTAGGTGAGCGAGCGCTGGAGCACGCACAGGATTCGAAACGTAATGCATCTGCCCGTACACTGACATTTCATTGTTGGCCCGTCGCGGAGGTCGAAATTCCTATTTCTTCGCTATCCCCGCGCTCAAGACGAAGCGATTCCGTCTCATGCCACTCGCTCAATCGCAAGGCGAAGTCCACGAGCCCCGCGACGATTTCCTCCCTGCCTCCGCCCACGGCCAGCTCTTTTTTCAGCCTCCGATCTGCTCTGCGTAATCGACGGCGCCGCCCGTCTTGGCCGGTCCTGGGACGTCAACAAGCGCCCTCCCACGTTCCCCAAGGCCGCATAGAACCCCGAATTTGACCGAAAAACCGACGAACGACAACCCGAACTCACCACAATTTCCGTTTCCCAACGTATTCCAAAAGCAACACCGCGCCTATCTCTGCGTCTCGGCGTCTCTGCGTCAAAATCCCGCCCCCAAACTCCGCAAAGCTCGCCGCGCGCTATAATCCTCAAGAACATGTCGTGGCCCCACGCCGCGCCAGGGGCCCCAGGCCGCCGCCCACCGCTAGTCTTACCGGATCTACGCCCCATCTCCATCGGTCTGCTCCTCCTCCTTTCCGCTGTACTGCTTCAGGCGCAGGCGCCCGCCGGCGGCTTGAAGGGTCTCAGCCTCGAACAACTCGGCGAAATCGAAGTCGTTACAGCCTCGAAGCAGCCGGTGCAAGTCAATAAGACCCCGGCCGCCATCTATGTCATCACTCAGGAAGATATCCGCCGCTCCGGCGCCACCAGTCTTCCCGAAGCGTTGCGGCTCGCGCCGGGCGTAGAGGTGGCGCGCATCGATTCGGTGAAATGGTCCATCGGCATCCGGGGATTCGGTTCGCGCCTGTCGCGCGCGGTGCTGGTACTGCTCGATGGCCGTACAGTATATTCGCCTCTCTTCCACGGCGTCTATTGGGAAGTTCAGGACACCATGATGGAGGATATCGAGCGCATCGAAGTCATACGCGGTCCGGGCGGCACCATCTGGGGCGCGAACGCCGTCAATGGCGTCATCAACATCATCACCAAGAAGGCAAAGGATACCCAGGGCGTCCTGGCCTCCGGCGGCGGTGGCAACCTCGATCAGGTGTCCGGCGAGGCTCGCTACGGCGGCAAAGACGGCAACGTCGATTATCGCGCCTACGTCAAGGGCTCCAGTGTCGGTCCCGAATATCATTCCGACGGCAGCAATTTCGACAATTGGAGCCGCGAACAAGGAGGGTTCCGCGCCGATTGGACTCCGGATAGCCGCGATACCGCGACTCTGCAAGGCGATATCTACGATAGCCGCATGGGCGAGAGCAATCGCATCACGTCTCTCACTCCGCCTTTCTCGTTTATTTCCAATCAGGTCGCCGATCTCTCCGGCGGTAACGTAATCGCCAGTTGGGATCGCACTCTGGGCGATGGTTCCGGCTTCCATCTCGAGACATACTACGACCGTTTCAACCGGGAACAGTCCACGCAGGCGGAATTCCGCGATACCTTCGATCTCGATTTCGTGCGCTACTTCAAGCTGAAGAAGACGCAGTTTACCTGGGGCGTGGGAGCTAGGATCAGCATCGGGCGCGTACCCGAAGTGGTCCCGACTTACACATTCAATCCCTTCCGCCGCACCGATCAGCTTTATAGCGCCTTTGTGCAGGACGAAATCCCCATCATGGGTGACCGGCTCACGCTCACGGTCGGAACCAAGATTCTGCACAGCGCATTCGCCGGCTTCGATTTTGAGCCATCGGCAAGGCTACTCTACGCGCCCTCCGCCACAACCAGCTTCTGGGGCGCCGCCACACGCGCCGTAAGGACGCCCTCCGATATAGAAGAGGATCTTACTAACATCACTCTGCGCAGTTCGAACCCCCTGGCCTTTAATGTAACCACCGGTGACACCCAGTTCATGTCTGAGGTTCTAATCGGTTATGAAGCTGGTTATCGTCACCTGTTCTCCAAACAGGTCTCGATCGATGTCGCCGTGTTCCGTAATTACTATAGCCACCTTTCCAGCTTGGAGGCTGGCGTTCCATATTTTGACGATTCCGGACCATACCCGCATATGGTTTATCCGTTCGTCAACGGAAACGGCGTTCACGGCACGACCACCGGATTCGAAATCATTGGCAATTGGAAGCCGGCCTCTTGGTGGCGTTTACAACCCTCTTACGCCTATCTGGATATGGACCTGAGCACGATTGCCGGCAGCACGGATACGAGCACCGTCAACTCGCTCGAGGGGTCCAGTCCTCGCCATGAAGTGATGGTCCAGTCGTATCTGGACTTGCCGCACAAGTTCGAATTCTCCCAGATTTATCGTTATGTCAGTAATCTGCCGGCGCAACTGGTAGGCGCATATCAAACGGTGGATGCCCGCGTCGCCTGGCATCCTAACCAGCATCTGGAGTTCTCCTTAACCGGTCAGAACCTGCTGCAGCCCCATCATCCTGAGTTTGGCGGCGATCCCGGTCTGCCGGTTGGCATCCGGCGGACCTTCTTTGCGGCATTGACGTGGAGAAAATGAAATCCTCCGGCGTGAGGCGTCCGCTCCGTTGCGTGGCGGCGCTTCTGGCGGCCTTGGTCGGAGGCTCCTCTAACCTATATCCGCAGACCGCCAAACATACCGACTATGAAGTTAAGGCCGCATATCTCGTCAATTTCGTCAAGTTCATAGAATGGCCGCAGGCCGCATCGGCGCCTCCGAGCGCCGCAGCTCAGGGGAATGCGGCAGCGCAGGCGGAGGAACCGTTCCCCATTTGCATTCTCGGGCAGGATCCGTTCGGCCCCGCGCTCGATGCCGCGCTCGCCGGCGAAACCGTCGGCCGCCGCCCACTGGTTCCGCGGCGCGTGGCGAATGTGCGCGAAGCGGCGCCTTGCCGCGTGGTCTTTATTGCAGAAGACGATCGTGAACTGCGAAGAGATCTGGCGTTTCTCGATAAGTTCCCCATCCTCACGGTCGGCGACCGGCCTGAGTTTCTGAAACGCGGAGGAATGATTCAGTTCGTTCTTGAGGAAAACAAGGTCCGCTTCGAAGTCAATCTCACGGCGGCGAAGAAAGCCGGCCTGACCCTCAGTTCCGAGCTCCTCAAGGTCGCGGTGGCAGTCAGGAGAGTTCCGTGACTCCCGGCGCGCTCGGCATTCGCAATTCGATTAAGCGGAAGCTTATCTGGATCAACACGCTCGCCAGCGGTGTCGCTCTGATGGTCGCATCCGTGGCGTTCGTCGGCTACGAGCTTTCCGTGTTGCGGCAGAACATGGTCCGCACGCTCTCCGTACAGGCGCAGATTGTCGGCTTCAATAGCGCATCCGCTCTCCTCTTTTCCGATCCCGAAGCGGCGCGTAAAACACTCTCCGCGTTGGAAGCCGAGCCCAACATCCTGTCGGCGGTCATCCAACTGCCCTCGGGCGAGTCGTTCGCTGTTTTTCCGCGGAGCGCGCTTGGCCGATTGCCGTCCGCGCCGCGCCTCGCCGCCGGTGAGATCGAAACCTCCCGCTTCACGTCGTCGGAGCTCGCGCTGGTTCGCCGCATCGTGTTTCAAGGCCAGGCGATCGGTACGGTCTATATTCGTTCCGATTTACGTCCCATCGAAGAAAGCGTCCAAAGGTACGTGCGTATCGTCGCCGCCGTGCTGCTCATCTCGCTGCTGGCGGCCATGGCGCTGTCGGCGCTCTTTCAGGGCGCCATCACCCGGCCCTTGGTGGAGTTGGCGGAAATTGCGCGCGTGGTTTCGCGCGAGAAGCGATTCTCCGTGCGCGCTCCCGCCGCCCGGTCGCGCGACGAAGTCGCGGTTCTGGTGGATTCGTTCAACGACATGCTGGCGCAAATTCAGCAGCGCGAGGAAGAACGGCAGAAGTTTGTTTCTCTCGTGGAGCAGACCGACGATTTCATCGGCATGACGGGTTTCGATGGCCGCGCCATCTACATCAATCGTGCCGGCTGCCGGCTGGTGGGGCTGGATCCGTCTGCCGCCGTGGGGACGCCCATCGCCGAGTTCTATCCCGAAAACTGGTGCATCGAGCTGCGCGACCAGATCTTTCCCTCCATCACGCGAGGCGAAGGCAATTGGGTCGGCGAAGCGCAGCTCTGCGACGTGGCCGCGAAACGCCCAATCGACGTCTTGATGAACGTGTTCCCCGTCAATCACCCCGAGACCGGCCAGTTGCTTTGCTTCGCTTCGGTGATCCGCGATATCACCGAGCGCAAGCTACTTGAAGAGCAGCTTCGTCAATCGCAAAAGCTCGATAGCATCGGTCAGCTCGCCGGCGGCGTTGCCCACGATTTCAATAATCTCCTCGTGGTCATCGGCGGCTATGCCAGCATGATGCTCGAGGATCTGCCGCCTGAGCACATCATGCGCGAAGGCCTCGAGGAGATCCGCAACGCCGGTGAACGCGCCAGCGCGCTCACCCGTCAGTTGCTGGTCTTCAGCCGCCGCCAGCGCGCCGAACAGAAGAACGTCGCGATCAACGATCTGGTGCTGAACCTCGAAAAGATGCTCCGCCGTCTGATCGGCGAAGATATCGATCTGGTCATGTTGCTTGAAGAGGGCGCTGGGGTTCTCCGCGCCGATCCGGTCCACCTGGAGCAAGTCATCATGAATCTCGCGGTGAACGCGAGGGACGCCATGCCGGAGGGCGGCAAGCTGGTCATCGAGACCGCGCACGTATTCGCCGATGAGGAGTTCGCGCGTATTCATCTCGAAGTAACACCCGGCGAGTATGTCATGCTCTCCGTCGGCGATTCCGGCACGGGAATGACATCCGAAGTAAAAACCCACGTCTTTGAGCCGTTCTTCACCACCAAAGCGAAAGGCAAAGGCACCGGACTTGGGTTATCCACGGTCTACGGAATCGTCAAACAGAGCGGTGGGTCCATCTTTGTCTATAGCGAGCCGGGCCAGGGTTCCACGTTCAAAATGTTTTTCCCCGCAGTCGGCGCCCGTCCATCGGAAGCTGCGGCCGTTACGGAACCTGGCGAACTATCCGGCGGCGAGACCATTCTGCTGGCGGAGGATGAGGCCGGCGTCAGCCGCTATGTCAGCCAGTTGCTCTCGCAACGCGGATATACGGTCCTCATCGCCGGGGATGGACAGACCGCCCTCGACCTGGCGCGTGCCCACCACGGCCCGGTCCACCTCCTGCTCACCGACGTTGTCATGCCCGGAATGGGAGGCTTGGAACTCGCGGCCCAATTTGCCGCCGCGTGGCCCGGAGTCCCGATCCTGTTCATGTCGGGTTATAGCGATCGCCTCTGGGCTCGCGAAGGGATGCAATTGGACGTGATTCAGAAGCCCTTCACTACAACCGCGCTGCTCACAGCGATCCGGAAACACTTGGATGCGCAGGGGTCGCCGGAGTAACCTCCACTCCCAGTAGGCTTGCCACGTCACGCCGCAGCCGCTCGGTGAGTTCGTCACGGTCCTTGATCGTCATTTCAGCCGTCGAAATTGGATCGCCCACCCGCACCTTCACCTTGCCGCTCCGCAAATGAACCGAGCCCTGCGGCAGAAGCTCGCGCATGCCGATGATCGCGATGGGAACCACCGGCACGCCCGCCTTGATGGCGATATACGCCGCGCCTCCCTTGAAGTCGCGCAAACCCTCCGCGGAGCGTCCGCCCTCCGAGAAGAGCAGCACGGATATGCCGCGCTCGCGCACGATGCGCGCGCCTTCGGACATGCTCTTGAGGGAATTGCGCGCATTGGTGCGATCCACCGGCAGGTGGCCGGCGTGTTTGAGATGGAAACCGAGGAAGGGGATCTTGAACAGCCCCTTCTTTGCGAAGAAACGGAACTGATGCGGCAGCGCCGCCAACACGGCCGGGATGTCCATGTAGCTGCCGTGATTGGCTACAAACACGTAACTCGCGTGGGGATCGAGGCGATTGGCGCCTTCCGCGCGCACCCGCACGAAGCCGGCCGCTAGGAGGATGCGGCCCCAAAGCCGCGCGATATTGTGCAGCGTGTTGCCGCTGCGGTCGAATACCGACGCCACCAGCGAAACGCCGCCTAGGATGATCGTGGCGAGCGCCACTATAGGAGCCGAAATGAACACCGAGCGCAGATAGCTCATCCTTTGGCCCCAATCATAGCGCGAGCCTCGGCGACCAGGAACAACGATCCCGTTATAAAAATGGCATCGTCGTCGCTCGCGTCTTTCACAAGGGCGAGCGCGTCTTCGAGCGTCGCCGCCTCTCGCAGATCGGGATGCGTCACCATTTCGCGGATAGCTTCCGGAGCAAGAGCCCGAGCTTGCTTGGGCGCCGTCACGATCACCTGCGCCGCCCGCGAGAAGAGGATTCCACCGATCTCCTCCACCGCCTTGTCCCGCATCGCGCCATAGATCAGGCGCACCCGTCGCTTCGAATAAAAGCGGTCGAGATAATTTGCCAGCGCGCGCGCGCCTGCCGGGTTGTGCGCCCCGTCGAGAATGATCTCCGGATGTTCCGAGACGCGCTCCAGGCGTCCCGGCCATTCGGCGCGCGCGATGCCTTCCTCAATGGCGCGATCGTCAATGCCCACTTGCGCCAACGCGACCGCGGCCGTCGCCGCATTCTCCACCTGATGTTCGCCCGCCAGCGGACACGCGATGCGCAGATCGCGTTCACCCAAAAGCCGGAACCGGCTGCCGCGCGCATCGATATCGAGAGCTTCGACGCGCCACGCATCCAACCGCGCGACCGGAATCGCCAACTCCGCCGCCCGCGCATCGAGCACGCGCCCGACCTCCGCGCGCTGCCGCGAGAACACCGCCGGAACGCCTCGTTTCAAAATGCCCGCCTTCTCGCCTGCGATCGATTCTAAGCTCTTGCCCAAGTAAGCTTCATGGTCGAAATCGACCGGCGTGATCACGCACAACTCGGGCATCACCACGTTCGTTGCGTCCAGTCTCCCGCCCAGCCCCACTTCAAGCACCACTGTATCCAAGCGCTCGTCGAGAAAAATAAGAAACGCCATCGCCGTCACGGTTTCAAAGTAGGTGGTGTGCCAATCCACCGCGCCTTCATCCGCCAGCTTTTCCGCGCATTGGTGTACCCGCTCGAACGCACCGGCGAACTGCGCCGCTGAGACCGGCCGCCCGTCGATGCGAATGCGCTCCGTGGGTTCGGCGAGATGCGGCGAGGTGAACAGCCCCGTGCGGCGTCCCGCGGCGCGCAGCCCGCTCTCGATCATGGCGCATGTCGAGCCTTTGCCGTTGGTCCCGGCCACGTGAATGAAGCACAGGGAATTCTGCGGATCGCCCAGCGCCGCCAGCGCGGTTCGGATACGCTCCAGACCGAACTTCGCGGTCTTGATCTCGTTACCCAGCGCGTAAAGGAATTGGACTGAATCGGGATAGTTCACGGCGCTCGCGAGGGCCTCGGCTCTTACAAGAAAAACTGCAACGCCGTGGCGATGTACTGCTTCATTTCCAGGCGCGGCACCACGGCGTCCAGCATTCCGTGTTTGAGCAAGAATTCGCTGCGCTGAAATCCTTCGGGCAGCGATTTTCGAATCGTCTGCTCAATCACGCGCGGCCCCGCGAACCCAATCAGCGCGTTGGGCTCGGCGATATTCAAATCGCCCAGCATGGCGTAGCTCGCCGTCACGCCTCCCGTTGTAGGGTCCGTGAGCACGCTGATGTAGGGGAGCTTCGCTTCGTCCAGCCGCATCAGGCCGGCCGAAATCTTGGCCATCTGCATCAGGCTGACGGCCCCCTCCTGCATGCGCGCGCCGCTCGAAGCGGAGACGATAATTAACGGCGTTTTGTTGCGCAGGCAGCGGTCGATTGCGCGCGCGATCTTCTCCCCCACGACCGACCCCATGCTGCCCGCGATGAAGGCGTATTCCATGGCGCAGATTTCGACATCGCGCCCATCGAGACGGCCCGCTGCCGCCATCAGCGCATCCTTGCGTTGAGTGGACGCCTGCGTGGAGCGCAACTTGTCGCGATATGCCTGTTTGTCGATGAAACGCAGCGGATCGGAAGTCGTCAAGGCGTCGTCGAAGATTTCGAAATCTCCGTCGAAAAGCAGGCGCAGGCGCGTTTCGGCGTCGATGCGAAAGTGGTGGTTGCACTTCGGGCACACGCTCGCGTTAGCCTCGAGGTCCTTTTTCCAGATGATCTGGCGGCAGCCTTCGCACTTCTGCCACAGGCCTTCGGTGCGTACCCGCTTTTCGTTATCTTCTACCTTGGGCAGTCCCTCGCCGTTCGGCTTGTCCCGCTTGAACCAAGACATGTAGCTTTAAGTTATCGCGGGTAGGGATGGCCCCGCAACGTTGCAAACGCGCGATAAATCTGCTCGGCAAGCATCGCCCGCGCCAATTCGTGCGGAAAAGTCATCGTCGAAAGCGACAGCAGCCTGTCCGCGCGCGCCCCCCATCCCGCCGGAAGGCCATCGTGGCCGCCGATCAGAAAGACCAGATCGCGCCCTTCCATCTCCGCAGCGGCAATGAGCTTCGCGAAGCCCGCCGAATCGAGCGGCTTACCCGCCGGATCGCAGAAGATCTTGAGCGCGGTCGGATGTTTCGCCCACAAATCCGCTCGATCGGGCCGGATTTCGCGCATTTCGCAAGGCGCATAGCGCGCGGCCCGCCCCAGAAAATCCTCCGCGATGGCGTTGGCGTGCGCATCTCTCGGTTTGCCGATGAAGTAAAGAAAAACCTTCACGAAGCCGGGAACGGACTATTCGGGCGGGATTTCGACGGTTTTGGCATTTCGCCACAACCGTTCCAGATCGTAATACTCGCGCGCATGAGGCGAGAAAATGTGCACCAGCAGGTCGCCATAATCCGCCAGCACCCACTCGCCCTGAGTGTATCCTTCGAGACTAATCGGCAATTCACCAGCGTCCTTTTTGAGCCGCTGTCCCACCTCGTCGGCAATAGCCTGC
The DNA here is from genome assembly GCA_963763545.1 of Bryobacterales bacterium. Taxonomy (GTDB): domain Bacteria; phylum Acidobacteriota; class Terriglobia; order Bryobacterales; family Bryobacteraceae; genus PALSA-243. Next base: position 294,366 of record CAVXPE010000033.1, read on the forward strand.
ACCTGCCGCTGGTTCGCGCCAGTGCAGATGACAAAGGTATCGGCGAAGGAAGTAATCCCTCTCAGATCTAGAACTTTAACGTCGATGGCTTTTTTCGACTCCGCCGCTCGCACGGCCATCAGCCAAGTGGGGACGGCGATTTCAACGTCGGTGGTATGGGCAGGGTTTGCCTTCAGAACACGCTCCTGAGGCTATGGTACAACAGCGGGGCGCGGCAACCCCAAAGCCGCCGCCCCAAACGCCGTTGCGAGGGCTGATTCTGCTATTCTGCGCTCAGGGGAGGCAATCGGAGCCTTAACCGTCGCTGCTCCACTGAAATCGGAGAAATCATGAGAGTACTTCGCACGCTGTTTTGGACCTTGGCGATTCTCGCCGCTTTTTTCGCCGTCATACGTCTTGCGCCGGTGCATAGCAGCAACTCCGGACCGATTTGGGAAGGTCCTGCCTCCGCGGCCTCCGCCTATACCGCCGATGAGCAGAACAACATCGATGTCTATAAATCCTCGCGCGACGCCACCGTCAACATCACCACCCAGCAGTACCAGCGCGATTGGTTCTTCCAGCCTTACCCAGTGAAAGGCGCCGGTTCGGGATTCATCGTCAACCCTGAGGGATTGATTCTTACCAACAACCATGTCGTGAAGGGGTCGGAGCAGTTGACGGTCACCCTTTCCGACAAGAAATCGTTCAAAGCCACCGTGGTCGGTTACGATCCGACGCACGATCTGGCGCTGGTCAAAATCGACGCCGGCCGCAAGCTTCCCTTTCTTCACATTGGCGATTCGGAGAATCTCGTAGTGGGACAGAAGGTGCTCGCCATTGGCAACCCCTTCGAATTCGGCGGGACGTTGACTACCGGAATCGTCAGCTCGCTCGATCGCACCATTCAAACCGAGGAGAACCGCCAACTCGAAGGCATGATCCAGACCGATGCCGCAATCAATCCCGGCAACAGCGGCGGACCGCTGCTCAATTCGCATGGAGACGTGATCGGTATCAATACCGCGATTTATGGTTCGCAGCAGGGAAGCATTGGCATTGGCTTCGCCACGCCCATCAACCGCGTCAAGGGAATGCTTGACCAGTTCGAAAAGACGGGCCATGTGGCGCCGCCCTGGCTAGGCATCCAAACTGTTTATGTTTCCGAAGACCTTTCGCAGATGTTGGAGCTCCCACGCAAGGGTGGGCTGCTCATCCAGCAGATCGAGGGAGGCTCGCCAGCGCAGCAGTTTGGGTTGCGCGGGCCGCGGCAGATGGTGTACGTAGGCAATTACCCGCTTGGAATCGGCGGCGACTTGATTCAAGCCGTCGATGGCAAGCCCGCCGATAGCAGCGACGTGCTGAAGCGCGCGATGGACAGGAAGCGCGCCGGCGATACGATCGAGCTAACGGTCTACCGCAACGGCGCAACGCAGAAGGTCAACGTGAAGCTCAGCGAGGCGCCGGACCGGTAGGCCCATATGCGTTCATTGATCCGCCGATGCGGAAGCCGGGCAAGTTCCGGAAATGCGGGCTCTTGTTGATGATCGTCTGATGCGCTGCAAGAAGGCCGCCATGCCCTCCGAGATCGCCAAGCCGCCCGGCCCCGCGGGGTCTGTACGCCGGTGGCGGCGAAAGCTCTCCAAGCGCGAACTTACGCTCGCTGATGGGTTGCAGTATCGCCACGACGTTCGACAATAGTTCAAAAGTCGAAAGGTTCTCATGCTCCTCCTCATCCAGCAGCCGTTCGGGTTGCGCGCAGAATCTCTGCGACAGAAAGCACTCTGACGCGATCATCGGTGAGCGGTCGGGCTGGCGGACTACGCTCGCTGTTGGGTCGCAGCTTCGACTCGTGCCCGGCGGCAGGGTCGGGATGAGCGGCTTATCTCGCAACATAAACCACATCCGTCCGATGATGCGGCAAAAGCGCTCTACGATGCCGCCGATGACCACTCCCGCGGATCCGAAAGCCGCTCCGGTTTCACCGCGTGTAAACCATGGTCCAAAGCCGGAAGTCTTGCTGCATCCTCCCGCCGTAATGCCGATAGACCATAACAAAACCCTAGCACCTCATCCATCCGCCATATTGGTCGAGTGGTGGATAACTCCAACTGCAAGCGGACGATCGCAGCCGACGGATTCCTCAGCGAAGTGGTGCATCTGTCGGGAATGCGGAGAAGCTTGTCGGACGCCGAGTTGTAGACGTTTATCGAGAGCTTCCTGATAGAACGGGCCTGACGTAGCCGGAAAGTTACATTCCGATATCACGCGATAACGCTTCGTTGTCCGGAGGTCGCCTTTGAATGAGAAGGCAACATCGCCGCGATTTCCCCTCTGTTTCTCCCCTGCAGATGCAGGAGGCGGTTGCCGCTCGAAGCGAATGTTCTCGGCGTATACTAATTCGCCGCTGGTTTCTCGTGGGAGGATCGCAGGGATCTTGCGCTTGCGGCGCTGAGAGTGCGCGACTCTACAGGACCTTAACGCCGACTGTCCGGTAATCCGAACGTACTTCTCGCCCTGATGAGGGTTTGCCGATGATACATCCGTAAACAGGATTCGCCGAGCCTTCGGACCAGTTGCCTGTACCTTTAACCCTGGCGTAATAAGATCCGTCGGTATACATGAGAACCTCTTCGTGTTCGGCCGCTGGATCCTCGACAATGAAGCACAGGGACGAGGTTGCCCAATGGGAAGCTTTCACTTGTCCCTGGCCCTCGGCCATGACAGCGTGCGCGCCGCCGCCCTTCCACGAGACGCCAAACATGAGGGGAATGTGCTTTGTTCCCTTCTGTAACTCAGCCAGCAACGTCGTTAGGTCTGTCGTGGTCTTATGCACGACGTCCGCGCCGCACGCGGCAAGAACTTTTGTAATGTCGTCCAGAAAGGCGCCCGACTTCGTGAAATCGTGCGCTCCGATTTGTTTCTCGTATTCCTTCTTGAAGACGTCCTCTTTCAAGGAGGTCCCAACTAACTTCCTCAGGAACGTAGTGGCGCACGCACAGGTACACGAATTCGCCTCCTGCTGAGTAAAGATCTTTTGCTGCCACTTTCCGCCAACCTTAACGAATTCGCCGGAACGCTCATCGCTCAGCAAATCCCTCTGCCGTACTTGCTCAGCGAGGGTCATGGGCACAGTGGAAATAGGAACTAGCGGCGGCTGAAGAATCGCTGCAATGTCATCGAGGGCGCAGCCCGTCGTATAGCGATCGCTGGTCTTGTACGTCTTGTGGCCCTTCTTCTTGCCAAGAGAGCTGTTCCAGGCGTCCCAAGCGTTGCGCAGGTCGTCAAGGGCAGTTTTATCGCCGGACTTGACCAGATAGTTCCTGACCGACCGATCTAGTCGCTTGAAAGTGTCGGACTCGACGTATTTCCTATCGACGACCGCTTTCCACGTCGTAAGAGTAAGTGGCATAGAGATTTTCCAATCGCCGCGCTCAGTTGGCGGACTCCTTGAGTACGCTGGTGAATTATATCACACCAAAAATCGGGAGCAAGCTGTTTTTACCGCAGTGTCGCGGCCAAGTGAGAAGTTCCTCTTCCAGCCAAGTAGAAAGTTCCTCTTGATAGCCGAAAGGCCGATGGATAGAGCGAATCGCGATGAGCCAAGGGGAACGGGATTGCCTGGATTGGCTGAAACGAGCCGAGACAGGGAGTATGAGCCAAATCCGAGTCCTTCCATGTTGGAGGAGCCTCGGGTAGTGACCTATGACCTTCGCGTCAACATCAAACGCTTGCCCTGGACGCAGACATGATGGTCGGTTGCGACGCTTTGATAGACGACAACTGGCATCAGCCCGCGTGTTGTTGCGCAGCGCTTATTGATGGGGCCTCGCACAGGATACGCGCCACGCGTACAATGCGGGCCCCCGCAACGCCACTGATATCTTGACTTAACGCCCGCAGGAGGTCCGCGTGGGACTATCCCTCCGCCCGAAGTTCAGTTTGCGAATCTCTCACCCGCTAAGACCGCCGCCCCGCGAAGCTCGGCGTGGCTGTGCTGTAGATCAGTCATGTCTTTGAGGTTACAAACTTCCCGCGAGTCAGATATTATCCGGTGGCTTGCTATAGACGATGCACCGAAGCGACTTTGCATTGGGCTGTATCTGTGTTGTGGCCTTTCCATTATTGTTCTTGTTGTCGTAGAACTTAATGAGATCGTTTCGTTCCACCACGGCATAGACCGCATGGCCGTAGGTGCCTGGATCTGTAAGCATCGAGTCGAGAGTTGCGTTGTTCGCAATATCGAACGTCTTTTTGTGCCAGGCGCCCTCGCTCCAATATTTGACAGGGATCTTACTCGTAGTCTGGAAAATGGAAATAATGAGTTCAGTGCCGGGCGTCTTATAGTTCGCCAGAATTTCCTCACCTTTGAGCGGAGACCATTTCTTAAACCCATAGCCCATGGCCAGCATCTTTACACAACGATCGTCGTCATAAGAAAGATCGGCGACAAATCGATCGCTCTTCCAGACCGTGCATATCACCAGCGCAGACCGCTGTTCCTGCGGCACGGCCAACACATGGGAAAAGGCATGATAGATGCAAAGCGTGTCATTGTCCGTCGTTGGGATATTGTCTTTCCGATAGCTTATTATCAGCGTTTGCGAGAACAAATCGAGTTGTGCGGCGGTGGGTTTTGCTTTCGCATTACCAATACCCACTTGAGCGTTCCATAGAGATACCACTTTCGTATCGAGATAGCTTTGCGGCAGGGTCACGCTTGGGACAGCATGTTGAAATGTGGCATCGCAGTAGTCTCTCCACAGCCACTGCAATCTTGCCAACGTATCTGTCTCCGCTGCGTATTTGCTCCCGCTAAGATTGCCCAGCGCAGCGACCCACTGTGCGAATGTGTTCACGTTCCCTCCTGGGACTTCCGCAGGTTGCGAGAAGCCTGAGGTACATTATGGCGCAAATCATTCGACGTGGTTTTTCCCCGGGCGCCAGCGCTGAGCGTAGCGTAGTGTTAGCCTTCGGAACGAAGCCCCTTTTCGAGGATCTCGATGAGGACGTTTCTCCTCTTTCCTTGTGGCTGAGCAGGAGGGCCCGGCCGGGCAGTTGAACCGGTAGGGCGGCGCCCAGCCTGGGATTTCAGCCCTGTTTCTTCTGCAATCTCTGGGCGACCTTCTCGACCTCTCCCCAGACTCGAAGCAGATTGCCGCTCCACAGTTTTCCGATCTGATCTTCCGTGTAACCGCGCCGAACCAGCTCCAGCGTGACGTTGAACGCTTCCGCCGCGCTGTTCCAGCCGTCGATCCCGCCGCCGCCATCGAAGTCCGAAGAGATTCCAACGTGATCGATTCCTATCAGCTTCACCGCATAATCGATGTGATTCACGAAGTCCTTCACGTTTGCCCGGCCCGCGGGCGGAAACTTTGCATCGATCTCCGCGAGTTGCTTGTCGTATTCCGCGCGCCGCTCGGGCGAAAGCGCGTCGAGAGCCGCATTCCCTCGTCCCCGGCCGCCGCCTCTTGCTCCACGACCCTGCGCCGCGGCGCCGCTGACGCTCTCCAGGGGGCATGGCCGCGTCGCATTAGCCGCCGCATCGCCTCCGCCTCCCGCGCCTGCCCCGCGTCCACGACCGCCCCCACCGCCTCCGCCGCCGCGTCCGCCTGCCTGGCCAAGACCGAACTCTTCACGCAATTTCGCCAGCGCCGCGGTGCGTTCTTTCGAATCGGTCTTGACATAGGATGCGAATCCCACCACCTGAATTACGCCGCCGTTCTTCTTCAGAGCGAGTAGCTGCTCGTCGTCCATATTCCGGCTGACGTCGGCAAGCGCGCGCACCCCCGAATGCGACGCGATTACCGGAGCCTGGGATAGCCTCATGGCCTCCATGTTTGCGCCCTTCGAAGGATGCGACAGATCGACCATCATGCCCAGGCGGTTCATCTCGGCGATCACTTCCCTACCGAGCGGGGAAAGCCCATTGTTGTAAAGGTAGCCCTGCGTCTCTCCCGTATTCGAATCGGCGAGCTGGCTGTTGCCATTGTGCGCAAGCGACATGTATCGCCCGCCCCTGTCGTAGAATTCCTTCACTCTCTTGATGTCGGTCCCGATGGGGTATCCGTTCTCCACGCCGATGACCGCGATTCGCAGATTCTTTTTGTGCAGCGAGAGGATGTCGGCGGGCGTCAGTGCGAGGCCGATGTTGTCGGGCGCGATCTTTTCTGTCAGGCGATGGATGGCGTCGAACTTCGCCAGTGCCTGCCTGTACGCGTTGTCGTAACCCTCCGGCGTCAGAGGACCCTGGCCGACGTATACGATCATGAACGAAACATCCATGCCGCCTTCGACCATCTTCGGAATATTCACTTGCGTCGTAAGGCGCATCGTGTAGTTGCAATCCGCCGTGAAGTTCGAAGGCTCGATATCGTTGTGCGTATCGAGCTTGATCACGCGGCTATGAATGAGTTTGGCTTTGGCGATCAGCGCGGCATCGTCCTGTTGCCCCAGGCTTGTCCTTCCTGTGAAATGTAACAACAGGCCGGCAGACAGCGTCGCCATGCCGGCAATCGCGATCCTTCGTTTGACGTCTTTCATCGCATCCTCCCCGCAAAATGAAAAGTTGTTGTTGAAACTGGCGAACGACGAAGGCCGCCGCGGTCAGAGGCCATCTTATCGCAGCGATGAGCTCGCCGCGGGCTCGCGCCGGATGGCGCCGCAGTCGTTGGTATACGATGGCCGCAGGAGGCGTCCCTTTATGTTTGATGTTTCGAGAAGAAGAGCACTGGCTGCGTTGGGTGGTGCGGCGCTTGCGGGAAAAGCGCAGACAAGGCCTCAGGGCTACCTCGTGGAAAACACGCTTCACATGTTCTCGCCCAATCAGGCCAGATTTCCGTTCCATAAGAATGCGCCATACAAACCGGAAGCCAACTCACTCGACGCCTACATCGCTTTCGTGAGGGAAGCGCGACTCAACCACACCGTCCTCGTACAACCCGAGCCTTACCAGGACGACGAGAGCTACATCGAATATTGCTTCACTCGCGAGCCGTCGCCCGGTTATTTCAAGGCCACGTGCTTGTACGATCCCATCGATCCAGCTACGCCGGCGCGCATCGAGGCGCTGGCTAAACGGAATCCCAATCGCATCGTCGGCATGCGCATTCACGAGATGAACGAAAAGGGAACTCCGTTCTCTACCTCGGGCGCCATCAAGAACCGCGATATGAGGGACCCCGCGATGAAGAAGGTCTTCCAGAAAATCGGCCAGCTAGGCATGATCGTGCAAGTGCAGTTGATTCCGTATCACGCGCCAGGGCTGGGCGAATTAGCGGCCGGATTCCCCGGCGTGCCCGTGCTCATCGATCATTTCGGCCTGATCGCCCGCGGCACGCCAGCGCAATACGACGACATGGTCAAGCTTTCGAGGATGCCCCAATTTCATATAAAGATCTCTCAGTTGCCGCCGGACCCGAAGCCTGCGGTGCGCCGCGTATACGACGCTTTCGGGCCGGACCGGTTGATCTGGGGCTCCTACGGCGCCACCATGCCCGCCTTTGAAAAAGCGCTGGCGGAGATTGACGATGTCTTCGATTTCGCGCCGGAGGCGGAACGAATGAAGATCCGCGGCGGGAACGCCATGAAGCTGTTCAAATTCCAGAGCTGACGCTGCTGTGGCTCACAGCACAGCTACCTCGCCACCCAGCCTTGGTTCGGCGGAAGCGCATTCAGCGCTTTCCTGGTATTACAAGATATGCCCGTCCCTCGCTTCTCGTTAGAACCAGAAATTCGCTATTACTATGAAACCGGGCAAGAAGCCGATCGCTTAGAAGACCCAGTTTCGCAGTGGGAAAAGGTTCGGACGCTTGACCTCTTGGGCCGCTTTCTGCCGCCTGCGCCGGCCGTTATCCTCGATGTGGGTGGCGGCGCTGGCGCTTACTCCTTTCCTCTGGCGGAGATGGGCTACATCGTCGATCTCATCGATCCTGTTCCCTTGCACATCGAGCAAGCCCGGCAGCGTGCGGCGATGCAAACGCGTGTACCGCGAAAATTCCAGTTGGGGGACGCGCGCGCAATTCCCTACGAGGACGAGGCCGCCGATGCGGTCCTGTTTTTCGGGCCACTGTACCACTTGACGAGCGCCGAAGACCGTTTGCAAGCCATCCGTGAAGCGCATCGCGTGTTGCGGGGCGGGGGAGTCCTGATGGCGGTGGCGATCTCGCGTTTCGCCTCCGCGCTCGATGGCGTCGCACGCGGATTCATCTCTGATCCGCGTTTTGTTCAGATCTTAGAACAGGATCTCAGAACCGGGCAACACCGCAACAACACCGGTAACTTTGGCTATTTCACTACTGCCTTCTTCCATCATCCGGAAGCATTGAGGATGGAACTGATCGACGGGGGATTTCCCAGCCCCAATATCTGCGCGATAGAGGGCCCGTTCTGGAAGGCGCCGGAATCGGCCACTGCCGAGCGGCTCCTGGCGATAGTTAGGGCGTTGGAAAACGAGGCGACGCTGATCGGAGCAAGCGCCCACATTATGGGCATCGCGACGAAGCCGAAATGAATGAGTTACAAGATTTGCCGGGTCTCGGAGTTCGGCTTTCACCTGAATTCGGTGGAACAAATGCTGCGTGTGGATCTGCAAAGTATTCGCAACAACTTCCGCGAATTCGTGGATAACGAACTGAACAGCCACTGCGAATGGAGAAATCGTTAACCTCCAGTCGCTCCATATCAATTTTCAGACGGCTTCTCCAAATGGTCCACCACAATTACTTCGATATTGTTCTTCCTCGGCTCCATTTTGAGGCCCAGGTTTCGGACGGCGTCGAAGGGACTAATGTCGCCCGGCTCGGATGAGTTGCGGAGCCTGAAATCCGGCGTGGCGAACATCGTAATATCGTAGCGCCCAGTGAGTCCGGTCGTATCCAGGATCGGGCGATCCGCCTGGAGAGTGTTCACTAACGGAGTGAGAGTGCAGTTAGTGAATTGATACCGGTAATTCCGGTCGTATGGTTGCACCGGCCCGATGCGTGAGGCGCATTCGCTTTCGCCGCTCCCCGGTTTCAGCCGCGGACCGTTCTTTTCCACTGTCAGTTCATACACGGGAATTTCGCGCATTTCCCTGTGGATTTTCAGTTTGAATCGATCTGCCAATAGCGTTTTGAGCATCTCCCGGAACTCGTCCCTTGTGGGAAACCCGTCGCCTTCCGCCTTCGCGGCGATGTCGTAGTAGTCGTATGCCGGCAAGTTTGAGGCAAGGGATAGCTGATAGTTCCTCACGCCATACGCCTCGAGAATGAGTAAGTATGGGCTATAGCCCTCCAAAGAAAGCCGCGGACCGGAGGCCTTGAAACCAGCTATTCTCGTTAGCGGCCCCTGATGCGCTCTGATCGATGCAACCTCAAACGCCTGCGGCGCCGATTGGCCGAACGACACAACCGCGCAGCAGAGCACCGTTCGCACCAGATCGCGCGCCATATCGCGGCTCCTTGCTAACACCAGACGAGTTTGGGAGGCGTTTCGTTGATCGCTTTCTTCCCTTGCGAAGCGGCGATCACATGGGGTTGCGCGTTTCCGGCCCAAGTGACGCACCAGCGGTTACAAGCCGACATCCGGGAGCAATCCGATGGCGGTCCACTTTCCAGCGGATTATCGACTACGCGCTCGTGTTAAAGGCTGCGTCCTGATCGAATCGAATCAAAATTCCAATCGTGCTTGAAACGCGATCATCCGCGGGGAACTGTCGCCGCCAAGCCCGACGCCAAGCAATCCCGTAGGCGGCGAGGTGGCATAAGTGAGCGCGCCAAATCCTGTTTGCGTCGAAGACCTGCCGGGAACACCGGCATCCACGACGGTTGGCAGCGCGAAGTTTGGATGATTGAAAAGGTTGAAGGCCTGTGCCTCAATGCGGAGGTTCACATGTTCGCGCAGGGTAAACCATTTCGTCAAGTAAAAATCAGTCCACACGAAATCGGGACCGCGCAACGCGTTCCGTCCGAGATTGCCGAATTGGCAATTTTGCGGATTATCTCCGCCGGTGCAAGCTCCTGTGCTCGGGTCCACCGCCGAGACGAACGCATTCGGATTTAGCCATTGCACGGTCCCCGCCGGCGTCACGCCCGCAATTGACTGGTGCTCATAAAGACGAGCCCCCGCGACAAGACTCGCAAATTGCGGGCCGCCCCCTTGCAGGATGCCCTCGCCGTTCGCCGAGTACGGCGTGCTCAACACCGAAAACGGCACGCCGCTGTGCCAGAACGCTGTTCCCGAGACTTGCCATCCATTGACCACCGTCCCCAACGCTCTGCCCCGCGCTTTAAAGGGCAGCTGATAGACGTATTGCGTGGTGAAATTGCCTCGGACATCGTAATCGCAAGGACCGTATTGTCGCCCCAGTTCCCCCGGCGGCGGCGTGAGGATTCCTCCGGCGGAGAATGGCAGGAATCCGCCGTTCGAAACCGTATCCATACAACGGCTCCAGGTGTAATTCGCCAGCACCTGAAGCCCGTGCGTTAGCCGCTTATCGGCTGTCACTTGCAGCCCGTTGTAATGACTGTTCGCACCAGTGCTAAGCTGCGTCACTGCGCCGAACCTCGCATCCGACGGCTGGCCATACGGAAACGGAGCAAAACAGCCCTGGCACACGGTCTGATACCCGTTCACCTGCGTTTCGTAGGGCTGATTGACAGCGCGCGTGCCCACGTACTGCGTGCGCAGGTTCATCGTCGTGCCGACCTGCTGTTCCAGCGCGAAGCTCCATTGCATGAAGTATGGCGCGCGAAGCTTGCCATCCGGAACCGCTGTGATCGCCACCGGCTGTAAGCATGTCGCCACATTCGATAGGGCCGACGCGCATGATAACTGCCCTTGCGCGAACCCGGAGGTGAATGTCTGGTTGGCCGCGACGGTCGCGGCGATTGCGCCATCGATGCTTGATCCGCCGGACGTGCCCAGCAACCCGCCTAGAAATGTCTTTGAATACGGCGGATTGATACCCACCAGATCCACCACGCTCCCCGGCAGAATGTCGCTGAATAAACCGAACCCGGTTCGCAGCACAGTCTTCGAAGCAGCCTGCCAGGCGAGCGCCATTCGAGGTTGCAGGATCGCCTGCGGCGTCGATGCGAAAATATTCCCCAGTTTTGTCTCGATCGACGCGTCGAGCGGTTCATCGACATTGTGCGAAATTGCGTCCCACGATCCTGGCAGCCGCGCCACCGCATCGTGTGGATTTTCCGGATTCGAATTATGCGCCGCGCGGAGACCGAAAGTCCAGGTCAGCGCTTTCGTGATTTTCCAGGTGTCCTGCGCGTAGACATCCAGGTTGAGAAAATTGTACGGCTGCGAATCCGCCTGCGGAAATGTCTCCGACGCGGTCGACGCTATGCCGTAAATAAACTGCGGCAGAGTGGCGTAACTGACCGTAGGCGCCGTTCCCTCGCCGAAGTCATAATCGTTGAGCCGGAAAATCCGAATGTTGGTCCCGAACCTAAGCTCATGCGCCCCGAGCGTCCAAGCCAGGTTGTCATTCAAAAACAACCGCGACGCCCGTCGGCCCTGAACCCACGTGTTGTCGAGCCCCCCAATCGTTGTGAACGGACTCCCCTGAAGCACAATCGGCCACGCGGCAAGCGTCTTCGACAAGTCCGTTGGACCGAACAAGCTTTCGTACCAGGAGAACGCGGGATTGAAATAGTTCACCAGGTTCTGCGATAACACATGCGTGTATCCGGTTGCGAAAGAATACAGTGGCTGCGGAGAGGCGGCGTTGAACACGGGGTTGATCGGGTCCGTGTACGCCGCTTGCAAGCCTGTGTCCGCCTGAAAACGAAACCAGGTCATGTTTCTCTCATTCACGTTGTAATCGATACGCGCTGTCTGTACCTGCTCGCGGTCATCGCTTGAATGCGAGACGCTTTGCCGGTTCGCGCACCCATTACCGTTCGGAGGGCTTCCCGGCGCCGCGATTCCATCGCTATTGAAGGGGCATCCCAACACCGCCAGGGGCGCGCCCGCCGTACTTCGATAAAGCGAGAACAGCCTTTGATAGAGCGGTACAAGCTGCGGCGCCGGTTGATAGACCGATCCCGTGATGGAATCCGTTCCTCCACGCGGAAGCTGGGCCAAGACGTAATTCTGAAATGCGGGCGTTGGCGCCGTGGTCGCCGAAACGATGGGCAGCCCGATCCGGACCCATTCGGTATCGAAAAAGAAAAACAGCCTGTTGTGGCGGATGGGCCCGCCCAGGCTGCCTCCAAAATGGTTCACCGTCGAACGCGGCTTGTGATTCCCCGGGGTTGAATTGGTGAAAAAATCGGCCGCATTGAACCGCGATCCGTTCCACAGCTCGTACAGGTTCCCGTGAAACTGATTCCCGCCGGACTTGGTCACGTAGTTTACCTGCGCCGCCCCGTATCGCCCCTGATCCACCGCGTAAGACAGCGTGTTCACGGTCACCTCGGCGATCGAATTCAGTCCAAGAACAAGATTCGTTGAGAGCCCGCTGTTCAGATTCGTCAACGGATCGTTCGTTTCGAGGCCATCCACGATGTAACCGTTCGATAGCGACGGCAGACCGTTGAACTGAACATTGCCATAGCCGTTAGTCCCTCCGACGAAATCGTTCCCGCTGCCCGCCGTGTTGATCAGTGCTCCCGCGGCAAACTGCAACGGGTAAGTCAGATCGCCTCCGGGATTCGGAAGATCCTCAAGCGCGCGAGCGCCGAGGGTCGTGGACGTATTCGCATTTTGTGGATTCACGAGCGGCGCTCCCTCGCTCACCGTGATCGTCTGGTTCGAAGCCGCGACCTTCAACGTGAAGTCTATCGTTTGCGTTTGCCCCAGACCCGCCATCACGGAACGGTTTTCCTGCGCCTCGAACTGATCTGCCTCCACCTTCACCGAATATGGACCGGGCTTAAGTTGCGGGAAGTTGAATCGCCCGCTGTCGTCGGCCTTCACCATCCGCTTCATTCCGTTATCGATGCTCGTGAGCGTCACCCTCGCGGCGGGAATCGCCGCGCCTGTAACATCCGTCACGGAGCCGCCAACCGCGCTGGTGGTCTCGCCCTGACCCCAAAGCGGAACAGCCAGGAAGGCCGCGAGCGCCGTAACTCGGAAATTAGGCATGACTAAATATATATCATTCCGGATCCTCTATACTGTTCTTTATTGGCTACGAAATCCACAGAGGCCGTCGACGACTACCTCAAAGCGATTCTGGAACTGAGCGGCGTCTCCGGCGAACGGGTCGCCAGCAACGCTTTGGCGGCCCACTTAGAGGTGCGAGCGGCCTCGGTTACCGGAATGCTCCAGAAACTTGCCGGCGAGCGGCCTTCGTTTGTTAAATACGAGAAACACCACGGAGTCGTCCTCACAGAACTGGGTAAGCGACGGGCTCTGGAGATTCAGCGCCATCATCGCCTGCTCGAACGATTCCTGCACGATGTCCTCGATTTTTCCTGGGATGAAGTGCATGACGAAGCGGAACGTTTGGAGCACTATATCTCCGAACGCCTGGAAGACCGGATCGCAGCGAAATTAGGCGATCCTGAAACCGATCCGCACGGCCACATCATTCCGGAAAAAGACGGAGTAATTGTAGAACGCCAGGAAGTCGCTCTTTGCAAGTGGCCCTGCGGAGTGCCTGCCGTAATCAGCAGCGTTTCAGACCGTGATCCACAAGCTCTGCGTGAAATGAAGCGCATGGGATTGATGCCCGGAACCCCCGTGCTGATTGAGCCTGGAACACGATACGCCTCGCTGGTCGTGCGTATTGGAGAAAGAGAACCGTTGCGTCTCCGACGGGAGCTTGCCTCCGAAATTAGGGTTACTTAAAAAATAGATCCGCTCAACAAGCTTTATCGCTACAAATTCACTGGTAACGCCCAAATCCATTCATCTGCGTGATCCATAAACGCGATTCAGCGCTTCAGTCCTCCAATCCACTTTGACGCAATGTCACCAATCCCTCCAACTACCACTTCATCGGGCAAACTAACCCTCTACCCGGCCTTGGAAATACGGAGCGGCATTTTTTCATCCGTCCCGGCGACAGCCCCGTACCGGGCCGTGTAGGTGAGTCACAGATTTTGAAAATCCTTCGAAAACGCTATTTTTAAGTCATTGATTCCATGGTGCCAGCCGAGGGATTGGCTTCCAAATTAATCCGCGAAATTCGGATCCGACGTGAATGGAGGGTATACCCCCAGCGCGCGCATTTCAGCACGGCGGGAAGGGGGCTGTCTGTGTTGCAGGCACCCGCCAGCGCAGTCGTGGACTGCTTCGATGCACGATCGCCGCGCCCGTTTTCATCCCCGGTTGTGGCAGCCGCCATGAGGCATTCACAGATTTTGAAAATAAATTTTCAACTCAATCCCTTCAATAACTTACACCTGATTTCGGACCCTTCCCCAGCCCCGGAATTTGGTGCACGCTTGCTAATCTGGAACTAGAAGGGCTGTCGGCGCGATTCGCGCGTCAGGCAGCCCTTTTATTTTTGATAGGAACAGGAGAAAACGAAAATGTCTACCCCAGCTCAAATCGCCGCTAACCAGCAAAACGCCCAACGTTCAACGGGTCCAACCACCGACGCAGGCCGCCAAATCGTCGCCGCGAACGCGGTCAAACATCAACTCACAGGAAAAGGCGACCCCGCCCTCCCCGGCGAAAAGGAAGCCGCCGCCAAACACGTGGAAGGCTACATTCAGGCCTACGCCCCCGTCGGCGTCCCCGAGCGGACTCTGGTCATCAACATCGCCCGAAATTACTGGCGCCAGCAACGCGCCCATGATATGGAAGATGCCCTCTTCACTAAAATCATGCTAGGACAATCGGACGACGCCCTTGACCCCGCCTCCGTCCTCGCCGATGCCTGGCTCGACCCCAAGCAAGGCCTGAAAGCCGTCGCGCTCTACGCCACCCGCATCCAGCGCGCCATCGAAAAGAACACTGCCGAATTGAAAGAGCTGCAGGCCCAGCGAAAATCCGCGTACGCCAAAGCCGAAGCGGAAGCAATCTTACTCACGCAACTCGCCCATGCCAAAGGCCAAACGGCGGAGGCCGCCAAAGACTTCCCGCCTCCCGAACTCTGCGGTGGCTTTGTTTATTCCCTGACCGAAATCGCTCGCGTCATCGGTCGCATGGCCCGCTTGGAGGAGGCCAAGGCCCGCTTCATGGCTGCTGCGTAGGACAGGCTTCCAGCCTGTCCAGCTAGTTTCCACGTAGTTCTGTTCCAGCAGCACGGTGCCGACTCCCTCGCCGCAAGGCCTACGGAGCACCGGCCCACGGATCTTTGACAACCTATCCAAGCTATGTACCCCGCACCCGCCGGAGGTGTGTCGAATGCGGGGCAGGCATTTCTACGCCTGCCCCCGCCCGGCGTGTCGCAACACCCGTTCCCGGCGAGCGAAGCGAGCAGTCCCCGCCCCCCGGCCCCTGACCCACGACCCCGCTCGCGAAGCGAGCAAGTCTAATTTTCGGAAGGAACTCTCTCCACTCGGTCGATCGCTAACATCTCAATAGGCACTTTACGTGTGACTAATTGGAGCCCTAGTTGCTCTTGCAGGGCGGTGAACAACGATGGCAGATCGGAATTCGCAGCGCCCTCCGGCGCGTAATCCAGATTGATATCGAAATTGCCCTTGATGCCTGTTTCATTGACGATAGGACGGCCGGCAGGACGCGTCAGCGATCCAGCCAAGCCATCGAGGGACGAGTTTTGGAGGCGCAGGCCGCCCTTAATAATATAGGCATGGGGCGAATCGCCCTTGGTCTCCTGCAGCTTCGGTCCGTTCTTGGCCACGACTAACGCATAACCCGAACCTTCTTTTGTTTGGCGACGAACCGCCAGTTGGAATCGTTCCTGCAGTAACTTTTGCAGCGGCGCTCTTAGTTGCTCGTTAGTAAGTCGCGG
Organism: Bryobacterales bacterium; assembly: GCA_963763545.1. Taxonomy (GTDB): domain Bacteria; phylum Acidobacteriota; class Terriglobia; order Bryobacterales; family Bryobacteraceae; genus PALSA-243. The sequence continues at coordinate 310,210 of CAVXPE010000033.1, forward strand.
ATTGCCCTCCGCCTTAGCGGTAACCTCAAATTGCTGCGAGCCAAGCCACGAAGGTCCCGAAATATTGTCGGAGTCGACGCCGTAGGCCATCGCAATCAGGATTTGCAGGCTAACGTTGGTTGCCGTAAACGTCGGCGAGCCGGGAGGGCTGATGGTAGTCATCCCGCCGTGGCCAGGAGGGAGTAACCTCACCGATGCCACCTCGAATGAGGATGGCGGCGCTGGCGGCTGCGCATGGAGAGCGGGCGCTGTTGCGGCGCTCACGGCAAAGAGCGCGGTGACTGCGAGCGTCGCGGGGAACGTATTCCTGGCGGCGGTGAACATATAACCTCCGTTGTGGACGTTTTCCTTATGCTATCAAGACGTTTGGCCACAGATAGGCGCTTGAGCCCGCGCTAGAGTAATACAATGCCGATCCGCTTTCTCCTAATAGCCGCGCTCTCGCTGCCTGCCTTCTCCCAGCAGGATTACCTGGCGCACGCGCGGAAGCTCGCCACCGAATACATCGGCGTCGATAGCCATCTCGATACCATCCAGCGCGAATTGATCCTGCACGAGGACCTTGCGCCAACGCGCGAGCCATGGACATGCGGATCTCCCACGCCTGCGCGAAGGCGGCGTGCGCGCTCCGTTTTTCGCGCTGTGGGTTCCCACTTACTACAAGGGTGCGGAAGCGGTGCGCCGCACGCTCGACCTGCGTGACGCCATGCAGCGCCTGCTGGACGAGCATCCCGACCAGATCGAGCTGGCGCAGTCCGCCGCTGATATCGAGCGCATCGTGCGCGCCGGGAAGATCGCGGCGGTGCTGACCGCGGAGGGCGGGCACCAGATCGATAACGACCTCGCCGTACTGCGCGAATACCGGCGCCGGGGCGTCCTATCCATGACGCTCACGCATTTCCGCGACAACGATTGGGCCGATTCGTCCACCGATAAGCCGGCGCACAACGGTCTCACCGATTTCGGCAAGCAGGTGGTACGTGAAATGAACCGCATCGGCATGATCGTGGACGTATCGCACGTTTCGGATAAGACGTTTTATGACGCCTTGGCGGTCACTACGAAGCCGGTGATCTTATCGCATTCCTCGTGCCGGGCGCTGTCCGATATCCCGCGCAATGTTACTGACGACATGCTGCGCGCGCTGGCGAAGAACGGCGGCGTGATCGGCATCAACTTCGGCGAGGGCTTTCTCAATCCGAAGGACGCCGAGATGCTGAAGAGGATGGTGAACGCGATTTCGTTTCAGGTCCCCGATCTCACCGGGAAGGCGTTGGACGATTACGCGGCGGAGGAGTTCAAGCGCGACCTCACTCCGGCGAAAGGGATCGCGGCCACAATCGACGACGCCGTAGCCCATATCGATCATGCGGCGAAGGTTGCTGGCATCGATCACGTCGGGATCGGGAGCGATTTCGACGGAATTTCGGGGCCGCCCAAAGGTCTGGAAGATATCTCGAAGATGCCGTATCTCGTTGCCGCGCTGCTTAAAAAGGGATACAGCGACGAAGACGTGAAAAAGATTATGGGCGGCAATACTTTACGGGTGATAAGGGCTGCGGTTGGGCGATAAACGACGGGCTGGCGGCGCGAAATTCCGAGGAATTTTTCGGAGTGCAATGTTATAGTGTTTCGAGTAAAGACGCGATATCCGCGATCGTGTCTGGAGGATTCCTTGAAAATTCGTCTTTTGTTCGCATTTGCGACAGCCGCGACATTTGTGACTTCAGCTTACGCTGCTCCTGCTCTGCGGCTTACGAACACCGCGGTCGGCCCCATTTCCATCGCCGCCGGGGGAAGCGCAGCGGGTCCTTTGGTGGAAGCCTATAACGCGGGAGATGGATCGCTTTCTCTTTCGGCGCAATCGTCGGCTTCGTGGCTCAGCGCTTCCATCGGCGGGCAGACCACGTGCAAAACTCTTCCCGCTCCGCCGGCCTCCAGTTGCATTCCGATCCAAATCCAGGTGAACGCCGGCGGCATGGCCGCTTCCACTACGCCTTATACCGGCATTATTACGATTACGGCGCCGAATACGATTGATGCGCCGCAGACCATCACGGTCACCGCCGCGGTTGGCGGTACGGTTCCATCGAGCGTCAATGTCTACGTAGCGCCGGGCACGGAGCAGGACGTTACGTTCTACACCAACAGCATGGTGAGCGGGCAGAGCAAGACGACCGACGGCGCTTCTTGGTTGAGCCTCGCGTTACAGGGCACGGGTAGCTTTCGTTTCGCGTTGCCTTATTACGTCCGGGTTGTGCCCCAGACGAGTCAGACATCGGGAACTTACTCGGGAACTATTACCACAAGCGGATCGAATTTCGCGGGAGATAACAAGACTATCTCGGTTACGATGCAAGTTACTACGCAGCCGATCGCGCAGGCTTCGCCAAGCCAGGAGAATGTCACGCTGGCGCAGGGCGCCGCTCCGCTCACGGTGGGGGTCTCGCTGCTGAATGCGGGCCAGGGAACGCTGACCGTACAAAGCGTCGCTTCCACTGCGCAGGGCGTTACCGCCAGTGTGATATCCGGCGGCGCAGCGGTTACATTCGACCCGGGATCTCTCGCACCGGGAACTTATGCGGGCGCCGTGACGCTTGCGTCGAACGCAGTCAACGGCCCTGTTACCGTGCCGGTCAACTTCACGGTTGAATCGAAAGGCCCTCCCTCAATTCCGTTTCAAGGCGTGGTAGACAATGCCGCCGCCACGGCCGGCAACCCCCTGTCGCCGGGAGATATTGCTGACGTTTACGGCGATCAATTGTTTTTCAGCGGTCTCACGGTCGGACAGGGTTCGCCTCTCGGCGCGACAATCGGCACAACCCAGGTGCTGGTGAACGGCGAAGCGGCCCCCTTATATTTTGCAACCTACAACCAAGTCGCATTTCAAGTGCCCGAGGATACGGCGCTTGGAACAGCCACGGTTCAGGTGGTCCGCGACGGCCAGCCGGGCAATCTCGTCTCGGTCCCAATCGCAGCGCGTGCTCCCGGCTTGCTTTTTATTCACGTGGGCAGTTATGGTGCCATCGTGAACAGCGACGGAACCTATCCGCTACCTGCGGGATCGTTGGCAGGCGCGCATCCGGCTCACATTGGCGACACGCTGACCGTTTACGCGATTGGACTGGGCGCGACGACGACGGCGGTGGCTACCGGCGCCGCGGCCTCTGGCGCCGACGCTGTGACTTCCACGCCGCTAGTCTTTTTCGGCGACTTTGTTTCGGAACCAGCCACGCCGCTGTATGCCGGGCTAAGCCCTGGCTCGGTGGGACTGTATCAAGTCAACGTCACCATTCCCGACGGCGTGCCGCCTGGCAACGTGGATCTAAGACTGATGTTTCCTAATGGGACAATCAGCAACCCGGTGCAAATCGCGGTACAGTAGCACTTCCAGAGTGAAGACCCAACCTGCATCGTGGTCCCTGATCTATTTGTGCGTGGGCCTGACCTCGCTGTCGACGCTGCTCTTCGAGCTCTCGCTTACGCGCATCTTCTCGGTAGTCTTTTACTACCATTTCGCCTTTCTAGCGATTTCCATTGCGCTCTTCGGCTTAGGCGTAGGCGGTGTGCTTTCGTATGTCGTCGCAGGTTGGCGCGCGCCTCTGCCGTATAAGTTGGGCGGCCTGAGCCTGGCCAATACGTGCCTGATCGCGATTGCGCTGGCCGTGATTCTGGCGCAGGGAAACCGGATTTCACCGTGGGATTACGTCCTGATCTACTTCACAACTTCGCTGCCCTTCATCGCCTCGGGAACGATTCTTTCCCTGGCGGTGTCGGAGACGATCGAGCGCGTGAACCGGGTCTATTTCTTCGATCTGTTGGGCGCGGCGTGCGGATGCATGTTACTGTGGCCGCTGCTCGAATTGCTCGATGGCCCCAGCGCCGTGATCTCGTCAGGCGCCATTTTCGCGGCCGCCGGCGCCATTTGGTTTACGCTGGCGGGATCCTTGAGGGGACGGGTGATATCCGTCGCGGCCGCGCTTTCCATGGTGGCATTCCTCACCTACAACAAGCATCACGATCTTATCGGCATCCATCACGCCAAAGAACACACGCTGGCGAATGAGACGTTCGTCAAGTGGAACAGCTTCTCGCGCATCGCGATCGAGCACGACCCTGGAAACGAGAAAGAGAAGAGACCGCCCTCCGATTCCATCCGCATTGACGCCGACGCACAGACAGGTATCTTTGCCTTCGATCTCGCCCACTTAACGCCGGAGCAGAGGGACCGCGTATCGCTGGATGGGCCTGCGCTGCCTTATGCCATTCGTCCCGGAGCCAAAGCCCTGATCATCGGCCCGGGCGGCGGATGGGACGTTGCCCGCGCCCTCGCCACTGGCAGCCGCGATATTACGGCCGTCGAGATCAACCCCATCATTGCGCGTACCATAATGCAGGAGAAGTTTCCGCAACTGAGCGCTGGGATTTATTTGCGGCCCGACGTTCACGTCGCAGGTGGAAGATGGCCGCAGCTTCGTGCGCCGCAGCCAGAGCCGCTACCAGGTGATACAAGCGACCCTCGTGGATACCTGGGCTTCCACCGCTGCCGGCGCCTTCGCACTGACGGAGAACAACCTCTACACGAGCGATGCCGTGCGCGATTACCTTTCCCACCTCACCGGCGATGGAATGGTGGCGTTCACGCGCTGGGGTTTCGATCCGCCGCGCGAATCGCTGCGCCTGGTTTCGCTGGCGATCAGCGCTTTCGACGCGATGGGCGAGGCGGGCGCGGCCGGGCGCGTGATCGTGGGTCGGAAGGGCTCGGTACAGGGATGGGGCGCGCAGGATACGGTGCTTGATCGCGCGCAATCCGTTCAGCAAGGCAGATATCGACCGCGCGCTCGCGTGCCTGCGCGCTTCCAACATGGAAGCGGTCTATTATCCGGGCAGCGCTGCGCCCAATCCATTTCGCGAACTGTTGTTGACCCCCAATCCAGAGGAATACCAGAGGGCATACCGCTTCGACATTGCTCCAGTAACGGATAACCGCCCGTTCTTCTTCTATACGGTACAGCCGCGCGATCTGGTGGCGTTCATCCATTCGGCCCCGACGGCCGCCGCCGACTACAACGCCGTGAACCGGGCGGTGCCGCTTCTCTTCGGCCTCATGGGCATCAGCCTCGTAGCCACGCTGCTGATTCTGATTTTGCCGCCGCTGGTTCTGCGGACGCGGCTGCCAAGCCGTCCTGGCGTCCGCGGATTCCTTCTGTATTTCCTATTCATCGGCGCCGGGTACATTTTGATCGAAGTGGCGCTGATCCAAAAGTTCGTGCTCTTTCTGGGCCAGCCGGTCTATGCGCTTACGGTTGTGATCTTTTCCATGCTGGCCTCGAGTGGCTTGGGAAGCGCATTCAGCCGCCAGTTGATTGGGCCGCGCGAGGGTGGATCGCGCGAAGGCGGCCTGATTAAGGTGTTAGGCTGCGTGGCGCTGCTGGCCGCGTTGCTGGCGCTTGTGGCGACACAGGCGATGACGGCGCTGCTTTGGCTGCCAATTCAACTGAAGATCGTGCTGACGGTGGCGATGATCGCGCCGCTCGGTTTTGCGATGGGGATGCCGTTCCCATCGGCATTGCGCCGGCTGGAGGAATGGCATGCGCCGTCGGTGCGATGGGCATGGTCGCTGAATGCGGCGTCGAGCGTGCTGGGTTCGGTGGCGGCGCTGATGTGTGCGATCTATCTCGGCCTGGCGCAAACGCTAATCATCGGCGGCCTGTTCTATCTCGCGGCGATGGGCGTACTCGCGAGAGTCACGTTCCCCGAGACGCCGGAAGTCGAGCCCGGTCAGGGCCGGGTGATGCTGGCGAGTTGAGGGCGGGAGTCCGAAGTTAATGCGCAGGCCGGGCGGCTTGCGCCACCTTCTGCTGCTCCGAGTACGCCAGATTATTCTTCGCCAGTTGGAAATCGGGCTTGAGACGAACAGCTTCGCGCGCGGCGGCGATGGCGGCGTCCCATTCTCCGAGATCTTCGTGCGCGGCGGCGATGTTATTGTACGCTTCGGGGAAATCGGGACGCAGCTTGATGGCCTCCTCGGCCGCGCGGATGCAATCGCGGAACCGCTTGGCTTGATGGTAGGCCAGAGAGAGATTCAGATAGTTTTCGGGGGTTGGCGATTGTTTGGCGGCTGTTTCGGCGGCGCCTATCGGATCGGGCAAAGCTTCCGGGGCGGCCTGTCCGCGGTAATAGCGCATAGCCAGCGCGTCGCCTGGAGATAACTCCAATGTGTCGGCGGCGAGGCTCTTGGCCAGCGGCTGCATTCCGATATCCGTGTACGCTTGCATCAACGCATAGCGCGGGTCCAGGTAATCGCGATTGTGGACTATCGAAGCCTGGAACTGCGGGATCGCTTCGGCGACGCGTCCGCGTGTCATCAGCCAGCGGCCGTAATAGTACGGCGGTTGCTCATCGTTGGGCGCGAGTTGCATGGCGCGGCGGAAATGGCGTTCGGCCTCGGCGTCTTGGCGAAGCTCGCCATAGACGATGGCTAGGTTAATTTCGAGGATGAAGTAATTGGGAGTGAATTGCAGGGCGCGTTGGAAGTAATTCAGCGCTTCGGCGTTCTGCGCTTTGGCCATCAAGGTGAGCCCGTAATTCATCAATCCGCGGCCGTTGCGCGGGCTCTTGATCGCAACATCGCGCCAGAGCGATTCCTCATCGCGCCATACGCGGTCGCGCTGGTGCGTTCCCCAGGCGCAAGCGGCGAGAATCAATAGCGCTGCCGCAGCGAGCGCGGCCGGCACGCGGGTACGATTGCGGACCAACAGAAGACCGGCGCCGCCGGCCGCGAGCGCCAAGCCGACGAAAGGGAGGAACATGCGGTGGTCGTTTTCGAGTTCCGAAAGGCGATAGACGGAGGTCGGAATCAGCGCCAGCAGGAACCAGGCGAGTCCGAAGGAGACCGGACGCCATTCCGGCCGCCGCGCGCTTTGCCAGATGGCCCACACCAGCGCCGCGAGGAACAGCACACCGGCGATGCCTTCGGGACAAAAGATCGTGGTGAAGGCCGTCTGGTCGGTATCGGCGGTGAGCGCGACCGGCGCGAAGAACATCAGGAAATAATGCAGCGCAACCCATGGCTGCGTCACGATGTAATCGTGGGCGGAGATGATGCCGGGTGCAAAGGTGGCTGGCATCATGCGCGTTTGCAGCCATAGCATCGCGGCGACGACGGCGAGTGAAGGCAGACACGCCACCAAGGCCTCGCGCGGGCGGGCGGCCTTTTCGAAAAGCAGAATGTAGGCGAACAGGATCGCGGGGAAGATCGCGGCCGGTTGCTTGGTGATGAGCGCGAGGGCCAGAGGGAGCAGATAGATTCCAAGTTTGCGCAGATCCGGGCGGAGGGCGTAGAGCGCGAGGGACGCCACCATGAGCATCGTGGAATATAGATCGCCGCGTTGGATGATGTAGTTCACGGTTTCGGCCATCGCCGGGTGGAGACCGTAGAGGGCCACCGCGAAGAGCGCGGCTAAGTCGGCCCTTGTGAGGAGCCCGAGCTTTGTCCGGTCCGCTGGCATCAGGCATATCGCAATGATGTGGCGGAAAAGGAGGAACATCAACGCCAACTGCGCCACGAACCATAGAAACATGTCGAGATGAAAGTAGAATGGCTTCAATCCGCCGCCGAGCCAGTAATCGAAGGCCAGCGAAAGCGTAACCAGCGGCCGGTAGGTTCGGTTCGCGGGGAGAACGCTGAAAGTTGCCGGGTCGGTGAAGAACAGCTTCGCGTTGTGCAGGCTTCGAATATACGGGTTGTTGTTGACGGTGTGAAAGTCGTCGAAGTGAAACCCGTTCTCGAAGTGATTCGCGTATGCGAGAGTCACGGCCGCCAGCACCAGCAATGCGGCAAGGGCCAACGGCTTTCGTTGCGCAGCAGCCTGAACCTTTTGCGCCATGAAACCAATTTGGCATACCGGACGATTCTGTGACAAAGTATTGGTCATGAACCATACCAGTCGAGTCGCTCTGGCCGCTCTCGCCGGCGCACTTGCCCTCTCCGCGCAAGTCAAGATCTCACAAGGCCACGATAAGATTTCGATTGAGATCCACGGGCAGCCGTACAGCGACTTTTATATCGCCGGGCCCGACCCGAGCTTTCCCGGCGCGGATAAAAGCCTCACCGGCGCGGATTTGATGAAGCCTTTCCTGTGGCCCATCCGCGCGGCAACGGGAACCGCGATCACGCGCGCCTGGCCTCTGGTGCAGGCGGACGAGGAGAAGGATCTCAAGACCGACCACCCGCACCAGCGCGGCATCTGGTTCGGACACGAGAACGTCAACGGCAGCGACTTCTGGAACTCCTACACCGCCAAGAATCGAGGCAAGATCACGCTGATCAAGGTGGGCGAAGTCCAAAGCGGCAAGGCCACGGGTTCTGTGGCTGCGAAGTTCCAATGGACCGGTAACGACGGCACGCCAGTACTGACCGAATCGCGCGTAATGACCTTCTACGATCAGCCCAACCTGCGGACCATCGATTTCGACATCACGCTGACGGCGATCGACAAAGTCAAGTTCGGCGATGCCAAGGATGGAACGTTCGGCATACGCTTGCGGCCGGTATTGCAGGAAGACAAAGGCACCGGCCACATCGTCAATGCCGAAGGCTCGCAGGGCGAGAAGGCGGTCTGGGGAAAACCCTCAAACTGGTGCGATTATTCCGGCGAAATCAATGGCGAGAAGGTTGGCGTTGCGATTCTCGACCATCCGGCTAACCCCGGCCACCCGGTGCGTTGGCACGTACGCGCCTATGGGCTGTTTGCCGCGAATCCGTTCGCGGGTGGTTTGGCGGGCTTCACCGATGACAAGTCGGTGGATGGCTCGAAGACGCTCGAACCGGGCCAGACCTTCCGGTTTCGTTACCGTGTGATCGTGCATCCGGGCGACGTGAAGACGGCGGACATCGCGGGTCAGTGGGCGAAGTACACGAAGTAGGCGCGCGGTTTCAGCCTCGCGTAAGCGAATAGACTGTGATCTCCGGCGGGGCGCCGAGGCGGATCGGAATGAAGATCGTCCCGATGCCGCGATTGACGTACAGTTGACCGCCGGGCTTTTGGAACAAACCCGCGACGTATGGTGTTACCAGACGGCTGGGCGCGATTTCGGGGCTGATGAATTCGAGCGCGGCTTGTCCGCCGTGAGTGTGCCCTGCCAGGCTGAGATCGATCCCCAGTTCGGCGGCGCGGTCAAACGTATCGGGGTTGTGGCTGAGCAGGATGTTCACGCGATCGTGATCGACGATGCGCCTCGATGTCCCCCAAAAGATTCTTCACCGGCGGGGATGGGCCGAAGCGGCGCGCGCTCTGGAAATCCACGCCGATCAGGTTGAACGATTCGCCACTGGCCGTGATGGACGCATTGGCTGCGCGCAGAATGCGCACGCCGGCTTGCCGGAATAGCTCGGTGATGGAATCCTCGACGCCCGCCCAGGCGTCGTGATTGCCCAGGCTGCCGTAAACTCCGAAGGGCGCTCGCAAGCCGCGAAGGGCATCGACCACGGCGCCCTGCGTATCGGGGTCGAAGGTGACAAAGTCGCCGGTGAGCACGATCATGTCGGCCTTCTGCGCGTTGGCGATGGCGACATATTTGCGGATTTCGTCGGCGGGCATGAAGGGGCCGATGTGGATGTCGGAGAGCTGGCAGATGCGGAATCCTTCGAAGGCGCGAGGCAGCCGCGGCAGGTGGATGGTCCGCGGCGCGATGTCGAGGTTGAGGCGTCCGTAGAGCAGGCCATAGGCCCCGGCAACGAAGGGCGCGCCAATGGCAACGTTGGCGGCGTCTTGCAGAAGATCGCGGCGCGCAGGAGATGGAAGATCCTGGCGTGGCGACCTCAGCCGGCGAACAGCCTTCCGATTCCTTTTGGAATGGCGAACAGCAGCGCGACCAGGAACGCAAAGAACGAACTGGCGGCCCACCAAAGAAACGGCGCGGCGAGCAGCGCGTCCAAGCGTGAAGTAGACCGGGGTTGACCGCTCGCGCCAAACGCCAAGATTGAACTGGTATTCGAGGAAATAAATCGCAAAAAGCGCCGCGCAGAGCGCCCATCGCCTGGGGCGCGAGGAAATATGCGCGGTCAGGAAGCCGTAGCCGCGCCACGCCCAATAGAGTTGGCTTATTCCGAAGATCAGGAGAGCGATGGAAAAGATGGACATCGTGCGGATCGGGGCGGCCGAAGGCTATCCGCGACCCGATCTTATCCACCCGGGGCGCTTTGCGGCAAGTTGCTATGATTGTGGCGTCCTCGCTTCCACAGCTTAACCCGCCAGGCCGGAGGCCTTCCTACTTATGAATCGTCTCGCTAACGAAAAGAGTCCGTATCTGCTGCAGCACGCGCACAATCCGGTGGATTGGTTCCCGTGGGGGCCGGAGGCGTTCGAAAAGGCGCGGGCGGAGAACAAGCCGATCTTTCTTTCCATCGGCTATTCGACTTGCCATTGGTGCCACGTGATGGAGCGCGAATCGTTCGAGAACGAGGAGATCGCCGAATTGCTGAATCGCGATTTCGTCTCCATCAAGGTGGATCGCGAGGAGCGGCCGGATGTCGACCGCATCTACATGACATTCGTCCAGGCGACGACCGGCGGCGGCGGATGGCCGATGTCGGTATGGCTCACGCCGGAGTTGAAGCCGTTTTTCGGCGGCACGTATTTCCCGCCGGAAAATCGCTACGGGCAGCCCGGGTTTCGCGTCGGTGCTGACGCAGATCGCCGACGGCGTGGCGGAGCGACCGCGAAAAGATCGACGAATCGGCGCGCGACGTGGTGGAGCAGTTGCAAGAAGCGTCGGCGGTGGAACGGGCGCGCGGGCGGCGGACGCATCGATGCGGGCATCCTCGACAGCGGCTTCTCCGTGTTCCGGCGCACGTTCGATTCGCAGCTGGGCGGATTCGGCGGCGCGCCCAAGTTTCCGCGGCCTTCGGTGCATCAATTTTCTGCTGCGCTACTACGCGCGCACCAAAAACGAAGAGGCGCTCGACATGGTGCTGCAGACGCTGCGCGAGATGGCGAAGGGCGGCATGAACGATCAGCTGGGCGGCGGCTTTCATCGCTACTCGGTGGACGAGCACTGGTTCGTGCCGCACTTCGAGAAGATGCTCTACGACCAGGCGCAGCTGGTCATCTCCTATCTGGAAGCGTTCCAGATCACGGGCGAGAAGCAGTACGCCGAGACGGCGCGGCGCATGCTCGACTACGTGCTGCGCGATATGACCGATCCGGGCGGCGGCTTCTATTCGGCGGAAGATGCGGACAGCGCGATCGACCCCGCGCATCCGCACGAAAAGAGCGAAGGCGCGTTTTACATCTGGACGCGCGGAGGAGATTCGCGAGCTGCTGGGTGAGCCGAACGCCGCGGACTGTTCTGCGCGACGCTATGGCGTGCGCGACGGCGGCAACGTGGAGAACGATCCGCATGGGGAGTTCACGGGAAAGAATATTCTCTATTTGGCGGGCGCACGCGCTTTCGACCAGTGGGAGCGCAGGCCGGGATCGGCCTGCGCCGACGCTTGCTGGAGGCGCGCGCCAAGCGGCCGCGGCCGCATCTCGACGACAAGATTCTCACGGCATGGAACGGCCTGATGATTTCGGCCTTCGCCTAGGCGGCGCGGTTCTTGAACGAGCCGCGCTATGCGGAGGCGGCGCGGCGCGCGGCGGAATTCATCCTCGACAAGCATGTACTGCGGGACGGCAAGCTGCTGCGCCGATACCGCGACGGCGACGCCGCAATCCCGGCATTCCTCGACGATTACGCGCTGTTCGTTCAGGCGCTGCTCGATCTCTACGAAGCGCAGTTCGACGCGCGCCATCTGGAGTTGGCGATCGAGCTCACCGCTCAAGATGCGCGAGCTGTTCGAGGACACGGAGCACGGCGGGTTCTTCAGCTCGGCCGAAGGCGACGCAAGCCTGGTGATGCGCGTGAAAGACGACTACGACGGCGCGGAGCCTTCCGGCAATTCGGTCGCGTTGATGAATCTGCTGCGGCTGGCGCAGATGACGGACCGCGACGAATTCCGCGAATCGGCCGCGCGCGCTGCTGGCGGCGTTCGAAAAACGGCTGTCGCTGGCGCCCGTCGGCGTTGCCGCAGATGCTGGCGGCTTGCGAGTTTCTGTTGAGCCATCCGCGGCAAATCGTGGTGGTGGGCGACCGCGAGTCGCGCGGATACGCAGGCGCTGCTGCGGGCCATCCACGCGCGCTTCATGCCGAACCGAGTAGCGTTGCTGATCGATTCTGAAGAGACGCGCGCGCGACTCGCGCAGAGCATTCCCGACCATCGCGGCGATGCAGCCAGTGGATGGCCGCGCGGCGGCGTACGTTTGCCGCGACTACGCCTGCCAATTGCCGGTCACGAACGCGGCGGCGTTGGCCGAGTTGCTACAATGAGAAGCTCACCCAAAAACAGGAGGAGTAATGGAAAGAGCAGGAGCAACTACCCTGAAGGGAAACCCCTTGACTCTGGTCGGACCCGGAACTGAAAGCGGGCGACACAGCCCCGGATTTCAGTCGGTGGACAACGGTCTGAAGCCGGTGACGTTGAAGGACACCGGGCGACCAACGTGCGCATCATCAGCGTGATTCCTTCGCTCGATACGCCGGTTTGCGACGCGCAGACCAAGCGCTTCAACGAAGAGGCGGCGAAGCTTCCGGACGTGGATATCATCACCGTGAGCATGGATCTGCCCTTCGCGCAGAAGCGCTGGTGCAACGATTTCGGGGTGGACAAAGTGAAGATGCTTTCGGACCACAGGGACGGTTCGTTCGGCGAGCATTACGGAACGCTGATCAAGGAACTGCGCATCGAGAGCCGCGCGATTTTCGTGATCGACCGCGACAATCAAGTCCGCCACGCCGAGTATGTGAAGGAAGTGGCGGATCATCCCAATTACGAAGCCGCGCTCTGCGGCCGCCCGTAGCGCGGCGGCCGCCGCGGCCTGAGAGAGCGCCTACGAACACCAGTTCTCCATCGCCGGAACTGAGCGCGGAACGCGTTATTGCCGCGCGCGGTGGAGAACCCCCTGGTGCGCGGCGGACTGACGCTGATGGCCGGCGTGCTGACCGGCAGCGCGCTGGGCGTGCTGCGCGTGGCGTTGACCGCCTACCTGCTGGGCACCCATAGCCAGGCCGATTCGCTGGCGGTGGCCATCGGTCCGCTGGATACCTTCAATTCGGTGCTCATCAACAGCATGGTGTTTGCGTTTGTTCCCATGCTGACGGCGTGCGCGGGCGCGGAGCGGCTGGCGCTGTTCCGCAAGCTGAGCCGCGGCTTCGCTGGCGTGTTTTCGGCGATCACGCTGCGGCTGCTGATCGGCGGCGCCGTGGTTGATGCGCGCGCTTGCGCCGGGGCTTGGCGCAGCCGTATTTCGGGCACGCGGTGGAGCATTCTGCGCATCCTCTCGCTTTCCACATTGCTGGCCGGCAGTGGCGCGGTCTATTGCGGCGCTGCTCTACACCGACCGCCGCTTCGCGCCCACGGCGTTCTATCAGGCCGCGCTGAATGTCTTCACCATCGTCGTGCGCGCTGGTCTTTTGGAAGGCGCTGGGGGTGTATGCGTTCGCGGTGGGATATACCGCGGGCGCGGCGGCGCAACTCGCCATCGTCTGGTTCGCCACGCGGCGGCCAACGCGGCGGAAGCGGGCCGGCAGCGGCGTGCGAGCTTCGTCTGCGCGAGATTCTCGCCAAGCCCGCGTTCTTCGTGGTCTACGCCGCGGGCTTGGCTCTCAACATCACCTTCACGCGCGCCTATGCCACGCATGCGGGCTCGGGGATGGCGGCGGCGCTGGATTACTGCATGCGCGGCGTGGGCGTGCCGATGGCGCTGCTGGTGAACCCGATCTCGAATTCGCTGCTGCCCGAGATCGCGCGCCTGCGCAGCCTGCAACGGATGCGCGACGCGTTGCGGTTGATCGACCGCACGGTGGCGCTGACGGCGCTGGTGGTGGTCGGCGGGATGCGCATTCGCGCTGCTGTTCCGCCATCCGGCGATTGCGCTCTTCTTTCAACGCGGCGAACTTCACGGCCGATTCCACGCGACTGGTGTCGGCGGTGTTTCTGGGATTGGGCCGAGCCTGGTGGGTGGACGCTGCTGGAGATCACGGCGCGCTCGCTGTTCGCGCTGAACCGTCCGTGGCCGCCGGTGATCGCGGCGGCGATTCCGGTGCTGTCGAACGTGGCGGTTACGCTGAGTTTGCCTGCGGGACGGCCGGAATTGCTTGGCGTGGGCGCGACGGCGGGCGTGACCGGCGGGATTCCTGGCGCTATTCGCCATGGCGCATATGGGACGGCGGAAGTGGCTGGAGCAGGGGTGAGGGCGCTTGCCGCGCACGCAGCTTTCCCGTATCTTGGTGGACATGGAAGTTCATTTCACAGTCGAGCAGGAAGCGCAGTTGGCGCAAGTCGCCCGCTATGCGGGAAAGAGCGACGCGGTTGAACTTTTGCAAGATGCCGCTTTGCGACTTTTGGATGAAGATGCGCGTTTCCGCGCCGCGGCGCTGGAAGGCAAATCGTATGCCGACCGGGCCGAGTTCGTCGAGGAAGACGAAATGGACGCCCGGTTTGAAGAGATGCTCCGCTCCTAAATGCGTATCCGGTGGCCGCCGGCCGCCGTAGCGGACTTGCAGAACATTAGCGACTACTTGAAGGAACATCATCCGAAGTATCGCCAGCCAACCTTGCGTAAGCTCTATCGGAAAATCCGCGCTTTAAAGGACGCGCCTTATATCGGCCGAGCCGGGGCGCGTTGAGGGAACGCGTGAGCTTTTGTTTCGGCCTCGTACCCTACATTGCCGTGTACCAAGTGACGGAGCATGCTATCGAAATTTGGCGTGTTTACCACACTTCGCAAAATCGACTGTAGCCCCTATTTCGTCGGCGCCCTTGCGACGAAACTGTGCGTGAAAACAGGAGTTGGAGGTTAGCGCGCCAACGCCACCAGAATCGCCTCCTGCCCCATCTTTCGCGCCCACGCTTTGGGCGTGGCCCAGGTTCCGCATCCGGCTCATCGACCGGCGCGCCCCGCGCAGATCAGCATCTCAACCAGTTTCGTTCGGCCCCAGCGGCAGGCCCAACCGAGGGGCGTCGATTTCAGGAGGTCGTCGCGCAAGATCGAGCCGGGCGCCGGCATCGAGCAACAGCGCGGCGAAGCGCGCGCGATCCGCATCGCTCACGTTGCCTCGATAGGCGGCGGCGAAATGGAGCGCGGTCTGGCCGTAGCGGGCGACGTTTGGGTCGACGCCGTGCTTCAGCAGCGCGTCCATGCATGCGAAATGGCCCTCGTTATCGGCGCGATCCGCCGTGGCGCCGCGAATGGGCTGAATGATCAGCCAATGCCACTCGGATCGTCGAGAGGCCATGGTAAAAGCGGAAGGGCGAGTTCGAATGGCGGGGCATCCGTGATCGGCGGAGGACCATGCTAATTCGCGCGCCATTTCCTCGCTGGGATCGCACGCAAGCAATCGCGCGGCCTCGGCGACGTCGTGCGCTTCGGCGACCATATAAGGCTGCGGCTTCGCGCCGCGGTCGAGCAACAGCTTCTTGAGCCGGCCGTCCTTGTGACCCCACGCATTGCGAAGCGGCCAGCCGAGGCATAGACATTGGCGTTAGGGTCGGCGCCGCGGTCGAGCAGCAGCTCGGCGATTTCGCGCCGGTTGGCGAGCGCGGCGTACCACAGCGGCATTCCCCAGCTAGGCGTAGGCTCCTCTATTTCCTCGCAGAACGATGCGCTCATCGACATCGGCGCCCAGGTCGAGCAAGAGCCTGACGATTTCGATCTGGCCGTGATTGACGGCGAGCGTGAGCAGGCCGCCGTTGGGCTGATCCGGCGCAAGAGGAGGGGTCGGCCTCGACCAGTTCGCGAACGCGCTGCGCGTCGCCCAGCGCGACGGCGCCGTGATGGTGACTTCCGCTCCGCGCTCCAACAGGCGCCTGGCGATCGCCGGGAACAATTGCGCGCCATCGTTGCGTGGATCGGCGGCCAGCGCCGCGCGATCGAGGGGCGTGCGGCCGTGACGATCCTGCTTTTGAACATTGGCGCCGTCGAGCGAGCAGCCATGCCACCATCTCCTCTTGGCCTTCCTCGCGCCGCGCAAGTGCAGCGGAGTCGCGCCCTCGCGATCGCAGGCCTGGATCAGGGAGCCATCCGCCTCGAGCAGGCGCAATGGCGGTCTCGTTATCTGCCTTCGCGGATCGCGGCGCTGATTTGATCCTGCACGGGCGAGATGGTCGCGTTCGGGCAGCTCATCTCTTGGCGCCGCAGGCGCTCCTCCTCTTCGATGACGGCGACGATATCGCCGTATTCGCGCTCCTGCGCGATCGCCAGAGCGGAAGTAGCGTCGCGGTGCGGGTAGATGCCCTTGCGCGCGTCGGCGCCGGCTTCCATCAGCAGACGCACCATGGCGGAGTCGCGGCGCAGAACCGCATAATGAAGGGCGCGATGTTCATTGCTCTCGCTCATGTCTTTCGCCACCAGCTCAGGGCGGGCGCGTCAGCAGAGATCTGAGCGCTAGCGATATCGCCGGCCTGTGACGGCCTGCGGCAAGTTCCTCGACGTTCGCTCCGTCGACGAATGCTTTTAGCTTCGGCCAACTCTCGTATCCGTAGGCCGCGCCAGCACGCGCTGCGCGTCGTGAAGCGCGAAAGAGCGGATCGGGCCGGCGCTCGAAACTGTTCCACCTCGGCCACGGCCGCCGGGTCTGCCGGCACGATAAGCGGTCGAGCAGATCTTTCGCTTGTTTTCGGAGCTGCTCCAGGTTAGGATTGCGCGGCAACTGCCGGGTGGAAGGGAGCGTGGGACGCGTCTGCGGACATGACGATCTCCTTTCAGTATTGCCCGGCGTCCGCGTAACGGGCGGAAAGAAGATTCGTCTCACTCGCAGAAATGTCGACAGTCGGTAGGCTCGGCCTTTCCCGCGGACACGGAGGCGCCCGGCGCGCCAAACCCAATATACCGCGGGCGGGGATTGAGACCTATCGATGATGCAGCAGGTCTGGCAGGAACTCGCGGAATATATTGAATGCCGCCTGGCCGGCAAAAGTATACCCGATGGTCTTGCCAATGTTTTCGCCACCCTGCCAACTTGGCGGGGCCCAGGCGCGAGAGATGAGACTGGCGCCAACCACCCCCGTCACATTCGAATAGGAAAAACCTACATGGCCATCGTCATGACGTGTTTCGAAAGGGCTGAGCGCGGCGTGAAGCACGCGTCGCATCTTGCTGTCCTTGCCCGATGCGAAGTAGCGATTATCTTCATGAAACGCAGACGAAAGCCCGTAAGAGATGGTATTACGCACCACATACGAATCCCATGTTGCTTGCGAAGCGTTTCGCATAGCCTTCGGTTCCCCCACCCCATTCGTGCGGGCTATTCATTGCCTGGCTGACGGCCGCGGCGGCCGCTTCGCGAAATATAGTGTAGGGGCCGAAGGTGTCGCCAACGTACTGTCGAAGGCGGGTCTTGCCGGAAATTGGGCGTGTAGTGTTCGGGTTCGAGCGGACGCAGCAGTTTTACAACGAAATTTTCTTCCGGCGCCGGCGTCACGGCAATCGTGCGATTGGCGGCGTTTTGCTGCGCGCCCAATAATGTACAGAACAAAAGTGCAATAGAGGCGGCGGCTTTCATGCATTTGACTTGGCACGCGCGCGCCGGGGTGCGATTCCATACGCTTCCGGTAGTACCGGCTCTGGAGGGCTCAGCGTATTCAGCCGCCGAGCGTGGTGGTAATGTGAACATCAGGAGGTCCGGTCAAAAGTATCGGAACGCCCATACGAATGTTACTATTCCCCGCGGAGATTCCTTCCTTGCTTATGCCGCGGTGGTCTGTTTGGCGGCCGCCCAAAATGCCTCGCGTCCAGAATTGACGGCGCGCGAACTTTTCTATAACGCCAGCGCTCCGGCCACTCCTGCCGCCAAGACGCCCGGGCAAAAACCGCCTCCGAAGCAGGTGGCAAAGAAAGCGCCGGCCGCCGCGCCGGTCAACGCAACAGGCGGCCAACTCCTCGCAGCCTACCCAACCATCGCGGTCTGTCTCGCACTCGACTGCGCCAATCGTCAACGCGTCCGACTCCGTACCCGTTCGCACCACCGCCCCGGCGCCTGCCAGCGGAACAGCATTGGGCATGAAATACACCATCCTGAAACTTTCAGGAAACACGATGGCGCCAGTGGCGCCCAGCTCCGTGTTCCACAGCGGCGACAAGATTCAATTTAGCGTCGAAACCAACGGATCGGGCTATCTGTACATCGTGGGCCAAGGGTCTAGCGGAACATGGACGCCGATGTTCCCCTCACCGGAGATCGAGGGCGGCAACAACCATGTGGAGGGCTTTCACTCCTACACGTTCCCGAACCCGCAGCGCTATATCTTCGACACGCAGGCCGGGGAAGAGAAGGTATTCATCATCTTCTCGCGCGACGCCAAGCCCGATTTTCAACAGCTCGTCTATTCCTTACAGGGCGGAAAGACAGCTCCCGTGAGCGCGCCGCGCTCCGCGGAACAGGCGGCGCCGGTACTGCGCGCATCGATTGACGATTCGACCGTTGGCCGGCTGCACCAGACGTTACGCGCGCGATCTGGTTATTGAACGGGTTGGCGACACGGGGAGCGCCGCGGGCGCCGATACGAACGAGAAGGCCGTTTACGTGGTCAATGCCACTGGCAGCGCCGATTCCGCCGTGGTTGCCGATATCAATCTGGTGCATCAATGAAGCTGTTCGCCGCATTTGGCCTGCTTGCGGCGTTGGCCTTCGCTCAATCGCGCACCATGACGGAGGGCGCGCATCGCATGGAGATCATGCTCGAGCGGCTGGATGGCGCGGATTGGCACAGCGTCGACCCGGCGCTGGTGCTGGCGCAGGGCGACCATGTGCGATTCCGCTTCCGCACCAACTTCGATGGCTATCTTTATGTGATGAACCAGAGCACGTCGGGCAAGTACGAGCAGTTATTTCCGCGGGAGGAGACGGGGCAGGAAAATCGCGTCGCGGCGAATAAAGAGTACCAGGTGCCGGCGACTTCGACGGCGTTCAAGATCGCGGGCCCCCCGGGCTTCGAGATGGTGTATTGGCTGGTGACGCCGGCCCGGCTTACCGATGCGCCTCCCGACTGGGCGCCCCGCCACAGGCCTCCCCGGCGAAGCCGCCCTACGCTGATTCCGCGCTGCGACGACGCCGTGCTGCGCGCGCGCGGCGATTGCATCGATCATGCGGCCGGCCCGAAGCTGGTGCCGCGCGGACGTGGAAGTTCCCCAAAACCTGGCGAGTCAGGCTGATGCGGCGCAGCGCGATCTGCTTTTCATGCAACAGAAAGACACGGCGGTCATTGCCAGTTCCGCGCCCTTGACCGGACCGGTGATTTACGAATTCCGACTGGCACACAAGTAATGCCGACACAAATGAAGTTTATGCTTCGCACCGGATTGCTCTTCACGTTCGCCGCGGCCGCGTGCTTCGCACAGCCGCAGCAGCACGACTCAGCCCAAACAGCAGCAGCGCGATCTGAAAATCGAAAAGATCGAGGAGCGGGCGCGCCGCCAAAGCGCGATCATTCCGCGCAGCTACGCGGTAATCGTGGGGATTTCGCGCTACCAGAAGCTGCCGAGCGACGTTACAACTGCAATTCGCCGAACGCGACGCGCAATCCATCTATACGATCGCTCATCAGCCCGGAAGGCGGCAACTTCAAGCGGAAAACGTACACGTGCTGACCGGCGCCAAGGCCACCTTGGCCAACATGCGCCAGGAGATCGGCGAATGGCTGCCCTCGGTGGCAAAGGAGGGCGACCGCGTGCTGATTTACTTCGCCGGGCACGGATTTATTTATCAGGGCAAAGGCTACCTGGCGCCCTTCGATTTCGACCTCAACAACGTGGCGGCTACCGGCTACCCATGGATGAATTGGGCGTGGCGATCGGCGGCAAAGATTCACGCGAAGTGGAAGATCCTGCTCACCGACGCCTGCCACAGCGGCGCCATCACGCCCGGAAGATACCGAAAGCCTGAACCACAAGCTGGAGCAAGTTAGACCCTTCGCTGTTTTCGCTCACCGCCAGCCGCGACCGCGAGCGGTCCTTTGAGAGTCCCGGACTGGAGGGCGGCCACGGCGTCTTCACTTACTACGTGGTCAAGGGCATGGAAGGCGCGGCCGACGCTCGCCGGCGACGGACATCGTCACCGCGGACGAGCTGGCCGAGTACGTTCACACGCAAGTGCGCGAAGCTACCAAGGGCCAGCAGAACCCACCTCCGACCGCAGCAGCTTCGACCCAAACATGCTGGCTTTCCTACATCCCTTCGAACGCGCTGCCGGGAACGCCGCCGGCGCCGAAGACGGCGGCCTGGTGTTCGAATCCAACATGGATGAGTCGAGGTATTCGTGGACGGCAAATCCATCGGTATGGTCTCCAAGGGAAAGTCGCTCAGCGCTGCCTGGCTTGCAGCCTGGCGAGCACACGGTGAAGGGCGTCACGCATGGGGTACGAGCCGGACGGGCCGCGCCAGGAGACGGTGTATCCCGGCCAGCGAATCCACCGTCTCGATCAAGATTCTGATTCCGCGGCGCCGCAACAAGGCGGCGACGGAGCTGCTCGATAAGGGCATCGAGCTGTATCAGAAGGGATCCGCTGAGAATTACAACAAGGCCGCCGGGCATTTCGAAAAAGCCCTGCAGATGGATCCCACTTATAGCCAGGCGGCGTTCTATCTGGGCCTGACTTACAACTCGCTGTTTGACGAAGAAAAGGCGGCGCAATATTACAAGAAGGCCATCGAGATCGATCCCGATTATCTGGAGGCGCGCGCCAACTATGCCGGCATGCTGCTCGATATCGGGCGACGGTGGATGAGGCCATCCGCCAGTTCAATACGGTACTGACACGGAATCCGAACCATGCGGTCGCGCTTACATGCTGGCGCAGGCGTATCGGTTCAAGGAGCTGTATCCGCAGTCGATCGATGCCGCGCGCAAGGCCATCAAGATCACGCCGAAGATCGCCGAGCCGCACCTGTGGATGGGCGACAGCCTGCGGCTGAGCGGCAAGTACGCCGAAGCCGAAAACGGAATACGGCGAGTACCTGCGGCTGAGCGATTTCGACAGCAAGCTGGCGGGAAAGATGAATTACTACGTGCTGGGGTCGCTCATCGGAATGGGCCGGAAGAAGCGCGCCGCACAGCACGATATCTGGAGGGATACTGCGCAGTCTGGCGTACTTCGGCATCTGCGACTGCGAGCGTAAGTTGAATAACTTCGATTCGGCAATCGCTTACTGCCAGAAGGCATTGACTTATGACAAGAAGGACCCTTATGCGCACTATGCGCTCGGGCTTTCTTATCTGCACAAGGCGAAGGCGGCGAATGATATGGGGGCTCTGGATGCGGCGTTGCAGCATCTCAGGGAGGTCGTAGCGCTGAATCCGGATATGGAAGAAGCCAAGATCGCGCAGCAGAATATCGCGAGTAACGAAAAGGTACTCCGATAGAGTTCGGCTCGACTACGGTTGATCTTGTATAGTCAGAATCTTTTGTGTAAGTAAGTGGACGTGAGCGCCGAGGGCGCCCACGCCAAGATCAGAGATCTCCGAAAGGCGCTCTCTATAACGACCGCAGGAAGTTTAGCACCGCCTGCTTGTCGCTATCGCTGAGCGCAGTGAAGTTTCGGATGACGGTGTTCGCCTCCGATGCCTGGAACTGCGAGTTCCCCTGGCTTGAATGAGCCAGAATGGCTTGCATCAGATCATTGGTCCGGCCGTCATGCAGGAAATAAAGTCGTTGCCCCACGCCCCACAGCGGGGCAGTGCGGAATTCGTCCCCAGCTGCCAGTCCCTGGCTGATCTGGTCGGCCAGGCCCGGTCCCATACCATGCAGCGCGAAATCCGAGTAGGGGTGAATGGTCTGATTGCCCAGCGCTGGCGCAAGCGAACTGGGCCCGGTTTGCAGCGTCACCGTATGACAGTTATCGCAGCCGACGCTTCGGAAAAGGCTGACGCCATTCGTCACGGTGCTGTCTGAAATGGCAGGCGTGGGCGGCGCCAGGAAGCGCATGAAGGCCGCAAAGGCGGTGACATCGTCGAATTCGGCAGCTCCTGCCGAGCCCAGGTTGAAACTGTCCTGTGGGCTCGCGACGGGCGAACAGTTTGCGGTGTCATCGCGCTCATTGGGAAATAGTAGATTGGTAATCCCCATCTCCACGTTGTAGGCCTCGCCCGAAAAGATAGTGAGCGATTTGTTCTGAGCCTTCCAGCCGAAACGCGTCACCGTACCGTCGTTGCCGTTGCGGTTCAACTTGCCGGATATCCCCAGTTGGGACTTCGCCGCGGAATTAGCTGTCAGGTTCTGGACCAGCGTCGCGTCAGGAATAGCCTCGATCAGTCCCAGACCAAATGCCGGCGTGGGTATCCGCATCGAAATGTTCGAGGCGTTCGAGAAATCCTCCTGGCTGACAGTGCAGCCCTGCGGCGCGTCAGGCCGGCCGGCGATGACGAAGAGACCGTGGACGCCTCCGTCTGGCGTGCCGTCCGAGTTCTTGATGAAGCGTGCTTCGCGTACCGGTCCGTTCGCCTGAATAAACGAGGGCAGTTGATTCCGCCAGTTGGCGAAAGCGACCTGCGGATTGTTCCGCGGGCTACTCCCTCCGACGGCCGGCTGGAAGTGGCAGGAGGAGCAAGAGTTGGAATTGAAGCGCGGTCCCAGACCATTCGTAACCGCGTCCACTTCCTGAAAACGGTTTTGGCCGTCAATGAAAGCCGCCAATTGACCGGCGGATAATCCGGCGAGTGGGCTGCCGACTCCGGCCGCGCCACTGCGGGGTCCTGGATCCGCAGGGGATGAAGAGCTATGCGACCCTAGACTCTGCTGCGCCAACGCAGACGCGCCCAACCACAAAGCGACAAACACACCTGTCCTGAACATAGTTCGCGATGACATTGATTTGAGCTCCTAAGTTGAAACAAGCTAAGTTGCGCACCGCGGCCATGTCGGCCGGCGATGCGGACGGTGTGGGTAGCCTGCGGGACTGTGGAAGCTGCCTGTGCTAGAATCCTGAAGTGTTACCACACACTTGGGTTAGCTTTAAACAGCGGTCCAAGTAAACGGCCCTCGCCCACAGCGGGGGCCGATGTTTCCCATTTCAAATATTCTGGGTTTTCCCGATTCTATTTGGCTGTAAGTGTAGTATCGTCTCGCAGACACTCCATTTAGTTATTCACGGCGCCCATCTGCCGGTTAGCAGGGCAGGGTAATACCTAAGCCGTATTGGCGAGGGTAATACAATTTGAAATTTGGAAATTGCCACCCGCAATCCGACGGCCAGGAATCCGGATTTTGATTCAAAAGAGCTTGTAGCTACATTACTTTCGACCGACAGCTCTTAACATTCTATTCGAGTGTAAAAATGACAACACTTAAAGCTGAGGAGTGTAAAAATGCCAACATTTGGAATTCTTAGCAATTTTGAGCGCCACTAATAAATCGCCCCACATTTCTCGCGGACGTCGGCCCCACCACTATCCCGATCACAGCGCCCTTGGATTACTTCAACTCCCGCACCTTTATGTTCTTGAACCAAGCCGCGTCGTCGTGGTTCTGGAGCGAAATCGGGCATTGTTTGCGAGGCTGGTCTATCAGTAGTTTGGCGACGTGCGATCCCTCGCCCCATCGCTTCGCCATCGCGGCAGCAACTTGCGGCGACTTCAAATTTGCGTCCACCACCTTCTCGCCATTCATCCAATGCTCGACGTGGTCTCCGCGCACCACCAGCCGCGAATGATTGAACTCGCCGGCCGGTTTGGTGGCGTCCTTGGAGGGCGCCTCGACGTCATAGAGCGCGCCGGTCTGATGCAGCGCGCCGCCGCGCGTTGCATCGGGGTTGCTTGAATTGTCAACCATCTGATATTCGAAGCCGATCACGTAATCCTGTCCCTTGGCGCGCCGCGCGGAGACGCGGTTCGAACGAGAGTTGCACCAAGTCTTCGAAGCGCGGAGTTTTCTGGTCGGCGAGGAACAGATGATCCTGAATGCGGTATTTCACGCCGCTGTTTCCGGCAGGGGAGATTTTCCAATCCCATTCGAGTTCGAAATCGGTGAAGAGTTTTTTGGTGAAGAGGTCCTCGACAATCCTGGGATGCGCTACGGCCTTGAGGCAGCCATCCTCGATGATGAAAGAATCTCCGGGCGGCGATTTCTTCGTGGGGTCTTCCCAGTTCGCGTAACTCTTGCCATCAAACAGCAACTTCCAGCCAGCGGCCTTCTCGGTGGGTGAAAGCTGGTTGTCGGCGGCGAATCCCAGGCTTGCCTGGCAACAGAAGCAGGCGATCAGAAACCATTTAACCGTTCGCATAAGCATTAATCTTTGTTCATGCTAACCCTTTGCGCGTGCGTGGTTCAATATATCCATGCGGTGCTTCATCGGGTCCTTTGCAATTTGCCTCGGTTTAACGTTTCCGGCGCTCGCTCAAATCGACGGGCGCATAAGCGGTTCTATAGCCGATCCCACTGGCGCTGCCGGTTCCGGGCGCATCCATTGAGCTTTTTCTGAAGAGCGGCAAGAAGCCGCTGCTGACCAACTAAAACATCGAGCGACGGGCTGTTCCGTTTCATCGGCGTACGCGCCGGCGATTACGATCTCACCGTCGAATCCACCGGATTCGTCAAAGTCGATCTGCGCGGACTCACGGTGGATGCCGCGCGCGAAACCACCGTGCCGCGATCAAGCTGCAACTCGCCACCACGGCGCAAACGGTGGAAGTGAACGCCACGCCCGAAGGCGTGCAGACCACCAACGCGGAAATCTCGCAGACGGTCAGCATGGAGGAGATCCGCAACCTGCCGATTCTCGACCGCGACGTGCTCTCCGTGATCCAGACGCAGCCGGGCGTGGTTTACAACGGCAACTCCTACACGGTCATCAACGGGCTGCGGACATCTTACTCGGACGTTACTCTCGACGGCATCAACGTCCAGGATAACTACATCCGCGATAACGCGCTCGATTATCTGCCGAACAAGCTGCTGATGGGCCAGGTGCGGCAGATGACGATCGTCAGCTCCAACGGCAATGCGGCAGCCTCCGGCGGCGCCACGGAAACGGCGATGTCGACTCCGTCCGGCACCAACCAGTTTCACGGCGAGCTTTTCTGGTACAACCGCAATAACGCGCTTTCCGCCAACGATTGGTTTAACAACCAGGCCGGCGTGCCGCTGCCGTTTCTCAACCAGAACCAGGGCGGCGCATCCATCGGCGGCCCGATCAAGAAGGACAAGCTCTTCTTCTACAGCAACTACGAATTTGTCACGCGCGCATGCAGCAAACGCCGGCGGAGACCACGATCCTGACAGCGAGCGCGCGCCAGGGAATTTTCACTTACCGCGATAGCACCGGCGCGCTGCACAGCGCGAACCTGCTGACGCTGCGCAACCTGAAAGGCGTGGACCCGGTCATGGCGGGGATTCTGCGCACAGGTTCCCGGCCCGCAATACATCAATAACGACCTGGTGGGCGACGGGCTGAACACCGGCGGCTACCGCTTCAATCAGCTAGCCAACGAGACACGCGACAACATCACCGGGCGGCTCGATTACGACCTGACCGAAACCAACCAGCTCAGCGTTTCTTTCGCGTGGAACCGCGACAACTCGCTCCGTCCCGATTATGAGAACGACTACGCCGTAATTCCCAAGAGCACGAATCCCATCGACGCCAATTTTCTTTCCGCCTCGTGGCGCGTCGACGCCTTCGGCGCACTGGACCAATGAATTGCGCGCGGGTTATAACCTCACTTACGCCAACTTCGATAACTCGCAGCAGTTCGGACAGTACCTGATTGAAGGAGAAATCTTCAACGACCCAGTGAATGAGGCGTTCCCGCAGGGGCGCACTACGAATACTTACGTGATTACGGACGATGCCGGCGTGCAGAAGGGAAGCCACTATCTTCAGTTCGGCTTTTATGGCAAACAGATTCGCGTGCGCTCCTTCGATTACTCGGGAACCGACGCCGGTCTACACGCTGGCCATGGGCGCCGGCCAGCCCGCGCTGACGACGCACGATTTGCCAGGTATTCAAGTGGACGATCTGGCAAACGCCAATGCGCTGCTCGCTACCTTGGGCGGTTATGTGGATGGCTACAGCGAAACCTTCAACGTAACTAGCCGGAATTCCGGTTATGTTCCAGGGGCGCCGTTCGTACGCCATTTCCAGATGACCGATTTCGCGGTTTATGTGCAGGATAAGTGGAAGGTCACTTCGCGCCTCGCCGTGACGCTCGGCCTCCGCTATAATCTGCCGGGCGTAGTTAGCGAACGGGATGGTTTGGAAGTGGAACCGGTGCTGACCGGGACGGCTACGCAGACGCTGCTTTCGAACGCCACGGTCAACTATCTCGGCTCGTCCAACAATGCGCCGTGGTATCACCGCGACAAGAAGGATTTCGGGCCCAATATCGGGATTGCGTGGGACGTCTTCGGCAACGGAAAGATGGCGGTGCGCGGAGGATACTCGATCTTCTACGTGAACGACCAATCTATCCTGGCGCCGGAAAACATGCTTGAGGCCAATGCGGGCTTGCAAGGCATGTCGGCCGACTACAGGTCTTTCCGACCGCACGGGCACGGGCCTGACTCCCGTTCCCGGTTCCACAGTTCCAGCTTCCGCTGAACTGAAACCGCGAATTACGCGAATAACCCGTTCAACATTATCGGCTTCGTCGATCCCAACCTGCGGAGCCCTTATGTGCAGCAGTATTCCATCGGCATCCAACGCGACGTCAAGGGCACGGTGTGTCGAAGCGCGCTATGTGGGTAATCACGTGCGTGGGCGCGTACCGGGAATTCGACTTGAACCAGATCAATATCAACGCGTCCGGTTTCCTGCAGGATTTCATCCGCGCGCAAAACAACGGATAATCTTGCGCAAGCCAAGACCGGTACGTTCAATCCGGCCTACAACGCCTCCATTCCCGGGAGCCAGCAGCTCACGGTGTTTCCGCAGATCTCGGGTTCGGGCCAGCTAAGCAACGCCGACGTGCGCAACTTAATTCAAACGGGGCAGGTGGCCGATCTGGCTTATTTCTACCAGACCAATGGGCTCAACGGCAACGTGAATTTCTTCCCAAATCCGCTGGCCATCGCGGCGGACATTCTGACTAATTATTCCAATTCGACTTACAATTCGCTGCAATTGGAAGCGCGGCATCGGATGAAATCCGGTCTAAGCCTGGAAGCGAATTATACGTTTTCGAAAGTATTGAGCGACGCCGACGGCGATTCTCAAACGCGATTTCAGAATTTTCTCGATTCCAACAATCCCAAGCTCGACCGCGCCCGCGCCAACTTCGATCTGACCCACATGATCAAGGCCGATGGATTCTACGAATTGCCATTCGGCAAGGGCAAGAAGTTCAGCGCAGGACATTTCAATCGTTTAATCGGCGGATGGACAGTTGGCAGCGTGATGGTGTGGCAATCGGGCGCGCCATTTTCCATCCTTTCGGGATACGGCACGCTGAACCGCAGTTCGAGCGGCCGCTCCTATTACAATGGCGCCGACACGCTGCTCCAGGGTTCGGCGCTGTTCAACGCTGTTAGTTTCCATATGACGGGAAACGGTCCCTATGATCGTGCCCACCTCGGCGATCAATCCGGCCGATGGCACGGGCGTGAATCAGGGCGGCCCGGCATTCCCCGGCGAGCTCTTTTACAATCCGGGGCCGGGTCAGTTGGGCACGCTGCAGCGCCGCATGTTCAACGGGCCCTGGACATTCGATATCGATGGCAGCTTGAAGAAGCAGATCGATATCAACGAACACCTGAACGCAGAGATCCGCATGGACGCGTACAATGCGCTGAACCACGCTACGTTTTGGGTGGGCGATCAGAACATCAATACCAACACGTTCGGACAGGTGGCATCGATGTTCTTTAATCCGCGCGTTCTACAGTTCGGCGCTTATTTGAAGTTCTGAAGCGGCACAGACCGCTGCGTGCTCTACAGCACGTCGGCAAAACCGCGCTTCACGTAGCGGAAGAAGAGTCCGCCGGCGACAAACATGGCGATTCCGGAGAGCGCGAGCGCGCCCACCTCGCGCCATTCGGGAAATCGCGAAGTGAAGAATGCCTGGCGGTAGAGTTCCACCGCGTAGTACATCGGGTTGAGATGCAGAAGCCACCGGTAGCGCTCGGGAACCAGCCGCGCAGGCAGCATGATCGGGGTCAGCCAGAACCAGAACGTCAGGACCACGCCTACCAGCTGCGCCGTGTCCCGCAGGAATACCTGAAGGCTTGAGGCGATCCAGCCCAATCCGACGCTAAACAGGCCGATGAAGAAGAGGTAGGCAGGCAGTAGAACCACCGCCCATCCCATGCCATGATTCCAGTAAAGCGTCGCAACAATCATGAGGGCCAGCGCCAAAAAGTGGCTCGCCAGATTCGAGAGGAACACCGCGACGGGTACGATTTCGGCTGGGAACATCGATTTTGTAATCAAATTGGCATGTTCCAGCAGGCTCGACGCCGAGCGCAGTACCGTCTCGCTGAACAGCATCCACGGCAGCATTCCCGAGAAAATGAATAAAGGATAGTTTCCGGTGACTTCGCCTGGAGGCAGTTGATATTTGAGAACGATTACGAATATGTAATACCAGCTCGTCAAAAGCACCAAAGGATTCAGAATTCCCCAAATCCAGCCGATCACTGAACCGACGAAGCGTTGGTCGAAATCACGCCGCACGAGTTGAAAGAGGAGGGTTCGCCGCTCAATCAAATTGCGTAAAAAATGTTTCCCGGGAACGCGGCGAGGCATAAGGTAGAATCGAATAATACCAATTATTTTCAATAACTTGCGCGGCTGGGGCTTGAAGGAGCGCGAACTCAAGCGGCTGCCAAGTGCGTTGGACGAGTTACGCGGGCCGCTGGCGCTCAGGTCACGGCTCAGTACCAGGAGAGGCATCGAGGACGCAGATGGAGTCGAGATTGCGGTAGCGCTCGGCGTAATCCAGACCGTAGCCAACCACGAATTCATCGGGGATCTCGAAACCGACGTAGTTTACGTGGACGGGCCGCAGGCGGCGCTCTGGCTTGTCCAGCAGCGCGGCGATGCGGATGGAGTGCGGGCGGCGCTGATCGATCACGTGCATCAGATAGTTGAGGGTGACGCCGCTATCGACAATGTCTTCGACGATGAGCACGTCCGCGCCTTCGAGCGAGATATCGAGATCCTTGGTGACCCTCACTTCGCCCGAGCTCGATTTGCCCTTGCCGTAACTCGAGATACCCATGAAGTCCATGAAGACATCGCGACTCATGGCGCGCGCGAGATCGGACATGAATACCACCGCGCCTTTGAGGATAGCGATCATGTGCAGATTGCCTTTGGGGTAATCGTGGGAGATCTGCTCGCCCAATTCCAGAATGCGCGCGCGTATCTTCTCGGCTGGGATGAGCACGCGGAGCTTGGTGTCGGTCATGAACTTCCATTATGCCGTGGAGGACAGGTACGGGTTTGCGCTGAGCAGACGGAGGGCTAGCCGCCCGCATCGGCCGTAACGAGACGCGTACTCACCGGACCAAGATGAATATGCGCGCCGGTCGCTTTGCCCGGCACGGCTTGGCTAAATGCGAAGAAGGGAATGTGTCGCGCTTTGAGATACTCGCGCAACCAGACGCCTTCGGGCTGATCGGGACGAAGCGCGACGTCGACGCGGCCGCGATGATCGAAGCCAAGGGCGCGATGGACGGCGGTTTCGCCGTTGGCGGAGACGGGCAAGGCTTTGCCGAAGCGCTGCTGGTAAGCGGTTTCGATGCGGGAAAAGATTTCGGGCGTAAAGATGCCATCGCCATCGTAGCGCTCGGCGATCTTGGGAGTTTCGGCGGCCTCGTTAGGCGTTCTCGCCTGCGCCGCAGCTTCAGCCTCAGCCATGGCCGCGACCTGTTGGGCGAGATCGGCGCGGGTGGCGGCGAGTTCGCAGTCCTTGCGCGCGAAATCCATTTGCTGCAGAAGATTGTCGAGGGTTTGGGCCGGCATGGCGCCGGCGTCGACCAACTTCTTGGCGTCATCGAAGGCTTTCTTGCGGCGCTCGAAGCGGCGGTTGGCGGCGGCGACGAGATCGTTGCCCTGATCTTCGGTTAAATCCTGAGAGTAGATGCTCTTGCGGATAGCGACGGCGTCAGTAGCGTCGGCAATAGCGTCTTCGGCCTGTTGAAGCTTGACGCGCGGCAAGACGCCGCTTTCGACGAGCGCGCGAATGCGGTTGAGATCGATCCGGGCGCGGGCTATTTCGGGATCTTCGGGCGCCTGCGCGGCAAGAATGAAAGAACACGCAAGAAGCGTGAGCCCCAAACTTCGCATGTATTCCTATTTTCGCATAGCGGCATTCGTCGATTCGCGCGCCTTCTCGTCTCGCTAGCCGCTTAGAATTGAGAAATGCGACTCACGAGGGGCCTCAGCCTCTGCGCGCTTGCCTGGATGCCGCTTGCCGCGGGTCCGTCGGACGCGCCGTTTTCGCTCGGCCAGCGTCTATTCAGCGACGATTTCCGGAGCGGAATGGCGCGGTGGTTCGCCGAGCTGGAGAAGCCCGGGACACGTGCAGGCGCGTGGCGGCATACTCGCGCATCGACGTGCCGGCGGGATGCACGATCTGGTTCCGCCCAGAACTCGATTCGCCCGTCATGATCCAGTACGAAGCGCGTATGGTGCAAGCCGGCGGAGCGAACGACCGCGTTTCGGACCTGAATGCCTTCTGGATGGCCACCGATGCCCGCTCTCCCAAGCAGATGTTCGCCATCCAGCGCTCCGGCAAGTTCAGCGACTACAATCAGCTTCGCGCTTACTACGTGGGGCAAGGCGGAAACTCGAACACGACTACGCGGTTTCGACGCTACATCGGCGATGCGGAGGACAGACCCATTTTGCCGGAGCACGACCTGCGCAGTCCGGATGTTTTACTAAAGCCGAACGTCTGGCAGACTGTGCAGTTGGTATCGATGGGGAATCGCATTCAGTATTACCGCGATGGCCGGTTGATCTTCGACTTCGTGGACCAGGCGCCCTACACGCGCGGCCGCTTTGGTTTCCGCACAACCGCCAGCCATGTGGAGTTGCGTAATTTTGCCGTATACCGGATGGAGCCGAATCCCGCGAAACCTTAGCAGGGCCGTTGCTCTGCTTCCAGTTGGCGTAGCGCGTCATACACGGCGCGCGTCTGCCTCAAGGTGTCTTTCTTCTGGCCCACCTATGCCTTTTGCCTCTTGAGCGGCAGGCCGACAATTAGGTATAATAACGTACAATTCCAGCTTCATCCCTGGAAACTGCGGACCGAATGAGTCGGCCATCGACACACGAAATGCGCCGTTACGAGCGGGGCCGCGTGAAATTCGAAGAGGTTCTGAAAGAGAGAGATCATGTCCAGCATTGTTCTTAAGGTATCGGTTGTTTTTCTGGCTTCGTGTCATTTGCTCGCGGCACAGGAAGCGGAGCGCGGCGCCATAAAGGAGATGAATAACGGCTCGGTCATCAAACTGATAAAAGCCGGCCTGACGGACGATCTGATAGTTTCGACGATCAGTGCTTTGCCCGGATCTTATGACACTTCAGCTGACGGCTTAATCGCCCTGAAGACCGCAAATGCTAGCGATCATACACGGCGCGCGTCTGCCGCAAGGTCTCTTCTTTGGTTCCCGACGTGTCGATGACGTAGTCGGCGAATTTTCGTTTTTCCTCAAGCGGCATCTGGCGTTCGATGCGCGCGCGGATATCGGCTTCGACGGCGCCCTCGCGGCGCAAGGCGCGCTCGATCTGTTGGCCGGCAGTACAGAATACCAGAATCAGCTTGTCATAGCGCCGGTAGCTGCCGGTTTCGATCAGGATGGCCGCTTCCACAACCGCGATTCCATGCGGTTCGCGGGCGAAGAACTCCGCCGCCATCTCATCTTCGCGCCGCAACACCGGCGGGTGCACGAGGGCGTTCAGGCGCGCCAGTCGCTCGGGATTCTGGAACACCAGCGCGGCCAGACGCGGCCGGTCGATGGCGCCATCGGGCGTGAGTATCTCGCGTCCGAATTCGCGAACGATGCCGTCGTACGCCTCGCCGTCCGGCGCCATCACCTGGCGGCCAATTTCGTCGGCCTGGATCAAGCAGCAACCCCAACTGGCCAGCGCCTCGCCGACGAATGTCTTCCCCGACGCAATGCCGCCGGTTAACCCCACCTTCAGCACAGGCCGCGCCGCCGCTCGGACGACGCGACGGTGTTCGACATCAGCATGGCGATGGTGAGCGGCCCCACGCCTCCCGGTACCGGCGTATAGGCCGAAGAGCGTTCGGCCATGGCAAAGGGGTCCACGTCGCCAACCAGCACACTGCCTTTCGCCTCGAAGGCGGCGAGTTTCTCCGGCGAATCGCGGAAGATGCGCGCCACGTCTTCGCGGCGGCGTGAGCCGGTTGATGCCCACGTCGATCACTACGGCGCCCTCGCGAATGAAATCGGCCGTCACCATGGCTGGCCGTCCGATGGCGGCCACCAGAATCTCGGCCTCGCGGCATACCGCGGCCAGATCGGGCGTTTTCGAATGGCAGATGGTGACGGTGGCGTGTTCGTGCAGCAGCAGCAGCGCAACAGGCTTGCCGACGATATCGCTGCGCCCTACTACCACCGCTCGCTTGCCGGCGATGGCGATACCGCTGCGCTTCAGGATTTCGATGATGCCGGCAGGCGTACAGGCGCGCGGTCCTGGCAATCCGGCGGCGAGCCTGCCGACGTTGCAGGGGTGAAATCCATCGACATCTTTCTCGGGCGCGACGGCGAGCAGGATGCGCTTCTCATCGACCTGTTTCGGCAGAGGAAGCTGGACGAGGATTCCGTCGATATCGGGGCGGGCGTTCAATTGTTCGACGGAGGCAAGAAGCTGATCGGTGGAAACGGTCTCAGGCGGAGTGAGGGATTCGGAGAAGATGCCGAGATCGTGGCAGGCTTTGATCTTGCTGCGAACGTAGATCTCGGATGCCGGATTGTGCCCGGCGAGCACCACCGCGAGTCCGGGCGGACGTCCGCCGGCAATCAATGCCTCGACGCGGGGTTTCAACTCGTGGAGGATCTGATCGCGGATGCGTGCGCCATCGAGAATTTCGGCCATGTAACTCAATCATAGCGAGTAGGATAGACTGCCGGTCTACGGTACGCACGCAAGCGTGTCCACCCGCCGAAGGCGCGGGCTGGGCAGGCGATGCAACAAAAAAACCGGCCCCGTTGCCGGGGCCGGCCTAAGTCGTCTGCAGTTTGTACCGCCGATGGCGTTTGTCCGTTCGGATCCTGCCGCCGGTCAGCGCCGCAGGCCTTACGACCTGCGGCCCGGGCTCTTACCCAACCACATACATCGTGTTGCCCTGCCGGTTCACCAGCAGCAGCGGATCGTGCTTGGAAGCGCGCACGGCCTGCTCGAACTCGGAGGTGTTCGAGACCGGCTTGCGGTTCACTTCCTGAATCACGTCGCCCTTTTGCAGGCCGGAATCGGCCGCCGGGCTCGACGGGCTGATGTCGGTCACCACGACGCCGGGCGTGCTCGCGGGCAGATGCAACTGGCGCGCCGTTTGCGGATCCAGGTTGTCCACCGACACACCCGCCAAGGCGCTGTCCGAATGGCTGTCGCCGCGCTCGCGGTTGGTCGCCTGGGTTCCGGGGAGATCGCCCAGTTGAGCGCTGAAGTCGCGGGTTGCGCCATCGCGGACTACCTTAAGCTGCACGGCGCTTCCGGGCTGCATCATGGAGATGGTCATACGCAGATCGTTGGCGTTGGCCACAGGCTTACCGTTGACTTCGAGAACGATATCGCCCTTGCGAAGGCCCGCCTTCTGCGCGGGACCGTCAGGGGTCACATCGCCCACCAACGCGCCCTGCAGGTTCTTCTGACCGAACGCTTCTGCGATGGCCGGAGTCACATCTTGGGGCACGATGCCGAGATACGCGCGCTGTACTTTGCCGTATTTCACGATTTGATCCATCACCGTACGTGCCAGGTTGGCTGGAATGGCGAAGCCGATGCCCTGGTTGCCTTCCGACCCGTGCGCCAGAATGGCGGTGTTGATGCCGATCAGTTCGCCGCGGTCGTTGACCAGCGCGCCGCCCGAGTTGCCGGGGTTAATCGGCGCATCGGTCTGAATGAAATCTTCGTATTGTTCGATGCCCAGGCCGGTGCGGCCCTTGGCGCTGACGATTCCCATGGTCACGGTCTGGCCGACGCCGAACGGATCGCCAACTGCGATTGCGTAATCGCCGACGCGCGCTTTGCTCGAATCGCCGAACACGATAGCCGGCAGGTTGGTTGCGTCGATCTTCAGTACTGCGATATCGACTTTCGGGTCGGTTCCGATGACTTTGGCCTTGAATTCGCGCTTGTCGGCCAAGGCGACGCGGATATCGGTCGCGCCATCGACCACGTGGTTGTTTGTGAGAATATATCCATCCGGGCTGACGACTACGCCCGAACCCAAACCCTGCTCACGCTGCTCACGCGGCGTCATGTTGCCGCCGTGGCCGCCGTTGCCCATGTTCCCAAAGGCGTTGCCGCCGAAGAACTGGCGCAGCATGTCGCTGGGATCGTCGGATTGATCGTCATCCCCTTGCTGCATGCTCTCGTTTTGAAAGTAGCCGGTCGGGGCCTTAACAACCTTGGTGGATGAGATATTCACCACGGCCGGCGCCACTTTTTCGACTACGGACGCGAAGCCCGTGCGGCTCGGCGCCTCGTTCGGGTCGGCCAGCCTGACGGCGACCGGCGAGTTTTCGCTTCGTAAATGGTCAACGCTGGCCACGCCGAGGCCAGTGAGCCCTAGAGCAAGCGCGCCAGCAAGAATTGCCTTCTGCGGATGCCCCCAAAAATTCAAATTTCGCATTTTTCCTCCCAAGAAGTGTGGAGCGCTTAAGGCCTCCATACAGATGGACGGAAGGGGAGGGAAGACGTTTGTCACGACCAGCCGGTATACGGGGTCCCGGCGATTGGGTATGGCGCGGAAGATAATGATGTAACCCCGCGCCCCTAGCCTTCGTCGTGTCGGCGCCGCCTCCCCCTTGTACCCTCCTCGAAAGAGTTGGACCCGCATCGAATACAATCTGCTTGGGCCGGTGGGGATCGATACCGAATGGCTCGAACTGATCGAGCGAAGCGGCCGGAAGCTGTGACTCGCCGCCAAGCGAGCGCATCGCTTCATACTCTCTTCTAATGAATGCCCGACGGAACAGTCTGAACGTACGCCATCGTGTCCGCGATCTGTTGTCTCAGGCTGCCTTGATCGGTTAAGTCTGCCAGATGCTGGAGGAACTGTAGGGTTTTCGATGGCACTCTCGGGGAAAGCGCGATGGTTTCCGGCTTTTCAAAGGTGGCGTGAACGATCGCGAGCACGTTTCGTGTTTCTTCGTCGCTGAGCGCGTTGACGCCAATCAGCCGCGCAATTAAGCCGGCAACTTCATCTCCAAGTCCTCCGCCGCTGGATGATTGCAGCGAGATTCGGGTTCGCGCGATATCTTTTTCCTGACTGGTGATCAGGTATTGCAAGATATCCATTTGGTACTCATCCGATGGCATGTTCTGTTTCCGCCCCGGGGACAACGCGGCCGTCCGGCGTCCGAAACGAATCCGAATCGGAGGAAGTCGCGAATGATTGGCGGCCTTCGGCCGTCTCACAGCTGACATACGTGTTCGGCCCGGAAACGCTTTGGAAATTCCGCCCTTCCGGAAGGCAAGGCGCCTGGACGGTAAAACTGATACGAGGGCTGGCGAGTTTGCCGCCGACCGTCCAGACTTCGCTCCAGCTACCGAAGTCTTTCTTTTCAAAGCGACCCGTTGTGGACCATCGGCCGATGTCATCGGTTGAGGCAATGACCGGACTCCAGTCGGCGCTTCCGTTCACGGCCGTTCTGACGCTAATGGGCTGCCTGGGCGCGCCCGTAATCAGGATCTCGAACTGGTCGCCAATTTGAAAATCTCTGCTGGCAGGGCGGCTCGTGTTAAAAAGCCGCACCAATGGAGTTTGGGCAAGCGCCGGAACCGTGGACAGCGCCATGACGAGGAGAACGCGCACGAATTTTCGCAGACCTCTGGCAGTTAGACGCTGAAACCAGGCGAAATGTTTAGATGCTGATGCACCCACATTATGTTCCTGGCATTTATGGTTTGGGCTTGACGCTCGGACGGTTGTGGGCTATCCTTCCCATAGCTGGCTATAGGTAGAGGATGCGTAAGCATAGCAACGATCGCCTGCAAGGAACACTCGACATGCTTGTGCTGAAGGCCTTGGCTTCGCAGGGCAGTATGCATGGTTACGCGATCACTCTGCGGATCGAACAGGTTTCCGAAAGCGTTCTCCGTCTGGAAGAAGGCTCTCTTTATCCCGCTCTGCACCGAATGACGCAGTCGGGTTGGCTTCGAGCCGAGTGGGGCGCTTCAGACAACAACCGCCGCGCGCGCTACTACTCGATCACTCCAACCGGACGCAAGCAGTTGGCTGAGGAAGAGCGGAACTGGGCGCAGTTGACCGACGCCGTGACCCGCGTGCTCCGTTCCGTTTAGAAGGAGCTGATATGGGCTGGTGGAATCGACTCTCGAACCTGCTGCGCCGTGAGGATCTGGGCAGGAATCTCGATGAGGAACTTCAGTTTCATACGACTCGCGTATCCGTGACAACCTCAATTCCGGCATGACGGCGGAAGCAGCTCGACGCGATGCCAGACGGCGCTTCGGCAATTGGACCTTGGCAAAGGAAAAGACGCACGAAATGAACATCATCGTCACCATCCAAACGGTGGGCCAGGACGTCCGTTATGCTTTCCGCAGCCTGCGCAAGTCCCCTGGGTTTACGGCATTGGCCGTTCTGGCGATGGCGTTGGGCATCGGAGCCAACACCGCGGTCTTCACTGTAGTCAACGGGGTGCTCTTGCGCCCACTGCCTCTTGTCCAACCAGAGCGGCTGTTCCTGATCTCCTACATGCCGCGCCTTGGCCCTTTTGCCAACGGCTTAGCCTGTCGGACTACGACTATCTCGAATTCCAGCGGCGGACCCGCGCCTTTGAGCGCGTCACGGCTTTTGCACGAGGATCAGGTCACCATGACCGGAGCGGGAGACGCCGTTCGCTTGCCGGTGGGGCTCGTCACATCGAGTTTCTTTCCGGTTCTGCGTGTAAGTCCGGCGATGGGCAGAACTTTCGCCGCCCAGGAAGAGCAACCCGGCTCCCCAGGTGTCGCTGTGCTGAGCCAGGAACTCTGGCGCAGCCGTTTTGCGGCGGATCCGAACATCCTGGGAAAGGCCATCACGGTGGACGGGATCAAACGTAGCGTGATTGGCGTCATGCCGGCCGGGTTCGCGTTTCCGGGCGACGCTCAATTGTGGTTGCCTCTGCCGGTCGGAGCCGGCCCGGGGAACTCCTTTTTCCCGCCCGCCTTCGGGCGATTGCGGCCGTCTGTTACTCAGCGGCAGGCGCAGGCGGAACTGGAAGCCCTGGCCCCGCAGTTACCGCCTCGCAGCCCGATGAGCCAGTAGAAACGGCTGGGTCGCCGAGGTTCTCCCGCTCCAGGATCTGCTCGTCGGCCAGATTCGGAAATCGCTTCTCATCTTCATGGGAGCAGTCGCCTTCGTGTTGTTGATCGCGTGCGCCAATGTGGCCAATCTGCTGCTGATGAAAGGATCCCTGCGCCGCCAGGAGATGGCAGTGCGCACGGCGCTGGGGGCGCCGCGGAGCCGGCTGATTCGACAGTTGCTGACCGAGAGCGCGATGCTATCGCTCGGCGGCGCCATAGCAGGATTATTGTTTGCGATTCTTGGAGTCCGCGCTCTGCTTGCACTCGCGCCGGCCGGAATCATTCCCCGCATCGCAGAGATCCACTTGGATGCCAGGGTGATCGGTTTCGCTCTGGGGCTTGGGGCTGTCACCGGAATTCTGTTTGGCTTACTGCCTGCAGTCCAGGCGACGGGGCGGGAGTTGCGTACTTTCCTCAGTCAGGCCGGGCGCGCCGTAACCGGCCGCAGTGAAGGCTTGCGTAGTGTCCTGGTTGTCTCCGAAATTGCCTTGACACTCGTGTTGCTCACCGGCGCCGGCCTGTTGCTCAAGAGCTTTCTGCGGATGCGCGCGGTGGATCCTGGTTTTCGCGCGGAAAACGTTCTGACCATGACGGTCGATCTTCCGGAATCCCTGTACAATACTACGGTCAGCATTCAGGCATTTCACGCACGCACTCTGGAAAAGCTATCCAACCTGCCTGGCGTATTGGCGGCAGGCGCAGTCAACTGGCTTCCCCTCAATGGCGCTTTGATGTGGGGGCACTTTCATCTCTATGACGGGCGGCCAATGCCGCGCTGGCTACATGGTGGATAAGCCCGCTGTGAGTTCGGAATACTTCCGGGTGATGGGAATCCCGTTGCTGAGCGGCAGAGCTTTTAGCGACCAGGACAACTCTACCGCTCCGCGTGTCGCGATCATCAGCCGGAGTGTGGCGCGAACCTTCTGGCCAGGTGGCGATGCCCTCGGACAGCGCATTACCTTGGAAGACCACCCCAAGCCCGGGAATGAGGACTGGCTCACGATTGTCGGGGTGGTGGATGACGTGAGGCAAAGCGAGTCTGACGGAGAAGGCACATCCGGCCATCTATCAACCTTACGCACAGGTGAAGAAGCCACTTTTTCTCAGCCCATGACCTTCGCTGTACGCACCGCTGCTCGACCAGCGAGTATGGCGACTGCCATGCGCGGCGTTCTGCGGGAAGTGGACAGGAATCAGCCGGCACAATCGATCACGGCCATGACGGATCTGGTCGCGACAACCATCGCGGAGCCACAGTTTCAGACTCGCCTGATTGCGATCTTCTCGATGCTCGCTCTGCTTTTAGCGGCAATCGGCGTGTACGGCGTTCTGGCCTGCGCGGTAGCCGAACGGACGCGCGAAATCGGAATTCGCATGGCGTTAGGCGCGGAGAAGAGCGACATCACTCGCATGATCTTGAGGCGCAGTCTGCTTCTGGTGACCGTGGGCGTAGCACTCGGAGTAGCAGGCGCTTTGGCCGTCACTCGCGTCCTCGCAAAGTTCCTGTTCGAAGTGAAGCCCACCGATCTCCCTACGTTCCTTGTGGTAGCCGCGTTACTCGTGGCTGTCGCGCTCCTCGCCGGTTTGCTGCCTGCGCGACGCGCCACCAGAGTGGATCCTCTTATCGCTTTGAGGTGGGAATAGCGTTGGCGAGGTCAAATCAGCGGCATCATAGTTTCGCAAACACGCGCACCCTCGCGGGTCGCGGCGCCGTGCGGTGCTAGTCTTTCAGTTCGACGATGATGGCCTCGAACGGACTATCCATCAAGTTATCTTCCTTGTGCTGCGCCGGGCCGCCCCAGCTCGCTTCGCCGGCTTTGTGAACTGCGGTGTCCACCTTTCCATCGGGCATGGTCATGCGCGTATTCTGATCGGTCAAATACACCACCACGCGGTTCAGTTGGTGCTCGTGCATCGGCGCGCCTTGATGCGCCGCGAACTTCACGCGTAGCACGCGGACCTGATCGTTCTCGAATTCGATCTTGTACTGCTTGGGATCGATCTTGGGCGGATCGAGCGCAGTGGTCACCTTCTTCGCAGGGTCCCCCGGCTTCTTCACTTCGACTTCGACGATGGTGACAGGCGCATCGCTCACCACCTCAGACGTGTGCATACCGCTTGCCGGGCTCCACTTGACGTCGCCTGCTTTGAACGTGAGCGTGGTCTTCTTGCCGTCGTGAACGAACTCCTGACGGCCGGCCTGGAGGTAGACCATCACGCGATTCAACTTGTGCTCGTGGAGCGTCGACTTCGCGTGCGGCTTGTCCTTGGCGTAAATAACGTGGGCCTGGTCGTTATCGATGGTTGCCGGGCTCTGCGCGGTCAAGGAGACGGCGGCGGCCAGACTCAGTGGAAGGAGAAGATGCCAACGTTGCATCCGTCCATGATACTCCGGCCGGAACGGCGTTCAGACGGGAAGGTGGAGGGTGAAAGTGCTGCCGCGGCCCGGCTCGCTCACCAAGGTGACGCTGCCGTGATGCGCTTCCGCCGCGCTTCGCACCAGGCTCAGGCCGAGCCCGGAACCGGGAATCTGCGTATCGACGGCCGCGCGGCCGCGCCAGAAGGGCTCGAAGATCTCGTCGCGGTCCTCAGGATCGATGCCGGCGCCGCGATCCTGCACGCTAATGCACACCTCATTTTCAGCCGCGGAGTAACTCGCACTGACGCGGATCCAGTGGCCGCGATCGCCGTACTTCTGGGCATTGCTGAGCAAATTGTCTACGGCAGTGCGCAGCCACTGCGCATCGCCCACGATTTTCGGCACGTCGGCGCCGATTGCGATCTCCGTTTGAAAACCGACGCGCGCCAGTTCCTCGCGGCGATCGCCGAGGGCGTCTTCAATCAGCCGGCGGAGGTCTACTTCCCGCTGCGCCGGCCGGCGCGGGTTCGAGTGGATTCCCGCATAATTCAACGTCTGTTCCACCATCTCGTTGAGGCGCCTGCACTGCCGATGGATGAGCTCGCCGTATTGTTTCACGCGCTCGGGGCTGGTTACCATCCCATCCGCCTGACTGCGCGAGAGCATCGCGATGGCCGATACCGGGGCGCGCAACTCGTGGGAAACGCCGGCGACAAACTGCATTTTATGATCGGCAAGGCGCTGCATGCGGCGCGCGGCGACAACCAGAAAAACAATGGCGCCGAGGAGGAGCGTTTCCACGGCGAGACTGGCCAGCAGATCGAGGCGGCGTTTTCGCTCAAAGGCCGCGGCGAGGGGCAAGCCTTTGCGCGCGACGTCGAGTTCCCAGACGCCGGGGCTAATCACAGACGATTCTTCCGTCGGGGCGCGCGTTGCCGGACGAGCATTGGAAAAGGTTTGATCGACGGGCTGGACGGAGAAAAACGGCTGGCGTAAGTCGGCACGGGTGAGCGTTCCAAAGAGCGCGATACGGGGCCGGTTGAGCGATACGGCGGCGAAATCGTAATCGGCAGCGGCGGTCGCCCCGAAGCTTTGCCGGATTAGTTGGGGAAAAAGCGCGTCACGCAGGTAGGCCTGATCGAGACGTGCGATGAAACAGCGGTCCACCCGGGAGCCGAAGGTTTCGATCAACGCGGGAGGCTGATCGATGGCGAGCGATATGCACGGCTGAACCACTGCCCATGCCGGCAGCGGCAAGGGCGCGAAGCGGCCGTCGGCGCCAAGCCGTTGGGTCTGCCGCGTGCCATGTGACGGAATATCGAGATAATAGATCTCCGCGATCAGCTTGGGAACCGTTGCCACGCGTTCATGCGAGTGAAGCGACGCCCAGGCATCATTCCGAAGAAAAGCCGCGGACTCTTCGGCGAGGCGATTGAACTCAGTAGCGAAGAGCGATGCGGCAGTACTGAGATGTTCCTTCTCGCGCTGAACATCGGCGGCGGCTACCCGGGTGGCCCAGCGATATTGAACGGTTGCGAGTACAGCGAGGAGGATGGCGAGCGCTGTGGAGACGGTGACGAGCAGGCGGGAACCGTAGGGACGTCCCATCGCCGGACATTCTATCAGAGGCCGAGCGCCACTTCGATAGGGCTAAAGGAGAGACCGAATATCGATCGCCACGCGCGCCGGCCGTTTGCCGGAGCCTGCGACAATGCGATGCCCTTCGGCGCGGAGCCGTTCCGACTGCCTTTCGGCGCCGCCCGGGAACTTTGGATTCAGCGAGCCATCGTCCTTCACCACACGCCAGTACGGCGTAATGCGAGTCTTGCCGGAAGCGGCGTCCTTCGGCGGCTTCCGACGCGATGCGGACGAAAATACCGGTCATCATGGGGCACGTTACATCGGCCGAATATTTCGCGGCGAGATGTTCGCGCATTCGCGAAATGGTGATTACGCTTCCCTTGCGCACAGTGCGGATCAACGCCTCGACTTCGCGTGGGCTGGGAATCAACGTCGACCCGGCGCCGAAGCGCGGTCGCATGCGCGGTGGGATTGCGACCACTTTCGGCAGGTCAGGATTTTCCATCTTTTCCCGCCAGCTTTTCCTCGTCTTCATCCGAACTTAGTATCTCTCCAGCTTATTGCGGCGAGTTAGCCACGGCGAAATCCGATTGCATCCTCTTTTCCACCAAGGCTCGGATTTCGGCGTGTAACTCGGTAGCCGACAAACGCTCCTCGAGTAAGTCGCGCCGAACCATGCGATGCCTCGCTAGTGCGCGCGTGAAATCGCGATCCTTCTCCCGGCCGGCGGCGTATTTGGCAATAGCCAAATCGTGAACCTCAAGACACCAGCCGCGAACGAAGCGCGTATTCTCGCCGCTCACGAGAATCAAACGCTCTCGCCATCCACGAGGCAAGATTGCCGTAGTTTCGCCAACGCCATGCGCGTAATAGCCGAACGACTTTTGAAAAGGCGAGCCTTCGCCGATCGTCGAATCGATGAGATCGCTGCGCTCGGGATGCCGTGACGGGTAGACATCCGCCTCATTCGAAACCAGCAACTCCGTCGGCGCATTGGGAAACTCTCCGAGGATCGCCTGGCTACCGATGACGATCAAATCTTCAACGTCCGCGATAGTTCCGGCGGCGCGGATGATGTGCTCCAGTTGGGCGCGCGTCATGAATCTTCCCGCGGTTTCCGGCCGAACTGTTCATAGATCGTCCAGCGTTCCTCAGGAGTAAGGATGCCCGCGAAAGGAGTAGCTTGGCGCATCGCGGTCATACGCTCGCTATCTTCGAGCATAAGATCGAGGACCTCGCCCAGGGGACGATCGAGTATCTCACGCCATGCATCCCAATACGGCTGCGATCGGTCATTTGTGAGGCTCCACCGATCCAAGTTATCGCGCGCGATCGCGAGGAGCGCCGGGTTGGTGCGAAGCTTTTCGGCGATGGCGCGATGCATCGCGAGGCTGCGCCGATCGATTCGCTCATGGCCTTGGAGCACGCTCATCACTTCATGTTATCGCGATGGTTTCGAGGAGGGCTTAGCGGTGACATGCGAGCGTAATGATATAGCGGAAAGACCGCTCCCTTGCGGTCGCGGCTCGGTTGGCGCGTACGGTTGGCGCACGGCACGGCGTATGCTTGGATTTTCTCGACTCGCCAGCGCGCGGCGGCATTAAACTGGTTGTGATGCCCGAAGGCGCAATCGGTCCCTACCAACTGCTCGGCTCTCTTGGCGCGGGCGGAATGGGCGAAGTATATCGCGCGCTCGACCCCCGCATCGGTCGGCAGGTCGCGCTCAAGCTGCTGCCCAAATCGCTCGTCAACGCCGGCGAACGCCGGCGCCGTTTCGAGCAGGAAGCGCGGCTCGCGGCCTCGCTCAATCATCCGAACGTAATGGCGATCTACGACGTCGGTCTCGATCACGACCCGCCCTACATCGTCGCCGAGTTGGTATCGGGCGAATCGCTCCGCGCGCTGATCGACGCGGGACCGCTCGCCGTGCGCAAGGCGGTGGATATTGCGGCACAGATTGCCGCGGGATTGGCCGCCGCGCACGCCGCCGGAATCGTGCATCGCGATCTGAAACCGGAGAACGTCATCGTCACCGCCGAAGGAACCGCCAAGCTTCTCGATTTCGGCGTGGCGCGCATGGAATCGAAAGCAGCGGCGGCGAACGAAACGGTGACGATCGCTAATACGGCGCTGGGCGCGGTAGTGGGGACGGCAGGCTACATGAGCCCCGAGCAGGCGCGCGGGCAGGAGATCGATTCCCGCTCCGACCAGTTCAGCCTGGGTCTGGTGATCTACGAAATGCTGGCGGGCAAGCAGGCCTTCGCACGGGCAAGCGCGGTGCAAACCATGTCGGCCATTATCGAGGAAGATGCGCCGCCGATCGATCGCGCGCTACCACCGCAGTTGCGCTGGGTGATGGAGCGTTGTCTGGCCAAGGAGCCGGCAGGGCGGTACGAATCGACGCGCGATCTGGCGCGCGAGCTGGCCACGTCTGCGCGATCGTTTCGGCGAACTGACCGCGGGCGCCACGGGAACTCAACTGGTGTCCGCACCGGTCCGCGCGATTCCTCAACGCGGCGTTCCGTGGCTAACCGTTGCCGCCGCTTGCGCGCTTGCGGCCGTGGCCGCCTGGAGTGCCGCGCAACTGCTGCGCGATCCCCACGACGTCGACCTCGCGCGATACCGCGTCACGCCTTTTGCGACTGAGCTGAGGGAGCAGCGCATGCCCGCGTGGTCTCCCGATGGCAAGAGCATCGCATTCATCGGCGCGGGCGAATCGCACGAACAGCAGCTCTATGTACAGGGCGCGGATTCGCCCACGGCAGTCGAGATCTCGCGCGGACCCTACAATGTTTACGGCTACTACCCGCCGTTTTGGACGCCCGATTCGCGCGCTATCTTCTTTCGGTGCGGCAAGGGCGACGATTACGGGCTCTGCCGCATCCCGGCGGGGGGCGGGGAATCCAGATTGATTCAACCACTGGAATTGAACGCCTCCATTTCGCCCGATGGCAAAACGCTCGCCATGCTCGCGTTCAGCTCTACGAGCGATTCCAGCTTGCATGTGATGACGGCCACGCCGCCCGATGCGACGCCGAAGCCATACTTGCCGCCGCCGTTTCCGCCAGGTTCGCACTTCAATAATCCCGCTATCGCGTTCGCACCGGATGGCAAGAGTATCGCCATCGCCGTCGCGTTCGAGGGCCGTGGAGAGACCACCTGGCTGCTACCCTGGCCGCCAGCCCAAGCCCACCCGCTGTTCCCCCACGCTCTTCCCTTCGCCAACACGCCGCAGATTTCCTGGCTACCCGACGCAC
Organism: Bryobacterales bacterium; assembly: GCA_963763545.1. Classification (GTDB taxonomy): domain Bacteria; phylum Acidobacteriota; class Terriglobia; order Bryobacterales; family Bryobacteraceae; genus PALSA-243. The sequence goes on from CAVXPE010000033.1 coordinate 354,940, forward strand.
GCCATTTAATCTTCGCCGATTCGAGCTCCGGGCATCACTACGAGCTCTTCATGGCCGACGCGCAAAGCGGAACATGGTGGCCCATTTATAAGCAGGATCGCCCCGCGCTGCAGCCTTCGGTTTCGCCCGGCGGCGGCAGCCTGGCCTATCAATCGAATCTCTCGCATGCCGATGTTATCAACGTACCGCTCGGCGATGGACCTGTGCGTACGGTGCTTGGCAGTTCCCGCACGGAACAGATGGCCGACGCTTCGCCGGTGGCGCCGCAAATTGTATATGTCACCGATCGGCGCGGCGCCCAGGAGATTTGGATCGCCAGCCCCGCCGAAGGTTGGGACCGGCCGCTAATCCAATCGACCACCCCGCTTGATGGTTCATTTGCGGATATCCTCCTCGACCCCGTCTTTTCGCCCGATGGCCGCCGCGTGGCGTTCGCAGCCAAGAGCGGTTCGCGCGTGCATGTCTACACTACTTTCGTTTCGGGCGGAACGCCGGTTCGCGCTACCAATATCGATGGGCTGGAGGACGCCCCGACTTGGTCTCCCGATGGCAACTGGATCGCCTTCGGCCACGTCGTGGGAAACGATTTCATGCTCGGCAAGGTGCGCCCGGGCAGCGGCGAGAAGCCGGTGGATCTCGGGCCCGTCGGCGGCATTCCGGTCTGGTCTCCCACGGGCGAATGGATCGCCGCGCACGATGCGCATGGCAAGCTTACGCTCTTCAGTCCGGATGGCAAACCGCCTCGGACGTTGCCGGGAGACGGCGGCCCCTTTACGTGGTCGCACGACGGGAAAACGCTATATCAGGTGCGCGCGGAACAACCAGCGCTGGTTGCCATCGATATTGCGACGGCGAAGGAGAGGAAGCTGCGAGATCTGGAGGATCCGCCGTTCGCCTCGAGCAGTCCCGGCTTGATGGCATCGCTCACATCGGACGGCAAGAGCGTTGTCTATACCGTGAACCGTCCGCGCACCGAAATCTGGATTCTCGATGGCATCCAGACGCCGCGGCCCTGGTGGCAGCGAATGTTCGGCAGATAACGGGACGCGCGTTTTATTCGTAACGCAGCGCGACAATGGGATCAATCTTCATCGCCCGCCGGGCAGGAATGTAGATCGCCAGGGCCGCGGCAGCGAGCAACGCGATCGGGATGCCGATAAATGTCGCCGGATCGCTGTCGCTCACTCCGTAGACCATGGAGGCAATCAGGTGGGCAAAGCCAGCCGCCATCACCATGCCCACGATCAGTCCCGCGACGGCGGTGATCATGCCGCGGCGGAAGACCATTGCCAGCACGCTAGAGCGCGCCGCGCCTAGCGCCATGCGGATGCCGATCTCCGGCGTCTGTTCCGACACGACGTACGCCATCACGCCATATACGCCTACAGAAGAAAGCGCCAAAGCGAGCACGCCGAAGATGCCCATCAACACCGCCATGTAATTGAGGCCCACGGACTGTTCGTGCATCCAGGTTTCGAGCGTCGCCATGTTGGAGACGGGCTGCTCCGGGTCAACCGCGCGAATGGCCGCGGTGACCGCGGGCGCGAGCCGCAACGGGTCGCCCGCTGTGCGCACGGCGATATCCATCCAAAGGCGCGGATATTGCGCCATGGGCACATAGAGTACGCTGCGCGGGTTTCGGTCGAACACGTCGTGCGTGGTATCGCCTACTACGCCAACAACCGTGATCCACTGCTCCTTCGAATTAGGCGCGCCGAATTTGAGGCGCTTCCCGATGGGCGATTCGTGCGGCCACCACAGCTGCGCCATGCGCTCGCTGATCACCCCGGCGCGCAGCGTATCCGGTCCGTCGCCTGGGACCAACAACCGTCCGCGCCTCAATGGCACGCGGAGAGTCTCGAAGTACTTCGGCGAGACGTTCTGTACCTGGCCCGAGGGTTGATCACCCCGTTCCACCGGACGGCCTTCGATGGTGAACCCCCGGCCAGAGGAGTGGCCGCTGTAGGGAAGCGCCGTTACCGCAACAGCGGACTTCACGCCCGGCAGCGCGTTGATGCGGCGCAGCACGTCATCATAGAAGCCCAGCATCTGGCTGTTTTCGTGATACTTCGTATCCGTCAACGCCAGACGCAGACTAAGCAGCGAGGCGGGCTCCAGATTTGCCGCGCCATGCACCAGCGCCTGGAATCCGCGCACCATCAGGCTTGCGCCCACCAGTAGCACCACGGCAAGGGCGATCTCGGCGCCGACGAGAACGCCGCGCAAGCGCCGGCGCGCGCGGCCGCTCGAAGATCCGCGTCCGCCATCGCGCAGGCTTTCAGTAAGGTTCGGACGCGAGCACTGCCATGCGGGGGCAAGCCCTGCCAGAATACCCGCAAGCACCGCGGCGCCCAGCATGAATGCGAGCGTACGCATGTCGAGATGGATCTGCTGCCACCCTACGATGTACTTGCCGATGCGCGGCGGCATGCCGGCGCGAATCATATCGAGTCCCCATTCCGCCAGGGCGATGCCAGCAAGCGCGCCACCGAGAGACAAGACTACGCACTCCATCACCACCTGCGCGACCAGGCGCCAGCGCGCCGCCCCTAGCGCGGTGCGCAGCGCGATCTCTCTCGCGCGCCCCGTGGCCCGGGCGTACTGCAGATTGGCCACGTTACCGCATGCGATCAGCAAGACGAACATCACGGACCAGAATAGGAGCAGCGCATACTGCCTATTCTCGGCGCCGATGAGAAATTCGAGCGTGGAGCGCACCAGGAACCGCCGGTTCTTATTGGAATCGGGATATTGCGCCGCGAGACGCCGTGCGATGCCATCGATCTCGGCCGCCGCCTGCGGAAGAGTCCGTCCCGGCTTCAGACGGGCGATCAGCGTTACCGATTGGTTGACGCGCGAATGCCGTTGCTCGAGGGTGAGGGCAAGCGGGGTCCACACCTCGGTGGGCAAGGGGAAGTTGACGCTGGCTGGCATGACGCCGATGACGGAAGTATCCTGGTCGTCGAGGCGGATTGTCTTGCCGATAATGGCGGGATCGGCGCCGAAGCGCCTTCGCCAGAAGCCGTCGCTGAGCACGACGAGATGCGCCGCCCCCGGCTCGTCGTCGCCGGCGCGGAACCCGCGTCCCAGCTCTGGCTGAACGGCGAGCACATCGAAGAAGTTGGCGCCGACGAGCGACTGATCGGCGCGTTCGGGTTCCCCACCCTGCGTCACGATATTCGCCATACCTTGCTGATAGATGGCCGAGCCCTCGAACGAACCGCCTTGCGCGCGGATATCGGCCACATCGGCAGGCGTATCGTCGCTAAAATCGCGCGGATCGCCGGGCACGGCTTGATGCACCATGACCAGCGATTCGATGTGCGGAAGCGGGATCGGCTTCCACAGCATCGCGTCGCAAACGCTGAAGATCGCGGTGGTAGCTCCGATGCCCAAGGCGAGGGTGACAATCGCGGTGAGGGCGAATCCCGGGGATTTCGAAACCGAACGAACGGCGTAATGGATGTCGCGCACGAATGCCATGTGTGCTCCTTGCAAAGACACTACGCGCGGAGTGCGCGGCGAGTTCGCAGATTTGTGAGCGAGCGTATGGATGTGCTAGGATCGTAATACTCACGTGACATCGCGGGGACGTAGTTCAGTTGGTTAGAACGCCGGCCTGTCACGTCGGAGGTCGCGGGTTCGAGCCCCGTCGTCCCCGCCATTCCTTTTCAACGTTTTCCCAACCTTTTCAAATATTTTGCCCCGATATCGCGCGAGCCGGCTCGCGACATCAATGGACACCAGCCGACACGAAATGCCCCCAATACTCGGAGCGAACTGTAGCAGCTACTGTAGCACTTGGTCAGGCAGCCATCCCGGCGCAGATTCGGATACACGAGGAGTGGCTGCCAAATTCATGGCGTGTTCCGTCACCCTGGAAACAGGGGCTACAGTTCTCGGAATTTCCGGCCTTGTCCCAGGACCACCAACGTGGGCCCTACCGACGCGGACGAACCCGAAAGTGGGGCCAAAAATCTTGGATCCCTAGAGACCGGACGATTGCTAAAGGCCTCGTCTCTCTGGCACGCGGCAACCTCGACGGAACAGCGAAGAATAATCGTTCCCGAATTGCCCTCTGCCAAGCGCACGATAAGGGGGGCCCGACATTCTCGGAATTTCGTTAGGAAATTTGATCCTTTTCGCCAGCGAAGCTGTGCAGCCCGAAGCGGGATGAACACGTGAAGTCGAGCCGAAAGCAGCTAAGGTTCCCCGACGTGTGATTCCATATCCAGACGGGCAACGATTCTCGGAATTTCCTGAAGAGGGTTTCAAGCCCGCACAATCTCCGTGAGACCTTAGATTCTTCAAGGTCTCCAGCCGCCTGGCTCCGATAAGGTCATCGGTGACCTCCGTACCCGACGAGAATATGCCGTCTATCGGTCCGCCCGTCGCTGGCGAGAATCGGATCATAGGTGGACGGATGTACACCTCCTCACGCGGCAGCGTTCGCGCAGCAAAGAAGGGAAACGCCTCAGACAAGGCGCCTTGCCCCGTGGCTCGCACGGCTTCTAGTGTGCCGGGCCGACCACTTTCCAAAGCTCTTCCCAACAGTCTCGCCCGGCCGCTCCGAGGCACCGCGGATGCCTCGACTCGCCCAGGAACGGAATGCGTGCGTCATTATATTGAAGGGCATAATTCGGACCCCACCACAGCAGGGTGGGAGAGCGGGGCGCGAGGCAGAGACTGACGAGTCCACGAAGGTTCTGCGGCCACGACTCCGGCTGACCGAAGTTCGTCCTGGTCCAGTCGAACGCTCGCATGCGACGCGCGAGTTCGCTGTCTCCCCGGAAAGAACTGTTCGCGCTCCGGAAGGGCCGGATCGTAACCGTGCAGCATGGAGTGCCGTGCCAATTGGGCCAGCTTCCAGTTAAGGGAGCAGCGGGCTCATTTACATGGCGAAAATTAGCGGAGTGTCGGACCGCTGGTCTTGAGTGTACAGCCAGAAGCAACCAACTTCCGCCGTAAGTGCGCTTGCGCACTGTCGAGCAGGCGCCCGACCTCCCCTTCCGGCTTTCGAAGGCTGTTGGCAAGCTCGTGACCGCGCAACCCGACGATGTACCGGAGCGTCAGCGCACGGCGCTCATCACGAGGAAGTTCGCTGAGCGTGTCCCTGACGCAACGCCGCAACTCTTCGGTTTCGGCGATTTCCTCCGGCGTTGGCACTTCGATGTCGGGAACCACATCCTCCACCTTCAGGTCTTCATCCGGCTGGTAGAAATCCAGGATCTCATCGCCCAGCGTCGAAACCTCCTCCCTGGGCGACGTTTCCGGAATGTCCTCTTCGATGTAGACGGTACGCTCGCGCTCGGTTTTGAAACGCTTGACCGCGGCCTTGATTTCGTCGAGGGCGAAGCGGACAAGGCGGCTGCGGATATTCTCGGGAACGTGCTCCTTGGCGAACTGATCGTAAGCGCGAACCAACGCCGCATCGACGACGTCGTCGAGTTCCAACGCATTCCGCGGCAGGTCGCCACGCGCCTCCACGTACCGCAGGACGCGGCCGGCAATGTTGCGAAGAGCCCCCATGTGCGGTTCCACCAGGGGGAAGAACCATTGCGGGTCCTCGACGCGCCCGATCCGTCTTGTCCCGGTTTTGCTCCGCTCGAGTTCCCTCCGGCGCTCGACTCGTTTCCACCAGTGTTCGCCCCGGATAGAGGATTTGTAGGCCTCGAGCTGTTTCTCAATCTCTTGGAACGCGCCGCGGATTGCTGCCTCAGGATCGTGGGCCTCTTCTTTGGCGGCAAGCGTCTCCTGAGGTACATCAAACGTGATCGACACGCGAACGAGCTTGTGCGCAGAGAACTGTTCGACCACAACCCGTAGGAGTAACGTATCGCCGCGAAGCCCGCGGGAGATCCGGTCGAGGTGTGCGATCCGGCTTTCGATCAGGCTGCGGATCGCACTAGCTGGTGCGAAGCCTTTGAATTCGACCTGCTGTTTCATGATTTCACCATCTCAATGCTCCTCCGGCTTCCGCTGATTCCCGGCGCTCGCGGGCGACAGAACGGTCCTGAGAAGCATGTACCTCACCCACCAGCATATGGACACTGTCGATCCGACCAGAATAGCTATTGCGTTCAACGCCGCCGAATCGGCGGCTCTTGTAGCCAGTCCATGAAACTGCGGCAGATGCCAACACTGGCTGCGATCCCAACCAACACCAATAATGCGCCAACAGAATTTCGGGCAGCCGTTTATCCCACACGCGGTGCGCCAAGGACGCATTGTCTGGCACAGAGCTGTTTGCCAGAACGGTCATGATTCCGCCAACGCCAATCTCGCCCAAGACCGGAGACGGAAACTCAGGGCGATGAGCAGGGCGCCAAAGGCGAAGGCATACACGCCCAACCAAAGCGCGATTCTCCCAGGACTCGCCAGTGGCAAGGATGCCATCAGGACGCACAGCAAAAGCGAAGCGAAACCGCTCAGGGCTAATAGCCACTCACCTCGAATATGCCTTCGCAGCAAGACGCCGGAGGCGATTTCGAGCACGCCGGTCACCAGCGCCCAAGCGCCGATGATGTAGATCAGAACAGTCATCGTCATGACGCCGGGCCAGGTGACAAGGAGGAGCGCGGCTGCGATTCCAATAATAGCCTCCACCAACAGCGGCACCCACCGCTCGTGCGCCTCCGCGGCGCGTACGGCGCCTGCCAACCCTACAAGGCCGTCGAGCAGTGCAAAGCCGAAAAACACTAGGATCAGATTACCCAGAGAGATGTCCCGCCAGACCACCGCCACGGCGCCGAGCACAATGGCCGCGGTCCCGCGAATCAGAAGGGACCACCAGTTCTTTGCCAGGATGACGCGCACGACCTGGCCGATGCACTTCAGGGGCCGAGCCCACGAATTGACCTGGATATCGAAGGCATTCGTGAAGACCTGTCAACGGATAGACGCGCGATGATCGACCGGTCGAGTCCCGGCTTTCGGATCGCGCGGAGCCATGAGGGTTTTTGAGAGCGCCCCGAATTGCAGGGAAAGCAGCGGAGGATGTCATGACCGAATGCACGCACCTGGGAAACATTCGGGAGGTCCGGCCGCGTTCGTGGGGATGTGAGGAGTGCCTGAAGACGGGAAGTTCCTGGGTTCACCTGCGTTTGTGCCTCACTTGCGGGCACGTCGGCTGCTGCGACTCGTCACCAAACCGGCACGCCACCAAACACTTCCACAAGACTCAGCATCCTCTGATCCGCTCCCTGGAACCCGGAGAGAATTGGGCTTGGTGTTATATAGACCAGGTGACCCTTATGCTGGCTTGAACGGCCGGTGGTCCAGCTTATGTCCCAGGCTCAGGTAATTCGATGCGCCAATTGTGGCGCGCTCAACCGGGTGCCGGCCGAAAAACTCGCGCAAGGACTGAGACCCGTCTGCGGACGCTGCAAACAGCCGCTTTCCGGCATCAAACCGGTAACCGTTACCGATGCCACCTTTAACGAAGTGGAGCGTTCTCCTCTGCCGGTCCTGCTGGATGTCTGGGCGCCATGGTGCGGACCATGTCGCTATCTCGCGCCTGTCATGGACGAACTGGCGACGGAACTGGCCGGCCGCATTTTGGTAGCGAAACTCAATGCGGACGAAAGTCCCGCTACCACTTCACGTTTCAATATCCAAAGCATCCCGACTGTGCTGGTGTTTCACGGAGGCAAAGAAGTGGACCGGATCGTCGGAGTCCAACCCAAGTCGGAAATCGTGCGCCGCCTGACGCCGGTTTTGGCTTAATCGCGCCGCGCCCGGTCACGCGAGTTCCAATTTGATGTCTGCCAGTGAACACCAGCACTTACTTTGTCTCACGGGCTGTTTTGGCGTGAACGCATGGTCTGAATCACTCAGAGCAGCCACCGCTTCCCGGACACGGACTCCGGGACTCCGTCGTAACTTGTCTCAATCCAACTAATCAATCACGACATTCTGACTCGTGTTCGGCATTGCCGGAGGTATCAATGAAATGAACGAAGCCCCGGGGGACGAACCGGCGGACGGCCCGCCCGCGCCGCCGATGTCGAGAGCCTGCGCCGCATTCGCAAGGAGAAAGCATGTCGTTGAATTGAACTGCACTCGCAGCATGTCACGGAGGCCGGCACGTGCATGAAGGAAAAAACGGTAGCACTGAACAGAAGCGCTACGGCCGCATTGACGGCCGCGACTCTGGGGTTGTGGGTCTCTCCGCTATCGGCCTTCTACGGCAGCGGTTCAGCTACAGGGCTCGTACCTGAAACCGCTGCCGCGCGAGGAGAGGCAACCACGCGAGAAGGACTATGTTTACGGAGCGATGATGATGTTGTTATCTACGTGCGTAACTCCCGGAGCCGACCAGGCAGCGCGTTCGGCCTCCTGCTTCTCGGCCCAGGAGCGCACGGTGCCGTATAGCTTCACATTGCCGCCATTGACTTCCACGGTGATGCGGCGGGCATCCAGTTCCGCGCTCCGTTTCAACGCGTCCTCGATCTTGCTCCTGAGCTCGGCCGGAGTGACCTGCGGCTTGACCGTGATGTTGTTGGTCACGCCAAGAACGCCGCGAAGTTTTTTCACCGCGGACTCGGCCAACGTCTTCTGATATTGCCAATCCACCGAGCCGTCGAGCGTCACCCATCCGTTTTTGACGATGACTTTGATCTTGTCCGCCGGCAGGCTGATATGGCTCTCGATCTCCCGTACCGCGTCCCGGGCAATTTCGGGATCGGTTCGTGTAAACGTGGATTTTACTTCGATGTCGTTGGCTACCGCCTTGACGCCGTAGACCCGCTTCACGGCCTTCTCAGCCGCGTCTTTTTCGTAGTAGCTCGGAACGTACCCGGAGAGCGTCACAACTCCGTCCTTAACCGCCACGGCAATATCGTCGGACGTGGTCAGTTTCGGGTCCCATCTCAATTCGGATATGACGGACTCACGAATCGAAGAGCCGTCCTCGGGAATGTCTCCACCATTGTCGCCATAGAAATCTCCTTATTTTTTGAAACTTCCTCGGAAGTTAATTGGGCTGTCCATTCCTGTTGCATATCGGTTGCCAGCAGCAGCGAGGCGGCATGCGCACGTGTCAGGCTCAATTTCGGCGTCTCGGAGCCGGGCAGCCGTTCAACTGCTGGACAGTGGTGTTCGAAGGCTCGACGGCGGGTGCTTCTTTCATTGGCCGGGCGCCTTGGCGAACAGAATCGGAAAGCGGGTATGTTTCGCGAGCTTTTGTGGCCAATCGCCCAGAGGATTCGAACACGTCCCGGGAGAGAACAGGAGAAGGGGACACTGAGGAGATCGGCGCCGGTCCTCCTGAGCGTAATCGAGGACGCATTCCGCCGGCTCGCCTTCTCTCACTATGTGACCCGCGGCGCGGATCCGAATCGGGCGAGTAATGCATCGGCCTGCTCGAAAATGGTGGCCGCTTTAAGTGGCTCGGAGTCCGCGGGATTCTCTTCACGCCGGGGCTGGTCCACCAGCAGAAGATGGATTTCGGCTCCGGTAGCCGCGAGCAGAGGAGCCGACTGCCGGACCGCTTCGAGGGACCCGGTGGCATCCACCACCAGGATGAGTCTCCTGGATTCGTCCTTCGCCGCCGGGGCAGGTCTCCGCAACGCCTCTACTCCCGGCAGCATTTGGCCGGAGAGGAAGCGCAGCACGGGATGATTGGGCGCTCCCATATCGGCCAGCGGTCCGGTCCAAAGGTCAAATTGGCGCAGCGCGGCGGTCAGACTATCGCCGGAGACAATACCTGCCAGGTGCTGTCCGGGACGCGCGAGCACGTGCGCCGCGGCGCGAGTGCCTTCCCCGAACGGCTCGTTCTCCCATACTCCGAGCGGGCCCCTCCAGAAGAGGGTGCGCGCGTTCAAAACCATGTTCTCAAGAACCCGCTGGCTGGCATACCCGATATCCATGGGAACGTGACCGGGGGGATCAGATCCGTTGCGGCGACGAGCTCGCTGAGGGGCGACGAGCGTCTCACCGCCACGAAATCGGCAGGCAGAATAATCTCGGTTCTGCCTTCCGCGGCCCTCAAAATTTGCCGCGCGGGCGGAACCAACCGTTCGTCAACCGGGGCGGCTCCCACTTGCAGGCCCTTCGCTCGAAAAAACGGGAAGCATATGGCGCCGCCCAGAAACAGCCAGTCCGCCTTGCCGCAGAGATTCCAGATCAGGGGTCAATTTGCTTTCGATATACTGGCGCCGCCGATGATTACCCCAACCGGAGGAGAGGTTTTCTCAACCAGGCGTTTCCATCCTTATCTATGCCGTGCGCCAGGCCGAACCCCGCTGCCGCAGTGCGAACGAACCGAACGACTCCCACCGTGGAAGCCAGCGACAGATGCGCCAGCGCGGATGCGTCATCGCAATAAATCTCCGCGGAGTGAACCGAGTTGCCGGGCGACTCGGGATCGTTGGATGCGTCTTCCGCGTACGATCCGAGGTCCGGCAACAGCAGGATTTCATCGGGTCCGGCCTGGCGCAATACGTCGCCCGGACCGAACCCTCGCAGTTCCACGACGGGATGCCCCAGCAAGCGGCGCAGGTCCTCTGTGAGGCTGTCGCCAACGGTACCGGCCACGCCGGCGGCGATCATGGTTCGCGTGCCGGCGGCGATCAGGAATTCCAGGGTGGGAATCGCGGACGGAAGGTCGAAGGAACAGTTGATCCGGACGAGCACCCGCGCGCCTCTTAGGCGTTCCATCGGCAACTTATCGATTAAGGTGATGCCCATATGGCCGCTCAGGTCGTGCCCGGCAGGACCAGGACCTGACAGGGCGATGCGTCCACCACTCTGTTCCGACGGTACCTGGTGGACGAGTGCGAGCCAGCATCCAGCACAATTATGTCGGCTCCGACTTCTCCAGCACGGCGCACCAGCCGCGCCGAAGGATCGCCGTGGACGTGAGCCCGCGAGGCAGGCGTAATTCCGAACGAGGCCAAGGCCGCATCGGTGCGGCCGAAGATCCTCTGGATCCGCCACCGCTCCTGAAGCCACTCTGCCTCTGCGATACCGCTATAGAGATCCGGTGTTCTGTCCTGGTCGCGGACCAGGTTCGACGTAGATGCAGTGTATGGAGGATGTTTCTGGGAAACCAGCTCCCAGCGAACTCCGCTAGCCTGACATCGTCAGTATCTCCTGAGAGCGCAAGAAGCACGACGGTCCTTGTTTCCGGTTTCAGCGCCGAGAGCCGGAGAGCCTCCACGGCCGCCAGCGGGTGACCCGCGGAGTAATGAAGAATCGAGGTTCCGGCCGGACTGAAGCAATCCACCTTCGCGGGAGGAAATCCGCGTAAGAAGGAAGCCGGTTAGGCTTTCTCCGCACGGATTATGAGTTTTATGCAAGTGCCGCCAGGTGCGCCGGGCGATCTCTTCAGCCAGGAACAAGTGTGCCTCGGGAATAGGGCGCGATCTCGCAGATGCCGAGGGGACCGTGCCAGAGTACGGTGCGCGAGGGAGGCAGGCACTCGCTCCAACTGTGCCGGGTGTGGATGCCGATGTCGACGGCGAGATGCTCGGGCTTCAAGCTGTCCGCCCTCTCCTCGAAAAGCGAGGCGGAGATGTCCCGGCCGACCCCTCGAGCGTCCGCAGTTAGGTAGTCCTGCGGAATTAACAGCTCTGGCCTTCATATCCCTGAGAACACGCGCCGCGGCCTCCGCGGCCACAGCCTGGGGAACGGATGCGGCGCCAATTGGCAGGCCCGCCGCTTTGTGAAACGCGAGCGCAAGCTCACCCCCGACCAGAACGGTATCGGCCCGGGCGGCGATCCGTTCGGCGAGCAGCAGCTTGTTCAGGGACAGAGCGCCGCCGAGAATCGCGACCAGCGGGCGCTCCGGGTCACTCAGGATCGCCCTTAGATCCTCAAAGATGCGCTCGAATTGGATTGGCATCCGCCAGTCGGGCCGCCGCCGGAGCTCCCACGGTAGAGGCCAGCACCTGGTGTGCCAGCGAGAACGCCTCCACGCAGTAGATATCGCAAAGGCCGGCAAGGAATCGCGCGAATTCAGGCCGGTTTTCCTTCTCCGAAGCCTGTTTTGCGAGATGTGCGAGCAGGAGAGCCTCACCTTCAGGAAGACTCTCGACCGCTTCGCGGACTTCGGTTTGAGAGAACCGATCGAGGACATGGATTGGATGCCTGAATGCAACGCGAGTTGTCTGCAAAACAGCTGTTGCATTGCGATCTGATTCAACAGGGTTCCTGCGCTCGACGTGCGACAGCAACACCGTTCGCGCGCCGGCCGAAGCCAGCATTTCCAGGCTGGGAGTACGCCTCGGATTTTGAAAACCGCAAGCTCAGGCGCGTCTTCGGGAGATATGCCGTCCACACGCACACATGCAATTTTGCCGGCCAGATCCTTGGAGTTCAACTCGGTCAATTTTCGGATGCGTGCTGTTGCGCTTGCGACTTCCACTCCGCTCATGGACGGCTCTCCGCGCCCGATGGCGCCTGGCGCAGAGACGTGACGATCCCCGCGCCAATTTGGATCAGGCCGCAACTTTCAGCCGGTTTTCGACCTCGACGACACCCGCAGTGTTCCAGGCAAAATCCTCGGCCCGGGATGCTTCAAATCACCGAATGCACGGCTCCTCCAGCACGATGCGGGAGTCCCCGCAAGACGGACCCTGGATTCCCCGCCCGTCGAGTTCGGCCAGGCGCACAAAATAGTCAGTAATCCGCTGCCTGAATATCATCCGCGGAGGTGGACACTCTCTCCGCGGAGGGCCGCATTCGGATACGGTTGACTGACCTGCTTGATGCCGGGAAGTGTGGAGATGGCACGCTCGGCTTCGTGGCGTTCGGAGTAGCGCTCCACTTCCCCTTCCAACGTGGCGCGGCCGTCTTTGATTTTGATATGTATTGTCTTCGGCAGGCCCAATTCAGCCTTTACCGCCTCTGGCAGCGCGCCCCAGCTCCGCGTCCTGCCGGTATCGCGCGATCAGCAGGCCAAGGCTCACGAGAAGATAGCCGACCAACGTCCGACGAAGCATCCTGACGGATGCGGCCGCAGGCGGCCCCATGCCGACAGGGCCGAACATGATCGGGCCCAGTACACCTCCTAACATGATTCCCAGCGCCAGGCCGGAGAACCTGGCAAGGGTGGCTCTGTCCGGTCGAAGGTCAGGCATTCGCAGTCTCCTCAGACAGAGAGCGAAACAGGCGCGGTGCCAGTCCTTGCGATGCCTTCACAGCTAACCGTTTCGGCATTCGATCGTCCGGAAATTGTCTATCCGTGGAGGCTGCCCGTCGAAACGGTGGATTTGCGGAGTGGTCTTCAGGCTGCATCGATCGGTCCGGGAGATGCCCATGTCAGATGACCGCACGGACGGCCGCGTGTTGATCCTCGGGAAGGCGGGTTCCCGATGGGTTACATGATCCGCGATTTCATGCATCGCAGCGACATTCCTTTCGAGTGGATCGAACTGCGTGACGACCAGGCTGCGCGCGACATCGCCGAAGTATCCGGTTGAACGACAGCCGCCTTCCCGTGGTCATCTTTCCCGATGGCACGCGCCTCGACTGTCCCACGCTCCGGCAGATTGTTCACAAGCTCGGCTGGTTTCACGATCCCTCGCGGTCCGAGTACGATGTGGCGATCTACGGCGCCGGTCCGGCCGGCTTAAGCGCAGCCGTATACGCTGCATCCGAAGGATTGACCACAGTGGTCGTGGAGCGTTCTGTAGTCGGCGGTCAGGCCAGCAGCAGCTCGAAAATCGAAAACTATCTCGGTTCCCCAGAGGGTATCAACGGAGTTCAATTGGCGGAGCGTGCGCGCGCCCAGGCGTGCCGCTTTGGCGCCGAACTCCTGGTGGGCCGAGAAGGCGTGCGCGGTGAATTCGTGCCTGGCAAAGGCGTCGGCTACCTCGCGGATGGGACGAAAATCGTCGCCAAAGCCACGATTTGCGCTACGGGCGTCGATTACCGGCGACTGATCTGCCCAATGAGGACCGGTTTCTGGGGGCGGGTGTTTACTATGGCGCCGGAGCCAGTGAAGCCTCGTTGTGCCACGGCCACGAAGAAGTGTTCATCGTGGGGGCGGAAACTCAGCCGGACAGGCGGCGATGCACTTTTCCCGTGTGGTGAGGACGGTGGCACTGGTGGTTCGCGGTCCTTCGCTGAAGGAGACGCTCTCGCAAGTACCTGCTGGACCGGATCAGCACCGCGCCCAATATCCGCGTGCTTACGAACAGTGAAGTTACCGAACTCGAGGGAGACCAGATGCTCGAGGCGATCACCATCACAAATCGTAACAGCGGCCAAAAGCAGCGGTATGAGACGAGGCGGCTGTTTGTCTGCATCGGCGGAGATCCGCGCACGTCGTGGGCGGCGGAAGTCGGCATCGATGCGGGATGAAGGCGGATATCTGGTGACAGGACCCGATCTCATGACCGGGAGCGGGAACGGCAATGGCCGTCACTAACGATGGCCGCTGAACCGCCCCCCTTACTATCTCGAAACAAACATGCCCGGGGTGTTTGCTGCCGGTGACGTACGGCACGGCTCGGTGAAACGATGCGCCTCGGCGGTGGGTGAGGGCGCCATGGCCGTATCCTTCGTTCATCAATTTCTGGCTAATGGATAACGCGGCATCTGTGGATCGACGGTCTGTTCGATCGCTCGACGCGGCCAGTAGTTTGCTCAACTCGATAAGCGAGGCGACGTATCTATGGCAAAGCCAACAAAGGTCACACGGCAAGAGACGAGGGATATTCCGCGAAATGATTGGATCCAATACCTCGCGAATTTCACTCGCGAAAATCGTGGCGCGCATGCTGTTCTGGAGGTGCTCGGGGAGGGAGTGGGGCGCCAGGTTGCGACCGAAGATCGTCCATTCGACGGAATTTCAGCGGACGTGAAAGACAGCGAAAACACCGTGTGGATCGCGTTCGGCTCGACCCCGGACAACCATTTCACACACGGGGTTCACGGTGCGACGGCGATCCGGGTGCGCCCGGCGACGGTCGATTCCGGGGCAGCGATCGAAGTAGACGCCCAGGACGGCACCATTACACCGCTGAATTTGAGCCGTCCGGAGGAGTACGCACTTGCTGCCGCCGACCCGGGAGAGAACCGGCCATCGCTGTGATTTTCAGTTAACGGGCCGCAGGCTGTCGGCACGGACTTGCGTCGCGGATGGAAGTGTGGTAACTCATAAGGGCTCACTCAAAGCTTCGCCAGCTTGTGGAAGCGTTCCAATTCCGCCCGCAGGCTTCTCAGGCGCTCTCTCATTTCAACGATCACCGCGGCGCCGGCGAGGTTGACACCCAGGTCCCGGCGCAAGCGCACGGCGCACCGCAGGCGGTCGATCGCGGCAACCGGGAAAAGGATCGGGGAAGCGCTACCCGGCGCCGGCTCGATTACGCCGTATTCCACCAACTGCTCGACGAGTCCGATGTGCAGGCCGGCGCGCGCGGGCCAGTTCCTATTGGCAGCAGGGATTGAGCAAGACTATGAATGAGTACATAAACAAAAAAAAAAAAAAAAAAAAAAGCGGCGAAGGGAAAACAGC
>CAVXPE010000034.1:0-177134 GCA_963763545.1 Bryobacterales bacterium
AGGGCGGCGGCTCGGGAGGTTCGGGTTCGACGGCTAGCTTTTGAAATTCGAAGGTGGAGATCTTTTGTGGCTTGTTGTCTTCAAGCAGCGTGAAGTCGCTGGCTTTGAGGCCTTCGATGGGCTGGCCGGTCTTGGGATCTTTCACCGTGGTTCCGTAAGAGGACCGGCGATGACTAGGTTGGCGTCCGTGGTGAATTTGGTTCCGGTGTCTTGGATGACGGGTACGGTTTGCTGCTGTTGGCCCGGGGAGGCGAGGGTGAGGAGCAGGGCTAGGGTGAGGAGCGTAGCTCGGCTCGGCGGGGGCCTGCGCCTTCGGCGCATCGACAGGCCAGGAGGCCTATCGCACGGGGGCCTAGCGCAGTGCGGCGGCGCGTGGCGGCGGGGAATCGCGTGGCGGCGGGACGGCGCGTGGCGACGGGGAGTTCGCGTAACGGCGGGTTGGCGCGGAGCGGCGGGGGTAGCATCAGAAGCTGAACCTCAACAGTAGCGTGACGGTGCGCGTGGCGAGGCGGAGGTGGGCAATCCGAAGGTCGCCGAGTTCACGGTGGTGCCGAACCCGGTGATGATCACGTGATTCAGAGCGTTATTAGCGCTGAGGCGCAGTTGCAGCGTGCGGCGGGTTTCGCCGAAGCGAAAGGCCCGGTTGAGCGGCGTTGAAGCCGAGCTGAAAAGGTCCGGGGATGGTATCGCGGCCGGCGTTTCCAAATTCGCCGGCGGCGGGCTGGTGAAGGCGAGCAGATTGAAGAAGGGATAATCGCCGGCGTCGATGGGAAGGCCGGTGGCCTCGGCGCGTAGCCGCCCAGGGCGCCGATTCCGCCGGTGTTTGAAAGATTGCCGGCGACAGTGGCGGTCAGGGGGGTTCCGGAAGCCGCGGTGAACGTTCGTTGATGGTCCAGCCGGCGAGAGCGGCGGTTTTCCAGCCTCCGTTGCGCATCATTCCCCGGACGCCCACGGGCGAGGACAGCAGGTAGGTCAGCGAAAGGCGGTGGCGCTGGTCGAAGGTGGAGAGCGCTGCGCTCATTGTTCCAGATTGTTGAGGAATTGAGCCGTCGTTCCGCCGCTGCCGGTGAAGCTGGAGGCGTCGTCGATGGATTTCGAAAAGGTGTACAGCGCCACGGCCGACATGCCGCGCGTGAAGCGGCGGGTGACGCGCACCTGGCCGGCGTTGAAGATCGAATTGGCGCCGGAGGTCTGGTAATTGAAACCGGTCGCGTTGGCGATGTTGAGGAGCTCCTGCGCCGTGAGGACGGATCCGGACAGGGCGCGGTTGGGCTGCTCGACTACGCCGAGGTCGGTGCCTTTGGTGCCGATATATTCGAGCTCGACAACGAGGGTTCGCTTGAAGGAGTTTTCTGCGCGGCGAGCCCAGGTCTGGGCGTAGGCCAGCTTGTAATTCGGATCGAGGGCGTAGGTGTTGGTGATGGTCTGGGAGGGTTGCGGCGCGAAATCCGTTCTGGATGGTCAAGGGATCGGCGGGACTGGTGCTGATGGAGCCGGTTTTGGCGAAGGGCGGCTGCGAGGCCATCTTGGCTGGCGATCTGGCCGTAGGGCGAGCCGCTGTAGAAAATGCTGTAGCCGCCGCGCACCACGAGGTTGTGTTTCTGCGACGGCCGCCAGGCGAAGCCGAAGCGCGGCGAGAAGTCGTTGGGGTCGGGACGGACCAGGCTCGGAGGACAATCCGGAATAGGGACGGCATGCCGGGCGTGACGACTGCGCCGAGGTGAAGCCGGCGAGTCGAGATCGAGATTCGCGATATGTCCGTACAGCTCGGTGTAGGGCGGGAAATATTCGTAGCGGAAGCCCGAAGTTGATGGGTAGACCGCGGCAGACGCGGTAATCGTCCTGCGCGTAGACGCTGGTGGCCCAGCCGCGGAAATAGTTGTTGTCGTTGCCGAAGCGAAGCGAGCTCGATTGCGGCAAGCCGAGCAGGAAATCGGCGAAATCGAAGCCGGTTCCGCGAGCGGCTGGCCGTTGGCGTTCGAATTCGCTGGTGAGCAAGCCGCTGAAGCTGAACGATCCGCGGGAGTTCGCATAGGACAGCGCGTTCTGCTGCATGCGGCGGTATCCGAAGCCGAAGGTGAGGTTGTGCTTGCGCTGCACCACGTAGGTGATGGTGTCGGTGAAGTTGGTGGTCTGGCTGCGGGTGACGGATGCCGAGCGTCGGACAGGCTGCCGAAGTTGGTGAAGGAAAGATTGGGCGGGCCGTAGTCGATGGGGCGATTGTCGGTTCCCGCGATACCAAGCTCGCCCGCGATGTTCGTGGTGTAGGCGAAGAACGGCGTGGTGGTGTGATGTTGCGGCTGAAGGTGAGCGTGGCGCTGTTGTTGAAGCGCGGCGTGAAGCTGTGGCTCCAGCCGGCGGTGGCGCTCAGGCCGTAGCCGCTCGAGTGATCGCGGAATCCGAAAAGCTGCTCGGTGGCGGAATCGTTCCCTGATATTGGACATTGAAATTGAGCCTGTCCTTATTGGTGGGAATGGCATCACGTTGCGCAGCGAGATGGAATTGTTGTTGCTGGGAGTGGAGGCGCGATGGAGTAGTTTTGGATCACTCCGCCGAAGCTGGGCAGCGGGAAGTATTGCAGGAGCCCGGCGGACGCGGAGTTGATGCGCGTGGCGGGAATGATATTGCCGGGGAATGGCGTTATGCTTAGCGGGATCGAAAATGGTGACGGGGTTCTTGCGATAACGGCGTTCTGAAAAATCGCCGACGCGTTCGGCGGCGGTGGGGACGGTGGAGACGGAATGGCGCGCGCTGCGGCTGCGGCTGCCCTGATAGGTGAAGTAAAAGTTGGCGCGTTCCCAGTCGACCAGCTTGGGAATGCGCAGGGGTCCGCCAATGTTGACGCCGAATCGTTTCCCGGTCGGAGGAGGGCTTGGCGACGCTTTCGCCGTTGAGCGAAAAGGGCGCGGCGTTGAGCGCCGAGTTCTGCACGGTGGCGATGACGGATCCGTGATAAGTGGGACGGTCGCGCCGGCGATTGCCGAATGTCGCGAACTGGCCATTGAAGGGGCCGGGTCCGCCGCGTGCGCCGCCGCGTCCACCGCCGCCTCCGCCGCCACCGCCTCCGTCCCCCACCGCCGCCACGGCCGCCACCACCGCCGCCGCCGGGGCCGCCGAAACCGGGACCGCCGGGTCCGCCAGGTCCGAGGCCGCCGCCGGTATCGGCGCCGAAGCCGGTATTTGCGCCCGCCGCTCCGAAGCCGCCCATGCCGAGGCTATCGGCGGCGCCGCCGGAGAGGATACCGTTGAACGCGAGGTCACCGACGCTTGCTCCGAGGACCGGGCCGCCGGGACCGCCCGGACCTCCGCGTCCAGCGGCGCGGTCGCGGCGCGCCTGCTCATCGGCCGCGGCGCCGAGTCCGCCGCTCGAACTGCCGTTGATCATGAAGGATTCATTGGCGTCAGCATTGGCATCGCCGTTGTTGGCGGCGAAGTCGCTGGCGGCCGCGAGATCCTGAGCCCCGGCTTCAGTTGCCGTCACGGTGACGTTCTGAAATGCGGGCTGTTGGGCGGCGGCGCCGCGTCCGCCATTCGGCTGGTTCGCCGCAGAGGCGGGTTGGCCGTTAGCCGGGGGATTGGCTGCGGCGTTTTGCGGCTGAGGGTTGCCTCGGGCGCCTCGTCCGAACTGGCCGCGCCCGCCGCCTTGGCCTCCGCGTCCGCCGCGCCCGCCGCGCCCGGTGTTGGCGGTCAGCGGCGCGTTCATCTCGACGGAGGCGCCTTGAACGCGCGGAACCTGGAGAGTCCAATCGCGGTAGCTGGCATCGCCGGTCACGGTGATTTGGCTGTGCAGGGTGGTGAAGCCGAACATTTCCACGTCAATATCCCAGACCCCGGGGGCGAGATCGAGGGTGTAGCGACCGTCCTCACCGGTGTAAGCGACGACCTTGGTGTTGCCCTGCCGCGCCGTAACGGTTGCGCCGGGAATGAACTGGTCGGCGGCCCGGACGGAACCGCTGTGCTGCGCTGCGGATAGAAAACCGGCGATCAGCAGGAAGGAGATTAAGGAAAAAAGACGTTGCACGAGGATTCTTATGATAGTGGTTCCCTTTCGGAGGCGGTTAGTTCCCTTATTTGGTTACATTTATGGGCGGTGGGAGTGGGGGTGTAGGGGTTTGGGGGCGCGATTTTGACGCAGAGACGCAGAGACGCTGAGCCGCAGAGATAAGCACGGAGTTTTTCGAGGCAGAAATTTGGAGTGCTGGCTTCATGCGGTTTTTGGGCTCAGTTGATGGGTGTCAGTTTCGAGTTGGTGGGATTTTCGGTCAAATTTTGCGGTTAGGCGGCCTTCTTCGGGAACGTCGGCGGGCGCTTGTTGACGTCATACGAGCGGCTGAGGCGGGCGGCGCGGTCGATTACCCGGAGCAGTTCGGGGGCTGAAAAAACGAACTCACCATGGGCCGAGGCGGGCAGGAAATCGTCACCGGGATCGTAATCTTTTCCTTGCGATAGTGCTAGTTGCAGAAGACGGATGGCTTCGTCCTGGGCGCGAGCATAGCTGGCCTTGCGCTTCTCCTGCAGGACCTGGAGCTCCGCCATGTCCTTTTCCACGGCGCGGCGGAAACGCGTTTCGTAGAGAGAGATGAGAATCAGATTCTTGGCTTGCTCTTTCCAGACCTTTCCCTCCGCCAGGCAACTGTCTACCGCCGGATGGCCGCTTTCCATGTCATTGGCGTAATCGAGGTGGCCCTGAGCAAATATAGAATCTTCCACGCTTGCCGCCCTCTTACAGCGCCACTTCATCTTGGCGATTTCCGCGACCAGTTCGGTCTCCAGGATGCCGATGGGGGCGAGGGCTTCTCTGTAGGCCGCCATGTGAGCGTCGAACGCCGGCTGCTCTTCAGGTGAACAGAGGTGGATTTTGGAAGTTATAAGGGTCTTACAAGCATTCAAGGAGGAGCGGCGACGGCCGTCAAGTGTCTTGGCTCCGCCGATGCCTTTCCGCGAGGGAGGGGCTTCGGGTTGTTGGTCGAGCGGTTGTTGGTCAGACATGGCTATCTTTAGTTATCTCTTTCGTTGTAAGATCCGGGGTTGCCGGGGGTCGAACTTTCTTCCCGATTTCAGATTAGCTGAAGGCGCCTTCGGTTCTGGGGCTGAGTTCGAGTAAGTGCTTGAGAAGTAGGGAAATATAAATATCAAAAACTTGTGACTCAAAATTTCAGTTTCCCTACGGGTCTGATACCAGCGGCAAATTTTCTGAGCTTTACAATAGAAAGCAGTGAAGATCCGGGACCTGATTAAATTTGTGGAGGCTGACGGCTGGAGGCACGTTCGTACTACTGGGAGCCACCGCCATTATAAGCATCCTGCAAAGTCGAACGTGGTGACGAGACCGGGCCACCCCGGTGACGACGTTCCCGCTGGTACACTGAAGGCGATCCAAAGGGCAGCGGGATTGGAGAAAGCTTAATGGGCGTCAGATACGCGGCCATTGTTGAACAGGCTGAGCGCAACTGGGCGGCGTATGTTCCGGATCTGCCCGGGTGTATCACAACCGGTCGCACGCTTGAAGAGACGGAACGCAATATCCGGGAAGCGATCGAAGGCCATCTGAAAACGCTGAGTGAGTTTGGCGACCCAATTCCGCAACCGACGACCGTCGCCAGGGAAATCGAAATCCAGCCAGCAGCATAAGAACCGTCAACACTGGTCCACGAAGCGCGGATCGAGCTACGGGCCGGCCCCTATTTTTTGGTTCGCGCTGGCGGCTTCCGGCGCGGTGTGGGCAGCCGATTCGTCCCGGCCCGGGTTCGAACCTGTTGGCGACTGCTATCAGATTGCGGAAGATAAAATTAGCCGCCGATGAACGCCGATAAACGCCGATTGTGGGGTGAACCCCTTCAGTGAGACACGGGGGAAAGACGCACTCTCCGTTCGATGATAATTCGTTTGCCGGTCGCTGTCCAGAGCTTATTCTGACGATACCGGTGAAGCGGAGACGGGCTCTGCTGGCGAGCAACCCGATCAAGGAATAGCCGGTGCGGAACTCATCGCGGACGATGAGGAGAGCGTGGTCCTCCCGACGCGTTCTTTTGCCTGGCCCCGGGGCCGACCAGCGGGAGGCGGGCGGTCCCGGCCCAGGATTTGGTTTTGACTTTGGTTTTGGTTTGAAACCACATCGGACCGATAGATTCCGCCCTGCCTTGAAAAACGCATACTGAGGCGCCTCAGTATTCATCGAAAGCGGAGTGGCAGTGGCGGAGAAGGGATCGTCGCAAACTCTCCTATAGCGGTTAAGAAATCACCCGAGCTTACCGGCTCCGGCCCTGCGGAGAGTTTCCCTGTTACGGGCGAACTTTGCCTTCGCCCCCCTGCCTTTCCGCCTCATCGCGGAGACAGGCTAATCGGTCACGTCTCCACGTTGGCAATGATCGGAGGCGAGAAGAACTTCATGCTCGCCGCATCCTGGCTTGCGCCCGGCGACGGCGCGGCGGCGGCGTCACGCTCAAACTCCTCCGGCGTGCGATATCCCAGGGCCGAATGCAGCCGCAGGCGATTGTAGTAGGCGCCGATGAACTCTTCCAGATGTTGGGAAAGCTCTTCGAAATCCGCGTACTGATTGCAGTAGATTTCCTCCTGCTTCAAGGTCTTCATGAAGCTTTCGCAAAACGCATTGTCATAAGGATTACCCGGCCGGCTCATGCTGGGCATCATCTGGCTGGCCGTCAGCACCGCGATGTATTCGGCGCTGGCGTACTGCGTGCCCTGGTCGGAGTGATGCACCACGCCCGGCGGCGGCTGGCGATGCGCGATGGCATGCCGCAGCGCCGCTATCGCAAGCCGCGCCGCCAGCGAGCGATCCAGCGCCCAACCGATCGCCTTGCGCGAAAAGCGATCGATGACTACGGCCAGGAAAACAAACTCGGTCCGCAAACGGATATAGGTAATATCCGCGACCCAGAGTTGGTCGATCCCCGTCAAGGTCATACGCCCCGCCAGATTCACATATACCTGGCAATCGTGCTGAGAATCCGTAGTCAAGACGAATTTGCGGAACCGCACTGCCAGTAGGTTGTCGGTCCGCATCACGCGTAGCGCGCGCTTGTGGTTGACCGCCATGCCGCGGCGATGCAACTCGGCGGTTACGCGACGGTAGCCGTAACGGCGATGGTGCGCCAGCACGATTTCCTGAATGGCCGTCCGCAGCGCCATTTCCGCCTCGTCCGGTTGGCTCTCTTCTAACTGCCGGTAGTAGCCGGCGCGGCTCACGCCCGCCAGACAACACATCCGTTCGACGGTCAAACTGCCTTGCTCTTGCGTCCACGGCCGGATAGCGTCGTAGATGCCGAGGCGCCAGTCGCGATGCTCTGCCGGCGTCCTTCCTTGATTCTGAGCAAGGCACTTCTGAAAAAATCGTTCTCCAGCGTTTTATCCGCCAGAGCCGATTTCAGCTTGGCGATCTCCTCGCGGAGTTGTTTATCTTTGCGTTCTTCTGCGGTCATTCCCAGATTCGCATGCCGCGGTTCGGGGCGGCCTTCGAACTGGTACTTCCAGGTGTAGAGAAGCTTCCGCTCGATCTTGAGCTCGCGAGCTAAAGCGTGAATGTTTTCGCAGGTCTTCATCCGTTCGACGACCTGCCGCTTGAACTCCACCGTGTGCCGGCGCCACTTTGCCATCTTTGCCATTTTGGCCTCCATTCGATGCAAAGTGCGTTCATTCGGCGTGTCTCACTTTTGGGGTTCACTCCATTGAAAACAGGAACGTTATCGGCGCTAAGTCGCCATCGGCAATTCCTCGAAATCGCTCGCCTCAGACCGTTTCCCTTCGCAAGACACTCGCCTAGCTTAGAGCGGAGGCTTTTGGCGCTTCGAGACGGGATCGCAGCGACTCGTAGAGTTGCGCCGGGCCAAGCAAAATATCCCGCAGGCCGTTGCGCACGCGCTCGGATTCGAGCGCCTGCTTGCTCATCGTATTGTGCGCGGCCAACGCATCGATAATCGCATTCAATAACTCGTTCGAGAGATCGGGTGAATTGGCGAATTGCTCTTTGGTGTTATTAGAGGCTTGTTGAACGAGGATGACGGATTCCAGCAGCTTACCCTTGATGACGTTGTTCACGTAAACGAGACGGTCGTCCTCGGTCAGGTCGCCTTCGAACAGATCGTTTACCTTGGTCATGATCTCGGCAAGCCGCGCTTTTTCCTTTTCCTGCACGGAGCCGCCGCCGGATTCGGTTAGAGGGTTGAGTTTCGGCGCCTCGCCGCCGCCGAGCGGCACCTGCCGCCTGCCCTGGTCTCTTAGGTTATGGTGCGTGAGGATCAGCTTCGATAGATCGATGCCTTCCCGTTCGCGGCCGAATTCCAGCAACGGTAAGAGGCGCTTATAGAATATGAAGCGCTTTTCGATGGCTGTGTTGCCGTAATCGAAGATTTGCGAGAGAAATGCATACATGCGCTGGAATACGGTCATGTCATGCTTGAAGAGCACGAGTGCATCGATTTCGTTCTTGGCTTCCTCCGCGGCGGTTGCCCCATTCCTTGCTGTGGCGATACGGAAACGTTCGAGCGCGTCTTTATAACGTATGAGCAGGCGCGAGACAACTGGTTCAAGCGCGGCGGCCAAATCACTCTGTCTGGAGCGCGGATTGAGTTCTACTTCGACGACGCGGTTGACTTCGAACTCGTCGTAGAAGCCGGCGGAATCCAGCTTCATGCGCAGGTCAAAGACAAGGTTCGGATCGGTGACGCCCGACAGTTCGGCTGTCTGGTAGTAAGCCTTGAACGCGGTTAGAATCTCTTCGGGGTCGTTGATGAAATCAACCACGTAGGTGGTGTCTTTGCCGTCGTGCGCGCGGTTGAGGCGCCACAGGGTTTGCACCGCGGTAATTCCGGCTAGCCGCTTATCGACATACATGCCGCAGAGCAGAGGCTGGTCGAAGCCCGTCTGGAACTTGTTCGCCACCAGCAGGATTTGATAGTCGTCGGTGTTGAACGCTTCGCGAATCTCCCGCCCGCGCACGTTGGGGTTGAGCGTCTTGCTGGTTTCAGTGAAGGGATCGGGGCCGGATTGCGGGTCGCGGATCTCTCCGGAGAAAGCTACCAGCGTGGCGAATTTGTAGCCCTGGGACTTGATGTATTTATCGATAGCGAGTTGCCAGCGCACGGCCTCAAGACGGCTGGCGACCACGACCATCGCCTTGGCTTTGCCGCCGAGCAGTACTGCGACGTTCTCCCGGAAATGCTCGACGACGACCTGCACCTTTTGGACGATGTTATAGGGATGCAGCCGAACCCAACGCATGATGCCCTTCAAAGCCTCGCTGCGCTCTACTTCCTTCTCGTCGAGTTCTTGGCCATTGTGCGCCAGCTTGAACGCCAGCTTGTAAGGCGTGTAGTTTTTCAACACGTCGAGGATGAAGCCCTCTTCGATGGCCTGCCGCATGGAGTAAACGTGAAACGGCTCCGGCAGATTGGTTGCGCTGGCCGGCAAAGCCGGGTTGGGGCGGCGTCCGAACAGCTCAAGCGTTTTCGCCTTTGGCGTGGCTGTGAACGCGACATAGCTGATGCCGCTTTCGGCGGAGCGCGCGGCCATTTGCGCCGCTAATATGTCTTCGGTGCTCACCTCGCCGCCATCGGCCAGTTCCCGCAACTCTTCCGTAGAGAGCACCGCTTTCAGCTTCGCGGCGGCCTCACCGGTCTGCGAGGAGTGGGCTTCATCGGCAATCACGGCGAAGCGTTTGCCCTGGGTGGCGGCCAACTCCTGGACGGCCTTCAGTGCGAAAGGGAAGGTCTGGATGGTGCAGACGACAATCTTCTTGCCGCCAGCGAGAGCTTCGGCCAACTCACCCTCATGTCCCCAAGGAAAGGTCCGGAATTTATTGGTAACCGTCCGGGTACGATCTTGTGTGAAACTGTATACAGGCGAGCACACTGCATGACCGAGACTCTTTCCATCCGAATCGATGCCGATACGAAGAAGCGCTTGGACGCCCTTTCGAAGCGTTCAAGGCGCTCGAAGTCCTTTCTCGCCGCTGAGGCGATCTGCGCTTACGTCGACTCCGAGGAATGGCAGCTTGGCGAAATCCAAGCGGGTATTGCCGAGCTCGATGCAGGCAAGGCCATCAGCCACGAAAAGACCTCGGAATGGCTCAATACCTGGGGAAAGACAAGTGAGAAGAAAGCCCCGCGATGAAGGTCGTGTGGTCCCGAAGGGCAATCAGGCATCTCGTCGCGCTAAGGGAACACATTGCAAAAGACTCAGAGCAAAACGCGGCGCCGGTCGCGCAGCGAATTCTCCACTCTGTCGCCCTTCTGCAAACGCAGCCTGGAATGGGACGGCCCGGTAGGGTTGTGAGAACTCGTGAGTTGGTGGTTTCGAATACTCCGTACGTGATCCCATACCGCGTCCGGGGGGAACGCCTGGAGCTGATCGCAGTATTTCATGGCCACCAAAAGTGGCCGACAAGACTTTGAGTAGACCGGGACGTCAACGACGTTCTATTCTGCCCCAACGCAATGGCGGCGAAACTCTGCATCTCGTTCGCGGCTGCCGGAACGCTTAAACGCTACTGGGAAGGCAGGGCCCGGACTAAAGCTTCAGCTCATATTTAATGGCAGCCGGGCTTAGGATTCGTTAGGAAATAACAGTACCAGGTGATGAGCCGATTGCCTCCCCCGGGAACGCCGGGCGGAAGCCCGGCGGCAAGGCAGAAGCCTTGGCCCCACAAAGAATCATCCGGTGGAACGGTTGTTAACGAAAGAATAGGGCGCGTAGTAATTGCCGCCCCGGCGGTCCAGCGACCGGCTTGCGTGGGCGTCGCCGGCTTCGAAACCAAGAGGCGCTGAACGCCTTCCCAGCCTTCGAGCAGCGTGCGCCGCGGGCGCGATTGCGAGAGGCCCGCATCAGCCGGCTGGAGCACCGGGGAGGCAAGACGCCGCGCTTCATCAGTCAACATCGTTGGGAATTGATCTCTTCGGGACTGCAGGCGTCATCATTCGCAGCCATCCTCGACCGCAGCGGAGATTCTAATGTGCTGCCGCCGGACGCGCTGGGTATGGGCGCCGCTGGCCGGCGACAGTCGGCCGTGGCAGGAGCGGGACTTGGGCGCAGGCCGCCGCCTCTCGGTCCGCCAGATTCAATTACGTTTGCGACAGACAGCAAACGCTACGTAATTCCGACGCCTTACGAGATGCGATGGGTAACGGTGACCGCCAATGCCGGGGAGGGCAAGAAGTAATGAGGCCGAACAATCATTTTGGGGACGCCACCATCTTTTGTATTCGGAATCGCACGCACAAGAGTATGTTCGCTGGTAGCGCCACCCAAAATGATATTTTGCCGATCGTCAGATTGTCCGAGCGGAACCTCTTAGATCAAAGTCCGCCGCCGCCGCTCAAGGTTCTTCGGGTCGGTTGTTCGTCCTCCCAATATGGATCGGCATTGTAGTGCTTGAAAACCTGCGTTCGCCAAGTTGTGTCTGCCATGTCAGGCCAGTTGTCTTTGTCGAATCCGGGTGCGTTTTCCAGCGTTTGCCGGTCGACGTCGAGTATGAAACATTTGTCATCCTCATCGACCTTCAAAGCGGTCCACGGAATGGCGAACAGCTTGTTCCCCATTCGCATGAATCCGCCAAATGAGACAACGGCATAGGCAACGCGGCCAGTGGGAATGTCGATCATGATTTCGTCGACTTTGCCGAGATCTTCGCCGGCCGTGTTGCGGACCTTATCTCCCGCCAGCGTGCTGGCGGCCATTACGCGGCGAGCGTTCTTGTCGGGATCGGTTTGTTTGATCTTTTCGTTCTTCACGGTTCACTCCATTCTATGTTTGTCTCGCCAACTCAGCTTCCCTCTAATCGCGAGGTTCGCGAAGTTTTATCGAGACCGAAAAAGCACTATGAGGGGAGCAACTTCAGTTCCCTTCAAACAGATCATGCAAATCCTGGCGCGCCTCAAGGTATTGCAGATTTCATTCGCTTTTCTACTTTGTGGCGCTCGCCACACTCAGTGCTGAGCGCGCCCCTTACACAAACGAAGCCGGCGAATTTCTGCGCGTGATCTTGGTATTCCGTCACCGGCGGAACAATGGCTGAAGAGACGCCCAAGGCAGGCAATTGAGGACAGAAGACGGTTCAAGAGCCGCTCGCCGCGCCTGATCGATTCCATACTTTACGGTTCCAAATTCGCGCGTGCTGTGCGCATCGGTTGAAATGGCAATCTTCACGCCGGCTTCGCTGGCTAACCTGGCATTCTCGGCTGACAGATCCAAGCGGTCGGGGCTAGAATTGATTTCGAAGAAGCAGCCAGTGGCCTTGGCGTGGACGATGATGCGATCCATGTCGATGTCGTAGCCGGGCCGCTTAAGAAGCAGACGGCCCGTGGCATGGCCCAGGATATTGAAATAGCGATTATCCATCGCACGCATGATGCGCTCGGTTTGTTGCTCGCGGTTCAGCCGAAAGCGTGAGTGAACGGAACAGACCGTGTAATCAAGCTCCCGCAGAAGATCGTCGGGATAATCCAGAGACCCGTCGGCGAGGATATCCACTTCGGCAGACTTGAGCACGCGGATGCCTGTCAGTTTTTGATTGAGCCTGTCGATGTATTTGATTTGTCGCCATAAATCCTCGATGGAAACGCCATTCGCAATTTTGAGACTTTGCGAGTGGTCAGAAATTCCGACATACTCATAACCCCTCTCCTGCGCCGCGATGGCCATCTGCTCGATGGAATGCAGGCCGTCGCTGGAGGTGGAATGCGCGTGGAGTTCGCCGCGGATATCGGCGGCGGCGACAAGTTTGGGAAGAGTTCCTCGCAACGCGCGGGCAATTTCATCGTGTCCCTCACGCAGCTCCGGCTCGATATAAGACAGACCGACCGAGGTATAGAAGGCGGCTTCCGCCGGAAAAGGACCTTTTACGCGCGCCGCGGTCAATTTTCCTGTAACCGCCTCCAGTTTCCGGAGGTGCGTCTCCGAGCCTGTTTCCGCTATCAGGCGAAGACCCCATTCGCTGGAGTGCGCCCGACAAAGGCGAAGTTCGATGCCGGAGGATAGGGCGAATCGCGCGCGATTCCCGGTTGATTCAAGAAGCGGCGTCCGGCCGCCATACCGCTCCATCTTTCTCACCACTGCCAGGAACTCTTCTGTTTGGATCACGAAAGAGATCTCCTCCACGACCTCTGCGCGGCGGCGGCAAGCGCCAACCACCTGCACTGCTGTCGCGCCGCATTTATTGACCAAGAACGCCTCAATCGCGCCTTGGAGATCGTCGGCGTGATAGAGGAGCATCGCGTGTGCTTCAGAGAGCCCTTGGCGAACATGCTGCGCCATACGCGGACCGAGCGCCGCCTCAATCTGGCCGCTCTCCAATTTTTCGCGCAATGCCGCGATTGATGAGATTTTCAACTTCTTGTATATGCGTAAAACGCGTTTGGGATCGAGACGGGGGTAGTCAGCCAGATTCGCGACTTCCGGCGCCGCCTCGCCGCGCAGCGTGTCCAGTTTCCTGAGCCTCCCCGTCAGAACGATCTCCCGGATGGCGCTCGCGATGGCGTCGCCGATCCCAGGAAAGCGCGTCAGGTCGGCATCGTCCCGCACCAGTTCGTCCAAACTTTCCGACAGAGACCGGATCTTCGCGGCAGCCCGGCGATAGGCTTTGACCTTGTACAGATTTTCTTTATGCGTCGAGAGTAACTGTGCCAGGCCGGCTAACCGATCGGCAATTTGCGCGTTGCTGAGAACAGCAGAAGTCTGCGCGCCCGAGGTTTTGGTTTCAATCTCCATAGGCTAAGGCTCAGGGCTTAATATGGCGGCTGCTTGCACCCCGCAATGCGCCAACCCGCAACCGGTTCGAAGGAATGACGGAGGCAGATGTCATCCCTTTGACGTGCTCGATTGCCTGTTCGTGCTCGCGCCGGCTGCGCGCCGCCGAATAGTCCGAAAGCGCATACAACGTGAAATTCCGCATTTTCGCGTCATGCGCGGTGCAAATGATACAGCTGTTCGTGGCAAGGCCAGTGAGAATCAGCGATGTCGCACCTAGATATCGCAGCAGGATTTCAAGAGGCCTCAGGAAAAAGGCAGAATGCATGGGCTTGAGGACAAGGTAATCTTCTTCATCCGGCTTCAATTGCTCGACTAACGGCTTCCCGGCGCAACTTGAATCAAGGCAACGCGCGATCAGGCTCTTCGCGCCGGAGCGCCAGTGGCCGAAATTGTCGTTGACGTAGATGGCCGGAATGCCCGCGCGGCGGCATCGCTGTTTTAGCCTCGAGAGACGGGCCGCCATTGGTAGCGCCCTCTTTAGAGTCTTGTCGCCATCTGGGAATTCGAAATGGTTGATCACATCGATCAAGACCAAAGCGACGGACGGTATATGACGCGTGTGGTTCCCGGGCGGCGTCGCCTCAGCAGCGTTTGTCATGAGGGCAGGATCTGACCTTTGGGCTGAGCTGGCAGCTTATCCTTCTTAAGCCGCTTCAAAACGTCCTTCATGGAAAAGCTGCTCGCCGATTTCAAGGCGGGAAGTTCATCCCAGGCCAGCGGGACCGCGACCGAAGCTCCCGGTAGCGCCCGCACGCCATAATCCGCAATGGCGGTGGCGGTGTAGTCATTACGGAAATAATCGATAAAGATCTTGCCTGTTCGTTTTGCTTTGCTCATCGTGGCGACATACGCCGCTGGCGCATCCGACGCCATCTCGCCGGCCATGGCTGCTCCGAACGCCTTAACTGCCGGCCAACGGTTCTTGCCGGCCAGCGGCACGGTGATATGCAATCCCTTGCCGCCAGTGCACTTGAGAGCAGATTCGAAACCCTTTCGCTTAAGCCGTTGCCGCAGATCCTGCGCGGCGAGCTTCAGCGCCTCAAAAGGAACATCCGGCGCCGGATCGAGGTCAAAAATGAGTCGGTCGGGATAATCAATCGCATCGACCGAGGCGCCCCACGGATGAATTTCAATCGCGCCCATCTGAATGATTTCCAGCAAGCCTTTTTCGCTCTCTATATATAGATATTCGTACCGCTTGCCTTTATGCCGGAATTCGAAGGGATGCACATCCTTCCCCAGTCCCCGCCCGGGACTGCGTTGATAGAAACATTCCCCGCCATCGATTCCGGCAGGACAGCGCAGCAGGCTGAGCGGATGCCGGGCAATGCGGGGCAGCATGAAAGGGGCGACAGCCGCGTGATATTCCGCGAGTTCACCCTTTGTAACGTGACCTGTCTCCGATATGACTCGGCCGGGGTGGGTGATCTTAATTCCAGCGGAAATTAGAGTGTCGGGCTTACTTTGCGGATTCGACTTTGTAGCAACGGAAACGCGAAGCGGTTTTTCTTGTTTCACGTCGGCGGCCTCCTTGTCCGTACGTAATCCTTGAAAAGAGGGGTGACGGATACGCCCGTCTTCCGTCCATTCGGTGAAGGCGACTTCGCAAAGAAGCGCCGGCCTCACCCAGTGCACCGTATTCCACTCGCCCGCACCCATGCCCTTCGCCTCCGCGCGGGTCAGCACAGGTTCGGACACGGCCAGTCTGCCGAGGCGTTCGACGAGTTCGCGGGCGCTTCTCATTGTGAAACCCGTGCCTACTTTTCCGGCATAAATGAGCGCCCTCTCCTTCTTATAGCCGAGATAGAGCGCGCCGAGAGCGCGGTCGCCTGATTTTGCGGCGCTGTAACCGATGATGATAAATTCCTGGCGCAGCGCACACTTCACCTTCAGCCATGTTTTCTGTCGTCCCCGAGTGTAGGGCGCGTCGGCACGCTTCGAAATGATGCCTTCAAGGCCCTTCGCGCAGGCCTGCTTGTGCATCTTGCCGCCTTCGACAGCAAAATGATCGCTGTAGCGAAGCACCGATTCCTGTTTTGATTTCTCGAGGAGCGTCTTCAGCGTCTTCTTGCGCTCGATCAGAGGCAGTGGGGTGAAGTCCTTGCCGTCGAGATACAACAGATCAAACACGTAGGCGACGATGCTTTCAGGATGTCCGCCCTCGCCGAGCGCCGCCTGCAGGGCCTGAAAGCCGCTTTTGCCGCTCGCGTCGAGGATTACGGCTTCCAAGTCAATGACTGCGGAATCGCATTTTAATTTCCGCATTGCTGCGACGATAGCGGGAAAGCGGGATGTCCAGTCATTTCCATTGCGGGTCCGCAAGCTCACCTCGCCGTCGGCGACGAAACTGAGCAGCCGATAGCCATCGAACTTGATCTCATGAACCCACTCGTCACCTTCGGGCGCCTTATCGACGAGCGTCGCGAGTTGCACGTCCGGGTAGCGTTCGATCAATCGCCTGAGTGCGTGGCGCCGGTTCGAATTATCTTTTGTCATTGCCGCCGGACGCGCCCCCCGCATTTTTCACCGAACGTCGGGTCGTGACGCTGGAAGACCCTTCGGCTTTTGACCACATGCTTCGCGATCGCTGCGTCTTGATGTTCGTTGAGATAGGGAGGCGCGATATGCACCCTTCCCACGCAAACACTATCGCGACCGCACGGCCGATTCCTGAATCGTCGTCGGCGATCAGCGCTACTTTCGCCGCCAGTTTTTTCGAGTATAGATAAAAAGGAGCGTCGTAGGGCGACCATCATTCCTCCTCGCGAGCTCAAACCAGACCATGTTCAAGCGGGAAGTTTCGGACCAATTCGCGTTTACGGAGGATTGATAATAAGCCGCCCAGACACTTTTGGGGTGGGAGCAATTGACAGGCCAATGTCGTTTTTGGCAGTGTTGCAGGTTCGGCTGGAGGGTGTGTCAGGGAACTGGCGTACCCCTGGCCCCGGTGAACACGTCGTTGCGGTCTCCAGCGGCGCTCTTCGCGTGCCTGATTCCAGCGATTCGCGCCGCGCGTGTCAACCTGGCGATCCCCCTGCGGGTCGAGTGAGATGGGACTTTGGCCACTAGCTCGGGCCTAGGGATAGTTCTCCCTCGCGAACCGCGCGATCGATATAGATATAGATCTGTTTCCGATAACAATCAGATGCCCGGGCTCAGAAGCTCCAGGCTTGCGGGGTATAGGTAGATTCCTGCGCGGTGGTCCAGGGACCGGCTTGGGTGCGGGCCGCCGGCTTCGAAACCAAGAGGCACTGGACACCTTCCCAGCCTTCGAGCAGCGTGCTCAACAGGCCGAGAACTTCCACCATGGGCTCATCGCGCTGTTGGAAATTCGCCTCAGCGAGTTTGCGCATCATGTATCCGTATAAATCGGCCAGGCGTTCGGCGTATTCGCCACCGGCTTTGCGGTCTAATGCCACGGTCAACTCAGTGAGTATCGCGGCTGCCTTTGAGATCGCCTGGGAGCGCGACCGGATGGCACGGTTCGCGAGATGCTGGCGGGCGCTGCGTACCTCGCCAATGGCAGCTTGATACATCAGGCGGATAAGCTCGATGGGATCGGCGGTCAAGATTCGGCTTTCGAGGTAGGCGCTGTGCGCTTGGTTCGACATATGTTCTGAATTTTCTTATCGGATTGGATTATTGCAGTATGAGGTAACGCGGAAATTCGGGAAGTGGCGGCAGCAGGGCGCGGTCGGGACGCTCCGCCGCGAGCATACAGCTCTGGGTGGCGCTGCGCGCTTCCAAGCGGACGCTTCCGTGGCTTCGATGGACGCGGTAGGCCGCGCTCGCGCCGTGGTGTGCGCGCAGCGATTCGAGCTGCCAATCGGCGCCGGCGATCATGTGAATGCCGCCCTCGCGATTCACGAGGATGGATAGATCGCAGTCTTCGGTTCCAGCGGTGCGGGCTGTGGCGAAGATCTCTTCGGCGTGCCTTAGAAAAGCGCTCACGAACTTCTTATCGCACGAAGCGGGCGATATTTGAGGACGATCTAAAGCCGCATTTCTCACACACTTTCCACTGGGCAAGGCCGGTCTACTTCGTTGCGCTTGGTCGCCGTGCTCGATCCGCGGCGGACCTCCGCGCGCCGACCGGCGCGCGCCTCGTATCCGCAGCCCCGGAACGGGCGCAGCGCTTCTCGCGCGCCTCGCGACGAAACTGTGCGAGAAATGCGGGTTAATGTCAAGAGAATCGCGGTCAGGACGAAATGTAGTGCAGGAGCCGCGTGATGGCGAAGGCGATGAAGACGAAACTCTCAATTATCGGGGTGGAACGCGAGGAACTGCGATGGCTCCGGACTTTGGTATGGCTGCTACGCCATCCGGACCCGACCGTGCCGGAATTGGCGCGGCAGGCTATCCTTTATTTGACCGGGGCAGCGGAACAGCGAAGTTCAGCACAAAAAATGGGTGATGAACCGTACTACGTCGGACCAAATTTGGTATCCTAGACCACATGTTGTGGCAGTATCGGTTCCCCTTCAAGGTTCTTCTTCTTTCTGGCTTCCTGCTGGTTTCCGCCACGCTTTCCTTTGCACAAGACGCTCCCGGCCAGGGAATGACGCCGCGCGAGCGCACTCTGATGGCTCAATCGTACAGCACGGAGAAGCTTTGCGCGTGGCAAAAAAGGCTGAATCTATCCGATTGGAAGATTTCGCTGCTGGTGGTGCGCACGAGCGATCTCAAGGCCAAGACGCTCGGCAACATCCATTGGGATGGCGTGAAGAAGACGGCGGTGATTCGCGTCCTGGACCCGGCGGATTACAAGCTGCCGTTGCAGGCCATGCTGGACGATATGGAGTTCACGGTGGTGCATGAGCTGATACACCTGGAGCTTTCGCCGGTGTTGACTCCGCTGCAGCGCAACGATGCCAACCGGATGGAAGAAGAGCACGCCGTGAATTATATGGCGCAGGCGCTGTTGGATCTGGAACGGGCGAAGTAAGGCGAATAGGCCGAAAGCGGCCGATGCAAGCGTTACCCAGCGCCACAAGGCCGTTTCGTGGCATTGCAAGTTGAGTGCTACATTGCGGAAGTGACCACTGCCCGCACCCTCACACAAGTTCTGGAAGAGACCGCGCGCACGCACGGGGATTCGCCGGCGCTACGCCAGCCGGTAGACGGCCAACCCGGCGGATATCTCACCTACACATGGACGCAATACCTGGCGGCGGCGCGCGAGATCGCGGCCGGGCTCGATGCGCTGGGCATCAAGAAGGGCGATGTGGTTGCGCTCGATTCGGAGACGCGGCTCGAGTTCTATCTTGCCGATTCAGGAATTCTGGGGAATGGGTCGGTGGCGGCGGCCGTGTATCCGAGCTATCCGGCGGCCGATCTGATCCGCACGATAGAAACTGTGGGGGCGAGCGCGGTCTTCGTGGAGAATCCGAAGACGTTCGCGGCGCTGCGCGCGGCAAAAGTGGAGCATTGGTTTTTGCTGACAGGCGAAGCGGAAGGCGCGATGACGCTCGCGGCGTTGCGCGCATCGGGACGCAACGCTATGAACGCCGATGCGGCATTGATGGAGCGGCTGCGGGCGCGCGTTTCACCGGCCGACCCGGCGATTCTCTATCTGACGTCGGGCGCCACGGGCGAGCCGAAGATGGCGCTGGTATCGCACCAGGCGATCGTGGCGAACATCGATATGGGTCCAGGAGTTCTGCCGATGGGCCCGGAGGATTCGACGGTGGCGTTCCTGCCCTCGGCGCATATTGCGCAGCGGGTGGTGATGGAGTTTCTGCCGATGCGCTGCGCGATGGCAGTCACGTTCTTCGAGAGTCTCTTGAGGTTGCCGCAGGATATCCGCAAGGTGCGGCCTACGATTCTCCTCGCCCCGCCGCGTATGTGGGAGCGGATCTATTCCACCATCTGCACCGAGTTGAACAAGCGTCCACTGCCGGCGCGGAGAGCGTTTCAGGCCGCGCTGGCGATGGCGCTAGCGGCGGCGCGCTACCGGCGCGCGGGCAAGCGTGTGCCGTGGCGGCTGCGCGGTCCTTTACGGTTGGCGGACCGGCTGATGTTCGCCAAGGTACGTGAGCGTTTCGGCGGGCGGATTCGCGTCGCGGCCTCGGGCGCCGCGCCCCTGGGAAAGGACTTGGCGGAGTTCTACGACGCGATCGGCATGCCGCTGATTGAAGGCTATGGCCTGACGGAAGGCGGCGTGGCGACGCTCAATCCGCTGGACCGGCCGATGCCGGGGTCGATTGGTAAGGCGATCGCGGGCGTGGAGGTGCGGCTTTCGGAAGACCAGGAGATTCTGATTAAGAGCCCGTGCCTGTTTTCGGGCTACTTCAACGACGCGGCGACCACGGCCGAGGTGCTGCGCGACGGCTGGCTGCACACCGGCGACCTGGGGCGCATCGACAACGAAGGCTACATTTTCATCACCGGGCGGAAGAAGGAGTTGATTGTCTCTTCGACGGGGAAAAAGGTATATCCGGCGCGTCTCGAAGCGCTGTTCAAGATGGAGCCGATCGTGAGCCACGCGTTGTTGTGCGGGGATCGGCTGCCCTTTGTGACCGCGCTCTTCACGATCAATCCCGCCGCGGCGCGGACGTTGAAAGGCATGGACGAATGGAAGAGCCGCAAGGACGAAGACAT
The DNA here is from genome assembly GCA_963763545.1 of Bryobacterales bacterium. GTDB lineage: Bacteria > Acidobacteriota > Terriglobia > Bryobacterales > Bryobacteraceae > PALSA-243. The sequence continues at coordinate 20,362 of CAVXPE010000034.1, forward strand.
GCCGCAGGCGCCGCCGGTCTTGGAGGAGATTCGCAAAGCGGTGGCGCGCGTGAATAAGCAGTTGGCGCCGTTCGAGCAGATCCGGAAGTATCGCATACTGCCGCGCGAGTTTTCGATCGAGGCGGGCGAGTTGACGGCCACGATGAAGGTGCGGCGAACGCGGGCGATGGAGAATTTCCGGGAACAGATCGAGGAGTTGTACGCGGGGCGGGAGTAATGATTAGCCACGGATGGACACGGATTCACACAGATAAGATCAAAACCAATACATGCCGTTTTGTTTTTATCTATGTGCATCTGCGTCCATCCGTGGCTCATTTTGCGTTTGATGGGGCCAAGGGCGCTTAAACGCATAGCGGAATCCGTTCTCCGCGATCCCGCGTAATTCTGCATCGCTGAATCCGAAAGCGCGCGCGGCCAAGGCGTATTCCCCTGCGAGGGTGCATCCGAACATGGCGGGGTCATCGGTGTTGAGAGTGATCGGGACGCCGGCGTCGAAGAGAAGTCGAACCGGGTGATCTTCGATACGTTTCACTACGCCAGTTACGAGATTGCTGGTGATGCAGATTTCGAGAGGGATATCGCGGTCGCGGAGTTCGCGCATCAGATTGGGATCTTGCGCGGCGGCGATGCCGTGGCCGATGCGTTCGGCGCCTAAATCGAGCGCAGCCCAGATCGATTCCGCGCCCATGCTTTCGCCAGCGTGCGCGGTGAGGTGCAGGCCGGCGCTCTTGGCGAATGCAAACGGTTTGTGGAACAAGGCAGCGGGTCCGCGTTCTTCGCTGCCGCCAATGCCGAAAGCGACTACGCCATCGCCGGCGCGTTCGGCAGCAAGTTCCGCGACCTTTTGCACGTGATCAGCTCCGAACTGGCGGACGGCGTCGAGGATCCAATGGACCTCGACGGAGGAGCCGCGCGCGGCTTCGCGAATGGCGTCGTAGATGGGAGCGAATTCCTGTCCCTTCCACAACACGACGCCGGCGGCGACGATGATTTCGGCATACCGCACGTTCTGGGATTCGAGACGCTCGAGCAAGGCGGCGGGTGACGAGCGCGTAATCCTCAGGCGTGCGCAGGCGTTTGCCGATGGCGCCGAACGCTTTGAGAAATGCATCGAAATCCGCATAGCGGTAGAGTGCGCGAAATTCGTCTACGGGCGTCGCGGGGTCGAGCTCATGGAGCGTTTCGGGCTCGATGGAGCCCTCGAGGTGCAGGTGGAGTTCGGCCTTCGGCAGCGTCCGCGTGATATCGTCCATAGTTGACTATTAGGCTCTCATGACAGCAGAAGAGATCGAAGCAATAGTAGGCGGATACCATGGCGATGCGTTCCGCGTGCTCGGCCCGCATGGCTGGGGCAAGAAGAACCAGCAGGCGAAGTGGGAGGTGCGCGCGTTTCTCCCGCAGGCCGAAGCAGCGGCGGTGTTGGCAGGCGGCAACGCCGTGGCGATGGAAAAATTGCACGCGGGCGGCTTCTTTTGCGCCCAACTGCCTGGCACTCCTGGCGATTACAGGCTGCGGCTGAAGTTGTGGGACGGGCGCGAGATCGAGATCGACGACCCTTACCGTTACGGTCCGCAGATTTCGGACTCCGATATCTACCTGCATACGGAGGGCACGCTCTACGAGGCGTATCGCACATTGGGCGCGCACGTGACGGAGGCAGGCGTGCGCTTCGCGGTCTGGGCGCCGAGCGCGTTGATCGTAACGGTGGCGGGGGAATTCAACGATTGGGACATCCGGCGGCATCCGATGCGGAAACGCAATGGGGGCGTGTGGGAGTTATTCATCCCTCGGCCTGCGCGAGGGCGCCGCATACAAGTATCACATCCGTTCCCAATTTGGCGGATATGAGCAGTTGAAGGCCGATCCGTATGCGTTTTGCTGCGAGACGCCGCCGAAATCGGCATCGGTGGTGTGGAGCCTGGATAAGTACCAGTGGAACGACGCGCAATGGATGGAGGCGCGAGGAAAAAAGGAGTGGCTGAAATCGCCGGTTGCGGCCTACGAGGTGCATGCGGGCTCGTGGATGCAGGGGTTGAGCTATCGCGAGATGGCGGTGAAGCTGGTGGATTATGTGAAGCTGATGGGCTACACGCATATCGAGCTGCTGCCGATCATGGAGCATCCATTCAGCGGTTCGTGGGGCTATCAGGTGATCGGGTACTTCGCGCCGACGTCGCGCTTCGGCTCGCCTGACGACTTCCGATTTTTCGTGGACCGGTGTCATCAGGCGGGAATCGGCGTGATTGTCGATTGGGTGCCGGCGCATTTTCCGAAAGATGCGCACGGCCTGGGATTTTTCGACGGGACGGCGCTATATGAGCACGCCGATCCGCGCAAGGGCGAGCACCACGATTGGGGCACGAAGGTCTTCAACTATGGGCGGAACGAGGTGCGCGCGTTCCTGATTTCGAACGCGCTGTTCTGGTTGAAGGAATATCACATCGATGCGCTGCGGGTGGATGCCGTGGCGTCGATGCTGTACCTCGATTATTCGCGCAAGCCGGGAGAATGGATTCCCAACCAGTTCGGCGGGAACGAGAATTTGGACGCGATCGACTTCATTCGGCGCTTCAACGAGCAAGCGCACAAGGTTCCGGGCGTGTTCACGGCGGCGGAGGAATCGACTGCGTTTCCAGGGGTTTCGAAGCCGGTTTATCTGAACGGGCTCGGCTTCACGATGAAGTGGAACATGGGCTGGATGCACGACATGCTGGCGTATTTCGCGTACGATCCGGTCTTCCGCAAGTTCCACCAGAACAGCATTACGTTCAGCATGATGTATGCCTTCAGCGAGAACTTCGTGCTGCCGATTTCACACGACGAGGTGGTCTACGGCAAACGGTCGCTATTGAGCCGGATGCCGGGTGACGAGTGGCGCCAGTTCGCCAACGTGCGCGCGTTTCTGGCGTACATGTGGGCGCATCCGGGGAAGAAGCTACTGTTCATGGGTCAGGAGATCGGGCAGCGCGAGGAGTGGAATCACGACTCTAGCGTACCTTGGTACGTACTGGAATTCGAGCCGCATCGCAAGCTGCAGAACCTGGCGCGGGAATTGAACCGCCTCTATCGGGAGAACCCGGCATTGTACGAGGTGGACTTTCATCACTCGGGATTCGAGTGGATCGATTTCCACGATGCGGAGTCTTCGGTGATCGCATTCCTGCGGCGGGCGGAGGATCCGAAGGATTTTCTGGTGTTCTGCTGCAACTTCACGCCGGTGCCGCGTAAGGGCTACGAGTTCGGCGTGCCGGAAGAGGGATTCTACGAGGAGATTTTGAATACGGATTCGGAGCTGTTCGGCGGAACGAATCTGGGGAACGGCGGGATGGTATCGTCGCGGCCTATGCCTAAGCATGATCGGCCGCACAGCATTGCGGTGACGCTGCCGCCGCTGGCGGTGGTCGGGTTCAGGAAGAGGTGAGAGGTGTGGGAAGGTAGGAATCCTACCCTAACTCCGCGAACCAACGCGCCGCTTCGTCCGCGAGGCGCTTTCGGGAGTAGCCGGAAGCGTGGAAGACGCCACGGTGCTCACGCCACAATACAGCGGTAGCTCCCGATAGCAGGATGCGGTTTGCTATCCATGTAAGGCGTCTCAGGATCGGCGGGCGCTCGCGTTGGAATAAGCGGAACGTGAAGGCCTGAAATCGCAGATGCATCGCTTCCTCTTCGAGTATGCGGCCGCAGATCGCTCGCAGGAGCGGCGACGCCGTGGCTTCGCCTAGAGCCGAGTAATACGGCATGGCGAGAACTTCTGCTGTGGCAAGCACGCGCATACGCAGTTCGGGCCCGGCGAGACCCCGGATACCGCGGAACGCGCTATCCACCCAATGCCGATCGAGGGGCCGAATGCCATGTAATTCGAGGAAGCGGCCGAGCATTCGACTGTGGCGCTGCTCTTCCTTTATGAACAGGCGAAGCGCATACCAGTACTCGGGCTGGCCGCGCTCCGCTGCGAATCGCGCAGCCTGATCGAGCAGACGGCGCCCTTTGCCACTTTCGCCTAACTGAAATTGGCGGATAGAGTCGACAGTCGCGGCGTGTTCGGCGGCGGTGAGGCGGTAAGGATCGTGCCACGGCAACGACGGTTCCCGCGCGGCGTTGGATTCGAAATAGCGCAGCCAATCGCAGGATGAGGACGGCTTGCGGTGGAGGAGCGGCACGGTAGCAGTCATGCGTCAATCATAGCGCAATGTACTTTATTTTGAAAAGTACATTGCGCAAAAAGTTTTCACGCCGTGCGGGGGTCTAGGCATCGCCCGAGACGCCCGCCAGTTACACTAAGCGAGAATGGAGAACCAAACTATCGGGTTGGTCGCGCATGCCGTTGGCACGACTGGAGTGTTGCACCAGTTAACCGGCGTGATCGCCGAACACAATGGCGACATTGCTTCGGTCGAGATTCTGGCGAACCGGCCGGATGAGGCTCGCACCTACTTCGAAGTGAAGTTCCCGGAGGGCGCCGACCCAATGCGCGCCATAGCAGGCCTGCGGGCTCTTGCTATCGTCCGCGACGTCGAGATCGTCAAGACGTTCGAGACGATCTATGGCAAGCGCATCATCATCATGGGCGGCGGCGCCCAGGTGGGCCAGGTGGCGATCGGCGCGATTTCCGAGGCCGACCGGCACAACATCCGCGGCGAACATATTTCGGTGGACACCATTCCATTGGTGGGCGAGCAGAAGCTGGCAGACGCGGTTCGCGCCGTGGCGCGTTTGCCGCGCGCCAAAGCGCTGGTGCTGGCGGGATCGCTGATGGGCGGCGAGATCGAAACCGCTGTGCGCGAGGTGCGGAAGCAGGGGCTGCTGGTGATTAGCCTGAACATGGCCGGCAGCGTCCCCGACGCGGCGGATCTGGTGGTCTCCGACCCCGTACAGGCCGGCGTGATGGCCGTGATGGCCGTGGCCGAAACCGCGAAGTTCACCGTGGAACGGCTGAAGCGGCGCGTGTTCTGACGAGAAAGGGTCGCGATATGAACGGCGCCGAATGCCTCCTCCAGACTCTGCTCGCCAACGATATCGATCTGTGCCTGATGAATCCCGGAACATCGGAGATGCAGTTTGTTTCGGCGCTCGACCGTGTGCCGCGCATGCGCGGCGTTCTCGGTCTATTCGAAGGCGTGTGTTCCGGCGCGGCGGATGGGTATGCCCGCATGACAGGGAAACCAGCGGCTACGCTGCTGCACCTGGGACCGGGCCTGGCGAATGCGCTGGCAAACCTGCATAACGCGCGCAAGGCGCGGTCTCCGGTGGTCAACATCGTGGGAGAGCATTCCACGCAGCATCTGGCCTACGACGCTCCGTTGACGGCGGATATCGAGGCCTTCGCGCGGCCGGTGTCGGGCTGGGTGCATACCGTGGAACACGCCAGCGCCATGGGTGAAGCGGCGTCGGCTGCTGTGGCGGCGGCCATAGGACCGCCTGGCAAGGTTGCCACGCTGATCGTGCCGGCCGATTTCTCTTGGAGCGAAGCGGGCGAGCCAGGCTGCCCCGCCCCGCGGCCGCGCCGTTCTCTTCCGGCCACGGAACGCGTGCTCGAGGCCGCGCGCGCTTTTCGATCGGGCGGAGCTACGGCGTTGCTCCTGGGCGGAACCACGCTTCAGGAACGCGGACTTCGCGCCGCCAGCCGTATACGCGCCGCTACCGGGGTGAGGGTATTCGGCGACCGGAACACCGCCCGCATGACCCGCGGCGCGGGCGTACCCGTGTTCGACCGCATCCCTTATTTTCCCGAGCAGGCGCATCAATTGTTGGCCGATGTCGAGCGCCTCATATCAGTCGAAGCCAAGCCGCCGGTCTCGTTTTTCGGTTATCCCGCCGTGAGAAGCTTGCTGGCGCCGCCGGGTTGCGCCTTTGAAGCGCTCGCGGCCGAACATGAGGATGGCGCGGGCGCGCTGGAATGGCTGGCGGAGGAAATCGGCGCGCCGGCGAAGAGGGAGGTTGCCGATGTCCTACGCGCGACTCTGCCCGTTGGCGAGGAACTCACGCCGGCGGCTGTCGCAAGAACCGTGGCGGCCCTAGCGCCCGAAGGGACTATCTTTTCCGAGGAAAGCGTGTCCGCAAGCGGCGAAATTTGGCCGCACCTCGCCCGCGCCGCGCGGCACGATCATCTCCCGGTTACAGGTGGATCGATCGGCCAAGGATTGCCTGTGGCATTGGGCGCCGCGCTCGCCTGTCCCACCCGCAAAGTAGTGGCGCTGGAGGCCGACGGCAGCGCGATGTACACATTTCAATCGCTCTGGACGATGGCGCGCGAGCGGCTGGACGTGACAATCGTCATCCTCGCGAACCGACGGTACCGGATTCTCGATATCGAGATGCGAAGAACCGGCGCTGGCGCCATCGGGCGGCGGGCCGGCGAGATGATCGACCTGACGAACCCATGCGCGGATTGGGTCCGACTGGCGGAGGGGCTCGGAGTTGAGGCCACACGCGCGGAAACGGCGGACGAGTTCATTCGAGAATTTACAGCGGCCATGCGTGAGCGCGGACCGCGGTTGATTGAGGCATCGCTCGCCTCCTGATGACAAATTATTCAGTAATGTTTTACTACATTTTGTCACTGAGTTTGTGCTATCGTAGCGCCCGAGCATGTGTTTTCAGTGCATTAGCCGGTGAACTCTGCTTGGATGCGCCAGACCTTTACAGCGATGCACCGATGGACGCATTCCGAGAACAAGGAGCGATGAATGAGCAGTTTAACGATGAGCCGTTTTCTGATTATTTCGCTTGCCGCAATCGGATTGGCGCCCGCGGTTCAGGCACAACCATCGGGGCGGCCAATGCCCATGATTCTTGGAAGGATCGATGAGTCGAAACTTGTCACTTTGGGACACAACACGCGCCCCGAGGCGATTTCCGCCAACGACCTTGGCCGGGTTGCGGACGATTTCCCGATCGACCACATGCTTTTGCAACTCAAACGCTCACCCGAACGTGACGCGGCGCTCGAGGGCTACATCACCGACTTGCACGATTCGACATCGCCAAACTTCCACAAATGGCTGACGCCCGAACAATTCAGCCAGCATTTCGGGGCATCGCCCACAGATGTGGATGTGGTCACCGGCTGGCTCAAATCGAAGGGGTTCACCGTTCACGGAGTTCAGCCCAGCGGGTTGTTTATCGATTTCGGCGGCACGGCAGGTCTTGTTAATCGGGCTTATCACACCGAGATCCACCATCTACAAGTGAACGGCGTGAAGCATTTTGCGAATATGAGCGACCCCAAGATTCCCGCCGCGCTCGGGCCGGTAGTGACCGGCATCGTATCCCTGCATAACTTCCATCCAAAGCCGTTATTGGTGCCGCGGGGCAATTACACGTTCACTAATCCGAACGGTACGTTCATGGGCTCGTCCCGGGCGATCTTGCCACCATTTATAACCTTAACCCGCTCTTCGCGGCGGGGCTTTCTGGAAGAGGGCAGTCTATCATGGTTGTCGAAGATACGTATCTATATTCGACCGGGGATTGGAACGTATTCCGGAAGACTTTCGGACTAAGCCGAACTTATCCGTACGGTACTTTGTCGCAAGTGAGTCCGGCGGGCGACATCGCGTGCGGAACCCGGGGTTTCAGGGGGTCTCGAGCGATCCTGGCTACGGCGACGACGGGGAAGCGAGCAATTGACGTGGAATGGGCGACAGCCGCAGCGCCGAATGCCGCCATCATCCTGGCGGCGTGCACCGACACGATGACGACGTTCGGAGGTTTGATCGCGCTCCAGAATACTCTCAATGGACCGGCGGCGAATCTTCCATCGGTGGTGAGCATCAGCTACGGAGAGGCAGAGGCATTCAATGGGGCCGCTTCTAATGCAGCGTATAGCGCCGCGTACCAGCAGGCGGTCACCGAGGGGGTTTCCATATTCGTTTCGTCGGGAGACGAAGGCGCCGCGGTTTCCGATTTCGGGAATGTCTCCACCCACGGCATCAGCGTCAGCGGGTTTACGTCCACGCCGTATAACGTATCCGTGGGTGGAACCGATTTCGGCTACACCGCCGAAAATGTCGACCCGAGCACTTACTGGAGTTCAGCCAATACGGCAACCTATAATTCCGCTCTCTCGTACATCCAAGAGATTCCGTGGAACGACTCCTGCGCGGGAGGGCTGCTAGCGAATTTCTTCGGAGTCACGCCGCTCGGCTTTTGCAACAATCCGGCAGTGACATCGGCAAACGGCTCCTTGAATGTGCTACTGAACGCAGTTGGGGGCAGCGGGGGACCGAGCGGTTGCGCAACTGGCGCGGCTTCAACTGAGGGCGTAGTGAGCGGCAGTTGCGCGGGTTACCCCAAACCTGCATATCAGAGCGGCCTGTTCGGAAATCCAGCGGACGGGGTGCGTGACATTCCCGACGTCTCTCTGTTTGCAGCGAACGGTCTCTGGGATGCATATTACGTAGTTTGCTGGTCGAATCCGGATAAAAACCCAATCGTAGGCGGCGGCGCTACTTGTTTGGGTCCACCGAGCAACTGGGCCGGGTTTCGGCGGCACCTCGGTTTCGTCGCCAATCATGGCCGCGATACAGGCTCTAATCAATCAGCATACGGGCAGCCGATGGGGAAATCCCAACACCAACCTATTACGCCCTCGCAAAAGCCGAGTATGGCGTGAGCGGCGCAGCCGCGTGTAATTCAACCACTGTGCTCAAGACGGGCAACTCATGCATCTTCTACGATGTCACGCAGGGCGATAACGACGTAGTGTGCAAGGAGTCCGGCACGGCTTCGGCGACTCTGAACAATTGCTATCGGCCATCGGGGACATATCGGCGTCTTATCGACCTCGAACGCGAGCGATCAACCCGCTTATTTGACAACCACTGGCTGGGATTTCGCAACCGGGATCGGATCGGTGAATGCGTTCAATCTGGTGATGAACTGGCCCCACTAAGTGACGAACCCTCAAACATCGGAGAAAATTATGCGAACTCTCTTACACTCTTCTTGCGTTCTCCTGCTTGCTCGTTGTGCAAAGGCAGGCATCCGCTGGTCCCATCTCTGTCTGCGACGCGAACCCGCGCAACCTAGTCGCGAATTGCGGATTCGAAACTGGCGACTTCACCTCATGGACTCTCTCGGGTAACGATACGCCGTTTGAGTTAGGGAATCTGTATGGCGTGGAGGGAACCGATCCCTTCGATGGGATCTCCCCGAACAGCGGCTCTTCCCAAGCGTACTTCTCCGACTTGGTTTCGAACGCGACCACGCTGTCGCAGAGCATTGCCACACAGATTGGCGTTACATACCAAATTTCATGGTTCCTGGCGCAAGACACGGCCCTGGTCAACCCCTACAGCAACATGTTCTCCATGTCTTTTGGGGGGAACACAGTGGCTAATCTGACGTCGCTTCCCGTGCAGGCTTACACCGAATACTCGTACGGGTGGGCCGCAACGTCGGCATCCACCAATCTCAGTTTCACGATTGGGAACGATGTGGGTGAATTTCTCCTGGACGATGTCACGGTTCAAGTTGCACCCGAGCCGGCGAGTTGGCTTGCTTTGCTGATTGGCACGGCTCTCTGTGGCCTCGCCATGCGCCGGCGCGCGCAATCCCATTCGTAACGGATATCCCAAGCGACTCGAACGGAAAGCAGGGGGCCTTTGCCGTCAGGACGATTGGTACGCTCATTACGGCTACACTCGGCGCGTTAGTTCGGCTGTATCTAAGCCGGCTTTTCAAGATAGCGTAAAATCGCGGCCGCGGCGTTACAATTGGTATCTCCAATGCCGCGCGAGTTACTGATCCAGGGCCCAGACGGCGGGGCCAGAACGGTTCCGTTGACCGGACGCCTTACCGTTGGCCGGTCGAACGCCGCTGAGCTGTGCTTTCCGGAAGATGCCGGCCTCTCACGCCAGCACTTCGCTTTCGAACCGGATGGCGACGGAGGCTGGACCATCCAGGATCTGGGCAGTAAGAACGGAACCTTCGTTAACAATATTCCGCTCAAGGCGCGCCTCATGCTGCAGCCGGGCGACCGCATCACGGCCGGGCACCTGGTGATCGTCTACGCGCCGCCGGAGGGCAAAGCGCCCGATCAGCGGCGTGGTGGTATTCGAAGGGCCGGCCGATGAAAGCACCGCATCCACCACGGTGGTCACCAGCCTCGAAGGCGCGCTTTCGAATCAGACGATGGTCCTCGAGCGCGGCGGGGCCAAGGCCACGGCGCCGATGCAGGCGCTGATTCGCGCGGGCCAGGTGCTTTCCGAAAATAAACCGCTGGACGAGCTGTTCCCTGTCATTCTCGACCTGGCGATTCAGGCCGTGACCGCGCAGCGCGGAGTCCTGCTCATCCTGGAGGGCGGCAAACTGGTTCCCCGCGCGCACAAGGGCGAGGGGTTCCGCATTTCGACCACCGTGCGCGACCGCGTTATCAACGATAAGACTTCGATTCTGGTGCGCGATGCCATGGCCGACGAAGCCTTCAAGGGCCGCATGAGCATTGTGGAGCAGAAGGTCCACACCATGATGGCGGTGCCGCTGCAGACCAAGGAGCGGATCATCGGTCTGATCTATGTGGATTCGCCGTTCATTCTGCGCGAGTTCACCAAGGACGATCTGAGCCTGCTCACGGTGATGGCGAACACCGCCGCGATCCGCATCGAGAACGCGCGCCTCGCGGAGATCGAAGCGGCAGAGCGCATTATGATGCGCGATCTCTCCCAGGCGGCCGAGATCCAGCGCGGCGTGCTGCCGGCCGAAGCGCCGCAAGCTCGCGGGGGCCGATCTGGCCGGGTACAACGCGGCCTGCCGCACGGTGGGCGGCGATTATTACGATTTCTTCCCGTATGCCGATGGGCGCGTAGCTCTTGCGCTTGGGCGACGTCTCGGGCAAGGGCATGCCGGCATCGCTGATGATGATGGCGCTCCACGCGCGCGTGCAGGTGCTGGCCGAAGATCCGGGCAATTTGGGCGCCTTCATGACGCGGCTAAACAAGGCCACGTGCGCGAAATGCCCCAGCAACCGGTTCATCACGTTCTTCTTCTGCATCCTCGATACGGCGATCGGCGGATTGAAATTCGCCAACGCCGGCCACAATCCGCCGATTGTGATACGCGCGTCGGGCGAGGCGGAGATGCTTGAGGGCGGCGGACCGCCGCTGGGAATTCTCGCCATGGCGCCGTTCGCCGAACAAAAGCATACAACTGGAACCGGGCGATCTGTTGGTGCTGTACAGCGACGGCGTGACCGAATGCCTCAATGGAGCACGAAGAGGAGTTCGGCGAGGAGCGGTTTATCGAGGTGTTGCGCGAACACCGCGCCAAACCGGCCGCGGCAGATCGCGGATGCGGTGACCAGCGCCTTGCTGGAATTCGCCGCGGGCGCGCCGCCGGCCGACGATATTACATTGGTAGTAGCAAAAAGACTCTAGTAAGCCGCGAGCTGTAACCCCCAGGGCGTGGCTCCGACGCCTAAGTAAGTTGATTGACTAAAGCCTGCCTTTTCTTAGCCATTCCCCTTGTGTCTGTCGGCTGCCAGCCCCGACCAGGAAGCTTTGGGCTTACTTTCCAAGGCCTCGGCCGCCTTTGATTCCAACATGGCGCGCGAGCGGCATTGGAACTGGACGGCCCAGGAAAAGCGCGAATTAGCTACCCGTTCCGGCGATATCATGCAATCGTTGCCTTCGGTTACAGCCGAATCGGTACTGCGGGGCGATGGCAACCGATGCAACGCGGTGGTGGCATGGGGCGACGGTTTAAAGCCCTTCAAGATCGCGGCCTCGGCCGACGAGCGTTGCCGCGCCATGGACGAATTCCACGCGCCGTTCGAGGTGCAAGAGTTGTTGCGAGGCGCCCAAGCCAAGACGGTAGAGGATTGGGAAGGCGGAGCGGCGATTTCGATCCTCGCCCGATAAGGTCAGGCAGCGTTCCAGCGATCCGGCGATCCGTTGCGCGGCATCCATCGAAGCCACCGTCCGGCTGGATCTCGGTTCGTTCTTTCCCCGATCGATCGAAGGCAAAGTAGTGGGCGATGGCTGCGAACTGCGTGGCGCGCCAGTGGTCCAATACGGCGGCGCGGCCAGCGCGCCGATGCGTTCGACTCTTCCGCAAGGGCGCTTCGTTCCGCATGGTGTTTCAACTCCAGAAGGACAAGTTCGGTAATGAGGCGAACAGCTTCTGGATCTGCACGAGCCAGCATTACCTGATGCCCTGGGAATCGGATTCGGACGCGATCGCCTACTGGGGCCGCCAGATGCATGTCAAAACCGGCGGCCATCAGTTGGTGAAGGACATCGAAACCCGCGCGCGGGAGTTCGGCGCCGATTCGGCCGTCACCTTCGACGCAGCCGATCAATAAACCGTGCGCAATAACTAACTGTTTCCGGCGTGCGGCGGTCCAATGCCGCATGGCCCCGATAACGCGACGTCTCCTTTTCGGATTCCTCCTCGCCGCTGGCATTGCAGCGTGTCAATCGTTCGAGGTAGCCTCGATCAAATTCCATCCGGAGCCGATCACGCACTCCGCGGATCCCGCGATTCGCGGGGCGAGAGTGACCGGCACGGCGATTACTCTAATCGACCTGATCGAGGATGCCTACGGCTTGAGAAGAGATCAGATCTCCGGAGAGCCAGGCTGGGCCCGTACCGGCCATTACGATATCGACGCCAAGGCTCCGGGCGAGGGCGCGATCACGAGGGAACAGTTAAAGCAGATGCTGCAGAGCCTGCTCGCCGAGCGATTTCAGTTGAAGGTACATCGCGAAACCGAAGAGGTTCCGGTTTATGCGCTGGTCACGGACAAGAATGGGCCAAAGTTCAAAGCCAGCGCGCCCGATGCGACCGGGGGATATTCCGTGCAAGGGACCGAGAAGGGTTTGCATATGGTGGTCACCCGGGGAACCATGGAGCAACTGGCCCGGCAGCTATCCAACACCGCCGGCCGTCCCGTCCTGGATCGGACCAATCTCGCCGGCCTTTATGCCTACACGTTGGACTGGTTCCCCGCGGACCGTGTTCCGCCACCGGATCTCGATGCGCCTTCCATGTTCGCGGCTCTTCAGGAACAACTCGGCCTGAGGCTGGAGGCGACCAAGGGACCGGTCGAAAAGCTGGTAATCGACCACGCCGAAAAGCCCTCGGAAAATTAACGCTGGCTTGTAGGGGTCCCGTGCTGCATGGCGCTGCGCGGTCAGCATCAACAGAATTCACAAAAACCTGACCAAATTTACGGGCGTCGTCATATTGGACGCAGGTGCGACGACGCGCGACGCTGTCTTCACCCAGACGCTGCAGGTCGGGATCGTGGTGCTTGACCTGGACGCGACTCGGGAAATACGTCAATGAGTACGGGATCGGCCCGTGGAAAGCCTACGACTTCAACCCCGGCAACGCGAAGGATCTCTACGAACACGGCCGACCGGTCGTGCGATCCTGGCGCGTCGCCGCTACTGTCGGCCCGGTGCAGCGGGAATTGGATCGAGCCCTCGACGAGAAGAGCATATCCTCGCCGTGCCTTTGTACAGATCGCGGACGATCCATCCGAAGGCCATTGGCAAGACTGCGGGCTAGCTACTTTCCCACTTAAAATTCGGTGCGCAAGGCCTTTGCTTTCAAAGGGGCGGTGCGCGGCTGATTGCTGAGTCGGACGTTGACCTCGTCCCGAGAGACCACACCGACCACGCTCTGACGTCCGCGCGGTCATTAAAAACATTTTGTTCGAAAAATGTATTGACTTGCTTTTATGGATTATGTATCATCTATAATGATGACACGAGAGCAGGCCATCCGGAAGCGGGAAAAGCTGGCAGGGCAACTCTCCTCCCCCGCCGGCGTCCTCCGCGGCTCGCTACTCCAGCGCACCACCCATCACTCCTCGGGATGTCAAAAATGCGCCCGCGGGGAGGGCCATCCGCTTTGGGTTCTCACAGTGGGCTATCCCGGTGGAAAGACCCGCCAAGTGAGCCTGCGCCCCGAGCAGGTTCCGTTGGTTCAGAAGGCGATCGGAGAGTATCGCGATTTCAAACAGACGCTGGAGGCCATCAGCGAACTGAATCAGTTCCTTCTGCGCCTGGACCGCGAGCAGTTCAAAGACCAGGAGCGCGAGTCATGATCGCCGCTCGCCGCTTACAGAGAAACTTCGCCGATGGCTTCATCACGGAGGCGGTGGATGATCTCTGGGAACCCTGGATGCACCACGCCGATAAAGCGCTGGAAGATGACACCCTGCTGCTCATCATCCAGCAAGAGTTGGCCAAACGCTGCAAGAAGAGCAAGACCCGTGGGCGCAGGGCGACGCCGGCCGAGGTCGTGCTCAGAATGCTGCTGTTGAAGCACGTGCGCGATTGGAGCTACGAAGTGCTATCGCGGGAGGTGCGCGCCAATCTTGTCTATCGCGAGTTCACCCGGATCGGCGGCGACAAGGTTCCGGACGACAGAACGATGGGAAACCTGGCGCGTCAACTGGGGCCGCAGGTGATCGAAAAGCTGCATCGGCGCGTGGTGGAGATCGCACAGGAAAACAAGATCGCCGCGGGCCGTAAGATGCGGGTCGATACGACGGTGGTGGAGACCGACATCCACTATCCAACCGACAGTTCCTTACTGGGTGACGGGGTGCGCGTGCTGACGCGCATCATGAAGAAAGTCACTGCTGTGGCCGGTAAGGCGGGCACGCAGATGCGTGACCGCAGCCGGTCCGCCAAATTGAAGGTTTTGGCTATTGCTCGCGCCAGCCGGAACAAGACGGAGCAGGGCCGGCAGAAGATGAAGAAGGCCTACCTCCAACTTCTGGAAGTCACCAGCCGGGTTACCGGGCAAGCGAAGAAGTTTTCACGCGAGATTGAGGTTCGCGTTAAGCGCGGCAATCTGTCCGTAATGCACAAAGCCAAAAAGCAACTCGATGAGATGATTCCCCGCGTCCAGCAGGTGCTGCGCCAGACACGGGAGCGAGTGCTGCGCGGCAACACCAAGGCCGAAGGAAAACTACTCAGCATTTTCGAGGCGCACACCGAGGTGATCCGCAAGGGCAAGGCGCATAAGCCCAATGAGTTCGGCAAACTGGTCCTGATTCAAGAGGCGGAGAACCAGATCATTACGCTCTACCAGGTGTGCGAGCAACGCCCGGCCGACGCGACCTTGTTAGAGGGATGCCTGGAGCGGCACGTCGAACAGTTCGGACGCGCCCCGGAACGCATGGCGGCCGACCCGGATTCTTTTCAGCCGCCAACGAATCCAAGGCCCACCAAATAGGAGTCAAGCGAGTCTCGATTCCGAGCCACGACACCAAGAGCGCAACGCGTAAACAGCGGCAGAAGCAGCGTTGGTTTAAGGAACTTCAGAAGTGGCGTACCGGGTGTGAAGGCCGCATCAGTGTTCTCAAACGCCGACATGGATTACGGCGATCCCTATATAGGGGGTTGGACGGCATCCAGCGCTGGGTCGGGCTTGGTGTGATCGCCGACAATGTCATTCATATCGGCACGCACTTCGCCGAGCAAGCACGCCCCCGCTGACTCCCTTCTCAGACCAATACACACACCACGCCATCCGATTCTACTTTCTCTCACCCAACCGTCTCTGAATCGGCCCCATCCATGCCATCGAACGTCAACACCCTCGACAGAACCTCCGCGGCGAAGCGCGTTTCGGGACCAGCGCCGGCTTTTTGAATTTTAAGTGGGAAAGTAGCTAAGCTAGACCATGCATCCACCGAGCCGCAGCGCAGAGGTCACTTCTTTCCGATCGGAACGGTGACTGAACCGGCGCGGTTCGTTGCCTGATCGCGGATCCTGATTTGAAGAAGAGCTGCCCCTTTGCTCAATTTCATAGTGCGCGTGTAAGGAATCATGCCGGATTGAGTCTCCGGCCCCGCCGCCCTCACCATTTCCTGAATCGTCGCCAGTTCCTTCCCCGCCTCGTCCGTTTGTGTGAAAGTTGCGTCGAGCGCGATTATGCCATCCGCCGTTTGGGTGACCGTCTCGCGGCCGATGGCCAAAGAAACTCGCAATTCGTTTTTAGCGCCGGCCGCCATCTCGATCTTCGCATCGATCCCCACCTCATCGGAACGCAGTGGGCGCGCGGGTTCGTGGTTGGAAACGGGGCCCTTCAACTCCGGTTCGGCAGGCGGTCCCCCTGCGCTGGCGGATGCGGTATACCCACTGCGGTAACGCAGGCCGAACTTCGGTTTACCGGGTACTGTCACGCTCAGCTTGTGAACCTTGCCATCCAGCTCTGTTTCCGGGACGTAGAAACCCATTTCGTAGGCGTAGCGTGAGTCATCCTCGGCGAAGCGGAGCGCCTCGGTGATGACGCCACGATCGCTCTCCATCCCATGCGAGCCCCATATCATTTTGCCCTGAGCGTCTTGCACCCGCATACCAGAGACTTTGCCTCCGCTGAATGCCCGTCCGCCGGTAGAGCGTGCGAGGTAATCCATCCACTCATCGCTAATATCGGGCGGCTGGGAGCACGTCAAATTGACGATGCCGGTCGGATCGGGGGGTAAATCTGCGGGAGCTTGGCAGGTAGGGCTGAAGCGCGCATCCACCGCATATAGAGATACGTCTGCGTCATTTAAGGCAGCTACCGTCGAATCAGTTACGCCACGGATGGCGGATAAGTTAAGCTCCGTGCCATATCCCTGCGAAAGCCAGACGACGCTCTTGCGGCCGTCCGCTCCGGACATTCGGCCGGCGGCGTCGCGCAATGCGGAGAGCATCGGCGGAACCAATGCGTCGATAGTGGCCGGCTGCTTTTTGCCGGTACCGTCCGGAACACGCGGAGGAACGAATGCCTTCAGGCTCGCGACGAGGCGGCCAGGATCTGAAGTGTAATCCTGAACGATACGCAGGTCGGGGCATGCGGCATAGATCGCTACAGTCTGGCCGGGTACCATCCGATAGATCGCGCTTACAGTCTCCGCGCGCGCGAAGTTAAACCACCCCAATGCAAATCTATGCGCCGCGATGATACCGGGATCCCGTTGCAAGCCTTCAGGCCTGGGGACGGCATCGATCACGATGGCCGTCACAATGCGCGAATTCTGCATGCCAAAGCGATTCGAATACACGTCCGGCGGCGCGTTTGCCGCTGACGGCGGCGTCTGGTTCGCATCGATCTCACCTGCGAAAATCCGGGTGTCGCGCCGATGGCCATTATCGGTAACCAGGAAATCGCTTTTCTGAAGGCCATGCACCGGGCGCCCGGAGGGATCGTTGACAAAGACGTCCAGTTGCACTGCACGGGAGTTCGACTTTAGGATGAGCGGCTCGGAGCCTGCGTCAGGCGGCCGCGTCTGCGCGCTGGAATGCGGAACGGCCTGCATGAACAGTGCGGCAATCGCGGCGCGGCGATACATTTTGCTCTGATTATAGCGGCTCAGCAGCTATGCTGCGCCATGTCGTCGAAGTGCTTGGTAGCCGGTGTCCGCCGCTTTGGTCGCATCACGCGCCAGTCGCGAAAGCTTCCCGCCGGTCCGGCACCCAACCTTTGTCCGGAATGCCGACCATTCTCTCGCAATCCTGTCGATGAGCGCATTGGCCTGTTGGCGCCAGTTGACAGTTCGCGCTTGCCCCCCTGCGCACTGCCCGCGGCTTTCTTGGAACCTGGCGGCGCTTCGTCGATTCCGACGGTGACAAAGCGGACCCTCTTCAGCCCGCAGTTTTCTGGCTCCGCCGCTGCTCGCTTGCCTTCATGATTTCGCTCATGTCCCCAACTGGCCGAATCTCCCACAGCGTCCCGTACTTCAGTGCCGGATGCTGCGACATGAGCTGTACAGCATGATTCATGTCCCGCGCCTCAAGCACGCCAATGCCGCCGAGCTGCTCCTTGGTTTCCGCATAGGGACCGTCGGTCGTCGCGACTTTGCCGTTCTTCCAAGACAGGGTCAAGGCGGCTTCCCGAGGCTGAAGCGCCTCTCCTCCAACCGAATGCCCATTGGCGCGAAGATAGTCGTCGTATTCAAAGCATGCATCGAACATGGCGTTTCGCTCGCCCTCAGTCATGGCGTCGAATTTATCTTTGTCGTAGTACCCCAAACAGATGTATTTCATTGTTCTTCTCCTCTTAGCGGATCGGTGGAACCGGCGCCGCAATCACCAGGTTGTTTACTTGCTTCCGCCGGATCCTTGTTCCGGAGCCGGGAAGAAAAGAAGCTCGCGCACCTCGCCCGCCACATCGCACGCGATGGCGCCCTTGCGCGCCCACGCCAGCGCCTCTTCCAGGTCTGCGCATTCCAGTATCCAGAAACCGCCCATGTGCTCCTTGGTCTCGGTGTACGGTCCGTCGGTGACGAGCACCTTGCCGCCGGGCTGCTTCCGCAGCGTCTTCGCGTTGGCGGCCGGGGAAATTCCGCAGGCGAACTTCCTCACGCCGGCAGCAATCATTTCGCGGTTGAGCGCGTGGATCTCCTCCATCATCGCCTCGGTTACGGTGGACGGGTCAAAGTCGTCGGGTAGGTAGTTAGCGACCAGATATTGTGGCATGACTTTTCTCCTTGCTTTTTGTGTTCGTTCCCGATGACTCGTTTCCTGTTCACTCAGGAATCGTAGCTCATCGTTCTTTTGCCCTATAGTCGTGGGGGAAACCGAAAATCGACAGCCACTCCAATTTTTATTTCAACTGCCGAATCCGTTCCTGCAGGAATTGCCGCTCCGGTTCCTGTTGGGTCAGCGCCAGGGCCCTCTCATAAGAAGCCCGAGCCTCAGCGGTCCTGCCGAGCCTGCGGTACAACTCTGCGCGGGCTGAATGCGCCAGGTAGTAATTTGCCAATTCGCCATGTTCCAACACCGCATCGATATGCTTCAGGCCGGCCTCTGGACCATCGCACATGGCAATGGCCACAGCGCGGTTTAGATATGCGACCGGCGAAGGCCGAATTCGTACCAATTGGTTGTAAAGCGCAACAATCTGCCGCCAGTCGGTCGCAGCGGTCGATTCCGCCTCCGCATGAACAGCCGCAATCGCAGCCTGCAGTGTGTAGGGGCCGAAGCGGCGCGAGCTCAGGGCTTTCTCCACCAATCCCACTCCCTCCGCAATCTGTTCGCGGTTCCAGAGCGAGCGGTCTTGATGTTCCAGCAAAATCAGCTCTCCGGCCGGCGAGGTCCTCGCCGCGCGCCGGGATTCCTGCAGCAACATCAGAGCAAGCAGCCCATTGACTTCCGGCTCCGGCTGGAGCCCGGCCAGCAACCGTCCAAGCCGGATGGCCTCGCCGGTGATCTCGGCTCGCGTTACTTCCGCTCCCGCCGCAGCCGAATAGCCCTCGTTAAAGACGAGATAGACGACCTGAAGCACCGCGTCCAGCCGCTCCGGCAATTCCTGCGGCGTCGGCGCCTCGTATGGAATCGGCGTCTCTCGAATCTTTGCCTTGGCGCGTACGATGCGCTGGGCGAGCGTTGCTGGCGTCACGAGAAATGCGCGGGCAATCTCTTCCGTGGTCAGGCCGCAGATTTCGCGAAGGGTGAGCGCAACCTGTCCCTCCAGAGGCAGAGCGGGATGGCAGCAGGTGAAGATCAGACGGAGGCGATCGTCCTCGATCTCTTCATCTCCGGTCTCTTCATTTCCGCCGGGAGCGCCGTTGACGCGCGATTCCATGTGGGCGACAAGATCTCTCTGTGCTCCGTTGAAGCGCGCGCGCCGGCGGATCACGTCGATGGCCTTGAAGCGTGCCGTCGAAATCAGCCAGGGGCGTGGCTTGTCCGGAATACCAGTCTGAGGCCAGAATTCCAGAGCGGCGGCGAATGCCTCATGCATGGCCTCTTCGGCGAGATCCAGATCTCCGAGGAGGCGCACCAGCGTCGCCAGAACCCGGCCCGATTCCGACCGGTAAAGGGTCTCAATGGTCTTGCCGAGTTGCTCGGGCACAGGCGCCGGCATCTACGCCAAGCTAGCAAACGGAATGGCTCGATACAACTGCGCTCGGGCTTCTCCTACCCGCAATTCATCGGTGTTGCGATCTCTTGCGCGTCGTCAACCAGCGCAGTATCGCCAAGTCACTCATCGACAGGGTTCTGGGCGGATGACGGGCCACAGGGAGAATGGTCTGCCGCCACCGGTTGCAGCCCACCTCCATCCGAGTCGCGGACGATACAAGCGAAAGCCAATTCAGTTCAACGACGATAAGGTCATTTTCCGATAACCCACATATCAGGAGCAAGGTGCCTGGATCAGGGCGAAATAGCCGAAAGGCGAGAAGCTATGGCGGATGGGATTGCGCCGCGCTGAACGAACTGCTCAATTAGCCTCGTGCGTTACGGGGCGTGGTGGATGCCTGCCCGAGATTCGTGCCGCAGTTCGCGAAGCGACATTCGCGCGCCACGGTCTGAAGACGCTCAGATAGTCCAGATGTCCACAGCTACAAACGCGGTGAGGTGGGGGAATTGCACGTGTTCGGGCTCGTCCACGGTCATTTCCTCGGCGACGGCCGGAAACTGCGGTCGTTGCCGACTGGTTGGCATAGCCAGGAAGGCTTCTCGCCGGTCAGATGCTTGGTATCGAAAGCGGTAGGGCGCGTGGCGGATGAAACGCCCCGAGATCTCCGAAACCTTGGCGTTTTGTCGAGTCATTCCTGCTGGAATCGGAAGAGGATACTCTCCTCTGTCAATCCGACCTCGCGGGACCTGTTGGTCGCTTTGGGTAGCAGGAGACGTCGATACTAACTTGTCTCGGTCGTTTCACGCACGATCCTTCGGTTTCCTACATGTCCAGTTGAGGACACGGTGACACCGGGCGTCAATCGAGCGTGCCGCGGAAAGCAGTCAATTCAGCAACGAAACGCTACGGGTCCTTGTCGAATACGGCAGTGACAGTTGCCGGGCGAGCAAAGAGCGCAGACGGATTTCAGGCGCTCTATTCGCTCATGATGGACAGCCCGCGAGGATTTGCCGAAACGGCATAGCCTCGATCATGATGGGATCGTCTGGCTTCGCAATGCGGACCGTCCATCAGGACGACGTACGCAACGTGACCGCGAGGTGGGCAGCGCCGAGAAGGCACCCGTTGTGGCGAATCGTCCCGCGGGAATAGCAGTTCAGGGGCTGTAAAGCGATGCCGACGTTTCGATAATTCTAGAGGGTCGGAGAAAAACGGCGTTACCGTACATTGAGGGGTGGGACGCCAACCGGCGAGAGGCTGATCCGGCACTTCTCCGGTAACCCCGCATATCGCTCCTAACCTCTGGTGGGACGCTTTGGCATCACTGACGCGCTCGGCCCGCACGCCTTTCCTGATCTAGTTCGCCGTCGGCTTTTCAGCGCTGTCGATCGAATCTGATCGCCACCTTTTGCCCGCCCTCCAGCACACCTGCAAACACTCCGGCGCGAGGTGTCATACCAATTTGCTATCACTGCGGGCTTGGAATTTCGATCGCTGCCTGCTTGAGGCGCAATTTGCGCGGCGTCAGCGCCCCTCGCGCGAGTTCGGCGGCCACTTCAACTTTCCGCGGCATAGAACCGTCTATCGATGGGAGGTAAAAAATTGCGATGCGGCGAGTTGATTATTGGAAATCGTTGTTCCTTGGCGCTTGTTGTGCAGCCGTTTTTGCACAGAGTGCTCCACCCCAGGCGCCGCAGGCGCAGGACTGGGAGAAGGCTGCGGGTGGCAGAAAGGCATTCGATGTCGCATCAGTGAAGCTTGACTCAGGGCCTTTCCGCCCGTCGAATTTTCCGTTTGGCGCCGGGGACGCGTCCGGTCCGGTGGGCGACCGGCTTTCCGCCGATTTCCCGGTGTTCACCTATATCACATTCGCTTATAAGGAGGGTTTGCGTTCCGCGAGTAGGCGACGGCGCGGGCCCCGCGGATATTCGCAAGGCGATGCAGATGCCGGAATGGCTGATGACGGATCGCTATTCGATCGAGGCGCGGGCGGACGGGATATCCACGAAAGATCAAATGCGATTGATGATGCAGGCGCTGCTGGCCGAGCGGTTCGGGTTCAAGGCGCATTTCGAGGAGCGATCCTTTCCGGCCTTCGCGATAGAGTTGGTGAATCCTGGGAGGATGGGGCCGAAACTGAAGCCGCACTCGGAAGGCGTGCCGTGCAACGAAAAGCCGGCGAAGGTCGATTTTTCGAAGCTCTTCCCACCGGTGTGTGGCGGTTTGGCTTATTTCATGATGCCGAACCGGGTTGAGAAAGGCGGATCACGCGATACAACGTTGGCGGAAATGGCGGAAGGGCTGCCGGGGATAGGCGGCATGGACCGGCCGATGGTGGACCGAACAGGCCTCGAGGGGCGCTACGACTTTACGATCGAGTTTGCGCCGGAACCGAATGCCGTCGCGGCGGCCGCCAGCGAGGCGGCGTCGGATCCGGCGGCGCCCACGTTTAGACAGGCGCTCAGGGAGCAGTTGGGCCTGAAACTGGAATCGGTAAAGGCGGACATCCGTATTTTGGTGATCGACCACATCGAGCGGCCGAGCGGCAATTAGTTTTCGCGGGCGCGAAAATCGGCATCCGTCGCTTTGCTTCTCGTTCGGCGCTTCGACGATCCTCCTGGAGCCGATCTGCAACTTCCCGACAACCTGACTGCTGGACAATTAGTGTGCGAGAATGATTCTCTTATTCCCAGTCCGGGCAGGCTCGAACGCCGTGTGGCGGACGTCAAGTACCGGAGAAAGCGAGAATCTCCATGAATCTACTCCGCTTCAGGCAGGCTGCCGCGATGGTCACGGCCCTCTTCCTCATCCCGGCTTCCTTCGCGCAGGCGCCAGGAGGCGACAAAGTCGATCTGGACGCCTTGGCCCAGATCAAGACCGAGGCCTTCCAGCACTCGCAAGTGATGGAAAACCTCTTCTGGATGTCCGAGGTTTATGGCCCGCGCGTCACCAACAGCCGCAATCACAAGCTCGCCGCCGAGTGGGCTATGAAGCAGATGAAAGAGTGGGGACTTAAGAACGTCCACCTGGAAAAGTGGCCCTTCGGCTATGGGTGGCAGATCAAGCATTTCTACGCTGCGATGGAGACTCCGGTCTATATTGCGTTTACCGGGTTCCCGCTGGCATGGACGCCTGGGACGAACGGCCCGATCACGGTCGAGCCGGTGTGGGCGCCCATCCACTCGAAAGCAGATTTCGCCAAATACCATGGCAAGCTGAAGGGCAAGGCGCTGCTGATGTTTGACCCGGCTCCACTCACGCTCCACACGCGGGCGGACGCGCAGCCTTCCCCAACGGATGAGGAAATTCTGGCACGCGGAGGCGCGCGCGGAGGGGGTGGCGGCGGGCGCGGAGCAGCAGCAGCCGGCGCCGTGCCGGGCCGTGGCGCTGCAGCCGATCGCGACCCCAGCAACCGGGGCGCCCCGGTGAAGGCACATGGGAGTACACGCCGACGTCGCTTGCCTTGGCCAATGAGAAGAACGGGGTCCTGCGCAACGAGGTCAACGCCTTCCTGAAGGAAGAGGGCGTGGCCATTTCCATCACGCCGGGTTACAACGGAGACGGCGGTACGATCTTTGCAACGTATGGCGGGTCGGAGAATCCCAAGGATCCAATTCCGCCGCCGATCGTCGCCATTGGGGCAGAGCAGTATAACCGCCTCGTCCGCCTGGTGCAGCACGGTATCACGCCGAAGCTGAACTTCGATATCGCTGTCGACTATCAGAAGGAAGACCAGAACGCATTCAATGTCATCGGCGAGATTCCGGGGACCACCAAACCGGACGAAGTCGTCATGCTCGGCGGTCACTTCGACAGCTGGCAGGGCGGCACCGGCGCCACGGATAACGGCACGGGATCTTCGGTGGCGATGGAGGCGGTGCGCATTTTGGCTACGCTGCACAAGCCCATGGCGCGTACGGTTCGCGTTGCTCTGTGGGGCGGCGAAGAGGAGGGCGTCTACGGCTCAACCGCCTACGTGCAGCAGCACTTCGCTCAACGCGCCACCATGGTGAAGACCCCCGAGTACGACAAGCTGGATGTGTACTTCAACGACGACGGCGGCTCCGGCCGCTTCCGCGGAGTCTCGGCGGGGGGTAGTCCGCAGATGGCGGCCATCTTCAAGTCCTGGATTGAGCCCATCAAGGACCAGCATATCGTTGCTGTTTCTGGCGGGGATCAGTTCAGACCCACCGCGAGCCCCGGTGGCACGGACTCGAGCGCCTTTTCGTGGATCGGCCTGAACGGCATCGGTTTCCAGCAGGATGGGTTGGAGTACGGTACCCGTACCCATCACTCCAACGCGGACACCTATGACCGCGTGCAGAAGGGCGATGTGATGCAGAGTTCCATGATCGAAGCTTGGTTTGCCTACAACGCAGCCACCCGGGAAGAGATGCTACCTCGTATCCCAACCCCGGCCCCTGACCCCAATGCGAAGAGCCACGAGTAGAGCGGCTGGCCTGTCGCGCCGCCCCATTTGTGAAACGGATTCAAACCGAAGGGTGAGGCCTCACCCGGAGCCAAGGGATTTCCAAAGACGGCGTGTCTGCCGAGCGACCGATGCGGCCGCCGGGTCTATGACCGCGGCGGGGAATTCATTTTCAGGTCGCGGCTTGTTGCGGGGGCAACCGGTGGGACCATCGCACGTATGGAATAATGTTCTTAGGCGATGGAAGAAATCACATTTCAAGTCCAACGTGACGAACAATCGGGTTTGCTAACGGCATGGTGGGATGATTCCGACGGGGAAGGCGGTATCACCACGCAGGGCCAAGATCTCCGGGACTTGCAGCAGCAGATCACGGAGGCGGTTGGCGTTCACTTTGACGATGGCGCTGCTCCTCGCCGGATCCGCGTCCACTTCGTCAGTGATCCTATCCTGGTTCAGGGATGAAGCTGCCCCGGGATATCTCGGGGGCTCTCCGCAGGAATTCGTGAAAGCGTTCAAATATCGATGATTCAGTGAGATGGCGTTTTTGGCTACACTCGGCAGTTGACGCACAAAGAATGGACGGCGATTCTGGCGTGGCCGGGGTACCGGGTGTATCGGCACGAACTGGACGAAGAGGCGAAGACACTGAAATTGTGGGTGCGGCGCAAGCCCGTTCACAGGGGATTTGAGTGCAGCGGATGTGGCCGGCGCCTGCACCAAGTGCACGATGTGCGGGAGCGGGAGATCCGGGACCTGCCGTGGAGCGTGTATCGCGCGACCGTGGTTGTGGAGGTGCATCGGTTGCGATGCCCGGAGTGCGGGGTCCGGGTGGAAAGGATCGAGCAACTGCCGTCCAAGGCGCCGTTCAGCAAGCGATTCGAAGAGATCGTGGGGGAAGCCTGCGAGAGCGCGGCGGCGAGTCAGGTGGCGCGGCGTTTCCACTTGCCGGAGACCACGGTGCGGGCCATCGATCTGCGCTACCTGGAACGATGGGACCGGCGGCGCCGCAAGCCAGCGCTGAGACAGATGGGTGTGGACGAGATCTACCGGGGGAAGAGCGACAAGTTTCTGACGGTAGTGAGCAATCTGGAAACCGGCGAGCCGCTGTGGTTTGGGAAGGAACGGAAGAAGGAGACGCTGGACGAGTTCTTCCGGACGCAGTTGAGGAGCGGGCAGCGCAAACGCATCGAGGCGGCCTGTGTGGATATGTGGGAGCCGTTCCGGCTCAGTATTGAGGAGTGGGCTCCGGGATGCCGCATCGTATACGACAAGTTCCATATCATCCAGCACGCCAACGACGCGGTGGATGAGGTGCGGCGGGCAGAGTTCTTCCGCAAAGGGCGGAAGATGCGCGATGTGATCAAAGGGAAGAAGTGGCTGCTGCTGAGCCGATGGAAGAACCTGGCCAAGAACCAGCGCGGCGTCCTGAACCGGCTGTTCCAGTTGAACCGGCGCGTGTTCAAAGCCTACCTGCTCAAAGAGAGTCTGGAACAGCTGTGGGACTACCGCTACGAGGGCGCGATGCTCAACTACCTGCGGAAGTGGATGGATCAACTGCGGTGGCAGCGCTTGCCCTCCTTTCAGAAGCTCGCCGAGATGCTGCTCAAGCACCTCGACGGGATTCTGAACTACTGCCGGACCAAGGTGCGCTTCGGCGTCGTCGAGGCCATCAACGGCAACATCCGCATGCTGATCAACCGCGGCCGCGGCTATAAGAACATGCGCTATCTCCTATTGAAGGCGCAGCGCATGGCCGTCACCAACACCGAATACGTCGCTTTTCAGAAAATCAGGAAAGCCGCGTAGAATGCCACTTCTTACGAATTCCCGCGGAGAGCCAAAAGTGGCTCTGCGCAGGAATTCGACGGCGCCCGCATTTCTAGGCCACTCTTCTGAGAGCGGTCGTGAGGGCTACCGCCCGGTGGGCTGCCTCACCGCTTTCGCCTCCTTCCGAGGAGTATAATCACGTCGAAACCGCTCGTATCGACTTAGAGAATATGAGATTTCGCGCCGCCTGCCCCATCGTTCTGGTCGCCTCGGTTGCGCTCGCGCAGCCAAGCGCGACCAAATTCGACGTCGCGTCCATCAAGCCGGCCGCTGGCGATCCGTGCATGTGCATCAACACCACGCCTGGCGGACGCGTCCATGCTACGAGCATGACCCTGAAGTTCCTCGTAGAGATGGTTTATCACGTTCAGGATTTCCAAGTCTCCGGCGGTCCGCCCTGGTTCGACTCCGTGCGTTACGACATCGAAGCGAAGACCGATGCACCGGCAAAAGATAGCGAAGTCCCCGTCATGCTGCAACAGTTGCTAGCTGACCGCTTCCAGCTTGTCTTTCATCGCGAAACCCGCGAACTTCCTGTCTACGCGCTCATCCTCGCTCGCAAGGATGGAAAGCTCGGGCCGGGGATGGTCGAATCGAAGGAAGGCAGTTGCACGCCTCCCGACCCGACCAAGCCCTCGGAGGCCTCGGGAAAGCCCAACTGCGGCCAGGGATGGGGAAACGCGCGCATGCTGAGGAGCAGCAGTGTGCAAGTGGACTACTTGGCAACCTCACTCTCGCGTCTTCTTCGCACCAAGGTGATCGACCAAACCAGTTTGACTGGAAAATATGACATCATGCTCGACTGGGCGCCCGATGAGAGGATAGCATTTAGCCTGCCGCCCAATGCAGCCAAAGCCGCGTCCGAAAGCGGGCTCCCGGACCTGTTCGGGGCGCTTCAACAACAGCTCGGACTGAAGCTCGAATCGCACAAAGAATCAGTCGAGGTTCTTGTAATCGATCACGCCGAAAAACCCTCGGAGAACTGAGTGCCGCGATTTTTCGATTAATCGGCTCTGGGCAGGAATTCTAACGGCAGCCGCATTTTTGGGCGGCTTTCTTGAAGACCACGAATTCGGCCCCGGTCGCGGCCATCTCCTGTGGCTTCAATGGGGGGGTAGCGAAGGTTCTTGTAGCCCCGCCTCGACGAAACAGTGTTTGATATTGCCATTGATGGCTTCGACAACCCCGAGCCGCACTTTGGTCCGGCAGTAGTTCAGAATCCCTTCGATGTGATCTAGGGCATCATGGCCAGCTCCTCAATGGCTTCAGGCTATTTAGGGGCTATCAACCTCTCGGGATGCACGACCAGATTCTCGATGAAAAATTCCATCATGTGCTGGTTGTTCACTCCGCTGTGACCCTGGTCGGGACCCACCTGCACTTCGAAACTCTTGCCGGCGCTTTGCAGCGCGCGAATCAGTTGCATCGAATTGTCGGGGTGCACGTTGTTATCCGCGGTCCCGTAATAGAGCAGCAGACGGCCGCGCAGGTCCTTGGCGAAGTTCATGGCGCTACCGGCTTCGTAGCCCTCTTTGTTCCCCTCGGGGATCCACATGTAACGCTCCGTGTAAATCGAGTCGTAGTTATACCACGCGGTCGGCGGCGAAGAAGCCGACGCGGCCGTAAACACATCCGGGTGCCGGAGAATCTCCATGGCCGACGTGTATCCGCCGTATGAGGTGCCATAGATCCCCACACGCGTCTTATCGAAATATGGCCGGTTCCAGAGCGCTTTGATGCCCTCCGCCATATCGTCCATCTCGGTGACGCCAAGCTTGAGGTAGACGGAATCCAAGACGCGCTTGCCCATTCCCGGCATGGCACGGGAGGAGAGCGAGACCACCAGGAACCCGTATTCGGTCGTGGGGCTCGGAGTAGCGAAATTTTCGGTGGGCACATTATTGCCGGCCGCAGGACCGCCGTACACCGAAACCAGCGTGGGATACTTCTTGCTGGGGTCAAAGTTAGACGGGAAGGCGATCGTGCCGAATAGCGGGGTCTTTCCGTCGGCGGCCTTATAGGTGTACATCTCGACCTTCTTGAGGCCAAGCTGATCGAACTTAGAAGTGTCGGCCTTGGCCAGTTGCGCCACGACCTTCCCCGACGCATCGAGAAGTTGTGTGGCTGCCGGCTGGTCGTGAGTCTGGTAGACATCGACGATAAACTGATTGTCCGATGAAATACCGCAGCCGCCGCCTCCGCCGAAGCCGCCCCGTCCACCGCCGCGGCCGCCGCGACCGCCTCCGCCGCCTTCTCCGCAAGCGCCGATGGTGTGGTTGAATTTCGGATCGGTCAGGCGCACATCCCCTTTGCCGTCCAGTCCGACGCGGTGAAGCTGCATCTTCATGAAGTTGTCGCCGTCGCGCGCCGTGTAGAACATGACGCCGGCGGGCTCATCGACTTTAACGATATTGCCCGATTCGAAGGTCGTGTTGTTGGTAAGGGTCGCGAGTTGCTTGCCACTAAGATCGTAGAGATAGAAGTTACGCCAGCCGTTGCGCTCCGATTCCCAGATGAACCGTCGATTATCCTTCAGATACTGCATGGCGGGGCGGTTGTTAGTCCAACCGGTCGGCCACTCCTCATGCACGACCACCCGGCACGCGCCGTTGGCCGGGCTGCAAGCAACGAACTCCATGATCTGCTGGCGGCGATTGGTACGGTTCAGGAAAAGCTCGGCGCCGTCGGGCGACCAGCGCACATCGTAGGCATAATGCCCGACCACGTCATCGGAGAACGGCTTCCCGTTCCGGATGTCCATCTTCACGGACTTTCCCGCGGCAGCGTCGTAGATGAAGATATCGGCGATCGGATTCGGCGCGCCCGGTTTCGGGTAAGCCTCGACATCCATGGTGTCCTGCACCGCCGTCTGGTTCATTTGCAGGTAGAAGTCTTTTACCTGACTCTCGTCGAAGCGATAGTATCCGACCTTCGAGCTATCGGGCGACCACCAGATCGCGGTGGTCTGGGCAAGTTCCTCGCCATAAACCCAGCTACCGGTCCCGTACTTAATGCGTCCCTTCTCGCTGCCGTCCGTACTGATGGCCTTTTCGTTGGATCCGTCAAAATTGGCGATCCACAGATTGCGATTGCGGTAAAAGGCCTTCAGCTTATGGTCGGGAGATTCGACGCAGAACGCCTGCCGGCCGCGCGCTGTGGCGCCGGTAGGGCAGCCCTCCACAGGCGTGGTCGCCATCTCCGATTGCTCCTGCTCCATACCGCCGCGGCCGCCGCGCGCCGCCTGGCCCTGACCGCCGGCCGGCGGCTGACCGCCTCTTCCGCCACGCCCGCCGCGCCCGCCCGCATTGCCGGCCGGCTCCGGCGCGTCGCCGGTCACCGCAGCTTCGCGGGTGGCTGTATCGTATTTGTACGATTTCCCGCCGAAATTGTAAGTAAAGCTCTTGCCGTCGCCCGCCCAAGTCACGCCCAAGGATCCGGGTGTGACGGAGCCGTTGATCTGGGGCTGCATCTTGGTGAACTGATCGTACCCCGGCATCTCCTTGATGCGATCCTGCGCCAGCACGACGGTGGCGCCGGCAAGCCCGAGCAGTGCTGTTGCGATGAGTGCGCGCATGGACATTTCGGGATTATAGCAGCAGGACAGCGCCAGTTTAGAATCTCACCGTCAGAATGCGCACGCGGTAACGCCACCACGGTTACTGAACCGGCTCACGAATCAACTCACGAGTTTTTCTGACGAACCGGAATTTTCATGTGCCGCTTCGCTAACCTTCGTCAGGTCGATTGGCGTCGGCGAGGGAGTTCCTTTGCCGAGGCCTCGGCTCCAGGTGGTTCACGGAACGGTTCCACAGAAATGCGCTCGTAACACACTTCCAGGACGATCAGGTATTCTGTACCGCCCGGCGCTTGGAGAGCTACGCGGTCGCCCGCTGCCGACTTCATCAACGCGCGCCCCAGAGGCGACACCCAACTGATGTGGTTGCGGTTGAGATCGACCTCGTCGGTGCCCACGATGCTCACCACTCGCTCCGTTCCTGCGGCATTGGCATAGCGCACGGTCGCTCCGAAGAATGCCCGCGTCGCCGCCTGCCCCGCTCTCGGACGTTCCGGGTCCACCACTTCCGCGGCATCGATTCGCTTCGTGAGAAAGCGAATCCGCCCATCGATCTGGCGCAGCCGCCGCTTGCCGTACTGATAGTCGGCGTTTTCACTGCGATCGCCGTTGCTCGCAGCCCACGCCACCACCTTCGTCACGGCCGGGCGTTCCCTGGTGAGCAGAAACCGGTGCTCATCTTTGAGGCGCTGCAGGCCGCTCGGCGTTATGTAGTTCTTGCCTCGCGTCGCGGGCTCGTCTGCTTGCGGTTTTCTCGTAAACCCTTTTCGCATATCGTAGTCCTTCAAGCGCGAATCCAGTGGGCGCCACAAGGCTCTCAGGAAATGGATAGTGCCATGCCTGTTCATACGTTGTCGCCTCGATTCTGCTCTGAAATTGGCGCAACGCCCCAAGAGAGCTTGCCGCCACGCGCAAATTTCCTGTGAATGATCTCCGTATCCTCGCGACTGGATCTTCGCACGCAGTCTCTTATTGATCCTATCCATCATCTCGGACAAGTGCCGGCGAAGGCATGGTGAGCGCGGAATTACTCGCGCAAAGTCGCCCATCGTTTACCGACGATTAGCGAAGCCTCGCTGACCGTTCCGGGCGAATGACGCCCTACACGTACATTGATCCAGGGGGACCGGGCCGCGTGCTGACGCCAGACTCAACGGGCGCCCGCCGCTTTGGTCTCGAGTGCTGTAAAGTGTTAGAAACCAGATGAACAACCAGTCAGGAATTCGGATTGTCGCGCTCATGTCCGCCTTGACCGTGAGCGCCTCTTTCGCTGCCGATGGCCCGCCGGCCTGGGCATACGGCTTTCCGCCACCGGGCGCGCCGGCAACCCCGGCGCGTGGAGCTGGACGCGGCGGACAGCCGGCTATCGACAACAGCTCCGAAACACCTCGCCGGCAGCAGCCTGGAATTTACCTCCGCACAGATCCGCGACGGCTTCGGTCCCGCCGACTGGTTTCCGGGGGACCACCCGACAGATGCCGGAGATCGTGGCCCACGGCCGCCGGCCCGAGGTGCGCGCCTGTGCTTTATGCCACTATCCGAACGGCAAGGGCCGTGCGGAAAACGCGCCCATCGCCGGTTATCCGGTGGCCTACTTTATTCAGCAGATGAATGATTTCAAGAACGGCAAACGTAAGAGCGCGGAGCCGCGGAAGGCAAACACGAACGCCATGATCGCATTCGCCAAGGCCATGACGGACGAAGAAATCAAGGCGAGCGCGGAGTACTTCGGCTCGATGCCATGGACCCCGTGGATCAAGGTGGTGGAAACGAGTATGGTCCCCAAGACTCGCATCTCGGGCGGCCTTTTTCTCGCGCTGGAAGGCGATGAGAAAGAACCCATTGGCAATCGCATTATTGAAGTGCCGGAAAGCACTGAGGCGACTGAGACCTATCGGAATCCGCGCTCGGGCTTTATTGCCTACGTGCCACCCGGCAGCGTTAAGAAAGGCGAGACTCTGGTGACTTCGGGTGGCGGAAAAACTCTCGCCTGCGCCAGCTTGCCACGGAGTCGGATTTGAAAGGCCTG
Organism: Bryobacterales bacterium; assembly: GCA_963763545.1. Classification (GTDB taxonomy): domain Bacteria; phylum Acidobacteriota; class Terriglobia; order Bryobacterales; family Bryobacteraceae; genus PALSA-243. The sequence continues at coordinate 52,039 of CAVXPE010000034.1, forward strand.
GGTCCGGTTCCGGGAATTGCGGGCCGGTCGCCGAGCTATCTCGTGCGGCAGATGTATGACATGCAGGCAGGCGCCCGCAATGGCCTGTGGACGCCCCTCATGATGAACGTCGTGAGCCAACTCAGTAACGACGACATGCTGGCAATCGCCGCTTATACCGCGTCGCTTAAGCCTTGACGCCATTCCCTCCAGCTCGCACTGCGGACGATCGAGCGCAGTCTTCATAGAGTCTCCGCATCGGTCACATCCTAGCCACATTGGGTCTCCCTACGCGGATGTGGGGGATCTATGGTAATAGCAGGGGTCTTGCAGTGATCGATTGCAAGCGTATCGCGTTCCTCTTCGCGCTTCCGGCTGCGCTCTTCTCGCAGGGCCCGCAAATTCAATACAGCGATCTACCGCAGTATGGCGTCGCGCTGGTTCCACCCTCATCGCCGGATTTCGCGGGGATGCTTGCGGATATCGAGCGCCGCGTCGCCAATCCCGTCGCTGGGTCGCCTTCCTACCCGGATGGCGCGCCGCAGGTTTCAGATATCGATCGCGCATCCTCGGCAATCCTCGTGAACCGCGGAACGAAACCGATCGCCAACGTGACCATCGTCTGGCGGCGCAAACGTTCGATGTTGTCTCTCGGTCTTATGAACGGCCCGACGGTTCTCGATGCGTTCTGGCTCCCGCCGGCGGAAGTGACCTGGGCCAACTACTGGCGCGTGATTCTTCCGGGGTCGAAGCGCTATATCGGCGCGAGAACCATGGTGGGAGACAACAGCGACGTGCGCCCGCCCACGCCGGCCGAGCAGGGCGGCAGCAATCTCTTCCCCCGTCCTGAGCCGCTGTTCGCAGGAGATGCGATTGATTCCATGACTATTGATGGCGTATTCTTTGCGGATGGCAGTTTCGTGGGTCCGGACAGGCAAAAGATGTGGGAGCGCACCGTCTACAACGTTCAGGAGCAACAGGCGCTCGCGACGGTCGCGCGCGCCGGGCGCAATCGCGGCGAATCTGCGGCGCAGATCCTCAAGGATGTAGAGGCGCTTACCGGACCGGCTGAGCAGCGCTTTCCTACCCATCAGCGATCCCAGTTTTACCAGCTGACGTCTCCCGCCGACTTTCAGGATTGGTTCCTGGCCCAGACAGGCCGATCCATCGATCGCCAGCGCCAACATGGCGGCGACGATGTGGCGCTTGCCATGCTGCTCGCGTGGTCGAACATCGAGCCCCCGCATTTCAGCCGGATGTAGCAAGTGATTCACTTACGGTTTGCCAACCATCTGTTCAGGGAACTAATAAATGCTGCGGTGTAGCGCTGTTGTCGCTCGGGGTGCTACCGCGGCAGCATCACCGTGAACACGCTGCCGGCGCCGGGTTGACTGGCGAGTTCGACTACCCCACGATGCGATTCGGCGATCCACTTGACGATGGCGAGGCCGAGGCCGAAGCCGCCGTTTTCGCGCGAGCGGGCTTTGTCGGCGCGGAAGAAACGCTCGAAGACGTGGGGCGCCGCTTCGGGGGAAATGCCGATGCCTGTGTCCGAGATGCGGAGGAGGACGCCATCGGCGCGAGCTTCGAGTTCGGCGGAGACCTGACCGCCGGGCGGAGTGTAGCGGATCGCGTTGTCCAGCAGATTGAGCGTCATGCGGCGGAGAAGCTCTTCGTCGCCATCGAAAGGGATGTCGGGCACATCGGGCGCGGCGCGATATGCGAGGTCGATGCGGCGGGCGGCTGCGAGCGATTGCATGGAGCGGCAGCATTCGGCGAGCAGATCGTTCCAGTAGAAGGGCTGCGTGCTGAGCTTGACGCGGCCGGCGTCAGCGCGGGCGAGGTTGAGCAGATCGTCGACGAGGACGGAAAGGCGGCGCGATTCGTCGAGAATGATCGCCAGGGCTTCGCGGTACTCGGCCGCGCTACGATCGTTGGCGAGGGCCACATCTGCCTCGCCGCGGATTATGGCAATCGGGGTGCGCAACTCGTGCGAGGCGTCGGCGACGAACCGGCGCATGCCTTCGAAGGATTGATCGATGCGTGTCAGCAGTTCATTGAACGAGGCTGCAAGCGTGGTCAATTCCGCGGCGGCATCGCCGATCTCGAGGCGCGCATCGAGATTGCTGCCGGTAATGCGGCTGGCCTGCGCGGCCATGGAATCGAGCGGGGCAAGGTTGCGCGCGGCGAACCAGTAGCCGCCGGCGCCGGCGAGCGCGAGGATTAGTGGCAGGGCAAGGAAAAGAGCGCGGCGGATGGCGGCTAGATCGGCCTCTATGCCATCGAGCGGTTCGGCAGCGATAGCGGTGAAGTCGTTGCTGCCCACTTGCACGCGATGGATCGCGACGCGCGTGTTTTCGAATTCGAACGACGATTCCACCGCGGCGCCGGCGCGGCGCGCGATAGCGGCGGTGTCGAATGGCCCGCTTGAGGCCAGAAGCTTTCCGCCTTGAAGTATGGCGACCTTGCTCACCCGCAGGCGCATGTTGGCGACGGCTTCGTGCGCAGAGGCGGGGACATCGCCGTGGCTCTCCTCCATTTCGTCCTGGAGAAGCGCGGCGGCCGTGGCGGCTTGGGAAACCAGGCTCTCATCGAGACGGCCAACCATGGCGCGCGAAAGTACGCCGTAGAGGCCGGCGGTAAGCCCGGAAAAAAGCAACGCGAAACAGCCCAGATACCAGAGCGTGAGGCGCAGGCGGAAAGTCTTAATTCCCATTCTCATGCACTTTCTACGAGGGCGTCTCATCGCTGGCCGCTACCTCCGCGCTGAGCAGATACCCCTCGCCGCGACGCGTGTGGATGAGAGGGCGCGCGGAGCCGGCGTCGATTTTGGCGCGTAATCGCTTGATGTAGACATCAATCACGTTGGAAAACGGGTCGAAACTTTCGTCCCAGACGTGTTGTGCGATCTGCTCGCGGCCGACGACGCGGTTCTGATTAAGCATGAGGAATTCGAGCAGCGCATATTCTTTGGCGGTGAGGCTTACGGGCGCGCCTGCCCGGGATGCGGCGTGGCTGGCAGTGTTGAGCAGAAGATCGCCCGCGCGCACTTCGGCAGGACGCAGAGCCTGCGGACGACGCAACAGGGCTCGCAGGCGCGCGAGGAGCTCTTTGAAATCGAAGGGCTTGGCGAGGTAATCGTCGGCGCCGGAATCGAGACCGGCGACGCGGTCGTCCACGGCGCCGCGGGCCGTGAGCATGAGGATGGGCACGCGGAATCCGGAGGCGCGCAACTCGCGGCAGACGGAGTAGCCGTCCTTCACGGGCATCATTACGTCGAGTACGATCAAATCGTAATCGGTTACCGAAGCGTGATAAAGCGCCTGTTCGCCATCGGCCGCGATATCCACGGCGTAGGTCTGTTCGCGCAGACCTTTGGCGATGAAACCGGCTACGCGCTTTTCATCCTCGGCTAGGAGAATTCGCACATTTCATTATCGTTCGATTTCACAAATCATTTACACGGCCTCCATATGGCGCCTACTACCATCGGAATAGGTACCCGCTTTGGCATCGGCCCCCATTCTTCGCGAAGTTCCTGCAGCACGGGATTTTACCTGGCAGGCTGTGGAAGCGGCCGAGCGGCTGGCGTCGATGGTGTTGCTCGCGGCGGTTGCGCCCCTGGTTTTGGCATGCGCGGCCGTGGTGGCGTGGGCGTCCGGACGATCGCCGTTCATCGCGCACCGGCGTGTGGGATGGCGCGGCGAGGCGCTTTGGATGATCAAGCTGCGCACGATGTGGGGAAGCGAACCGGCGGGGTTGTGGGCTTGGGTGGAGCGAATCGACGGCGCGGCGCTGGAGCAAAAGGAGGCGGACGATCCGCGCATCGGCAACGGCTTCGCGCGATTCTGCCGGCGTCACTCAATCGACGAGATTCCGCAACTTTGGCACGTGGCGCGAGGCGAGATGTCGCTGGTTGGGCCGCGTCCACTTACGCCGGGAGAGGTGGGTAAGTATTATGGGCGCGATGCGGACGAGTTCCTGCGGGTGAAGCCCGGATTGGCTGGGTTATGGCAGATCTCGGGACGCAACCGCCTAACCTACTTGCAGCGGAAGGAACTTGACTTACGGTATGTACGCGAGCGGTCGCTGGGGATGTACCTGAGGATTCTGGCGAGAACGGTTCCGGAAGTAGTGCGCGGCACGAACTCGTGGTAAGCCGTTGCGTAGTTATTCAAGCGTCAATGTTTCCGCGGCGGGCACCGAACCGCCAGGCGATTGTCCGCCGCCGTCCGATAGAAGCCGGTGGACAGCAGCTTTGGCGTAGTCTGCAATTTCCGGATGACGATGGAACGAATCCCAGTACAGAATCGCACACGCTGCGGCCAATCTGTCTGACGCGAGTTCGCAGTTCTCCATGGCCGACAAGGCGTCCCGATACGATTTAACGCGCGCGTACGCCGAGGCGATTGAGACCATCAGCTTGGAATACTCGTCAAAAGCGCCGATCTTCGCCGCCACATTCCACGCGGCGCGCACAGCGGCGCGGGCCGCATGATAATCTCCGGCGTCCGCGTATTTCTCAGAAATAGCTACCAGCGTGCGCGCCGAGATCGCCGAGTGTTCGATTCGCTCGGCAATCCGCTGGCCGTCATCGAGAGCCTTAGCATCCGCGAGGCCTATTGCCAGCAGAGCCAGCAGTTCGGGTCGCGCATCCGTGTTTTCAAGCTCGCGTAGCGCTGAACCAGCCGGGTCGCGACGGCCCAGATTGGCGAAGGAAAGAGCCAACTTTGCGAATGCCCTTTGTTGTCCATTTCGGTTCGGTAATTGACGCGCGGCCTCAAGCGCCTCACTATCCAACCCACGACGCGAAAGTGAAACGACGAGACGTTCGATCGCGGTCTGCCGGTGCGCGGCAGTGCTCATCCTGGCGGCGGCTATCGTCTGGCGATATTGCGCCGCTTCGGCAAGCACGTATGCCACGTCGCCTGAGACGGCAGCTTGGGTTATGTCCGGCTGGACTTGCCGCAATGCTTGCAGCGCCGCTTCCGCTATGGTTTCAGCATTCTCCCAGTCCTGACGCCCGGCCAGTTCCCGAACGATCCCGGCCAGCCGGCGAGGGCGTGAAAACACGGATAAACTTGACGCGAATCGAACGGCGACGTCAAGATCCTGCGCTGACGTTACCGCCGCTTTCGCCTCCTCTTCAACAGCAAGGCGTAAAGCGGGTTCCTCCAAGTTTGCGGCGAATTGAAAGGCTTCCTCGTGACGACCCGCCTGAACCATCGCACGAGCGAAAGCCGCCAGCACTTGGCCGTACAGGGTGGGAGGCGTCACTCGAAAGACCAGCGCCGCCATATCGGACGGGTGAGCCGTTTGAGCCAAAACGGATATCGACTCGCGGAGTAAATTGAATGTGGCCGATGCCTGGCTGAGTTCCTCGAAGGCGCGCGATGCAGCCCGGTGCCCGTCCTCCCTCTGAAGCTTATCGTTCAGTGTTCGTGCGACCACCGAAAGCGCGCGTCCTCTCTCCTTACCTGCGGGAATGAGGTCGCACAATGCGAATGACTGCGCGGCGTCGCCCAACGCGGCCCAGGAGCGAGCTAAGACTGTTCTAAGCTCAGGTTGGATCTCTTCTTCGCTCAAATGAGCCAGCCGCTCAGCCTCCGAGGCGTATCCAGCCTCTGCAAGGGCAGCCGCCGTTTCGCGATACGCTCTTGACCGAACCCCGGGTGGCGCCCTTTTGCAAAGGTCGAGCGCTTCAGCCAGTTTTCCTTCCTTTCCCATCTGCCGGGCGATTTCCAATAGCAGTACCGCGGAGTGCCGCTCACTTCGGAGCGCTTGCAACTGCTGAAGTACCGCCTCGGTATTTCGCGCGCGAGCGAGAGCCTGAAACATCAGGCTCAAAAACTGCTCGTCGGCGTATACCGGCTCCGACAGATCGTCGAACGCCTGCATCGCGGCGACAACGGCATCCGCGGCTCGCTGGTTATCGATGAAAGTCAGCGCTATCTCAACCAAAAGCCCACCGCGCACGGGCTTGTCTTCGATTCGTCCGGCGGCGAGCAAGGCTTCCGGCCAGCGCCCGGCTCGAGATAACGATCTTGCCAGAACGGGCCAAAGACGCGCACCCGTTTTGCCGGGTACCCGAGACATTCCATCCAGCAGATGCCGCGCAGCTGCGCTGCCTACGAGGTTGGTTATAACGGCTGCGCGCATTCGCACGTCATTAAGCTCGGCTGCCATCTCAAGCGCGGATTCCAATCGGTCGTTTCTGACGAACGCCTGGGCAATTTCGGTGAGCGCGTTGAGCAAGGAACTGGCGTCGAGCGTTTTAAATGGCCCGGCTTCGACAGACTCGGTTCCTTTGTTAAAGGCGTCGATCTCGACGATCGTTTGCGCTTGATCGGGGAGACCTCGGCGAGCCAGAAGCCGGGCAATCTTCGCCTTAACTCGAAATCGAAGGCCGAGTGGCAAGTCTTCCCCCGAATTTAGGAGCTCCAATGCCCGATCCGTTTGACCGTCCTCAGCCAGCCTCTCGAGAACCTCGCTAAAAGTAATCTGGCGAAGGGCGCGGTCCGGTATTCTTTTAACTAGTTCAAGAGGGATATCGAAGTCCGACAGCGATGCCAATGCTTGCGCCGCTTTCGGTACGTTCCTCGCGAGCGATGTTGCGACCGGACCCTCCGATTGATTCTTGCCGGTTCGTTCTGGAAGCTCGAGAAGATTCGGAATTAGCGCGTTGAGGATATCGCGCGCTTCGGCCGTCTTCCCGGCGTTCGTCAGCTCGATCGCAATGCCCAGTTCGAGATCCATCCGGGCCGCCAACGTTTCGGCTTGCTGCGCCAAAGAAAGCGCCTCATCATGCCGCCGAGCCCTGGCCCACGCCTGTGTGGCGAGCCCAAGCGCCCGTCCTTCGCGAGTCGCCAGGGCGACAGGCACCGCGTTCTGTATCATTTGGGGGTCGCTCGAAGTCCTCAGGACTGCGAATGCAATTGCCGACAGAGTATTTGCCCGTTGGCCGGCGGAGCTAATCGTACGAGCAACCTCCTCTGCGTCATCGAAATGCCCAGCCTTGGTTAAGGCAATGGCGTGAGCAACCGCGACCCGTTCGACAATCGCGGCATCGTCGATGCTTTTCGCCACCTCCCGCGCGGCGTCAACGCCTCCCGTTTCCAGTAGCGTGTCAATCACTCCAATTCGTAATTCGCGGGAGAGCTTCGTATCAGCTGTAGCGCCTGCAAACCTCAGTGCATCTTCACTTCGGCCGGATTGCACCGCGGAACGCGCCAATTGAGCTGGTTGAAGGTCGGCCTTTTGTAGCCAGTCGATCGCCTCACCAAACCTGCCGTCCATCGTGAGCGTGCGTACAACTTCGGCGAACGCCATTCTGTAGATCCTGTTTGGATCCACTGGATCGCTATGAATTTGATTTGCCTCTTGGGCGATCTCATCCGCCTCGGCGAGCTTTCCACCTGTCGCCAAATTCACGACGGCGACCAGGTATAGTTCCTGGCGCAGGCCGGCATTCTGAACCAACCCGACTTTCGCTTTTACACTTTTGGCGTCAATGAAATGTTCGACGCGCCCCCTCAAGCGAAATGCCGCGGCGCGAACTGCATCACGCTCCTCGGGCGCGATGTGGTGGCAAAGCGTTTCCGCTTCGGTTGCACTCCGTATTGCGTCTTCCGAGAGGCCAGCGCCGGCAGAGGCGCCACCTGCGCGGATTAAGATCTCGGCGCGATGGCGCGGGATATCGCAGGTCTCGCCGATGACCCGCGCCGCGCCAATTTGTCCGGCTGCAAGATATGAGTCGGCCGCCGCCAGTTGCACACTGCCTCGAAGTGTTGCATCGACCAGTTCACTCGCCAGGCGCAGGGCCGATTCATGGTCGCTGGCCCGCACCATCTCTAGCGCTATGCCAGATATCAATTCTTCTCGCGTCGCCGTATCGCGAATTTCGCTAACGCGATTAATCGCCGGCTCGGCAGACCCGGCACGCACCAGTATTTGAAGACTGGACACGAGTAACGGAACATTGGGATACTTCGGCTCGGCGAGCTCACGGAGGCCTATTTCCGCGGCGAGAGCAGCCGCCTGTTCCTTTGCCGCCAGGGTTAGCTTGACAACGATATCCTTGAGCGCCTCACGCCGCCGCTTGATGTCGACAATGAGCTTCGATGCGCGCAGTCCCGCCTCTAAAGTAGTGCTGACGGCGATGAGGGATGCCAGACGCACGGCCTTGTCCGACCGCAGATTGATGTTCCCATCAATAGCGATCAGGGCTGAGATCGCGCTTTCGGCATCGCCTATCCGGGCGAATCCCTCCGCAGTTTCGGCAAGAACCTGCTCCCTGTCGGCCTTGTCCCGAATCTGCCGCACCTTTGCGCACGCACTTAGGATCTGACGAGCATAACCAGGAGAGCTTTGCAGGACTTGGGCATCGATCAAAGTAGCGATCACTCTATTCGGCAGACTAGCGGTGGTGGCACGTTCGAGTTCGGCTAACAAAGCGGTGAATTTGCGGGCGCAGATAAGAGCCGCGCACCAATCGCCCACGAGTTCCGGATGCGAGGCAACGATCCGAGGATGTTGTAGAAGCAAGAACCCCTGGGCAGAAGCATTCCGAACCTCGGCGGGATCGTGGATGGCGGACAGTATAAAATCGATTTCGGGCTGGTTCAGCTCTTCGCGACGCTCATCGTACCACTGCTGTGCGTCGGCCATTACGGAGTCGTGAATACTATCCGCGGCAGCCCTCCTCGGATCTTGTTTGACCAGAAGTAACTGCAACTTCTCGCGCCACCGAATGAACTCGTCATCCTGAGCAGACCAATCTTTCAGACGCTGCCACGCGCGCAGCAGAGCCTCGTGAGCCACGTCGACTGTTGCATCGGTTTGGCGCACATCCCCTGAAAGCACGAGTATACGAAGCGCCTTGTCCGCTGCAAAGGCCTGCGCCACACTCCATGCTTCTTCGCCAACCTCGGCGCGCGTAGCGACGCGGCGGGTATCCCCGTGTGGGCCGTGGGATGAATCCGGCTTGTGCACCAGTCTCATAAAGAGCCGCTTGGCGGCCCTTTGCATGTCTGGCGACAGCCGTCGAAACGTGAGATCCGCGGCATTGGCGATGGCGTGCTTGACGCCCCCGGCTTGTTCATAGGCGGCGTGTGTCAGAGGGCCATTTTTCTCGGGCTTCCATAACATGGTCAGCGCGTATTGCAATAGAGGCAAGCCACCGGGTTCCGCTTGTACGTCGTCAAGCAGCCTGGATGCGAGGCCGCCTTCCAGGCTGAGGCGTACCCGCCGCGCAGGACCTTCGATTGTCATCCGCAGCTCGTCCTCGTTCATTTCAATGACGTACTCTTGCCGGGAACGGAGCGCTTGCGCGAGTTCACGATTGAGCTCCATGACATTTTCATAAGAGTCCGAACGGACGGTCAGGAGCACACTGAGATATGTTGCTGTACTAGCGGAAAGTAGTTCCGCGATAAAGTGCGACCGATCCTCCGATCGCGAAACCTCTTCAAACTGGTCAACGACGAACAGCAGGCGGTCCGCGCCTCTTTTGGCCAAAATCTCTCGTGCCGCACTGTCGAGTGCGCCGTTTCCCGATTTGAGAGCCGCCGCCCAGTTGGCTGCTTCCGAGCGCCTGTTCTCAGAAGAGTGCTCGGGGTACAGAACGCGGATCATTTCGTCCGCCAGCGAGCGCCACGGATATGGACCGGGCGTGAACGTGACGATTTCCCATGTTGGATGGGGCGGACGCTGGCGGCGAAGCGCCGGCGTTACGCCGGCTCTCACCAGAGACGACTTGCCGGAACCCGAGGGCCCGAGCACCACCATGATGTTGCTTGCAAGCGGGCTTTGTACAGCAACTACCCGCTCGACGACCTTCTGAATCAAATCGTCGCGACCGAACAGAAGCGGCGCGTGCTCCTCCTGGAATGCGTTGAGTCCACGATACGGGCAGATTTCGGCAAAATCGGGCTCGGCCTGCAGCTTCAGGCCGTCCATCGCGTCGGCCAATACCTCTAGGCCTTTTTCAAAGGCCTGTTCACGTAGGTCAACCCAAGTATTGGCGTACAGAAAGGAGGGACTAGGATCGCTGCCCGGCAGCAGAACCGGGATGACCGGATAGGTTCCTCCCACCAATCGCGACTTTGCCTGTAGATCGAGAGCCATCCACATTTCAGGCAGTTGCCATGGGCCGAGCCCTTCCGGGCCGACAAAGATGGCGGCGGCTCGCGACGAGCGCAAGGCATCTTCGATCACTGGTTGCCAGGGCCGGCCCGCCAGAAGTTTGGCGCGATCATAGAAGGTGGTGACGCCTCGAAGCTCGAGAAGCCGATTGAGTTCGGCTACAGCATCGCGATCGCTTGACCGGTAACTCAAGAAAAGATGGAATGTTGGAATTCCGGTCTTCGACGCCGTGGTCACCCGTTCGTAGATTATACCGAACGACGATCGAAGCGATAGTTCATGTATGTTCGTTCCCAAACGCCTCGGAGCCGGCTTCTCGCGAACCTCGCGAAAACCGCGAATTTAGCGGCCAGACTTTGGCGCACCTCCTCGCGCTTGCGGTATCGTATTAGACGATCAAGCTGGGTTGCCGCACTGGGAGACAATGCATAACGGCCTGCCCAACTCGGCATGCTCTGTCGCACGCTAAGAGGAACCGTATGAAAGTAGAAAGATCGATCGGTATGAACTGGGCGGCGCTATGCGCCCTGGCCGCGCTCGCGATCGCCGTGAGCGCAATAAACGCGCAGGCGCCTGCTAATGCGCAAGCGGGCCGCGGCGGCGGCGGGCGAGGCGGCGTAGCGCCGGCGGTCTTCACTGCCTGGATACGGATAAGGACGGATCGCTGACCCGCAGCGAAATGAAATCGGCATTCGACTCGTGGTTCACGAGTTGGGATTCGGCGAAGGCCGGAGCTCTGGGACAGGATCAATTGGTGGCGGGGCTGAGTGTTGTTTTTCCCGCGCCTGCGCCGCCGGCGGGCGGGGTGAGCGGCGGCTTCAACCCGGCGGGCAATTCGCAACCGCTGACCGCCAAGCAGACGGACATCGACGCGATGATGGCGGCATTGCCCCCCACGGCTGGCGTGAAGCCGCTGCGCCCGCGTAAGATCCTGGTGATGGCGCACACCGGCGCCGGCGGCTTCGTGCATTCCTCGATTCCGCTGGCGGCGAAAACGGTGGAGGCGCTGGGCAATCAGGGCGGCTTGTGGTCGACCACGGTCAGTTACGACGCGGCCGACATCAACGCGGCCAACTTGAAACAATACGACGCCATCTTTCTGGATAGCACCACCGGTTGTTTCCTCGACGATGCGGACCCAGCGGTCACCGCGGCGCGCCGCGCGGCCTTCCTCGATTTCGTGAGAGGCGGCAAGGGCATTGCGGCGATCCACGCCGCTACGGATTCCTATCACACCGACTGCGTTGCGGCGTCGGCCGCAGCGACGTCCGCGGGGCGCGGGCCTGGCCGCGGCGGAACGGCGAACACGCTGGCGACTCAGTTCCTGGCGCAGGGCGACAAGAACAACGACCGGAAAGTGAGCCGCGAGGAGTTTGCGGCGTTGGCCGATAACTGGTTCGACAAACTGGACACGGAGAAGAGCGGAAAGATCAGCAGGGCGGATTTCGTGGCGCGTTTCAATGGCGCCGTGATGCCGCCGCCCGCGGCGTTTGCAGGAGGCGGACGCGGCGCGGAGCCGGCGCCGGTTCTGCAATGGGCCGAATTCAACAGACTGATCGGCGGCTATTTCAAGTTTCACTGGTCCGATCCACAGTTGATCACCGTCAAGATCGACGATCCGAAGAGTCCGCTCACCGAGATGTTCCGCGGGCAGGGATTCGAGATTCACGATGAGACGTACACGTTTGCGCAGGATTCGTTTTCACGCAAGAACGTCCACGTGCTGACGAGTATCGATTACGACAAGATGAGCGCCGCCGATAAAGCGAAGGAGCGCGACCCGCGCACCGATGGCGACTACGCGCTCAGCTACATTCGCCGTGAAGGCCGGGGCCGCGTGTTCTACGAAGGCCATGGGCACAGCGAAAGGGTCTACGCGATGACGCCGATGCTGGAGCACATTCGCGCCGGCATTCAGTACTCGCTCGGCGATCTGAAGGCCAACGATAGTCCGTCCAAGTAACGGCTGGAACGGACAGGCGCGCTTCGACGAAGGGCAGCCAAACCGTTACGACGCACGGCGGAAGCTCGAAGCGCAACGGGGCTCGCGGCCTAGAAGGTGAACTGCGACACCCGCTTCCCTCCAGCCTCCGCGGGTGTAACATGATTGGTCGCAGAAAGAGGAGGTGCTAAGTTGCAATCCACTCGCAGAAATTTTATGGGCGCCGTGGGCGCGGGGGCTCTCGCGGCCGCCGCATCGAACGCCGCGGAAACCGGAGGCGTCCGCTCGGGCGGCAAGTTTTACGTCGCGGCGGTGACGCCTTGCGATACAAAAACAAGTTCGACGAAGGCCTGTATCGCGACATGATGCCGTTCTTCAAACAGCGGCGGCTGCGATGGCGTGGTGGTGCTGGGCACCACCGGCGAGTTCCGTCGTTCTCCGTCGCCGAGCGGAAGAGGGTCGCGGAAACCGCGCTCAAGCATCGCGCGGGGCTGCGCATGATCGTCCAGGTGGGCACGCCGAATCTTCCGGAGACGATCGAGCTCCTGGCGCACGCGGCCGCCAACGGCGCCGACGGCGTGCTCTGCATTCCGCCGTTCTACTTCAAGAACCCGCCCGTCGAAGGGCTTGATGAAGTATTACTCGCCGGTGCTCGAAGCGACCAAGATGCCCGTCAATCTCTATCACTATCCCGGGATCAGCGCGGTGCCGATCACGCCCGAACTGCTGCACAACCTGGAACATTATCCGAATCTCGCGGGCATCAAGGATTCCACCGGCAACGCCGGAGACTACGCCGCGTACGTGAAGGAGTTTCCCAAGCTCAACATGATGACGGGCACGGAAAACAATCTGCCCATCGCGTTGGGAGCGGGCATGGGCGCGATTCTGGTGGCGGGCAATCTGTTCCCAAGCAGGTCGCGGCCGTGTTCCAGGCGCATCGCGAGGGCAAAGATGTCGCAGGCCGCTTACGACAAGATGCAGGAGGCCAATCGCACGTTGCGCGTGCCAGGGCGTTCCCGGCGGCGCGGCGCAGATGAAGTATGCGTTCACCGGCATACGGATTCCGCGAGAGCTACGTGCGCCCGCCGCATCTCGATCTCACCGACCGAGCAGAAGGCCGCGATGAAGCCCAAGTTGCCGCTGCTCAAGCAACTGGCCTGACAATCGAGTATGCGCTAAGTAAAATCACGGAGAAACAATGCATCAGACGATACGCTACGTCGCGCGCTGGCGCTCGGTCTACTATCGTCCGCGCCACTGTGGGGACAAAACGCGAAGGACACCGAGTGGCCCACCTACGGCGCCGATCTCGCGGGCTCGCGCTACCGCCCGCTCGATCAGATCAACGCGTCCAACTTCAGCAAGCTCGAAGTCGCCTGGCGCTTCAAGACCGACAGCATCGGCAATCGTCCCGAGTACAAGCTGGAAGGCACGCCGCTGATGGTGAACGGCGTGGTCTACGCGACGGCGGGATCGCGGCGCGCGGCCATCGCGCTGGATGCGGCCACCGGCGAACTGCTGTGGGTGCACGGCGAGCATGAAGGCGAGCGCGGCGCGGCCGCTCCGCGGCAGCTTTCGGGCCGCGGCCTGGCGTATTGGACCGACGGCAAGGAGGAGCGCATTCTCTACGTCACGCCGGGCTACCGGCTGATCGCGCTGGATGCGAAGACCGGCGCGCTGATGACTTCCTTCGGCAAAGAACGGCGTGGTGGATCTGAAGCTCGACGACGATCAGACCATTCTGCCCGATCTGACCACCGGCGAGATCGGGCTGCAATCGGCGCCGGTGGTGGCGAAGGACACGGTGATCGTCGGCGCGGCGTTCCGCGAAGGCATGACGCCCAAGAGCATGCGCAACAACAAAGGCTACGTGCGCGGATTCGACGTGCGCACCGGCAAGCGCCTGTGGATCTTCCATACCATCCCGATGAAGGGCGAGATTCGGCTACGACACCTGGCTGAACGGATCGGCCGAGTACACCGGCAACACCGGCGTCTGGACGCAGATCTCGGTGGATGAGCAGCTCGGGCTGGTGTATCTGCCGGTGGAATCGCCCACCGGCGATTATTATGGCGGCCATCGCCCGGGCAACAATCTGTTCGGCGAGAGCCTGGTCTGCGTCGATCTGAAGACCGGCCAGCGCAAGTGGCATTACCAGTTGGTGCACCATCCGCTGTGGGACATGGACATTTCCTCCGCGCCGATTCTGGCCGACATCAACGTGAATGGCCGCGCCGATCAAGGCCGTGGCGCAGCCGACCAAGCAGGGCATTTCTCTATGTGTTCGATCGCGTGACCGGCAAGCCGGTCTGGCCCATCGAGGAGCAGCCCGTCGAGAAGGGCAACGTGCCGGGCGAGTGGTATTCGCCCACGCAGCCGTTCCCGACCAAGCCGCCGGCTTACGCGCGCAACGGCGTCACGGTGGACGATCTGATCGATTTCACGCCCGCGCTGCGCGATCAGGCGCTGACGATCATTGCGAAATACAAGATCGGCCCGGTGTTCACGCCGCCGGTGGAGAGCAAGCTCGGACGGTCCGCTGGCGACGCTGACGCTCGGCACCGCGAGCGGCGGAACCAACTGGCCGGGCGGCTCGTACGATCCCGAAACGCACACGGTCTACGCGTTTGCGTGCAACGCCTGCCTGACGCCGATCGGCCTGGTGACGGCGCCGAAGGAACTTTCGGACATGGAGTACGTGGCGGGCACGGCCGGACAGGAAGTGCGCATGATCGCGCCGGCCCGGGCGAAAACGCCGGCGCCGATTCGCCCGCTGCCGACGCGCGCGACCGCGCGACTCCCGGCCGCGGCGGACGCGGCGCGCTGCCGCAGGCGGTGGCGGTGGCGGAGGCGGTCTGACGCGTGCAAGGACTGCCGCTGATCAAGCCGCCTTATGCGACCATCTCGGCGATCAATCTGGACAAGGGCGAGATCGTCTGGCAGATCGCGCACGGCGAAACGCCGGACGCCATCCGCAACAATCCCGCGCTGAAGGGCCTCGACATTCCGCGCACCGGCCAGTCGGGCTACAACATCGGCACGCTGGTGACCAAGACGCTGGTGATCGCCGGCGACGGCACCGATGACCACGCAGGCATCGAGCATCCGCGCGGCGATGCTGCGCGCTTACGACAAGGCCACGGGCAAGGAGGTGGGCGCGGTGCTGATGCCCGCGCCGCAGAGCGGATCGCCGATGACGTACATGGTGAACGGCAAGCAGTACATCGTGGTCGCGGTCAGCGGCGGCCCTTATTCGGGCGAGTACATCGCGTTCACGCTGCCGGCAGCCGAATGAGAGGCGTCCTCGCCGGTACTGATAGGCTGGTACCTTAGCGCTGTCGAGCGCGCGAAGCGCGCTGCTTTCCTTGCAGCCGCCGCGGCCTTCGCGCAAACCACGCGCTCCGTCTGGGACGGAGTCTACACCGAAGATCAAGCCAAGCGCGGCGCGGCAGTCTATGCAAAGGAATGCGCCGCCTGCCACGGCGCAGACCTGAACGGGGGCGAATCGGCGCCGGCGCTGGTCGGCGGCGCCTTTCTTTCCAACTGGAATACCTTAACCGTGGGCGATCTCTTCGAGCGCATACGGCTATCCATGCCGCAGGACAACCCGGGCCGGTTGAGCCGGCAGCAGGACGCCGATATCCTCGCGTTGATGCTCCAGGCGAATGAATTCCCGGCCGGCAAAACGGAGTTGGATAAGCAAACGGAAGTGCTGAAGTTGATCGGATTCAAGAAGAAGTAGGCTACGCCGTGCCACGACGGTTGCTGCTTTTCGCCTCCACGACCGGCTATCAAATTCGCGTCTTCGCCGAAGCCGCGCGCAGGCTGGGCGTTGAACTCACGCTCGCGACCGACCGATGCCACGTGATGGACGATCCGTGGGGCGACCATGCGGTGGCGGTCAAGTTCGGTGACGGCGAGGAATCAGCGGAATCGTTGGCGCCGCTGGCCCATGAGCGCTTCGACGGCGTGGCTGCCGTAGGCGACAAGCCCGCCGTGCTGGCGGCGCAGGCGGCGGAGTTGCTCGGCCTGCCGTTTCATCCTCCGGCCGCGGCGCAGGCGTGCGGCGACAAGTTTCTCGCGCGGCAGATGTTCCAGGCGGCGGGAATGCTCGTGCCGTCGTTCTTTCGCGCGGCGTTCGATGAAGACGCGCGCGCATTGGCGGAACGGGCGCCATATCCGTGCGTGCTCAAGCCGCTGGGTCTTTCGGCCAGCCGCGGAGTGATCCGCGCGGACGATCGCGGCGGCTTTCGTGACGGCGTTCGAACGCATCCGCAAGATGGGCGAGCGCGAGTTGCAGGTGGAGAGCTACATACCGGGGCGCGAGTTCGCGGTGGAGGGCCTGGCGACAAACGGCGACTTTCGCGCGATTGCGATTTTCGATAAGCCGGACCCGCTCGAAGGGCCGTTCTTCGAGGAGACGATTTACGTGACGCCGTCGCGCGAATCGGACGACGTGCAGCGCGAGATCATCGGACACGGTGGCGCGGGCCGTGCGCGCGCTGGGCCTGCGGCACGGACCGGTGCATGCGGAACTGCGCTACAACGCCGAGGGCGCGTGGATGCTGGAAGCGCACGCGCGGCCGATCGGCGGGTTGTGCGCGAAGGCGCTGCGATTGACCGGCGGCGTTCCGCTGGAAGAAGCGATTCTGCGGCACGCGCTGGGCGAGGATGTTTCAGGACTGCAATTGGAAGAGGGCGCGTCGGGCGTGATGATGATTCCGATTCCGAAAGGCGGCGTGTATCATTCGGCAGCGGGCGTCGACGACGCGCGCGCGAGTCTGCGGGCGTGGATGACGTGATCGTCACGGCGAAAGCGGGACAGCGGCTGATTCCGCTGCCGGAGGGCGCGAGCTACCTGGGATTCATTTTCGCGCGCGGAGCTGAACCGGCGGCAGTCGAGCGGGCGTTACGCGCGGCGCACGGCAAACTGCGATTCGAGATCGCGACAGCGCTGGAGACGCTTCCCGCGTGAGCGGCTTAGCGAAATGGTTACCACGCGCCGCGCCCGTCGTGATGCTTCTTTGCGCCGGATGGTACGTTTACGACGCCTTCATCGAGCAAATGCCGAATGCCAGCCTCAGCGACTTCCGCTGGTATTATCTGGCCGCGCAGCATGTAGCGCACGGCGAGTCGCCCTATCTCTCAGAAGGCTATCTGTATCCTCCTGTCCTGGCATATTCGTTAACGCCGCTTGCGGCCCTGGAATATGTGCCGGCTCGCTGGGCCTGGTTTCTGATTTCGCACGCGTGTCTACTCGCGGCTGCGTGGCTCATCTGGCGTCATTTGGGCGCCGACCGTTTGGCGGGGTGCATCGTCGCGATCGTGTGGGCCTTGGGCGGCGCCGGCGGCAGAGAGCCTCGCGCTTGGACAAATAGGCCCCGAGTTGACCCTGCTTCTTGCGGCGGCCTACACACTGAAGCCGAGGCTGCAGGGGACGTGCATTGGAGCAGGCCTCGCTCTCAAGCTGATTCCGGGTGTGGTCTGTGCGGTGTTCGTGCTCCGGCGCGACTTCCGCGCCATGCTTGCGGCGGCCGCAGCCGGACTCATTCTGGTTGGCCTTCCCTGGGGAATGGTTGCGTGTTGCTCATCCGGTCCAAGCGCGCCGGCGCAAGTGGATTATGTGGCTGGCACGCCATCCGTGGTGAACTGGTCGCTTCCAGCGGTCGCGCTGCGAGTGTCCGAGCCCTTTCAATCCGGCAAGCCGATACCGCGCGATTGGATTACGGGAAATACGCTTCAGGATCTTCAGTTGCCGGCTGGAGCGCGGCATCTTTCGATGGCTGTTGGGTTGATTACCCTGGCGGTTGGATTCGTCATTCTCGCGATAAGGGTTCGCGGCAAACTTGAATCCTGCCAGGCCCCTCTCGCGAGCGCTGCGATGATGGCGCTGGCCCTGGCTGCATCGCCCGTCGGGTGGACGCATTACCAAGTGATGCAATATCCGGGAGTCGCGCTGTTTCTGGGCTACGCCGCGCGGCGAAGGCTATGGTGGCTGCTTGGAGCGGCAGCGGCGTGCGCCGCATTTCTCTATCCGATTCCGGTGGCCGTGCTGAGAGCGTATTACGAGGTGGGGAACAGTTGGCCGAATTCGCCAATCGTGATGTACTTTTGGACGTCCATCTCGGCGATCGCGTCGATAGTTCTATTCGGCCTGATGACGCGCGAACTGCCGCGCATTCACGCGAAAGCTTATGCCGCTACCCCTTAGCTTTCGGCGGCACGAAATCGGGCGGCAGCGCGGCTCCCTCGCCGAAGAAGTAGCTGTCCATCTGCTGTGAGGAGGAATTCCTGCGCTTCCGCGGTGCCCAGGTTGAGGCGGTACTCGTTCATGAGCATCTTCATGTGCTCCACCCACATCTTCCAGGCCTCTTTGGACACGTTGTCGTAGATCTTCTGTCCCAGGGGATGGCCTTCGAAGGGGATTTCGTCCAGACCCTCCATCTCCTTCTGAAACTTCACGCAATGGACCTTGTGCGCGTTCGGGCTGATTGCGTTTGAAATCTGGTTGAAGCCGGTTTGTCCGTGTCCGCATCCCATGTAACCATCCTACGGCACGAAGCCTATCGATGTCACTACCGCGCCCAGATCGCGGGCGTCGCCGGGGGCGCGGAAAGGTGGGGTCAATGGAGATTTCGACCGTCGCTGTGGCGGCCCGCGGGCGAACAGGAGCGGATTCCAGCGTGTGGGCGCCGGGTTCGCCGAAGACCTCCGCGGCGATCTCCCGGCCATCGAGTTTCAGCGTCAGCCGACGCGCAGGGGAGGCGTTCGGAAGGTAGAAGGCGAGCTTCAACTTGCGCGGCTCGGCGGGGGATTTCAGCGCGACGATGGCGGTTCCCGTCATCCAATGGTCGGGGTAGATGCCGCTGACGATCTGTTCGCGGGCCTCGGGAGCAGTCGATCGGTAGGAATTCGAGGGTGACGTGGCGCTCGCCGATGACGGAGGCGCGTCACGCGGTCGATTACGCCGCTCGAGATGCCGAAGGGCCAGAGTCCGGCGCTGGCGTCGGAGAATCCCGAATGGGTTTCGAGACCGATGATGCGCAGAGGGATGGCGCTGCGGATTCCGACCTGCATGATGGGGGTGGCCGGCGCCGTGAAGGGCACGGCGTGGCCGAGGGCGCTCGAAACCACGATGTCGCCTGGGCGAAGCGTTTGCGTGTTGGTGAGCGGCAGCGCGCCGGCCTGTTCGAGATAATAGCGCAAGCCCCATTCGCCATCTACCCAGATGCGGTGTCCGTCCGCAAGACGCGCGATAGTTGGCGCGAGCGCGCGATAGGCGGCCCAGTGATGGTAGTTTTCCATGGCGAGGCCGAGGCTGAGCGCCAACTGCAGCGCGAAGCCGAGGGCGAGCCATCGCGGACGGAGGCGCGACGCCAGCAAGCGCCACCGGCGCGGCGATGGGCAGCAGGTAGCGCGCGGATCCGGCGAAGAAGACGACGACCGCGCCGGCGAAGAAGATGGCGATCCACGCGAGCAGGAACTGCGTATTGCGGTCGCGCCGGTCGCGCCAGGCGAGGATTGCGGCGCCGGGGAGAGGATGGGGAAAACGATGAAGCAGAAGTGGATCGCGAGGGCGGCGGCGCTGCGGAGCTTGTGCCGAGCGCCTGGAAGTCGTAGTGGGTGAAATAGCCGGTGAGCACGGCAGCGGGTAGCGGCGCCGGTGGAGAGGCGCTCGAAGAGCTGGACGCCGCGCAAGAACCAGGACTGGCGTCAGTACGGACCAGGCTTCCCAGCCTGCGCGCCGTTCAATCACCAGCACCACGCCGCCCAGGATCGGCGTTAAGAACACGGCCTGATAGGCTTCGAGCGAGCAGACGACCATCGCGGCCACCGCCCAGCCCGTTCGGCCGGAGACAGAATAGCGCGATCGACGCCATCCAGAAGGCGAGAAACGGAATGTCGGGCTCGAAGGAATTGCCGTTGACCACGAATGCCGGGACGGCGCAGAAGAGCAGCGTGGCCCAGAGGGGATGCGGCGAGAATCGGCTGCGCCAGCGACCACATGGACCAGACGGCGATCAGCGAGAACACGATGTACGCGGCGTGAAACGGAATCTCTTTCACGCTCGCCGAACGCGGCGACAAGCAGCGCCAGCGGCCAGGCATTCAGCGGCGGATGCGAGTGGCCGCGCAGGTCGACGTCGTCGCCGCGGAAGACGTAGGTGACGTTGGCGGGATGCAGCGGCTCGATCTGCGCGTGCGCCGCTTCGGTGATGTAGATATCGTCGTCGCCCTGAACGGCTTGGTTCAGAAACGGAAGTCGCAGCAGCAGCGTAAAGCCGAGGACCAGCCAGAGGCCGCGGCCGGCATTCCTGCGCGCTACGCCGGCTTCCATCGCAGCACCGGCTTGCGCGCGGCGGTCACTTCATCCACGCGGCTGGTGCGCGTGCTGTAGGGCGCGTTCTTTACCATCTGCGGATCGGTCTCGACTTCTTTGGCGATCGAGATCATGGCGTCGATGAACTGATCGAGTCTCGCGCTTGCTTTCGGTCTCGGTGGGCTCGATCATCAGCGCGCCATGGACAATCAGCGGGAAGCTCACGGTGTAGGGATGGAATCCGTAATCGATCAGGCGCTTGGCGATATCGCCGGTGGGGACGCCGTGCTTTGCCTGCCGGTCGTCGCTGAAGACCACTTCGTGCATGTTGGGCGAGGGTAAGGCAGATCGAAATAGGGTTCGAGATGCTTGCGGATGTAGATGGCGTTCATGCACCGCGTCCACGGTGGCGTTGCGCAGGCCGGGCCGCCGTGCGCCAGGATGTAGGCCAGCGCGCGCACCAGCACGCCGAAGTTGCCGTAGAAGGCGCGCACGCGGCCGATGGAGTGCTTGCGCTTGTAATCGTAGGCCCACTTCTTGCCGGCGCGCCGCAGGCGCGGCATGGGCAGGAACGGTTCGAGCATCTTCTTCACGGCCACCGGACCCGCGCCCGGACCGCCGCCGCCGTGCGGCGTGGAGAACGTCTTGTGCAGGTTGAGGTGCATCACGTCGACGCCGAAATCGCCGGGACGCGCGATGCCGACCAGCGCGTTCATGTTGGCGCCATCCATGTAGAGCATGGCGCCCTTTTGCGTGCAGGATCTCGGCGACGTGGACGATGTTTTCTTCGAAGACGCCGAGCGTGTTGGGATTGGTCACCATCAGCGCGGCGACGTCTTCGTTGACGAGGTGTTCGAGCGCGCTCACGTCGAGCACGCCGGCGTCGCTCGATTTGATGTTCTCGATGGCATAGCCGGCGATGGCCGCGGTGGCGGGGTTGGTGCCGTGCGCGGAATCGGGGATGAGAATCTTCTTGCGCGGATTGCCGCGCTTTTCGAGCAGCGCGCGGATCAGCAGGATGCCGGTCAGTTCGCCGTGCGCGCCGGCGGCGGGCTGCAGCGTGACGGCGTCCATGCCGGTGATTTCGGCGAGCGCGGCTTCGAGCTGCGCCATCACTTCCATCGCAGCCTTGCGCCAGCGCTTCGGGCTGATAGGGATGCGCCCAGGCCAGGCCTTCGATGCGCGCCACCAGCTCATTGATGCGCGGGTTGTACTTCATGGTGCAGGAGCCGAGCGGGTACATGCCGTGATCGATGGCGTAGTTCCAGGTGGAGAGGCGCGTGAAGTGGCGGATGGCTTCGACTTCGCTCACTTCGGGGAAGCCTTCGATCTCGGCGCGGACGTTTTCGGCGCCGAGCGCTTCGGCGGCGTCGACGGCGGGCACGTCGAGCTCGGGAAGTTGGTAGGCCTTCTTGCCGGGCGAACTGCGCTCGAAGAGCAGCGATTCGTTCTGCGAGAGGTGCTGAGTGACTTTGTTGATCATGCTTGCACCTCCACGGGTTCGCGGCTGGCGCGGACATCGCCAAGGGCCTGCCCTACGTCATCCATATCGGCGCGTTTGGTCATTTCGGTGGCGCAGAGCAGCATGCGAGTCGGCCAGTTCCGGATAGAAAGCGGCCGAGCGGCAGGCCGCCGATGATTTTCTTCTTGAGCAAGGCCTTGTTGATCTCTTCGGGCGTTTCTCCACGCGGGCCACGAATTCGTTGAAGAACTGGCCGGTGAAGCGCGGCTTGCACTTTGCCGGCCAGATAGTGCGCTTTGGCGAGGTTCTGCTGGCCAGTTCGCGCAGCCCCTCCTTGCCGTAGACCGTCATGAAGACGGTGGCCATGAGCGCGATCAGCGCCTGATTGGTGCAGATGTTCGAGGTCGCCTTTTCGCGGCGGATGTGCTGCTCGCGCGTGGCAAGCGTCAGGCAGAAAGCGCGGTTGCCGCGCGAATCGGTGGTCTGGCCCACCAGGCGGCCGGGCATCTGGCGGATGAACTTTTCCTTGGTCGCGATGATGCCGGCGAACGGTCCGCCGTAGCTCGGCGAGATGGCGAAGGATTGCAATTCGCCGGCCACGATATCGGCATCGGCCGGCGGCTCGAGAAGCCCCAGCGACACGGCTTCGGTGAACACGACGACCAGCAGCGCGCCGTGCTTGTGCGCGATCTCCGCGGCGGCCTTCACCTGGTCCACGATGCCGAAGAAGTTGGGCGATTGCACGATGACGGCGCCGGTGAGACCGTCCATCTGGCGCTCCAGGTCTTCCAGGTCGATGGTGCCGGCGTCCGCATCGTAGCCGAATTCCTCCACCGGCATGCCCTGATGCTTGGCATAGGTCCGCAGCACTTCGCGATACTCGGGATGCACGCGATCTTCGCGACCAGCACGCGTCCCTTCCGGTGGCGCGCACGGCCATCATGGCGGCTTCGGGAACGGCGGTCGAGCCGTCGTACATGGAGGCGTTGGCGACATCCATGCCGGTCAACTGGCAGATCATGGTCTGAAATTCGAAGATCGTCGTCAGCGTGCCCTGCGAGATTTCGGCCTGATAGGGCGTATAAGACGTCAGGAATTCGCCGCGCGAGACCACGGTATCGACCAGCACCGGGCGGTAGTGGTTATAGACGCCGGCGCCCAGGAACGACGCATAGCCGTTGGCGTTTTCCGCCGCGCGGCGCCGGAAATAATCGACGATCTCGTATTCGGAGATGCCCGGCGCGAGATCCAGCGGACGGTTCAGGCGGACCGCCTCCGGCAAATGTGCGAATAACTCTTCGGCGGACCCAACGCCGCATGGCGTCCAGCATCTCCCGGCGTTCGGAATCGGACTTCGGAAGATAGCGCAACTACTTTTCGGCCCCCACATAGGTTTGATAATCGGCGGCGGTCATAAGATTCTGAACCTGCGCCGGCGTCGCTGAGCTTCAGCTTGATCAGCCAGGCCGCGCCGTGCGGATCTTCATTCAGCTTTTCGGGCGCATCGGCAAGCAGTGTCGTTGATTTCCGTGACTTCGCCGCCGACGGGCGCGTAGACGTCGGAGACGGCCTTCACCGATTCCACCGAGCCCAGACGTCTTGCCCTGTTCGAGATGCGCGCCGACTTTCGGCAGATCCACATAAACGATGTCGCCCAGTTCGTGCTGCGCGTGGTCGGTGATGCCGATGGTGGCGGTATCGCCTTCGACGTGGACCCACTCGTGTTCCTTCGTGTAGCGGAAATTTTCTGGATACATGTTTATTTCGCTCGTTTGTAAAACGGAGTTTCGACCGTCACCGCCTCCACCGGCTGGTTGCGGATGACGACTTGGATGGTTTTGCCCGGTACGGCGTGCTCCGCGGGCAGATAGCAGAGACCGATGTTCTTGCAGAGCGTCGGCGAGGGCGAGCCGCTGGTGACCCAGCCGGCGGGCGCGCCATCGAGCAACACTTCATAGCCATCGCGGCCGATGCCGCGGCCGCGCATTTCGAATCCCACCAGCTTGCGCGTGAGGCCGCTTTCCTTCTGCTTGACGAGCGCGTCGCGGCCCACGAAGTCGCCCTTGTCGAACTTGACGATCCAGGCGAGGTCGGCTTCGAGCGGGGAGATGGAGGCGTCGATTTCGTGGCCGTAGAGCGCCATCTTGGCTTCCAGGCGCAGCGTGTTGCGCGCGCCCAGACCGCAGGGCTTGATGCCGAATTCGGCGCCGGCCTTCATGATTTCGTTCCAGATGCGCTCGGCTTCGGCGGGCGGGACGTAGATTTCGAAGCCGTCTTCGCCGGTGTAGCCGGTGTGCGCGATGCGCGCCGGGACTGCCGCAGACTTCGCCATCGGTGAACCAGTAATACTTGATCGCCGCGAGATCCACCGGCGTCAGTTTCTGCAGCGTGGCGCGGCGCGTTCGGGCCCTGGATGGCGAGCTGCGCATAGCGGTCGCCGGCGAAATCCACTTCGCGCGTCGAAGCGGTTGTGCGAGCGGATGTGCTCGAAATCCTTGTCCTGGTTGGAGGCGTTGACGCAGAGGAAAGAAATGATCGTCGGCGACTTTGTGGACCAGGATGTCGTCGACGAAGCCGCCGTGTTCGTAGAGCAGGCCGGAATAGTGCGCCTGGCCGGTCTTGAGCTTGGCGGCGTCGTTGGTGGTGACGAAATCGACCAGCTTGGCGGCTTCCGGCCCGCGGATTTCGATTTCGCCCATGTGGCTGACGTCGAAGAGGCCGACGGCATTGCGGACGGCGTTGTGCTCGTCGATGATGCCGGAGTATTGGACGGGCATATCCCAGCCGCCGAAATCGACCATTTTGGCGCCGAGAGCCCGATGGACGGAATTGAGGGGCGTGTTGCGGAGCGACGGCTTCAGACATGAAGAATCAGGCTAGCAGGGCGCGGCGTCGTGAAGCAACTGGTTCAGGCGCGGCAAATTTTCTTGAGAGAAGAATCACACCGGCACACTACTTAATTGCAGGCTCCTGGTGAGATGCTGGCAGTCCCGCGAACGAGCGTATAGGCGCTCCAGCGGGAAGGCCGGATCACGACCGGCGCATCCCGCGAATCTTGAGCGCTGTGAAGGGGGTGAAGTTCAATGCCCACCTTGCGTGTGAGGATTGTTCTCGTTTGGAGATCACTCCGCTTCGTTCTCACGTACCCGAAGGGACGCTAGGATGAAAGCTGGTTGCCGGGACTGCCAATGTCCCGGCAACCTCACCCGCGAACATCATATCGCATCCGCTTGAGGCGGACAATAGTACCTGACTAGTAGAAGGATTAGGGCAACTAGCGGCCGGGGACGCCCATCCAGGTTCGCGAGCTGAAATCGATGAACGTCATGCCCATCAGAATGCCGAACCACAGAAGGCCTCCAAACAGGACCACCTGAGTCAGCCTGGCGCTGTGACGCACGTGCATGAAGAACAGCGCCACCAGCAGCATCTTGCAGACGGCGATCGCCAGCGCCACGACTCACGCTGAATGCGCCGAGATCGACAAAAGCGACAGCCGTGGTGATCACCGTGGCCGCGATCAGCGCCAGAAAGACCGCGAGATAGGTCCTGACGGAATCCATGTGAGGCGTGTGAGCAGTAGTCGGCGTATGAGCGGTAGTCATAGCTATTTCAGGTGCCGGTCGATCAAATACAGCAACGGGAAAAGGAAGATCCAGACGATATCGACGAAGTGCCAGTAGAGGCCGGAGATGTCAACCGGCGTCATATAACCGCCCGTGAACTTGCCCTTTTCGACGCCCAAATCGAGCCAAGATAGAATGCCGACGCCGACCACCATGTGCAGGGCGTGCAGGCCGGTCATGGCGAAGTACAGCGAGAAGAAGATCTGCGCTGCGCCCTGCTTGTTCCGACCCCGTTCAGGTGGAAATTGGCAAAGCCGGGGACGTGGTGCAGTTCAAATTTCTCGTTCCACTCGTAAGCCTTGACGCCCAGGAAGGTGATGCCGAGAATCAGGGTAAAGATCAGCCAACCGACAATGCGCCTTTTGCTTTCCCAGCTGCGAGGCGCGCACCGCCATGCACCATGGTGAAGCTGCTGCACAGCAGCACGACCGTGTTGGCGGCGCCGATGTACACGTTCAGGCTGGTGCTGGCGACCGCGAAGACTTCGGGATACTTCGTGCGGTAGATACTGTACGCCAGGAACATGCCGCCGAAGAACATGACTTCGGTGATGAGGAAGATCCACATCCCGAGCGTCGAGGCATCCCTCTGCTGATCGGCGGTATCGAACTGTTCGCGCAAGGCGCGAGGGCGATGTCTCCTCTTCGCCCTGCGCGTGACGTGTGGCTCAGCTCTATTCAACTTCGGCCTCCACGGTGGTGTAGTCGTAAGCCTCGTGGGTCACAATCGGGATCTCGTCGAAATTGTGCGCGGGCGGCGGCGAAGCGGTCTTCCACTCGAGCCCGGTCGCGCCCCAGGGATTGGCGCCCGCCACGGGTCCGTATTTCAGCGACCAGCCGAAATAGATCGCCGGCATCAGGTAGCCGACCGCCAGCACCGACGCGCCCGCGCTGGAAAGCACGTGCAGCACCTGGAACTCATCGGGATAAGCGTGATAGCGGCGCGGCATCCCCAGGTAGCCGAGAATGAACTGCGGGAAGAAGGTCAGGTTGAAGCCCAGGAAGATGATGCCGCGCGGAGAGCTTGGCCCATCCATCGGGATACATGCGGCCCGTCATTTTCGGCCACCAGTAGTGCAGGCCGCCCATGTACGCCATGATCGTGCCGCCCACCATGACGTAGTGGAAGTGCGCGATGACGAAGTAGGTGTCGGTCACGTGAACGTCGAGGCCGAGCGAGGCCAGGAAGAGGCCGGTCAGCCCGCCGATGGTGAACAGCCCGATGAAGCCGAATGCGTAGAGCATCGGCGTGTCAAACGATATCGAACCTTTATAGAGAGTTGCCGTCCAGTTGAAGACTTTGATCGCCGAAGGAATCGCCACGAAGTAACTGAGGAACGAGAACACCATGCCGGCGTAGACCGACTGGGTGCTGACGAACAGGTGATGGCCCCAGACCAGGAAGCCGATCACGGCGATGGAAAGGCTGGAAGCGGCCACGAAGCCGTAGCCGAAAACCGGCTTGCGCGAGAAGGTGGAAATCAGCTCGCTGATCACGCCCATGCCGGGCAGCACCATGATGTACACGGCCGGATGCGAATAGAACCAGAAGAGGTGCTGGAACAGCACCGGGTCGCCGCCCAGCGCCGGATCGAAGATGCCGATGTGGAAGAGCGCGCTCGCAGAACACCAGCACGAGGGTGACGGCCAGAACCGGCGTGCCCAGAACCTGGATCAGCGCCGTGGCGTAGTTCGCCCAGACGAACAGCGGCATGCGGAACCAAGTCATGCCCGGGGCGCGCATGCGGTGCACGGTGACGATGAAGTTCAGTCCGGTGAGAATCGAGGAGAAGCCGGCGATGAAGATGCCCACCGCGGTGGCGATCACCCAGGTATTCGAATACGTAGTGCTGTAGGGCGTGTAGAAGGTCCAGCCGGTATCGACGCCGCCGGCGAACATGGCGAAAAGGGCAAACCCGCCGCCGATGATCAGCAGATACCAGCTCAGCAGGTTGATGCGCGGGAAATGCCAGGTCGCGCGCGCCGATCATGATCGGCAGGAAGAAATTGCCCAACGTGGCGGGGATGGATGGCACCAGGAAGAAGAACACCATGATCACGCCGTGCATGGTGAACAGCTTGTTATAGGTCTCGGACGACACGAGGTCGCCCTGCGGCGTGATCAACTCGATGCGGATCAGCGACGCGAAGACGCCGCCGAGGAAGAAGAACACCGTGATGGTGAAGAAATACAGCAGGGCGATCCGCTTGTGGTCCTTGGTGAGGAGCCACGACTTGAGGCCATAGCCTCGCCGTTAAGTAATTCTCTCGTTGCTGTACGGCCGCGGTAATCATAAGCTCTAACGTTTCTGCGGTACTGCGGGAGCGCCGCCTGGCTGCGCCATGCCCGGGGGAAGCTGCTTGAACTCACCCGAGGGGGTGGAAATATTCACGGGGGCCGCGCCGGTTCCCGGCGGTGGCGAAAGCGATTTAATGTACTCGACCAACTGCACCACGCCCTCCTCGTTGACCAGTCCCTGGAAGGTGGGCATGAGCGGCTGAAAGCCCGCCACGACTTTGGCGTCGGGCTGCAAGATCGATTCGCGCATGTAGGCTTCGTCGGCCGTTATCACGCGGCCGTCGGCGAGTTGCACGTGCTGGCGGTAGAGGCCGACCAGCGAGGGGCAGCGGCCCGAGCCATCCGGTTTGTGGCAGTTGGCGCACGCCAGGTCGTCGAATAGCTTGCCGCCTTTTTCGGCCATCGACCCCATGGCCGCGCCGCCGTTCAGCCATTCCTGATACTCGTCCGGCTCCATCACGTAGACCCAGCCGATCATGCCGGAATGCTTGGTTCCGCAATATTCGGCGCAGAACAGATGATACTTGCCGGGCTTGGTTGGCATGAACCAGATGGTGGAATAGCGGCCGGGCACCACGTCCTGCTTGGTGCGGAACGCCGGGATGAAGAAGCTGTGGATCACGTCTTCCGACGTCATCGTCAGCTTGATCGGCGCGCCCGACGGGCATGTGCAGCTCGTTGATCTCGCGCTGGCCTTCGGGATGCTGGATCTTCCACATCCACTGCTTGCCGACAACGTAGATCTGCATGGCGTCGTCCGGCGGGCGGCTCTCCTTAAAGAAGATGCTCGCGCCCCAGCCGAACATGACCATGGTGAGGCCGAAGGGGATGACGCTCCAGACGATTTCGAGCAGCATGCCGGTATGCGTCGCCACCGGGATTTCGGTATCGGACTGGCGCCGGTATTTGACGGCGAAGATAGAAGACGGCGGCGAAGATGCCCACCGAGAACACCGCCGTGACCACCACGAAGAAGAGATACAAGAGATCCACTTCGCTCGCGAAATTGGACGCTTGATCCGGAAATAGAGGTAGTGAAGATCCCATCTCGAACTATCCAGCCCGCCTCAAAGTGTGTTTGGCGCGCGCGTCACGGCGGAAGGCCACGAACAAGAAGGCTCCGCAGATCGACACGAAACCGGCCCCGGCGACGCGCAGCGAAGTCATGGTCAAGGCGCCGTACTTACCGGTGGCGGGGTCGTAATGAAAACAGAACAGCAGAATCTGATCGACCGGCGTGCCGATCTTATTGGCCGAAGCCTCCACCAGGCCCAGGCGCAAGTCGCGCGCCGAATATTCCACGCCGTAGAAATATTTCGAGAGCCGGCCTTCGGGCGTCGCGATCATTATCGCGCTGGCGTGGGCGAACTGATCGGTGGCAGGGTCGTAATTATAGTGGAATCCGACGGCGTCGGTAAGCGCCTTGATATTGGCTTCATCGCCCGTCAGAAAATGCCAGCCGTTGGCGGTGTTGGGGCGGTTATAGCGCTGCAGGTAGGATTTTCTTCTTGGCGGCGGCGATCTCGGGCGTGTCCTTGGGATCGAAACTCACCGCGACAACTTCGAAATCCTGCCCCGGGTTGAACTGACACGGCTTTGAGCGCGCCCTCGAGTCCATTGAGAATCTCGCGTGCACAGCATGGGGCAGCGGTAGTAGACCAGGGCCAGCACGACTGGCTTCTTCGATGTGAAGAATGTCGACAAGGGCAGGGCGCGGCCGGCTTCATCCTTGAAAGTGAGATTCAGAGGGATCTGCGCGTCAAGTCGTTGATCGATGCCGACGCCTTTGAGGGCTCCGGGGAGCGCAGGCTTGAGGTTGCTGTCCTGCATGCTATACGTTTGCTGCGGTGGCGCGGGTTGCCCTGGCTGTGCTTGCGTAGCCAGGGCCGAGACCACGACGGCGGGAATGACATATCGCAACATGCTACTTACCTGCCTCCTGCGCGATGCCGCCTTTTTGGATCTGGGGCGCCAACGGTCCACCCGTTTGCTGCATTATCGGACCCAGGCCTGAAGCCGTCGGCACACTAATGCTGGCCGCGGCCGACTGGATGCCGGACTGCGCGCGCGCCGGAAGACCCCGCTGCACTACCAAATCCATAGCCCGGTCGATGGGCAGACGCACAATGCCAGCCGATTGGTCGAGCCAGCCATAACTGCTTTGAATTTTCTGTTCCGCAGCGCGCATTTCCTGCAAATCGAGATTCGGCGTTTCCTCGAGACGCGGCTCAGGCGGAAGCTGTCGCGCATCCTGAGCGGGATTTTCCATGCGCGACGCCGGAATGCCACCTTCACGGTGGAGCAGATATTGGAACACTCCAGCCACCAGACCAACGCAGAAAATGGTGACGATGACTAACCCAATGGCGAACTTGCCCAGCGCGAATACATTGATGTCGCGATGTTCGTGGCGATTTTCGGGAACGTTCAGATCCGGTTGGATGCGCGGCGGCGAACCGCCGTGCGTGAATTGTTCTACGTTCCGCTCGTGTTCATTTTCTGCCATGCGCCAATGCCTCCTCCAGATGCGGGTTATTCGGCGGAATCAGCGGCCGCTTCAACAGGTTCGTAAGAAAAAGTGCCAGCCACAGGCCGCCCAGACCGATCGGCGCAGTGAAATCCAGCCAGCTGACCTGGATGCGGTCGGGGAAGAACTCGGGAACCGTTTCCCAAAATACTCCCAACAGCCGCATTACGTATGAGCAACACCGCTACCGCGCGCAGCATTTTGAAATTCTTCTTCAAATCCTGCGACAGCAACAACGCGAACGGGAGAGCGAAGTGCCCAATCACGAGAACAAAGCCAAGGATTTCCCAGCCGCCCTGCAATCTGTGCTTATACCAGGGTATCTCTTCCGGCAGGTTTCCCGCCCAGGTAATCAAAAATTGCGAGTACGAAAAATAGGCATACACCATTACATTGGCGAGCAACAGCTTACCCAGATCGTGCATGTGCCGCTTGGTGATGAGATCCGACATGGGCCGCGTTTTCGACAGCATCACCATCACTGTAATGATGAAGCCGAGCGAGGACAGTCCCTGTCCCGCGACGAACAGCAGGCCGAACATGGTGGAGAACCAGTGCGCGTTCACCGACATTACCCAATCGGTGGACATGAAGGTCACGGAGAAAGCCCAGAAGATCAGACCGGGGGCGGAAATCTTTGCCATCTGCTCACGCGGTCTTACGCCACCCTCGCGGTCTTCGCGATCCGACCAGCGGTTCAGCAAGAACGCGAGAAGCGACCATCCAACCATGTAGATGTACGCCCGAAGGATCCAAAAATTCACGTTCAAATAGGCGGCTTTGTGCTGCAGAACCGGATCCTTGGCCACGACATCCGGATTCGCCCAACTCCCGTTGTATAGAGAGTGGACGCCGAGAATCAATGGTATGAACAATACCAGCCAGATGGGAATGGTCTTGGAAGCGGCTTCCGCCACGCGCCGGGTCATTACGCCCCAGGCGCCGCCGGAAAGATATTGCGTCATCAGCCACGCCATGCAACCGAGCGATAGGCCCACCCAAAACACAAACGCCCACAAATACGAGCGAAAGAATTGCGCCTGATCGGTAAAGGCGCCGATCGCCGTGAGAATGAGGAAAATGATGCCAACGGCGCCCGCTTTAACGCGCAGCGATTTGAGGTTGCTTTCCAGTTCGGGGGAAACGCGGAAGTCGACGCGCTCGGCGATCATTGACCCGCCTCCTGATTGAGCGCCCCGCGCTGATCAGCCGGGACGTCGTCGATCTTGCCGTTTTGAGCCAGTTGCAGCGCGCGCACGTAGGCCACGATAGCCCAGCGGTCGGTGGGATGGATCTGCGCGGCGTAGTCCGGCATGGCGCCGAAGCCGTTGGTGATCACGTCGTAGATATAGCCGTTAGGGACGTGTAGCAGGCGGTCGATGTGATATGACGGCGGATGGCGGTAGCCGCGCCGGACGATCTTGCCATCGCCATTTCCCAGGCGGTCGTGACAGGGGGCGCAGTAGACGTTGAAGCGGTCCTGTCCGCGTTCCATCACGGACTTGGTGACTGGGAAGGGGAACTCATCGAGGAACTTGCCGTCGGGGCCGCGGCCAGTATAGTAAGCGTTGTCGTCGTCGAGATGCCCGCGCGCCACGGTTCCTTCAATCAAGGGGCGCTCGGAACGGCCGTCGCCGAAGAAACTGCTGGGGCGAAGCGGAATGTACTTCGGCTGATCGTGCATGTCCTGCCGGCAGGCGGAGAAGGCGACCACGGACAGAAGCGTTGTAGCGAGGACGACCGCGCGCTTTCCGCGCGTGCCAAGGCCAGCAGTCCTGCGCCACAGGGGGTTAATTGGCAACTTCGGATACCCCCTTTGCATCGAGTCCTTTCAAGAATTTCTTGGCGTCTTCCACGTCGAAGAGCGGATCGTGCGACTCGATGCACAGGAAAAAGCCGTCGCGCGTCGCGCGCTCAAAACCGGGCGCGTTGAAGACCGGATGGTACGGCGTCGGAAACCCGCACAAACCCAGCAGACCGAAGGTCGCGGCGATGGCCGCGAACAGAACCGTCAACTCGAAGGTAATCACGATGTAAGAAGGCCAGCTAAACAGTGGACGCCCGCCGATATTGGTCGGAAAGTTGTAAACCGTGATGTACCACTGTAGGCCGAATCCCGTGAGCCCGCCGCAAATGCCGCCCAACAGTACAATCAGCGGCAACTTGCTCTTGGGCAGATCGAGCGCATGGTGGAGTTCCTCGATAGGAAACGGCGTATAGGCTTCCATCTTACGATAGCCGCGGTGCGATGCGGCCTCAGCCGCACGCACCAAATCGGTGGGCGTTTCGAATTCGGCCATCACGCCGTGGATTCCGTGCGGCGCGTAGGAATTACTCGACATGCGCCTCCTCATGTTCCACTTTGGCCTGGGGAAGCAACATGCGGACCTCATTCATCGAAATCGACGGCAGAACGCGCACGAAGAGGAAGAATGCGAGTGTGAAGAAACCAAGTGTGCCGACGTAGGTAGCCACGTCCCAACGGGTGGCGTGGAAGAGGCCCCAGGACGAAGGGAGATAATCCTGCGCCAGGCTGCTCACGATAATCACGAAACGCTCGAGCCACATGCCGATCAGCACAATGATCGACCAGGCGAAGAGCCATCCCGGACTCTGCCGGATTTTCCTGAACCACAGCGCTTGCGGGGCAGCGATGTTGCAGGTCAGAAGGAACCAATAGTAACCGGCATATGGTCCTGTCATACGGTTCCAGAATGCCTGCTGCTCGTAGACGCTGCCACTGTACCAGGCGGTGAACGTCTCCATGATGTAAGCGTAAGCCACGATCAAACCCGTCGCCAGCATGACCTTGCCGCAGTTATCCAGGTGTTTGTCGGTAATCAGACCCTTCAGGTGGAAGGCGGAGCGCAGCGGAATGGCCAGCGCCAGCACCATGGCGAACCCGGAATAGATGGCGCCAGCGACGAAGTAGGGTGGGAAGAACGTGCTGTGCCATCCGGGAACGATGGCGATGGTGAAGTCGAAGCTCACCACCGTATGCACCGAAAGCACTAGCGGCGTTGCAAGACCCGCGAGCAAGAGGCACGCTGTTTCCCAGTGAACCCAATGCATCGCCGAACCGCGCCAACCCATGGAAAGTATGCCGTAAATCACCTTCAACGCAGGGTTCTTCGCGCCATCACGCAAGGTCCCGAGATCGGGCAGAAGACCAACGAACCAGAACAGCAGCGAAACCGTTGCGTAGGTGGAAACCGCGAACACGTCCCACACCAGCGGACTGCGGAACTGCGGCTGAATTCCCATGGCGTTGGGATACGGAAACATCCAATAGAAGATCCAGGGACGGCCCATATGCAAGAGCGGAAACATGCCGGCGCAGGCCACGGCAAACAACGTCATGGCCTCCGCGAAGCGGTTGATGGAATTACGCCATTCCTGATTAAGCAGCAAAAGAATCGCCGAGATCAGCGTGCCGGCGTGGCCGATACCGATCCACCACACGAAATTCGTGATGGCCCATCCCCAGCCGACCGGAATGCGGATACCCCAGATGCCGACGCCCTTGGCGAACAACAGCGTCACCACTAACCCGAGGACGCCGACCAGCGCCAGGCCCGCCGCAATGCATCCGTACCAGAGCAGGGGCATCTTGCCCTTGAGCACTACGTTCGAGATCTGATCGGTAACGATATCGAACGTGTAGCCGGCGCCGAGAATGTCTTTCTTGGTTGCCGGCTGCCGGTCTAATACTTCTTCTTCAGTTGGCATGTTTCGCCTTAAGCCTCAATCTCCGGGTTTGGATTTCGCAGAGGTCCTAAATATGTCGTCCGCGGCCGCGTATTGATGTCCCCCAGCAGCGAGTAGTTGCGCTGATCCGCCTTAAGCTTCGAAACACGGCTGTTCGGGTCGTTGATGTCGCCGAAAATGATCGCCTCGGTAGGACAGGTGGCTTGGCAGGCGGTTTGGATCTCGCCGTCGCGCACCGTGCGGTTTTCCTTCTCGGCGTCGATCTTTGCGTGATTGATGCGCTGCACACAATAGGTACACTTTTCCATCACGCCCCGGCTGCGCACCGTCACGTCGGGGTTATTGAGCAGCTTCAGACTGGGAGTTTCGAAATCGGAATAGAGGTAGAAATTGAACCTGCGCACTTTGTACGGACAGTTATTGGAACAATAGCGCGTGCCCACGCAGCGGTTGTAGACCATATCGTTCAGGCCTTCCGCGCTGTGGTTTGTGGCCTGCACCGGGCAAACCAACTCGCAGGGCGCATCCTCGCACTGCTGGCAGGGAACGGGCTGATTGTGAATCTGCGGGTTTTCGAGCGACCCGTTGTAGTAGGAATCGACGCGGATCCAGTGCATTTCGCGGCCGCGATAAACCTGGTCTTTACCCACCACGGCGATGTTGTTCTCCGCCTGGCAGGCGATAATGCAGGCATCGCAGCCGGTGCAGGCGTTGAGATCGATCGTCATACCCCAGGCATAGCCAGTCTTCCGATTCCAGTCGGGGTAGAGCGTCATATCCTTTGCCGGGTTTTCGAAACCCTCATGGATCGATTCGGGATTCTTGATGTATTCGGCGAGCGTTCCGCCTTGAATGATGCCGCGCCGGGTATCCAGCAGGTGCTGCATCTGCATCGAGGCGAGGATATAAGACCCACCGATCTTCTTCGCTTCGAGGCCGCCATCGTGCCACAGTGCCCGTGACTGCCGCAGGCCATACGGATTGAAGCCGACGCCAGTTCCGGTGTGGCCCGCCTTGGTACGCCCGTAGCCCAGATGAAGGGTAACGCAGTCATCGGCGTGACCGGGCTGAATCCAAACCGGCGCGTTGAGCGAACGGCCGGCATACGTTAGCTGGAGCATGTTGCCGGTATCCACATCCAGCATATGGGCCGTAGCCGGACTAATGATCGCGGCGTTGTCCCAGGTATACTTCGTGACCGGTCTCGGAAATTCCTGCAACCAGCCGTTGTTGGCGAAACGGCCATCATAGATGGCCGGATCGGGGCGGAAGACTACTTCCAGATTAGAAGCAACGGCCGCAGCGCTGGGCTGCACGGCCGATTTGGCGGTAAGAGACTTGGTAGGCAGCGATGAATCGGCGATCAGGCCGTTATGGACCGAGAGGCGCCACCAGGATTCGAAATCGGCCCCTTTATGTTGACCGGCCCAATAGCCCTTCACGATATCCATGCTGCCGCGCAGCGGGACATCGGTGAACATGGCCAGAATTTCATTGGCCGCGCGTCCGCCGTAGAGCGGCTCGATCAGCGGCTGTTGCAAAGTGACCGTGCCATCGTAGGCCCGTCCATCGCCCCAGCACTCGAGAGGATGCGATTCGGGCAGGCGCCATTGGCAGAGTTCCGAAGTCTCGTCTTCGAAGAGGCTGAGGTGCATACGCAGCCTCGCCCTTTTGATCCGCTCGCCGACGTTCCACTCCACCGGCGCGTTGAAAACCGGGTTACCGCCCACGATCAGGAGCAACTCTACGGCGCCCGAATCGATATCGGCGAGCAATTCGTTCAACGAAGCTACCTGGTCGACGGGATTGGCCTCGATCGGATCGGTATAGAAGACCGTCTTGCCGACGTTACCAAGAGCGGCGTTCATGGCATGCGCCAGAGCGTGCACGGCCGGCGGTTGCTGGTCGCCGGCAATGACGAGGCTTGCGCCCTTATTTGTCTGGAGATCGCGGGCGATGGCGGTGATCCAGGGGCTGAACTTCGGATTGGACCCCGCCGCCATTCCGCCGGCGCCCAATTGCCCGGCCAGCGAGAAAGCGAAACTCTCCACCTCCGATGCGCGCATGGGGAAACGATGATCGGCCTTGGATCCGGTTGCGGTAGGGTTTGGTTCCACCATGTACAGCCGGTTCATGGTCTTCTGATCGCCCACAACGCGCCGCTTGGCGGAGAACTCGCGGGCGTAGCGCAGCCAGGCAGGACCGCTGGCTAGGAAATCGCTATCGAGCGACACCACTACGTTCGCGTTCAGAAAGTTGTAATGCGTCGCGGCGGCCGAGCCAAAGGCTTGCATCGCGCCGGCGCGGGCGCTATGCGCCCCGGCGGGTTCCCATTGATGCCACTTCGACTGCGGATAGAGCGTCTTGATGGTGTTCAGCAGATCGGCCGTACTGGGTGAACCGACGGTCTCAGTGAGGATGCGGATGCCCGCACCCTGCTTCGTCTGCTGATCGGCCAGCAAGCCGCGCAAATTACTGTAGAACCCGCCCCACGTGGCGACTTCTCCCTGGAAGGTGAGCGCGCGGGAGCGATCGGGATCGTATAGCTGAAGCACGGAGGCCTGCGAATAAGGGTCGCAGGCACCCATGGAGCCGGGATGCTCCGGATTGCCTTCGATCTTGGTGGGCCGGCCTTCGTGGCTTTCGGCCAAGATGCCGGTGGAGACGCCGCTGAGCGCGGTCTGCGTGGCGTAGAACAGCGGGCGTCCGGGAATCAGTTCCTCGGGCTGTTGGATATATGGCGCGATGTGCTCGGTGGGCTGGCGCGTACACGCGGCCAATCCGCCCAGAGCCAGCGAGGCGCCCATCAGTTTGAGAAAATTACGGCGGCCTTCGACGGGGTCTTCATCGTCGGCCCATCCGACAGCCTGACGTGGAAATTCCCGCTCCAGGAGGTCCTGAAATTCGGGGGTGGCGGCGAGTTCGTCGAGGCTGCGCCAATACTCTTTGCCTCGCGTTCCATCGAGCCGCGCGCGAGCTGCGGCGAGGTCCAGTTTCTTGCGTAGTTCGCTCATCGGTGGCACGTAGAACAGCTTGTCAGTATGCGTACGTCAGGGGTGTGGTATTCGGCCTGGAGGCGGCGTCCGATCTCTTCCTGGTCACCATCGGGTACGTAGCCCATAGTGGTGATCTGGTCGAGAGGCCGCAAGACCCGCTGGGTGTTGCGGTGACAATCGATACACCAACTCATTTCGAGCGAGTTCGCTTTCCACATCAGCGGCATTTTGTCCACCCGCCCGTGGCAACTCTCGCAGCCGACCCCTTTTCTGACGTGAATGCTGTGGTTGAAATACACAAAATCGGGCAGATCGTGAACCCTAGTCCAATTAATCGATTCGCCGGTGCGGAAGCTGGCGCGCACCGGTTCGAGCGTAGGGCTGGTATTCCAGATCTGCGAATGGCAGTTGATGCAGGTCTTGATAGGCGGAATGCCGGCGAAACTCGACTCTTCCACCGAAGTATGGCAATAGCGGCAATCGATGCCTAACGCGCCGACGTGATGTGCGTGGCTGAAAGGGACCGGTTGTTCGCGAGACTGGAGCTGACGCGTCTCGTATGAGCCGCGATCGATGGTGTAGCCGGCCCACGCCACAAATCCCACCAGGCACACAATGCCGACAATGGAAGCCCGCGCCCAATAGTTCGCACTGTAATGAAAAATCTGGGGCATGTCAGACGCGCCCCATTTCGACGAATACAGCTAAGATTAGTCGCATTTCAGGAAGAAAGCAGCACTCGAAACCAACCACCCGATCTGAGAAGAATTATTGTAAACGAATCCACTGGCAAATCTCATCTTTTTTGTGAGATTTCGTTCATCACCCTTTTCGCTCCAGGAGAAAGACCGAACTCTCATGCCGCGCGGGGCCTTCGGTACAGACGGCGAACTGCGCTTTGTTCCATAAGGATGCGCCGCAATAGGCGCCGTCCTTGCGCAAAACATAGAACTGAATGTCGATCGCCGCCAGGCGTTTTTCATCGTTATCGAAATTACGCGCAACGCGCTTGAGGCAATCCAGCGCGGCGTCCCGCGGCGACATGCCGTGGCGCATATTCTCGACAATGGTATGCGCGCCGGCAACGCGCAGGTTCTCCTCACCGCGTCCGGTGGATCCGGCGCCGCCGACATCCTGATCTAGCCAGAGACCGCCGCCGATGATAGGTGAATCCCCCACCCGTCCGGCGAGCTTCCACGCCATTCCGCTGGTGGTGGTGACGGCCGACATCTCGCCTTTTTCATTCATGGCGATGCAATTGATGGTGCCGTGCGGCGGATGGATGGCATCATGAATGGCCTCCGCGAGAAGGGCCTCGCTGGCGAGCGGGAACTCCCGCTTAAGTTGGTCGATGGATCCCTGCAAGCCCTTCTTCTGCGCGGCTGGAGGGGCGTCAACCCCGGGACCCCAATTGCTGTGGCCATCCGGATCGCGCATCATGCGCTTCCACACCAGCCATTTCAGGCGCGAAGATTCGGTGAGCAGGTTGTCTTCAGGGAAACCCTCGAATTTGGCGAACTTGAGCGCTCCGGCGCCAACCAGGAACATGTGGTCCGTATCGAGCATCACGCGCTGGGCGACCTTCGATGGCGTCTTAATATTTTGCAGCGCGCCCACCGCCCCCATGCGGCGGGTAGGACCGTGGACGCAACTGGCGTCGAGTTCGACCACGCCATCTTCATTGGGCAGGCCGCCATAGCCGACACTATCGTCGCGAACGTCGAGTTCGACTATGTTGACGCCTTGAATAACGGCGTCGAGCGTATCGCCGCCGGATTTCATTACTTCGACCGCTTTGGAGACGGCGTTGAGGCCGCCGTTATTGCGGTTGGCGCTGGAGACAGCAATGAACTTGGGGCGCGGCTGAGACTGGACGATTTGGATCGCCGGCAGCGCGCCGGCGCCGAGAATCGCGGCTCGCCGGGTGATTGGCATGGGATCTGGAAACGCTATTATGTCACACGCCGGGGGCTGGCGATAACTAGCGTTTGACCGATGCCGCCAGCGCCGTCGCAACTTCCCAGTTGAACTGCACGAACTTGTAGAGCCCTTCTTCCGGAATGCGTTCCTGGTCGCTGTGCGCGCCGAAGCCTTTGGGGCCGTCTTCTTCGTCGGTCATCGGTCCGATGCCGTAGCATTGGACGCCCTTCGCGCGCAGATACGCCATGTCTGTCGCGCCGGTGCTCATCTGCGGGATGGTGATGGTGTTGTAGACTTTGCGGTTGGCGGCCTCGATGATGCGAAAAGTTTCGCCATCGATGCGCGAGGCGGGGGCGATCGGGCGGCTATTTCGCGTATTGGGCACGATCTCGACGGACGGATCGTCGATCACCTGGCGCATCAGTTCATAAAACTTGGTCATGTCTTCGTCGGGGAGGGCGCGTATGTCAAGCGTGGCGCGAGCTTCAGAGGGAATCACATTGGTCTGATAGCCGCCCGAAATCATGTTGGGCGAAATCGAAGTGTGCAGCATCGAGTAATGGCCGGGCTCGTTCTCGGCGAGATACTCGCGCGCGGCGGCAGATTTGGCGGGGTCGAAGAGCGCGTTGTAGCGCGCGGCCAGTTCGGGACTGCTCACGCCGGCCAGCTTTTCAAAGTAGTAGCGGGTGGTGTCGCTGAAGCGCATGGGCGGATCCCACATCGAAATCTTTTCAACGGCGCGCGAGAGATGCAGGATGGGATTAGTGCGCAAGGGACGCGATCCGTGGCCCGAGACGCCGTGCGCGACGAGTTCGACTCCGCGCGGGAGTTTCTCGACGGTCTGGATGAGCGCGTAGCGGGCTTCGCCCGCACGGCGGACCACGCCGCCGCCTTCGGCTAGGCAGATTTCGGCTTCGATATCGGCCCAGTTTTGATCGACCAAATGAGCGATGCCCATACTCGTCGCGGCCTCTTCGCCGGCTTCGGCGACGAAGATCACGTCGCGATCGAGCGGTACGTTGAAGCGCTTGAGCAGGATCATGGTCATCATGCCCGCGGTCATGTTGTCTTTGTCGTCGATCGTGCCGCGTCCGTAGATATAGCCGCCATCGCGCGCCGCGCTGAACGGGCCGAACTTCCATTTGGCTGGGTCGACTTTGACGGTGTCGGTGTGGCCCATGATGAGTAATGGCCTCTTCGATCCGTTGCCTTTGAGGCGGGCGATGAGGTTGGCGCGCGCGGGCTCCTTAGCGGACACGATCACCGGAATGCCTTCGGCTTCGAGGACCTTCTTCACGTAATCGACGACCTTGGTCTCGTTGCCGGGAGGATCCTGCGTGTCCATCTGCACCACCGCGCTGAAGTGCTTGAGGGTCTCAGCGTTGATGGCGGGCCAATCGGGCCTTTGCGCGGAGGCGGCGAAAGGCAGAAGGAGGATCAAGGCTAACGTACGGATCATTGGGACAGTTTACACGTCGCGGAGGCGTCTCGCGCAGGCCGGGAGGCCGACGCCATGTAAGCTTACCAATGCAGGATATCGCGGATGCTGTGCGCCAGACGCTTGCTGACCACCAATTGGAGCGAGTTGCCGAGAGTAACCAGCCAGCGCTGGCTGCTTAACGCGCTCATCTTGCGCACGTGGTTCACGTTTACGATGGCGTTGCGATGCACGCGGCGGAACTGCGTTCCGGAGAGCCGCTGTTCGATGGCCTGCAGCGATTGCGTAGCAAGAAGCCGCTGTTTGGCAGTAATGATCCAGACCAGTTCGCGCTCGGCCTGGAACGCCAGCACGTCGTCGGCATCCAGCAGGTGATACTCCTCGCCCGTCTTCCCGACGATCTTGCGGCCCGGCGCCGGGTTCACTGCCTCTGCGGAAGCGGATACGCGCTCCAATTCCCGGGCCGCTTCAAGAGGATGCCGCTGCAAAGAACGCGCGCGCTCCACCGCCTTCCGCAAGCGCGCTGCGTTCACGGGTTTGAGCAGATAATCCACCGCGCCCGCTTCGAAGGCGCGGATAGCGTGTTGGTCGAACGCCGTCACGATCACCACCACTGGGGGAGGCGCGGACTGCAGGTTCTGGATTACTTCAAAACCGCTCATGACGGGCATCTGGAGATCGAGAAAAACAAGGTCGGGTCTGATCTCGGCGATCTTGAGCAGCGCCTGCTTTCCGTTGGAAGCCTCGCCGGCCAACGACACCTCGGGGAACGCTTCGAGTTCTTCGGCCAATACACGGCGCGCAATCGGCTCGTCGTCCACAATCAGGGTTTTCATGGGGCGCGCGCTCATTCCCCATCATCGCCTTGCGAACCATGCGTTTTCAAAGGCAAACTCGCAAACGGACTATATTTCGCAACGACCGGCCTCGATTCCCCCATAACGAGGTCAATTGCCTCCACGCCAAAGCGTCGCCACAGTGGCCGCTCATGGAACAGTTTAGTCCGCTTGCATGGAAGACTAGCCCGCTGGCGAGATTACTTTAGGCTCGTGCGCGGAGGCCCCACAACCTATAGAAAGAATGAGATTCGCATCGCTTTGTTTGATGTGTCTGGTTTTGTGCGCGCTGGCCGCACACGCGGCCGAAAACCCACAATCGAGCAGCGGGACATCCGGGACGGTTCGCGGAGTCGTGGCTGACCCTTCCGGCGCAGCAGTTCCCGCGGCCACCGTAACCATGCAAAATCTGGTTTCGCACTACAGTCAAACCACCAAGACCGATAGCCAGGGCAAGTTTCAGTTCGTGAACGTTCCCTATAACAACTATCACCTCTCGGTTTCGGTCGCCGGATTCACCCCAGGCGAGCAGGATGCGAATGTGCGCTCGCCAATCCCCGTAGAGGCCAACGTCACCTTGCAACTGGGCACCGCGTCCACCAGCGTGGTGGTAACTGCGGACGCAGCCGATCTGGTCGAGACCAATCCAGTGACCCACACCGATGTCGACCGCGGCCTGTTCGAGAAACTCCCGACCGAAAGCCAGTCTTCCTCGCTGAGCGCATTGGTTACGCAAGCCACGCCGGGAGTAGCAGCCGATTCCAACGGTATGTTCCACGGCTTGGGCGATCACGCATCCAATTCCTTTTCGGTGGATGGACAGCCGATTACCGACCAACAGAGCAAGGTCTTTTCCAATCAGATTCCAACCGAGTCGGTGCAGTCGATGGAAGTGATCGAAGGCGCGCCGCCGGCTGAATACGGGGACAAGACAAGCCTGGTGATCGTCGTGACCACGCGCTCGGGCTTAGGGACGACCACGCCTCATGGTTCGGTGACCGCCGGTTATGGGTCGTTCGGGACGTCGAACACCGGCTTCGACGCTGCTTTCGGATCGAACAATATCGGCAATTTCATCGCTGCGAGCGCGATGAATACGGGGCGCTTTCTGGATAGTCCCGAGTTTGGGGTGCTGCACGATCGCGGCAACAAGGAAGACGTGTTCGACCGCCTCGACCTCAAGCCCAGCCAGTCGGATACGATCAACGTCAATCTTAGTTTTACGCGCTCGTGGTTTCAGGTCCCGAACTCTTACGATGCGCAGTCGGCAACCGCCTG
This sequence comes from Bryobacterales bacterium, assembly GCA_963763545.1. Taxonomy (GTDB): domain Bacteria; phylum Acidobacteriota; class Terriglobia; order Bryobacterales; family Bryobacteraceae; genus PALSA-243. The sequence continues at coordinate 94,516 of CAVXPE010000034.1, forward strand.
GTCGGGACTCGTGGTTGACAATGGCGGGATTGGGCCTACCGGGCAGGTGGTGGGGCCGGCGGACCAGCGGGCGCAGATTCGCACTTTTAATATCGCGCCCAACTGGACCCGCGCCATCGGCGGCGACAAGGTATTGAATCTCCTCGGCTGGGTGCGTCAGGATCAATTCAACTATTACCCGAGCGACGATCCATTTTCCGACCTGCTCCCCAACTTGCAACTTCAAACGGTGGGGCAGAATCGCAGACTGACCAACATCGGGGCGGAGCCCACGTTCACGTTTTCCAAAGGCATCCACAATCTTAAGGCCGGCGTAATGTACGAGCACACCTTTCTCACAGAACGGGACAGCTTGGGAATCGTCGACCCCACGTATAATCCGGTCTGTTTGAACGCGGACGGCAGTCCCTACACCGGCCCATCGATTACCAACCCGGCGGCGTGCAAGGGCCAGCTTTCGCCGAATCCCGCCTTCGTGCCGCTGCTCGGCTGCTATGACCTCACCCGCACCGCGACGCTGCCCGCCACCGATGGATGCAATTCGCCAACCAGCATCAGCTATCGGTATTACGGCCATGCGGACATCAAGGAACTGGCGCTTTTTCTCCAGGACAGCATCACGGTGAAGAACTGGAACTTCAATGTGGGAGTGCGAGCCGATTTCTACAATGGCCTGGCGAGCGCGAACCAACTCGAACCGCGCCTTGGCGTAGCGTACAACTATAAGCCCACGAACACGGTGCTGCGCGTTTCCTACGCGCGTACGTTGGAAACTCCTTTCAACGAAAATCTGGTGTTGTCGAGCGAGGGATGCAGCGATCCGGTGATCTATGACATCATGTCGAGGATTGGTCCCTGCAATCCCGCGCCGCTCGGGCCCGGCTGGAGGAACGAATTCCACGCGGGATTCTCACAAGCGTTCGGCCGCTATTTCACCATCGACGCCGAATATATCTGGAAGTACACGCATCGCGCCTTCGATTTCAGCGTGCTGGGCAACACGCCGATCACCTTCCCCATCGAGTGGATTAGCTCGAAGATTCCGGGATACGCCGTTCGCGCCAGCATGCCCGAGTGGCGTGGTTTTTCGGCCTACGTGGTGATGTCGAGCGTGGCAGCTCGATTCTTCACGCCTCAGGTCGCGGGCATTGGCGCCACACCGAGTGGAAGCACTGTGTTCCGCATCGATCACGATGAGAAGTTCAACCAAAGCACCCACCTGCAATACCAATTTGGCAAGGCGGGCCCGTGGTGGATTGGGTTCAGTTGGCGCTACGACAGCGGACTGGTGGCGGGCGCCGTTCCTTGCGCGGGAGGCAATTGCGCCAACGGTCCCAACGGAACGGACACGACAGTAGATGTCTCGAACCTGACCCCCGACCAGCAGTATCAGGCGGGCCTTTTCTGCGGCAACGTCTTCGCCACGCCGAGTAAGCCGATCAGTGCATCCGGTTTGTGTCCCGGTTCGCAGTATGGCTCGACGTTGCTTTCGATTCCGGCGCCAGGTACGGAAAACGATGACCATAATCCGCCGCGCGTCGCCTCGCGCAACCTATTTGATGTCGCTGTGGGAGACGATAATATCTTTCACGGTGATAAGTATAAGTGGAGCTTCCGAGTGAGCGTGGTGAATCTGACGAATAAGGTGGCTTTGTATAACTTCCTTTCCACCTTCAGCGGAACCCATTACGTAACGCCACGCGCGATCAGCGCGGCCCTGACGTTCCACTTCTAAACCTAAAACGTGACTCACCTAACTACTATCGGATCCGTTGAAGTTACAAAAATTGTTTAAAGGGACCGTGCCGGGAAGTCCCAACGCGGCCCCAAGGGGTAAGGAAGGGGGTTAATTGAATTGGCGCAGGAAAATCTGACGAGGTTACCGGGGGGCTGACGGCGGCGGCGAAAAAACTATCCCCCCGATGTCGCGGCTAACGCATTGGTGTGGAAAATTCCACACGAGTTCCCTTTTCGCCGCGACGCATGGTAACTCCTGCCTCAGGACCGAAATAGAGCTGCAGCCTTCGTGTAACATTCGCTAGTCCAACGCCGGCGCCCTTCGCACTCGACTTGCCAGACTCCATCGCCACGCACCCCGAATCCTCTACCACAACCGTCATTTGATCGTCCTTCGCGGTAATCGTGAGTCGAAGCCAGCCCTCCTCCGCGCTGGCGGCGATTCCGTGCTTGATCGCGTTCTCCACCAACGGCTGGATCGATAGAATCGGAATGGGAGTTTGTTCGCAGCTTCGATCGACCTGAATAGCCGTGTTCAGCCTCGACCCCAGCCGCAGCCGTTCGATCTCCAGATACGCGGAGACGATCTTCATCTCTTCCGCCAGCGGAATCAGCGCCTTATCCGATTGCAAAATATAGCGGAAGATCTCCGAGAGATTCAATACCGTGCGCCGCGCCCGCTGCGCTTCCCGCGGGATGATGCCGTAGAGCGTGTTCAGCGCATTAAACAAAAAGTGCGGATTGATCTGCGATTGTAATGCGCGCAGTTCGGCCTCGGAGACCAGGCGCTGCATCTCGGCGGCACGGAACCGCTCCACTTCCTCGGCAACGGCGCTCGCCAAATGGTTCAACGCAAGCAGATCCTCACTTAAATAGCGTCGCCCCCCGCGCCGCCGTCCCAGCAGCAGAATCCGCGAGCTGGCCTGCGCGGCCTTCACCGGCGCCGCCGCCTCCACCCAATTCCACCGTTCCTCTTGCCGCAGCCAGGGAATCCCGGCGGCGATCGCCGGATAATCGAGAGCGAACGGCCCTTCGGCGGTCTCAAACCGGTCGGTTCCGGCGAAAGCAGCGATGCGCTTGGCCGACCAGAGCAGATACTCGGGCTCGCCTCGGAAATCCGCCGCGCCCGCGCGCAATTGATGCGTCGCCGCGCGGACATCGGATTGGCGGAACACCACCTTGGTGAGCAATTGCTGCACGGCTCCGCGCAGATAGGCGAAGAGCACGAATAGGCCGCACCATCCGGCCGCAATCAGCGTCTCGGTCCGTGGATCGGCGGCGGCCGCCGCCAGCCGGGGAAGGCCGAGGAAGCGCATCCCGGCCAAAGCCATTCCCGCCGCCAGAATCACGTTGGCCAGGAAACGCACGAAGGTATCGAGGAAAACAAAGCGGTAGTCCTGCAGCAGGATCAACAGGGCGATTGGGATGCCGATATGGTGCAGAAATAGCTCTTTTGACCACGCCTGTGCCGGGTGCGCCGACGCGATATGCGTCAAGGTCACCACGAACAGCAGCAACCCCATCGACGCTACGGTGCGCGAAAGACGCCCGCGCAGATCGTGTCCGCCGGCGAGCAGGATGCCAGCCGCCGACGCCACGGTCAGAGCGGCAAAACCCCCGCCGACAAGCAGCAGCGCCCTCTGATGTAGATCGGCCGGCCACCCTAGCTCCAACAGGTGCATCGCAATCGCAACGCCGCTCACGATATATCCCGCCTGCGCTAATCGTCGGAGCCTGCCGGCGAGAGAGAGATCGAGCAACACCGCCGGAAGCAGGCTCAGCGCGGAATAGCGCACCGCCTCCACCGTGAGTTGCAACGACCCCGGCGGCAATAGGAGCACCAGAAACGATCCCGCATTCCACAGCAGGCCAACGCCGCCGAGCCGATGGAGAGGACGTTATCGCGCCATTGCGCGGATCGTGGCGCCGCGTAGCGCGAGCGTCAGAAAGATTGCGAAAGCGATCGCGCCCGCAAGGTCGGCCACGGCATTGACTATCAGTGGCTGGTGTTCGCTGAGCATTGCGGAAGACGGCTCCTTATTCAAGACTACGCTACCGTAGAGTTTCGATGAGTCCCACGGACCCCATCCTGCGGCTTCTCTCCGACAAGCCCGGCTTGCGCGCGCAGCAGATTGCCGCCGAACTGGAGCTTGAAAGATCGCAAGTCGCCGCTCTGCTTCATGGTCTGTCGGCCGAGGTGACGCAGGACAGCAGCTACCGGTGGTGGCCCAAAACCCGTGGCGCGCGGGCGCCCGAGGAGGCGCAGCGGACTCCTACGTTTCTCGCCGCTTTGTGCCGCTACTATCTGGCGTGCCTTTCCCAGGAGAGTGGCCTCGGCATCGGCATCCTGGCAGCCGAAACATCGGCTTATGTCGAATTGAAGGAGCTGCCGTTCGTTCATCCCGAACAGCCCTGGGGAACCGATCGCGCTGCGCGCAAACTGGCGCAGAAGGTGCGGCGCGAGCGCGGGCAACTCACGCTCTATCTCGGATTCGCCATCCGTTTGCGTTCCGTCATTTTGAAAGACGGAGATGAACTCCGCGCCGAGCCCATCTTGCTCTACCCCATCGAAGAGGCGCCGGAGGAGCCCGGCGAACTCCGCCCTGCCGGCGCGCTTCCGCTCTTCAATCTCGACGTCTTGAAAACACTGCCCTCGGTGGACAGCGGGAACGTAATCGACGAAGCCATCCAGCTTTCCGAAGAACTCGGCCTGGCCAACAGCGAGGAGGACTTGCCGCCGTGGGACGAGATGATTCTGCGCCTTCAGCGACGCCGGCCGGAGTGGGGATGGAAGGAGGATCTCAATCCGTACGCGCTTTCGGCCGGCGCGCCACTCGCGAAATTGCATGCGCCCGGCATCTACAACCGTGCGGTGCTGTTCGCGGGAACCCGCTCGCCTTTCACTTATGGCCTCGAGATAGAGTTGCGCAAGCTGGCGCAACTCGATGAAGCCGCCATCCGCGGCACGGCGTTGGGCGCATGGCTGCAGACGCGTTGAACGGAGAGCCAGCCGCGCCCACCCCGGACGACCGCCCGATTCTGGAAGTGCTGCCGCTCAATACCGAGCAGCGGCAGGCGGTGGTGCAAGGGCTCGCCGCGCCGCTGACGGTGGTCACCGGACCGCCCGGCACGGGGAAGTCGCAAGTGGTCACCTCGCTGCTCGCGAACATCGCCTGGCAGAGCCATAGCGTGCTGTTTTCGAGCAAGAACAACCATGCGGTAGACGTAGTGGAGTCGCGCGTCAACGGGCTGGGGCCTTATCCGCTGCTTCTGCGTCTCGGCAAGGAGGAGCATCAAGCGCGCATTGCGCAGCATCTGACGGCTGCGCTTGGCGGAATCGGCGAGCGCGAACGATGCGGCCACCTACGAATGGCTCGCCCGTGCGCACGAAGCGGACTGCGCACGATACGACGCGGTGCAGCGCGAAATCGCCGCGGTGGTGAGCCTGCGCAACGCGGCCGACGAACTGGAGCGCGCGGCTGAACCGGCGCGGGCGCTGTTCGGCGAACGCTTTCGATGCTCTGCGCGAGATGGATGTGGAGTTCGCCGCTGCGCGCTTGCAGGCATTCTCTACGGCCCTCGATGCCGCCGGCGAATCGGCGCAATCCGCCATGGTCCGGCTGTTGCGTGAGCCGATGAAGGGCCGGCGCTTCGAGCGCGTGGCGGCGGCCGCGGATGAATTGCGCGAGGACGCCGACATTGTTGGGCATTGCGCTGCCTTCGGAACCGCCGGCGGAAGCCAATCTCGATCCGTGGAAGGAATTCCGCCATGCGCTGGCCGACCGCCTGGAGTGGGCCGTGCGCGTGCGCAACTACTGGCAGGCGCTCGACCGCTTGCGCGCCGCGCGTCCCATCGAAAATCTGGCGCGCGAGCTGACTCGCATCGCCGAGGAATCCGCGCACAATTCGGTCGAATTGTGGCAATGCTGGCTGCGCCTGCGTCCCGGCCGCGATGGAATCCGGAAGAACGCAAGCTGCTGAGCGAATACGTCTCGCTGCTGCAGATGATCGCCGGCGGCGATCGCTACGACGAAGGCGCGGGCCGCAAGGTTTTTCGCCGCTATTACAGCCTGTTTCCGAAGGTGGCGAAGATGCTGCCGTGCTGGGCCGTGACGTCGCTTTCGGCGCGCGGGCGCCTGCCGTTCGAGCCGGGCATCTTCGACCTGGTGGTGATCGACGAAGCCAGCCAGTGCGATATCGCCTCCGCGCTGCCGCTGCTCTACCGCGCGCGGCGCGCCGTAATCATCGGCGACCCGCTGCAGTTGAAGCACGTCAGCACGGTGGCCCCGCAACAGGATCGCCTGATGCTGGCCGCGCACGGACTGGCCGAAGGCCGCGCCGCATGGGCCTATTCGGTGAACTCGCTCTTCGATCTGGCGCGCAGCCTGTGCCGCCACGAGGACATCGTGAACCTCCGCGATCACCACCGCTCGCACCGCGACATCATCGCTTTTCCAACCGCCATTTCTATCGCGGAAGGCTGCGCATCGTCACCGATCACGATGCCCTGCACCGCGCCCGGGAAACCGGCCCGGCGGTGCTGTGGGTCGATGTGAAGGGCAAAGTCGTTCGCCCACCGGGCGGAGGCGCGATGAACGCCGCCGGAAGCGCAGGCGCTGGTTGCCGAGTTGGCGGAGCTGGTGCGAAGCACGGCTACGATGGCGCCATCGGCGTAGTGACGCCGTTCCGCGCCCAGGCCAACCGCATCCGCACGCTGGTGCATCAGGACCGCGAACTCTCGCAAAAGCTCGCCGCGCTCTCATTCGTGGTCGATACGGTCCACGGATTTCAGGGCGATGAGCGCGACGTGATTTTCTTCTCGCCGGTCGTTTCGGCCGGCGTCGGAGAAAACACGATGCGATTCCTGAAGAGCCACGGCAACCTGTTCAACGTAGCCATCACGCGGGCGCGCTCGGAGCTGGTCGTGGTGGGCGACCGGCAGGCGGCGCTCGATTCGGGCGTCGGCTATCTCGCCGGTTTCGCGGAATATGCGCGCGATCTGGCATCGCAAGAGAAGGGCGCCGCGACGGAGCGGGATGCGGGTCCGGAATATCCGATGGTTGCGCATCCCGAACTGGTTTCCGATTGGGAGCGGGTCTTCTACAAAGCGATGCACGCCGCCGGTCTGCGGCCGGTCCCGCAATACGAGGAGCCGCCCTACACGCTCGATTTCGCGCTGTTCGACGGCGAGCGCAAGCTGGATATCGAAGTCGACGGCGAGAACTACCATCGCAATTGGGACGGCGAATTGTGCCGGCGCGACCAGATCCGCTCGCGCCGCCTGGGCGACCGCGGGCTGGGACATCATGCGGTTCTGGGTTTATGAAATGCGCGACGACATGGAAGCGGCGCTGCGCAGGGTAAAGGAGTGGAAGAACGAGAGATCCTAGGGCATTTTGGGTCTTGAACCGATTTGCCGTCCGCGCTATTATCTTCACAGGTGAGGTTGCCGGAGCGGGCTCGCTCCGGCAACACCCAAACTCGCCCTAACGGACCTTACGGAACGTTATGACTAGTTCGAAAGCCCCAAACTTCAGGACTAGTTTCGCCTGTCGTGGCAACATAAAACGTCACCACCTTTCGGCTCTAGATTAGCGGGATGCGCCGGCCGTTAACCGGCCTTCCCGCTGGAGCCCGAAATTGCCCCTTCGCGGAAACTGCCCGGCATCCCCTAGAGTCCGAAACTTGACCATCAAATTGGAATAGTCCCGCGAGCCGGCGCTTTTTCTCACGAAAATCTTCGAGCGAGTCTCAAGCAGGTCCTCCCGGCCGCCTGTGCTACTCTGAAGTTTCCACGTGTGCCGGCTCGTGTCAGCGAAGCACTCGTCTTACGCACCTACCCCTTAAAAGAGGCGGACCTCGTCGTCAGCTTCCTCACACGGGATCAGGGGAAATTGCGTGGCGTGGCCAAGCGGGCGCGGCGTCCGAAGAGCGCTTTCGGCGCAGGGCTGGAGCGGTTATCGCACGTGCGAATGGCGTATTTCCAGCGCGAAACGCGCGAGCTGGTCAACCTGGATTCCTGCGAATTGATCCGCTCCCAGTTCGGATTGGTTTCCGATTACTGGGCCGCCGTGGCGCTGGATTACTTCGCGGAAGTCTCCGAGCAGTTGCTCCCTTCCGCCGAGCCGGGCGAAAAGTTTTTCCGGCTCTTGCTGGCGGTGCTCGATTCGCTGCGCGGCGGGGAACCGGGGTCCGGCGCGTGGCGCGCGGTGACGTATTTTTCTCTATGGGCCGTGCGCCTGTCGGGATGGCTGCCTGAATTGAACGTCTGTCTCAGTTGCGGAACGGTGCTCGACGACCCGGCAATCCCGGAGCGCGCTTTCTTTTCGCGCACCGCGCACCGGCCTGATCTGCGGCCACTGCCGCGCCGCGCGCTCCGATGGGCAACACCTGGGAATTGACTGCCTAACTCGCGCGCGCTCGCCGACGAGATGATCCGCACGCCCATCGCCCAACTGTCCCAAACCCACTGGAGCCAAGACACCGCCGCCGACCTGCGGCGCTTCCTGATTCAGCAGATCGAATCCCACGCCGAGCGCCGCTTGGTTACCGCGAAGTTACTATCAGAGCCGCCAAGCGTCTGTCCCCGACCCCCGTGACCCTGACCCCCGACCCCCAATTGTCATGACATTCCAGGAAATCATCTTCAAGCTGAAACAATACTGGGCCGACCGCGGCTGCATCATTCAGGAGCCGTACGATGTCGAAGTCGGCGCCGGCACCATGTGCCCCGAGACTTTCCTGCGCGTCCTCGGACCCAAGCCCTACCGCGTCGCTTATGTGCAGCCCAGCCGCCGCCCCGCCGATGGCCGCTATGGCGACAATCCCAATCGCCTCTACAAGCACTCGCAGTTGCAGGTGATTCTCAAGCCCGCGCCGGCCGACGTCATCGATCAGTACCTCGGCAGCCTCGAAGCCATCGGCATCGACCTGCGAGCCCACGATATCAAGCTGGAAGAAGACAACTGGGAAGCGCCCACGCTCGGCGCCTGGGGCATCGGCTGGCAAGTCATGCTCGATGGACTCGAGATCTCGCAGTTCACTTACTTCCAGCAATGCGGCGGCATCGATCTCGACTTAGTCCCCGCCGAAATGACTTATGGACTGGAGCGCATCACGGCTTTTCTGCAAGTGAAGGACAGCGTCTATGACATCGATTGGACGCCCGATTTCAATTACCGCGACGTCCGCTACGCCGACGAGTTGCAGTATTCCGTCTACAACTTCGAAATGGCGGATATTCCGACGCTGTGGAAGCTGTTCGAAATCCACGAAGCGCGAAGCGGCGCCGCCTGCTGAAGCTCTACGACGGCAAAGCCGCAGACAAGAAGCGCTTCCCGCTGCTGCCCGCCTACGATCACGTGCTCAAATGCTCCAACCTATTTAATACGCTCGACGCGCGCGGCGCCATCAGCGTCACCGAACGCGTCGGCGTCATTCGGCGCGTGCGCAAACTGGCCGTGGGCGTCGCGCAAGCCTGGGTGGATCAGCAGTACGCGCCAGCAGGAGGCGCGCCCAATGAGCCTCCCTTTCCTCCTCGAAATCGGCACCGAAGAGATCCCCGATTGGATGATTCCCAACCGCTCTCGAAAATCTGGCGACTGCTTTTCGAGAAGCTCGAACTCCCGCACGAATCCGTGCGCCTCGATGCCACCCCGCGCCGTCTCGTCCTGCGCGCCGAAGGATTGCCCGATCGCCAGGCCGATTCCGAAGAGCGCGTCCTCGGACCCGCGAAATCCGCGCCCGCCGCAAGCCGTCGCCGGGTTCGCCGGAAGCAGGGCATCGAGTCCCGAAGATCTCGCCGTCGAATCCACGCCCAAGGGCGAATATTACGTATTCACCAGGAAGGTCGAAGGCCGCCGCACCATCGACATCCTGGCCGAGGCGCTGCCCGGCATCGTACTCGGCATCTACTTCCCCAAGACGATGTACTGGACCGCCAGGAACGGTCCGCGCTTCATCCGCCCCATCCGTTGGATCGTGGCGCTGCTGGGCGAAGAGACGGTTCCCTTCGAAATCGCCGGCGTGCATTCCGGCAATCATGACCTCGCGGCCATCGCCGCCTTGGCGCGCGCGAGATCGTGGTCACCGTCGCCGATTACGAGCAGCGCCTGCGCGATCATTACGTCATCCTCTCCGCCGAAGAGCGCCGCGCGCGCATTCAGAACCAATTCGCAGCCACCCGCGTCAAATCCGATCCGGCCCTGCTCGAAACGCTGGTCTACCTCACCGAATACCCCACGCCGATCACCGGCGGCTTCGATCCGCAATTCCTCGAACTTCCCGAAGAAGTGCTGGTCACCGTGATGCGCCATCACCAGAAATATTTCTCCGTCGAAGACGCCGAAGGCAAGCTCGCGCCGCAATTCGTCGCGGTGATGAACATTCCTGCCGACCCCGAAGGCTTCGTCCGCAGCGGCAACGAGCGCGTGCTGCGCGCCCGTTTCAACGACGCGCGCTTCTTCTGGGAGACCGATCAGAAGAAGAAGCTCGTCGACCGCGTACCGATCTGGCCCACGTCACTTTCCAGGCCAAGCTCGGCTCCTATCTCGAAAAGACCGAGCGCACCGTCGCGCTCACTGCCGAATTGGGCGGCGATGGATTCGCGCAGCGCGCCGCGCAAATGCTCAAGTGCGACCTCACCACGGAGTTAGTCAAAGAGTTCACCGAACTGCAGGGCGTGGTCGGCGGGCTCTACGCGCGCGCGCAAGGCGAGCCCGAAGCCGTCTGGCAGGCGATCTACGACCAGTACAAACCGGCCAGCATGGAAGATTCGATTCCGCGCAACCGCACCGGCCAAATTGTTGTCGATCGCCGACAAGCTCGATACGCTGCGCGGCTGTTTCAGCGTCGGCCTGATCCCCACCGGCTCGCGCGACCCGTTCGCGCTGCGCCGCGCCGCGCAGGGCGTGGTCAAAATCCTGGTGGAAGGCAAGCTCGATATCCCGCTGCTCGAACTATTGCGTGGCGATGAGCCGCTCGATCTCCTTCTTCGAAGAGCGCGTCAAGTTCTATTTCAGGGACCACCGCGGTTTCGCATACGACGAAGTGAACGCCGCCATGGCCGCGGGTTGGAGCAACCTGCCCGATCTGGAAGCGCGCCTTGTCCGCCTTCAGAGCCTGCGGTCCACGCCCGATTTCGAGCCCTGGCCGCCAGCTTCAAGCGCATTCGCAACATCCTCGAGCAGGCGCAAGTTTACCGGCGGCGGCACTGTCGAACCTGCGCTGCTCGAACCCGGTCCCGAGACCGATCTTTACGATGAGTACCGCCGCATCGCAGGGCCAGCCGGTCGAGACCACCATCTCGAAACTGCGCCCCAAGGTCGATCTCTTTTTCGACAAGGTGCTGGTCAACGCGCCCGACCCGCGCGTCCGCCAGAACCGTCTCACGCTACTCGAAACGCTATTGCGGGAGTTTTCCTCGATAGCCGATTTTTCCGAAATCGTTACCAATTCATAGGAGCCAATCATGAAAAAACAAGTCTACTCGTTCGGCGGCGGCACGGCCGATGGCGACGGAACGATGAAAGACGTCCTCGGCGGCAAAGGCGCCGGGCTCGCCGAAATGTCGCGCGCCGGCGTGCCCGTGCCGCCGGGATTCACCATCTCCACCGACGTCTGCAATATTTACTTCCACAACAACAAAGTGGTTCCCGACGAGATCGAAGAGCAGGTGGCGCACGCGCTCGCTCACCTGGAGAAGGCAATCGGCAAGAAGCTGGGCGATGCCGCCGACCCGCTGCTGCTCAGCGTACGATCCGGCGCCAAGTTCTCCATGCCGGGCATGATGAACACCATCCTCAACCTCGGCCTGAACGATGCAACCACCGAGGGCCTCGCCGCCAAGAGCGGCAACCCGCGCTTCGCCTACGATTGCTACCGCCGCTTCATTCAGATGTTCGGCGAAGTGGCGCTCGAAATCGATATGGAGAAGTTCGACGAAGTCTTCGACGCGCGCAAGCACAAGATCAAGGCCAAGCTCGATACCGATCTCACCGCCGCCGATCTGAAAGCCGTCATCGCCGAATACAAGAAGATCGTCAAGAAGGAAACCAAAGCCGATTTTCCGCAGGATGCCGCGCGAGCAGTTGAAGCTCGCTCGCAACGCCGTCTTCAACTCGTGGTGGAACCCCAAGGCGGCCTACTACCGCAAGATGGAAAAGATTCCCGATGAGATCGGCACCGCCGCCAACGTGCAGGCCATGGTGTTCGGCAACATGGGCGATACCTGCTGCACCGGCGTCGGCTTCACGCGCGATCCCGGCAGCGGCGAAAAGGTCTTCTATGGCGAATTCCTGGTCAACGCGCAGGGCGAAGACGTGGTGGCCGGCATCCGCACGCCATCCCCGATCTCCGAGCTCGAAGAATTGGAACGCCGAAGTCTACAACCAGCTCGTCGAGATCACCACCAGCCTGGAGAATCACTACAAGGACATGCAGGATTTCGAGTTCACCGTCGAAGAAGGCAAGCTCTACATGCTGCAGACCCGCAATGGCAAACGCACCGGCCCCGCGGCCGTTCGCGTCGCCGTTGAAATGGTGGAGGAAGGTATGATCGACGAGAAGACCGCGGTCCATGCGCGTCGCGCCCGAGCAACTCGATCAGCTGCTGCACCCGGTCTTCGACTCCGCATCGCTGAAGACGCTCACCAAGCTGACCACCGGCATCGACGCATCGCCCGGCGCCGCTGTTGGACGCGCCGCATTCTCCGCCGAAGAGGCCGTCGAGATGGCCGCAAGCGGCCCCGTCATCCTGGTGCGCAAAGAGACCACGCCCGACGATATCCACGGCATGGATAAGGCAAAAGGCATCCTCACCGCGATCGGCGGCAAGTCGAGCCACGCCGCTGTAGTGGCGCGCGGCATGGGACGCCCGTGCGTGGTCGGCGCCGGCGCGATCTCCATTTCGGAACGCGACAAGACCGCGATCGTTTCGGTGGGCGGAAAGACCATCACCGTGAAGGAGGGCGATTGGCTCTCGATGAATGGAACCACCGGCGACGTTTATCTCGGTCAGGCCGCGACGAAGGAGCCGGATCCGCATTCCGGCGCGTTCGGCAAATTCATGGAGATGGCCGATAAGTTCCGCGGCAAATTCGGCGTGCGCGCCAATGCCGATATCCCGCGCGACGCCAAGGTTGCCCGCCAGTTCGGCGCCGAAGGCATCGGCCTCTGCCGCACCGAGCACATGTTCTTCGCCGAAGAGCGCATCGCCGCACATGCAGGCCATGATTCTGGCGCGCGACGAAAAGTCTCGCCGCAAGGCCCTGCTCAAGCTGCTGCCCATGCAGCGCAAGGATTTCGCCGGTCTCTTCACCGCCATGGACGGCTTCCCGGTGGTGATCCGCACTCTCGACCCGCCGCTGCACGAATTCCTGCCCAAGCGCGAGGAGCTGATGGTCGATGTCGCCGTGCTCCCCTACGCCGACATCAAGAAGAAGAAGGAGCTTGTCGCGAAGTACTCTCGCTTCGGAGCCGAAGTCAAGAATCTCAAGACCGTGATTCCTCAGTTACTCCATCGCGTGGAAGAGCTACACGAGTTCAATCCCATGTTAGGTCATCGCGGTTGCCGTCTCGGCGTCACTTACCCCGAGATCACCGAGATGCAGGCGCGCGCTATCTTCGAAGCCGCCGTGCAGGTGGCGAAGAAGGGCGTGAAGGTAATCCCTGAAGTGATGATCCCGCTGATCGGCGGCGTCAAAGAGTTCGAAAACCAGAAGCAGATCGTCGATCGGGTGGCGAAGGAGGTTCTCGAAAAGGCGGGGATGCCGGACCTGAAGTATATGGTCGGCACCATGATCGAGATTCCGCGCGCCGCGCTGACCGCCGATAGCGTCGCCAAGGAGGCCGAATTCTTCAGCTTCGGCACCAACGATCTGACGCAGACCACGATGGGCCTTTCGCGCGACGACTATACGAAGTTCCAGAAGGACTACGAGAAGAAGAAGATCTTCGCCAACGACCCGTTCGCCGTACTCGATCAGGAAGGCGTCGGCAAGCTGGTGGAGATGGCCGTCGAAGCGAGGCCGCAAGACGCGTCCGGAACTCGAAGTCGGCATCTGCGGCGAGCACGGCGGCGAACCAGTCGAGCGTGCAGTTCTGCTACCGCGTCGGTATGGACTACGTAAGCTGCAGCCCTTATCGCGTGCCGATCGCAAGATTGGCAGCCGCGCAGGCGGCCATCGCCGGCGTGAAGGACGACAAGTCGGAAGCCATGCGGACGGCGTAGTGGCGCAAGCGTTCGACCGATCAGGGCGGAAATCCCGCCCTGATTACTCTTCCCGTAGAGCCGTCAACGGATCGAGCCCCGCCGCCCGGCGCGCTGGAATCCACGCCGCAAGCGCGGCTATCAGCAGGAAGAACACGATCATCGCAGAAAACGTCAGCGGATCCGTAGGCTTGACGCCCACCAGCATCGACGTCATGGCGCGGGTCAGCAGAAGCGCCGCGATGAAACCGGCTACCAGTCCGACCGCGCTCAGGCGCATGCCGTAACCGATCATCTGCCCAAAAATACCGGCGGGCGCCGCGCCCAAGGCCATGCGGACTCCGATCTCGGCCGTGCGTTGCCGCACCACGGTGGAAAGTACGCCATATAACCCGACCCCGGCGAGCAGCGCTGCGATGACCGCGAAGCCGGCGATCAGCAGCAATGTGAATCGCGTGCTGGTCTGCGCCCGTCCGACAATCGAATCCATTGTCTGGACGTCGGTCACAAGCAGAGTGCGATCGAGCTTGTTCAGGGCTTCGCGTGCGGCGCCGGCGTAAGTGGCCGGATCTCCGCGGGTGCGCAGAGCCCACGCGGCGACGAACTGATGTCCCCAGAAGCCGTCGGGCAGATAGCCCTGTTCGCGGCCCGTATCGGCCAACGATGTGAGGCGCTGATGGGCTGCAACGCCGATGATCTCGTACCATTCGGGCTTCACCGAAAAGAATCGGCTGAGGATGCGCTGGCCCACCGCGTTGCCTTTGGGAAACGCCTTGGCCGCCAATTGCTCATCGATAATGATGCGATTGAGACGCGGCTGATTATCGGACTCGTCAAACTCGCGCCCGGCAATGATGGGAGTGCGCATGGCGCGGAAATATCCGGGCAGAACGGTTTCCACGTCGAATGCGAGATACTTGCTTTCGTCGTTCTGGGCCTCGGCCGTTCCCCAGCGGTAAGGAAAGAAGAGACCGGCGAGCGGAAGCACGTTGGCCGCCGTGACGCTCTCCACGCCGGGAATCGAAGCCAGCGCGTCGTGGATCTGCCGCGTAATCGCGGCGCGCTCTTCGGCTCGAATCGATTGCCGCCCGCCGGTGGCGCGAAGAGTGAGGACGTTGCGGGCATCGAACCCGGGATCGATGCGCTGCAGTTCAAGGAAGCTGCGGAACATCAGTCCGGAGCCGACCAGGAGGACGAAGCAGAGGGCGACTTCGGAAACCACGACGAGGTTTCGCGCGAGCGTACCGCCGGCGAGTCCCCCCGTGCGGCCAGCGGCGCGGAGCACCTGAGCCAGATCGGGACTGGCGGCGCGGAGCGAGGGCGCAAGGGCAAAGAGCAGCGCGGAGCCGATTCCAGCCGCGATGCTGAAGGCAAGGGCGGTAGGATCGATCGCGATGGCGTCGCGGCGTGGAAGGTTTGCGGGCGCGATGGCCAACAGGTCGCGGATGCCCGCCCAGGCGAAGACGAATCCCAGGGCGGATCCCGAGCCCCCAACAAGGAGCGCTTCGGCAAGCATTTGGCGTGCGAGACGCCACCAGCTTGCGCCCATCGCGGTGCGGACGGCGAGATCGCGGGCGCGCAGGGAGGCGCGGACGAGGAAGAGATTAGCCACGTTCGAGCAAGCGATCAGCAGGAGGAAGATGGCCGCGCCCATCAACGCGAGAATCGCGGGCCGCGCCTGCGAGGTGAGGTAGCGCTGCATCGGCTCGAGCCGGAAGTGGAGATCGGCGCCCTGATAGGTCGGGGTGATGGATCGGCTGTGCGCGGCCGCCGCGTCGGCCTGTGATTGGGCGCGCGCAATCGCGGCGCCGGCGCGAAGGCGAGCGATCACTCGCCAACGCAGAACAATACGCGGTTCACCCGGCACGAGGCGGCCTGCGATCCAAAGGTCGGGCTTCTGCTCGATATTCTGATCGGAACGGAAGAAGAGCTCGACGCCGGGTTCGAGCACGCCGACAATGATGGCTCCCCCGCGCGCGATAGGCTTGCCGAGAATCGCCGGATTGCCGCCCAGACGGCGTTGGAAATACTCGTAGCTGACAATGCCGAAGGCCGGAAGTTGCTGGCTGGCCGGCACGGGCTGGCCGTTGGGGAGGGTGGGCTGAGGCTGTGCGTCGCTCTCGATGAAATCGCGGCCGAGGATCACGCGCGCGCCGAGGACGCGAAACAGGTTGGTGGTTGCCGCGGCCTGCGCGATCTCTTCAGGCTGACCGTCGTCGTGTTGAAGTACGACGCGTGAGGTGTTGACTCCTGCGACGTCTTCGATGGTTGTGGCCGCGGTGGCGCGAAGATCGAGCAGATCCGCGGTAGACCATTGGTAATCGTAGACGTTGCGCTTGCGCAGATCGGTGCACGCGTAGATGAGCCGCTCGGGATTCTGGTAAGGCAGCGGGCGCAGCAGCACGGCGTCTGCGACGCTGAAGATGGCGGTGCTGGCGCCGATGCCTAATGCAAGCGTGAGTACCGCGGCCGCCGCGAAGGCGGGGCTGGATCGCAGCGTTCTTGCTGCGTAGAGGAAATCGCCCACCATGATTTCTATTTTACGGGCCGAAAGCCGGCTTTACTACGCCGGGAGGGAGCGCGTGAATTCGTCAACCCATGAGCACGACAATAACTGTACGGCAAGCTCTGGAATATGTTAGGGAGCGAGTGTAAACTTCCCTTTAGGTCGTGGCCGATAGTATCGGGTCGGGCTAAACGAGAATTAGGTCGCAGAGGGAGCCAATGAAGCGCACGTGGACAATCATAGGAGTAGGCGACGTGCCGCGCAGCTTCAAATGGTACCAGGAGCTTTTCGGTCAGCCTGTTACCCTTCCTGCGCACAACTATTTTCGGTCAAGTCCTCGATTCAGATGGAACCGTCTTGCTCTGCCTCCACCAGTGGGGCGCCCACGAGCATCCCTCACTGAGGAGCCCCGATCACGGGACGCCCGGCAACGGCCTCCTGCTGTTCTTTCGTGTTGATGATTTCGACCTGGCGCTTCAAAGGGCACGCTCTCTTGTCACCCGCCTCGAGGAGGAGCCACACGTGAATCCGAACACTCAAACCAGTCAGTTCTCGCTCCGAGATCCGGACGGATATTACGTCACGATTAGTGCGCTGTCTGCGGCGTAAGAAGGCGTCGCAGCTGCCGAGCGCTGGCCGGACCTTCATGGGGTAGCACCGCCCGACTTTCGCCCGCCTCGCTGGGCGGTTTCGATCTGTCAACGCCAAGTAGAAATGTCCTAATCTCCGCCAAGTAGAAATGTCCGGTTTGGCGGTAGAGTTTGGAGAGGTGTGGTTTAGAGTGTGAATGATTCTCTGGGACGTCGCGGTCCGGGGAAGATTCAAAGCCGATGCGACGGAGTTGGCTCCGAAGTAAACGGCGGCAAACCCTCGGTTAACCGGGCCCGGCGGGGTACCCTCCGGGGGTTTTGCTTTTGTGGGCAAGCTTACTTTGGTGAAACTCCCGAGCGGAGGCTTTGAATAAAATAAACGCGACGTTGGACGGGCGCTTTTGCCCGGCCTACCGAATTGGTTTTAGGCCACGGACCTTGGATGCTGCTACGCGATCAGACAGAGCGGTTTTCTCCGGGCTGGTCAGGTGGAAGTTCTCCATCCATCGACTCTTGGCACGCGGCGCGGCTGGCTTTGCGCGCACGGCTGCGATAGCTTGGGCTTGGGCACTTTGGGACACGGCTCGCAAGCGGTGACCGTCACGTAGCGGTTGCCGAAGCGCACCGCCATGGAGGCGTCGAGCCGCATCTCGATGCGGACATCGGCCCCGCGCAGACCCGCACGAACGTCGCTGCGGGCGATCCGGTAGGTCTGGGTATCGAACTGAATCGTGTACCCATCGCTGACCTGTCTGGTCTCGACATAGCTCAGCGAAGCAGCCAATGAGTGCTCCTTGCCTAAAGGCCGATGGGCATCGTCGGGGCTGGCCGGAACCACCGCAATCGTATTGTTCCACCACACGATAAATTCCTTTTCCAGATAAGAGTTGGCATCCTCCAGGCTCTTTGCCCCGGCCACCCGCAGACCTTTCACCAGACGGTCTTGCGCCGTCTGGAAACTGCGTTCCACACGCCCCTTGGCTTGCGGCGAGTGCGCCCCGATCCACACGATGTCCAGTTCCCGGAGCGCCCGTCCGATCTGTGTCGGCGGAAAGGGTCGCGCTCGTCCGAGGTAAATCGGTGGCATACCGCGCCGTTTTCGGCGCCGTTAGAAACAAACCGGCCTTGTCGGTGTAATAGCTGACTGGCCGGCCATGCTGCTCCACGTAACTCCACACCAGCCGCATGTTCTCTGCTGTCGAATCGTGCAGCACGAATCGCGCATGTAGCCGGCTGGACGCGTCGTCGATCATGTGGATCAGGTAGAACTTCGGTCCGCGATCCTCTAGCCAAGCATGCTCGCTGGTATCCCACTGCACCAACTCGCCCACTCGCGACCGGCGCGGTCTCCACTGATGGATCTTGTCGACCCGCTGCCGGCTGGCATGCCACAGCTTGCCTTCGATCATCCAGGTCCGCACCGTCTCGCGTCCGGCATGGATGTCGTGTTTGCTGGCGAGGTACTCCGCCGCCAGTGTGGGGCCGAAGCCGTGATAGACTTCGCGGCCCAGTATCTCCAGCGCGTTTTGCTTGGTCTTCTCGTCCAGCTTGCGGTTGGATGGCCGCCCGCGTAAAGCATGTACTAACGCCTTGTCTCCCTTGCCGTTTAGCCGCTTCAACAGCCGGCGCACATGCCGCTCGCTCTGGCCGATCTCCTCCGCGGCCTGTCGTTGCGTGATCAGGCCCTTCTTTGCTTTTTTCAATGCGACCAGCCGGTCGCGGTCCTGTTGCGTCATGAGAAATGTTCCTGAATCCACCCCTCCAGCCTGGACCCGTCAATAGGACATTTCTACTTGGCACGATTAGGACATTATCATTTGGCGCTGACACGGGCGGTTTCGATCTCGAAGTCGATCCCCGCCCAGCGATATGATTGAAAAGGGCAGGATCGCGGCCTCACCCTGATCGAGCACAAGGAGCACACGAATATGAAGCCGAAGAACACGATCTGCCTCTGGTTCGACAAAGACGCGCATGAGGCGGCGCGCTTCTACGCCGCCACCTTTCCGGATAGTAAAGTAACCGCTGTTCACGAGGCTCCCGGTGATTATCCGGGCGGCAAGAAGGGCGATGTGCTGACGGTGGAGTTCACCGTCCTGGGCATTCCCTGTCTCGGTCTCAACGGCGGCTCGGCGTTCAAGCACACCGAGGCCTTTTCCTTCCATATCGCAACGGAAAATCAGGAAGAGACGGACCGTTACTGGAACGCGATTGTCGGCAATGGTGGCATGGAAAGCCAGTGCGGTTGGTGCAAGGACCGCTGGGGCCTCTCCTGGCAGATCACCCCGCGCGTGCTAACCGATGCGCTTGCGGTTGGCGGCGGTGAGGCAAAGCGCGCCTTCGATGCGATGATGACGATGAAGAAGATCGATGTCGCCGCCATCGAGGCAGCGCGGCGAGCATGAACACGTTCTGCTAGCGTCGCCGGTCGCATTGACCAGTTTGGTCCCGCGTGCGGCTTCCCCATCCGCTATCATCAACCCATGCGCCGTCTATCTCTCGCGCTAACTTGCGCCGCGCTGGCTGCTACCGCACAGTTCCAGCCTCCTTTCCCCAGTTCCAACTGGTAGACGTGCTCTCCTTCGAAGCCCCTAACCCCATCGGGGGAGATGGCGGCTGGGGCGGTACGCTCGCCACCATTTCGCTCGACAAGCAGATCGTGCACGGCGGCCAAGCGTCCGCCCGCATTGACCGTACACCGTCCAGCCTCGGCGAATTCTCAACGCTCACTAAGGCCGTAGCTATCGACTTCTCCGGCCAGAGGATTCAAATTCGCGGCTGGCTGCGTACCGAAGACGTCACTGGCTGGGTCGGTTTGTGGATGCGCGAAGACGGCGAAAGGTCCGGCCTCGAATTCAATAACATGCAAGCGCGTCAGATCAAGGGGACCACCGATTGGGCCGAATACACGTTCGTTTTGCCCCTCAACCCGGAGGCGCGAGTGCTCTACTTCGGTGCACTCGCTTCAGGAACCGGCAAGATCTGGGTTGACGATTTGCAGCTTCTCGTCGATGGCAAACCGATTTGGGAAGCCCCCAAAGTGGAGCGTCCGCTCACCGCCATCGAGAAGGATCATGCGTTCGACAAAGGCTCCGGCATCGCGATCCAATCCTTGACGCCCGCGCAGATCGAGAACCTCGTCACACTCGGCAAAGTCTGGGGCTTTCTCAAGTACCACCACCCCGCCGTCGTCTCCGGCCAGCGCCATTGGGACTATGACCTCTTTCGCGTCATGCCCGCGGTTCTCGCCGCGTCCGGCCGCGCCGAAGCCAATGCCGCAATCGGGCGATGGATTGATACGCTCGGCCCGGTCAAACCCTGCGCCCCCTGCGCGCGCATCGATGAGACCGGCACGACTCTCCGTCCGCAGCTGGATTGGCTAAAGGATGAGTCGCGGTTGGGCGCCGATCTCAGCCGCGCGCTGCAATCGATTTATACCAATCGCCCCGCCGATGGGAAGCAGTTCTACATCACGCAGGGGCAGTATGTGAAGAATCCCGACTTCCAACATGAACTCGGCTACGCGTCATTAAAACTACCCGACGCCGGTTTCCAACTGCTCGCCGCTTTCCGCTTCTGGAACATCATCCAATACTGGTCGCCCTATCGCGACGTTCTGGGCGAGAATTGGGACGATGTGCTGGCGCAGCACATCCCGCGCATCGCGCTCGCGACAACCGCCGGCGATTACCAGCGAGAGCTCATGGCTCTCATCGCCCGCGCGCATGACACGCATGCAAACCTTTGGAGTTCCATTAACGCTCGCCCGCCAGTGGGACAGTGCCAGATCCCTGTACGCATCCGCTTCGTCCAAAACAAGCCCGTAATCACGGGCTTCGCTTCAGAAGCCGCGACGAACATGGGTCTGCGGCCTGGCGATATTATCGACGCGCTCGATGGCGCCGCGGTCTCGAAACTGATCGAAACCTGGACGCCTTACTATGCCGATTCCAACGAAGCCGCTCGGCAGCGCGATCTCGCACAATTCATGACGCGCGGCGCTTGCGGACCAACCGCGGTGCGCGTGCTGCGCGATGGCAAGCCGGTTGACGTCGGAGCTACCCGCGTCTCTCCGAAAGAGATGACGTTCGTAGGCACGCACGACTTGGCGGGCGAAACCTTCCGCCGCTTGTCGACCGACGTCGCCTATCTCAAGCTTTCGTCCTTCAAGATCGCCGACGTTTCCCGCTATCTCGATTCCGCCGCGGGCAGCAAGGGGATGATCATCGACATCCGCAACTACCCCTCGGAGTTCGCCGTCTTCGCGTTGGGTCAGTCGCTGGTCGATAAGCCCACCGATTTCGCGCGCTTCACGGTCGCAGATCTCGAAAATCCCGGCGCCTTCCACTGGGGCGTGACTGAAACATTGCGTCCGCAACAGCCCCATTACTCCGGAAAGATCGTCATCCTGGTTGACGAGGTATCGCAAAGCCAGGCCGAGTACACCACCATGGCATTGCGCACCGCGCCCGGCGCAATAGTCGTCGGCAGCACGACCGCAGGCGCCGATGGCAACGTTTCCAACTTCGCCCTGCCCGGCGGACTCAGCACCATGATCAGCGGCATCGGCGTCTTCTATCCCGATGGCAAGCCGACCCAGCGCATCGGCATCTTGTCCGACGTCGAAGCCAAGCCTACCATCGAAGGCATTCGCGCCGGCCGCAATGAGGTGCTGGAGACGGCACTCCGGCAGATATTAGGTTCCGGCGTTACCGATGAAGAGATTAGAAAGATGGTGAAGCAATAACCGTCTTGCGCGCATGGTACAATCAAACCTACTGAAGTAGATCCGCAACCCCTTCTTCCTGCAACGGCAGCCGGCTCGCTGATTCCTTCTCATCAACTTACGAATGAAAACTTTCACTGAAATCTCTTTGTCCGCTCGCTTACAGAGCAACCTCGCCCGAAATGGCTTCACCGAACCGACGCCGATTCAGGCACTTTCCATCGAACCGGCCCTCGCCGGACGCGACTTAATCGCCACCGCGCAAACCGGAACCGGCAAGACGCTGGCCTTTGTGCTGCCCATGATCGAACTGCTGACCCGCGACCGCGCCGAACCCAACGCCCCGCAATCCCGTGCGCGCGGCCCACGCGCCATCGTCCTGAGCCCCACGCGCGAACTCGCGCTGCAAATCCATGAAGCGTTCACCAAGATTGCCGATGGAACCGGCATCCGCGCCGCCGCCGTGGTCGGCGGTCTGGGCGAAAATCCGCAGCTGAAATCCATCCGTCAGGGCGCCGAAGTCCTGATCGCCACGCCCGGCCGCCTCTACGATTTCCTTAGCCGCAAGCTGGTCGATTTCGCGGGCGTCCGCATGCTCGTGCTCGATGAAGCTGACCGCATGCTCGACATGGGCTTCCTCCCCACGATCACCCGCATGATGAACGCCATGCCCGCCACGCGGCAGACGCTGCTGTTCTCCGCCACCATCGAATCCTCGGTGAAGCACCTGGTCGAAACCCACGTTCGCAACGCGGTGCGTGTCGAAACCGGATCCACCACAACGCCCGCCGAGAACATCGAACTCCACCACTACGAAGTTGCGCAGGATGGCAAGCTCGACCTGCTGCAACATATCCTCAACGGCGAGACCGGCCCGGTCCTGGTCTTCGCGCGCACCAAGCACGGCGCGGATAAGCTGGCGAAAAAGCTCGCGCTGAACGGCGTCAAGGCCTCGGCAATTCACGGCGATCGCAGCCAGAACCAACGCAACCAATCGCTGCGCGGTTTCCAGGATGGCTACTACCGCGTGCTGGTCGCGACCGACGTCGCCGCCCGCGGCATCCACGTCGATGGCATCGCTCATGTGATCAACTACGATCTTCCGCAGGTCCCCGAGGACTTCATCCACCGCGCTGGACGCACCGCGCGCGCCGGCGCCCGCGGCATCGCATCCATCTTTAGTACGGCCGGGGAACGCTCGGACGTGAAGAAGATCGAACGCACGCTTTCAGTCCGCTTCACGCGCAAACCCGTCCCCGGCGGACGAGCCGCGACCGGAGCGCCCGTCATCGTGATGCCCACTCCCACGCCCGCGTCCGCTCGCTTCGACCGCCCGCGCGCCAATAACAAGCGCAATAGCCGCACTCGCAGCTATCGGCCGGCCACGCGCAGCTACGGTTCGTAAACGGACCGACCGAAGTCGGGCCTCGACGAACCACGCTGGAACCGAGGCTCCGCGGGAACATCAAGTTCGCCCACTAATCCGTCCGGCCACATGATCTACCTGAACGTGGATGCGCCGAGCGGGCCGCCGGCGCGCTAATCCACGCCATGCAGCGGGCCGCGTGTGCGCCACACGGTCTGGAACCCGGCGGCCAAGACAAAACTCTTCCCTTCGACAAAGAAGGAGGCCACGCCGGGCAACTCGGGCAACTTAATTTCAACGAAACCGTACCGCCGATCCGGCAACCGCACCGATTCCTGCAGCGCAGGCCGAACCCCCTGCCTCTTTTCCAATCTGAGGAGGTCCGCGTAAAAGCGAACCGGTCCATCGCGGGTCTGCACTTCCGTGAATTCCAGACCGATGGCAAAGTATCCCCGTCCCGGATAGCGATCCAGACGGCGAATCCGGCCATGCACGAGCGCGCCATCCTCAATCAGGACTTTGCCTTTGCTTCGGACATCTCCAGAGATCCGCGCTTCGATGAGCTTGCCGACTGCGTCCTGGTCCGTAATCGCGGTCGTCAGTTGGACCGTCACCAGGAGTAACGCAGGCAGGCGGACCTCCACTTCGCGCGTCGTGGCGCCGCTGCTTGCTGCTGTGGGCGGAGGACTGGCAGCGTCAGCCTCGGGGGCGTCGAAACGAATCTCACTATGCGATTCAAACGCGCGGCAATGGGTGAAGTCGAAGCGGTCGTAGTCTTCAACCCCGCTGTCAAGTCTCATGTCCAAATCGGCTTGTTGAGCCATTAGAGCGTCGAATCCGCCAACTCGGATGTGCGCGTAGTCGACGCTGTATTCGGCGGATGCAAGCGGCAGGCCGAGGGGAATTTCACTCATCCGGGAGGTCAGGCGCGAGATGTCCAACGTCGTGGGATCCGCCCAAAAGGAACCCTCTTCGCCGACGGTTCCGCGGCCTTCCGGGATGGAGATCTGCAAATTGAGTTGCGTGCGGGGCAAGCGAAAATCGTACTTGACGGCCGGCCGTCCCTCGATTGCGTCTTCACCTCGAGGAGTGAACGTAGCGACCTCGGCAACGAACAGATTGTGCAGCGTGATCCCGAACATTCCGTTGGCGATCATGCCCGCGCCTATGAAGGCCCCGGGATTTCCCTCGGATAGATTCCGGGCTCCCGGCGAGCCGTACCACTCGCGTCCGTTGGTGTAAACCACCTCCAACCGTACGGTATCAAGCGGCTCAAGTTTCGATGCCCTCCCGGACTCTTTATGGAAACGGGTAACGGTCTCCAGGCAAGTACAATTCGGCAACCGCGCAACCTGATCCCGTACATGAGCCTTGATGCGGCTACGCAAAAGGAGTTCCGCGCTGAGACCCTGCGCGGCCGCGGTACATGCCGACATGCAAACCAACGCAGCGATGGCGGGCAAGCGCACTGAAATCGCAAGTCTTATCGGCATGAGCCTTACGCGTTCAGTCTCTCGAGACAGACCTTCCTCAGTAAGCCGATGAGTTCGTTAAAACGATATGGCTTGCGGATGTAGAGCCAAGGCTCCTGCCCGCCGATCACCGTCCGCGCCCAGCCGTGGCTGTATGCGGACGTGACAATCACCTTCGCGCCAGGCTGCATCCTACGCATTTGGCCTAGGACCTCCTGACCCGAGATTCCAGGCAAGGTCATATCGAGTAGAACCACGTCGATCTCGGAGGCTCGAGCCCGGAACATGTCGACGCCCGTCTTACCGTTGGCTGCTTCGATTACAGTGATGCCTTCCCTGCGCAGCATCTTGCAGACCGCGTGCCGGAGAGTATCTTCATCTTCCACTATGAGGACCGTTGCAGCCAGCCTTTCGGCGGCATCGGCTAATGCCGGGGAAGTGCGGCGTCGCCGCTCCGCAGGCTCGCTGTTGCACCTCAGCAGAATCTCGAAACGCGAACCCTGACCGGGCGCGCTCAAAACGTTAATGACGCCGCCGTGGCCGCGGATGACGCCTTGTACGGCCGCCAAACCGAGGCCGCGGCCGGCGAACTTAGTCGTGAAGAAGGGATCGAAAATTTTGGCTTGAATCTCTTCCGTCATGCCGCAGCCGGTGTCGCGAACCTCCAACCGCAAGTAATTCTCCCGCGGAAGATCCGACTCTGTCGAGTCCGCGCCCGGACTGACCGGCGCCACCGTGACCGAGATGGTTCCTTCACTGTCTCCAAGCGCCTCGGAGGCGTTGGTAATCAGGTTCATTACAACCTGCCGCATCTGCGCGGCATTGGCCCGGACGGCGGGCGCGTCTTTCGTAAGATCGATTTTCAACGACGCTCGCTTAGAGACTGAGATTTTCAGCAGCTCGAGCATCTCGCCAACCAACTCGGAGAGATCGATCGGTTCGAATACGGGATTCTCTTGTCCCGCATAGATCATCAACTCGCGCACGATCTCGGAGGCGCGAACCGCGACAGTCTGGATTTCCTTGATCCCCTCGCGAGCCGGCGAGGCGCCGTCGAGATCCGCTAGCGCCAGTTCCGAGTTCGAAAGGATACTCCCGAGCAGGTTATTGAAGTCGTGGGCGACGCCGCGGGCCAACACTCCGAGGCTCTCCAGCTTTTGCACCTCCAGCGCCTGCTCCTGGGTTCTTCTGAGTTCCGTGATGTCTACCGAGCACCCTACATAGCCTACGAATTCGCCGCTTTCCTTGAAGCGCGGAATCCCAGTGCATAGCAGCGACCGGTATTCCCCGTCCACTCTAACCAACCGCTTTTCCGTCTGGAAACCGCTTCTCGTCTCGAACGCCGAGCGGTATATCGCCAGGCAGGTTTCCTCATCTTCAGGGTGTATGCCCTCCGCCCATCCGAAGCCGAGTTCCTGTTCCGTAGTGCGGCCCCTGAACTCCAACCAACGCTTGTTGAAAAATGTGGCGCGCTGGTCTGGATCGGTAACCCAGATCATAACGGGCGCGGTATCGGCCATGTTCCGAAAACGCTCTTCGCTCTCGCGCAACGCGGCTTCGGCTTGCTTGCGCTCGCTGATATCCGTGAACATGCCGAGAAGTCCGACCGGGACGCCCGAGCCATCGAACATGGGCCTACTGGAAATGGCGACCCAAATCGGAGACCCGTCCGCGCGGCGGAGGCGAAAGTCGAATGGAACGGGGTCGCCGGCAAGACTGCGCTCAAAATGGCGCTGGGCATCGGCCAACTCATCCGGAAAGACGCAGTCAAAGCACGACTGCTCCGGCATCGATTCGACGTCCACCCCGAGAATCTCAGCCATACGCCGGTTGCTGAAGAGGGTCCGGCCTTGAGCATTGACGACCCATATGCCTTCCGGTACGGCCTCGACAATCAAGCGATACATCTCATCGCTGACTCTCATCGGGTTGGAAACAGGATAGCAAAGCGCCGTAGTGGGGCGGTACGAGCCGGCGATGCGATCGGCGCGAGGCGCCTGTCCGTGTCCGCTGCATCGTCTTGGGGCCAACCCGCGAATGTTATCCTTTAGTCTTGACCCTAGCAGTTTCCCTCCGCCTGGCGATCTTCGCCTCCGCGGCCTCATTGGCCGCCGCCCAACCTACGGTCCTGCTGGACGCCATGTCGCAGGAACTGAATCGCAACTTCACTGTTCTGAAGGAAAAGGCCGACCCGCCGCCTTACTTTCTCAGCTACGAAATCACCGAGCTGGAATACCGAACGCTCTCCGGGACGCTCGGAACCATCGACTGCCACCGGCGCCGGCAAAGACCGCCAACTCGATGTCTCCGTGCGCGTCGGCTCGCCCAAGCTCGACAACTACCACTCCGTGCGCGGCGACCGCGGCCGGTTCACCTCCGGCGCACGCTCACGACTTCGAAGACTACCGTCAACTCCATCAAGCGCCGCATCTGGCTGGAGACCGACCGCGCCTACCGCGCCGCCGCCGAGCGGCTGATCCGCATCAAGACCAACACGCAGGTGAAGGTGGCCGACGAGGACAACTCCGACGATTTCTCGACGCGAGCCGCCAGCCGTCTCCGTGCAGACCCCGCCGAAGCTCGAAGTTCGACGACGCCGGAGTGGAACGAGCGCGTCCGCAAGCTCTCCGCGCGCTTCGCCAACTATCCGAGCGTGCTCACTTCGCACGTCTCGGTCAGTCGGCACAGACCGATACGCGCTACTTCGTCAACTACCGAGGGCTCGCGCATCGCAGCACGGCCGCGGATTCGCGCGCGTGGTCATCAGCGCCTCCGCCAAGGCCACCGACGGCACCGACCTCAGCTCGTTCGAGACTTTCGAGGCCGTTGACGCCGCCGGGCTGCCGGACGATAAGGTCCTGCAACGCCGCCATCGACCGCGTCGCCAACGACGTTACCGAATCTGCTCAAGGCGCCCGAGGCCGAGCCGTTCGTCGGCCCGGCCATCTTCTCCGGCCGCGCCGCCGGCGTCTTCTTCCACGAGATTTTCGGCCACCGCGTGGAGGGCCACCGCCAGAAGGACGAGAGCCGAAGGCCAGACCTTCACCAAGAGCGTCGGCACCAAGGTGCTGCCCGATTTCCTCTCGGTGGTGTTCGACCCCACGAAGCGCAAGATCGACGGACATCGACCTCAACGGCTGGTACGATTACGACGACGAAGGCGTGAAGGGCCGCCCGGTG
The DNA here is from genome assembly GCA_963763545.1 of Bryobacterales bacterium. Lineage (GTDB taxonomy): Bacteria > Acidobacteriota > Terriglobia > Bryobacterales > Bryobacteraceae > PALSA-243. The sequence continues at coordinate 122,301 of CAVXPE010000034.1, forward strand.
CTGGCCGTCGACAAGGGCGTGCTGAAGACGTTCCTGATGTCGCGCTCGCCCATCAAGGGCTTCGACCATTCCAACGGCCACGGACGCCGGCAGCCGGGACTGCGAAGTGGTTTCGCGCCAATCGAACCTGATCGTGGAATCCACGCAACGCCGTGTCCGACGCCAAGCTGCGCGCAGATGCTGATCGACGAGGTGAAGCGGCAGAACAAGCCCTACGGCCTCTATTTCCGCGACATCACCGGCGGATTCACCACCACCGCAGCGCGCCGGATTGCAGGCGTTCAAAGTGATCCCGGTGATCGTCTACCGCGTCTATCCCGACGGCCGGCCCGGACGAACTGGTGCGCGGCGCCGATATCGTCGGCACGCCGCTGGCGAGCTTCGCCAAGATCCTCGCCACCGGCGACAAGCCGGAAGTGTTCAACGGCTACTGCGGCGCCGAATCGGGCAGCGTGCCGGTTTCGGCGGTGTCGCCGGCGATTCTGGTTTCCGAAATCGAGATCGAAAAGAAGGCCAAGTCCAACGACCGCCCGCCGCTGCTTCCTCGAACCCACCACGCATGGAAAGCAAGGAGGCGGGCAAGTGAAGCGCATTCTCGCCGCCGGCCTCGCCGCCGCCGCCGCCCGGCGCGTGCATTGTGCTCAGCGCGCAAGCCGCCTCGCCGGCCGACCCGCGTGCTTCAGGCCATGCACGACGAAATCGAGCGCGCCCGCACAGCTCTCGCATCCCCGACCTGGAGACGCCGTACTTCGTCCAATACGTGCTCGACGAAGACGAGAGCTTCAACGTCTCGGCCAGTCTGGGCGGGTTGATCACGCGCCGCCACGACCATTTCCGCTCGCCCGAAGTGCGCGTGCGCGTGGGCGACTACAAGTTCGACAACACCAACTTCGCCGGCGGGCGGCGGCTCCGGAGGCTCCCGCTACGACCTGGAGCGCTTTCCGCTGGAAGACGTCTATCCCGCTGCTGCGCCGCTACTTCTGGCTGGAGACCGATTCGGCGTACAAATCCGCCGTGGAGGCGATCTCCCGCAAGCGCGCCGCGCTGCGCAACATCACGCAGACCGACAGCTCAACGATTTCGCCGCACGCCGAGCCGGTGCACTATCTGCACGCGATTCCCAAGCTCTACCATCGACGAAGACGCCTGGGCCAACCGCGTGCGCGCCCTCTCCGCCATTTTCGCAAACTATCCCGGCCGTGAAGACCTCCGGCGTGGATCTGGATTCGAGCGCCGGCGGCTACGTACATCGTCAATTCCGAAGGCGCGGAGGTGCGAGTAGCCCGAAAACGTAACCGTGCTGCGCGCCGCCGCCGCCGCGCAGGCGCCAGACGGCATGACGCGTGCGCGATGCCGTCGCCTTCCACGCGCTCGACCCCGCGCACATGCCATCCGACGCCGAAATGGCGCGCGGCGTCGAACACCCTGGCGCAGAACACCTGCTGGCCCTGGCGCAAGCGCCCAAGGGCGAAGACTACAGCGGCCCTGTGCTTTTCGAAGGTGAGGCCGGCGCCGCAGGTTTTCGCCGAGGTGCTGGGCAGGAATCTGACGCTCTCCCGGCGCCCCGTCTCGGAAGGCGGCCGCGGCGGCGGAGCGCACCACCGAGCGAATTCGAGGGCCGCATCGGGCTCGCGGATCCTGCCCGATTCCTTCACAGTGGTGGACGATCCCACGCAGAAGGAATGGCGCGGCCGGCCGCTGTTCGGCAGCTACGAAGTGGATCGCGAAGGGCGTGACCGCGCAAGCCGCTCACTCTGGTGGAAAAGGGCGTGCTGAAGAACTACCTGCTCACGCGCCAGCCGGTGAAGGGGTATTCGAGGCTCCAACGGCCGCGCCCGCCTGCCCGGCAGTTACGGCGGCGCTACGCCCACGCTGCAGCAATCTCTTCGTGAAGTCCACCGAAACCATGCCGGCGGCCGATCTCAAGAAGAAGCTCATCGACCTTTGCCAGGCGCGCAGCAAGCCCTATGGCATCGTCGTGCGCAAGATGGATTTTCCTTCCTCCGCCACGGTAGACGAGGCGCGGCGCATCATTTCGGAGTCGCAGGGATCGTCGCATGCCGTCAGCACGCCGATTCTCGCCTACAAAGTCTTTCCCGACGGCCACGAGGAACTGGTGCGCGGGCTTGCGTTTCCGCGGGTTCACTGCGCAAATCGCTCAAGGACATTCTGGCGGTGGGCGACGACAACGTCACGTTCGAATACATGGAAAACGGCGCGCCCTTCGCCATCCTTGGCGGCGGCGGATTCACCGCGGAAGTTTCGCGTCATTGCGCCCTCGATCATCATCGACGATCTGGAACTGCATCCGGTGGAAGAGGAGATGCCGAAGCTGCCCATGGTGCCGCCGCCCGATATGGTCAAGCATTAGGGGCTCCGCGTGCGCCTGCTCGGCCGTTACGTATTTCGCGAGATTCTTGACGAGTTCGCTGCTGGGCACGGTGCTTGCGACCTTCGTCATCTTCCTGCACGAAGCCGACCGGCTGTTTGAAGTGCTGGTGGGCAGCAATGCCAACGTTCTTCACGGTGGCGCACCCTCTTCGCGCTGGGCCATTCCTCCCGTGCTGCCCATTGACCATTCCCTTCGGCGTGCTGGTGGGAATCCTGATCGGCCTGGGACGCCTGTCGAGCGATGGCGAGATCATCGCCATGCGCGCGGCCGGCGTTTCCAGCCGCAAGGTGATCGCGCCCGTGCTGTTCTTCGCCGCGCTTGGCGTGGCGCTCGCCGGGCTACGCTTCGCTGCTCCTTACGCCCATGGCGCACACCGAGAGCTCGCGCATCCTTAACCAGATCAAGGCCACGCAACTCTCCGCCGAAATCGAGCCGCGCGTCTTCGACGAGGACTTCCCCAACCAGATCCTCTACATCGGCGACATGCGGCCCGGACCGGTCGCTGTCTGGAAGCCGGTTTTCATCGCCGACGTCACGCCGCCCGCGCAGCGCGCGTCGGGTTTGAAAGAGAAAGCCGACGGACCCATGGTTACGGTGGCGCGGGAGGCGATCGCGATCTCCGACGCAGCCCGCAACCGCATTCAGCTCACGATGCGCGATTCGGCCACCCACGAAATGAGTAAGGACGGGGTGGCCAACGATTCCTCCTCGGAACGCAGTTTGCAGGCGCTCGACGCGCAGCCGCCCAGCCAAGAATCGGTTCACGGCGCCGCGATGTCCACGCGGTGGCTGATGGATTACCACGGGCCGGATTGGCTGGAGAACAAGATCGAGTTGCAGAAGCGCTTCGCCTTGCCGCTGGCCTGTTTCGTGCTGGCGATGGTGGGGATTCCGCTGGGCGTCACCACGCGCAAGGGCGGCAAATCGGCGGCATACGTCAACGCGATTTTCCTGGCATTCTTCTGCTACTACATGTCGTTCGTCTCGCTGGTGAACCTGGCGAAGCAGCGCACTCTGCCGGCGCAGATTGCACTCTGGATTCCCAACGAAGTGCTCGGCTTGGTGGGCCTCTTCTTCTTGCTGCGGCTCGAACTGCCGGGCGACCGCGATCTCATCAGCTACGCGAAGGAATCCTTCGGGAGGCTGTGGGGCGCGGTGAAACGGAAGGCGGCGCCTTCCGAGAGACGCATCTCCCGCGGCTGGCGCATTCCTCTGCTGCCGCAGATCGTAGACACGCATATTCTCTCCAGCTTCCTGTTCTACTTTTGCGTGCTGCTGGTGAGTTTCGTTTCCCTGATTCTGATATACAATTTCGTCGAACTGATGGGCGACATGGTGCGCAACAGCAATCTGCTCACGATGTTGACGTACCTGTTCTTCCTCACGCCCAAAGAGGTCTACGACATGACGCCCATCAGCGTGCTGGTGGCCGTGCTGCTTACGCTGGGCGTGATGAGCAAGCAGAATGAAATCACGGCCTTCAAGGCCTGCGGCGTGAGCCTCTACCGGCTGACGATGCCGCTGATCGTAACCTGCATCGTATTGAGCGGCAGCCTGCTGGCGTTCGACTACCAGTATGTGCCCGCCGCCAATCGCCGGCAGGAAGCGTTGCGCGATGAAATCAAGGGGAGGCCGAAACAGAGCTGGCAGCGTCCGGACCATAAGTGGAAAAAGGGCTACGGATCGCGCATTTACTATTACAAGTACTTCGATTCCGCCGAGCGGATGATGGAAGAGGTCAACGTCTTCGAACTCGACCCAACCACGTTCCGCCTCAAGCACGAAATTGTCGCCGAACGCGCCCGCTGGAACCCCGCCCTCAAGACCTGGGTTTTCGAAAACGGATGGAGCGCGGAATTTCAGGGCGCCGATTGCAAGAGCTACGCCGCCTTCCACGGACCGCTGCAGCCCGCCAGTTTTCCAGAGCTTACTGAACCACCGGATTATTTCGTCAAGGAAGTAACTCAGGATAAGCAGATGAACTTCTTCCAGCTCGAGCGCTATATCGCCGATCTGATGCAGAGCGGATTCAATACCACCAAGCTGCAGGTGCAGTTCTATCGTAAATTCTCGGTCCCAATGTTTGCCATCATCATGGCGCTGATTGCGGCGCCGTTCGGATTCATGGTGGGCAACCGGGGCGCAATGGCGGGGATCGGCGTGAGCATCCTGATTGCGCTCTCTTATCTCGCGCTGGGAACGTTGTTCGAGAAACTGGGCGAGGTGAACCTGCTGCTGCCGGCCATGGCGGCATGGGCGCCGGACTTGATCTTTGCGCTGGCGGGTGGATACTTGATGATGCGCCTGCGGAGCTGACGGGGCAACTGGGGGCCGGGGGCCGGTAAACGGGGGTCGGGGGTTAGGGGTCGGGGGTTAGGGGTCGGGGGTCGGGGCGTCAAGAGCTGGCAGGCAGAGAGGGTGACATGCGCGGTCGTCGAGAGTTTTTTGGACATCTTGCGGCGTTTGGAACTGCATCTAGTTTGAGCGCGGAAGAACCGCCGCAGTCCGTTGCGGGCGGCGCGCTGGCTTTGCCCGAGTACGCGCTGGCGCAGAGTTATAGGTCGCTCAAGCAATCGAGTTATGACCGTACCGGCGGAAATGCGGACCGGTGGGTGATTGAGCCGGGCGAGACTCACGAGGTGTTCGCCGCGAATGGACCCGGCGTTATCACTCATATCTGGTTTACGATTTCGGCGCAGAGCGGACAGCATCTCAAGGAATTGGCGCTGCGCATGTATTGGGATGGCGACTCGAAGCCGAGCGTGGAAACGCCGATCGGCGATTTCTTCGGCCTTAATCTGGGGCAGTATTTCGTCTATCAATCGGCCTTCCTGAATTGCTCTTCGATTAAGGCGCTGAACTGTTACTTTGCGATGCCGTTTCGCCAATCGGCCCGCATCGCCGTGACCAATGAAAGCGCGCAGCGGGTGGGCGCGTTCTATTCCAACATCGATTATCAGTTGGTTCCGGCGCTGCCCGAGCGCGCACTTTACTTTCATGCGCAATACCGGCAGCAGACGCCGAATGCTGCGGCGCCGTTCGCGTCCGGGCGCGCCGAAGATCAATCTCAACGGGCGGAATAATTACGTCTACATGGAGACGCGCGGGTCGGGACACCTGATGGGAGTGACGCTCGGCGTGCTGCAGAATCGCGACGGCTGGATGGGCGAAGGCGACGACATGATCTTCATCGATAACGACTCCGCGCCCGCCATTACCGGCACGGGCTCCGAGGACTATTTCAACGGCGCATGGGATTTCGGCGGCCGCGATGGCGCTACGCCCTTCGCTCACTTGTACAACGGAGCGCCGTTTATCGTCGGCGCCGGAGCTGGCGGGCGGACGGTATTGTTTGTATCGCTGGCACGCGGATAATCCGGTTACTTTTACTAAATCGCTGAAACATACTATGGAGCACGGACACGCTAACGACCGCGCGGATTGCTTCTACTCGGTGGCTTATTGGTATCAGGCGCAGCCTTATACCGATTTTCCGGCGCTGCCGGCAGCGAGGGAGAGAGTTCCGGGGCTTAGGCTGGGGTGAGTCGTTTGGGATCGCCTTTTTGACGCCCGTTTGCGGGTTGCACGCCGACGCCGAGGCGCCCGTTTGCGGGTTGCACGCCGATAAGCGCTGAGATTGAACACACCAAGGGCTTCACAATAACGGCTTTCGTTGGAATTGAGGTCCGGTGCCGTCTAAATTCGCGGCCAGGACCAGGAATCGCCGGCCTGCGCCACTTATGCGGCGATTTTCGACGGCTTGCGGGGGTCCTGGAACTTCTTTCGGGCCTCGCGGAGGGCGCGGCGGCGCGTCACCAGGCGAATGACATCGGGGCCTGAAAAATCAAATCGGGTGAGCGTGACGAATTGCGACGGATCGGCCTCTTCTCCTTTGCTTTCCGCGAGTTGGCAGAGCAGGTCGGCCTCTTCGAGGAGTTGTTCCAGTGAGGTCTTGCGATCGACCTGGAGGATGCGGATCTCCGCCATGTTCTTTTCGAAGCGGCGCTGGATGCGACTTTCGTAGAGTCCGAGGAGTTGCAGGTTGCCGCCTTTGGAAATCCAGACCCGGCCCTGCGCCAGCGCGGTGTCCACTTCGGCGTTGCCGGAAGTGACTTCGTCGGGCTGAGTGATCCCGTCGGCAAAGATACTCGACTCCAGACAAGCCGCATGGTTAAGTCTCCACCGGTCGTTGGCCACGGCCTGCACCAGATCGATTTCCACAGGGCCTCTGGGCGCGAAGGATTGATGATATCCCTGGCAGTGTTTCTCGTAGGCGACGCGGTCGGCGTCGGTTAATAGGATGATTTGGCCGGTGAGGCCGTGACGGTAAGCTGAGAGGGCGCGGCGGTCGCGCGGTTTCTGGGCCCAGGGAGCTGGGGCTTCGGTAAGTTTGTGCTTCGTTAGTTTGAGACATCAAGTGTCGCCTCCGACTCAATGTTAGCGGGCGAGGTTAGAGGGAACGGGCGGTGGAGTGCGGAAAATGCTTGTAAGTGATTGTGGGGATTGAGGCGAATTTATTTTGCAAGTCTTGTGACCCACTTGCAGAACTCGCCTCTCAGGGCCTTGACAAGTGACTTTCAGGATGCTCTTCGGCTTATGTTCGCCTATTTTTGTGTTCTGATAAGTCGAGTGAACCAGATAGTGGCCTGAGCTAACCCACTTAGACTATGTATCGGAGCACGGCTCCGCTCGCCTCGGCTCGAGTTATCTAACTGATTCGGTTTTGATTATTCTCGGATCGGCTGTTTTAACTGGGCGCCGCTAAGCGAAGCCATTGGTCGACCGTCAGCGCCAGTACTCCGAACATCAGGTGCGCCATCACCTTCACGGCTCCTCTCACCCGAATCTGCCTGGCTCCAAACTCATCCTTCAGCCGCGCGTTCACTCGCTCGCTCATCGTGCGTAGTTTGTATCGCTCGGCTTGCGCTGGGCTCAGTTGCGGCATCAGTTTGCCGGGGAAAACCTCTTGCAGCTCGATCGGTTTCTTGGTCGTCGCTCGTCGTGAATGCGGCGCGATAATCGGCACGTGGTTCAAATGCAGGCTGTAACCGTGGATCGCCTCCGCATCGTACGCCGAGTCCAGTAGGTCATAGCAGTAACAGATGCGCCGGCTCGTGATTTCCATGAGGGGGATCGCCACCTGCGAGTCATGCACGCTGGCGCTGGTCAACACCGCTCCCACCGGGATCTGTCCATCGGCCACGCTCAGGTGGAGCTTGACTCCGCGCCAGCCATCCTTAAAGCCCTGGCTGCCGATCTTGGCTCCGCAATCGCAGTTCTGCGGCAACTCGTGCAGCATCTTCTCTAAAGTTTGATGCCGCTGCCGTTGAATCCGCGTTCCGCGTTCGGCGGCTTTGGCTCTGGCGTGCTTGCCTTTCCTGCTCTTCTTCCCCTTCTTTTTCGCCTTCGCCTGCTTCATCGCCTTGGCCGAGTCGGGATAGCGTTCGCGCAGCGGGATTGCGGTGGCATCGTGAGCGACGTGCCCCATCAACTGGTCTTTCAGCGTCAGTTCGATTACGGCTGCGTGTAACTGCTGCGGCAACTCGGTAGCGGCGAACTCGGCGAAGGCGCGTGAGAACTTCGCCTCATGCGGTAGTTTGCTCGCGCTGCTCCACCCACAAAGCCGCCTTAGGGGTTCATCGACCTTAAGGCGGGCGATCAGATCGCGCGTCGTGCCCAGGTTGAGAATGGCTTTGGCGATAAAAGCCGTGGCTAGGGCGGCCCGGTCTTTGGCTGGACGGCCGGTGAGGGCGCGCCGGGCGGAGAGGAGTCGCTCGAGAGGCGCCATCGACAGGATGGCCGCCAGCAATTCTAATTGCGATGGCAGGGGGCCCAGGTCCGGCTCCAGAGCGAACATGCTTTGCTGCAGGCAATGAGCGAATTGCAATAAAAAGTAGCGTGGGGTAAGCTGCATATGGGGTTGGGTTTGTAGTTACTCTTATGTTTTGGCGAACAACAGTTTAACTTACTCCAACCCTCTACCCCAACAAGTCAGACTTGAAATTGTTCCTATTTTCGTCGCGCCGTGCGGCGGGAGGCGCCACTCTATTTCTGCAGGCCCGGCGAGTTTTGCAAGAGCCTCTTTGTGACTCAAAAATGGGGGCCGCGGGCATGGCCAGCTTTCAGGCTGGGCCGCGTGAAGCGCACTCGCGAACTTTACCTATCCGTCTGGAAAGCCCGGCCCGACGATAAGAACGCCAAGAAGTGGCGAAGATAACCGCGCTTGCCCTCCCAAACCCAGAACGCTGCGTGGCGTTGGCCGCCCGTCTAATGCGTGGCGTTGGTCGCCCGTCTACAATGATAGCGAGGACATACTATTGTCACGCCAGTTCGACGTCGTCATTGAGCGGGATGCGGAAGGCTTTTACATAGCGTCGGTTCCGCAAATTCGCGAGTGCCACACGCAGGCCCGGTCGCTCGACGAAGTTATGGGGCGCATCCGAGAAGCGATCGAGCTCTGCCTGGAAGTCGAGGGCGCCCCAGAACAGGAGTTGGAGTTCGTCGGTATCCAGCGTGTGACGATCGCGGCATGAGCCGGACCCCGCGCATCAGCGGCCCAGAACTCATTGCCGCCCTCGCGAAGGCCGGTTTCCGCGTCCTGCGTATCAAAGGCAGCCATCATTTCCTCCGCCATCAGGACGGACGAAGCACTGTTGTGCCTGCGCACTCGGGGGAGACCATCGGTCCCGGCCTCCTTCATAAAATCCTCCGGGATTGCCAAATGACGGCCGAACAACTATCGGGGCTTTTTTAGAGATTACTCCTTGCCGTGATCGATACAAGCCGGCAAATGCCGTACGCGCTCCGATCCATGCAGGTGCGCTTCGACTCATGCCAAGCGCTGTGATTTGGACGGGGGCGTTTTACCAGGCTCATTTCGAGCATTCCGAAGGCTCGATGCCGCTGCCTTCGATGATCGCCCTCATCGTTCCAAGTGGAAGAGGCGGCCACGGTGATGGATAACTATGAACTGCTTGATAGCCGAAGAATTCCGATCACCCGCTCCGAAGTCCAGCACTGGCGTCCCGCGCTCCTCCAACTGTCACATCGAATAGCGTCGCTCTTCACGCAAATCGATGTCTCCTGGTCCAGGTACAGCTCGATGGCCTCTCGGATATTCGCTCTGGCTTCCGCCTCGGTTTCGCCGGCGGAGGCACAGCCGGGGAGTTCCTGGCACACGGCAGAGTAATCGCCGATCTCGGGATCACGTTCCAGAATGACCCTGATTGTTCATAGTTATCGTTTAGATGCTTCGCCCTTGCAGACTTTGCGTGAGCAAGCGTCAATGGCGCGATCCCCGCTCCTTGCGGGCCGGCGGGAGCTCGATTGCGACGCGGAACCCCAAGTCGATATCCCGGCTTCCTGGCGCGCCAGCTACGCGCCGGGCTGCGCTCGGGTTCCGCGGCGTTCGTTTCCCCCACCCGCCACCTCGCATCACCCGTCCTGGGATGTCTGGGATGGCCACCTCACGCACGGGGTCTTTAGGGCCAAGGCTTCGATATGGCCCGTACCAGTCCTGGCACCACTCCCAAACGTTGCCATGCATGTCGTAAAGGCCGAATTTGTTTGCTAAGAACTGCCCGACTGGCGCGGCGAAGACGTACCCGTCCTCCACGGCTAGCGTGTCGTCCCAATCCTCGAATTGCCGTCTTGCCGTGGCGTCTGCCACGTTTCCGATCTTGACCAGCGCGGCCGGATCATTTCCACTGGAGTACATCGAAACCGAACCCGCTCTGGCGGCGTACTCCCATTCCGCTTCGGTGGGCAGGCGGACCGGTCTGCCAAGTCTTTTCTCCAGCCAACGACAGAAGGCATCAGCGTCGTTCCAGGTCACATCCACTACGGGATAGTCATCAGTCTGGGCAAATCCGGAAGACCGCCACGTATAGGCGGGGCTGCGGCCTTCGATCTTCCCGGTGGCGCCGTTGTAGCCCCAGCCGCCGGTCTCCGCTTCAGCGCGATAACCGGTTTCATTCACGAATGCCGCGAACTGGCCGCGCGTCACCTCATACTTGCCCAAGAAGAAAGGGCGAGTGATTTCGACGGGATGCAGATCTTCGTCAGCAAGACGGCCGTTCTGGCCAACCGCTGAACCCGTTTGGAATTTCCCGGCCGGGATGCGCACAAAGTCCATCGTGGCGCCACCACCGAGGTCGACCGTAAGCACGTGGCGTCTCCCGCGGCCAGCGTGCTCTTCCTGATAATAGTTGAACGACTCCGTGGTCTCTCGCAGCAGCTTGCGGTAGGCAGCTTCGCATATGGGCATGAGGGTCAGGACGATCGACCCCATTACGACAGCGCGAATCACCGGCAGAAGCCGTCGTCCCGGTTGAATCGGAGCGAGCGGGGCGGGGTCTCGAGCCATATCCCCTTGTACGAAGGACACTGAAGAATGTTCCGCCCAGGGCAACCCTTCACAAACGGCGCAGGGTTCCAACGACCCTCAGGGCGCGAGCTTTTTAGAGCGGCTTCGCAGCCTTCTTAAGAAGCAAGAGGCGAAAGTGTTCGCGCAACTGGCCCACGGCCCGATCGAACGGCTCGACAGCGCCGTAGGATCGTGAAAGCATGACCCCGCCTTCCATCACCGCAAGAACATAAGTGGCCAGCGCCTCGCGGTCGGTTGCGGGCGGGAGCCTGCCGGCCATCTGGTCTATACACTCGCGGATGGCGGCGATCCAGCCGCGGAAATTCTCGGCGATCAACTGGTGCGCCGGACGGTTCTCGGGATCGATTTCCAGCGCCAGCCGGCCCAGGGGGCAGCCGTACTTGCAATCCGTTTGGACGATGCGTTCGCGGTATCCGGCCAGGATGGCGAAGATGCGCGCCACCGGTTCCTCGGTTTGGGCGAAGGCGGGGTCCACGATCATGGGCCGCAACGCGCGCATGTAGGTCTCGAGCACGGACCGCAGCAGCGCTTCTTTGCTTTCGAAAAAATGATAGAAACTGCCGGAGTTGACGTCCGGCGTGAGCAAGGAGATCGGCCATGCTGGTGCCGGCGTATCCGCTGTTCCCAAAAGAGATAGCGGGCGGACTCGATGAGGCGGGCTTTGGTCTGCCGAAGGCTGGGCATCAAAAATCTCTTGACGTTTTTCATCGTACTGGGTTTTACTTGAATGATCAACTAAGTTACTATGGAGGAACACATGAGAACGCTTTTGATGTTGCGTGCGCCGCGGCGGCTTTCGCGCAAGGCCCGGTCAAAGTGATCAAGCAGGCGCAGCCGGAAAAGGCGCTCATCCTTGAGGTTACGATCCCGGCGTCGCGCGCGGCTGTTTGGGAGGCCTTTACCACCAGCGAAGGGCTGACCACGTGGCTCACGCCGGGCGCGGCGGTCGAGTTGAAGAAGGGCGGCGAGTGGACGGCGCATTTCCCCGGTGGGAATACTGGCGGAGGAACGATCGTCGGTTTCATTCCACAGGAGGAAATGATCCTGTCGGCGATGGCGCCGGAGCAGTTTCCCACGTTCGCGCGCGAGCGAACCACGGCCAGATTTCAGTTCATCGAGAATGGCGGCGCGACCACGGTGCGCCTGACGCAGACCGGATGGAAGACGGGAGAGGAATGGGACAAAGCCTACGACCATCTGGCCGCCGGGAATGCGGAGTTGCTGGAAACGCTGCGGCGCCGATTCGTCAGCGGCCCGATCGACTGGGCGAAGGAATGGGGGCCCGCATTCAAGAAGTAAGCGGGCAGGAAGTTATCATACGGATTAATGTCCGCCTGTCCTTCCGCCACCATTGCGCCGACCGCCCGCATTCACCCAGACGCCATTATCGGACCGGGCGCGCGCGTCGGCGAGTTCTGCGTTATCGAAGCCGATGTCGCGATAGGTCCCGAGTGCGTGCTCGAGCCGTACGTCTACGTCAAGCGCTGGACAACGATGGGCGAGCGCAATGAGGTCTCGGCGGGCACGGTGTTGGGCACCGATCCGCTCGACAAGGGGTTCACGGGCGAGCGCAGCTTTCTGAAGATCGGCAACGGGAATAAGATTCGGGAACACTACACGATTTCGCGCGGCACCAAGCCGGAATCGGTCACGGAGATCGGCGACGGCAACTACATCATGACCTCGGGACACATCGCGCACAATTGCAAGATCGGCAACAACACGGTGATTGCGAGCTGCGCGCTGGTGGCGGGATATGTCGAGGTGGAAGACCAAGCCTTCATCTCCGGCGGCGTGGTGATACACCAGTTTTCGAAAATCGGGCGACTGGCGATGATCGGCGGGAATACGCGCGTGAACAGCGACGTGCCGCCGTTCTTTCTTTACTCGGGATTCAATATCGAGGCCAAGGGATTGAACGTGGTTGGCTTGAAGCGCGCGGGATACAAGGCTTCGGATGTCAGCACGCTGAAGAAGGCGTATCAGATGCTGTACCGTTCGGGATTGAAGCTGGAGGAGGCGCTGGCGCGGATCGAAACTGAGATTCCGACGCCGGAAACGCTGCATCTGGTGAAGTTTATTCGCGCGAGCGAGCGGGGGATTTGCCGGGAGTGAGTCGGAGGGCACCCTTTTGCGTCATTGGCGTTGGTATAACTTGAGTTATACTAAAGATGTGAAAACCGCTGTCTCCATGCCCGACGAGCTTTTTCGATTGGCGGAAGTCGCCGCCCGCCGCCTGCAGGTCTCGAGAAGCGAGCTGTATGCCAAAGCAGTCGCCGAGTTTCTAAAGCAGCAGGATGGAAGTGCGATCACGGAACGCCTCGACAGCATATATTCGCAGCGCCCGGCGAAAGTGGATTCCGCATTTCACAACGCGCAACTGAAGTCTCTTGAAAAGGATTCCTGGTAGAGGTGGGCGGGATTCAGCGAGGGGAGATCTGGTGGGCCGATCTTCCCGAACCTCGAGGCTCCGAGCCCGGATACAGGCGCCCGGTGCTAGTGGTGCAGGCGGACTCCTTCAACCTCAGCAGGATTCAAACCGCGATCGTAGCCGCGATTAGTACAAACCTGGAACTCGCCCGCGCACCAGGAAACGTCCTCTTACCGGCGCGCTCGGCGGGCCTTAGCCGCGACTCGGTGGTGAATGTCTCGCAGCTTTTAACCCTGGATCGTGGATTCCTGACGGAACACGCCGGTACGCTACCGTCGCGTCTGCAGCGCGCTGTCGATGAAGGGTTGCGCACGGTGCTGCAACTGTAAGCTAAAACAGCAGATTGGCCAGGCATCAATCGCGTCATACTGAAGGCTTGTCCGAAAAACAGATCGACACCCACCGCGACGCATGGGCCCAGTGGATCTCGCCCGAGACGCTGATCTCCCAGGTCCGGAGCACCGCCCCATTTCTCGAAGCGCAACTGCCCCAACCCGAGTCCGGCCGCCTGATCGAACTGGGCGGCTCGCCCGATGGCTTCCTGCGCATTCTCGCCAGTTGGCGGAACATCCTGCGTCCCGGCCTTACGCCCGAGGAGCAGCTGCAGGACTATTTCGCGCTTTGCCTGGCGTGTCATCACGCGACCGTCGCCACGTTCGTGCCTACCGATGTCGATACCAAGATCCGCGGCATCGTGTGGCGCGAATCGCGCGACCCCGATGTGCTGCGGCCCATGCTGCGCCTCGCCCTGGCTTCGCGCGGTCTGGACCGAAGACGGCATCTCGGTCCGCGCCGATTCGCGGCGTCAGCGGCCACAACGGCGAGCAGTGGAGCGCCATCGCGGGCGGCCTCGGCCGCCTGCTGGAACTTGGCGACACGGCGTCGGCGGAAGAAGCGCAGGCCGCCATCGAAGCGGAGATCGATCGCGAGCAGGCGGTGTTCGACGAAGTGGCCGCGGAACGCGACGCCGAACTCGACCTGCTGCGGCTCTCCATGACGCTGGCGCACAATCGCGGCGATCTCACGCAGGGCATGGGCTTCTGGAAGAAGACGCCGGTCACCGCGCCGCTGATGGAGCATCTCTCCGCGCGCGGCCGCTTCGCGCTGGCGGTTCGCATCTATCAGCACACCGGGCTCTCGGCCGAAGGCCACCGGCATTATCCGCTGCGTCCGGTGAAGGCGCTGCGCCGCTCGCCGGCCACGCTGCTGCCGCTGTGCCCGTTTCTGGATGAGTGGGGAGGCGTGGTGGCGCAACTGGAGGAGAGCCATGAGGTGCTGGCGGCGCTGGTGATCGGCTGCCAGAAAGTGCAGGGCCAGCAGGGCTACTATCGCGCGATCGCCGGCATGCGCGCGGCTTCTTCCGGCGCGTTCGAACGCGCGGCCGCGCGGATGCCGAACGGCGACGCAGCGCCTGTTGCGTGGCGCGGAGATGCGCAAGCTGATCGACGTGCCGCGCATCTCGTTCGAATCGATGATGCGGAAACGCGCGCGGACCGCGCTCGCCATGTTCAGCGGGGCTGAAACAGCATAAGATCCAGGCTGAACGTCACTCGCATCGCTTCGGCGGGCCGGGGTTGCATCGGCCGATAGATCGAAGTCAGAACGTCCTGCACGCGCGGAAGCGTCGAGATCGGCGCATGTCGTGACACGCGGTCTGATGGAGCGAGCGTGAAGCGGGCGCGCGAACGTCGTCGAGGGTCCGGGCTACGCGATCGCGCCCCGCGCCGCGCAACTCGATGAGATCGTCAGGCGCGGGAACGGCGACCAGCAGGCGCCCGTCATCGCGCAGCACGCGCCGGAATTCTGCCTGGATTCATGCGCGCGGTGATCGAGAGCACGATGGAGAACGACCGGTCCGCATACGGCACGGCGCGATCGGCGTTGGCGACCACCCACTCGCATTCGGGATAGCGCCGCGCGGCGGCATCAACGGCGGGGATGGAGATATCCACGCCGTGGGCGTCGCACCCGGTCTCGCGCTGCAGCGCGCCGAGGTAGAAACCATCGCCGCAGCCGGCATCGAGAACGATGTCGTTGGCGGTTGCGCGTCACTGTCTTCGCGACTGCTTGAAACAGCGGCCGGGTCACTCCGCGATCGTGCAAACGCCGCCGCGCCGCAACGGCATCCGCGCGTGTCCCCCGGATGCTTCGCCCGCCGTTCCTGCGGCTGAAGCAGGTTGATATATCCGCTGCGCGCGATGTCGAACGAATGTCCGCGCGGGCAAACCAACCGCCGCTCCTCGCGCACCAGGCTAAGATGACACCCACGCACGGAGCAAAGGAGCATTCGACGAGTGTAACTAACGGACTGGACTACTGGCGGCGGACATCCGCCGACTGTACGTCTCCATTGCGAAGATCCACCGCGCAGGAGAATTTGAAAGAATCCGATCGCATGTGCATGTCCGCTCTGGCGATGCCGACGATCCAGTCGCTGCGACCTGGGGCATCGTCTACATTGATGGATACAAAATCGACGTGCTGATAGCCGTTGCCGCGGATTTTATCCTCAACGGCCTTCTGGCAAGAGTTCATCGCCACTCTGCTCGGCGGTAGGCCGGCATCGCCGCGTCCGGGCATGCGATCCGGTTCGACCGGGTCTATCTGCACGGACCGCAATTCTCCGTTGGCAAAGTTCACGGAGCAGGAGAAAGCGGAAGAGTCCGTCTCTTTCGTCACCGCGGCGAATGTCCGCCAGACCGGTTACCCAGTCCTGGCGGCCGGGGTTGTCGTCCAAAGCGGTCTTCCGAAAAGAATGTTTTCGCTGTGAAATCGATCGGCAGCTTGACGTCTGACAGCATCCTGGCAGCTTCGGACCGCTTGTTCGGTGGTGAACCGCTGACCGCCATCAGGAGGCCGCGGGAAATCGCCGCGATTGGGAGCCGGCGGGCGCCCGGAAAACCACCGCCGCCCCAGGTGATGTCGAAAGTATATCCCTCAGACCCGCTCTGGGGATCTTGGATTCGAACTACCGCGCCGCGCCGTTTTGCGGGCCCGCGCCAGTTCCTGGCTGCCGCGCCCGTCCACTCCTGAAAAGCGGAAATTCGGGGGATTGGCGGGCATTGCGCTCGTGCATTCGAATCGGCGCCATTGCGGCGGCTGTCCCGCAAGGTTTCGAAGAATTGCATTATCGCCGCGAATCTCTACTTCCGCGGCTCCATCCACCACAACTTCGATGGTGCACTTTCCCCGGTCGGGAGCGCCGCCCCCGTTGATACTCGCCCTGCGTTGAAGCGTTTGGCCGTTCGCAGACACTGCAATTGCGAACAGGCCGAAATACAATAATCCCTTGTACATATTACTCACCCCTTAGGCCGAGTATGGCACCGCCTTGCCGCCAAATAAAGAATCGTTCGGCCATGGCAGTGGCGGCAATCGCTATCGACAACCATGCTATCATCGACTGCCGAAGAACGCCGCGAGACTGCCGAATGGGACGCGGTTGCCAATAATAAGGAGTCTAAGGAAATAATGGCCCAAGGCGCGGTTCATCGTGCCTGCGACCGTCTTCTTCGTCGTCGTGTACTACTTCGCACTTCCGATTCTCGTCGGGTCGCACTTCATGTCTACACCGTTTTTCGGGCCCCTAAACATCACCGTCACGAAAGCCAGCCGCCAGCTGATTCAAGCGCAGCCTCTCTTCCCGCTGGAGAGTCCTGGGATTCTGAGCATTCCTCTGCGGTTCCTGGGCGCCTTCCTGGGAACGCTGGCCAGCCGCGCCGACAGCGATGCCGAGCGCCGGTTACCGAGCTCGAGGTGCGCGCGAATCCGGGGTTGGGCGCGGAGAAAGCGACGGTGGGATAGATCGTCAGAAGAGATACAATAGCCATAGAATCCATGCCGGAGCTTGATCGAATCACTCGCGATCCCCTCATCATGGGCGGCAAGCCTTGTATCCGCGGAATGCGGGTTACGGTGGGAACCATCGTTGGCTTGGTTGCGTCTGGCCGGTCCTATGATGAAATCCTCGCAGCCTACCCATATATCGAGACCGAGGACATCCGGCAGGCGCTGTCATATGCCGCTTGGCGAGTTGAGGAGTTAGAGGCGCCACTTCCCGTCGCGTGAAGATTCTCATCGATATGAATCTGAGCCCGCTCTGGATTGCCTTCTTTGCAAGCGAAGGGATCGAGGCGATTCACTGGTCGAATGTTGGGTCGCCATCCGCGCCCGCCGATGAAATCATGGAATTCGCGGCTACTGGCGGGTACGTTGTCTTCACCCACGATTTGGATTTCGGCACGCTGCTGGCTGCAACGCAGCGCAATTCTCCGAGCGTGATTCAGGTTCGTTGTCAAGATGTGTTGCCGAATGCAATTGGCGGACTGGTGATGCGTTCGATCGGCGTTGCCAAGTCGAATCTGGAAGCAGGTGCATTGTTGACGGTTGACTCGGCGCGCCAAAGAATCCGCCTCTTACCGATTTAAGATTCACGCGTCCGCACGATTAATAAATCGCCACGATCTACTTCATGTCGCGCAGCCTCTTTTTCGCCCGTAGCCTTCGGCTCGCGGTTGTCGAGCGTTTTACAGACATCCAACTCGTTCCCAATTGCTTCCCGGCGGATTGTCGCGTAGGCTCAAAGTTACGACGCCGATATGACGGCCCCGGCCTTGGCCCAATTCATCCTTCTCTTAGCTGGGCTGATCGCCATCACTCGGCCGCTCGGCGCCTATATGGCCAAGGTCTTCCAGGGTGAGCGTACATGGCTCAGCCGGCAGCTGGCGCCCATCGAGAAGGCCATCTACCGAGTCTGCGGTATCGATCCATCGGTAGAGCAGGCATGGACCTCATACGCTGCTTCGATGCTGGTTTTCAGCCTGGTGAACTTCGCTGTGTTTTATGGACTGCTTCGATTGCAGGGCGTTCTCCCCGGGAATCCGAACCGCATCCTTTCCATGAGGCCCGACCTCGCTTTCAATACGGCAGTCAGCTTCATGACCAACACCAGTTGGCAATCCTACGCGGGCGAGACGGCCCTCAGCTATTTTTCGCAGATGGCGGGAGTGGCCGTGCAGAGTTTCACCTCGGCCGCCGCTGGCCTTGCCGTCGCGGTTGCGTTGATTCGCGCCTTCTGCCGCGCGGACGCCGCATATATCGGTAATTTCTGGGTCGATATGACGCGCGGCGCGCTCTATGTGCTGCTTCCGATTTCGTTCCTCGGCGCCCTGTTCCTGTGCTCGCAGGGCGTGGTTCAGACATTCGCGCCTTCTCGTCATGCCGCAACGGTGGATGCGGGAGACCAGACGATTCCCATGGGGCCGGTGGCGTCGCAGGAATCTGTCAAGCTACTCAGTTCGGATGGCGGCGGGTTTTACAACGCCAACTCCTCCCATCCATTCGAAAACCCAACGCCGCTGACCAATTTGATCGAAATGCTGCTCATGCTCGCTGGACCGGCGGGTATGACTTACGCCTTTGGCCGCATGGTAGCCGACCAGCGGCAAGGCTGGACTCTCTTCGGCGTCATGATCGTGCTATTCGCGGCAGGGGGCATAGCTGTGACGTTGGCGGAACGCGCCGGCAACCCAATCCTGCGCGCCGCCGGCGCCGGGCCTGGCAATATGGAAGGCAAGGAGACCCGGTTGGGCGTGGCCGGCTCCGCACTCTTTTCCGTGGCTGCCACCGCCTCTTCGGATGGCGCCGTAAACAGCTCGCACGACAGCTTCACGCCGCTAGGCGGCTTGGTACAGCTCTTCAACCTGACCACGGGCGAGGTGATTTTCGGAGGCGTGGGGACCGGAATCGTATCGATGCTCTTCATCGCCCTGATAACGATTTTTATTTCTGGCCTGCTTGTGGGGCGCACGCCCGAGTATCTCGGTAAGAAGATCGAGGCCAGGGAAATGAAGATGGTCATGTTATCGTTCGTGGCCACCGGGGCCGCAGTTTTACTGTTCGCGGGTGCGGAGTTCCTCGTCGAGTTTTCAGAGGGAAGTTACTGGAATCCCCTGGGCTCAATCGCAGCGAACCTGGGCAACCATGGACCCCACGGACTAAGCGAAATTCTTTACTCCAACTTGAGCGCAGTTGCCACCAACGGCAGCGCGTTCGCGGGGCTGGATGCAAGTTCACCGTGGTTCAATACGACGCTCGGCGTTGAGATGCTCATCGGTCGATTCCTGGTAGTGATTCCGGCGCTCGCCATCGCAGGCAGCGTGGCGCGGAAGCGCACATATCCCGCGATGGCCGGGGCAACAGTTCCCACGCATGGTCCGCTATTTGCGGTTCTGCTCTTCGGCGCAATCGGACTGCTCGCTGCGTTGACGTTCTTCCCTGCCCTCTCGCTCGGGCCGATCGCCGAGCACTATCTGATGCAGGCGGGGCACGCTATCCGGTAGCTTCCGGCTGTGCTGCTTTTATGCCGCCGCGAACGCATCGCGCAGCCGCCGCCACGTCACAACCAGATCTTCGGGCAGCACGCGCGTTTCCGCGATGGGCGTCATGAAGTTCGCATCGCCGGTCCAGCGCGGCAGCGCATGGAGGTGGATGTGTCCCGCCACTCCGGCGCCGGCGCTCCTGCCGATGTTCAGGCCCAGATTCAATCCGTCGGGATGGTAGACCGCCCGTAACACTTTCTCGCAATCGCGGGCGAGGCGGATCATTTCGACCAAGACTTCATCGCCCATTTCTTCCAGCGTTGCAACATGCGCGTACGGAACCACCATCACGTGACCGCTGGTGTACGGGAACCGATTCAGAATAATGAAATTGTGTTGGCTGCGATGGACGATCAGCGCCTTCTCATCGTCGGGACAGGCCGCCGCTGCGCAAAAGACGCAATTGGCGCGCTCATCTGGTTCCGAACGAGGCTCCGTGAGGTAGCTGTAACGCCAAGGCGTCCAAAGATAGTCCATGCGGAAGCGGCCGCCGCGAACAATGCCGCTAGAGCGTGGGCCCGCCATCCCCCGTCGGGGGCGCAAAGGGATCGGAAGGTTCGGCAGCAGGGTGAGGTCCGGAATTGTTGACCACGTCTTTCAATTCCTTGCTCGGTTTGAAATAAGGGATCTTTTTCGCGGGCACTTCCACGCGCGCGCCCGTCTTCGGATTCCGGCCGATGCGCGGCTGGCGCTGGCGCGTGCGGAAACTGCCGAAGCCGCGGATCTCAATCTTGTCTCCGGTGCGCAGCGATTTCACGATGCTATCGAAGATGGCCTCCACGATGACCTCGGATTCCTTACGGGTCATCTCCACGACCCGGGAAACCTCTTCGATTAAATCAGCCTTCGTCATCGTATGCTCCTGTGCGCCAATCAGTTGCGAATCCGCAGTATCTCTTGATTACAACAATTTTGCAAGCTACTCGGCGTCGCGGTCCTTGAGGCCCATCACTTCCTCAATGGTCGTAGTGGCCGCCGCGGCCTGCCGCTGATAGTCCTGTAAACGCCCTTTCTCCTCTTCGTCCGCCAGGGCCTTGAGGCTGAGGCCGATCTTCTTGTCGGCCTCGCTCATCTTTATGATTTTAAAATCCAATTCATCGCCGACAGCCAGTGGGGCTTCAGCCCCGCGGCGTCCGCTATAGCCGGGGACCTCGGAAAAATGGCACAGGCCTTCCACGCCCTCCGCCAATTCGACAAACGCGCCGCCGAAGCTGGCTAGGCGGCACACTCTTCCATGCACCACATCGTTGACGTGATGATTCTGGAAGTAGCTTTCCCAGGCGTCCGGCTGCAACTGCTTGATACCGAGTGACAACCGGTGCGATGCCGAATCGATATTTAGTATCACCGCCTGTACGATCTGTCCCTTCTTCAGAACCTCCGAAGGATGTTTGACTCGCTTGGTCCACGATAGATCCGAAACATGCACTAATCCATCGATGCCTTCTTCGATCTCGATGAAGGCGCCGAAGTCGGTCATATTGCGCACGCGTCCTTCGACCACCGATCCCACGCTATAGCGACTATCGATGGTGGTCCAAGGATTCGGCTCCAATTGCTTCAGGCCGAGCGAAATGCGGCGCTCGCCCGGGTGTACTTCGAGCACCACGGTTTCCACCTGATCGCCAGGCTTGACCACCTTCGAGGGGTGCTTCATGCGCCGCGACCATGTCATCTCGCTGATGTGAATCAAGCCCTCGACGCCAGCTTCGAGTTCGACGAACGCGCCATAATCGGTGACGTTTACCACGCGGCCAATCACACGGCTGTTCACGGCGTAGCGCTCGGCCGCAGTTTCCCAGGGGTCGGGTTCGAGTTGCTTCAGACCCAAGGAAACGCGCTCCTTGCCGCGATCGAACTTCAGAACCTTTACCGTAATCTCGTCGCCCACGTGCAGCACTTCCGATGGATGCGCCACGCGCCCATAGGAAAGATCGGTGACGTGCAACAAGCCGTCGATTCCACCCAGATCGATGAACGCTCCGTATTCGGTGAGGTTCTTGACCACGCCGGTTACGATCGAGCCTTCCTCGAGATGTTCGAGCGTCAAACCCTTGCGTGCGTTGATCTCCTCTTCAACCGCCGCCTTGCGGGAGACCACCACATTGCCGCGGCGCCGGTTCAGCTTTATGATCTTGACGGGTATATCTTGACCGATAAGCGAATCCAGGTTATGCACCGGCCGCGGATCGGCCTGCGATCCCGGCATGAACGCCTTGATTCCCACGTCAACCGCCAAGCCGCCCTTGACGCGGCCCAAGACGTGGCCGGAAATTACCAAGCGCTCGGTGTAGGCCTTCTCGAGTTGATCCCAGATTCGCAGACGCGAGGCGCGCGTATGCGAAAGCAGCACGTAGCCTTCGGGCTGCGGTCCGCTATGGTCCACCATCACATCGACGATGTCGCCACGCTTGACTGTGACCTCGCCACTTGGGGACTGAAACTGCTCGATCGGCACCAGGCCTTCGCTCTTATAGCCGAAGTCAACGATAACTTCCTTGGCGTTGACCGTGAGCACGGTCCCTTGAAGTACCTCGTCGCTGGCAGGCGGGGCAAAATGCGAGTAATCTTCGAGGAAGTGTTCGTACTCCTCGAAGTTCTCCTCAGCTTGCCGGCTGTCGTCTACGGCCATTGCGCCTCTCTGCCTATCATAGAGCCACCGGGAATCGTCTCATAAAGGATTAGAAGCGGGCAAAGGGATTAACCCCAGCCAGGCCCAACTGCTAGCCCCCACCGTAGAAACTTGCAGAATTCCAGCAACCGCTGATAGATCAGTATGTTAGCAAATATACGCCGGATGGCGGAAGGTTGTCAACGCCTCTGGGTTTATCTATAAACATTACCTGAGTCGATTTCCTACTTTGTCACGCCAAAGGCGACCTGTACTTCCATGCGATTTTTCATTTGGAGATTTGTCGATTCGGGTCTACAATCTTGCTAGTTGGGCGTAGTCTCCAGGAAAAATAACGCAAAGTTAGCGTAATTATACCGGCATTTTACTAAGGAGGCGCCCCATGTTTGAGAGCCTGTCGGAACGCATCGAGAAAGACGAGCGCGGCACCGTAGATCCTAAGCAGCGTCTGCTGTTTTGGGTGGCAGTTTTCGTAGTAGTATTCACCGCTTGTTTCTTCGGAATCAAGCTATTCGGTAGTTGAGCCGAAGATTCGCTTATCATCCCGTGCGGCGTTATTGCGCCGGGGCAATACGTTGCATGACGTTCTTAACCCGCTGCGCGTAACCTTCAGTGGGGTTATAGGTCGCCAGCAGTTGATCGAGATTCTTCGAGCGGTACAAGCGTGAGCGCGATAGGCGGCGTCCTACCTCATGGATGCCGGCCGAGGCGCTGGCAAATCCTGTTCGTCCGCAATTCCATCCAAACAGGTTGTTATTCTTAGCCGTTTTGCCTCCGGTTGATTCCAGATACGAAATGCTTGGCAGGAGACGCCAATCGAGGTCGTTGAGTTCGGCTGCGGCGATGAAATCTCCGGAATAGTCCTTTGCCGGGCAATCCAACTTCCCGAAGAATGCCTTCAATCTTTCGAGCCGCGCGTCGATCTTGCGCCACTTGGCCGGTGGAGTTCGCTCCGCATGCACCGAACCCGGCGCGGGCAGCGACACAATACCTGCAAACACGGCCAATCCGCCAGATAACAGTTTTCTCATCCAAAAACCTCCTCAATGTTGAATTTGAGTGGCTGCGCTCGGAACCGCCGGCAGCCGCGAATTGGAAAGGGAAACCGAAGCTCCCTAAGTAGGGTTACGGGACGGACATAGGGCGTATTATACCAGTATTTCCGCAGGTAATAGGCATCGAGGGATTGAAGTGTGAGGTCGCGTACCAGGACTAGTTTGCGAGCGCCCTCCGCATGGATCGAAAAGGGCTTAATTGCCTGATTTCAGGCGATTTATTTACCGTTGCAGGGGCTAAACGCTAGGGTTTTGCGCACTTCTGTGGGATACTTCAGTATAGAACGGTTCGCAAGTCGCAAATGTCTCTGCTGGACGAGGCAGTCACTAAATACAACAAACTGCTCGAGAGCGGTCCGTACCGTGATTTGTCATGGGCGACGGAGCTGCACGAGCACATGGAGGCCGAGGGACTCTCGGCGGGCGGACGCTTGATCTGTCCCTTTCTGCGCCCGAGTTTTATTTCGCGCCGGCAGTACGAATCGATGGTGCGCACCGGCGAAGCGCTGATTGGCGCCATCGACCGGATGGAGCAGATGGTGCTCGCGAACCCCGCGCTTGCTCGCGCGCCTGGAGCTATTGCCGGCGGAAAAGATGCTGGCGTCCATCGATCCAGGTTATCAATCGCTGCAGGTTACGGCACGCCTCGATACGCACCTGGTGAACGGGCATATGCACTTCGTGCGCTTCAACGCCGATTCCCCGTCCGGAGCGGGCTACGCCGATGCGCTTTCGAATCTCTTCTGGGATCTGCCGCCCGTTAAGGAGATGCGCAAGAAGTATACCCTTGCCAAGACCGGCAGCCGCAAGCATCTGCTGCAGGCGCTGATCAAATCGTACAGGCTCTTCGGAGGCAAGCGGAAGCCGAATATCGCCATCGTCGAATTCCGGCCTGCCTATCACTCCGGGCGAAGCGAATACGAACTCTTCCGCGAGTTCTTCCGCGAAGAGGGCTACGCCACCGAAATCGTTTCGCCGGAACAGCTCGAATACCGTAACGGCGTGCTGCGCAAGGGCAATTTCGAAATCGACCTGATCTACCGCCGCTTGGGCGTGCAGGAATTTCTCATCCGCTTCGATCTCACTCATCCGCTGGTGCAGGCCTATCGTGACCGCGCGGTGTGCGTGGTGAATACCTTCCGCGCGGAGTTGGCGCACAAGAAGGCGATGTTCGGATTGCTTACCGATGAGGCCTTGACCGGGAAGTTTCCCGCCGCCGAGCGCAAAGCGATTCGCGAACATGTGCCGTGGACGCGGCTGGTTTCGGCTTCGAAGACCACGTTCGAGGACAAAACCATCGATCTGCCCGACTTCATCGCCCACAATCGCGAGCGCCTGGCGCTGAAGCCGAACGACAATTCGGGCGATCTGCATACCTATCTCGGCTGGGAGATGGATTCGAACGAATGGGAACGCGCCCTGAAACAAGCCATGCGCGCGCCCTACGTGGTGCAGGAGCGCGTCGAGCCGGTGCGCGCCATCTTCCCGATGCTGAGCTTCGGCCACCTGGAGTTCCGCGAAATGCAGGTGGATGTGCATCCGCACGCCTATCTCGGCAAGGTGCAGGGGTGTTCGAGTTGGCTCTCCAGCGGCCGCAGCGGCTTCTCTTCGGCCGCGGGCATCGTCCCAACGTTTATTGTCGATTCGAAGGCGTAAGCGTCAAGCGCGCCAAGACGGCTTCTGCTCCTGAACCCTCTCAGATCTCAGAGTCTCTCCGATTGTTTCGCCGGTTCGTTCGCGCCGGCGGAAGAAAACCGCATCGATCCGATTCGTGACGCATCATAACAGCGCGCCTGAGGACGCATTGGATGGAAGCGGGTCAGTTTGCCGATGAGAGTGAGCTCTCGGCAGGCGTGCACAGATCAGAGGCAGTATCCCCGTGTCACCCATTTAGCGCCCGTCTTCGGTAGTCTGGCGATGATCAGACGAGACGAGTTGTTGTATCAGACCTCCAATGTGACACCGAGATGCATCATCGGCCGAATGCCCACGCCACCATCAGCGGGAACTCTTCTCGCCAGAACGCGCCACCGTGCGACCCAGCTCGCTCATTCATGAGGACATCCGCATCCGCATCGCGCAGCGCGTCCGCCCACCTCCTTGCGTTCTCGAGGAAGAACGGCTCCTGTGTGCCAGCGACAAGGTATGTGCGCGGAAGCGGTCTCGGCATAACGCCAGGCGGCTTGTAACCGCCGCCAGGCGAGGCGCAGAAGACCGCGCCGTAGACGTGTGGATGCCGAAGCCCAAGAGCGAGGGCCAACTCTCCACCCGCCGAGACGCCGAACACTGCGGTACGTTCAGTGCGCAGCGCCACGCCAAACTGCGACTCCGTCCATCGGCGAACGTCCTCGACGAAGAACTTCTCGTGCGCCGCAAAGCGCTCCGGTTCAAAGCCCGGCGAGTACTCATGGAGCCGCAGCATCTCATCGGTCAGCCCATGTACACCGACGATCATTGTGGACGGTACGTCGGCCTTCTCGAGCAACCGCCCCCACTTCGAGATTCGCTGACCGTCACCGGCGAAGACGATTGCTTCGGGCGGCTCCGGTGGAACGTACACCGTGACCTGCCTTCCACCGTCGTACTCGAACATGCCGGTGACAAACTCTCCCGAGACTGCGCCGCCGGGCTTGGCGGGCGCTCCGTCGGACTCACTCAGCTTGCGGTTGACGTGATTGCGGGCTTGTTCCTTCACGGCCTTGCCTTCATTTTAGAACTGTGGAATTCCAACACATTGATTGTGAATCGCCTGTCTTATTGACGCGATCGAACATCTTGACTAACCAATTCTTGTGTAGAGCCAGGCCGACTGACAACCCCAACCCGTTTCCCGATCTCTTCACCGCGGTGCAAGAGCAGTTGGGGCTGAAGTTGGAAGCCACGAAAGCCCCCGCCGACGTCCTCATTATCGAAAAAGTTGCAAGGCCGTCGGAAAACTAGTCCGCCTTCTCACACAGTTTCGTCGCGAGGCGCGTGAGAAGCGTTGCGCCCGTATCGGGGCCGTAGATACGAGGCGCGCGCCGGTCGGCGCGCGGAGGTCCGCGGCGGATCGAGCACCGCGGGCGTGCCTCTGGGCCGCGCAACGAAAGAGACGCGGTCTCGCGCGTTGCGGCAGAAAGGGTGTGAGAAAGGCGGGCTGGGATCTGACGGCGCCCGCTCAGCCTCGTCTGATTCGATATAACATGGATCACAAACCTTTACGCCCGGCCGGCGTCTGCTTCGGATGAGGCGCAACCTACAGAATGTCACTCGAATTGGACCCCATCGTCTCCAGCCTCTTCTATTCCCTCAGCCTGCTTCCTCACTTCAAGCGGCCCGCTAAAGGCCGGGCCGCGCTCGGGGGTTGGCCTGCGAGTCAAGTTGACGCGTCACGCCCAAGCCGCCGAGATGCTTGGTGCACTTTTGTTATCAATTCTCCCAATACCCATCGGGCGATCTGAAAGAGAGACAAACCGTGTATGTGAAGGAGATCTGGCGATATCCCGTGAAATCGATGGCTGGCGAACGAATGCAAACGGCGCGATTGACGGCGTCTGGCATTGATGGCGACCGGATTGTCCAGGTGCGAGACGGGTGGGGAAATACTGCCACGGCCCGAACTTATCCCGGCCTTCTGGGTTTCAAGGCTGTACTGAGTCCGGACGGCGCTCCGCTCGTTGACGGGAGGCCATGGAACGACCCGAGCGTGCTGGCGGATGTGCGGAAAATCGTCGGCCCGGAGGCGCGGTTGGTTCGCGACGAGAGCCTGGACCGCTTCGATGTACTGCCGCTGCTGGTGGCCACTGACGGCGCGATCGCAGACTTTAGGCGCGACGGGCGGCGGCTTCGGTCGAACATCGTGGTTGGGGGCGCCGCGGGCGAGCAGGAGCGGGAGTGGGAAGGCGGACGGCTTCTGATCGGGGATGTGGTGATCGGCATCCACGATCTCCGCGCCCGCTGCAACATGACAACGTTCGATCCCGATACGCTTGCGCACGATCCCGGCGTACTCCGAGACATCGTGAAGCGCTTCGCGGGGAAGCTCGCGCTGAACTGCGAGGTGATCACGGGCGGTGAGATTCGAGTAAATGGAGAGGTTGAGGTCGTACGTCCGCGGTAGATACCCGAGACTTCCGAATACCCTAGCGGTTGATCTCGATGAGGAGTATCCAAGCGTTGATCACACCGGCGAGAAACGAAAGAAGGAACCCCGGAACCAGCCAATAGAGACCGGTTGACGATCCTTCCAGCAGATAGATCGACGCGACGAAGAGCGGAACGCTGCCAAGATGAGTCTGCGCAATCCGCGTAACGAGCCACCATTTCGGGTGGCCGGATTTGGACCTCGCATATTTAATCTGCGAGACGCATTGCAACGCCCAACACAATAGCGTAACCGCGACAATCTCGGTAGCGAGCGCCGCCGAAGTCTGCCCGGGAATTAGCGCTGTTGTGCTGACGAAGAATACCTGCAGAAACTGCGCGAGGGATTCCGCCGCACGTCCCGGAAGGCCAGGAGACGTTAGGACTCTTTGGAGATTGATCGACACAGCGACGAATACGAGACCGGTAAGCGTGGCAGCAGACTCTGCCTGAACGGAAAGCAGCGTTTGCCACTCGGCCAAAGGGAGCATAGTGAGCAGCGTTCCGGGTTCTATCCCTTGGGGAACCCAGCGGCAATGCGCTCGGCTGAACGTAGCGTCAGCGCTACAAACGTCAGCGTACCGTTAGTGCATCCCGCATTCGGCAACGTCGGCGATCCGGCCACGAACAGGTTTTCGTGGTCGTGGGTTTGTCCGAAGCTGTCGCAGACGCTCGAAGCCGGGTCGGCGCCCATGCGGCAGCCGCCCGCCGGGTGGTCCAGATAGTTCCCTGCCCCGGTGTTCAGCACCTTGCCGTTGCCGGCCTGCGCCAGCTTTTGAAAGAGCTGCTGGAAGTGATCGCGCGTGGGGTCCCGGCGCGCTTCCGTGGCGGCGTCCAGACGATGCTCGATCTTCGGCAGCGGATCGCCGAAACGGTTCTTCGCGGACGCATCGAGCGTCAACGAACTCTCGCGATCGGGATGGACATCGTAGTAGCCGCGAACTCGCGCCGTTCCGCGTTGCGCGCGCTGCCGCCAGTCCGCCAGCAGGCTGTCGCCGAGCAGGATTTTTCCCTCGCGCCGATCGCAGCCGCGGCTCGTGTCCGGAGGCGCTTTCCCAGACGCGCAAATCGTGCCGCACAAAACGATCGCGATCTTTGGCGCGGAAGAACTGGCGCGAAATGAGGCCGTGCTGCTCGTTCATGCCGGGATAGATCCTGGCGTCGATCTCGATCATGGCGCTCTGAAAGGCGTGTCCGCACATGTAGCGGCCCACCAGTCCCGAACTGTTGGCAAGTCCCTGCGGAAAACGCGGCGAGCGCGAAAGCAGCAGCAGATGCGGACTCCAGCAATAACCCGAAGTCAGCGCGAAGACTCGCGCGCGATATTCCACCGGTTCGTCCGGCTTTTGGTAACTCACCGCCTGGGCCGCGGACACGGTCGATTTCGCATCGTCGAGCAACAGTTTGCGTACCAGCGTCTGATCGTGCAGCGCGAAATTCTTGCGTTCGCAGCAAACGGCGGAAGGTGTAGTCCGGCGAATAGCGCGCGCCGGTGGGGCAGATGGCGCAGGTGTTGCAGCGGATGCATTTGGCGCGGCCGTCGTAAGGCTGGGTGTTCTTGGCCTGGGGCGTGGTCTGAAACGGAATGCCGCTCTGGTCGGCCCACTTCTTCAGCTCGATGAGGTTGTACGTCATCGCCATGGCGGGCATGGGATACGGTTCGCTGCGCCGGTCTTCCGCGAACGGGCTCGGCTCGCCGGAGACGCCCAGTCGACGCTCCGCTTCGCAATAGAACTTCTCCAGTTCTGTCCACGCGAGCGGCCAATCCGCGTAAAGGCCGAACATCGATTTCAGGCGCAGGTCCTCTTCCGAGAAGCGATTGCAGGTGCCGCCCCAATGCAGCGCCGATCCGCCGACGGCCATGGTGCGCGAGATGACTCCCTGGGCTGCCTGGTCCTGGATGAAATCGCCCGGCCACGCGTTCTCGGCATACTCGATGTTGCGCTGGCGATAAGCCATGCGATTCTCGGAGTCGAAGAGGCGCTTGCCGGCCTCGACGACGATGACGCGCAGGTTCGGCCGCAACTCCGATAGCTTGAGCGCCAACATCGCCGCAGTGATGCCGCCGCCGATGATGCAGACATCCGATTCGTAGCGTGGCATCAGGCCGCGCCCCTTCAGCGGCGCGGGCGCTTGTTCGGAGCCTTCGAGGCCGCGGCACAGATCGCGCCCAATGGCGGCGCGGTAGCAGAGATCGTTGGCGTCGCTGGAACGGAAGTAGAACGACATCAGGTCGGCCGCGATGTGGCGGCCATCGGGCGTGCGCGGCAGATCGGTTATCTTCGCCTGTTCCAGAGCGGAGGTCACGGCTTGCCTGCGGGTGTCCGGGTCGCCTGAGAGCAGCGCGGGACGCAACGCTTCGAGATCGCGCAGATAACCGGCGGCGGGTGAAGCGCCCTTCGAACGCAGGCGAGTGTTGCCGTAGCCGTGATCCATTTCCGCATCGGCGCGGTAGCCCTGGACCCAGCGGACGAAGGCCTCGGCTGTATCGGTCGATCCCCGCCGTGCCTAACTCGGCGGGCAAGACTACCGGGGCCAAGGCGCGCAGGGCATCATCCTGATTCGCCGGAAAGTTACCGGCTTGCGCCCAGAGGCGGATGCCGTCAAGATGCAGCGCAGTGCCAAGGCTGGCAGTCCACTGCAGGAACGTTCGGCGCTGGAGTGGCATTGGTGGCAGTATAGCTTAACTCGTGCTTATCACTTTATGGCGGCTAAACGAGGTCCGACCAACGGGCCGGGCGTCTGCTCATGCGATTTGCGGCAAACTCAGATAGCGCGTTCAGAAGTGGAGCCCGGCTTTTGGGCGGCAGCAGCGAACTCCTGGGCGTCCTTTGCGGCTTGCGCGTCAATGGCGCGGTCCATCAGCTTGTTATAAGTCCAGACTGCCGCGCCCACACCGGCCGCAATGCCAATCAAACCCGTAAGGCTGAAGGATCGTAGGGCAACGTCCCGGCTTGCTCCACTCAGGGTAAGAACCAATGACACGAGAAACGGAACTGCGAGACACGGAACAAAAACCGCAGCTAGTCCTATGGCGCCCCATGCCAACCCGTTTTTGCCGTACTCGTAACCGGCGCGTACGAATGCGCCACCGACGATAAACGCGATAATGCCATCTGCGAGCATCGCAAACCTCCTATGAACAATAGCGTAAGCATCGAGGAATTGAGGACATTTTGTCTGCGC
The DNA here is from genome assembly GCA_963763545.1 of Bryobacterales bacterium. Classification (GTDB taxonomy): domain Bacteria; phylum Acidobacteriota; class Terriglobia; order Bryobacterales; family Bryobacteraceae; genus PALSA-243. The sequence goes on from CAVXPE010000034.1 coordinate 152,885, forward strand.
AGCGCCGGCGGACGCTCCGAAGCGCCGTTGCGCCGGTGGAGTTCGATAAGGATAAAAACGCACCTTATTATGAGGCGGCGTGACGCCTCAGGGTTCCATCACCGGCTATGGTGAACCTATGAGCGGACTTTCTAAGAAAGTGGCGATAGTTACGGGCGCGTCTAAAGGCATAGGCAGCGGGATTGCAACGGCCTTGGCCGCTGCAGGCGCGCGCGTGGCCGTGAATCATTTCTCCGACAGGCAAGGCGCGGAACGCGTCGTTAAGGCGATCCGTGACAGCGGCGGCGAGGCGATCGCAGTCGGGGGCGACGTGTCCAAGTCCGCAGATGTTGCGCGGCTGTACAAAGAAGTCGATTCCGCCTTCGGTAGACTGGACATTCTGGTCAACAATGCCGGGGTTTTCCGCTTCGGAGCCTTCACAACCATCACCGAAGAGAGTTTTCACATGCACTACAACATCAATGTGCTCGGGGCGATTCTTATGACGCAGGAGGCGGTCAAGCGGTTCGGCGCCGAGGGGGAAGCATCATCAATCTCAGCTCTATCGTCGGTTCGCACCCGGTTGCGGGAGCCCTGCTCTATGCGTCCACGAAAGGGGCCATCGAGACGCTCACAAAGGGGTTGGCGCTCGAACTCGCGCCGCGTAAGATCCGTGTCAACGCAATCGCGCCGGGCCATACCGAAACGGAAGGGAATATTGCCGCGGGGACCTTTGAGGGCGGCGCCGGCGCCGCGCTGGCTGAGAAGACACCGTTGGGCCGGCTCGGCCGTGTCACTGACATTGCGCCCGTGGCGGTGTTTCTTGCATCGGACGAATCAGCCTGGATCACCGGAGAGGTGATTCGGGCTTCGGGCGGCCTCGTTGTGGCGACCTAACGTAATCTGCGTGAATGGCCGAACGGCTTCGCGACTTCCACTGAACTGAAGGGAGATGAATTGAAAATGAGCAAAGCGGAACAATATGACGTACTCATCCTGGGCAGCGGCACGGGCGGCAAAGTGCTGTCATGGACACTGGCCAGGGAAGGAAAGCGAACTGCCGTTGTGGAGCGGAAGTACATCGGCGGATCGTGTCCCAATATCGCTTGCCTGCCTAGCAAGAACGTCATCCATTCGGCCAACGTCGCCTGGCTGGCGAAACACCACCAGGACTTCGGGATTCAAACCGGACCGATATCTATCAACATGGCGGGAGTCTATGCCCGAAAACGCAACATGGTGGACGATCTCATCAGAGTCCATCTCGATGAATATCACGCATCCGGCGCCGAGTTGATTCTAGGCGAGGGTACATTTGTCGCGCCGCGCACTCTTCACGTGACTCTGCGCGACGGCGGCGAGCGAACCTTGACCGCCGAGAGGGCTTTTGTGAATGTGGGCAGCCATGCAACCATACCGAACATCCCCGGCCTGCAGGATTCCAAGCCCTTGACGCACGTCGAGGCGCTCGACTTGCAGCGTCTTCCTGAACACCTGATCGTCCTGGGGGGCGGCTACGTCGGACTCGAGATGGCTCAGGCCATGCGCCGATTCGGGAGCAATGTAACGGTGATCGAGCGCGGCTCTCAGCTTTCTCGGGAGGATGCTGACGTTGCGCAAGCCATACTGCGGCTTTTTGAGGACGAAGGGATCGAGGTCCTGTTGAACACCGACGTTTTGAGTGTCAAAGGCCTTTCGGGAGAGAGCGTTCACCTACAAATCCAAACCCAAAGCGGAACGCGGGTGGTGGAGGGATCCGATATTCTCGTGGCCGTTGGACGTACGCCAAACACCCAGGGAATCGGGCTCGACAAAGCGGGAGTTGAGATCAATGAGAAGGGGCACGTCAGAGTGAACGATCGGCTCGAAGCCACCGCGCCCAACGTGTGGGCCATCGGTGAGTGCGCCGGTAGCCCGTACTTCACACACGCGTCGGAAGACGACTGCCGTATTATTCACGATAACCTCAACGGAGGCCACAGCAGCACGCGTGATCGACTTATCCCCTACTGTGTGTTCATCGACCCGCCGCTCGCACACGTCGGTCTTAGCGAGACAGAGGCGCGGCAGCGGAACATCCCGTATCGACTGGCATTTCTGCCGATGGGGGGCGTGCTGAGGGCGCGGACTTTATCGGAGACTCGTGGATTTATGAAGGCACTCATCGATACGCAAAGCGATCGTATTCTCGGATTCACCTCCTTTGGGCCCGAAGCAGGAGAAGTCTTGGGTGCGATTCAAGTCGCAATGCTGGCGGGACAACCGTATACGATGTTGCGGGACGCGGCTTTCACTCACCCCACAATGAACGAAGGATTAAAGCCCTTGTTTGCGGGTGCGCTCCGTCCGGCCGAGGCGCGAATGGAAAGTTCCCATAGTAGCGAACCGGTCTCCGCATAGGGCGCCCGGCGCAGTTGTCCGCAATCCGGAACCTGCGGAATATTCAAGGGATGGCCGCTACTTTGTTCGGTCACGGTGTTTGACAGCCGGACTCCGTTCCATTATCCTCGCTATTGCGCGAAGATCAATAAATGCAGGGGTTACGTTGATGTCACGTTCACGGATTCCGCTCGTCTTCGCTTTGATTCCGATCGCGGTTTCCGTGACGGCCCAAGTCCCGCCGCCAGCGGCCGAATATCGAATCTACGCGGGGAGCACGCACGCCCATACCGCTTACACCTGGTCCCACGGCGACCAGTTCGCAAAGAATGAGTGCGCTGGGATTATGGTCTACGGGCCAGATCCCGCTTCTCCTCTCGCTTATACCTGGGCGGATGGGTACGTCAAAAGCACGCACGGTTGCGCAGGCATCTACGTCATCAACTCATTCCAATATCCGAGTCCGAGCGTCACGGTGAAGAAGGACTGGAAGGAATACCAAGGACCGCCCTCGGTGCATTTCAGCCTCGCCAAATCCAACGGGTATGATTTCTACATCACGACCGATCATTCGCAGGAGGCCGCCTTTCAACCGGTGAGCCCGGCAAATCCAGCATGGGCGGCCAGCAAACGAGAAGCGGCTATGGCATCGGGCGGCGGATTTGTAGCTTTGGCAGGCTTCGAGTACTCGGAGAACGACGGCCCTGGAGGCACCGGACACATCAACGTCATCAACAGCGCAGGACTGTTGAACGCGCTGGCGCCGGGGGTCGACCTCCCGTACTTCTATAAGTGGCTGGCAACGGCCGAAGCTAACGGCGATGGACCCGTCCTCGCCAGCTTCAATCACCCGGAGAAAGATCAGTACAACAATTGGGCATATCGCGACGCAAAGGTGACCGGCATTGTCACTATGTTGGAAGTGATTAACTCAAACAATAAGATTCACTACGAAGCCTTCGTGAACGCTCTGGACAAGGGCTGGAAGGTCGCGCCCGTGTGCGGTAACGACAATCACGGGACGGCCGGAATCGGCCGGAACGTTTCGCGCACGTTCGTTCTTGCGAAGGAGCCGACGAAGGCCGCCATCCTGGACGCTATGAAGAATCGGCGTACTTATGCCGCGTTGGACAAGAACATCCAGTGCCGGTACACGGTGAACGGCGCGGTTATGGGCTCGACGCTCAATCGGGAGAAGAGCTTTAAGTTCGACATCCTGGTGAGCGATCCGGATTCTTCCAATCCGAAGGATGCGATTACCAAGATTGACATAGTGAGGGATGGCGGAGTGGTTGTGAGGGACTTCCAACCCAGCCCCGGCTATTCGATTCATTGGACGCCGGCGATTGAAGACTCGACCGCCACGTACTTCTTCGTAAGGGTCTGGACCGCGGGCGGTGGCGAAGCCCCGGGCGCGGACCCCGCCAAGCCTATGGCATGGCTAGCTCCGGTTTGGACTGGGCGGTGAGCGGAGGACCGAAGACTATTTGGCCGGCGCGAGGCCTTCGGTAAGCTCGATGTATGTCCCCCAGGGATCGGTGAAGAAGGCGATGGCAACCGAGGAGTTCGGGATCTTCGTGTAGGGGCGATCGATCTTCTCGCCCGCGGCTTCGAGCTTCGCAAGAAATGCCGGCAAATTGGCGACTTCGAACCCGATGTGATCGAGCGCGCGGCCTTTTGTGGTAACGGGAGCCGTGTTGATGGAAGAGAAGGTGAGACTGATTCCCGGAAGATCGGCCGTTTCAAACTGAGCTCGCTTGCCGGGAACCGCGCCGAACGTTTTCACATACCACGCCTGCATTTTCGGAATGTCCTGCGTGGCGAAGTGAATGTGATGGCCGGCGATCGGGGTGGAGAGCGACGGTTCTTCGAGAATCTCCACGCGAACATCATCGGGGGTATGCAGGTAGACCTGCCTGGGGCGCGTGATCGGCTCCATCTTGAGACCGGCCGCCTACCACTTTGGAAGCCAGTCCTTCATGCTCTTGACTTGAAAGCCGAAGTGATTGACCGTCGAACCCACCGAACCTCCGGAGGGTTCGCCCTTCCGAAGCATCACGAATACGCCGGGAAACTCGATCAACCGCAAAGGACCATTGGAAACCGGCGTTCCGCCTAGCAGCTTGAAGAAGCTTTCCTCGGCGTCGATATCGCGCACGGTAAGGTGAATGTGACCCATCGACACGCCGGCCGCGTTTGGGGGCAAGAGCTGTGCGGACGCCGAAGAGGAGCAGGCCAGCGTGAGGGTAATAAGCAGTTGAGTATTCATTGGTTACAAAGCCGATTTCAATTCTCAACCTCGAGCGGCTCGATCTTGTCGATTACGAGTGTAGGTACCGGTAGTTTGCGGCCTTCCAGCTTGAGGCCAAGTTGACTTCTGACGGCGTCAAAGATTGTCGGACCCTGCAGATCGGTCTTTGACTGCAGCTGCTGCGGCTGCCATGAAAGGCCGAAATCGTAGCGGCCATTTAAACCTGTAAGGTTTACGACCGGCACATCGATGTAATGGGGCGCCAACCCCGGCAGCACCGTGGCGAAAAGCTCCATACTCAGGTTTTTGCAAGTACGATGCGCCATGCCTTGTTCCCGCCGGCCCGAACATCCGATTTCAGTTGAGTTCTCAGCGATTGTTTCTTGCATCTTGGGGCCTCCCTTATCCACAATGAGGGCGTATGCGTTCATAACCTTTTCACTGTTGTGAGCCACTAGCCGGAACCGCTCGATCAGGAGATTCCGAAGCATCACGTGAAAATCGTCGTTCGACGTTCCTGGAGGAGTATTCGCCGCCAAGTCGTAGCGTTCCGAAGCGACCCATGCGGGCGCTCCCACAATTGCATACTCCTTGACTTGCCAAGCAGCGGAGATCAGGAGTCTGAGTGGCACTGCGGTTAGGTGGACATGGCCTGCCAGGTTGATGTCGGCCGATCCGGACATTGGGACTCCGGAACGATTGCGTTTGATCTCTGCAACCTCGAATGCCGGCGACTTGGTGTCTGTCTGGGTCGTTGCAGCATCGCGAGGCGTAGCAGCTTGATTGGCGCTCATCAATCTGGGGGCGGTCAAGCTAAGAACGGCCACCAGGCAAACAACGCGATTCATGGTGGTTTCTATGCTCTCAACTGAATCCTCTGACGTCAAATCCCTCCTTCGGATGCCGGAGGCTGCTCGACAGGCCGGAGGCCTATCGTACTAACTTCGTCAGCTTGGCGTCGATCAATAGCCAGACGTTAGGATCGAGATCCACCGCCGCCGGCTCCTGATCCGCGGCAATTTCGAAATGCTGCTGTTTTTGCGTGAATTGCAGCTTTTCGATCTTCGGCGCCGGTGCGGCTGGCAGCGACATGCCGACTTCCAGCGGCAACCGATACGGCGCGCCCGATTCCGTCTGCGTCAAATCGAGTAGCACCTTCTTGGCGGCGGAGTCGTAATGCCACACTCCCTCGACTACGGGGGACCCAGCGCGGTACAGCCACTGCTGGAAGAACCAGCGTAAATCCTGGCCGGAAGTTTCCTCGACGGTGCGTTCGAAATCGGCGGTGCTGGCATTCGAATCGCGATAGCGGTGGTAGTATTCGCGGATGGCTGCCCAGAATCTGGCGTCGCCGATTTCTCCGCGCAACATGTGCAGCGACCATCCACCCTTCTGATATACGATGCCGTTCGGAATGCCTTTCCATGGCTTGTCCTGCACCACGGCGGTATCGGGCATCCGCTTCTCGGTCTGGAAAATTCCAGCGCGCGTGCGCTTCAACTGCGCCACCAGCGCGTCGCGTCCCTGATAGTGCTCGATGGTCAGTGACGAAAAGTATGTGGCGAAGCCCTCGCTCAACCAAACGTCGTCCCAATCGCTTTCCGTCACCGAATCGCCAAACCATTGGTGCGCAGTCTCGTGCGACACCAGGCCCAGGCCGGGGCGGCCGCTGACGCTGCGCTCGCCGAAGAAGATCTCGCTGGCGTGCTCCATGCCGCCGCCCATGCCGGCCGCCTCGACGCCCGCCAGCTTCTCATAGGCGTAAGGGCCGATGTGGTCGTTGAAGAATTCGATGGATTGGCGGAGCGGTTCTTCCAAGCGTGACGATGGCGTTTTCGCGGTCCTTGGGGAAGCTCCACGATTGCAATGGGACGCCGGCCGCGGTAGCGAAATGGCGCGAGGCGAACTCCGCCACGCCGATGTTGTTCAGCCACGTGGCGATGGGCACAGATTGCTTCCAATGCGTACGGCGGCGGCCATCGCCGAGATCGAGTTCCTCTTGCAGGAGGCCGTTCGCGACCACCTGATACTTCGATGGCGCGGTGACGATGAATTCGCTTGTGGCCTTGTCTGAGGGATGATCCACCGTGGGTAGCCACTGGTGCGCGAGGTCCGGCCAGTTCACGCTGAAGATGCAGCGGTCGCCGAATTTGTTCTTGGGAAACAACAATCCTTTGTTGGGGACGCCGTGATACTTGACAGTGAACGAGCGCAGTTCGCCGGGCTTAGCGGGCGGCGCGACGGTGAGCGTCAAGTGGTCGTCGCGATGGGTGAACTCGACCGGCGCACTGCCTGCCGTCACTGCTGAAACCGTCATGCCTTTACCGGCGGCGGGCGTCGCGAGGTCGAGCCAGAAAGACGAAACGCCGTCCTTCACGAAGCGTACGGTGACCGTGGTCTCTCCCGCCATCTCGTCGTTGGCGTCGCTCAGCTCAACGCGAAACACGTAGTGCTGCACGTCGATAGAGGGCTGCCGCTGGTAGGCGTCGGCAAGAAGAGTGGAGGCGCAGACTACGAAAAGCAGCGCCTGCAAGGGAAGTTTCATGGAGGCTCCAGTCCCCCACTATACTGGGTTGTGCCGCCGGTCTGGAAGTTAAATTCCGCGCAGATTTTGGCGCTGGCCTGCCTGGGCGTGGCGTTGGGCGCGTGGCTCAAGCGCAAACTGCCGGTGCTCGATCGCCTCGATATACCGGTCCCGGTGGCCGGCGGAATGGCGTTTGCGCTGGCGGCGCTCACGCTGCACGGACGCATCGTGAACTTCGACGCGGATACCTCGTTGCAGACGCTGCTGATGATCGCTTTCATGACGACCATCGGATTGAATGCGCGCCTGGAACTGATCCGCCGCGGCGGCGTGGGAGTAATCAAGCTGCTGGCGATCGGGACGCTGGGGGCGTTTCTGCAGAACGTGCTCGGCATGGGACTGGCGAAGGCGCTGGGCGTGGATCCGCGCCTCGGCATCCTCACCGGATCGGTGGCGCTGACCGGCGGACCCGCGACCGCCGCGGCGTTCGGCGGCACGTTCGAAAGGCTGGGGGTGCAGGGCGCGAGCAGCGTCGCGCTGGCCTCTGCCACGTTCGGGATCGCGGTGGCGGGCCTGATCGGGGCATACATTGGAGCGAGCCTGGCGCGGCGGCGGAAGATTCAGCATGGCAAGCACACACCTGTGACAGCTCCCAAGGTGGAAACAGAGGCTTCGAATCTGCTCACGGCGCGCTGGCGATTGGCGTGTGCGTCGGCCTGGGGAACCTGCTGAGCCTCGCGATAGAGCGGACGGGCGTGATTCTTCCAGCGTATATCGGCGCGATGATGGTGGCCGCGGTGGTGCGCAATCTCGACGACCGTTTCCGCTTTGCGCGCATTGCGCAGGCGGATATCGACACGCTGGGGCGCATCGCGCTTTATCTGTTCATCACGATGGCTCTGATCAATTTGCGGCTTTGGGAGATCGCGCATCTGGCCCTGCCGATGTTGGCGCTGCTGGCCGCGCAAGTGGCGTTCTGCTGGCTGATGTGCGTAACGATTTGCTATCGCGGCATGGGCGCGGATTACGAGGCCGCGGTGACTAGCGCGGGATTTTGTGGATTCATGCTGGGCATCACGGCGAATGCGGTGGCCTGCATGGAGGAGTTGGTGGAGAAGTTCGGGCCGGCACCGCAATCGTTTCTGGTGGTTCCGATTGTGGGCGCATTTTTGATCGATTTTACGAATTCGATTATTATTACGGCGATGGCCAATTGGTAACAGCGCGCCTTCGGCGCGGGGACAGGCTGGGAAGCATGTCCTACTTTGCGATTTGGAAGGAATCGATTTCTTGACCTGTGTCGGAAATCTGTTTCAGGCGAAAGGTCTTGCCGTCGATATCGACTACGCTCATCGAATGCTCTTCGGAAATGAACTTATAGGTGAACGGCTGCCAGCTCGATGGATCCTTCTGCATCGCCACGCTGTATAACTCGGCGCCGCCGGCGCCGGTGACGATGTAGATGACGCCTTGCGGCTTCGTCCCCACGCCGTCTTTGAAGTTCTTATCGAACTTCCACTCGCCGGCCATTTCGCCTTTGGGACCAAGCACGGCTCCATCGGGCTGCGGCTTGGGAACGAAGGTGAAGGGGTATGACCGCTGATAGTTATGCACGTGTCCGTTGAACACGATATCCACTTTGCCCGCTTCGAAGACAGGCGCGAGCGTGCGCATCCACTGATCGGTGAAGTGCTCCTTGGCGGAATTGAAGCCGGGATGATGGAACGCTACGAAACGCCATGTTGCGTCCTGCGCCGAGGCGAGGTCCTTCGCGACCCAATCGCGCAACTCGGGGTTGTTCCAATCCATGTAAGTGTTCGAATCGATCACGAGCCAGTGGGCGTTCCCGTAATTGAACGAGAAGTTCGCCATCAGCGGGTAGCGCGATCCCGCGGCCGCAAGAAACGGCGGCTGTGCCGCATCGTTACCGGTCAGCCTGTGAACGGCCGCGTGCGAATTCGGGCCCGGGACAAAGCCGTTCAACGGCTCGTCCCAATAGAGAAAGAAGGCGAGCGCGTCGGCGTATCGTTGGAAATTCGTCAACACCGCATCGTGATTGCCGACTGCCGCGATGAAGGGGACTGACCGCAGCAGGGGCGCGCCAACCTGGGGTGATGCGGTATCGGCGTTGTACACGGGGAAGAACTTTTCGCGATATTCGGAGATGCGGCCCGAACTATAGACGATATCGCCGGGGATGAGAACGAAATCCGGCTTGGCGAGCGACGCCTGGTAGGCAATGGCTCGGGATGCGGGCGTGCCCTGCGCGCAGTCGCCAAAGACCACCGCGTGAATTGGCTGGGCGGCCGATTTCCGCGCGCGTCCGGAAGCGGCAAAGACGGCGTCGCCCGATTTCAATACCCGATATTGGAAGTCTTCGCCGGGAACCAGGCCCTTGAGCAGCGAGCGGTAGACGAGGTGCGCGGGAATTCCGGGCGCGGCGACGTTGGTGGTCGCGGGCTTATCCATGGCGCGCCACGATGCATCCTCCGACGTCTTGATCTCAACGCCCCAATTGCCGGCTTCGGCCGAAGTATGCCACAGCAACATGAGGCTCTCAGGCGAGGAAGGCTGCGGGGAGTTTCCGAGCTGCAAGTAGGGCTTTTCAAGAAAGGGGCCGTCCGGCGCACTGGTTTGGCCGAGCAGAAACGCAACCGGGGCCAGGAGCGCAAGAGCGCGAAGTGCTTTGAACATTTGTTATGGATTGTCTCCAATTTGGGTTTCGGTGTGATTACGAAGGACTGAAAATCGCAAAAATTCGGCTCGCGGCAAAGCTTGCCCGTCCGCCGGAATGGCTTAGCGATACGCGGTAACTACCTCGCGCGCCAGAATGTGGTCGAGGTGATGTTGCATGTGCCGGACATAGTCTTCGATGACGAAGCCGAGCGAAACGGGTTCCCCATCGCCGATTGTGCATAAGGCGGCGAGCTTCTCCGGCGGGACGCGCTCTACCAGGGCGGCAAGCAGCGTGTTGAACTGAAACCAGAAAGTGACAAGAAAGTCCCAGGGCATCTCCCGATAGCCATGGATATTTACCCATTGCTCTTGTTTATAGCTCGCTCCCTGGTATTCCGCTTCCAGGGCAGTTCGCACGAAGCGGATATGATTGTTGGCCGCGGAATCGATGAGGTGGCCCAGTTCCTGTTTGGGTGACCAGGACGCGGGGCCCTTCGGATGCACAGAGACTCGATCGGAATCCAGCACACGAAGGTTGGGGAGTTCGCTCTCGATGGTTCGCCGCAGAAGCTGGCCGAGTTCTGGGGTCACCTTGTTCCCCGCGCGATCACGCTCTTCGGCAACACCCACGCCGTCATTACGCCGCCGCTGCTGGTCAGGACGTACTGGCGGCCATCCAATTCATAAGTGATGGGCGAGCTTTGCATCGGCGAACCGCCGTTGGCGTGCCACAACACCTTGCCGGTCGCGGTGTCGAGCGCCAGCACGTTGCCCGAGGAGTCGCCACTGAACGTCAGGCCCGAATCCGTGGTCAGGACGCCCGCGCCAGATCCGCCTCCCAATTCGTGTGTCCAGCGAATCTTACCGGTTTGGTAGTCTATCGCCTCTAATACGCCCTTGCCCCACACGCCATAGTCGGCGCCCGCCCAGCCGTATGCGCCGTCGGCGGGCTTGGCAAAATAGATCGCGTAACTGGGGTGCGCACTTACTATGAACAGACCTGTCTTTTGATCGAAGCTCGGTGAACGGTAGTTGGTCAATCCGCCTTCATCGGGCGCGATCAGGCGGCCATCGGGCGCCGGCTCCTTCTCGGGATTCGGAATCGGCTGGCCCTTGCCATCGATTCCACCCGCCCAATTGACGGGCCCAAAGGGAACGGTGAGCAGGTTCTTACCATTGGTCCGATCGAGCACGAAGAAGTAGCCGTTGCGCGAGGATTGTATCAGCATCTTGCGGGGCTGGCCGCCGAAATCGCGGTCGACCAAAACGGGCGTTTCCACGGCGTCCCAATCGTGCGTATCGTGCGGCGAGGGCTGAAAGGCCCACGCCAGTTTCCCGTTGTCAGGATTGAGCGCGACGATGCTGCAGGTGTAGAGATCGTCGCCCGGACGGGTGCCGGCGGTAAGTACAGGCGTGGGATTTCCAGTGCCGAAGTAGATCAGATTCAGCTCAGGGTCGTAAGTGCCGGTCATCCAGGACTGTCCGCCGGTTGGGGCGTTGGGCGTGCCGGCGGGCGGCGTGCTATTCCACTCCCATTGCGTCTTTCCGGTTTCGGGATCGAGCGATTTCAGGATGCCGTTGAGATTATCGAAATCGCCGGAGACGCCGGCGATCACGTGATTGCGCACGATCAGCGGCGACATGCTGCTCCAGTAGCCCTTGGTTACGTCGGCCACCTCGACGTTCCATTTGACCTTGCCGTCCTTGGCGTTGAGGCACACCACATGCGCGTCGGGCGTCATGAAAAAGATCGACTCGTTCCACATGGAAACGCCGCGCGAACCGATATGCAGGCCTTTGTTCTTCGGATACTCGTAGTGCCAGATCTCGTGGCCGGAGCGGGCATCGACGGCCCAGACATTGTCGGGGATGGTGAAGTAGAGAATGCCATCGGCAAGGATGGGCGAAGCTTTCAGGGTACCGCTCGGGCGCGTCTGATAGATCCACGCGAGGCCCAGCTCTTCGACGTTCGATGGGGAGATCTGCGTGAGGGAGCTGTGACGCCGGCCGGAATAATCGCCGTGATAGCCGGGCCATGTGTCGGCGGGAGGATGAATCAGGCGCGTCCGGGCTAACTCCCTGCGCGCCGGCGGCGGAGCAAAGCGCGAGGGCGAGGGCGATACGAGTGGCGGGGAATTTGATACGCCGTTTCGGAGATGCGGGTTCGTAAGCCGCAAGGACCGCTCCCTTGCGGTCGCGACTCGGTATGATGCTGTCTTTCATATTGCTTACCGCAGCGTCTGGAGATACGCCATTAAGTTATGGATATCGTCGTCGGTGTACTTGCCGAGCAAGATCGACGTGCGCCTCGGCCGGCGCATCGATGGTGAACCGGACGGAATCGGCCGGCCAGGAGCGATACCAGCCGTTGGCGTCCTTCAGCCCGACGGTGAATTCGTCGTGGTAGGCAGGCGGCCGGTGACGGTCTGGCCTGATGGGAGCGTCACTGTGACCTTGGCGCTGGCGTTGCCAGGGTTGAGCATGCGCTGCTCGAGCTTGAGGCCTTTCAATCGAGATGCGATGCCCGCGAGGTCGCCTGTGGGCGAGTGGCAGGAGGCGCATTTCCCGGCGCCGTTGAAGTATTTCTTGCCGGCCTCGACGTTGCCGGTTTGCAGATCGGCTTCGTCAACGCCGCGGCGGCCTCCGTTCTTTTCCAGAACGGTCTTCTGATTGTGGATGAAGGCGACCAATGCCGACATCTCCTGGCTCGGAAACGGTAAACGCCGGCATGCCGGCTTGCGGGCGTCCGTCGTGAACCACGGGGGCGATGCGATTGCCGCTGATATCGTTGGCGACTACGGTTGAACGCGTCAGGTCGGGGCCGCTTTCGCCGCCGGCGGTATCGGGTCCGTGACAGAAGGCGCATTTCTCGAGGAAGAGCGCTTTACCGGCGTTTAATTGTTCCGGCGAGGGCGCCGCCGGCGCAGGGGATTGGGCGACGGCGGCTTGAGCAAGCGCCGCGGCCAGTAGTACGATTCCCAAGTTTTGATTCATTGCTCGATTCTCGATGGTAACGCTAAACGGGCGTTCTTCGCGGGTGAGGAGAGCCGTCGCGCGTGTGGCTGAGTGCCCTGGAGTGGCGTGCAAGCCAGCGGTCTGCGCCGCTTTGGAGCCAAATGCCCTGAGTCGGGATCGACAGGCCGGAGGCCTGTCGTACGGGGACACGTCGGGCGTGGCGATGACGGCGAGGCTGGGATTCGACGGTATTTGAGGGCCTCCGCGCAGGCCGGGAGGCCTGCGCCACTAGGACTATGCGGCGAGAGGGGGCGCCTCGACGTTCGGTTTGGACGCGCTCTTCGGCAATTTGCCATCGAAATGGTAGATCCGGGCGGCGCGAAGGTGCGCGGCGCGCACGCGGCGGCGATCGATTTCGGTCTGAGAAAAAACGAACCCACCGTGGGCGGAGGCGGGCGTGAAGTCTTCACCCGGCTCGTAGGTTTCTTCCATGGCTTCAGCCAGTTCGACGAATTGCGTAGCTTGCTCGACGGCTACCTCATGAGCGGCTTTGCGTGCGTCCTGGAGGGCCTTCAAGTGGGCCTGATGCTTTTCCAGAGCCCGCAGAATCTTCACTTCGTAACCTGTGAGCAAGTGAAACTCATGGGCTTGCTCCAGAAAGGTGCGAGAGGCTGCCAAAGCTGTATCGGCTTCCGGATGTCCGGATTGCATCTCGTCGACATGGTCGCGGTGCCCATTTGAAAACATCCCCATTTCCAGAGAACGTGCCCGCTCAAGCCTGTACATGTTCTCCGAAATGGATTTTGCGTAGAACCTTTCGATGGCGCCCAAAGGGGCGAGTTCGGTTTGGATCTCCGAACAGAAGGACTTGAAAGCCACGAGCTCTTCGGGACTCGAGCAGACGATTTGGCCGTTGAACCCGTTCCTATAAGCGTTCAAGCTGGAACGGCGGCGGCCCTCAGGAGTCACGGGTCCGTGACTTAGGGCGCCGTTCCGGCGGTTGGCGAGCAGCTTGGCTTCGCTGATGGGTTTCTTGGCGGGTGCAGGCTCGGGTGCTTCAGGCGTTTCGTTGGTAGCGATTTCGTTGGTTGCGATCATAGTGAGAATCCGTTTCGGGGGAAATTTCTTCCCCTATTTCATGGTAACGGGCGGGAAAAAGGCGGCGAGGTGGGAGGGTGCCGTAGGTGACTGATAGGATGTCGCTTAACGATTTTCAAAGTCTTGTGACCAGGATTTTGGAGCGGCTTTCAGCCTTCGAAATGAAGCGCTGATTGAGAGTATGAATATCGCCAAGGCTTGACGTATGTACGAAGGGTATGCACACTGGGACAGCGATGAGAGATCAATGCTACGGCGCATCATTCGAGAGGAACTGAAATCGAGTCCAGCTTGAGCCGCACTGGTGTTGAGCACTTAACGAGGGCGAGCTACACCTTGCCTCGCAGAATTGGCGGTATCCTCTTGTGCCAATCCGTGGCCTGTTGGTAGGCGAAGGCCAGACTTAGGACAACAGGCTCGTGATAAGCTGCCCCGGCGATCTGCAGCCCGATGGGCAGCCCATCATTCGAGAACCCGCAAGGCAGCGTCATAGCGGGCGTGCCGAAATGGTTGAACACCGACGTATTGCTGGGCGGCCGCCGGTGCATCTCGTGAATCGTCTCCGTGAGCAGCGGCGCCGGCTCCCGCATGGTCGGCAGCACGATCACATCGACCTGTTCAAACACCGCCCGGATGTCGCGGCGTACTTCCCGGATGCGCTTCAGCGTCTCAATATACGCCACGGTGTCCACCTTCCTCATGGCATTGAGATGCCGCTGCGACCAGGGATGATAGAGTTCGGGAGAACCGTCGAAGAGCGGCTTCTGATAGTGGTACAACTCCACGTCGTAATCACCGTTTTCGGCAGCATGCAGCCTGGGCAGCGTCACCTCGCGCACTTCCTTCACCATGCCACGAAGATGGCGGATGGCTTCCTCCGCGGCCGAGGCGACGTCCGGGTGAAGCTGCTCGAAGAAGTACTGCCGCGGCACGCCGACCCGCAGCTTCGAGACCGGAAGTTGGAGCGCCCGGGAGTAGTCTGGCACCGGCTCGTCGCGCGTGATCGCATCCAGCGGATCGTAGCCTGCCACCACCTGGAGCAGCAGCGCCGCATCCTCCACCGTGCGCGCGATGGGACCAATGGTGTCCATCGAGTAAGCGGACGGTACGACTCCCCGTGTGCTGACCCGCCCGTACGAGGTCTTGAAACCGACCACTCCACAGTGCGCCGCGGGAATTCGCACCGAACCGCCGTCGTCACTGCCGATCGAGCCGAAACAGAGTCCCGCCGATAGCGCCGCGGCCGATCCGGCGGAGGAGCCACCGGTAATCCGGTCGAGATTCCAGGGATTGTGAGCCGGACCGAAGCAGCCGGTGGTTCCGGTCCCGGCGAAAGCCATTTCATCGAGATTGAGCTTCCCCAGGAAAACGGCGCCCGCTGCCTTCAATCTCCGGGTCACTTCGGCATCTTCAGCGGGTACGCGGTTCTGGAAAACGCGAGCTGCCGCCGTGGTCCGAACGCCGGCTGTGTCGATGTTGTCCTTCAATGCGATCGGAATGCCCGCGAGAAGCCCTGCGGGCCGCCCCGCGGTTCTTTGACGGTCGCATGTCCGTGCCTGGGCGAGCGCCGAATCCGCTTCGAGCGTAATGAACGCGTTGAGCTGCGCGTCTAATGCCGCAATCCGCGCCAGGCACAGCTTTGTCAGTTCCTCCGAGGAAATCTGTCGTTTGGCGAGCGCTGCGGCGGCTTCGCGCAAACTCCACGCCAGCGGATCGGATGTAGTCGCGGCAGCGTCGATCTGCACAGCAGCGGCGGCGCCTAGGAGCCAGGTGCGACGCGTTACTCGGTTTTCCATTCCAATTAGGTTACATGGAACGTGTGATCCATGCGCCAGCTATTGGCATTTGCATTAATTTTCGGTGTGAGAGTCCCCTCGCGGCGTACGATTCCCCCATTTCAATCCGCCGAAAGCCGACTTCTCGTTCCTAATCCGTCCAATTTCCTCGGATGCCGTTTCGAGACCGCCAGCGGCAGAAGTCCGACATGCCGACAAATCAACCCAGTGCCTTCCCAGAACCGGACCGTACAAACACGGCGCATTCAGGCAGTTTGAGCGTGATTCATCCGCTTGAGTCGACCGCGAATTCACTGTCCGGCACACGGCGGCGGCCAACATAAATAAGCGTTAAAAACGCTTTTGGGAGATAATGTTTTTAGACTGCACGCGGAAGTATGCCAGTTTCTGACAAAGAAGCTCGAATCCTATTTCAGAAGTCAGGTAATCGGTGTGCCCTTGGATGTGGCAAGAGTCTAACGTATTCCGATGGGGCATCGGAAACTGAGATTTCGCTTTCCGACATAGCGCACATCGTTGCAGAGTGAGCTTTCGGGAAGGCTGCATACGTCAACTCTATAGGAATCTTTCGCCGACGGCGATTTGCTTCCGATGAATCACTGAGCAAGCGGACGGTTGGACCATTTTTCGCCTTTACAGTTGTAAAGATCCCGCGTACCGAAGT
Source organism: Bryobacterales bacterium (assembly GCA_963763545.1). Classification (GTDB taxonomy): domain Bacteria; phylum Acidobacteriota; class Terriglobia; order Bryobacterales; family Bryobacteraceae; genus PALSA-243. Next base: position 169,207 of record CAVXPE010000034.1, read on the forward strand.
GGTTGACGAAAGTTTTCGTTTGACAGTGACGAAGGCGTTCGTCAATAATGAGACATGCCATCCAAACCACCCCGCCCAACGGAAGGCGAGTTGGCCATTCTGCGCGTCTTATGGGAGAGTGGCCCAGCGACGGTTCGGGAGATTCTGCGTACCCTCAACGAAACCAAGCCCACTGGCTATACCACCGCGCTGAAATTGCTGCAGATCATGACCGAAAAAGGGTTAGTGGAGCGCGACGAACACGTCAGCCCGCAGGTCTACCGCCCGAGTTGCCCGCGCGAACAGACGCAACGGCAGTTGGTGCGGGATCTGCTACAGCGCGCTTTTGGTGGATCGATACGGACGCTGGTACTGCAGGCATTGGCGGAGAAGAAATCGTCGCCGGAGGAGTTGGCCGCTATGGACAAGCTGCTTGACCGTTTCGAAGGAGGTAAGAAATGAACCCGGTCGCTCAGGCGCTCAGCGCCGCGCTGCTCCACTTCATATGGCAGGGAACGCTCGTGGCGTGCCTGCTGTCGATCACACTCTCGATTTTGCGAACCCGTTCGGCGAATGCGCGGTATATAGCTAGTTGCGGGGCAATGACCTTGATGGCCGTGATGCCCGCGATTACCGCTTGGTTGCTCTACCCGCATGCGGGCACACTGCCGCTTCCCTCTCCTATTGCGATGGGAACCGCGGCGGCTGTCTATGCGGCGCGCGTCGCGGGGGTAGCCCAACCGCTGACGTGGGTCGCGTTCCTGAGGCAATGGACCGTGCCCGTCTGGTCGCTTGGCGTCTTCGTCTTCGCGTTGCGGCTTGTGGCAGGTTACGGGCATGTCGCGATGTTGCGCCGCCGGGGACTTGCGGCGGATGGGCAGATTGAAGCCACCGTCTCTATGCTTGCCCGCCGGATGAAGATCGCGCGCGTCCGCGTCTTGATTTCGGCTGTCGCTGAGAGCCCGAGCGTGGTCGGATGGCTACGCCCCGTGATTCTCCTGCCGGCCGCGACGTTGGCGGGATTGGAGCCAGAGCAGTTAGAGGCAGTTCTCGCGCATGAGATCGCGCACATCAGGCGGCACGATTATCTGATCAATCTGGTTCAGACGCTGGTGGAGACTCTACTGTTTTACCATCCCGCGGTGTGGTGGGCGTCTGCGTGTATCCGGCACGAGCGCGAATTGTGCTGCGACGATTCCGCAGTGGCGGCGTGCGGCAACGCCATGCTTTATGCACGGGCACTGACGCGTCTAGAGCGCCTGCGGGCCGGAACGCCGCGCCTGGTAATGGGAAGCACCCGTGGGTCGCTGCGCCATCGGATCGAACGGCTGACGGGCATGAGGCCGGAGCTCCAGCCATCGAAGGTGGCCAGATTGGCGACACTGGCGCTGGGACTGGCGTGCCTTGTACTGACCGTGCATTTGGGGAAGGCGCAGTCTGGCCGAATGAAGGAACAACCAAAGGTCCACGACGAGTGGGGCGTTACTGTTTCAACGGCCGGCCACTTGCTTCAGCGCAGCCGCGTAGCGTATCCGGAGCTGGCCTATAAAAACGGAATTCAAGGGCCCGTGACCGTGGAAGCAATGCTAGATCGGGAAGGCGGGGTGATGGACGCGCGCGTCTTAAGCGGGCCGCCGGAGCTGCGGAAGGCGGCGCTGGAATCGGTGCTGCAGTGGCGCTTCGCGAATGCATCCGCGGGCACAACGGAGCAGGTTCACATCACGTTCCAACTCGCGGAGGCGCAGGCGCAACATACCTTGTGGGCGCAGATCCTCGCAACCGACGACGAAGTGGAGGCGAGCAAGAAAGCGCTGGTTGAGCAGCCTCTTGATGAGCAGACAGGCACGCAAAGACAGGTGCTAGAGAGTCGCCTCGGCGATTTTTGGCAGCAGATCGCGGAATACCGCAAGCGGTTTCTCGATGGCGACCCTCAGGCCAGCAATAGCCCCCAGGAGAATCCGTGGCCGTGGGACGAAACAACACTCTTCAGGATGAAGGTCTCGGGTGAAGAGTACGAAAACCTCGTCTGCGCTGGAACGCGCCTGACGCGCATCGAAATCGCGGGATTCCCGGAAAATGAAAAGGCCGATCTGGCCGCAAAACTACCTGTCAGAATCGGGACTACTCTTTCAGCCGAGTCGATTGAGTATGCCGTGGCGAAGATGAATGGACTGGACCCGAAAATCGTATTCCGGCTGGGACGTTTGAACGATAGCGAAGCGGTTCTGCGGATCGCCCCCTGGGGCACCGAACTGGAGCAACTGAAGTAGCGGATAAACGAACATCTTGCTCTGTTGATTCTCTGGTGGAAAACGCGGGGAGCGGCCAGGCGCGAAACAGTATTTGCTCGCTTTGTTCATGGCCGAAAATGCCGGGCGATTTTGCTTTTTCGGAGGCCTTGTTTGGCGGCCATCCAGGGAAGTTCTTCCGAAGTGGCCGCACGACGATCCTTTTCGGCCAGGTAAGGTCCATCATACTTCAGGCGGCTGCCAGCGTCTGGCGGTAGTTCCAGGGCATCCACTCCGCGGGGTTGGCCGTCAGTTCCTGGGCATGGCGCTGCAACTCCGTCAGATAGTCGAACGAGTTGGCGCCGCATAACTGGCAGGTGTGGATCAGCCTCATGAACAGGTCGCCCACCTCGGCCCCGTTCAGCGTCCTGTAGAACAAGGCATTCTTCCGGTGCAGCACCGCCCGCTTGAGAGCGCGTTCGCAAAGTTATTGTCTAACGGGGCTCCGGCCTCTCGCAGGAACGGCGTCAAGGCTTGCCAGTGCCGCAACAGATAGGTGATCGCCTTGCCCAGACCGGAGTTGGGCTCCGTCTTCCGCTCGGCGAACTGCGCCTCCAGCCAGCCGTGCAGTTTCTCCATCACCGGACCGCTGTGCTCCTGATGAAACCGCAACCGCTCTTCCGCTGTCAGGCCGCCTCGCGCGCTTCGGCATCGTACCGGTACACCTCGCCCAGCATCTCCAGCACATAGCCGGCACTCCTCGGGAAAGTTCTGCACCACTTCCACAAACTGGCGCCTTCCATGGGCCAGACAGTTCGCCACCAGAATTTCCACTCCGCTGGGCAGCTTCGGCACGTTCCGCGACAGCGCATCACACATCTGGATCACCGGGCTCAAGTCCTTCGCCCGCTGCTTCAGCACATCGGCGATGTTCTCGCCCGCATGCTGGCGGCCGGTGAAGTACAAGGCAATCTTCTGGCCCTGCCCGGTCGAAACGATGCCGCTGGTGAACACGCCGGTGCGTTCGTCACCGGGCTCGCGCTCCAGCTTGAGCACCCTCATGCTGGTGTCGTCGTTGTGTACCACCTCGCCCTGCGCTGCCTGCCGGATCAACTCATCCCGCGCCGGTTTGAGCAACTCGGCGGCCTCTTCGACAACCTCCCACTGCGTCGCTGCCGGTAATGGAATCCCCAGCTGACCTTCCAGTTTTTCCAACCGGTAGAACGGGGTCCCGCTGCCGTACTTGAGTTGCGCGATCATCGCCGCGGCCGTCTCGTCGTACTTTTCCGGACCTACTCCTTCCGGCTCTTGCGCCGTAAACACCTGCCCGCATGCGCCACATCGCAACCGCTCCAGCGAGTAGACCGTGGCCGCCAACGGCGCCTGTCCCACGATCCGCACCAGCACCTTCGGCTCCTTCTGGCCGTATACGTTGCCTTTTCCGCACTCCGGGCAGCGGTCCCCATGCGTCAACTTCTGGTGCGCAATGTCGACCGTCCGCGCGCCGCCAAACGCCTCCGCTCCGTTGCGCCCGTGTCCGGGTTGCGGGGAAGCGTTGGTATCCGGCTGAGCGCCGTCGCCGGTTTCCGGGTTCTCCGGTTCTTCCAGCACGGCGCTGGTCTTCTCCGTATTGCGCGGCCGCGCCAGCATCGCCGCCAGGGCATGCAAGGCGCTCCTTGAGTTTGTCGCAATCGGCCTCGCTCAGCGGCGCTTGCCGGGCTCCGTCCAGCACCCGGTCCAGTTCGTCCAGGTTCACATCGACACGGCGCCGTTTGGCGGACTTCATCCTACCTCCCCGAGCAGTTCGCGAAACCGCTTCGTCAGCGGATACCCCAGAACCTCTTTGATCGACCGGTTCGGCACATAGCTGTTGGATTGCTTGCCCCGTCCCGTCGTCTTGCCAAGCAATACCCAGTTGGCCGCGCGGTAACAGGTTCCGCGGAATCGCTCCGGATCCACGAAGGTCTCCAGAAAGTAAATCGGATGCCCGTACATCCGCTGCCAGTCTTCGGAGACCCGCGCCGCCATGCGGCCCAGGATGTGCGACGCCAGGTGTTCCACCCGTACCCACGGCAGGATCAGGAATCGCGTATTGTACGCGATGAAGCGGATATTCCGGCGCCGCGCTTCGGCGCTCCAGCCGATGTAGCGGTCGCGCTGCCCAGATGTGTCGCGGGGCGCTCGACCATGCCACGCAGGCGACGGGCCGGCCTTGCGCCCACACCAGATACTTCAGGTGCTCGCCCACCGGCTGCTCGTAGCCAGATAATGATGCTCCTCCATCAGGCTGTTGAACAACGGCTCTTGCGCGGTGCGCCGAACCTGCTCGAACTCCAGCGGCTGGAGGTTGCGCAACCGGTCTTCGATGGGCGTGGCATCGATCCGCGCCGGCTCCGGCCGGGCTCTCTTTGCCAGCGGATTATGCCGCACGTAACTCACCGGCGGCAAGGTGATCTCTCCGGCCCGCTCCAGCATCAGCAGCAGGCCGCGGCACACCATATCGCGCAACGCGCCATTGGTCTGGCGCCACTGCCAGGCTTCACATAACTTGGTCGATAGCGTGCGCCGGCTTTCGTTCGGGTGGCGCTCGACCAGCGCGCGTATATAAAGGATGTCTTCCTGGCTGATCTGCCGGCCCCGATACCTGAACTCGACCATCGACCGCAGTATGAACCACTTTTTCTTGGAACGCAAGGGGGGAAGCCCGTATTTTTTCGCGGAATCTACTTCAGCACGCCCACTCGCCGCCACATCGGCGCGGCCCGCACCCTGGAAAGGTCGCCTGCCGCCATCAACAACTGCGCCTCATATGCTTCCAGCGGCTTGGTCGGTCCGGTCGCTTCCGGCCACCACACGAAGCGCCCTTTCGAAAGCCGCTTCTGTGCCAGCCAGTATCCCTGGCCGTCATAGCTGAGCAGCCGGATCGAGGTTCCGCTGCGGCTCCGAAACACAAACACACACCCGGAAAACGGATCCTCAGCGAGTTTCTCCTGGCAGAGCCGCGCCAGAGAATCGATGCCCTTTCTTCCGTCGACCGCCTCGATGGCCACCAGCACGCGCATCTGCGCCGTGATCTGAATCATCCTTCGGTTTCCCGCCAGGCCCGCAGCAGGGTTGTCCAGTCTGGTGGAACGGTGGCCTTCCACTGGATTCGCATCTTGCTCCCGCCCGAGGACTCGAACTCGATCACACACTCTTCGAGCTGTGCGCGGGACGGCGCAACCAGTTCCACGAATGCCGGCTTGGTTGCCTTCCGCCGGGAGGTCGGAGACCCGCCGAGGCGTTTCTTCAGCCTCGTATAGTCCAACCGCAGCGGATGGGCGACGGGATACACGCCGTGTTGTCGGGCCAGTTCGACCGCAGCCTGCCACAGCGATTCCGGCAGTTTCGTCCGCCCCGGCTGGGTGCTTCGAAACTGCTCCAACTGGCGTTGCAGTTGCGCGACTGGTTCTGGAATGGGTGTGCTTTCACGGTTCATCATCAGCCGCACCTCGGCGACTGAATGAACTTAACAGGGCGGGTTAGCTGCCGTCACGCAGGCTTGCCGAAAGGACACGATGCAACCTGTGTCGGCGATACCATTCGTCCCCGTCGGCAGGCCATCTTCGACGGCCGCAATGTTTCCACCCGGTCTGATCGGCCGACGACAAACTCTTCCCTGGGTCGCAAAGGGATCCCGTCGATGCGGAGACAAGGATATGGTCGCCCGAGAACGCTACGGCAGAAGAGGGCGGTGCGTGGAGGCCCGACTTTTCTATGGTCCACGTCGCTCCTGCGTCGCGGCTAATGCAAAGCCCGAGAGCGGACGCTGCGGCGACAATGTCCGGATCTGCCGGGTGCGCGCACACCTCATGAACATCGCTGTTGATGTTTATGGTGGGCTGCCAGGTTCTTCCGCCATCCATGGAACGCGGAATGCCTCCCACGTGAACGTTGGCGTACAGTACGCTCCCGTTCGAGTTGGCTGCGACCGAGCGAATACCTAGCGGTGGCCCGAGACTCTGCCCATTCACGATTGCCGAACCAGCAAACCAAGCATCCCGCCCAGCGACGTTATCGAACCCATCGATAGGATTGAGCCACCGCCCTCATGGCTCAGGCACAGTATCCGTGCATCGTCCGTTCCTACGTAGATGGCGTCTCGAACAGCCATACAGCACAAAAGCTCGAACTCGCTCGTAGCGACAGTTCCCCATTCGCCGCTCGGTGCACGCCTGCGCAGCGAATACCGGTCGACAATGGCGAGCGCCCCGCCGCGTCCATCCGATGCCAGCCCTCGGATGGGCTGGCTCGCAATCTCCTGTGTGCTCCCATCGCCGGTGACTACGAATAGACCATCGCCCCACGTTGCCACAAGTATCGTCGGTTTCGTCACGGATTGCCTTTCTCTCTCAGCATTATCATTCAGCAACGTGTATGCCCGATCTAACGATTCTCCTGGGAAGCCGTGCGCACTTCGACAAGTTCTTCGGCGGCGTACTTTCCCAGCGGTTCCTGCCTGATCCAGATCTCGATCGAGGACAGGAGTTGCGAAGTCAGAGGATGCATGAGCAGTGGACTCGCTTCGGGAGCCGGCTGAATAGCGACGGCATGGCCAATCTGGATCATCCTGTGATATTTTCGGCAGGCCTGCGCAGGTCTGGGGTTGTCCACCATGGCGCGCCAGCAACTTACCGAAAGCTGACGATCATTGCAGCGAGTGCACGATTTTACGGGCGCGAAATAACGCGGAGACGGAGGCGGCCCAGAGCAGGATTCCTGTTCCGATCGAGACGGAGATCACAAGGGCATTTGGGCGAAACAGCGCCCAGCAGAGAAGGCACCAGAGCGTGATCAGCATGCCGATGACGCCGAGGTGAGGCGCTCGAAAAATCTTTGCGAGCGGCAGAAAATGGAGACCCACGACTATCGCATACCAGTCGGGCGCGAGGTCGGGGCGATGGAGCCGATACGCGAGGATCGAAACGAGAGAGAGCGCGAGGACCTCGATAAGCACGACGAGTAAAAACGGCTTTAGGATGCTATGCCGCGTGGAGGCGGGCACTGGCGGATATTGCTTGCGGAGCAGGCGACCCTTTCGGATGACGTATATCGAGCAAGCCAGGAGGAACAGTTCAATAAAGCCAAACGCGGGGCCAACGAATCCGTTGAACGCCCTGGCCTCGCCCAGGCCCCACCCCAGCCAGCCTGCTCCAAACATCGCGACGATCAGTGCGCCGCGGCCCGCACCGATGACAGCATCCGCCTGAAATAAACGGTCCATGGGATCCTTTTTGGGGTTCGCCATCGTCGCTACCGTTCCTTCGGCGCTCAGAATGCGCCGCACCGAGGCGCGCCCCATCTCCAGGCGGCGAGCGATCTCGGCCTTACTGACGCCCTTGACGGTAAAGTTTGCTGGGACTTCGGCAGCCTTTAGCACTGCCGTCCGCGGCCGGCCCAGCCGCTGGCCATTCTGCCGTGCGTGGGCCAGGCGCAGCGCGAGTTCGTTCCCGCAGAATCTCCCTGTGGCGTGGGAGTCTGGGCCTGCGAAATACAGGGAACGCGCGCGAGGACCGTCGTAAAACATCGTAGACCCTGTCGTATAGCGATCATGTGGACTCTGAAAGGTTCTGGAACGCTGGTAGCGGGTCAATTTCAAATTGACCCACTACCGAAACGTGCGCTACTGTACCAGAGGCTGCTGGAGCGTGCTCTGGACACTGGCTGGTAATTTGTTCGCAT
>CAVXPE010000035.1:0-83276 GCA_963763545.1 Bryobacterales bacterium
AAAAAAAAAAAAAAAAAAAAAAAAAAACACACACACACACACACACACACACACACACACACACACACACACACACACACACACACACACACACACACACACACACACACACACATGCATAAAGAACATGCTGACTGCTGGTGTTTTCTTCACCCTCGGCCAGCTCGCATCTGCATCAGCGTTTCTTCATGCTAGTGCTAAGCGCCTGGCGCGGTTTTATGAAGTTCTTCAGCGATTCGCCCGAAGTGAAGCAATCCCGGCGGACGACGTCTTTACGGAGGACCGGGTTCGTTTTTCCGCCAGATCCCGCTGGCCGACGATGGCTCCGTCGGGTTCCCCGGCAGCTCCGGGAAGTATGGATGGCGGCCAAAGGCCAGTCGACTTCGGAGTCGCACACGGCCCACCTGCTTAAGAAAGCGCATAAGAAAGCCGCGCCCGACGTCGAAGACGAGATTCTGATCCGCTCGGCCGTACCGCTACGGCCATCAGCGTAGCGAGCTGGATAATTTCCTGGCGGTGGTCCGCATCGACGTTCATCGTCTTCCGATTCGCTGGACGAAACCTCCGCGCTCGCCCTGGCGCAGAACTATCCTCGTTGGCCATCTATCGATATTTTCATGTGCTCACCGGTCGACCGCGCGGCGAGTCACTCAGTTTTTCCGCTTCGGAGAAAAGATCCAGGGGACTTCTCCGCAGGACCTGAACGGGATTCTGGGCTCCGTTTTACTCGGTCATGGAATTGATCCGGCTGGCGGTTCAATCGCACGCCATCGATCAAGCGCAAAGCACCGAATTGTTCTTCGATCTGTGCGACCGCTACGCGCGAGCCGGCTCGCCCGGTGACTACAACGGCAGCTGCCGCACGCCTGGCCGGTCCCCGCGCGGCCGAAGCGACTGCCGCCGTCCGCGATCTTCTCATTCCCTGTCTAAGCCACCATCACTTTTGAATTTGGCGGCCCGCGGAGCGCGGACCCGGCCGGCGTGCGACGCGGCGCGTTTGATCGCGTCTTGCAGCTTGAAAGCGTTCCCTCCGCTTCAAGCTTTGTTCGATCACCGGCCGCGGCCCACGCCATTGCAAAGGGCCAAGCTTCGGTGTGTTTGCGTGCTCGGATGCCGCCGCGGCCAAGCTCCCCGAGGGCTGGGAAATCTGGGTCCCGCGGGTTCTCGGCGGCACGGCGGGAAAACAAATTGCGGCGAGAACCCGATAAGATCCTCGTCATCGCCGCCCAGATCCGGCGTAAGGCGACGGAGCGCAAGGTCAATCCCAAAAAGATCTCGAAAAACTCGAACAGGAGTTGCTCGCCGAACTCGCGCGATCCGCGCGCCTCGCGCTCTCCGGACTGGTTTACGCCTACTACTTTCGCCCAGACGATCTTCTCATCGCCGACGATCCGCTGTTTGCTCCGCAAACACCGCTTCGTCGATTTCGGCGATGCCTGGAAGCCCCGTGGATTTCGCGTCATCCGAACTTCAGACGGCGATCCGCGCGGGCAACGGCGATGGTGGGAGTTTCGGCGGATCGCTACAGCAGGTTGCGCGCGCATCGATCGCCGGAGCAAAATTCCAGGGCAACATCGGCGACATCGCCACCGCGCTCGCCGCCATCCGCGCCGCTCCCTGGTCGATTTATCACGATGCGATCAGCGCCTGCTCGGATCGAAGCTGCGGTGGCTCGCGAGCGGTGCGTCCGCGCCGGCTTCGATCCGCGCGCGCTGGCCAGGGGTCTTGCCGACGTCACACTCGGGATGCTGTCCTTATCCCGCCGCATGGAGTTGCGCTCGACGGCCTCGCGCAACGCGATCGGATCCGGATTCGCCGGGTCCTCACTATTAGCGATCTCTACTTCCTGGCCGACCAGTATCTGGCGCACTATTCCGAGGGGTTCATGGCCCTCGCCCGCGCTCTCCCGCGCTACTGGCCGTCGCGCATCGCTCTGAGAGCGGGCCGGGAAGACCTGTGAGGTGCGCTGCCGTCCGAGCTGTTCCATTGTGACCATCCCCATCTGCTCTCGCTGGGGCGGTGATGAGGAATTGAGCGGCACGTGCTCACTCGCCCATTGCCGAACGTTTCCTGGCCGAATTCAAGCTGTACCTGGCTGAATTTCTCGATCGTCGTGAGATTCCGGCCGGGGCGATCGGGCGCTCTAGCCGAGCCCTGTAGCGCGGGCGACTTCCTCACAACTGCCGAGTATTTACGACGTCCATGATTAGGCGCTCGATCCTTGCGGCTTATTCCAAACTCGACGATACTGTCGCGACGGGCTCCGTTTGGGAAATGATCAAATTTCGCTGGTCTTTGTTTTTTCGTTGCAGGATCCCTGGCAGTTTTCGGTTTTTAAAATGTCCTGACCGAAGACTGCGGAGGGATCCTGCAACGAAAAAACAAAGCCAGCGAAATTGATCATTTTAGAAACGAAGCCGTCACGACAGTATCGTCGAGTTTGGAATAAGCCGCAAGGATCGAGCGCCAATCATGGACGTCGGAAATGCTCAGAGTGCTGAGAATGGCCCGCACGACGGGTCGGCCAGAGTGCCATTGCCCCGGCCGGAATCCCGCGACGATCGAGAAATTCAGCCAGGTACAGTCCGAATTCGGCGGAACGTTCGGCAATGGGCGAGATGAGCACGTGCCGCTCAAATTCCTCATAAGGCGCCAGCGAGAGCAGATGGGGATGGTCACAATCGAAAAGCTCAGACGGCAGCGCACCCAGAATATTCAGGTTTCGCTGTCGTTGCGCTGCACGGCGGCACGTAGCGCGGAGAGCGCGGGCGAGGGCCATGAGTCCTCGGAATAGTGCGCCAGATACTGGTCGGCCAGGAAGTAGAGATCGCTGATAGCTGAGGATCCGGCGAATCCGGATCCAGATCGCGTTGCGCGAGGCCGTCGAGCAACTCCATGCGGCGGGATAAGGACAGCATCCCGAGTGTGACGTCGGCAAGTTCCTGGCGCGCGCGCGGATCGAAGCCGGCGCGGACGCACCACTCGCGAGCCACCGCAGCTTCAATCCGAGAGGCGCTGATCGGCATCGTGATAAATCGACCAGGGAGCGGCGCGGATGGCGGCGAGTTGCGCGGTGGCGATGTCGCCGATGTTGCCCTGGAATTTTGCTCCGGCGATCGATTCGCGCGCGCGACCTGTGTGGCGATCTGCTGAAACTGCCCACCATCGCCGTTCCGCGCCGCGGATCGCCCATCTGAAGTTCGGATGACGCGAAATCCATGGGCTTGCCGGCATCGCCGAAATCGACGAAGCGGTGTTTGCGGACAAACAGCGGATCGTCGGCGATGAGAAGATCGTCTGGGCGAAAGTAGTAGGTGTAAACTCTCCGGAGAGCGCGAGGCGCGCGGTCGGCGCGAGTTCGGCGAGCAACTCCTGTTCGAGTTTTTCGAGATCTTTGGGATTTACCTTGCGCTCCGTCGCCTTACGCCGGATCTGGGCGGCGATACGAGGATCTTATCGGGTTGCTGCGCCGCAATTTGTTTTCCCGCCGTGCCGCCGAGAACCGCTTTGGTCAGTTCCACCCTGGGGAAGCGCTGGCCGCGGCGGCATCCAGCGCGCGAAGCTGACAATCCGCCAAGCTTGGCCTTTTGCAATGGCGTGGGCCGCAGCCGTGAGATCGAACAAAGCTTGAAGCGGAGGAACGCTTCTTCCGAGCCTGCAAGACGCGATCAAACGCGCCGCGTCGCACGCCGGCCGGGTCCGCGCTGCGGGGCCGCCAAATTCGAAAGTGATGGTGGCTTGAGCGGGAATGAGAAGATCGCGGACGGCGGCAGTCGCTTCGGCCGCGCGGGGACCGGCCAGGCGTGCGGCCACCGTCAGCGCGGCTTGCGTATAGTCGCCGGGCGAGCCGGCTCGCGCGTAGCGGTCGCACAGATCGAAGAACAATTCGGTGCTTTGCGCTTCATCGATGGCGTGCGATTGAACCGCCAACCGGATCAACTCCAACACGAGAAAAACGGCCCCAGAATCCCGTTTAGGTCCTGCGGAGAAGTCCCCTGGATCTTTTCTCCGAAGCGGAAAAACTGGGTGAACTCGCGCGCGGTCAAGCCGGTGAGCACATGAAAATATGGATAGATGGCCGAGTAACGAGGATAGTTCTGCGCCAGGGCGAGCGCGGAGGTTTCGTCCAGCGAATCGGAACGATGAACGTCGATGCGGACCACCGCCAGGAAATTATCCAGCTCACTACGCTGATGGCCGTAGCGGGTGCGGGCCAAGCGGATCAGAATCTCGTCTTCGACATCGGGCGCGGCTTTCTTATGCGCTTTCTTAAGCAGGTGGGCCGTGTGCGACTCCGAAGTCGACTGGCCTTTGGCCACCATCCATACTTCCGGACTGCCGGGAAATTCGACGGAGCCATCGTCGGCCAGCGGGATCTGGCGGAAAAACGAACCCAGCGTATCCCCGTAAAGACGTCGTCCGCCGGATTGCTTCACTTCGGGCGAATCGCTGAAGACTTCATAAAACCGCGCCAGGCGCTTTAGCGCTCAGCGTGAAGAAACGCTGATGCTGCAAATCGAGCTGGCCGAGAGTGAAGAAAAACGCCAGCAGTCGGCCGTCATCTTTATCGAGCAGCGCGCGCAGGAACTTCGGCGGATCGTCCCGTGCGCGCCCACCAGCGAATTCCACGCGTCGGCGGCCTGCTTTCCTCCAGGCGTTTCCACGCGGCCGCCGTCCAACACCAGCACGGATGAGAATGCCGCCAGGGCAGCGCCATGTCTCTCGACCAGGTTTTTCAATCCAACCGACGCGACTATCGCCGCGGCAGTGGAGCGATTCACCGATCCCAAGCCCGCGTATGCCGGCGCCAGATGCGGCAGCCGGACCAGCGCTTCGGCCAGGCCGCCGCTCCATTTCTCGTTCGCGAAAAATGGAGTCTTCCAAGCTGCCTCATCGAGCGCGACCGAGGCCCACTCAACGGGATGGTCAAATCGAACGGCTTCTGCGCGGAGAACGCGCTCTCCATCCCGACCTGATCGACGGCCAGTGCGGACGCGACATCCTGGCGGCGCGCCTGCGACGCTTTGGTTCCGGACTGAACGCTCAATCGTCCCTTAGCCTGAACCAGCTTCCAGCCGAGAATCTCCAGGACCTTTTCGGTGCGCTGCCGCGCGTTCTTGTCGGCGAGCGAAAGCGTGATCACGGCCTTATGATCGTGGACCACGCCCAATTGAAGCAGCGCGCCCAGGCGTTCGAAGTATTCGCGAACGGGCGTGAGATAAGTGAGCACGGGCCGCGGGCCGGTGCCTCCGTTGCCGATGATCGCCCGCGCGTAATCGGCCAGAAATTCGTCAGGCCCGGAAGTCGGCCTTCCGCGCGCGATAAACGCCAGTGCGGAGAACCCGCCGGGAATCCAGACTCCCGGCGCGGATTGCGGACCGGCGGACGCCGCGCCCGGGCGCTGAAGTTTGCTCTGGAACCAGGCGGCCTGAGGATCATCGGCGTCACGAATGGAAACTTCCAACCCGCGATCGACACCGCCGGAAGATCGACAGCGGCGTTCTTTTCGAGCACCTCCGCCAGACGGCGATAGGCGGCAGGCGCGGCGGAGCCGTAGGCATCTTCCAGCCGGGCGCGATAACGCAGCAGATCAGCATCATCAATGGAAGAGGCCTGCGCCATCCGCGCCGCGCGTCGTAGATTCGATCCAGATCCTCCAACGAAGTGACGCGCGCCAGATGCAATCGAGCGGAGACCGGCGCCGCCGCCAGACCGGCTTCGGCCGCAGTCAGGGTGCCGTCCCAGTCCTTCTTCGCCATCAAAATGCGCGTGACGGAGAAATGTGCGGGTTCGTTAGAAGGATCCAGCTCAACGCTCTTGCGCCAAAGCCGCAATGCGTCGTCGGGCCGGCGAAGTTGATCCAGGAAGCCGGCGTAGGTCGCCTGCACCACTGCATCCTGCGGAAGTGAGGCGATGGCCACGTCGACGTGAACCTGCGCATGTTCGGAATCGGCGTGTTCGAAATAGAGACGAACCAACGTCGTGCGCCGGTCCAGCAGCGAACCGTCCAGAGCCAGGGCGCGTTCCAGCGAATCGGCCTGGAGCTTCCAATCTTTGAGACGCCCGGCGGCATCGGCGCGGAGCAGCCATAGATCCTGCCGCTTGGGGTCGGATTGGACCACTTCTTCGAGGAACAGGAGCGCACCGGAGTCGTCGGACCTAGCCATATGAATCCGCATCAGCTCTTCCGAGATCGCGGGTGTGGAGACCGCGAGTTTGCGGGCGGAGAGCAGACTCCTTTCGGCGGAATCGAAATCCTTGGCCAGAAATTGTTCGTGCCCAAGCTCCGCCAGCAGCGGGCCGCCGGGTTGGACTTCGGAGAGCCACGCCAGATACTCCGCTCCGCGCCGATGATCGCCGCGCCGAACGTGGAAGTCCGCGCCCAGACGCAGAGCCTTCGCGTCGCCAGGGTTGATCGACAAAACGGTATCCAGGCTGGATTGAAATTCGTTTTCCGGACCGGAGCTGCGTTGAGGAGCTGCTGGCGATACAGGAGATAGCGCGCCAGGTCAGGAAATTCGACCCCATCCGCGGCGCTGAAGCGCGGCACGGCGACCGCGGCGACCGGCATCTGAACTTGCGCGGCGATCAGCTCGAAACCGCGCGGCGGCTTGGGATCGGTCCAGGAGACTTCCGCGAATGACTGCGTGGAACCGGTCAGCGATGCCAGAAAGATATCCATCCCCGTCTTGATCACGGCGCCGCCAGTGACCGACGCCAGAACGTCGAGGAGGGGCAGCGGTTCCGGCGAAAGGTTCCAAAACAGCGCGCGAACCTTCTGGCCGAAATCTTGGTCGCCAGGAATGTAGGAGCAAACTCATCGAGCGGCGGTTCGAGCTTGGGAAAGCGAGCTATCAGCATGACGGAACTCCAGTCCGAGCCGAAATCGTGAAGAGCCGCGGGCAGGCGTTGATAGAATTGCTCGGCCGCGCCGGGATCGGGGACGCTTTCCTCTATGTGGATCTCAGCGAGCGCGGCTTTAAACTCGCGCGATTTAGCGAACGGTCCCGCAAACTGAATTCCGGCGGAGGAAAGGACCGCGATCTTGAATTCCGGAAATGCGGCATACATTTGCTGCAAGGCGGCGCGGACGGGTTCCAGGTCGTCGGCGATTAGCGTTTGACTGAATAAGACGGCGGTCAAATTCCGCGGCGGCGTCACCGGGACCACGCTGGCGCTCACGTCCCCACGCGGGGTCTTGACGGAAACGGAACCGGCCACGGATCCAGAGTCGGAACTGACCAGAATCGTCTGAGCGGGGGAACACCCCGCCACAAGGATCGCGACGAAACTTAGGAGTACAAGCCGACGCATCGAAGAGTTTCATAAGTCTATCCAATAGCCCCGGTCGAAAGGGAACCAGTGGGCTCCGGGAAAGCCCCCTACCTGTCAGAGTCCCTCTGAAAATTCAGTACTGACCGGATGCTCAAAATTCGATCCGCACCCCAAGCTGAATTACTCGCGGAGTTTCCTGGAACGGAGTGCTGGCGGGAAATCCACTGCTGTCGGAGCTTTGCAGCCCATACTGCGCGACGCCGAAGCCGGGGCCCGGGATCAAGTTCGGGATGTTTAGGTTCGCGTGATTCAACAGGTTGAAGGCGTCGGCTCGAACCGTCAGGCGACCCGCTTCGCCCAGCGGCGGCAGCGAAAACCGGCGCGAAACCGACACGTCTGTGCTGTAAAGCCCGGGTCCGCGAAATGCGTTGCGGCCGACATCGCCGATCTGGCCGGCCGGCGGCGTCGCAAATGCCGCCGGATTCAGAACCTGCACACCGCCCATCCCCGGAGCCGGGGCATTGAGGAATTCCGGCACGCCGCTCACCAGATCCGGCCGATTGTTGAAGTAGAATTGTCCGCTTCCATTAAATAAGGATGGCGCCAGGGGGCTGTACGGAAACCCGGAGCGGAACGCGGCGACCAATCCGAAGGTCCAGTCGCGAAAGATCGGCGCGGCGCGAGTGGAAGTGAACACCGGTGGAGCTTCCCAAACGGCATACGCGACTGCATTATGCCGCTGATCGAAATCCGCATTGGCGCGATCGCTCTGGCTATCGAACTGGCGCGTGAAAGCGGCCGGGCCGTTGGCCGAGCTGATGGCCAGGTTGAAGTTGAGAAATTCCTGCGCCAGCGGCTCGCTCTGATTGTCGATGGCATGGCTCAAGGTGTAGGAGAACTGGAGCTGCAACCGGGGGCTGCGATAGCGCGCCACCAATTGCCCGCCGTAGTAATCCGAAAACCCCTGATTTCCCCGATAGTTGAGCAGCGGCAGCGATCCATTCGCCACCGAAAACAGCGCGTTCGAAGTGGACGAGCTTAACGGGCGGTTGACGATATCCGAAGTCAGAAGCTCCCGCCCCAGCGACGGACGGCGTTGGTCTGCAGCGAAAAATGTTCCGAGATGCGATGTTCCAGACCCAGAAAGCTGTTCTCGCGCATAGCCATTGCGGAGGTTCCCCTGAAAGAAGGTCAATGGTTGCGCCGCGGTCGAGAAGCTGAACCCCGGCAGGGTTTGCAGGTTGATCGCGGCCGCGGCCTTCAGCACCGGCAATTGAAAATTAATTTTCTGGCCTTGAGTCGACAGCGCTAGCAGGACGTTGTTGGCCTGCATGGTCAGCCACAGATTGTCGAAGGGCCGGTCATAAAAAATCCCAAAGCCGCCGCGAAGCACGATTCGCGAGTCGTGCCGCACACTGTAGGCGAAGCCCGCGCGAACCGCGAAATCGCGATTGTCGTTGGCGTAAAGCGACTCATTTCCGGGTCCCGGATAAGCCACATTCGCGCTGGCGATTCTCTGTACGAATGAGTCGCCCTGGCCCAGTTGGAGTAGCGCGTCTTTCGTGCTGCCGGTGTTCACGGGAGCGCCGAGATTTTCATAGCGAAGACCGAAATTCACCGTGAACCGAGGCGTCACTTTGAAGCTATCCTGCGCGAACAGGAAAAACTGGTGATAGCGATACTGGCGATTGTAATCCGGCGAGACATTCGCCGTCGGGTTCTGGCGGGTCCGCGCGATCGCGAACTGGTCGGCCTGATCGCTCGCCAGGGCTGAGGGAATCTGGAAGTTGAAAATTCCGTCCTGACCGGCGGTCACATATCCGCTGAGAGTGCGGAGCAGGAATCCGCCGCCAGTGGTGAATACATGTCGGCCGCGAGTCCACATGACGTTGTCGACCAGCTCGAAGGTCCGGCCGCGATCCTCGAACGAATACGGCGGCGGGCTTCCGGGAAGGACCGTTGACGCCGGCGTATTGCTGGTGGAGAGGAGCGGCACGTCCGCATGCGGGCGGTTGAAGCCGACCTGATCGGTGGAGAAACCGGCGCGAGCCTCGTTGGTCAGCGACGAGCTGAAAGATCGAATCCACGCGATCCCTCCACTGTTCGCGCCTTGGGTCAGTGGAGTGACGAAAGCCGGGTATGGCGTCCATCCGAAATTCGGCTGATTATCCTGATGACAGCGGCGCGGAACAGGAAGCGGTCCGCGCCATCTCGGCGTAGATAGTCCGATCGCGGGGCGACCAGAAAGCTGTTGATGGCGACCGGCGGCCGCACAGAAATGCTAGCCAGCGTCTGCTGAAGATTCGAAACCGGCGGAGCGTATTGTGCAAACAGCGCCGCCGCCGTGGGCCCGGTGATGGTGGCGAGAAGCCCGTGGTCGGAACCACCAGCGTTTGCGGATCGCTCTTGGTGCGATACCGGTTCAATTCAAAGACCCCCGAGATGAACCAGCGATTCTTGAGAATCGGGCCGCCCGTAACCACACCCGGTTCGGTCTCCTTCAACGGCTCGCGCGGAAATGCCGAAGCGTTTTCCTGCCATCCGTTGGCGTCCAGCTTGTCCCATTCCTGATAGTCATAAACCATCGCGTGCCAGCGTGTCGACGGCGACAGTGTGATCGCATTCGCGACAAATCCGGAAGTGCGGCCATATTCGGCCGAATAGTTATTAGTCGAGATCCGATATTCCTCCACGGCTTCCGGAACCAGCGTCTGCAGTGGTCCGGTGACAATTGAGTTGTTGTTGTCGAGTCCGTCCAGCAGGAAATTCGACGCCGATATCCGCTGTCCTACTACAGCCAGGCCCAATCCCCGTCCGGTGGTCGAATCGGCCGTGACACCCGGCTGCAGAGCGAGCAGTGCGTAAACGTCGCGGCCCGTCGAGCGGAAGATTACTGATCAACTGCTGGTCGACCACCGCGGAAAGCGAGGAATCGAGCGAGGATTCGGTTCCGCGCGGCGCTTCAAACGATCCAGTCTTGCTGGCATCGACGTCAGGACCGAAGAACGTGACGATGGTTTTGGAGCCTTGTAAGACGACGCTGTTATACTGGCCGGCCTCCCACACGTCGCTTAGGGGGCGAAGGAGAAAGTTGAAATCCAGGCGGCCCGCGACGGCGAGTTCGACTTCCGCCAGCTCCTGCGGCTGGAAATTGGGAGCTTCAATGCGCAGATGATAGAACCCTGGCGACAGGAGCGGAAGAGTGAAGTAGCCCGCCGAATCGACTGGCTGTTCCCCGGCGATGGTTCCGTCGCGTCCGTTGTACAGCACTTTGGCGTGATCGACTGGACGGCCCGTCCGCGAATTGACCACCCGCCCCGCAATCAGTCCCTGCGTGGTTTGCGCCAGAGCGGCCTGCGCAAGCAATAGACTCAGCGCGGCCGCGAATGCGAGTCTCCGGACGCCCATGGGTCTGTAAATCATAGCCGGAAGGCGCGCGCACAGACAATCAGCGCAGGAATAGGGTAAACTGGCGCGAATACAATCGTAACGCCGTAACGGAGTACAGGCTTCATGTTTCGTGTTCTTTTGGGGATCGCCGCCGCCGGATTCTGCGCGGCACAGACCATTCAGGAATTCCCGACCTCGAACTTCGCCCCTTACGGAATCGCCGCTGGGTCGGACGGCGCGCTATGGTTCACGCCGAGCTCGGTATCGCCGGTTCGGACCGCTCTCGGCCGAATGACCACCGCCGGCGCGTTCACTCAACATGCTCTGCCGGCTGGATTCTCCGCTTCGAACAGCCCCATTGTTGCCGCCCCGGATGGCAACCTGTGGTTCCAGATTTCGAACGGGTCCATGAACGCAATCGCCCGCATGACCACCGCCGGAACTGTCACCCAGTTCGCGGCCAACTCGTTCGTCGCGCCTGTTCACAGCATGACGGTGGGACCCGACGGGGCAATTTGGATGACCGAATCCACCACCCGTATCGGACGGATCACCACATCCGGCAGCTATTCGTTTCACTCCGTGGGAGGTTTCAATCCATTTGGGATCGTGGCCGGCTCCGATGGAAATCTGTGGTTCACCGCGGTTCCACCTCCGGCGGCAGCTACATCGGCAACAATTAAGGCTTGGTTGAGACGGAAGCCATGTGGGCACCCTCGACCAATCCTCCGTCAACCCGATCACCTCTGGGCCGGATGGCTGGCTCTGGTTCATGATCGACCCCGGGTGTTCGGGGAGCGTCGGGCGAATCACAACTGCCGGCAGCTTTGGTAGCGTGAACACTCCTCCCATCAAACTCATACAGCTTCCGCGCCGCCTCCGTCGCGCCCGGTCCCGATGGCCGACTCTGGTTTTCCGGAAACAACGCACTGGGCGAGGTCACCCCCGCCGCCACAGGTAACCGTAGGGCTTTCAGGCTGCCACCGCGGGAGAAGGCATCATCGAAGGTTCCGACGGCGCCATGTGGTCCGGCGGGACGCTTTGAATAATCAAGGTCTTGCGAGCCACGACCTCCGGAGGCTCAAGGGAGGGGTGGAAGCGGGACGCTGAGCGTGGCCCAGTTCGGTCTCATTTGCGGCCCCGTTCGGCCGGTGCCCGCGGCCCAGTCGGTGCAAGTCACCAGCACTTCGGGAACGATTTCTTATGGCGTCGGCATAAACTACACGTCAAAATCGTTGAACCAGCCGCGGAAATACTTATCCGCATTACCATACGCGAGCGTGGCGGCATCGGGAACGCCTAACAGGAAATCGGCGACGTCGGAACCGGAGCCGGGTATTACCGCGCCGTTCGAGTTCCCTTCAGTCGCGGCGCCCGTGAAACTGAAGCCGCCGCGCGGGTTCGACTGGCTGACGGAATTGAGCTGTTGGCGCCGGAGATCGGCGCCGAATTGGAAATTGTGCGGGGAATGCGACCAACTCAAACTGGCGGAAGCGCCAGTGGTCTGGTTGTGCGTGGCCGAGTAATTCGAATCCGAAAGACCATAGAGCCCCTGAGCGAAACCGAGACTGGGCGGCCCATAATTGATCGGCGACTGATCGTTTCCGGTGATTCCCGCCATTCCCGAGACGTTGACGCTGTTGGCGAAGTTAGGCGTCAATACGATTGACTGGCGGCTATATTGCATCCCTAAATTGAGAAACATGCGCGTCCCGATGCGGTGCGAAAGATTGACGTTCGATTGCTGGCCGAGCGAGTTGGTGTGGTCGAGAAAATTGAACAGATTCGGATTCTGCACGTCAGCGTGGGAGAAACCAAACCCGCCGCTGATCTGCCAGCGCGGAGTGAGCGTCTTGTTGACGCGCGTTTGCATGCTGTTCGAAGCATTCACCTGGACCACGGGCGCCTGATAGTTATAGATCGCTCCGGCGAAAGTGGGCTGCGGATAGTAGCCCAACAGCGCCGAAGCCTGAGGGCTGATGCGGTTTTGCGGAATAATATTGCCGGGGAAAGGATTGCCGGTTACTGGATCGTAAATAACCGAAGGCAGCGCGGAAAGGTCTCCCCCGCGTTCCGCCTCCGTGGGCATCAGGCCGGAAACGATGTTGGCCTGGTGGTTATGCAGATATTGATAGTTCACCGTGAAAAACGGCGCCGATTTAAAGTGGATGTGCGGAATCTTGATGGGTCCGCCAAAGTTCACCAGGCCGGTAAGTTGAGTGTAGGGCGGCTTGGGAGTTGGTTGTCCGGTAAGCGAGTAGTTTTCGGCGTCGAGAACCGAGCTATCGAGCACTACACCCAGGCTGCCGTTATATAAGGACCTGCCTCCGCGCCTGGCGTTGCCGAATGCGGGATTTTGCGCGAAGGGTGAAGCGGCGCCGTTGTTCACGCTGCCATTGATGAGAAGGCCGTCCGAGGCGCCCTTACTGGCCTCGTCATTGTTGATGGCCGCCTCGGCCGGGGCATTGGTGGAAGCGCCGGGCGAAGCGTTCACCTGCGCTTTCTGGAATCCGGTTTGGGCGGCAGCCGGCGCCGCGGCGGCGCCCTTCTTGCCTTTGCCTTTGGCGGGCGCAGCGTTGCCAGCATTGAGGGCGTTGGCGGCAACGATAGAGGGCGTCGCGGGGGTAGCTGCGGCGGCGGCCGCAGTGGTAGGGGCGGTGGTTTCGGCAGCCTTTGGCGCCGACGGCGCAGGCGCCGGAGCAGAGGCTTTGATTTCGTCGAAGGACTGGAGCTTCAGATCCCATTGCGGGCCAGGCGAATCAGGCGCCACGGCGATTTCGCGCTTGATGGTTTCAAAGCACTGCATCTCGACTTGGATGTTCCATAGACCGTCGCTCAGGTTCGGAAATGTGTAGACACCTTGATCGTCGGTGACCGCGGTCAGCTTTTTATCCCCTTGCGAGGCCGTGACGGTGACGCCGGGAACCGGCAATCCGCCGAACTTGACGATGCCGCGATGCTCGGTGGCAGCCAACGGCATGGCAAGGAGAAACGAGAGGGCAAGACATGCCAAGAGGCCAGCGCGAGGGAAGGTCCGCCATACTCCATAAGCCCGGCCACAAGCGGCCGAGGCAGGCGAAGGACTCGCCTCACAGTTAATTTTCAGTTGGTTTTTCGGCATGATCGACGACTATGATTTCTACGGGACCTTTAGTTGATTCTAACTTGAGTCCCAGTTGTTCTTGTAATGCAGTGAAGATCGAGGGGCCGGCGATTTCGTTGGCGTCCGGCGCCTTAGCCGCGCCATCCTGTACTGACCACTCGAGCTTGAAATCGAAAACTCCCGAGATGCCGCTTGCATCAAGCACGGGACGCCCCATTTCCCTGGAGAGAAACACCGCGAATGCGGCCATGCTGACCCCTTGCGCTGTCAGCCTGCCATTGTTGCTGTTGGTGGAAGAACCGCCTGTGTCCTTAACCGCGGTCAATTTGAATCCGGTCTTGGCTGCCCCTAAGTTATAGACAGGAAGCGTTTTGGTTTCCCGATGAAATTGAAATTCAAACCGCTCGTCGAGGAGCGATTCGAGCATGGCCTGGACCCGCGCCTGGCCCTCTTTGCCTTTCAATTCAGGCTCCGCCTCGTCCACTTTGGCGCTGATGTTGAAGCGGTAGGAATCGAGCCAATTCGGCCCACCTGAGACCTGATAGTCCTCAACTCCGAAGGCGCGCTGAACAAGCCGCTTCAAGGTCCAGTTCTTGATGGTCACGAAACGGCGGTCGCTGTTGCTGCTCGATCCGCGCGCATCAGGATCGGCCGGCTTAATGGAGGCCACTTCGAAGGCCTGCTTGGCGGGAGCCTTGACGGAAGCCGCAGTCTGGCCGTAGGTGCATGAAACCGCTAATAAGATATAGTTTGCCTGTGCCCGGACGCGCATGGTGTTTAAACCGTCAGACTATATGACGACGGTTGCCTCCGATTTGACACGAAATTCCATGAATTTTTCTTCAGTTTTCGGTGGGGACCTTTTCGATGTGGTCCACGATCAGCATGTCGATAGTCAACTTCCGCGGTTCGAGACGCAGGCCGAGCTGATCCTGTAGCGCCCGTAGAACCATGTAGGTTTCATCCTCGCGCTCGCGTGGCTGGCCGGGCGCGGGTTCCGGAGGGACGTAATTCGAGGCGTCGAGGGTGAAATCGAACGTGCCCTTGATTTCCGTCAGGTCGATTACCGGCTTGCGCATGGGCTCGGAAAGCAGCGCCGCGAATTCGTGCATCGACATATGGCCGAACTTGATCGCCGGCTTCCCCCCTTGGGGTTCGAAGACACTTTCGCCCCCATCTTCGGATGCCTTCATCTTCGAGTTACCTTTGCCTGACACCAGGGCCATCCCCGCCATCTCTTTGCTCTCGCGGTGAAGGGTCAAACTAAACCGGCTCGCGAGCAACGTCTGCATCATGACGCGCATCTGATCGTCCGTGGCGGGGTCGGCGGCCTTGGCGACGATGTCGAACCGGGTATCGTCCAGGAAGGGTGGCCCCGCAACCTGATAGGCTTCGACATCGTACGCCCACTGGATGGCTTCCTTCATTGCTATATTCCTCATGACGAGGTTTCCGGGGGTAGTGTGGACATGATGTGGACGGGTTTTTGCGCCGCGCTCATCGACTGGCGCGGCCGGGCGCACCGATGCGACGTCGAACGCGGGGGCTGGAGCCTGCGCGAAGATACTTAGCCCGGTGCATGCGGTCATGAATGCGGCCGCCCCGATTCGCTTCATTCACCTATCCTCCTTATAACGATTCGCGGGCTGCAAATATGACGGGATTGCAGCCCGTTTCTTAACCGGTCAGCTTTTCGATGAACATACGCACGCCGCTGCGCGGATGTTCGCAGGATCTCGATTCTGTGACGCCGATTGATTGCGGTTTGTTCCTGGGAGTCATGCGCTCTTGGCAATGGCAAACGGATTTCCCAAGATGAGCGTGGCTGCCAAGGGAAGTACTCATGTTTTTCCGTTTAGTACTTCGTGACGTATTGCGTCAGAGCGC
This sequence comes from Bryobacterales bacterium, assembly GCA_963763545.1. Taxonomy (GTDB): domain Bacteria; phylum Acidobacteriota; class Terriglobia; order Bryobacterales; family Bryobacteraceae; genus PALSA-243. The sequence goes on from CAVXPE010000035.1 coordinate 15,656, forward strand.
TATCGAAAGAGCACACTTCAGGCTTGGAGTGCAGGGTGGTTTCGCGATTTGAGCTGCTTTAGGATTCCATCATGCGGGTTAGGCGGCTCGGCGATCGATGTTGGGGCCGGAATCGGGCTTCGGATCCTTCGAGCGATCGCGGAAATGATAGTTACAGGCCTTCTTGTAGCGGTGAGCGCGGTCGCGGCGGCGGGCGATTGCGGTGTTTGAAAAAACGAACCCACCGTGCTCGGACGCCGGTTGGAAGTCTTCTCCCGGCTCGTAGACTTCGCCTTTGCTTTCGGCGTGTTCCACGAAGATCTCGGCTTGGTTCATTGCTTTCTCACAGACTTCCTTGCGCTCGGCCTGGAGCGCTTTCAGTTCGGCGCGATCTTTTCGCAGAATGCTGCTCAGACGCGTTTCGTAGGTGGAGAGCAACATGATTTGCGCGGCTTGGCGCATCCACGTATCGGAGGCGACTAATGCGGCGTCCACTTCGGGGTGGCCGGCGTCGAAGGCATCGATGTTGTCGCGAAACCCGCTGGCGAAGATGCCTGCCTCAAGCGCTCGAATTCTGTTAATTCTGAACATGTTGTCCGAGATGGAGGTTGCCAGGAAGCTTTCCGTGGGGCCGACGGGCGCGAGTTCGGTGCGTACGTCGGCGGTGTGTTTCTGGAGGACTACGAGCTCTTCCTCGGTGCCGCAGATGATCTGGCCGTGGAGCCCAGAGCGGGTGGCATTAAGGCTGGAGCGGCGCCGTCCTGCTTCAGTGACAGGCCCATGGCTTTTGGCGCCGTTCGCCCGGTTGGCGCGTAGTTTGGCTTCGCTGATGGGTGGTTTGTCAGGGGTGTGTTCGGTGGTAGTAGGTTCGTCGTTTTCGGGCATACTGCATCCTTTTCGGGGAAAACGTTTTTTGTTTCCCGATTTGATATTAGCGGGCGGAAAAGAGGGAATTGCAGGGTTCGGGGCATAAGTGGTTTGGAATCAGCGAAACATTTCTAGGAAAGTCTGTGACTGATAAAAATCTCATCCTACGGCCTGGCCGGCGAAAATTTCCTTCGTTGCGATAACCGACGCTGAATCATCCGGCTAGGGAGATCTCAGTTTTTTGGGGGCTTTTCCGATCGAAGGCGCCGTTTGCGGCCGCACCCTTGCGAGGTCGTAGCGCCACTTCGATACTCTTTCTGTCGCTCAATGGAAAAGTTCTGAGGGGGCACTTTGAACCGCGGACGGGGCCGCTGGATCGGTAAACGCTGCGCGACGACACAGGACCTACGGCGAAGGATAGATGGCTCGCGACCATAGCTATGCCGATCCGAGGCGCCGCTCCTACGCTGTCGAGAATTATATGAAGCCAGAAGGCGGAATCGAACAAGTGGGACTTTGCCACAGTGTGATGGCGGTTCACTTTAATTTGCTGGGCGGCGACCTACTTCAATTATTAACTGGGAATGGCGATCTGCGTGCATCGTATTGAGACTGATCCGCTATTCTTGTGGAATATGCCACTCTGCAGCCCCTAATCGAAAACGGCTCCTACGTCTTCGCGGATGGCCTCCATATGAATATTCGCGCCATAGGATTGACCGGGTCTTGACGCAAATATCGTGCCACGTGCTGTTTTTTTAGCATTATGACCAATAAGAGCGGTGCTATGTGCGGCCCCGGTTCTCGCCTGGTCCGTTTCGCTGTACTTTTGTCCGCAGTTTTCTGCTGGCCCGGGAAAACGCAGGTAGCGCTCACCTCCCCTGTCCAATCGATTTTGAAGGCAGGTGACCGCGCATTCGGGCAAGGGGACTATGACGCTGCGCGCCGGTCATTTGAGAAGGCCCTGCAAATTGTGCGGCAGTTGCCAGCCGATTCTCCACTTCGCTACGACGTGCTGAAGCGCCTCACCTCAACGAGTGCTGCATCCGGGAAATTCGCCGAAGCCGAGAGGTATCTCCAACAAGCTCTAGAGTGGCGCGAATCCACCATTGGCGCGAATGACCCGAAGATTGCCGACGACTTGCTGCTTTCGATAAACCTGAACATGAGAACGCAAGAGTTCGACCGGGCGCTGGCTGATGCGCAGCGTGTTCATGCCATGCACGTCGAAGAGTTGACGTCAGAGAGCATACCGGTCGCAGACGATCTTGTTCGTATTAGTAGAATCTATCTCGCGGAAAAGAAACCTAACGAAGCGCTGCGCTGCCTGGTAAGCGCGATAGGGGTCCGTACAAAGCTCGTGGGTTCGCTCGACCCTGGGCTTCTGCCAGCTCTGGACGAGCTTAATGTAGCCTTCAGAGCGATCGGGGGCGGAGGCAACGGCGACCTGTGTCCCGGCTGTGAGGGAAGCTACCGGCAGGCTCTGGCCATTCGCGAGACGCTTTACGGGGCAAACAGTAACGAACTTATCTCAACAATCGAAGGCCTTGCTGACGTTTATTCCAGCGAAGGGATGTTTTCGGCTGCTGAGCCTCTCTACCTGCGTTTGCTGGCACTGTGGGAAGGCCTCGTAGGGAAAGACCACCCCATGGTAGCAGTGACATTGGACAAGCTGGTGGTTTTCTACACCAAGCGGGGGGAACCGGAGAAGGCGCGAGAAGCGCTGGCGCGGTCGGTTGCCATTCGGGCACGTTTCCTCGCGGTCGGCCTGTTGCATCAGGCGGCGGACGCAATTTCACAAAACCGTCTGGCGCAGGCAAAACTATTGTACGACCGGGCTCTCGCAGCTCTGGGGCCACCAGCCCCGGCGAATGAAGAGTTAGTCGCGCAGATCAAGGAAGCTTTAGAAAAACTCCAAAGCGCGCCTCAGAAATAGTAATAATCTTGCATTCGTGCAAGTAGATGCTTGGCCTGACATATGAAGCAGGTCAACCCTGGCGTATAACGCCCAAGGTGTGGCCTTTGCTACCCTCCGCTCGTAGCCAGCTCCTTCCTAACAGCGTACCGTTTACCAGGGAGGGCAAGCTGGTTCCGGAGCCAAATGGCTAGGAACACAAAAGCTGAGTCCGCGCTATCCGGCATTTGCCGGTCGCGCGAGCCGAGCTTCCGGCGCCCATTGAAGCGTATCGGTGACCCACGGATTTCTCCGACGAGGCAAAATTTCCTTGGTGGCGCAGACGATCTGGCCGTGAAGACAGAGGGGGTGGCATTGAGGCTGGAGCGGCGATTGCCTGCTTCGGTGACCGGGTCATGGTTGAAGCGTCCGTTCGCCCGATTGGCGCGCAGTTTGGCTTCGCTAATGGGTGGTTTGTCGGGGGTGTGCTCGGCGGTAGTAGGTTCCGCTTCGCTCTATCAGTAATTTGGAAAGTTCAGTTTTCGCTACGTGTCTCTAAGCCATCACGCTGGTGGACTCAGAGCAGGTCTTCGCATAGTGCTAGCCTATTCCACATGCGAAAAAATCTCCCGTGTATCGTCGTCCTTCTGCTCGCGGGAACTTGTGCATTTGCTGGCGAGCGCGAACAGCTGCCACCCGGCGTGAAGCCCGTTCGCTACGATCTCTCACTTATGCCCGATGCGGAAAAGCTGACATTCTCCGGGAGGGTTCGCATCGAAGTCGCCGTTAGCGCTCCGACGTCATCGATCGTTCTGAACGAAGACAAACTGACGATCGATAAAGCATTGCTTGACAGGAATCGCGAGGCCACGATCTCCGTCGATCCGAAACTACAGCGCGCCACTCTGACGTTCGGTGCGCCCGTTGCCGTCGGCGCCCACACTCTCACGATCGACTATCAAGGCGCAATCGGCAAATCGACCTTGGGCTTCTTCGCTATGGACTACGACAGCCCCCAAGGCAAACGACGAACGATCGCAACGAATTTCGAGCCCGCATCGGAGCGCCAATTCATGCCTTCCTGGGACGAGCCGGGCGACAAGGCGGTGCTCGCGCTCACGGTGGATATCCCCGTCGATCGTGTCGCGATTTCCAACATGCCCGCCGCTTCGACGAAACCGCTCGCAAACGGGAGGAAGCGTGTCCGCTTCGCCCCCACTCCCAGAATGTCGACTTATCTCTATTTCCTCGGGATCGGCGACTTCGAACGCATAACCACCAAGGCGGATGGCATCGAGGTCGGCGTGGCGGTGAATCGCGGCGATACGGAAAAAGCCCGTTACGCGCTGGGCGAGGCCGCACGCATTCTGCACTACTACAACGATTATTTCGGCATTCGCTATCCCCTTCCGAAGCTCGACCTCGTGCTCGCGCCCGGCCAGATTACCGGCGGGTCGATGGAGAACTGGGGCGCGATCTTTTATTCGCAGAACCATCTGCTGTTCGATCCGAAGCTCTCAACCGATGCCGATCGGCGCCAGGTGTTTTTGGTGGTTGCGCACGAAATGGCCCACCAATGGTTCGGCGATCTGGTGACCATGTCCTGGTGGGACAATCTCTGGCTCAACGAAGGTTTTGCGCGATGGATGGAAAACAAGATCACTTTCGATCTTCATCCCGAATGGAAGACGAACCTCAGAGCGTTGGGGATCGCGGAGAGTGGAAAGCAGGCGGACCAGAAACCCTCCACGCACCCCATTGTCCAGACAGTTCTGACCCCCGCACAGGCGGAGCAGGCCTTCGACGACATCACCTATGCGAAGGGCGCCGCTGTCATCCGCATGCTCGAAGCGTATGCCGGTCCCGATAACTTTCGCGCCGGCGTCCGCCGCTATATGAAGACTTACGCCTTCGCGAACACGGAAGACGCCGATCTCTGGAAACAAGTGCAGGCGACCTCGGGCAAACGGATTCTGGAGATGGAGGCCGATTTTACGAAGCAGGCCGGCGTCCCGCTTCTGAAAATCGACGAAAAGGACGGAATCAGAATCAGTGAAGGACGGTTCGCGGAAGATCCATCGGCCATCGCATCGCTTGCGCCCCAGCGCTGGCACATTCCTGTTGCGATACGGGCAGGTGGCGAAACGAATGATTACCTTGCCGACGGCAGCGCACCCCTCAACGCGATCGAACCCAAAGGCCCGGTGGTTGTGAATGCGGGACAGTTCGCTTACGTCCGAACTTTGTATCCGCGCGCTCTCATGGCGCAGTTCAGCGCACAAGCCGGCGCTCTCGATGCCGCTGACCAGCTCGGCATCCTCTATGACTCCTGGGCACTCGGCCAATCCGGGTATCAGCCGGTAATGGAATGCCTCACTTTTGCGAAATCGATCCCGCCCGACGCCGAACCCGCCGTATGGCAGCAGATCATCAGCGTGCTGGAGCAAGTTGATGGTCTGTATCCCGAACCGAGCCGCGCTCGATTCGAAGCATTCGCCAACAGGGAACTGCGCCCGCTGGCAGACAGGCTTGGCGCCGAAGCCCGGCCCGGTGAGGACAGCAATCTCACCAATCTCAGGAACGCAGTTCTTCAGGCGTTGAGTCGTTTCGGAGATGAGAAAGTGTTTGCCGATGCACGCCGCCGCTTCGATGCTGCAATCGACCACCCCGAGAGCATGTTACCGGAAGCGCGCCGTGTGGTGATCGCGATTGTTGCTCTTCACGCGGACGGACCGACGATGGATCGTCTGATGACTGCTGTGCGCAAGTCCGACCCCTTGGAGAAGCAGAAGCTTCTAGGCGCCATGGCTTTGGTTTCGGATCCCGTTCAAGCGGAGCGCGTCGCACAGATGGCCACCGGCCCTGAAGCGCCGGCAGGTTCAGCTCCCTACACGCTTGTGACGCTCGCCACCGCACATCCGGATCTCGGCTGGAAAGCGGGGCTTGAACTTGTGAACCGCCCCGATTCACCGGTAGACTCGCAATTGAAGCTGGGCTTGATGCCCTGGATTGCCTCGTTTTCCGCCGATTTGAACCGGATCGGTGAACTGGAAGTTTACGCGGCGAAAAACATCCCGCCCGAAGCGCGTGAAAACGTCGAGGCCGCTGTCGCATCAATACGCCTCCATGCGAAGTTCAGATCGGAACATCTCTCGGAAATCGACCGATGGCTCGAGAGCCAGGTCAGAAACTAGGCCGAACAGATACGCTGCCATCCGAAGTCAGTCCGTGAATCTCTTATTTCGCGATGTGGACGACCGTCGTCGAAGTATTTGTATGGATGGCACAAGGCTGCGCGGGAGTGCCTTTTTGGCGTTCGGCTGCTTCTGATTAGACAACTTTCGCCCGTCGTGGTGGTCCAGAAGTCCAATTCCGGTAAATTCGCCGTTAACGGCGTAGCGTTTACCAGGAGGGCAAGCTGGTTCCGAAGCCAAATGGCTAGGAACACAAAAAGCCGAGTCCGCGCTATCCGGCGTCCTCGGCCAACTCGGGTACGGAATAGCCGCGTTCCGGCTTGCTGGACAGGCCATACCCCCTACGGGTAATTCCGTAGACATGACAAGCGTCCGTGAGTTTGCGGGCGAAGTCTTCATAGACGTGCGCCGAGTTGCCGGAACCGGCAAGCAGGATCAGAGGGCGGCCACTACCTCCCCAATCGACGACCTCGACCTTAACGCCATCGCCCACATTGACCAAGGTCGTTGTCGGTTCCGCCGCATAGGTAGTCGCAGCCAGCACGAGCAGAGGAACGAGTCTCCGTGCTTTCATCTTCGGGCAAGTATACATCACTACGCGGAGACGCGTCGGAGTCCCTAGTTTGACTACCGCTCCGCACCATCCAATCGATTCCAACAACCAATTGGTTCTGTCCGGCTTTTAACCCGACAGTTACAATATTGATGCTGTGACCCTGAGTAGCCTTCGTTACGCGATATGCGGAGTATTCGTGGCCGCTACCGGATTCTCTCAGACACGCACCGGCGCGAATGTTGCGCCCACGTTCCCGGTAGCGTCCATCAAGCCGTGCAAGGACGAATTCGCCCCCGACGGCGGTCGCGGACGCGGAGCAGGGCCAGTTGCGGTAGATCCTGGAAGAATAAGAATCAAATGTCTGCCCCTGGAAAACATCATTATGCAGGCTTACGTATTGTATGCGAACGGGCAAGGCAGATCCGTGGTTCCCATGAGAGAACAGTGGGTTCGCGGCGGCCCGAGTTGGATCAAATCTGCTTATTACGCAATAGACGCAGAGCCTGAAGGGGCGCAGACGGCGGCGATGATGCGCGGGCCCATGCTGCAAGCGCTATTAGAAGACCGGTTCAAGCTTAGAGTTCATCGCGAGACCAAAGAGGAGCCCGCGTACGCTCTGGTCGTGGCGAAGGGTGGACCCAAGTTGGAGGCTACGAAGGTGGGAAGCTGCACTCCGGTGGACTTGACTCAGAGCCCGCGGCCTCCGGTTGCGCCGGAGCAGCCTCCACCATGTGGCTCCTCCAGCGCCGGCAGGGATGGTTTATTGAAAGCGCAAGGCTGGAGCATGGCGAATCTGTGCCGTTTTCTAACTATTCATTTAAATCGGAAGGTTGTCGACAAAACCGGCATCACAGGCGTATTCGACGTCCGGCTGACTTACATGTTGACGAGCTCTTTGGACCTACGCTGGCCAACATGGCTGATGACAGCGATCTCACCGCGCCCGACCCAGCAGCCAGGTTCCGAGATGACCTGCAAAAACTCGGCCTGAGACTCGAATCATTCAAGGACACTGCGGAGTTAATCGTTATAGACCGCATCGAGCGGCCGTCGGAGAATTGATATGGAGCGACGTTATCAAGTACCTTGGAGCTTGACGCTTTTCGAGAAAACGCCATTATACAGACACTTCAAGCGGCCGATTTTAGCGCTCCGCGCTGGACTTCATCCAGTGAGTTTTCGGGCTGAGTTAACATATGATCGGGTTATCGTAGGCTGTGGTGGGCAGCGGGTTAAGAATCTTTCGCGCGGATGAGTCCATGAGAGCTGAGTTGGTGACGGATGAATTTATTCGTAAAGAAGCCACTTGATCGGCTATTGGCAGAATCGGAAGGCGTTGGCGAGAGAGGCGGCGGCCTAAAAAGGACGCTTAGCGCTACGTCGCTAGTTGCCCTCGGCATCGGCGCCATCATCGGCGCGGGGATATTTACTTTGACCGGCGTTGCCGCCTCCACTCACGCCGGGCCAGCGCTCGTCTATTCGTTCGTTCTGGCTGCCATCGGCTGCGCGTTCGCCGGTTTCTGTTATAGCGAATTTTCGACGATGATTCCGATTGCAGGCAGCGCGTACACGTACGCATACGCGACCATGGGCGAACTGTTGGCCTGGATCATCGGCTGGGCTTTGATACTGGAATATGCGGTGGGAGCGGCAACGGTGGCAGTGAGCTGGTCCGCGACCATCGCGTCGATCCTATCCGACTTCAACGTCAGGATTCCGCAGGCGCTGCTCGCCTCACCTTTTGACGCAACGCCGGGTACGTTCAATCTGGTCGCGGTGATCATTGTGGCCGGCATTTCGATGATTTTGATCGTCGGCGTGCAGGAATCGGCGCGCTTCAATGCCGTTATTGTGTTCATCAAAGTGGCGGTGGTGGTTCTGTTTATTGTCGTTGGTTATTTCTACATCAATATGTCCAACTACACGCCTTTCGTGCCGCCCAACACTACGGGGAAATTCGGAGCATTCGGCTGGAGCGGCGTACTCGCGGCGGCCGGGCAAATTTTCTTTGCCTACATTGGATTTGACGCGGTCTCGACAGCGGCGCAGGAAGCGAAAAACCCACGGCGTGACATGCCGATCGGCATCATCGGGTCCTTGGCAATCTGCACCGTGCTCTACATCCTTTACTCGATGGTGCTGACGGGCGTGGTGAATTACAAAGACTTGAATGTGGCCGCGCCTTTGGCGGTTGCAGTGGATCGCATGAACGGGTTGCCGTGGCTGGGAAAGCTGATGAAGCTCGGTTCGCTGCTCGGTTTGACCAGCGTGATCCTGGTTATGCTGCTTGGCCAATCGCGGGTATTCTATTCGATGTCACGCGATGGCTTATTGCCGAAGGTGTTCTCCGACGTACACCCCAAATTTCATACTCCGTGGCGCTCAAACCTGATGCTGATGATCTTCGTGTCCTTCGGAGCGGCGTTCACCCCGATCGCGCAGCTTGGAAACCTGACGAGCATAGGGACTTTATTTGCATTTGTGCTGGTGTGTCTCGGCATCATCATTATGCGCAGGACCGATCCTGACTTACCTCGGCCGTTCAGAACCCCGTGGGTCCCCGTCTTGCCAATTCTGGGAGTACTGATTAATTTCCTGCTGATGCTTGGGCTGGGCGGTCTAACTTGGGCTGCGTTCCTTATTTGGATGGCGATCGGGTTGGGGTTGTACTTCACTTACAGCCGGTTCCACAGCCGGCTGCTGAATTAGACTAAACACGAAGTCAGAAGTCAGAAGACAGAAGCCCGAGTGACATCGCGCGCCGGACCGACCGTTTGAAGCGAAGTCTTCGGGCGTTGTGTTTAATTGCGCCCCGAAGCATCTCTTCTCTCTTGATCTGGTGTCCCACGGCGCTGCAATTACTGAGTTGCTCCAGGCGAGAAGATGCGAGGGTCTCCCATAACGGCGTGAAACGGCGCCGCATCGGGCGACGAAGCGAAGCAATCGCGCAGATCGGATGCGCTCGCGTCGAAAAGATTGAGCGGGCCGGCGCCGAGCAGCCAGAAGACCGTCTTCAGGAGTCCCGGGAAGCTGACGTTCATGTGCGATACATATCCCCGCTTCACCCAGGGACCCGCCGCCAGCAGGAGAGTGCGGTTGGCGGAGATATGATCGATGCCGCCGACGGCGGTCGATTCGGTTACAAAGACCACTGTGTCGTTCCACCACTTACTCGCTGACAAGTATTCGACAATTCGTCCCAGGGCGAGATCGTTATCGGCAATGAACGATTCTTTGTAGGGGCGGCCCTCATCCACGTTCGCCGCGCCGGCGGCGTCGCCGGGGAGGTAGACATACAGGAATTGCGGCAGATCGGCGCCGCCCTTGACGAATTTCTCGTTCACTTCGCGGATGAATGCGGTGGCGCGCTCCTGGTCGGAGATGGCGAGGTTGTAGCCGGGGTACTGTTGCGAGGTGCGGTCATGGAGCGCCGCGGGCATCGGCATATCGGTAAGGAAGCGCGCGCCAAGCGGCGCCATGCCGGGCTGCTGCACCGCGCCCGGCAGATCGAAGCCCTCGCCGAAGTTGTAGAACGAAATGCGGTGGTTCGCCAAATGGCTCCAAAGGTTGGCCGCGGGCGGCGCGTCCTCGGGGAGAACCGATGACGCCATCCCGGGAAACGACAGACGCCCCGGCGCCGCGCTCATGCGGAAGTCTTTCAGATTGCCGTACGCGGCGAAGAGCGAGGTCTCCGTCCATGCGTTGGGGTAGACGCCGGCAAGCCAATGGTGTCCATCCACAGTGCCATCGCCATCGGCGTAGAAATTGTCGCTGAAGGCCCACTGGGTAGCGATAGCGTGCGTGTCAGGCGTCACGCGAACGCCCTTGAGGCTGAGGCGCTGATGGCCACCTTCGGCAATGCCGTTCAGTCCATAGCGGGCTATTTCGGGGTCGCTCATGGCGGGCCCATGCGGCGTGGCGTGGATGTCGCCCAGAACCTCATCGTAGGTGCGGCCTTCCTTTACTATGAGCACTACGTGCCGTACCGGGCGGGGCGCGGGCATGGGCGGACGCTTCGGGGAAAAGCCGTTGGCGCGCATCACGGTTTCGGTGAGGGCGGCAAGGTCTTCCGGCGCAGGCATGGCGAAGATCGAAACCGTGCCTTGAAAGAGAGACGACGGCAGCAGAGAGCCGCGCTGGGAATAGGCCGTGGGCGCGTCGGGGCCAATGCCATGTCCCCGCGCATTCGCGACCAAGACCTCCTTTTCGTCGATCAGTACGCTGGTGGGATACCAAGCGGCGGGGATGTGCCCCAGCACGCGTTTCTGGCGCGTATCGATCACCGCGACCGCATTGATCCCCGCCTCCGCCACCAGCAGCCAGCCGGACGCTTCGTCGTAAGCCATGCCGAGGGGGATGACGCCACGGAGGTTTTCGAGGCCCGGAATGACAATCGGGATGCGATCGGTAATGGTGCGGGTGGCAGGATCGACCACGGCAATGGAATCGTCATCGGCGCACGAGACGAAGACGCGATCTTTTGTGGCTAAGATGGCCGACGGGCTGTTGCCCACGCGTACGAATCCTTCAAGTTTTGGTGCAGCAGGGGTGGAGACATCCACGATTGCAATCGAATTCGACTCCGGAGCGCCTGGATCGGCCGGCGCCGCAGGCGGGAAAGGAAGGCCCGCCGTGCGCGCGTTGGCAGCGCTGGCATCGGGGACCATCTTATATTGGAAGATGCCGACGTTGGCCACATAGAGCTTCTTTCGGTCAGGCGACAGCGCGAGAGCGAAGGGGAGACGCCCGACACGGACCGACGCAACCACTTGGCGCGATTTCGTATCCACGACTGCAACGCGGAAGTTAGCCTGATCAGCCACGTAGAGGATTTCCTTGTCGGAATCGAAAACCATCGCGCCCGTGTAGCTATCGGCATAGTCAGCCGAATTCAGACTGATGGCGCGGCGGCGGTCCTCGGCGGAATCGTAGAGCGCTATGCGGCCGGAATTGCCTTCGGAGACCCAGATGGCGCGCTCACCCGAGAAGGCAACGCCGTTAGAGACGCCTTTCCATTCGCCGCCCTGTCCTTTGGGAATGCCGAACTCATCGAGCGCGGAAGGGGTACGCGCATCGATCTCGCGCGTTTCCCAATGGCCGGTCCGATCGCGCTCGAATACGGTCATTGTGTACCGCCAGGGACCCGTGTTGGCGGTGACGGCGCCGCGACCCGAGGGACTCAGTACGAAAGCGAACGGACCTGGTCCGGTGGACCGTTCCTTTCCGTACGGCGCTATGATCCGGCCGCCGGGCAGAATGGATGCGCCTTCACGGCGTGACGCCTGCCGCGCGCCGGCCGGCGCCGTGTAAGATTGCGCCACTACAGCGATTGGGTCCAGAGCCAGGGCCAGACTGGCCAAAATTACCGGCATCCATGCGAAAGGCTGCATAGAAAGCACTTCTTTCATCATACGGCAGGTAAAAAGGCTTTTCCGATGCCTAAAAAAAGAGTCCCCGCAACTCGTTTCACGGTTAAGGGTTTCCTTTTTAAATAGCGACACTTACGTTTCCCGATTGCTTATTGTTCGAAATCGCCGTATGATTTGGCACGCGGAGTGCTTTAACAGTGCGCTGAAAGGTGAGGATCATGACTAGCTCTCCCGCTGTTGCTATCTTGCTGGCCCTGTTCGCTGTCGCTCCGCCCGCCGTCAGTTCCGCACCTCACTGGCTTGGCCAACAGGAAAAAGCGCCTCAAAAAAGAGCGCCGCCCTCGGGAACATCCCTGACCGGATGCGTGGATGAACAAGATGGCCACTACATCCTGACGGACGATCGGGAATTGACCCCCATCGCCAATCTCGAGGCGGATGGTTTTCCGCAAGAAGGCTTCGCCAAACACATGGGCCACAAAGTAACCGTTCGGGGGACATCCATCCCGGGCGATCCCAGACCCACGTTCAAAGTTCGCAGCATTAACGACCGTAAGCGAAACTTGCGCGCCGCAACAGGGATAGCGTCAAGTCATTGGAGGAGAACATTATGGCAACCAGTCCGACGGTAGCAATTCCGCAGAAACCCTTGGAAGATCCACTTGCGCATCTGCCGTGCTCGAGCATCGTCGAATACCGCAAGGGCCAGATCATTTACAACCAGGACCAGCCTTCCACCAGCATCTTATCTGGTGATCGACGGCAAAGTGAAGGTGTCGCGCCTGGCGGACGATGGCCACCAGGTGGTGGTGGACATTTATCAGCCCGACGAATTTTTCGGCGAATCGGCGTTTCTGAACCTGCCGCACCGCTCCGAGCAGGCGACGGCGCTCGAAAACACCAAGCTGATGACCTGGACCGCCAGCGAGATCGAAGACATCGTGATGAAGCGGCCGCGGCTGGCGGTGGCGCTGCTGCAGATTCTGGTGCAGCGCACCATCGATTTCACGCACCGCATCGAGAGCTTTTCGGTGGACAACATCGCGCGGCGTCTGGCGCGCTCGCTGATCCGTTTCTCGGAGCGGCTGGGGTCGCCCGAGGACGACGGATCCGTCCGCATGGTGCCGTTCACGCACGAGCTGCTCTCGCAATATGTGGGAACGTCGCGCGAGATCGTGACGCACTACATGAACCAGTTCCGGCGGCAGGGATACCTGCGCTATTCGCGCAAGGGAATCATCCTGTATCGCGACGCATTCAGGGAGTGGCTGCGGCAGCGAACGCGTAGCGGGCTGAGATCGCGCTACCCGCGCGGCTTGCGCAGCAGCACGGTCGTGACGTTGTCGGGGCCGCCCGCCTCCTTGGCGGCCTCGATGAGCCGGTGGCAGCTTTCCTCCAGCCCGACGCCATCGCGACCGCCTTGCAGAATTCCTTCTAGCTTCGCGGGTCCACGACGCCGTGCAACCCGTCGCTGCAGATCAGAATGAGCGAGCCCGGCGCGGAGCGGAACCGCATAGCAGTTCACGGTGAGCGGCGAACTGGCGCCGATCGCCATCGTCAGCACATGGCGCATGGGGTGGTTCTTCAGGCTTTCCTCATCCAGACCGAGCGGCCGGCCCACTTCGTTCACCCACGTCTGATCGTCGGTGATGGCGCGCAGCCCGTCGTCATCCAGCAGGTAGGCGCGGCTGTCGCCGACGCTGGCGATCGACAAGTCTGTCGCCGGTTTCGAGCGCGGCCACGAGAGTGGTGCCCATGCCCTCCAGGCAGGATCGCTCTGCGAGGCCTGGAGCACGCGCCGGTTGGCCTCTTCCACTGCCGATAGCAGCACCTGGGCGTCGCGATGCTGCGCCATCAGCACTGCCTCCGCGACCGTTTCCACTGCCATGCGCGAAGCTCGTTCGCCGGCGTTGGCGCCGCCCATGCCATCGGCCAGGACGTAGAGACCAAGATCGGGCTCGATCAAGCAGTAGTCTTCGTTATTGGTCCTAACGCATCCCTTGTCCGACAGTGCGAACGCTTCGAGCATTCCCAAATGGCCCCTTCGCGACGGCCGCAAACCGTCATCGTTCGATTTTAACCACTAATCGTATCGAACGCGAAGTCCGAATTCGGAATACGGTACCAGCAATTCTTGCGGAATGACGTTTCACCTATCGTCTGAACAAAACAAGCGGGCTGTGGGACTCGAAGGCGCTACTGTTTTCCGCCGTTGTGCCCATTGCTTCCGCGGCGAAGCGAATCGATGAATGCTTTAAGGGTTGCTTCCGTGTCCTTTTGCGCTGCCGCCAAGTCTTTGTGCGCTTGAGAAATGTCCTTTTGTACCTGAGAAATCTCCTCGACGTTTTTCTCGATGCGCACTAAGATGCGCGCCTGCTCCTGCTGAATAAATGCCGTCTGCTGCAGCGTCTGGCGGATCTCCGCCATCTCCGCGGTGGCTCGTGCGGCGTAGGCCTCGGCGCGCTCCTCGCCAGCCTCGAACCTGGCCTGCAGGCGGGCTTCACTGGCTAAGATGAACTCGATCGTCTTTTCGACGTCCATTGACCGATCCTATCACGGAGGAAAGAGAACCGGCTTCAGTTCACTGGCGCGAAATATCCCGGCCGCCAATAGGCCTTGAGCGGCGGCAATCCGTGCGGAGGAACCACCTTCACCTGCACGTGATGATACTTGCCGTCGCGCTGCGCCGCGGTGGGCGAAAAGCCCAGCACGTAGCGGTTGCGCAGTTCGATTCCAATCTTCGCCGCGATGTCGGGCATTTCCGCGATATCGGCCACGTCGAAATCGCGGCCGCCGGTCTGTTCGGCCAGATCGCTCAACAGCGCCGGACCGTTGCTTTCCTCCGGCGAACGGTCTGCGCGCCGCCGCCGGATTCGAAGATGCCGATGGCGTAAATCAGCACGTCGCTTTCGCGCACCCGGCGCGCGCAGTTCGGTTTCCGTGTACCGGCTCGAGTTGTCGCCGCCATCGGAGATAATCAGCAGCGCCTTCCGCGTCTTCGTCGACTTCTTCATTTCGTGCATCGCCAGGAACATCGCATCCATCAGCGCCGTGCGCCCCTTCGACTCCGCGAACGTCAACTGATTCTGGATCTCGCCCGTGTCCCTCGTCAGCGGAACCACCAGCTTGGGCTGATCGTTGAACTCCACCAGGAAAAACTCATCTTCGGGATTCGCCGTCTTAAAGAAAGCCGATGCCGCCATGCGCGAACGGCGAAGTTTGTTGCCCATGCTGCCGCTGATATCGAACACCAGGCCGACATCGACCGGTTCATCGTCCATCGCGAAATGGGTGATGGTCTGCTCCACTTTGTCGTCGAGGATTTTGAAGTGTTCTTTCTCGAGGCCGGTTACCGGCTTGTTCATCGGATCGCACACCGATACCGGAACCAGCACCAGGTTCGAATCGATCCGAAGATTCGTCTCCGGCAATCTCGCCGCTACGGGGGAGGCTGGGGTAGCACGAGGATCGATCTTCACCGCGTCGGATTGCTGCGCTCGCAGTCCCAGCAGGATGACGCCTGCCAGTACCGCGGCCGGCCCAATGGCTCGCCCCGCTCGACTCATTAAGTCCTCTGCCTGTATTCTACTGCGGCGTGTCAAGTTACACGCGTGTTTCGAAACCATGAAAAAACATGGATCCGGGAAAATGTGATTCCTATCGCGAAAAATTGGATACAATAAATTTTTGGCGGGGGTGGGCCTTCTCGAGTAGCCTGCGCGCAAATATCGGCGTTTCGATAGTCCATCGAACCTCTTGCGCCTTTTTTTCCCTTCTTTACCCTGCTGATTGCCGCCTCTGCGGCGAGCCTCTTTTCGAAATCTCCCGTCTCCCGGTGTGCCGGACGTGCCTGAGTAATTTGCAACCGCTAAGCGCGGAATTCTTCTGCGTAAGTTGCCGCACGCCGTTTCAGAACGCCTTTCCGCTGGATGAGGAGGGCCGCTGCGGGCTTTGCCGGAGCGGCGTACGCGGATTCGATTCCGCGTATTGCTTCGGCGCTTATGAGGGTTCGTTGCGCCACCTGATTCAGCTGTTCAAATACGAGAAGGTGCAGACGCTGGCTGGCCCGTTGAGCGATCTACTGGCGGCTGCGCTGCCGCGCGATCAGCGCTTCGACGCCATCGCGCCTACGCCTCTGCATTGGCGTCGCCGGTGGCATCGTGGATTCAACCAGGCGGATCTGCTGGCCGGCCGGCTAGCGCGTCGAACCGGAATCCCGGTGATGCGCGCTTTGCGCCGCGTCCATTCCACCGAGACGCAGGCCGGGTTGAGCAATACCGCCCGGCGCAAGAACGTCGCACAGGCGTTTCGCGTCCGCCGCGGCGCGGCGATCGAAGGGAAAGCGGATTTTGCTGGTGGACGATGTGATGACCACCGGTTCCACGGCCGCCGCTTGCGCGGCCGCGCTCAAGCGCGCGGGCGCGGCCAAGGTAGCGTTGTTGACGATTGCGCGCGTGGATCGACGGATGGATGTTTGGCAGGTGCAAAAGGCGGCGACCGCCGCGGGAGAGAGCGACTGAATGCCGAGCGAACGATTGCAAAAGCCGGTGCTGGTGCTCAACGCCAGCTATGAGCCCATCAATATCTGCGCCGCGCGGCGCGCCCTGGTGCTGGTGCTGAAGGGCGTCGCGTCGGCGGAAGAGGTGTCGCTGCACGCGGTCCATTCGGCGCGCGCGTCGACTCGCCTGCCTTCCGTTATCCGCCTGCTCGAATACCGCCGCATTCCCCACCAGACGCGCGCCCTCTCGCGCAAGAACATTCTGATGCGCGACCGCTACACCTGCCAGTACTGCCATCGCGTCATGCCCTCGGGCGAATTGACGCTCGATCACGTGATTCCGCGCTCGCGCGCCGGCGAATCGGCATGGGAAAATCTGGTGGCGTGCTGCCACCCCTGCAATAACCGCAAGGGCAACCGCACGCCCGAAGAGGCCGGAATGAAGCTGTCGCGCGCGCCGCGGCCGTTCAGCCTGCACACCAGCCGCCATCTGATGCGCATGCTGGGCAAGGGCGACGCGCAGTGGCGCAAGTACCTGTTCTATTAGCTATTATTCAAATTGCCCCTGCTCCTGGTCATCGCGGCGGCCCTCCTTGGCGCCGGCCTTCTCTTCTATTCACAAACGGCGGCCTTCACGGGCGACGAAGGCTTTCATTTACTGGCCGCGCAGTTGATCGATAAAGGCAAGCGTCCCTACATCGATTTCGCTTTTCCGCAAACGCCGCTCAACGCTTATTGGAATGCCTTCTGGCTGCGCGTCTTCGGGCAGACGTGGCGCGTGCCGCACGCTGTCTCGTCGCTGCTGGTGATTGGCGCCGCGCTGCTGGCCGCGCAATTTGTTTGGCGGCGCTTTCCGGCCTCGGAGAAGTGGCGCATGGCCGCTGCGCTGGCCACGATGATCGCCATCTCGATGAATGTGATGGTGGTGGAATACGGTCCACTGGCGCAAGCCTATGCCCTCTGTCTATTTCTCACGGTGGCCGCGTTCCGGCTGGCGGTGTTGGCGGTGGACCGCGTCTCCTCTTTCGCCGCGTTGGGCGTGGGACTTTGCGCCGGCGCCGCCGCGGCATCGTCTTTGCTCACCGCGACCGCCGCGCCGGTTTACCTGCTGTGGATGCTCCTATACAACCGCGCGGGAAACCGTTGGGTCAAGGGCGCGGCCTTTTGCCTCGGCGGCGCGATTCCCTTTGCGCCCGCGTTCTGGCTCTGGATGCAATCGCCGCGCCCGGTGATGTTCAATCTCTTCGAGTATCACCTCTCTTTTCGCACGCTCTACTGGCCGAAGACGACGCAGCACGATCTCGAAATCATGACGTCCTGGATCGATTCCGGCCAGGCGCTGTTGCTGTTGCTGCTGTTTCTCGCCGGGTTGCTCTTCGTCCTTTTTCGCAGCCATTGGGAGCGCGACGTGCGCCGCGAGTTTTATCTATGCGCGTGGCTTACGCTCGGCATGTGCGTCGAGATCGCGACCGCGCATCCTACCTTCGCGCGCTATTTTCTGCTGATGGTTCCGTGTGTGGCGATCCTGGCGGCTGCGGGCCTTTACACGGTAAGCGAACGCCTCTACCGGCCAGAAGCGCCGTATGCGGCGCTCATACTATTCACGCTGTTGTTCGGTCTGGGCCTTGGGAAATCGCTCTACGAACGGTCCAGCAACGTGCGCACCGTGGGCCGTGCATGAACAAATGGCGAAGAAGGTTGACGAAGTGACGCCGCGCGATGCATCCATTTTCGCCGATGAGGAGATTTACTTTCTAACGCGCCGCACTCCGCCCCCGGGCCTCGAATTCAGCTACTCGCACAAGTTGAAGCTGGCCCCGGCAATGGCGGCGCAGCTTCATATTATCGACCAGGATCAGATCAACAGCATGGCCGCTGCCGGCAAGTTCGCGGCGGTAGCCACCTGCGACGATGAGTTCCTCGACGCCATGCATCTGGACGACATCTACATCCATAAGTTCGAAACCGACGACTGCTACGTCTACTGGGGCCACGTGCGATAGGCTCGCTTTGCGGCAGCGGCTGCACTGCGCTATAACCCTCTGTATGGCTCTGGGCCATGGGAATCTGTGCGTTCGTAATGTCGCTGCTCGCCGCCGCGCCGCTGGCCGCCGCCAGCTACGTCGGCGCGCAGGCATGCGCTAAGTGCCACGCCAGTGCATTCCGCCACGTGGTCCGGCATCGCGGCACAGCAAGATGGTGCAGCCGGCCACGCCCGCCAGCGTCAAGGGCGATTTCAGCCGCGGCGAGATCGAGCTTCGCGGAGCGCCGTACCTCCTTCGCGAGCGCAACGGCGCCTATCTACATCACCGAATAGCTATCTCACCGGCAAGCCACAGGAGCACCGCGTCGATTACACGCTGGGCAACCGCCGCATCCAGCATTACCTCACCACGCTCGCCGACGGCCGCGTCATCGTGCTTCCGCCGAGTTGGGACATGCTGCGCAAAGCAGTGGTTTCACAACCTCGATATCGACGACCCCGAAGAAGAGCCCGGCGTGCAGGTGCAGGTCTGGAATAAGAACTGTTACTCCTGCCACGTCAGCCAGCAGGAGAAGAATTTCGATGCTCGAGAAGGACGCTTATCAAGACAGCCATGGCTGGATTTCGGCACCAACTGCGAGCGCTGCCACGGTCCCGGCAGCGAGCACGTGGCGCACTATCTGCGGCCGCGCCGCGCGCCGCACAGAGCCCCGCGCGACGACATCGTCGTGCAAACCCGCCTCGACGCCGCGCGCAACACCATGGTCTGCGCGCAGTGCCACTCCTTCCGCGACATCTACGTGCAAGGGTTTCGCCGCGGGCGACGATTACTACGATTACTTCCTGCCGGTGCTCGAGTACAATCTGCCCGACGATGACGACCCGCCTATTGGCCCGACGGCCGCACGCGCCGCTTCTCCAACGACGCCTTCGGACTGTGGCAGAGCGAGTGCTTCCTGAAGGGCAGGGCCACCTGCGTCGATCTGCCACGCTGCCGCCGCACGAGACCGAGATCGAACGCAATCCGCAGCTTCGCCCCGACGCCAACGCGCTCTGCACGCGGTGCCACGAAGCCATCGGCGAAATCGGTCACCGGCGCACACCCATCACGCCGCCGGAGAGCGCGGGCAGTTCATGCGTGGAATGCCACATGCCGCGCACGGTGTACAGCATCAAAGCGGAGATCCGCGACCATTCCATGACCATTCCGGTTCCGGAAAACACCATCCGTCACGGCATTCCCGAACGCCTGCAACTTGTGCCACAAGGATCGCGATGCCAACTGGGCGCTGGCGACGGATGAACGAATGGTACGGCCCGGCGTCGCGCCAGAAGTTGATTCGCCGCGCGGATGCGTTCGCCGCCGCGCGCAAAAACGATCCTGCTTCTATCGCCCCGTTGCTCGCCATTCTGGACGAGCCCTCCGAAGGCCCGCTCACACGCGCCAACGCCGCCGGATACCTTGGCCGCTTCATCGCCGATCCGCGGGTTTTCCCCGCGCTCGAACGCGCGGTGACCGATTCCCAGGCGCCGGTTCGCGTCGTTGCCGCGCTCGCTCTGACGCCTTCCGCCGCATTTCGATCCGCCGCAATCGCCGATCTACGCCACACGCTTGCCGACCCTGCCTCAACCGTTCGCGTGGCCGCGCTGGTATCGCTCGTGAGTTTGGGCGTCCGCCAGTTGGATGGCGAAGACGGAGCGCGCTTCGAGAGAGCGCGCAAACTATTCGACGCCCGCGCTGCGCTGAATTCCGACGATGCCGGTCAGCAGGTTGCGGCCGGACGCTTCTATTTCCTGGCCGCCGATCCGGAGCGCGCAATCGCCGCCTTCCGCGCCAGCTTGAGGCTGGATCCCGCGATTCCGTCTGAATATTTCCTCGCCGGGGCGTACGCGGAGAAAGGAGACTTGGCGGAAGCGAGGAAGATCCTGGAAGCGATTCCGGGGGGAGATTCGCAATATGAAAAGGCGCAGCGGCTGTTGAAGGTGATCTTGAGTCAGATGCCGAAGTAGAGTTTCGCTTCTGTCCGCCCGCACCGGCGTCAGGCGACCGGCGCCGGCAAGACGGATTGAATCACCGCCTGCAGATCCGCAACAATGATCGGTTTGGAAGCGTAACCGTCCATGCCCGCGCGCAAGCAACGCTCGGCGTCGCCGTCGATGGTGTGCGCGGTAAGAGCGATGACCGGAAGGTGGCGGCCATTTCCGCGCTCCCGCTCCCGAATGGCCGCAATGGTCTCAAAGCCATCCATCACGGGCATCTGGATATCCAACAAGCACCAATTCGAAGCTCTCCCAGCCGGATCGCTCCAAACGTCCAACGCCTCCCGCCCGTTGCCGGCCAAGGTCACGGAATGGCCCATCTTCTCCAACAGACGCGTGGCAACCTTCTGGTTAACCGGGTTGTCTTCAACCAAGAGAATGCGCAGCGCAGGCGTAACCTGCGGCGGCGCGATGAAGGAGCGCTGCGTGATCAACGGGCGGTCTTTCCGGCTCCCGCCCAAAGCGGTCAATATGCGTTTTGAGTAGTTCGGACTGCTTGAGCGGTTTGAAGAGATAGGCGGCCAATCCCATTTCCTCGCATCGCGCGGCATCGCCTCTTCTTCCTCCCGAGGTCAGCATCATGATGGTTGCGCGGCCAACGGCTCCTCTCTTGTGGAGTTCGTCGATCACCATGAAGCCATCCACTTCGGGCATCTGTTGATCCATCAGAATCAACGAAAAGCGCTCTTTCCCCGCCTCCCGCGCCGCGACTAAGTCCAATGCCTCGCGGCCGGAAGCCGCTAACTCGGGCAGCATACCCCAACTCCGCAAGACGCGGTCCAGGATGCGGCGATTTGTAAGATTGTCGTCGACTACCAACACCGGAAGATCGCGCAGAATCCCGATACCGTCCGACCGGTCCACCAGCGCCCCGGGCCCGCGCAGGCCGAACTTTGCGGTGAAGCAGAAGGTGCTGCCTTCGCCCACCTTGCTCGTCACCCAGATTCTTCCACCCATCATTCCCACCAACCGGCTTACGATCGTGAGACCAAGGCCCGTTCCACCGAACCTGCGCGTGGAAGAGGTATCCGCCTGCGCAAATGGATCGAATATGAGCTGTTGCTTGTCCTGAGGAATGCCGATCCCGGTATCCCTGCATTGAAAATGAAAAGTGACATCCGATTCGGAACGGGAATCCACTTTCACCGACACAACGATATCGCCCGAATACGTGAACTTGACGGCATTTCCGGCCAGATTCAAAATGATCTGACGCAGCCGGTCCGGGTCGCCCACCACCATCTCGTTTTCGAGGTCGGGATCGAAGAGAAGCTCCAGGCCTTTCGCGTGAGCGCTGGGCGAGATGGCCTTGAGGGCCTCGCCGATGCATTCGAGGATATCGAACTGCACATACTCCAAATCCAATTTCCCCGCCTCGATCTTGGAAAAATCGAGGATGTCATTGATCACGGTCAACATGGCGTCGGCCGACGTTCTCACCGTCTGCAAGTAATCTCGCTGCTCGTGGGTGAGGACGGTCCCGAGCGCCAACTCCGTCATACCGATGACGCCGTTCATCGGCGTACGGATCTCATGGCTCATGTTCGCCAGGAATTCGCTCTTGGCGCGGCTGCCCGCCTCGGCCCGCTCTTTCGCTTCGCGCAGCTCAATTTCTGTACGTTTCAACTCCGTGATGTCGTAACCGACTCCATGTATAAACCACGGACGTCCGTTAGAGCGGCACACCATCTTCGCCTCGCACTGAAACCAGACCACCTTGCCGTCACGTGCGATTACCCGGTAAGTCGATTTTAAGGGCTCGCCCGTCGTGAATAACTTCGCCGCCTCCTGGCTCCAGCGCGGACGGTCGTCCGGATGAATCCTTTGATACCAACGCAAAGGATCGCCGAGCCATTCTTGCTGCGTGTAACCGAGAACGGATTGCACGTAACTGCTGACATAAGATTTGCCGATTCCGGAATCGAGCGGCGCCAGGAAAACTACTGCCGGAATCTGCTCGACAAGCGTTTTGTACCGCAGGTCGATATTGAGATCGCCATCCGGAGTGGTTTTCGCGTCCGATAGGTCTGGAAAGGCGACCTGCGCCAACTGCCGCAGAAGCATTTCGGCCGCGCCGGGATTCATTTCCGGAAGGCTGCCCGGCGGTTCGCGTTCAGTCATTCGCCGCCGGCCGCCGCCATTCCGGCTCTTTGTTGAAGGATGCCTGTGTGAACTTACGAAGTGCGCGAATCGCCAGCCCGTAGTTCGTAATCGCTTCCGCGGACAATAACGATCCGGGCGGCTGACTCATGAACGGCATGAAGCGGTCTGGAAATCCTGGCATCGTGCAGCCGATGCAAATGCCGCCCACGTTCGGGCACCCGCCGATCCCGTTCATCCATCCCCGCTTACCCACGTTGCACTGAACGACCGGCCCCCAACAGCCTAACTTTACGATGCATTGCGGCTCACCGTATCGGTCGGCGAAATCGGCCTGCTCGTAGTATCCGCCCCGATCGCAGCCTTCATGGAGGGTCGGCTCGAAAAGCCATTTCGGCCGCAAGCACTCGTCCAGCGGTATCATCGGCGCGTTCCCAACGGCCTGGTTCAGCAGGTAAAGAAGCGTTTGGGTCATGTTGTCGGGCTGCGCCGGACATCCCGGCACGCACACGATGGGCAGACCGGCGGCCGATTTCCACTGCCAGCCCAGATAATCCGGCAGACCCATGCAGCCCGTAGGATTCCCTTCCATCGCGTGGATACCGCCATAAGTGGCGCACGTGCCCATCGCGACCACGGCCCATGCGCGCGGCGCCAAGCGGTCTATCCAGTTGCAGGTGGGGATCGGCTGTCCCGTCTCGCGATCGGCGCCCATGGCCGCCCAAAAACCTTCGGCCTTGTTCTTTTCGTTCGGTATCGAACCTTCGACAACCAGGATGAAAGGCCTTTCCAGCCGTCCTTCGGCCGCGCGATGAAAATACTGCAAGAACTCATCGCCCGTCTCCGTGGCGAGGACTGGATTGCGTAGAACTACCTTCGGTACTGCGGGAATAGCGCCGCGGACCAGATCTTCGATGCTGGGTTGGGTTGCGGCGGTTATGGAGATGGTGTCCCCATCGCAACCAAGCCCGGCGGTGAGCCAGAGCACCTCGATTTCCTCAATCATCGCGGCTTCCCTTAACATATATATCGGCAGTCTTTCGCCATATAGTATAGTGGCAGAACATCCACAGGGTACATTCCAATGACTAATCCCGCCGTTCGAGACGCAAGCGAAGCCGCCGGCCCGCATTCGCAACTGGTCGAAATGAACTGGGACCCCATAACCCGGATTGTGGGCAGCCTCGGGATTTACACCAAAATCGATTTCGCCAACCGGCAGGTAGCGGAGTGTCGCAGCACCTCCTCCATCTTCCGCGGGTACAGCGTGTTCATGAAGGGCAAGGACCCGCGCGATTCCCATACCATCACCAGCCGCATTTGCGGAATCTGCGGCGATAACCATGCGACATGCGCGGTCTATGCGCAAAATATGGCATTCGGCGTCCGTCCGCCGCACATTGCCGAGTGGATCATCAACCTGGGCGAGGCGGCCGAATACATGTTCGATCACAATCTGTTTCAGGACAACCTGGTCGGCGTGGATTTCTGCGAGCAGATGGTGCGCGCGACGAATCCCAAGGTTCTGGAACGCGCGGAGAGAACCCCGGCGCCGCATGCGGAACAGCACGGCTATCGCACCATCGCCGATATCATGCGCGCGCTGAATCCCTTCGAGGGCGCTTTGTATCTGGAAGCGCTGCAGATGAGCCGGCTTACGCGCGAGATGTTCTGCCTGATGGAAGGCCGGCACGTACACCCCTCGACGCTCTACCCCGGCGGCGTGGGAACGGTGCCATCGATCGAGCTTTTTACCGACTATCTCACGCGTCTCATGAAATATATCGAGTTCATGAAGAAGATGGTCCCGCTTCATGACGACTTATTCGACTTCTTCTACGAAGCGCTGCCCGGCTACGAACAGGTGGGGCAACGGCGCGTGCTGCTGGGCTGCTGGGGATCTTTCAACGATCCGGACGCTTGCGATTACACTTACGCGAACATGACGGATTGGGGCCGTAAGATGTTCGTCACGCCGGGCGTGGTCAGTTGATGGCAAGTTAGTAACCACCGACTTAGTCGACATTAACCTAGGGATTCGCATCCTGCTCGGCAGTTCGTTTTATGAAGATTGGCAGGAGGGCGAGACTTTCGTCAAGGCCGATCCGCTGGGCAACCCGGTCGATCAGCGGCATCCGTGGAACCAAACCACGACGCCGCGCCCGCAGAAGCGGGATTTCGGCGGCAAGTACACATGGGTGATGTCGCCGCGCTGGCACGACCGCCGCACGCGGCAAGTCTGTTGGCCCTGGACACCGGCGGCGGGCCGCTGGCGAGGTTCTGGGCCACGGCGCTGGCCGGCAGCGTGGATATCGGCTACGTGAAAGCGACCGGACACAGCGTCAAGATCAATCTGCCGCAGAACCGCGTCCATGCCGGAGGCGGAGTTGGAATGGAAGATTCCGCAATGGAGTAACACCATCGAGCGGGACCGGGCGCGAACTTACTTTCAAGCCTATGCCGCGGCCTGCGCGCTCTACTTCGTGGAGAAGGCGATGCGCGAAGTTCACGCCGGACGCACTAAGACATGGGAGGAGTTCAAGGTTCCGGACGAAGCCATCAGTTGCGGGTTTCATGAAGCGGTACGCGGCGTATTATCGCATCACGTAGTAATTCGCGATGGCAAGATCGCTAATTACCATCCTTATCCGCCAACCCCCTGGAATGCCAGCCCGCGGGATTCAGACGGAACTCCGGGCCCGTACGAAGACGCCGTCCAAAATACGCCGCTGTTTGAGGAGAACGGCCCCGAGAATTTTAAGGGCATCGATATCATGCGTACGGTGCGTAGTTTCGACCCTTGTCTGCCGTGCGGGGTTCATATGTACCTCGGAAACGGTCGAACGCTGGAGACCCGCCATTCGCCGATGTTCGGCGTGCAGGGGTGAATCGAACACTGACGGCGCACTAATTCCTTCCTATTCGTATACCTCGCGGCGATGTGCGATTTTCGCATTATGCTCAGGAGTTTCAACCCGTCATCGATCCAACTACCTTCGCGCGGCCGGCTTGATCTCGAGCGCGTACTTAATCACGCGGATGCGTGCAGTTCCGGCGGTTGGCGCGGTATTGCTCGTATGGAATGCCCTTTTCCTTCCGGCGCGATTCAGAAATGAGGTCGTCACAGAAATCCTCCAAGACGGCGCCGTGATTTTTCAGGTCGATAAGAACACCGACCTTGCGGCCCGTCTCGTCGGTGACGTCAAGAAAATCTGGAGCTACTGGGCTAGCGGCAACGAATTCACGTATTACTACGAAGATCGCCCCGATCCCGACAGCCGCGGCAGCCGGCGAGGGACGAGATCTACATTAACCGTCTGTTGCGTCCCTGAATGAAGGTAAAGAGCCCCGCCGCTTTCTTATTTCATTCCAGGTGTTGGCGTATACTGAACCCAGGAATCCTCATGACGGAGACGTTCACCACCCATATCGAAGTCGACGACCGGAACGTTGCCTGGATCGCCGGCACTAAGGTAAAAGTGGCGGAGGTCGTTCTGGATAAGATTGCTCACGGATCGAGTCCGGAAGAAATCCATTTTCAACACCCGCATCTTTCTTTGGCTCAGATACATGGCGCGCTGACCTACTACTACGAAAACCAGAACAAGATAGACGAGCAGATTAGATCCGGATTGGAGGAATCCGACGAGCTTGCCGCCCGCGTTTCCGATTCGGCGTTTCGGCGGAAGTTAGCCAATCTGAAGCGACCGGTTTGAGCGTAGCGTTATACATGGATGTACACGTGCGGCGTGCCGTCACGATCGCGTTGCGTCTACGCTCTGTCGATGTGCTGACGGCGCAGGAGGACGGCGCGGCCCAACTAGACGACGACCACCTCCTGCAGCGGGCGACGGAACTTGGCCGGGTGCTTGTCTCGCAAGACGAGGATCTCCTCCGCGAGGGGGTAAAACGGCTGAGGGGAAATCAAGACTTTTCCGGGATCATCTATGCCCACCAACTTCGCATTACGGTCGGAGAAATGGTGGACGATCTGGAACTGATAGCCCGCGCAACATCTCAGGATGAGTGGCGCGGCAGAATCGAATATCTGCCGATTGGCTGACGCCTTCGCGTGTGATACTTCGGAAGTCGCCCGCGTCACTCTGGCGCCGGTCACGCAGGCCGAAAGATGCCGCGCTGATCACGATAGCCGTAGCGCGGCGTCCCTTGTCCTGATCTTGCACGATTCTGTTCAGTTCGGCTGACATTTCATGAAGGAGCAACGCCTTCTCAGGCCGCAGGACTTCTTCCGTGCGCATGAGCGCCTCCGCCATCTCATAGTCATCGTAGAATTTTGCCGCAGCCGTGAGAATGATTCTATATCCCGGTTTTTCCGTCGCCTGCCAGGATTAACCTGGCCGTTATCGACGTCACCCCGATCAGGGAAGGGCGATAGCAACACGCTGGTGATGGCGGCCAGCCAAAGAGTCTACAAAGGCCTGGCCCGCGGTAAGTCGCCGAATTTCTTCCAGGTCAATGGTTCATCGGATGAACCGAGGATGCTCATGGAAAGGCCGCAGTTCCGCATCGGGGGGCAAGCTTTCGCCACGTTGTTCCGATTCGGAGGCCTTCGCGCGGATGGCATCCTGCGAACCGCAAGCTGAGACTCGAATTGCTACGGATTCATCTGCAATTGAGCTTTCGAAGCCCGAGCGGTACCCCCTTGTTTCGAAGGCTATGGTAATGCCGGGCGGGCCATATAGATAGAGAGAGATTTTCTTGCGGCGGCCGGGATCTGTTTTGCATGGTGTGATCGAAGTATCCGATCTCCAACCCGTGTACCCGTGACTGGGTTTTTCCGCCACGGTATGGACGATGATGAGGCGGTCTGCTTCGAGACCGCGATGGGATCTTCGTCGGTCGAGTTTCGGGACGATGTGAAAGCTATGGGAATCAAGGAATTCTGTCAGCGCCTCGATCCCAATGGCAGAGTGCCTACGTGGAACGCGTCATCGGCGCCATTCGCCGCGAGTGCCGACCCTTTAGTCACGCTTTGCCGGAACCGGGCCGCCATTGAAGTCGAAATGTAGAATGACTTCGCTGGGCACCGCTTGTTCATCCAATTTAGCCGGCGAAAAACTCCAGTGGCTCGCGGCATAACCAGCGAACGTCGCCAGTCCTTCGTCTTTGGGCGACAACAGCTCCACTCGCGTGACCCGCCCCGAGGCATCTACACTTGCTTTCAAATCCATCTTTTTCCGCTGAGTCAAAATTGGGATGCCGCCGGGAGGCAGCACAAACTGAATCTCGTGGATCGCCTTGGGGGGTACAAAGTCCTTGCCCCCGATTACCGCGGATTGTCTGCCGATTCCGGCCAGCTTGTGAAATATACGGTGGATGCCCTTTGGGTTAGGCAACTCATAGGTCGCTGTCGCGGTGCTTCCCGCTGTCGCGGTGAAGACAGGGCTTTCCCCCAATTTGATCGCCGGTGCGCCAACGGCGGGTGGCGCCGGAAGCGCGGCATCCAGCTCCTGCCTCGCCACATTCGAAACCAGGGGGGGCGGGGGGGTGAACCGCCTTACGCCAGGCGCGCGCCCGTCGGTCGAGCGCTGCGCAATCCCGTTCCGCACAGGCGCTGGAGCCTTGGGCGGCGGCTCGGCAGACTGCGGATCGAGGAAAGGAGAAGGCCGCTCAGTCGCTTGCATAGACGAATCCGCCGGCGGGAGCGGTTTGGGGACGCTACTCGCGATTATGCTCGCAGGAGGCGGACTTACGGGGCCGGAATTTTTCGATCGCCGAGCGTCTGCTTGTGGCGTCGAGTGACGGCTACAGGCCGTCGCAAGCAGCGACAGCCCGATAGCCAGCGATAGATACAAATAGATTTTCCGATCCATCGGATTTGCCTGGTCAGATAAATCGAGCAAGTCTGCGTCCATTACGTCCATTACCAGGCTGTGGGCCGAGAATGATTTGCCCCAGGCCCGGACAGGTGGCGGCGCTCTTAGCCGTAAGTGCTTATGATGGCTCGATAACGCCTCGCAAGCACCTCAACTGGCGGGCGCTTTCCCGCATGCGGCGCCATGATGACGGTCCGACGCGAAAGCCCGTATCAGCGGCGTGTATGGCAGTCGTTTTTTCGTGATGGGCAAAAATCGCTGGTAGATTTGTCGTCGAAGTCACGGAGACCTTGGTGGTATAATTATTCATCGTAGCGAATATTCAACCATGAAGACACGGGTGGGCATCGTCGGATTTACGGGTTATAGCGGCGCCGAACTAGTGCGGCTTCTTGGCCGGCACCCTCACACCGAAGCTGTCTTGTTGATCCACCGCGACGATGGGGTTGCTTCGCCGATTCGGGGACATCAGGGACCGGCGCGTGTTCCGTGTACCACTGAAGCCGTTCGGGCCGAGCGACTTGCGCTGGTTTTTCTGGCTACTCCGCCAGAGGTTTCGATGGAGCTTGCTCGTAGCCTGCTGGAAACCGGTGCGCGCGTGATCGATCTTAGCGGAGCTTTTCGGCTGGGAACGCCAGAGAACTACCAGGCTTGGTATAAGGCGGAGCATACGCAGCCGGAATTGCTTGCCGAGGCGGTGTACGGGTTGCCCGAGTTTTGCCGGGCCGGCATCCCAAGCGCGCAGCTGGTGGCGAATCCGGGCTGCTATCCCACAGCGGCCAATCTCGCGCTGCGGCCGCTGGTGGAGGCGGGCGTAGTGGACCGGGCGGCGGGGATCGTGTGCGACGCCAAATCGGGCGTCAGCGGAGCGGGGCGGAAGGCGAGCCTCACGACCAGCTTCTGCGAGGTCACGGAGAACTTCTCGGCTTACTCGATTCTGCATCACCGCCATGTGCCGGAGGTGTTGCGCGTTTCGGGACTGGAGGAGCGCGAATTCAGCTTTACAGCGCAGCTTCTGCCGCTTGACCGCGGGATTCTGGAGACCATTTATTTTCGCGCCAAGGGGATCGGCAGCGCCGAGGACTTGATTGCCATTTATGAAAAGCGCTATGCCGGCGAGCCGTTCGTTCGCCTATACAATCCGGGGCACGTACCGGATCTGCATGCCGTAGCGCGCACCAATTTCTGCGATATCGGCGTGGCGTTCGATGCCAAGACCGGGCGCGCCGTGGTGGTGAGCGCGATCGATAATCTGGTGAAGGGCGCGGCCGGCCAGGCCGTGCAGAACATGAACCTGATGCTGGGGTTCGGCGAGACGGAGGGCCTGTTGTGAGCGATGCCATGAGGGTGTTGGTCAAGCTTGGGGGCACGCTGCTCGATGCGCCGGAATCGCGCGCGAAACTGGCGGCGCAGATCGCTGCGGCGCGCGCGCGCGGCGTGGAGATCGTAGTGGTGCATGGCGGCGGCAAACAGATGACGCGATATCTGGCCGAGCGCGGCATGGAGAGCCGCTTCGTGGACGGGTTGCGCGTAACCACGCCGGAAACGGTGGATGCGGTGCTTAAAGTCTTTGCCGGCGCGTAAATCATGAGCTGGTGGCGAGCTTGAATGGCGCGGGCGCGCCGGCCGTGGGGCTCTCGGGAATCGATGCGTTCCTGACGGAAGCGGAGCAGATGGATCCGGCGCTCGGCGCGGTGGGGCGCGTCACGCGAGCCAACGGGGATCTGCTCCATCTGCTGACGGCGAATGGTTATGTGCCAGTGGTGGCTTGCGTGGCCGGAGACCGCGCAGGCAACATCTACAACGTGAATGCCGACCAGATGGCGTCGGCGTGCGCCGCGGCTTCGGCGCGCGGCAACTTATTTTCCTGACGGACGTGGAAGGCGTGCTGGATGGCTCGAAGCGCATCCTACCCGCGCTTACTCCGGCGGAGAGCCGGGAACTGATCGCTTCGGGCGTCGCTGCGGGCGGAATGCAGGCGAAGCTGAATGCAGCGTTGGCGGCGCTCGAGGGCGGCGTGGAACAGGTGCGCATCGCGCCTGGCGGCGCGGAGGATGCGCTGGAGCGCGTTCTGGCGGGCGAAGAGATCGGCACACGGATGCTGGCGCGGGAGGCGCAGGCGGCATGATCAGCGGAGTACAAGCGGACGCATTCGTGGAAGCGCGCGGCGCGGGCGCGCGGCTCACTATTCGAAAGGCCGCGATGCGCGATATCCCGCCGATTCTCGAACTCATCAACGATTACGCGGCGAAAGGGATCATGCTGCCGCGCACGGAGTTCGAAATGTCGGAGGCGATCCGCGATTTCACGGTGGTGATGCAGGGCGACAAGCTGCTCGGCTGCGGCGCGCTGCACTTCTACAGCCCGACTGTGGCGGAGATCCGCTCACTGGCCGTGGCGCAGGACGCGAAGACGCAAGGCGTGGGCCGCAAACTGGTGGCCGCGCTGATCACCGAAGCGCAGGAATTCGAGCTGGACGCGGTTTTCGCTTTCACTTATGTCGAGGAGTTCTTCGCCAAAGTAGGATTCCACGTGGTGGAGCGCGGCACGCTGCCGCTCAAGGCGTGGAAGGATTGTCTGCGCTGCCCGAAGTTTCAGGCGTGCGACGAGATCGCAGTGCTGCGCGTGTTACGTCCGGGGCGCTGGAACGAATCGCAAGCGCCCGTGTGGCGGCAGACGATGTTAGATGAGTTGATTCAATTGCCCGTTCCCCTCAAAATGCCCACGATACCCACAAAGTAGGGTGATAACGTACCGCCCGCAAAAGACCCAATAAATAGACGGTTAAAGTCGCTCTCGCGAATGTAGAATCGCTATAGGTTTCAGGGGTGTTCAACCCGACGGCCTATAACCCGAGGAGAGCATGAGAGCACTAACGGTAGACGTGAAAGCTTCCACAGGCAGGATACTGTGCTGTACGGTGTTTCGTCCAGGGGGCAAGAAGTTACTCGCCAAGGGGCACATGATCAGCGATGAGGACGTGCGCGTACTGGAATCGGAGGGCATGGAGCAGATCTGGGTGACGGAACTGGAAGACGGCGAAGTAGGCGAAGACGACGCGGTTAAAGCGGTTGCCAGCGAAATGGGCTGCGGCAGCTTTGAAATCCGCGCGGCCGCGGGCGGACGCTCCAATCTGATGGCGACCGAAAAGTGCTGCGTGCTGGTGGACGATGAACTGCTGCGTCAGATCAACTGCACTGCGAGCCTGGTGATCGCAACTGTGCCAAATTTCGCATATGCGGTGGCCGGACAGCGCATCGCCACGGTCAAGAGCGCGCCATTCGCGGTGGCGAAGGAGCAGTTGGAAGCCATCATCGGCATCGTGAAGGAGCGGGGCCCCATCCTGCAGGCGCGGCCGATCCGCGGCGCGAGCGTGGGCGTGCTCTATAGCGATCCGTTGAGCGGCGAGCGCGGCCGGCAGTTATTCGAGAACATCATGCGGCAACGCCTGGAGCGTTTTGGCGTGCAGGCCAATTTCGTGCTTTCGTGCACGGAGGACGAAAACTCCGTCACGCGCTGCCTGCAGCATCTGCTGCGCTCGAAACCCGCTGCGATTCTGACGGCTTCCACTACGGCGCCGGCGGGACCGGAAGATATCGTGGGTCAGGCGATGGTTCGAATCGGCGCGCAGATGGAGCGGTTTCTCGCGCCGGTGGAACCGGGCAACTTGCTCTTGTTGGCGTATAAGGATGATATGCCGATTGTTTCGGCGCCGGGCTGCTTCCGTTCGGCTAAACCGAACGTTGTCGATATGGTGTTACCTCCGCTGTTAGCCCGATACCGGTTATCCGGGTGGGAAATCGGTGGTCTGGGTCACGGCGGTCTGCTGGCGTAACGGGCCGGATTATTAGCCGCCGATGAACGCAGACAAACGCAGATAAACAGGGGTGTCTTATCGGCGTTTATCTTGGGTTCGTCGGCGGCCTAATCTAGTAAGATCCCTCGCGCGCGCATTTCCCCCTCAAGTTGCTCCCGCGATTCGAACTGCACCGCATCCATTCCCGCACGCCTGCCGCCTTCCACGAATTCGGGTATGTCGTCGGTGTAGAAGCATTCTTCCGCTTTGCAGCCGGCGCGTTCGATAGCCGCGCGGTAAATCGCCTCTTCGGGTTTGAGCGCGCCCACTTCATAGGAGAGCACCAAATCGTGGAAATGTTTCAGGTGAGGATATGCGCCGCGGATCATCTCGAAGTGAATGGGATTGGTGTTCGAGAGCAGCACGAGCCGATAGCGCTTGGATAAATCTTCGAGCAGCGATTCGGGCAAGCAGTTCGTGGGTGAAGATCGAGGTCCAGATGCCGCAGAAGCGGTCGTAATCGAGATCGAGTCCAATGAGTTGCGAAAAGCCGGCGTGAAAATCGCGCGGCGCGAGGCGGCCGGTTTCGAAGCGCTGGACAAGGTCCGTACTAAGGAGCCGCTTCGGCATCTCGGGAGCCAGGTGGGGACAGAAGGGTTCGAGGGAGCGATAGGCCCGCGCGAAATCGAAGTACACGAGCACGCGGCCGAGATCGAAAATGAGGGCCTTGGGATGCGTCGCGTGGCCGGCCACTATTTCACCAGGTACTTTCGTGGGCCCCGCGCGGGCTTGGCGAACATCAGGAAAATTGCGCCGAGGACGGCCAACCAGGCGGCCAAAACCAGGTAGACGGCCGACCGCCACTCTCCCGGGGGGAACCGGTAACTACTGAAAAGTAAGTTATTTAGAAGTACGCTGGCGACCGCCAGGGTCCAAAACAGAAACAGAAAGCGGAGCTTGCCCAGCGCCGCGAGCACGACGGAAAGCAGCCCGAAGAGGCCGCCGAAGAGCAGAATGTGGGCAAGCGTAACGCCGGTCCACGGAAGCATCCCAAGACGCAGCGATTGCGTGCCGGAGGCCATCGCGAATGCGGCCAAGGCCACCGCCGACAGGCAAAACAACAAATGAAACAGTAGAGCAAGCCAGCCAACGAGCGTCTTCAGCGCCGCCAAATGGGGGACCTCCGTACTAGTTTTGGAACCCGTATTCTAGCACTTCATTAAAATCTCACCATTGACCCTTTACTTTCAACCCTATAGAATCAATGTAGGGGAGTTGTAACCGGAAGCCGATGAGAACGGACGCGCCGCTCCAATCGAGACACCGTGAAATTTTGCACGCTATCGTGCGCGCCTACATCGAAACAGGCGAGCCGGTGGGCTCGCGCACAATTTCGAAATTGCGCGAGGATTCGCTCAGTCCGGCCTCAATCCGCAACGTAATGGCCGATCTGGCGGACGAGGGATACCTCTCGCAGCCGCATACGTCGGCCGGCCGCATTCCCACGGAAAAAGCGTTTCGGGTGTATGTAGCGGCGTTGCAGTCGCGGCGGGTGTTCTCGGGCGAATCGGAGCGGCTGCGCAACGAGATTAGCGCCCTGGATACGATTGGCGCGCGCGTGGAACGGTCGAGCTACCTGCTGATGGAGTTGAGCGCGCAACGTGGGCATCGCGGCGGCCATTCCGGCGCTGGCTCAGGAACTGGATCAGATCGAGCTGGTGCCGCTTTCGGATAATCGCGTGTTGATGATTCTGGCGACGCGCGACCGGATGGTGCGCAATCGCGTGGTGACGCTCGACGAGCCGGCGTCGCCGGACGAGTTGGCGTCGGTCCGCAATTACGTGAACCGCAACTTCGCCGGTTGGCAACTGGGCGCCGCGCGGCGCGAGTTGCTGCGCCGCATGCTGGAGGACCGCGAGCTGTACGATGCGGCGCTGCGCAAATTGCAGACGCTCTATCGCAAGGGACTGCTGGAGGGGGATACTTCGCCCGAAGTCCACATGGAAGGCGCGTCCAATCTGCTGGGCCTCGATCTGCATCTGACCCGCGAGACGCCTGCGCGATTTGCTGCGCGCGCTCGAGGAAAAGCGGCGTCTGATCGAGATGCTCGACCGGTTCCTGGAACAGCCGCCGGGCGAACTGGCGGTGCATGTGGGTCTGGAAGAGGCGCACCCGGCCATGAAGGGTCTGGCGTTGATCGGCATGACGGTGCAATTGGCGAGCGGCCTGCCGGCCAAAGTGGCGGTCTTGGGCCGATGCGGATGCATTATGAGCGCGCCATGGCGGCGGTGTTCGAAACCAGCCGGGCGCTCGAAAACGCGCAGCTGTAGATAGAGCTTTCAGCGATCAGCTTACAAGTGACCGCGTTGCTCCAAGGCTGAAAGCTGACCGCTGATGGGCTGAAAGCTCTCTTTTTGCTAATCTAAAGACTGTGGTAACCAGAGCAATCCCGAAAACTCCGCGCCAACAGCCGCCGAAAACGGAGACGCCGAACTGCGGGGCGAACAGCCGGAACGCGATCCGCTCGCGGCGGTGACTGCCGAACGCGACCAGCTTGCTGCCGAAAAGGCCGACTTGCAGGACCGTCTGCTTCGCGCGCGCGCCGAATTCGACAACGCGCGCCGCCGCGCGGAGACGGGAACGATGCGAATATCTGCAGTTCGCCGCCATGGATCTGGTGAGGGACATTCTGCCGATCCTGGACGATTTCGAGCGCGCGCTGAAGGTGGAGACCGCCGACCGCAACTATGCCAAGGGCGTCGAATTGATCTACCAGCGCATGTCCGATACCCTCAAGAAGCTGGGCCTGGAGCCGATCGAGACGGAAGGGCGAACGTTCGATCCGAACCTGCACCAGGCCGTGGAGCGCGTGGAGACGGAAGAGGCGGAGGACCAGACGATTCTGGGCGAGTTTCAGCGAGGATATAATTTCAAAGGAAAGCTGCTGCGTCCCGCCATGGTGAGGGTCGCGGTGAGACCGTAAAACATCAGTGAGCATCCGTGGCGAAAAGAGATTACTACGAAATTCTCGGCGTCGGCCGGGAAGCCGGCGATCCGGAGATCAAGCAGGCCTACCGCAAGCTGGCGCTGAAGTTCCATCCGGACCGCAATCCCGACGATCCGCGCGCGGAGGAGAATTTCAAGGAAGCCTCGGAAGCGTACAGCGTGCTGAGCGACGGGCAGAAGCGCGCCGCCTACGACCGCTTCGGCCACGCGGGCTTGCAAGGCAGCGGCAACGGCGGCGGATTCAACCCCGAGGCGTTCGCCGACTTCAGCGACATTCTGGGCGATTTATTCGGATTCGGCGATATGTTCGGCGGGCGGCGCAGCGCCGCACGCGCGCGCAACGCGGCGAAGATCTCCGCTACGATCTGGAGATCGCTTTCGAAGAAGCCGTGTTCGGCATGACGGCCGATATCCAGGTTCCGCGCATGGAAGCGTGCGGCCGCTGCAAAGGCTCCGGATCGGAGCCGGGCACGAGTCCCGCTACCTGCCCCACCTGCCATGGACGCGGCGAGGTGATCTATCAGCAGAGCTTTCTTTCCATCCGCCGCACCTGCAGCACCTGCAATGGGGCAGGCCAGGTGATCCGCAATCCGTGCAGCGAGTGCCGCGGGCAGGGGTACCGCCAGGTGCAGCGCAAGCTGAAGATCAATATTCCGCCGGGCGTGGATACGGGCACGCGCATGCGCCTCTCGGGCGAGGGCCAACCCGGCTTTCACGGCGGCCCTGCGGGCGATCTTTACGTGTTCCTGAAGGTGAAGGAGCACCCGTTCTTCGAGCGCCAGGAGAACGATCTGCACTGCACCATTCCGCTGAATATCGCGCAGGCCGCGCTGGGATGCGAAATCGAAGTTCCGACGCTCGGCGAGCCGAGCATGCTGAAGATTCCGGAAGGCACGCAGAACGGCGCGCAGTTCCGCTTCCGCAATAAGGGCGTGCCGGTGCTGAACAGCAGCTCGCGCGGCGATCTCTACGTGCACGTGGAAGTCAAGATTCCCGCGAAGCTTTCGCGCGAACAGCGGAAATTGCTGGAGCAGTTGCGCGACACGCTGCCGGTGGATAATTCGCCGGCGGAAAAGGGCCTGTTCGAGAAGGTCAAAGACTACTTCATGTAATGCCC
The DNA here is from genome assembly GCA_963763545.1 of Bryobacterales bacterium. Taxonomy (GTDB): domain Bacteria; phylum Acidobacteriota; class Terriglobia; order Bryobacterales; family Bryobacteraceae; genus PALSA-243. The sequence goes on from CAVXPE010000035.1 coordinate 51,893, forward strand.
GCCCGGGCGCCGGGGTATACACTACCAAGCCACGAAGTGACGACGTGGGAAATCCCGATTCTTCGATTCAGTAGCGACGGTGCTGGACGGTCATTTTCTTCGGCGCGGCGGCGGGGGCGACTGTGACCCAACGCCCCACTCGCGAGGCGCAGCGCCATACGTTCTGCCCCACGAGCGAGCCGTTGTCACACCGCGGGTTAGAGTCTCAGACGGTCGAGAATCGGTTTTTCGTACGCGTCGTCCTCTCCGGGGTAGCGCAGGCGATCCTCAAAACGGCCGGTTTCCTTTGCCAGGGCCCAAATCAAACTCTCGCCGGCGGGGACGGTGTCGGGATGGCGGTCGAATACCGGATCGGAGAACGCCTCGTCCGCTCCGATGACGCCCCACCCCTTCGAACGAAACATCGCTAATACGTCGCCCAAGAACAGAGCGTTCAGTAGATTGTAGTGGATCAAGAGCGTATGCGGCACGCTACGACCCAGCACGTCGCGCGAGAGTTTGTCGTAGAACTGTGTCCGATCCCAGATATGGTCCAGGTAGGGCTGCCGGTAACGGTTCACGTCGAAACCGGGATCGGCCTCGATGCGCGCGAGGAGACGCTGATTGTAGTACCAATCGGACGCGTCGATGGTAACAGCGCCGTTGCGGTAACCATGCAAGGCGAGGAAGGAGCGGAAGCGGTCACGGAGTTCGCGGTTCGGACCTTCCTTAAGCGCGGGAAAACGGAACCATTTCCGGAAACCCGAGTAGCCGCGCAGCAACTCTTCGTTGCGCAGAATGTCTTGCTCGAATGCGTCCGGCGCGATCTTCCCAAGCAAGGCTTGATGCCTATAGGTGTGGTTTCCGATCCGGTGGCCGGCCGCATTCCAGTTTTTCAGAATACCCGAGCCGTGCGCGTTGTCCACATTCACGCCGGTCGCGAACAGGAAAGCGCGGGACTTCCCCACATGCTCTAACAAGCGTTCTTCCGCTTCGGGCCGCCGATCCTCGGGGATGATTTGCCACCGGACATCATCCATGGTGATGGCGACCCTCGGCCGCGTTTGCGCCATTAGTGAGGTGGCACAGAGAGCCAAAGCTTCGCGCCGGTTGATTCGCATTGCTGTCTTAAACGGGGGTTAGGGCCTAGCTTTGTAGTAAGCCGCGATGAACACGGCCGCCGGTCCGTTCTGTTCGTGCAAATGAATCCCGTCGATCTTCGCGGCGCAACTTACGGCTTCGAATTTAGGCGTCACAGAGACCAAATTAGGATGGTTCGCCGCCACCTTTGCAAGAGCGGAATCCACATACTCGGGGACATGACAATCCTGCTGCTTAGCGTCGTGGTCGGTGTTCGGTCCAAGCGGCGGTTTGTCGGAATGACACCATCCGTTCATCGGACAGCGAATGATCGTCATGATATCGATTCGCTTGGCGCTGGGACGTTTGGCGCGAATGGTTGCCAGCGCGGCCTCCAGACTATCTACCCAGGCCTTTTCGGACGTTAGCTCCCAGGACCATGCCTGATAGACAATCCTGTCCGGCGCCTCCCCGTTTTGGGCGCAAGGGGCGGTCAATCGTACGTTATTCACTCCGCCGACGTTGGTCGGGCTCCACGCATAGCTATCGGGTTTGGCGTATTCGTACGTATAACCGTAGTGAGAAAATCGGCCCTGCCATCTGGTCTTGAGATCGCCAAGACCATTGTAAAAACCTCCGTCCCACCATTCGCCGCTGGAGTAAAGACCGATCAGTTCCGTGCAGACAAAGGGACCGCCTGGCGGCGTGGCCGGCGGGAGCACCGCCTTCTGGGCCACTGTTGTCCTCGATAAGAGAAGGGCGAACGCCAAGGACTTCAGGATTACGGGGATGTTCGTAGGCATGAGCTACTCCAGCCTCCCTCGATATGAACTGAGGTGGAGTGTAGCACGCGTTGTGGGTGAGCGTTTGACGGCTTGCCAGCGCGGGGTGTACACTACCGCGAGGTCACAAATGGAAATCCCGGTTCTTCGATTGGGCATGCAACGCCGCTGGACGCTCGTTCTCCTTGGCTTGCTGGCGTGCGCGCCGGCTGCGGCCCAACGCCCCACTCCCGAGGCGCAGCAGCATACGCTGGATGCCGCCAGGGAAATCGCGATCCATTACAGCGGCAAGCTGCCGGATTTCATCTGCACGGAGAATGTGCAGCGGACAGACCGTACCAGCCCCACCAATATCAAGGCCGACCGCCTGACCCTCCAGCTCAGCTATTTCGGGCAGAAGGAGCAGTACAAGCTTCTCACCATCAATGGAGTCGGCGACGAATCAGTCTTTCGAATCGCTGGACGGACTCATCTCCGCGGGCGAATTCGGCAGCTTGCTGCTGGGTGTTTTCGACCCGTCCTCAGCCGCCGATTTCGCCTGGAAGGCATCGTCCGATCTCCGCAAACACCATGCCGCTGTCTATACGTACCGCATCGCGCGCGCCAAGTCGCATTACATGTTGGGCGCCCGGGCGTCCGCCGGAAACTTGGTGGCGTCTGCGGCGGGCTATCATGGCGAAGTGGTCCTCGATAGCGAAACGTCCAGGGTGCTTCGCCTCTCGGCGATCGCCGACGATATCCCGCCCTCATCGGGAATTCTACAATCTTCGGTGGAGGTGGACTACGACTTCATCGACGTTGCCGGGCGCAATTACCTGCTACCCTCTCGTTCCGAATCTCATATGGAGAGGAATTCCGGCAAATCGGCAACATCGTCGACTTTTGCCGGTTATCGCAAGTTCGAGGCGGAATCGACAATCGACTTCGGGAAACAGTGAACACTTCGAAAGGCCTACTGGCCGGCCTTCGGCTCCGGCGCGGTCTTCGGCTGCGCGTCGCCGCGATGGCAGGTGTAGCAGGAGACGTACATCTTGCTATCGGGGAAATTGGTGTTGATCTGCTGCGTCATGCGGATCATCTTGCGCGCCATTTCCTTCTTCGGGTTCTCGTCGCTGGCGTAGTTGCCTGCCACGTGGCAGTATGTGCATTGCTGGCCTAGCGCCGCGGTGAAGGTATGCATGATCTGCACGACCTCGGCGCCGGAGCTTACTTTCAGCACTTTGAGATTCGTGGGAGGAGGAGGCGGGGCCTTCTTGGCATTGTCCTGCTTGGCCGCGTCTTGCTTGGCTGTGTCCTGCTTGGCCACATCCTGGGCCGCGAGCGGGGAGAGCAGAAGGCACATCGCGAGCAGGCTTATTCGAAGATCACTCATGGGTTCTCCAATATTCTGGCAGATCGGGCTTGGTTTTGCGCAGGATCTCGACGGTTTCGGGGGATTTTGCGCGTAGCTCGTCGAATAAGCGGCGATAGATGCGGTTCCGAACGCCATCCGGCAGCGCGTTGAATTGGGCGCTGTAGATCATGTAACTCAAGGGATAGCGAAAGAGGCGAGTGCGCAGATCGAACTCGCGCAACGGGCCACGGCGGGCGAAATCGCCGGCGAAGCGGGACGAGCCTTCGACCGGCTCGGGGAGCGGGACTTCGTCGCGGAAGGTCATATAGGCTACGATCTCTTCGACATCGGGCAAGGGCTTGTGAGCGGCTTCGGCGATGCGCGATTCCCAAGCGAGGCGCGTCATCAGGTTGGTCATCTGGGTTTGATGCTCGAAGGTCATGAGGGCGACCATGTCGCTCGTCGGTTCGAGATAGCCCGCTAGGTTGACTTCCTTCGCGAGGCTTGCGAGATTGCGCTTGCGTCGTTGGCGATGGCGCGCGGCTCGGCGGGGTCGGAGGCGACGCCATTGGCGCGGTCGGGCTGCTCGCCGTGGAGCGCGGTGACGTACCAGCCTCCCCAGCGGTCGGCGAACGGGGTGCGGTGGTCGGTGATGATGGCGCCGTCGCGCGAGGGCGTGCCGGTGGAATCGGGGAAGACGGAGCCGACGAAGATGCCGGGGACGCCGAGCGTCGCGGCGCCCTGGTGGCATTGCAGGCAGACAGTCTCGCGGGTGAGGCGGCCGGTTTCGGTGGAGTATTTGTAGAAGACGGAGCCGAGGTGAGGATCGGTCGCGGCGATTTCGAGGTCCTGGCTGCCGCGCACCCAGCCGACGGCGGCATCGTCGGTGAAGTAGATGGCGCGCGGGTTGCGCGGGGAGATGCGCGAGGCTTGGAAGCTGTCTTTGGCGAAGACCAGAGCTTGCGAGGAGGCGTCGATGTTGAGGGCGTGGAGAAGGGCTGGCAGGTCTAGCGGGGCGCTCGCAGGCGATCGAGCTTCGCGGCTGGGTCGGCGGTGGGAGCGGTGGCGTAGTGGATAGCGGCGTGATCGGGTGGAATCGTAGCGCGATAGGGATTTTGTGCTGCCGCTGCGAGGAGTACGGGACAGATCAGGATGCGCAGGCTCCGCCTGCGTGGACAGGCCAGGAGGCCTATCCTACTGACCGCCACGGCCGCCTCGGCCGGCTGGGGCGCCGTCTGGAGTGTACACGGCTTCCTGCAATCCTAGCGACGTCGCGAACTTGTCGAGCGCGTCCTTATCGACTTGTTCGGCGGCGCTCAAGGGGCGATTGTAGATGTTGGCTTTGGCCGCGACCACGCATTGATCGGAACGGCAGTTGTGCGAATTGGGCGAGCCTAGCTTTTCGAGCAGCGCGACGCTTTCCAGATGGGGCTGGCCGAAGCGCGTGGGGCCGTTCGCCATGTCGGCGGGGGAATCGCCGGCCTTGCTCTTGACGGTCACTTTGGCGCCCTTGCTCACCAGGAAGTTGATCATGTCGTTGTTGCCGAGATAGGCGGCGCCGTGCAGCGGCGTGTAGCCGCGGTTATCCACTGCGTTCACATCGTTGCCCAACTCGACGCAATACTTCACGGCGTCGATGAGCGGTACCGGCGCATTGACGGTCCAGTTGGCCGCCCAGCCGATTCCGGCGGCGGCGTGCAGCGGCGTGTCGCCGGCTTTGGTGGCGAGCTTGGGATCGGCGCCGTGCTCGATGAGCAGCTTCATGGCGGCCGTGTCGCTGGATTGCGCGGCGCGCCAGAAGGCGGTGGCGCCGGCGGGATCGACCCAGGTGAAATCGTTGGTGAAGGAGCGGAACCAGAGCTTCTCGTCGATCTGCGCGTTGACTTTCGCGCCGTGCTCGATGAGCGACTTCATCAGATCGAGATAGCCAGTCTTCTCCTGCTCGGTGGACGGTTGCGGGAACCAGGCGTGCGGCGCCCATTGCACGTCGATAACGGCGTAGAGCGCGGGTAAACCGGCGTTAGTAAGGAGGTTCGGATCGGCACCGCGATCGACGAGATATTGCGCGAGGTCGAGATGGCCGTTAGTGATGGCCATGACGAGCGGGCTGTACTTATCGCCGTTCACCTGATCGAGATGCGCGCCGGCTTCGACGAGAGCGCGGGCGGTTTCGAAGTGCCCTTCGCGCGCGGCGTAAAGCAGAGCGGTCATGCCGCCCATCACTTCGGCGCCGACGCGGCGGGGAGCGCGCGCGGCGACGTCGCCGGCGACTGCCTTGGGCGTGGCGAAACGCGCCTCGGCGCCTTTGAGCCCGAATGCGCGGGAGAGAGGATCGAGATCCGAAACGGCGGCCTCGCGGGCGGCTTTGGCGGCGTCGGCCGCGGCTTCCGCATCGGCGGCTTCATCGCGGGCGTCGGCTTCGGCTTTGGTTTCGGCCTTTGCGGGAGTGGCAGGCGCTGCGCCCCGACCACCGCGGCCTCCACGACCACCGCGTCCACCACGGCCTCCGGCGGCTGCGCCGGCGGCGGGCGTTTCGACTACGTTGCCATCCTGATCGAAACGAACGCGCTCGAGAGTGGCTTTTTTGCTCGCGATGTTGACGTCCGCGCCGCGCTGCGCCAGAAGCTTCACCACGTCTACGCGGTTGAGCGCGGCGGCGAACATGAGAGCCGTCTGCTCATGCACCGATTCCTTGCCGTTGATTTCGGCGCCGTGATCGAGCAGCGCTTTCACGGCGCCGGCGCTGCCGGATGCGGAGGCGATCATGAGGGCGGTTGTTCCGTTGGACTTGACGGAGTTGGCGCTGGCGCCAGCGGCCAGGAGGGCTTCGACGATATCACCGTTGCCGCTGGTGCAAGCCATGAAAAGCGGGGTGATGGCGTTGTCGCGCGTGGCGGCGTTGACGTTGGCGCCGGCGGCGAGAAGTTGCTTCACCATATCTAGATCTTCGTTCGAGGCGGCCCAGTGGAGCGCCGTCGCGCCATCGCCTTGGGGGGCGTTCACGTCGGCTTTTTGTTGCAGGAGCGTGCGGACAAGGGCGCGATTGCCGGCAGCGGCCGCATCGGCGACGCGGGTGTCGGGCTGCTGGGCGGTGAGGAAGAAGGAAAAAACAAGAACGCCGACGGCGCTCGCTGCAATGCCGAAGAGTTTACGGCCCGAGCGCCGGGCAGAAGCCCGGCGGCCGCCCGGAAGGGCGGCCCCACAATGGCCATATTGGTTTCTCATATGGCGAGGGTCCCGTTGCTATCGCCGAAGCTTTCGGTCTTCACGCCGAGCTTTTGGGCGATGCTCAGGAGCACGTTCGCCATGGGGGTTTCGTCCTTGGTGGCGATGTGCTGGTTGCCTTTGATTCCGCCGCCGTGGCCCAGCATAACGAGCGGTACGCGCTTGTGGTTGTGGACGTTGGAATCGCCCATGGGGCTGCCGTAAAGAATGATGGAATGGTCAAGCAGGCTGCCATCGCCATCGGGCGTGTTCTTGAGCTTGTCGAAGAAATACGGAAGCAGGCTGACGTGATAGCGATTGAGCTTCGCGAACTCGGCAACGCGCGCCGGGGTTTCGCCGTGATGCGAGCAGGGGTGGAACGGCGTCTTGACGCCGCTTTCCGGCCATACGCGTCCACTGACGTCGCGGCTCATCTTGAAGGCGGAGACGCGCGTGGTTTCGGTCATGAAGGCCAGGGCCTGCAGGTCGAACATCAGGCGCAAGTGTTCTTCGTACTTATCGGGCACGCCGAGGGGCGCTTCGGGCAGCGCGCGGGCTTCGCCGCTCGAGTTGTACTTTTCGATGCGCTGGATGCGGCGCTCGATTTCGCGCACGTCGTCCAGATAATTGTTGAGGCGGCTGCGATCGCTGGCGCCGAGGTTCTTCTGGAGGCGGTTGACGTCGTGCGAGATCCAATCGAGGATACTGCTATTGACCTTCTGGCGCGCAGCGCGCTCTTCGGGAGTGCCGCCTTCGCCGAAGAGATTCTCGAACGCCATGCGCGGATCGATCGTCATCGGCAGGGGCATGGTCGGCGAAGACCAACTGATGGTATCGGCGTAGACGCACGCGTAGCCGTAATCGCAGGCGCCGGAAGAATCCACCATTTCGAGGCAGAGCTGGATTGACGGCAGCGGCGTATCCTGGCAGAGCTGCTGCGCGTAGAGCTGATCGAGCGAAATGCCGAGGTAATAATCGGAGCCTTCGGTCATCTTGGGATGAGCGGCGGTGAGGTAGCAGCAACTGGAGCGGAAATGGTCGGCGCCCTCTTCGGCCGCGGCCCACGCGGTGGCGGGGTGAAGATCGGTGTTGCTGACAATGGTGACGTAGTCGCGATAGGGCGCGAGGGGTTCGAGCGTCTGGCTGAACTCGAAATCGGAGCCCTCTTTGGCGGGAGACCAGTAATGCTTCTCCGTGCCCTCGCCGGTGCTGCCGGCGGCGCCATGCACCATTTCGATGGCGCAGAAGCGCGGTTTGACGGCCGCGGCGGTCTTCACCTGCGGCGTTTGCGCCGGGACCATGGCATCGAGCAGGGGCAGCGAGAGAGCGGCGCCCATGCCGCGAAGGACGGTGCGGCGGGAGAGGTGCTTTTTGGTGAGAAATTGCATATGAGGCTCCTAATTGTTGGGACCTGTATTGCTGGATGAACCCTGCGCAGGCCGGGAGGCCTGCGCCACTAATGCTTCGGCGCGGCGGTATTGGAACGGCTCGCTCTTCACTATTGCCAGGACGAAGGACGAGAACTGATTGTTACGCGTTGCGGCAGCGCGGTCTATGGAACGAACCGTGGGCATATCGGCTGAATCGATCACGCGGCCAAGGCCATAGGCCAGAAGATTCTCGGTGAATGCGGAAATGAACGCATCGGAGTGATTCAGGATCGCCTGGCGCAGGCTGGCCGGACCATCGAGCTTGGCGCCATCGAACATCTGGCCGGAGGCATCGATGCGGAATCCACTGTCATTGGTGCGCCAGACGCCCACGGCGTCGAAGTTTTCGAGCGAGAAGCCGATGGGGTCCATCATCTTGTGGCAGCCGGCGCAGGCCGGGTTGGAGCGGTGCTCTTCCAGACGCTGGCGGACGGACAGAAGCTTCGCGGCATGGCCGGTGCGGCTATCGGAGTTCTCCGGCAACGCGGGCACGTTAGGCGGCGGAGGCGGAGGCGGCGTGCCGAGCAGCACTTCCATCACGTATTTGCCGCGCTGCACGGGCGACGTCCGAATGGCAGTACGAAGTGAGCGTCAGGATGCTGCCTTGGCCCAGCAGACCATAGCGATTGGGATCAGTGACGGGCACGCGGCGGAAGCGGTTGCCCATGATGTTGGGGATGCCGTAGTGCTTCGCCAGCCGCTCATCGACAAAGGTGTAATTGGCGGTGAGAAGTTCCGTCACGGGGCGGTCTTCGCGCATCACGTTATCGAAGAGCAGCTCGGTTTCGCGGCGCATGGAATCGGTGAGCGTGCGGTCGAAATTGGGGAAGAGGAAGAGATCGGGATTGACGCCATTCAGGTTCTGCAGGTGCAGCCATTCGACGGCGAAGTTGCTCGTCAGGGCTCTGAGCGCTGGTCCGCGAGCATGCGCTTGACCTGCTTTTCGAGCGTGATGGGATCGTGCAACTTGTTCTCGGCTGCCAGCGCGATGAGTTGTTCATCGGGCGGGCTGCTCCATAAGAAGAACGAGAGGCGCGAGGCGAGTTCAAGATCGGTGATGCGATAGTTGCGGCCGGGCGCGACGCCGGCAGGGACGCGCTCGAAGCGGAAGACGAATTCGGGGTTGGCGAGGATGGCCTGGATGGCGGTTCGGACGCCGGTTTCGAAGCCGCCCTCATTTTTTCCGGATTGATAGAAGCTCAGCAGAGCCTCGAGATCGTTGGCATCAACCGGACGGCGCCATGCCTGGCGAGTCAGAGCCGTGATGATCTGTTTGGCGCAAGGGATTTCGTCCGCGCCCGCCGCGGGGCGGCAGGAGAAGATCTTGCGGCGGCTGGGCGTATCGGAAACGCCTTCCACTTTCACAGGCCCGGTGACGCTGAACTCGTGCAGGTGGGGGATGGTGGTCATGCCGGGGAGGCTGCCGACCTGCGTATCGACCAGCGTCTGCTCCACCATGTGATATTCGTCTTCGATGGGTCCATCGAACTTCTGCACGAATGACGCGGAGATGCGCTGCGGGCCGGCCAGGACGTGGATGGGCGTCGGTCTTGATGCCGTCTTTGGCGAGCGTGATGGAGGGGTTGATTTCGATCAGCGCGGCGCGCGCGCCGTTGACGGCGACTTCGATGAATTGTCCTTTACCTTGGTTCTGTCCGTACAGAGCGCCGGTGGCGGCGTAGTAGAGGCCGATCTTGAAAACGTACTCGCCATCGGCGGGGAAATCGTGGACGACGGCGATGCCGCCGCGGGTGCCGAGCGGCGTGCCTTCCACGTGGCGAAGCTGGATTGGTGACGCGCGGCAATGAGTAACTCTGCGTGATGGCGCGAGCGCCGGGATCGCCGACGGCTTCGCGGCTGATGCGTCCGGCGGCGCGGATGTAGCCTTCCATGAGCGCGGGCGAGAAGGTGAGGGCGTCGGCCATGTTGTCGAAGCCGTGGCTCATGTCGTCGGCCGGGAGAAGGCTCGAGACATCCACATCAACCTTAAGCAGGTCGCGAACGGCGTTGGCGTATTCGGTGCGGTTGAGGCGATGCAGCGGCGGGCGGCCTGGATTGGGATGGAGCGCGGCTTCGCGATCGATGGCAGTTTTCGAGCGACGCCGCGAAGGCATTCATCACGGCCGGCTTCGGACGCGGCATGCCCGGCGGCGGCATGAGGCCGACGCGCACCTTCTTGATCATCTTCTCGGGCAGGTCGCCGTTCTTGGCGATGTGGACGAGATCGAGTTTCGAAAGCGACATGCTGCCGGATTTGGTCTGATCGTTATGGCAATAGCCGCAATATTGATTGAGGAAAGCACGCTGGGTGGCTTCGGTAGCGAAGGCCGGCTGCGGGTGGGTTTGGGCGTGGGCGAGGACTGCAAAGAGATACAGCGAAGGGCCTACCGTTAAGACTTTTTTCATCCAACTCTCCGACGTAGAGAGGCCCGGCCGGGCAATTGTAAACTTCCCGGCACAATGTACCATCCCGGCGCAATTATAGTTAGCCCAGACGCCGGAGTCAAGGGGTGAAACCACGGAGGACAACGGAGGAAGTAGTTGTGCGCGATGGGGATAAGCGGCGGCGGGGGCGGCGCGGGTGGATGGGCAGAGAGGCGAGTGGCTGCACCGGGGATCGCGCAGACCAGGAGGCCTGTCGCCACGTTGGCGCACACGTCTGGCGTGGGATGTGGCTGGCTCATCAATTTTGACCTCGCGGAAGACGATTATGCGACGCGAAGCTCGGTTTTACCATCCGGTTTGGGCGCCACCCTTCGGCAATTTGCCCTCAAAATGGTAGATCCGGGCGGCGCGCAGGTGCGCGGCGCGCACGCGGCGGCGATCGATTTCGGTCTGAGAAAAAACGAACCCACCGTGGGCGGAGGCGGGCGTGAAGTCTTCACCCGGCTCGTAGGTTTCTTCCATGGCTTCAGCCAGTTCGACGAATTGCGTAGCTTGCTCGACGGCTATTTCGTGAGCGGCTTTGCGTGCGTCCTGGAGGGCCTTCAAGTGGGCCTGATGCTTTTCCAGAGCCCGCAGAATCTTCACTTCGTAACCTGTGAGCAAGTGAAACTCATGGGCTTGCTCCAGGAAAGTACGAGAGGCGGCGAAGGCTGTATCGGCTTCCGGATGTCCGGATTGCATCTCGTCGACATGGTCGCGGTGCCCGTTTGAAAACATCCCCATTTCCAGAGAACGAGCCCGCTCAAGCCTGTACATGTTCTCCGAAATGGATTTTGCGTAAAACCTTTCGATGGCGCCCACAGGGGCGAGTTCGGTTTGGATCTCCGAACAGAAGGACTTGAAAGCCACAAGCTCTTCCGGGACTCGAGCAGACGATTTGCCCGTTCAGCCCGTTCCTATAAGCGTTCAAGCTGGAACGGCGGCGGCCTTCAGCAGTCACAGGTCCATGACTTAGGGCGCCGTTCCGGCGGTTGGCGAGCAGTTTGGCTTCGCTGATGGGTTTTTTGGCGGGTGCTTCGTTTGGCTCAGGGGTTTCGTTGGTTTCGATCATAGTGAGAATCCGTTTCGGGGGAATTTCTTCCCCTATTTCATGGTAGCGGGCGGGGAAAAGGCGGCGGGGTGGTGGAGGAGTGTAGGTGGTTGATAGGATGGCGGTTAGCGATTTTCGAAGTCTTGTGAATGCCTCATGGCGGCTGCCACAACCGGGGATGAAAACGGGCGCGGCGATCGTGCATCGAAGCGGTCCACGACTGCGCTGGCGGGTGCCTGCAACACAGACAGCCCCTTCCCGCCGTGCTTGAAATGCGCGCGCTGGGGGTATACCCTCCATTCACGTCGGATCCGAATTTCGCGGATTAATTTGGAAGCCAATCCCTCGGCTGGGGCCATGGAATCAATGACTTAAAAATAGCGTTTTCGAAGGACTGGGTTTTGGAGGGCTCGCGCGGTTGAGGATGGAACGGGCTATGAAGGGGTGAACATCTGACGAGTACCAAGGCGAACATGTGCGTTCTATTGCGGCAAAGCGGGAGCGCCGCCGGACGCGGAGATCCTGAGCTGCAGTCGCGAGTCCTGGGGGGCGCCGCGATGATTATGCCGTAGGGGATGCTAGACGACCAGACTGACTAACGACTCCCTTTCGAAGCTGGTCCACGCAATCGTTCAGGTTTTTCTCCATTCATAAATGGAGTTATTGATAATTCGACAGGCGTCCGATAAACGCGCTCGGGCGCGCATAATTTCCGAAATGCGACGATTCGGACGGAATCTGCCGATGCATTACCCACGAGTCGGGGGCGTTACGGCCAATTGACGTGACCTGGACTTCACGGGAGTGATCCCGCAGTCCAGTCCGGGGCCAAGTCGGCGGCCGCAAGCGTGTTTGTCGGGACGGATTTCGATGAAACTTCCCAGAACGGGACTTCGGGCCAATCAGAGGCGAAATGCCGACTTCCCGGGAGTAATCCGTGTAACGGACGGCTTGGAATGCCGGCCGAACGGCCGCCGCAAGGCACCAAACGAGGCGATAGACTATTCCGATGTCCCTCAAGGCGCCGCTTGCGGCTGCCTGCACTGCTCGACATTGGGAAAGCGGCAATAGCCCGCACTGCACGGGGCGTTCCCATTAGGGTGGACTGCATTAAGCGACTCGGCAACAGCGTCGTACCAGCAGTCGCGCAGGCAATCGGCCAAGCGATCAATGATGCCATTAAGGAAGAAACCGAGGGGGAAGGGCTAAGGGCGGGCTAAGGGAAGCGGTATAGCGGCGCACAGGAGCAGGTCGTGGCCGAATCGCATTCGAAGCGGCGAGCGGGCGCGAGACGTGGTTCCCAGCGCTTGCGCTACGATGCCTTAGGAGCGGACCTTTATGGCGACGCGTGATCGTGTAGCTGAAATTGCCGACATCAAGCGCCGCGCTCCGCGGGATGCCGAGGGGGTGAGCCGACAGTTTGATGCCCTCCAGCGGCACTGGGTAAAGGCCAGGGCCGGAGACAGCGTCACGGATGACTTTTTCCTGATTCGTGCGGTGACGCTGCTGGAGGTGTTTACCAAAGGTTGGGTTGCGGCCTTGATCGATCATGGAAGCCCTTTTGTTGAGCGGGCTGGCGACCTCAAGGTGGATTTCAAGTTTGACTTTGGGTCCGTGCGGAAGATCGGGAACCTGATCACGCTGGGAGATGCAGTAGCGCACGGTATTTCTCTGAACAACGTTGGTCAGATCATGGGGGTCTTCAAGGTGCTGCTGGGTGAAGACGTCCTGCCATTGATGCAGCAGGCCGTCTATGTCCATCGCTACCTGATGGATCAGTGTTTGTACGAAGGCAGCGAGGAACGGCAGGCTGGCACCCGTATCGTGAAAGATCCGGACCGGATGTGCAGTCGGCTCTCGCGTCTGTTTGAGATTCGGCATATCCTGTGCCACGAGGCTCCACGCAATGAAGTGTACGAGCGTCGGGATATCACGGGATTTTTGGCCGCCGCTGACCAATTCGCTTGCGCTCTGAATGAGGTGCTCTACGGACGGCTCTTCCCCAATGCGCCAACGACGTATCCGGAGATGGCTGCCCAAGCCAAAGTCGAACTGGAAGAGAATGAGCAATTGCTGGCGGATGTGGTGTCACGGCTTGATGGGACACGGAGCAGGAAGGCATACCGGCTTCTGAACAAGGCGAACAAGAGCTGGATGGAGTTCAGGGACGCCTATGCTGAATACCGAGCCACTGGTGCCGGACCGGTGACGAAGGAATGGCTGCGCCTCCTCACGGCGAACCGGCTCACAGAATCCCATATTAACGAACTGATGCAGGACATTCCTGTCTACGACGACGAGTAGAAGACATTGTCGTGCCCGCCACGTCCTGAGTGCTTCGCCGATGTCCCGTGCTTGATGAACAGGACAAGCGGAGTCAGGCGAGCAGGTCGATGCAGGACTCGATGTTTGTGTCTGAGACGGTCGCCAGCGCGACACGGGCACGGGCAGCAAGTTCGATTGGCCGCAAGTTGTCCACGTACCATGCGTGGGCAATCCGATCCATGCCCGCGCCGACGAGCGGCGCAGTGGTGCGGAGGCTGGAGCGCAACGCCACTCCATCCGTTTTTGCCCAGTGCAGGACGAGATTCCGTTGGCGGTAGAGCCTAGTGAAGGAATCCGTGATGTGTGTGCGAAGATCCTCCAGCGTTTTTCGCGGCGATGCGAGGAGTTTCACCATGCGGGACAGGGCGGCTTTCTCGGAGAGGTTTGGGAGGGTGAGCTGCTGGCCTGCGCGGATAGCTCGGGCAACCACGAGTGAACGGTCTCGATTTTCAGCGCAGTTGGCGAGGTCCGCGGCCAAGCTCGGCTCGCTGCGTTGCAAGAGGTACGACAACACGGTGAGTTCCGCTCGGGGAAAGGAGCACGCGACGAGGGACGCCAGTCGTTCGGCCGCGCCGCCGCGGTCGTTGGGTTCGCTGAGGAGCGCTTCGATCGCGGCCCATCCGCCGGCAACGGCAGCGCTGGGGGAGCTGCGCTCCAAATGCGACAACATTTCAATCACGGGATCGAGAATGCTGTGCTGATTTGGCGTTGGGATGATTTGACCTTCGCGATACAGTGCTCGCACCCGCACACCACGAAGGCGGCGCTTCAGTTGGGTCGGTCCTCGTTCGCCTGCTACCCAGACATGTTGTGTTGCGTCGATATCGTCACCGGTTCCAACGCTTGCCCTGGCGGTGAGGTTGTCAATGAACTCCCCTGCGAGTTCTGCCGCGGTGTCCGGGTCGCGTGCCTCAATGGCGCGAATCAGGCCGCCCTTAATGCCGGGACCGGCCGGGGCGAAGTTGTTTGCGGCTAGCCATGCGCTCACTTGCCCTGGCGTCAGCCAGTCGGGCGGGTAGCCTGCCCTGGATCGTGGTGAGGACTGGAATGCAAGGAGTACCTGGAAGGCTTGTATCGGTCGCCGCGCGAGCGTATGCGCCTGTTCAACCACGTCTGCTAGCGAGTACGCCGTGGCTTCGTGGGCTATTTTGTACGTCCACCAGCGGTGCAGATAGTTCGGTCCGAACCCCAGGTCTAAAAGGTATGCCGCGATTGATCTTGCGGTACGTTCGAGCTTGGGAGGATTGGCACCACGGATCGCGTCGGCCCAGCGTTGGAGGTAGTGCGATTCGAGGTCCTCGGCAATGTGGCTGACGGTGTGGTAGTCCAGGCCGTCATACCGAAGTCGTCCGGTCAAGGCGTGTTGGAGCGTGCGCACCGCCTGTTCGCCACCCAATCCGGGGTCGAGCCCCGCCAGACGAACGCAGGTGCTCGCGGTCGCCTTGACGGATTCTTCGCTCAAGACACTGGCACGCGCGGCTTCGGCGGCTTCGAGCACCTCACGAAGTCCGAGGAGTAGGCTGGTGTTCCAAAGCCTTCGGTGCCAAGGAGTTGCAGCCGGCAAGAACTCCAAGAGCCGAGCGGCAATCACTTCCTCATCGGGCTTGACCGGGACCAGCACCGGTGGTATTATCGCACTAGGACTTTCTGTCCGCGATCTAAAGGGGCAAATACCCTGAGCCAAACTCTTCGGAGCGACGGCCAGCGTCAACGCCCTTTTTTCATTTCTGCCACACAAAATCTGCCAAGACCATTTCGTGCTGCCCGTTGACTACACGCAGGTCACGGGACGGCTAGGGTTTGGTGGCGTCGCCCAGTTCTCTGCGTTGCTAATTATCGTAGCGATAATTGGCAATTTGCACTGCGCAGCTGGGACCTTGGGAAGATCGAATCCAAGCTGCCGCGCAAAGCTAACCCAGAACGGGCGTTTACACAAAATTGCGGGACACTTCCGGGAATTCTGGCCGGATCGGTAATGATAACGCGCTTGTCGTCCCCAAACGGCGTTCGCGTCCATCGGGACGGCACGCCGCAGTCAGGAAGTGATCTCTTCGAACCGGACCTCTGTGGCAGTGAGTATTTTCAAGCTTACCCGTCAACCGACCGGGATCTTGGTAGCATAGCGATGGATCATCGAGCGTTGCGTCACCACTCGTTCACGAGCAGCCCTGGAAAGGAACAATCTGCCATTCAGCAATGAAGAGATTTCAACCCAGGGGCGATCGCCGTTTAGGAAAGCAGGATCGGCGGCAGCTTCACGTGCTTTACGAAGACGATGCCGTTGTAGTCCTCAATAAGCGGGCCAAACTGCTCGCGGTGCCCGCGGATGACTCCGATACCCCATCTGCGCTTTCTATTCTTTCGGCAGAACTGAAATCAAAGAGGCAACGGGCCTTTGTCGTACATCGCATCGATCGTCACACGTCTGGGATTCTGCTCTTCGCAAAAACCTGGCCAGATCGAGAAGCACTCGTGCAACAGTTTATCCGACACACCCCGGTGCGGGAATATCTCGCGGCAGTTCGTGGTCATCTCCGCATTAAAGAAGGGACTCTCGTTCACTACTTTCGGCAAGAAGGAATGTTTCAAAAGGTGACCACAGAACGAGATCCAAAATCGGCTCGCGCTGAACTTCGCTATTCCGTGGAACATCGCCTTAGGGGCGCATCGCTCGTCCGAGTCTCGCTGGTGACAGGATTACAAAATCAAATCCGTGTTCAGCTTTCAGCGATCGGCCACCCGGTCATCGGCGACAGAAAGTACAATCCATTAGAAAAGCTGGAACGGCGAATTACTCGCGTCGCTCTCCACGCGGCGCGTCTTCAGTTCATTCATCCACGTTCGGGAGAGAGCGTCTGCGTTGACTGCGAACCTCCTCCGGACTTTCAGTCTCTTCTTCAGGCATTAGGGTTCCCAATCCGCAGGGGTCGATGAAGCTCCCGCCATGCAATTCGCAGCTGCGGAGCCATTCCCGAACAGGACACGACTCCGCCCGTCCGGCGTCATAGGCGTCAAGGAATTGATCCGAAATTCTTTGACTCGTGGTCCTGAAACGGCGATCTGGGAAGTGTGCGCTGGCCGTGGGCTTGGATATGTAACGATAAGTCGGCATCTCTTCACTAAGAAGACAATCAGTCAGGATCTTCCGCGCCCGGATGATCCTCACGGAGGCACAGAAATCCGGGGTTGTTCTCGGCACGCCTGCGCGCCCACCAGACGACGGCATAGATGACGCAGGCGAACAGGAACACGGCAACGACGATCTGCCAGGGCTTGAGGGTGGATATTTCCACCACCGGCTCCCAAGAAATGGTCCCGTCTTGTTGCATGCCCGAACCCTCGTTCAACACAATTGTACGCCGCCGAGAGTACTCCTCTGGAGGTGGCGCCCGTCAGGCTCATCGAGTTGGATGCCTGCTCCGGCTGGTGACAGTGGAGATTTCCGATTAGGAACGATAGGTCGGCTTCACGACTGAGAAGCATCCCGGGCGTTCCCGTACTGGCGACGCTATCGGTGGAACCGGGACCACTTCGACGGTACGGGCATTAGACGTCAAATGACGCGAGGCAACCCAAGTTCCGGTTGGCGCGGCAGCCGCTATGTGCCCTCAGGCTATTCTGGGGGAGATGAAGCGCATCGTCATCCTTGGTCCTGGAGCTTCAGGCAAATCAACACTAGCGGCGCACCTCGGCGACATCACGGGGCTGCCTTTAATAGAACTGGATAAGTTGTTTTGGCAGTCAGGCCTCGTTGCGACACCGCGCGACCAATGGGAAAACATCCAGCAGATGCTCGTCATGAAGGACGGGTGGATCATGGATGGGGATCTGGGGGCGTATGACTCGGTCGAAGTCCGACTTCGTGCCGCGGATACGATCATTTTCTTGGACTTCTCAATCCTCCGATGCGCTTGGCGAGCATCCCGGCGATCACACGAGCGCGCCGATTTCTGGCTCTGGCTCTTGCGGTATCGACATCGGAGCCGTCCGTTTCTGATGAAAGCGATTGCAAACCACGCACCTGGCGCGACCCTCCACGTTTTACGCAACCCTAAGGCAATGAAGCGACTCGTCGCAGAGGTGGCTCGCAATGGTTTTGCAGGAAAGCCTCATTTTGGGAATTGAAAAAGCCAATGCGGCGCACGCAATACACTGAAAGTGGCGCCGTTTCCGGCAAATCCAGGGAGAGTGATGCCTGGTCTTTTGAAGGCGCCTCCCCTCGAGAATTCCGCCCGACCGGAGATGGCCTTTTCCGCAGCGCTTCTGCTTGCAAGCCCCGCCGGGTCTGACCCGCCGATTTCCTTTCCTCAGGTGGGCGCAACACTTTCGCAGAAAGTGACGCCCGCACGGCCAGGTTTGAACACCACGGACGGTGCGACGCCAAACATAGCGCGGAAAGTGCGCGTCAGATGTGCGGAATCCGCGAATCCGGCGAGGTGAGCGGCTTCGGTCAAGCTCGATCCCTGCAGCGCTGCGTCCGTCGCCGTGCGGAGGCGACACCACAAAACATAACGCCGTAGCGGCACGCCGGTTGCTTCGCGGAAACGGTGTACCAGTCGACTAGGCGAGAGGTGCACGGCCTTCGACAGAGCCGCCAACCTAATGGGTCCGTCTAGACTCCTGCGGATGAGCGCGCAGGTGTTCGAGACCAGAGCATCGTCCCGATGGCCGCGGGTCGAGGACTTTCCAATCAATCCGTCCACCAACAACCGCGCCGCACTTACGTCACCAGCCGCTGCAGAGCGAGCGACGAGAGGTAGTTGCTGGTTCAAGGGCAAGGGCAATATTCGACTGTCTTCGCGGTCGGGAAAGCGTATCCACTCGGCACTTTCGGGGTCCAAATAAAGAAACACCGAGGCGCCAAACGCCGGATGCGCGTGCATCGTGTCTGGCGGGATCAGAAGCATATCGGCGCGTTGCAACCCCGTCTGAGGACTCTCGAAAACAACTGGCCCGTCCAGGCCAAATGTTATTTGCGCGGCGTGGTGCCGGTGTAAAGCCGACGCGAAGGCGGGCGCCAGCATCAGTAGGCGATGCGACCAAACGTACAGCTGGAATGGCGCAACCGGCATATTAGCCAGTTTATTCAAGTCCGGACAATTGCGGGGTACTTATATTCGTCTCATGGACATAGTTTCTACTGCTCGCAAACATTTCAAAATTAAAGGTCATCAGTGTCACTCCACTTCGTGGCTCGCCTCGCTACTCGCCGCTCTGGGCGGCCCGATGTCATTTGTTGTATCCGGCAGTCTCAATCCAATCCGCGCCCTGGCTGTCGGCCCGAATCTCGTCACTCACCAACTCTGCTCAGCGCTGTTCGTGGCCGGTTTCGAGCCAGACAGCTACTACCGCGAGGTCATTTCTCCCAGCTTAGGCGTGTTCAAGAGTTTGGTGAGTTATCACATCGATCGCAACATGGGCGAGGTGACCGCAACGCTCGCAGGGGCATTCAAGAGTCGCGCGGTTTATCGCGGCCCTGAGGGGTGCCTCGTTGTTCAAGGCGCAGTCCCAGAGCCAGCCGGAAAGCCACCTGCAGTACCCGCTGTCCTGCCGTCCATAGCAGGACCGGACGTCGTCGCGCCGACCGACCCCGCCCTGGTCGTCGCCCTAGACCACGCCTTCTCCGAGCCGGGCGTGGGCGGTCGCCGCCGGACCAAGGCCGTGGTGATTGTCCACGATGGCCGGGTAGTCGCTGAACGCTATGCCGCCGGCTATGGGGTTGACACGCCGAGCCATGGGCTGGTCCATGACTAAGTCGGTAACCAACGCGCTGCTGGGCGTGCTCGTGCGCGAGGGGAAGATCTCCATCACGGGGCCGGCGCCGGTCGCGGCTTGGTCCGATCCCAAGGACCCGCACCACGCTATTAGCATCGATAGCATGCTGCGCATGACGAGCGGCCTTGAGTTCGGACAGTCCCTGACTCAGAACTGGGCGACAGCCTTCGACCCGACAGCGCAGATGGTGTTCGCCACGCCGAACATGGCCGCGGTAGCCGAGCGAGCCCAATTGACATCGGCTCCCGGCGCGACTTGGCGCTACAGCAACGGCAACACGATGATACTGTCGCGCATTATCCGCGACAATGTTGGTGGCGACGCTGCCTCTGTCCTCACCTTCGCTCATCGGGAACTGTTCGGCCCTCTGGGTATGACCCATTCCACTCTCGAGTTCGACGCCGTCGGCACACCGTTAGGCGCCACACACATGTGGGCGTCGGCGCGCGATTGGGCTCGCTTCGGCCTGCTCTATCTTGATGACGGTGTGGCAGGGGGCCAGCGCATCCTGCCGGCGGGCTGGGTAGACTATTCGGCGCAGCTAACCCGCGGCAGCGAGGCGTTCGGGTACGGAGCGGGATTTTGGACCAATCGCGGGGATCATGCCACCGTTCAGCCCCCGCATCGCCGTCGCGGCATGCCGGCGGACTCCTTTATGGCCTACGGCAGCCTGGGGCAGTACATCGTAATCGTGCCCTCTGCGCGCCTGGTCATCGTGCGCATGGGGGTTTCGCGTATGGAGGGGGAAGACATCGAGGGCGTTGAGGGATTGACGGCCGATTCGGTTGCTGCGCTCAGCGGGAGGTGAGATCGTATTCGACTCGCTGAAAACGATCGTTGCGTGAGCCAGCATTCGCTCACCACGTTTTCTGCGCATGATTAGTTCGCACACGCGGAATAACCCAATGGTTTTGTTATGTCGGATTTTGCTGGTTCGCTTATCCGCCAGCCGTATATATCGAGCCCCGATATGGTGACTGGATGTTGGAGCGGCTTTCGCGCTTAAGGATGGAACGGGCCATGAAGTAGTGAACATCTGACCGCGAATGATCAGGCTATAGGAGATGCTATACGAACAGACTGCCCAACAACACGCTTTGGAAGCTGGTCTATGTAATTATTCCGGTTGTTCTCCATTCAGAGACGGAGTTGACGATGCGCCCTTGAGCCCGATTCGCACACGATCGCTCACTCCGCCAGCTCTATCACCCCCAAGGCGCGCCGCCAGGCAGACCAGCGCGGTCCTAATCAAAGATCCTCCTCAGATCCATTTCCAGCGGCGGGTTTGCGATCTGAAGGATCTCGCCTTTGAACTCGCGGAGGCCTTCGGTTTTGGTGACAGTGTAGGCGCGCTTGAAATCGGGGTCCAGAAGCCAGACCTGGGTAACACCTTCGGCAATATAATCGTCGCAACGTTTTTGAACCTCGGAGAAACGCTCGTCACGGATGATCTCGATGCACAGGAGCGGGACTCGCGGCGGTGGTTCTTCCAAGTTGAACTGCTCGCGCAGCGCGCGCAGATTCTCGCGCTCTTTCCGTTCTTCGTCCGAATAGAAGCGCGCTTTCTCGAATTCATGATTGGCGATGGCGTTCTCCATTCCCTCGACGATGAAATCAATCCGCTTCTGAATCTGCGCGAGCTTTTCGGCGGGAGCCATTTCCTGGCCTTTTTCGTTTTCTTTCGGTTGATCGCCTGCGTAAATGGCGAAGTGGGTTGTTCCGTTCGCGACGCGCCTTTGCTTGACGGTCCAGATGCCGCCGCGCGCTTCACGCTCAGCAAGCCACTGGTCGAGACGGGCGAAGGAGGCAGACCCACTCTGCGCAACCGGGGCTTCCGATTGCTGCACCTGCTCCCGTACCGAGTCCAGGGTGAGACCTTGTTCGCGTAGCAATTGAGCGGCGAAACACTTCTCCTCGCGCAACAGGCCCAGCAGCAGGTGCTCCGTGCCGATGTGCTTGTGGTTGAGCCGCTCGGATTCCTCGGCCCCATAGGCCAGCGCGCGTTTGCATTCGTGGCTGAGCGGCAGATCCACCGAGGTCGAGACTTTCTCCCGTGGCGCTGTGTGACCCTCGATCTGTTTGCGGATCGACTCCACGGCGGCGTGCGAACGAAGGAAGCGGTTCGCCAGCGCCTTGTCCTCGCGCAGCAGCCCCAGCAGCAGATGTTCGGTCTCGATATAAGGACTGCCGAACTGGCTGGCCTCATAGCGGGCGAAAAAGATGGTTCGCCGGGCCTTTTCGGTATAGCGCTCGAACATATCCGCACTTTACTCCAAAATGATGGCGGACGGAGGAAGCGCGAGCTCGTTTGAGAGCTGATCGAGGCCGCACTGTTGGTGGGCGAGACGGCAGTCCGCCTCCTGAAAACGATGGACGCGCCGGAAGTAAAGCGGTTTCGGTCCGCTTGAATCCGGCAACGACCATCGCCGCCGACAACGGTATCGCTCCGTAGGGGCGAATAGAGTTCAGTCCTGGACGACGCGCATCCGAAAGTTAAGAAACCCAGAATCGCGGCGGGCTACAGTGATCTTGCCGGGCGAAACGGAGGCTGTTTGGCGATTGCGGCCGCGAACTGAGGTTCGCGTGCTTTGGAACAGAGCCGGATGGCATATCACGACGATAGCGATCTGGGTGCTGGCAAGCGATAAATCCGGGGGGCTCTCACAAATCGCACTTTCTCGATGCTGACCCGCACGATTTGGCCGACGAGGCGCACGATGTAGCCTGGGTCCTCGCAGTCCGGATCGGGCGCGCCTTTCAAGTGGTATTGGTCAATGACCCAGTCGAGCGCGAGCCAACGGCGATACTCGAAGATCTCAGGCGGGATGCCAGACAGTGTAAGCGACTCGTACACCTTGAACCGCAACATACATGGCAAACAGTTACTGACCGCCGTGAAGAACGGTAAAGCGGGGGTGTTGACGAAGGAGAAACTGCGGGAGCGGATCGCTGCGTCCAAGAAGACGCCAGCGCCGACGGTGGCCCTAAGGATTCCCGAAGCGGATTTGGCGTTGGCCCGAAAGCATGCTGATCGAAAGGGTTTGCCTTACCAGACCTACGTCAAGTCGCTACTGCACGAAACACTTGCCGCGAGAGAAAAGCGAAAGGCGGGGTGGGAGGGATAATGGCGGGGGTTGCTCCGTTTTTTCGTGAGGGGGGTGGCCTGGCGCGAAAGAGTTGGGTGACGATGCGTTTACGCTAAAGCGAATTCCCGTCTATCTGATTTTGGAGAAGCCGCTGCCGGAGAGACGAGCGATGTTATCCTCACTGCATACCCACAACTCATGCTTGAGCATATTCAGGCTAGCTTACTGAGCTTCGCACAATAGAGAGACAATTGCCTTTTTCAGCGGGACGCCGGGCGGAAGCCCGGCGGCAGGCCGGAAGGCCTGCCCCACGAAGGCCACCTTCGTCTCGTAACATCGACATAGCTGAACGGTTGGCGGTTGTAAACGAAAAAAATCCGGATCGGAGGATAGGTTGGGAATCCTAACTTCCGGATAGCGCGAAAGCGTGCGAAGCGTTCGCGGCGTGGCATCGAGGAGACCTCATTAGAGGCCGATCTGCACAAGGTCCGCCATCCAATACCGCCTCGTCGAATTACGCATATCCATGAGGGTCCGCGCGAGCGCATCGGGTTTCACTTGAGCGGGGGCTCCGCCCTCAATTGCCTTGACGCCCTTAACCATATCGCGTAAGAAAGTGGCGCCCATGCCCGCAACAGCATTCTCCAGCGCCTTGGTACCCAGGTTGTAATTTCCGGCGCCTTTTTTTATACCCACCACGCCGCCCGGACCGTGCAGTCCGGCTAGCATCGAGTTCAATGCGATCGCCGGCAGGTTGAGTTCATACGGTTTTCCGCGGCCAAAGAAGAGCGCCTCGATGCCGGTCCACTTAAGGTCCGAAGGCTTAAAAATATAGTCTCTTCCACACAAGAAGAACAAAACCGATTCGTGGCTTAAGGCCTTTACAGCGTCTGTCAGAACAGCCGCACGTCCATTAGCGTTATCGATACCTAACTGCTGACACCAGGAAAGGAAATTGTTCATCGTTGAAGCCTCCGGACCCTCAGTATAAAGCCAATTCTGTGAAATCCATGACGCTTTCCTCAAACGACCCGAACTAAAAGTACTGGGACCTCATAGCCGAAATGAAGCTTGGCCTGCCCATTGTGAAAGTCGACGTCGCGTCGTGGAAAGGGCAGAACGAAACAACGGTCACGAAACCCGTCGAGACGCTTATGTCCGTAGAGATTGGCTCTCGGCACATCGCGGGCGAGTTCGAACGAGATCTCCTCACCAAATCCGCAAACGAGTTGGAATCTAAGAATCTCTGGACTGGTTTTCTCCTGGCAGGTTATCATCGGCGCCATGGCTTTTGGCAGTAATGCGATTTTGGCGCCCAATACTTAGCTGCCGGTTCTGCCAATTTGACCTTTGACTCTCTTCTTCTTGTTCCTTGTGCTCTCCGGGCCCGGAATTCGGTCCGGATGGGTCCGTGGCAAGTCCGGGTCGGCTGGCAGCAGTGCCATCGTCTCAGAGAAGCGCCATGCCTCAGGGTTGGCGGGGGGCTTAAATTCATCGGTACTGAAAATGCGAGGTTGTTCGCCCGGTCCGGCGACCTCCAGCATCAGTGCAACGGTGTTACCGGGCCCTTGGAAATAGGGTACTCGGATCGTGTGCGCGCCACCCGCCAGTCGTATGCTTCCGAGCCGGACAGTGGTCGAGTGTACTCCGTCGTTGTCGGCGATCAGCTGGCCATCGATGTACAACATTGCCCCGTCGTCCGACACGAGGCGAAACCGGTAAAGCCCGGGGGTTTCAATCCAAAACTTTCCCGAATAGTCGATTGCGAACCATTCGAAACGCCGGGTTACCCCCGGAAACCCGATCAGGAAATCCTGCGGGGGTACGTTGAGTGACGTTGTGTAGATACTGCCTTGCGGATGCCGACGAGCCAGGCCCGCAAGCGTGTGAGTATTTTGCGGCAGATAATAGATATCGCCACGTAGTCCGGACGGGATTACGACCGTCGTGCCAAAGACGGCCACCGCCTCCTGGGCCGCCGCGAGCAAGGGAATGAACAGACACAACACTCGAAGCCGCATATTCTGACTGGATTACGAACCACCTGCCCAAGAGGCTGCAATTTATTGTCGAACGCGGCGACCGTCCAGTTTGCCAGTGTCAGAGAGGAGCTCCGGATTGCGACGACTTCGCGCGTATCGAGTTGCTATGTTGCTACCGATAATTACTGATATAGGCTCCGTCTCAGCCTCCGCGCCGCGTCCGGGACGAGCGGCGGCACATCTTTCTCCGAGTTGCCGATACGCCCCGAGGCGTCATTTCGTCCTCTCGCCAAAACTTAAAGATTGTGTCACCGAACCGGATCCCGCCGTCACTTGCTGCCGGCGATCTGTGGCGTTTGTTCCTTGATCCTGGAGGAATAGATGATGAATTTGAACGGGTCCGTGTTCTGGTACTTCTCCATCAGCTTGAGATAGACAAGCCGTTTGGCGCTCGCAACGGACGGGCTGCTTGCAAACCGCTTTCCGGAGGATTCAAGCAGGGAGGCTGCCAGTTCGTATTTGCCGTCGGCGGCCAGGTGTTCCACCGTCTTCACCAACTGACCTTCGGTGACGCCGAGATAGTCGACCAAGAGAGCTGCCCGGTCGGCGCTGGTGAGATGCTCCAGTCCCTGCAGGTCGGGCTGCCAATATCCTACATTTTGGTCGTAAAGGCGGTCGATGACGTGTTCGCGCAGGATCAGAAAGGGCAGATAGACGTCCGGCTGGTCCTTGAGCAATCCTGGCGGAATCAGATTTGTCTGGTGTATTGCGCCACGCTCCTCGCCGCGCCGTATCGCACTTAAGACTTGATCCCGAAGCCATGCCAGGTCAGTTTTGAGCAGCGCCAGCATGGAAGTGGAGGTGAAATTTCGCGTCAACGGCTCGTGGCCATGCAACAGGTACTGGGGATGCGCTGCAACTAGAATGTCGATGGCGTCAAGCAGCCCTTGGAAATCGCCCTCCTCCACAAAAGGCGCGCCGAGGTAGGGCATGATGAAATCGCCAACGAACATGACGCCTTCATCCGGCAAGTGGATGAACATGGCGTCGTGAGTCTCTCCACCCCGAGATGGGGATCAGTTCGATGCGCGTACCTCCGATCTTCAGCTCCGTGCGAGCGGCGATGGTGACGTCCGGCCTGAAGCTGCGCACGTTTTCGAGGTTGAAGCGTTCACCGAAAAACTGTTTATCGAAAGTGCCCGGCGCATCCACTTCGCGGGCCAACTCTTCCTGGTAGTTGCTTCGGGCGTAGAAACGCGGGCGCGGATTCAAGCCCTCGAAATAGGAGTGGCCTCCCACGTGGTCCCAATGAGCGTGGGTAATGAAGATGGTCGTCAACGGCGGCAAGCCAGGGACTTGCGCCCGCAGCGCCTCATAGGCGGTCTTCGCGGAATCCGGCCGGGTACCGGCATCGATGCCGATCAATTCCCGCCCATTCTCCGATACGACGAAATAGTATTCGGTGAACTCGAAGCCGGTCAATAGCGTACACGCGTCCCGGCAAAATCGCCGCGATGCGCCGTGGAGCGAAAGTATGTCCTGTGGCGGCGTCCTCGGAAAAGGGCGTCGTCAGCGTGATGGGCCGGTTCCAATCCTTGTAGCCGCTCTTTTGTAGATACTCCTCCGCCTGCGCGCGTTCTCCCCTCGCGAGCGCCAGCTTCCCGAGGTGATAATCGACTTCCCGCAACCAGCCGGCATGCGGCGCTCTGTCGGCGTGATCCAGGCACCAGGTGAGTTCAGCCTCGGCTGCCTTGGTCTGACGGAAAAGGCCGGGGAGTTCCGAGTGAACAACGCCCGCGATCCAGTTCACGACGAAGATCTGCCCTCCCGACATCTGCCTGGCACGGTCGAGCATCGCGATTGTGTCGTTCACGTAGCCGATCCGGCGCAGCAGCGCAACCGAAGAGGCGTGCTGCGCGCGCAATAGTGCGATGGCGCTCAGGTAGAGCGCTTTCTGAGGATCCGCCAGCCGCGGCTCGAATTCCTTAAATCGAGCGGATATAAACTCGGCGCCCTCACCCTGAAGGTTCAGGTTTGAGTACTGCGCCATCAGGAGGAAGAGCAACTGTGGGTCTTTCGGCGGAGCCACGCTGTTGACGGCTTTCAAATACTCGAGCTCAGGGGATTCCGTGGTATTCCCGGCATGGTTGCCGGGGTTCGTGCCCGTGCCGGTTCCTCCCGGGTTGACCAGAAATAGCGCGAGCGGGAGCAGTGCCGCCGGCAAATAGATAACGGACCGCATACAACCTACTTTCCGGGAAATTTCATTCCCTGAGGAATAGATGTATATGCATCTATATTGGCTGCGGAAAACTTTGGGCCCGGATGGCGCCTTTCGTTACCACAGACAGGTTCTCCTTCATCTCTTTCCACCCTCTATCCCCAAGTTCCTTCCGCAGTCTGGATTCAGCGAGATCCCAATGTGGCTTGGCTTTTGCCATTTGCCGCTTTCCCGCCGCCGTCAGGCCGAAGAGGCGCTCCCGTCTGTCTTTTCCTGGTTTGACGCTAATCCAACCCTGCTTCCGCATCCGGTCCAAGGTGCGCGTCAGCGTGGTGCTATCCATTACAAAGCCTTCGCTTAGCCGTTTCTGGTTCACCTCGCCCGCTATTGCCAATGCCGTCAGAAGTCCGAACTGTGTGATCTCGAGGCCCACCTTTTTCAACTCCTGGTCATAAATCCGCGTCACGATCCGGGTTGCGCGCCGAAGAGTCTGGCAGGCACACGGCAAGTCAAAGAGCGCTTCGGCGGAGGTCGGTTCGAATGCCTCAGTCCTCATAATATATGTATATACATCTAGACATCATGGTAGTCAAGCTCGCTACGCGATTGTCCGATGATCGGGCGGGCGGCGGGCAGCGCCATCCGATCGTCCAATTAACCGAGGATACACTCGGAGCCCGCCATCGCGGCAGATCGCTGGTTTGGGCGTGATGCTTCAAGTTGATGTTGGGTCAACGGGTCATGGGGCTGAGGAGTCGGTAGTCAACATTACCGATATGTCCCTATTCGATCATTCACGTGTTGGGAGTTCACTGATGATCTTGGATACATGCATGGCGTCCGCATACATCGAGGCTCTGAGATGGACGAAGCCATCATCACTCGGGCGCCATCGAAAACGTCAGGGAATCGGCTCGCCAGGAGGCTTTCAATCCGCAGACCGGCCTGCAGCACGGCCAGACGACGCCTCGCCCCACGGTATCGCTATCCAATATTGACATTCGATATCGAGAATCGATATAATCATGTCATGCCCAAGCAGGCCGACCTTCTCCAGGGAACGCTAGATCTTCTTATATTGCGGACGCTCGAACTGCGCCCCCTGCACGGCGTCGGCATCTCCGACCGCATCGAACAGGTTACCCGAGGCGTGTTCGTGGTTGGTCCCGGGTCGCTTTTTCCAGCGCTCCATCGACTGGCTGAAAAGGGATGGATCGAAGGCCAGTGGGTCGATTTGGAGAAGGGGCGGCGCGTCAAAGTGTACGCCCTCACCTCGGCAGGCCGCGCGCAGTTGGCTGCCGAGAAACGCAACTGGCGGAAGGTGGCGATCGCCATGGACCGCGTATTGACCGAGGAGGCTTGACCCATGCAATGGATAACGCGCGCAAAGGCTCTGTGGCGGCTCCTCTTCGAGCGGCAGCACGTGGAGGATGAGCTGGACGACGAGGTTCAGGCCTATTTCGAAGTGTTGACCGATCGATACCGGGAGCAAGGGCTGTCGAGCGAAGAGGCACGGCGCGCCGTGCGCGTGAAGTTCGAGAAGCCCGAGCAGGTGAAAGAGAAAGTCCGCGAAGCGCGAGCGGGCGCCCTGCTGGACGCGCTCCTCAAGGATGTGCGCTATGCCTTTCGCATGATCCGCCGCAATCCTGGCTTTTCGGCCACAGCGGCATGCTCGCTGGCCATCGGAATCGGCGCCACTTCCGCCATGTACAGCGTGACTGATGGGCTGTTGCTGCGGCCGCTGCCAGTGCCGAACGCCGGGGCGGTGGTGGCGCTGTCTCCGGTGACCGATCAGCTCGTCGCCGGCCTCAATACTTTCTCGTATCCCGAATTCACCGATTTTCGGGACCGAAATCGCACGTTCCAGGGCCTGCTGGCACAGGGCTATAACCCCTTTGGATTCGCAGCCGATCACGCCGCCCCGCCTCGCATGAAGTATGGCATGTTCGTCTCGGGCAATTTCTTCCAACTTCTCGGCGTGGAACCTGCCCTGGGCCGCGTTTTTCGCGCCGACGAGGACAAGGTTCCCGGCCGTGATCCGGTCGTTGTGCTCAGCCACGACCTATGGGTCAGCGATTTTGGATCGCGCTCGTCCGTCGTGGGACAAACGGTGTGGTTGAACGGCGCCGCCATCACAATTGTCGGCGTGACACCCGAGAACTTCACGGGAACCGATCAGTTCCTGCGCCCCGCTTTATACGTGCCGTTCGCCATGGCGGACCAACTGAGAGGCACGAACTCTCTCGATCAGCGGCAAGTGCGCTGGCTGGCGTTGAAGGGCCGTCTCCGGCCGGGCGTGCGCATGGAACAGGCCCGCGCCGACATTGACGCGATCAGCGCCTCGTTGAAACAGATGTACCCGGATGTCGATGGGGCTTTGAAGGTGAAAGTGGAGAGCGACTTTCAGTATCAAACCGAGTTCTCCCCGCAGCGTACCGCCTTCCTCGTCATGCTCTCGCTCCTCGCGATTTGCGTGCTGCTGGTGGCATGCGCCAATGTAGCGGGATTGCTGTTGAGCCGGTCCACCGCCCGGTCCCGCGAAATCGCGGTCCGGCTGGCGATCGGCGCCGGACGGATTCCGCTGGTCCGCCAGTTGCTGATTGAGAATTCCCTGCTGGCCATCAGCGGCGGAGGAGCCGGATTGTGGCTGGCTTACGGCGCCGTGCGGCTCTGGAATAGTCTCCCGCTGGGCTCCGATCTGCCCTTCCAATTCAACATCCAGGTGGATCGCCGCGTTCTGCTGTTTACCGCGGCGGTTTCCATTATTAGATTCTTAAGTCTTCATTGATAAACAAAAGGACTACAACAATCGCAAGGCAGCATCAGGCTGCTTGTAACAGTTGAACGATGCTCTCGATTGCCTTGTCAGCTTTGTGATAGGCGGCTTCGAGCTTGCTGTTCGGCCTGCTCGCAGGATCCGGCTGATGATGGAAGCGGCTGTTGGCGAGCGGCCCGCAGAGGCGCTTGTGGAAGAACAGAAACAGGAGAGCGACGTCTACGCCTTTAGCGGTGAGGCGGTAAGCGTAGCGGCGGCCATCGCGTTCCAGCAATCCGTGGCCTTTGAGCTTGCGCAGATCGTAGCGGAGCTGGTTCAGTCGGTATTGCTGCGGGGGGAGCTGGAAATGTGCTGACGACTGCTTCGTGAATCTGCTTGGCGGTCCAGCCGCCGACGGTACTGCCGTTATGCAGGAGAACCTCCAGAAGCCGGATGATCCGCAGGTCGTGGATTTTGATGCCGGGATAACGGACGGAGGCGATGGTGATGGGCAAGGCGATCTTCTGCAGCAGCGGGAAGTCTACGTGGACGTTGAGGCTTTGCGCCTGGAAGGTGGCGAACCGGTCGGTGATGGTCTGGAACCTTTTGCGGACGGCATCGAGATGATCGAGGCCTTTGTTCAGGCCGAAATCGCGCAGGTTGTTGGAACAGAGTTCATTGCGCAGAAAGCGGGAGAACTTCTCGTACTGTTTCAGGAATGCGTGTTTCCAATAAGCGCGGAAGACATGATGGCCATGCTCGATCTGATCGATGACCGTGGCAAGCTTGCCCGGCAATCGTTTGTTGAGGCGAACGCCGAAAATCTCGCTGATCCGGTGCGCCGTCAGCCGCCAGAGGCCGATCTCGCAACTGCGTTCGAACAATCTGGCGAATGGGGAAGTGGCGTTTGAGCATAAAGTTCCGGCAGTATTCGATCTGCGCGATGGAGTAGAAGCGTGAGAAACTCATTTGGCCGCGTTCCTTTTTTGAGAACTTCGGCCCGAGGATGAGGGTCCAGTAATCGAGTTGTTTGCGAATGATCTCCGGGCTGAGCCGGTCGGCGGCGGCTTGCAGGGCGGCGATATCGTCCGCCGCCAGAAAAGCATTGTCATTTTTGCGGAAGCCGATCTGCTTCCGGTTCAGCTCTTGCTCCATAAACGAATGACCATTGAGCCAGTAGGTGGTGTGGAAGGGGAAGAACGACGCCACGCGAATAACGATCGGCCCGAGGACTGGATCGCGGACGTAGAAGTAGTAATGGGTGAATGGGCTTGATCCGATGCGCCAGAATGCGGTGGTTGGGATCTTGCGTCGGATACTTCGGGACGCTGATCCGGAATGTGCGGCCTTGTTCCATGCTCTTGAAGATAAAGTAGACGCCATAGGCATTCCTTTTCACCATGCGTCGCAGTGTGGGCAGGACGTAGTCTTCCTTGCGAACTCCTTTTCCCGCCCATTCGGCCGGAATTTTGTGGTTGCGTCCGTAGGCTTCCACCCAGTTCCGGTAATCATTGGTGCGCTGGCTAAGGACTTCTTTACTCACCACCGGGATGGCGAGCACTTCGCGGACGAAATGAACTACCTGTTCGGGCTGGGACAACCCGTTGAGATAGCCGTTGATGACGATACGGTCGAAGCAGTGGTATACAAAAACGAGCAGGCTGTCGAACAGCTTTGCGAATAACTCCATCGGTCGCCTCCCTGATCCTGATTCAGCAACAAGATCATCGGCCGGGCGGCCGGTGGAGCTTACCTGTCGGTCCCGCCGGGCACGCGTCCGGAAAGGGAAGAAAGGGGTCCAGGGGAAAGAAACCCTAGGTTTCGTTCCCTTGGGTCTGCTACTGAAACTGCCGCACGAACACTGACCGGTGCTCTGCTCGCGACCATGCCCCCGGCCAATAACGCTCCAAGCTGACGCGTGAATGTTCGCGGCTTCAAAATTTCAAATATTTTTGGC
>CAVXPE010000036.1:0-40988 GCA_963763545.1 Bryobacterales bacterium
TTTTATGTTTATGTATACCTTGAGAACAACGTATTGCTATGCATGCGCGATTCCAGGCGCGGATGCGCCAACTGCGGAGTGAGCATCGCGGAACCCGGACCAACGCCTAAGTGACTCGAACATAATTAGCCACGGATGGACACGGATGCACACGGATAAAACAAAAGACCTAAATTCTGTCTTGGTTTATGGAGTGAACCCCAAAAGTGAGACACGCCGAATGAACGCACTTTGCATCGAATGGAGGCCAAAATGGCAAAGATGGCAAAGTGGCGCCGGCACACGGTGGAGTTCAAGCGGCAGGTCGTCGAACGGATGAAGACCTGCGAAAACATTCACGCTTTAGCTCGCGAGCTCAAGATCGAGCGGAAGCTTCTCTACACCTGGAAGTACCAGTTCGAAGGCCGCCCCGAACCGCGGCATGCGAATCTGGGAATGACCGCAGAAGAACGCAAAGATAAACAACTCCGCGAGGAGATCGCCAAGCTGAAATCGGCTCTGGCGGATAAAACGCTGGAGAACGATTTTTTCAGAAGTGCCTTGCTCAGAATCAAGGAAGGACGCCGGCAGAGCATCGCGACTGGCGCCTCGGCATCTACGACGCTATCCGGCCGTGGACGCAAGAGCAAGGCAGTTTGACCGTCGAACGGATGTGTTGTCTGGCGGGCGTGAGCCGCGCCGGCTACTACCGGCAGTTAGAAGAGAGCCAACCGGACGAGGCGGAAATGGCGCTGCGGACGGCCATTCAGGAAATCGTGCTGGCGCACCATCGCCGTTACGGCTACCGTCGCGTAACCGCCGAGTTGCATCGCCGCGGCATGGCGGTCAACCACAAGCGCGCGCTACGCGTGATGCGGACCGACAACCTACTGGCAGTGCGGTTCCGCAAATTCGTCTTGACTACGGATTCTCAGCACGATTGCCAGGTATATGTGAATCTGGCGGGGCGTATGACCTTGACGGGGATCGACCAACTCTGGGTCGCGGATATTACCTATATCCGTTTGCGGACCGAGTTTGTTTTCCTGGCCGTAGTCATCGATCGCTTTTCGCGCAAGGCGATCGGTTGGGCGCTGGATCGCTCGCTGGCGGCGCGGCTTGCGATAGCGGCGCTGCGGCATGCCATCGCGCATCGCCAGCCGCCGCCGGGCGTGGTGCATCACTCCGACCAGGGCACGCAGTACGCCAGCGCCGAATACATCGCGGTGCTGACGGCCAGCCAGATGATGCCCAGCATGAGCCGGCCGGGTAATCCTTATGACAATGCGTTTTGCGAAAGCTTCATGAAGACCTTGAAGCAGGAGGAAATCTACTGCAATCAGTACGCGGATTTCGAAGAGCTTTCCCAACATCTGGAAGAGTTCATCGGCGCCTACTACAATCGCCTGCGGCTGCATTCGGCCCTGGGATATCGCACGCCGGAGGAGTTTGAGCGTGACGCCGCCGCCGCGCCGTCGCCGGGCGCAAGCCAGGATGCGGCGAGCATGAAGTTCTTCTCGCCTCCGATCATTGCCAACGTGGAGACGTGACCGATTAGCCTGTCTCCGCGATGAGGCGGAAAGGCAGGGGGGCGAAGGCAAAGTTCGCCCGTAACAGGGAAACTCTCCGCAGGGCCGGAGCCGGTAAGCTCGGGTGATTTCTTAACCGCTATAGGAGAGTTTGCGACGATCCCTTCTCCGCCACTGCCACTCCGCTTTCGATGAATACTGAGGCGCCTCAGTATGCGTTTTTCAAGGCAGGGCGGAATCTATCGGTCCGATGTGGTTTCAAACCAAAACCAAAGTCAAAACCAAATCCTGGGCCGGGACCGCCCGCCTCCCGCTGGTCGGCCCCGGGGCCAGGCAAAAGAACGCGTCGGGAGGACCACGCTCTCCTCATCGTCCGCGATGAGTTCCGCACCGGCTATTCCTTGATCGGGTTGCTCGCCAGCAGAGCCCGTCTCCGCTTCACCGGTATCGTCAGAATAAGCTCTGGACAGCGACCGGCAAACGAATTATCATCGAACGGAGAGTGCGTCTTTCCCCCGTGTCTCACTGAAGGGGTTCACCCCATTTATCCGTGTGCATCTGTGTCCATCCGTGGCTAATAATTTAGACGGCCACTTCGATCCATCCTTGCTGCGGAATTGCATCCATCGGCAAGCCGGTTTCCCAGACGGATAGCTGGAAACGAACGGGCCGGCCCGGCGAAACGCCAAGGGAACCCAAAGGAATCTTCAGCTCCAGCACGCGAGCGAAGCCGCATTCCGATCCTTCTATGCCGCGCGCGCTAGCGCTGGCGGGTGTGAACGAAACCGTCAGATGATTGGTCTGGCCGCTATCAACCGCGAGCGCCGTGAGGCGTAACTCCATGGCGGTAATGTTCTGTACGAACTCCTCATGGAAATCGACGCGCACATAAACGTTGGCGCCGTCGCTGCCGATATTGCACTTCCTTCACCAGGAATTTCTTGCCGTGCATGGAGCCGGAGCGCTCATCCACGCGATAGACGCCCGCGCCCATCCATTCGAAATAGGAAGTGACTTCGCCGTCGATGGTGGGCGAGATCGCGCCCGAGGGCGCGAATCTGCACGGCCTGCACCGCGATGCGCAGAATCGGGCCGCGAGAGCTCCTCGGGCGGCATCAGATTCAGAAAGCGGTAGACGTTGGCCAGGTGGCTGCGGTAAAGCTGGTCGAACTCTTCGCGGTTGGCGGAATCGTGCTCGGGGCCGTACCACCAGCACCAATCGCTGCCTTCGGCAATGAGCAGCTCTTCGAGAGCCAGATCGCGTTGCTGTCTGCGGAACGATTCCGCCGCGGCGTCGTAACGTCTCCCGCGCGCGCAGCAAGCTGGGCCCAGGCGTGGTTGTCTTCCTCCGCGCCGATCCAGACATCGAAATTGGCGTTGATCCAGGAGCCGGGGAAGATGTGGCCGATGCGGTCCGGCTCGAGCAGCGCGCAAGCGCTTCGCTCGACCGTGACGGCGTTCATCTGCCGGATCTTCGTGAAATGCCGCGGTAGAGTTCGCGCAGGAAGGGGCGGCCGTTGCGGTCGTAATATTCCCAGGCGTTTTCGCCATCGAGAATGATGGGCACCAGCGCGTCGCGGCCGGCCGCGAGAATGCCGGCGCAGTTTTCGCGGATGCGGCGCAGAAAGTCGGCGGCGGCCGCGCCGGCATCCATCTTCGGAATAGACGAAGCCGATCAGATCGCTCAGGAAGTGATCGCGGAAAATCACGCCGATGGTGCGCCCGCCCTGCTCGCCAGCGGTAGGGGCGGTAGAGGCCTGCGACATCGACGGACCGCGACAGCGTGCGGTTCGAGCACGCCGCTATCGGTGGCGGCCCATTCGAAGCCCAGCTCGGAGGCGATCTCGAAGACTTCATCGGACACCGAGCCTTCCGACGGCCACAGTCCGGCCGGCGCGACGCCGAAGTGCGTCTGCGATGTATTCGCGCGCCATGGCCAGCTGGCGGCGCGCGTCCTGCGGATAGCGGAAGCGCGGCGGCAGCGGCACATTGGGATGCGCCATGCTGGCCACGTTGGAATCGCAAAGCAGCGGCAGGATGGGGTGGTAGAACGGCGTGGTGGAGATCTCGATCTGGCCGGTTGCGGCGAGTTTCCGGTATTCCGGAATCACGGCGCCGACGATGTCGCGCTGCTTTTCGCCCATGCGGCGCCTGATCGGCAGGCGTGAAGTTGCGGCCGCGCTGCGACCCATTCGTGGACCTCCGGATCGTGTTCCTGAAACTCTTCGTCGAACCAGGCCAGTTGCGACCACATTTGCAGATCGCGGAATTCCTGCGGGCCGAAGAGGCTGCGCGAGCCGGAGCTCTTCTGCGCCTGCCATGCGTTGAAGAGTTCGCCATAGCGCGGATAGCGATAGATCATGCGCTGCGGATCGGAATAGAAGGAGTTGCGCAGGATGAACGCGCTGTCTCGGCGTCGGACAACGCTTCGGCGGGTTTGAGGGCGGCTTCGAGGAACGGGATCGGCCGCATCGCCGGAGGCGTATTCTTCCACCTGCACCAGCATCGACGGCACCAGGTTGAAGGTCTGATGGACGTCGGGAAACTCTTCGAGGATCGTGACCATGCCGTAGTAGTCCTTGAGGGCGTGCATGCGCGTCCAGGGCAGTTTATACTCGCCGGAGACCAGGTCTTTGTAGAACGGCTGATGCATGTGCCAGAGGAAGCAGAGATGGATTCGCGGCATGAACTCCTAGTTTGCCAGAGAGCGGCGCAGCGGGCGGTGATCAATCACGCACAGCGGGTTTCGTGCAGGCGCGGGCAGCGGACAACCTCACGCCGCTTCCTGGTCGCGATATTGCAATTGATACAGCTTCCAATAAATGCCGCGCAACGCCAGCAGCTCCTGGTGCGTGCCGCTTCGCGCAACTTGCCCTTGTGCATCACCAGAATCCGGTCGGCGCGTTGGATCGTCGAGAGCCGGTGCGCAATGACGATCGACGTTCGCCCTTCCACCATGCGCTCCAGCGCGTCGCGCACGCGGAACTCGGTGTCGGTGTCCACGCTCGAAGTGGCTTCGTCCAGAATCAGGAACCGCGGATTGTGCGCCAGCGCCCGCGCGAAACTGATCAGTTGCTTCTGCCCGGTCGAAAGGCCGTTGCCCCGCTCGCGGATCGGCTGCGCGAA
This sequence comes from Bryobacterales bacterium, assembly GCA_963763545.1. Classification (GTDB taxonomy): domain Bacteria; phylum Acidobacteriota; class Terriglobia; order Bryobacterales; family Bryobacteraceae; genus PALSA-243. The sequence goes on from CAVXPE010000036.1 coordinate 4,635, forward strand.
ACCCTCCGGCAGAGAGCGCACGAAATCGAGCAGGTTCACCTGCTCGGCGGCCTCGGCGACTTCCTCCTGACGGATTGATTCCGTGCCCAGCCGGATGTTGTCCTCCATCGTTCCCGTAAACAGATATGGATCTTGCAGCACCACGCCGAAATGCCGCCGCAGCTCCACAGGATCGAAATCGCGAATGTCGCGTCCGCCGATGCGGATCGATCCCTGTTGCACATCGTAAAACCGCAGCAGCAGGCTGATCAGCGTCGTCTTCCCCGCCCCCGTGTGGCCAACCACCGCAATGGTCTCTCCTGGCGCGATGCGAAAGCTGACATCGCGCAGCACCCAATCTTCATCTTTATAGGCGAACCAGACATGGTCGAACTCGATGCGCGGCAATAGCGCCGGCGGTTCGCGCCGGCGCTGCCGGCGCACAGAATCCGTGGCGGGCGTATCCAGCAGTTTGAATATGCGCTCGGAAGAGGCCATGGCGGCTTGCAGGATGTTGTATTTGTCGCTCAGGTCCTGAATGGGCCGGAAGAAGCGCAGGCCGTATTGCAGAAACGCGGCCACCACGCCGAGGGTCAGGCCCCCGGATTCGCACGCGCAAACCGCCATAGCGAGAATGGCGGCCATGGCGATCATGCGAGATGAACTCCACTACCGGATAGAACCAGCCATACGCGATCACGTGTCCTTGTACGCCTGCATGTGTTGGCGATTGACAGCGTCGAATTCATCGCGCGCTGCGGCTTTCGCGGTTGAAGAGTTGCAGCACGACGATCCCGATCATGTGTTCCTGAAGATAAGAGTTGATGCGCGCAATGGCGACGCGGATGCGCCGGTAGCTCTGGCGACACGTGCGCCGGAAGATGGAGGTGGTCAGAATAACGAACGGCATCGCCGCCAGCATCAGAGAGCGTCAGCATCGGGCTAAGCCGCAACATGATGAAGACGATGAAAGACAGGGCCACCACGTCGCCCAGCGATGGCCACCAGGCCGGAGGCGAACAGGTCGTTCAGCACGTCGACATCGGTGGTGACCCGCGTGACCAGCCGGCCGACCGGATTGTGGTCGTAGAAGGCCAGATCCAGCGTCTGCAGATGTGCCATCAAGCTGCGCGCAAATCGAACATGGCGAGCTGGCCGGTGTATTGCATGATGTAGGTCTGGGCGAATTCCGTAACGAAACTGCCGACCAGCACCGCAAGATAGATCAGCGCGATGTGCGCCAGGCCGTCCGCGGCGCTGGAAGGAAGCCATGCATCGAGCATGGAGGGCTTGCCGGCCGGTTCCAGATATTTGTCCACTGCGATTTTGGTAAGCAGCGGGCCCAGACCCTGCAGCAGCGATTGCACAGCCAGGAAAGCCAGCGATAAGGCAACCAGCATCCGGTAGGGACGCATATAGCCCAACAACCGCCGCATCAGCCGGCCGTCATATGCTTTGCCGAGGACCTCTTCTTCCACTGCAACCAGTCTAGCCCGCGCCCGGGCAGCGGCGATCGAGATCGAGCCAACTACTTTTCTCCATCGGCCACGTCGTCATAATGGCTCAGATACAACTGCCGGTCATGATCAACCAAACCGAGTCGCGTTCGGTCAAGCCACCCGGTTTGTCCGAGCACATCGCGCGGCATCGCAGGATCTTCGGCGAAATAAACGGTCGAATCCACCTCGATGCCGAGCACGCCCAAAGCAACTTGGTGCGCGTACGCGAGAAAGCTGCCCGTAACCGTCGAAATCCGCATCGGGTCGCCTGACTCCATTACGATCCCTACCGTTTCCGCATGCAGCCGTTGAAAAATGCAGAACGAGGCCCCAGTGTCCACCCGCGCGAAGAAGTCGGTTTCACGGTCGGCGTATCTCAACGCCACTGGAAGCAGAATTCCCCTTCCGTCTTTGTATTGATACTCGATTCGAAAGCTGAGTTTCGGCACCCGCCTACCAGCCGCCCCAGGAAGCGGGTTCTTCCGGCACGATGTGGTGCATCAGTGGCGGGTTGATCCCCTGGCTCTGTGCGGACTGGAAGACGTCGAGGCCATTCTTGCCATGAGCAATCAGTCGCCCTTTGTGGAGGGCGACCCACTCGCCCATGTATGCCGCGCGATTTCGGTGCAACCACGCCAGATTGGCAGGGGCATCCCTGGCCAGTTCCAGTGACTTCAGATCCGGTTTTCCGGGCCCATTCATCGCGGTTTGCTCCTCTTTAAGGAGGTTTTTCACGGCAGTATTCACAAGCTCGCTCATGCTTGAATATTCCCCGCTTTGAACGCGGTCCAATACCATGCGCTCGATTTCCGGCTGCAGCGTAACATCCACGTAACCATTTTACGGCCAGATCCTGCCACCACCAAACGCACTGGAACATCGGTTCCGGTGCGGGTTGAGCATTGAGTGATGGATCTTCAGCTTCGGGCGGGGGTTGCTATGATAACAAATAGTCATTTTATGAGCCCTGCCGTCGAGGCGCCGGTAAAGCCTCAATTGCCGTGGGTGAAATTGGCGTGGTTTGGTGCGCTGATCTTTGCCTGTTATCTGCCCATCCTGAGAGCACTGGTCGCTCAATGGAGTACCGATGAAGACATGAGCCACGGTTTCTTTGTGCCCGTGGTCGCCGGATTTATCGTGTGGCAGAGACGTGAAGACTTGATGGCGACGAAGGCGAAGCCGTCGCCCTGGGGATTGTTGCTCGTGGGCTGGGGCGCCTTGCAGATGATTCTGGGCGTGCTCGGGACGGAGCTCTTCACCTCACGCTCGGCGTTTGTCATCACCCTCATTGGCGCGGTATGGACGCTGGGCGGCAAGCCGTTTCTAAAAAAGCTGGCCTTCCCGCTCTTCCTGCTTTTTCTGATGGTGCCGATTCCCGCGGTGATCTATAACCAGATCACATTTCCCCTGCAGATCGTCGCGAGTAAGTTCGCGGAGTGGGCGCTTGACGCCATGAACGTTCCCGTCTTACGCGAAGGGAACATCCTTGATGTGGCTGGACATCGTCTCTCGGTGGTTGAGGCCTGCAGCGGCATACGCTCGCTGTTGACGCTTACTTTTCTCGCCCTCGTCTACGGTCATTTCTTCGAGAGGCGCCTGTGGGTGCGCGTGGCTCTGTTTCTTTCGGTGATTCCCGTGGCGATTCTGGCAAACGGCAGCCGCGTCACCATTACCGGGCTGCTGACGATGATAAAACCGGAGCTTGCCGAAGGCTTCTTCCACGAAGCTACCGGATTGTTCCTCTTCCTCGCGGATTTTGTGATTTTGATTTTGGCGCATCAGCTGTTTTCGCAGGCCGCAAACTGGATCGATAAAAGGAGAGCCGCATGAGTTTCCTGAGTAATCGGTATGCCCGCGTGTTAACGGCGTTCCTGTGCCTGCAGTTATTCGCGTTTTACGCGCTCGCGTCGCGGCCGGAGAAGACGCCGATGGTGGGGCCGCTAGCGGATTTCCCGAATGCGCTCGATGGATGGATGGGCACGCGCGACTATCCCATCGAGCAGGATACCTTGGATGTTTTGCGCGCCGACGACACGCTCGACCGTTTGTACGTGGATACGCGCGTGAAGCGCAGCGTGATTCTTTTCATGGCCTTTTTCAATACGCAGCGTTATGGGCAATCACCACATTCGCCTAAGAACTGCCTCCCGGGCTCCGGCTGGGAACCGGTGGCTGGGATGTCAAGCCGCCCTGCGTTGACCGAGCCTGGCGAGGCGCAGCCGATCGTAATCAACAGATACGTGACGGAACACGGCGATGAACGAAGCGTAACGCTGTATTGGTACCAGACGCATGGCCGCATCATCGCGAGCGAATTCGCCGCCAAGTTCTGGTCGATCGCCGATTCAATCCGCTATCGCCGAAGCGATACAGCCATCGTGAAGGTGACCATACCGGTGAGTGACGGGGATGTGGAGACTGCTACCCAAACGGGGTACGATTTTACGCGGGCGATGTTTCCCGCATTGCTTCGCCAGCTTCCCGAGTAAGCCGCTGGAAAGATCCGCCGGTAAATTGCATGGGCCAACTTTTGCGCGTATTGCTGATTGGGGAAACGGGCGCGGACGCCATTAGGGCGGAACTGCACGGTGGCGGATACGATCCGTTTTGCCGGACAGTAGCAGATTGCAGCCAACTGCGCACGGCTATCAGCGAGGCGTGGGACATCGCGATCGCCGATTTTCAATCGCGTTGCGGCGCGATCGACGCTTTGCGCATCGTGCAGGAAGCAGGCGTCGATCTGCCCCTAATTGTAGTTTCCGGCAAGGCCAGGGATGCCGACATTTTGGCGGTTCTCAAGGCCGGCGCGGCCGACCACATGGCGCGTGGCAACTTGATGCGTTTGAATGCCGCGGTAGAGCGCGAACTGCGCTCGGCAAAGATGCGCCGCGACCGCAACGCGCTCGAGGAACAGTTTCGCCAGGCGCAAAAGATGGAAGCCGTGGGCCGCCTGGCGGGCGGCGTAGCGCACGATTTCAACAATCTGCTCACGGTGATTACCGGTTACAGCGATCTACTGCTCTCGGGCTTCGATTTGGCCGATCACCAACGCTCGGCGCTGGAGCAAATTCGCCGTTCCGCTGAGCGCGGCGGCGCGCTCACGAACCAATTACTGAGCTTCAGCCGGAAGCAACCGCTCGAAACTCGCACGGTACGCATCAACCAACTTGTGATGAATACGGAGAAGATGCTGCGCCGTTTAATAGGCGAGGACATCGAACTGGTGGTGATACCCGCGGCAGGCACGGACACGGTGGAGGCGGACCCGGGGCGGCTCGAGCAGGTAATCATGAACTTGGCCGTCAATGCGCGTGACGCCATGCCCGGCGGCGGCAAGTTGACCATCGAGACTGCGGCGGTGACGCTGAGCGAAAATTTCTCCGCGCGCCAGATTGGCCTGGAACCAGGGCGCTATGTGCTTCTGAAAATCTCCGATACCGGCGTTGGCATGGATGAGGAAACGCAGAGTCATCTCTTCGAGCCGTTCTTCACGACGAAGAAAATGGGGAGGGGGACGGGTCTGGGCCTGGCGACGGCGTATGGCATTATCCGCCAAAGCCGGGGCGCGATTCGCTTTGAGAGCGAGGCCGGCAAAGGAACCACGGCGTCGGTCTATCTGCCGGTGGCGCTCGATTCCTCGCCGGGAAAAGGGGACGTCGTAATCGAGCGTTTCGCGCCCGGCGGCGCTGAGACGGTATTAGTGGTAGAAGACGAAGCGCGCGTCCGCAAGCTGATCGTGGACGTGCTCGCCTCGCAGGGCTATACGGTAGTGGAAGCGACGCGCGGTGAAGAGGCCCTGCGATTGTGCAAGCGTCGCAGCGGCGCGATCGATCTGGGCGTGCTCGATGTGGTCATGCCGGAAATGAGTGGGCCGGATCTGGCGCGGCAGATTTTGCCGTTGTGCCCGGGGATTCGTTTGCTGTACATCTCCGGATACACTGATGAGGCCGTGCTGCATCACGGCATTCCTGAATCGGGCGTGGCGTTCTTGCAGAAGCCCTTCCTTCCCGATGCGTTGTTGCGCAAGGTGAGAGATGTGCTGGATGCGCGAAGTAATGCGGCGCCGGACTGAAATAACCTTTTCACCGCAGAGACTCAGAGGCGCTGAGAAAACAGAAAACAAAAGCATTGGTTCTCTCTGCGTCTCTGCGTCTCCGCGGTGAATCAGTAGCCTCTATTTGCCGAAATAACTCCGCGTCGGCGGTGGCGGCGCATCTTTGCGAATGGCCCGCCAGAGAATGTCGTTCAGCTTGTCTTCGTCGATATCGTCGGCTTCCGCGAAATCCATTTTGGCGGATTCCTTAGCGCCTGGGGCATTCTCCGGATTGCGATCGGTCAGAGAAATGCGCGGTTTTTCGAGGGTATAGGGGGTAGAGTCCGCCGTCTGCTGGAATGGCGCCACGATCGGGCGGGCGCCTGCGTCGAAGTGCGTCATAGGTTTCAGGCCGAGCAGGAACTCCATCGTTCGCAGCATGGAAGTCGTGTTGTACATCGTGCCGTCCACAGTATGCCGTTTGATATAAGCAGAGACGACGAACGCCGGAGAACGGTGTGAATCCACGTGATCCGGGCCGTTTTGCGCATCGTCTTCCACAATGAATATCGCGGTGCTGGTCCAGAATTTCGATTTGGAAATGCCTTCCACGATCATGCCCACGGCTTGATCGTTATCCGCCGCGTAAGACAGCGGCGAAAGCCTGCCGGGCGTCGTGCCATTGGTGTGATCGTTGCCGAGGCGCATCACCATCAGGCGCGGCATGCTGTTGTTGCGGTCGTAATCGCCCAGTTCCTTGAGAAAGATGTTGGCGCGCTCGACATCCGGGTAATCGAGATCGAAGCTGCGGAAGAAGCGGTTGGTGTACTTGGCAAGAATGGGGTCGTGGATTTTCGCGATCTGCTCCTCGCCCATTTTGGCGCCCTCCTTGTTATCCGCCATGTAGCCGAAGTTGCGGATAGAAAGGCCCGCTGCGTTGGCATTGGTCCACAGGTAACCGGCGGGTGGAAGCGAGGCGGCGTCTTGCTCTTCGAAATCGTAGGTGATTTTGCGGCGGCCGTAATTGCTGGGCCAAAGCTTATTCACATAATCCGGGGCGATGGCGGCGGTGGACCAGTTGTGGCCATCGGCGCTGACATCGGCATTCACATAGAAATTGTCAAGCAGAACAAACTCGCGCGCGATCTTGTGGAGGTTAGGCGTGATGTTCTCTCCGAAGAGCGTGAGATTGGGGTCGCCATTGCCCTCTTTGATGTCGCCAAGCACCTGATCGTACGTTCGGTTTTCCTTGACGATGTAGAGCACATGCTGAATGGGCGGCAGCGGGCTGGTTTGATCGAGCTTGGAATCGCTATAGGGGCTGTTTGAGAGTACAGTCTGTGACCACTGCGCGAGTTGCTCGGGCGTGAAAGCATCGATCCACGAGGCCGTTCCCGTTTGCATGTGGCCGACGTACTGCGCCGCCTCGATGCCCTTGTGAACCGGCGATTCGCCAACCCGCGGGCTGGGCCCTTCTGGATTTGGATACGACCGGCCGCCTTTGCCATTAATGGCAACGACGCCTCCCGAGGGTAGCGCGCGCACCGCAGTTGGATACCAGCCGACGGGGATGAACCCTTCGACGTGGCTACGGTCCATCGAAACGTCAACAACGGCCATGGCGTTGGCGTCGGAGCATGCCACGAAGAGACGTTTCTTATCGGCGCTCAGGGCTAGCCCGCTGGGTGTCATCCCGAGGGGCTGGCGCGGCGTCATCGATACGTTGATCGATTCGACGACGCTCAATTCCTTAGCCGGAGTCACTCCAACCGCGTAGACGTTGTTGGTGTTGGCGGCGGCGACGAACAGGCGCGCGGTATAGGGCGGCTTGCCTTCTTCGGCCTGTTCCGGCGCGCCCGCGCGCCAAAGCAAATCGGTGGGGTGGGCTCCGATGCGCGTTGCAGGGCCCATGGCGCTGCCACTCGCGGTATCGTACTGTCCCACGGTTCCATCGGCCCAATGCGACACGAAGAATGATTTGCCGTCTGGATGGAAGAGAATACGGTAGGGGCGGCGTCCAGTCTTGATGTGCTGGATCACCGTGCCCGATTGCGGATTCACCACCACAACGGCGTCGTTATAAAGATCGGCCGCGTAGAGCAGGTGCCCATCCGGCGCGAAGGTCACATCGCCGATGAAATCGTGGGCAGCTCGCGTGGGGCCAGGCGACGCGGGAAACTCGCGAGTCTGCTTCAGGACGCCATCTTCCAGGCTGAATTCGAAAATAGACGCGCGCTGTCCCCCGCTGGTGTAGACGCGGTCGCCTTTCGGAGAAATTGTCATGCCGAGCCACGCGTCAGGCACGGAAATCGTGCTCTTCAGCGAGCCGCTCGCCATATCGATGACGCTGATGGATGGCGGCTTGTAGCCGCAGTTCAGCACCAGCATGTACTTGCCGTCCGGAGTGACTACGCTCGACATGGGGAGCGTGTCGAGCTGGATCTGTTTGCCCGCCGGTTCGAGGCGCCATCCGCTATTGAGCAGGAATCCGCCGCCGGCAAGCGGGCCAACCTGCTCGCGAGGCGCGGTTTGAGAGCCAAGGAGGGCGCACAGGGCGAGCAGAACAACGGCCAGCGCAATGCGGCTGCGGAAGGAAGCGGCAGTAAATCTCATGGCGATGCGTTCATTGTATCGCCGGGGCCGTCGTGCCGATAAGGCGTCAGCGTGAATAGGTTGCTATTCGTGAGGGGCTCCGCTCTCAAAGAGATCTTCGATAAGTAGTTAGTTGTGGTGAAAAGCGCCACTCGCCTCGCTCTCAAATACCTGATAGAGTTTCGTTTCTCCAGGCGATTCAGTAGACAAACCGTCTGTTGGAGATAATTGCGGCGGGAATAGCGGTGCTCATGCGGAAGGGAACAGATAGAGGCTAGTCCGCCATCGACGGTCGCCGACTAACCGCAAGAGACGGTGGGGATGCTCCGCGATTGGAAAGCAGAGCAGCGAAAGACATTGGTGTCGACCACTAATTGATACACGGGTTTTGACCGCGACCGCCGCTACAAATGCTCCAACCCCCGTTGCAGCGCCGCAATCACGGCCTGGGTCCGGTCGGTCACGCCCAACCTCTCAAGAATCACGCTCACGTGGCACTTCACCGTCGCTTCGGTAATCTTCAGCGCTCCGCCGATGTCTTTGTTGCTCTTGCCCTGCACCATGAGTGAAAGTACTTCCCGCTCGCGAGGGCTCAAGTCGGAATTGGGCGTGCGCATCGCGAGACTCTCCGCCACCGGCCCGGGCAGAAAGCGCGTTCCCGCGTGGACTTTGCGCAGCGCATCGACCAGCGTGTCGTGTGACATCGCCTTAATCAGATATCCCGCCGCTCCCGCCTTCAATGCCTGGTGGATGTCTTCGTCGCCTTCATAGGTGGTGAGCACCACGCAACGGGCCGACGGATCTTCCTGCCGGATGGCTCTCAGCGCATCCAGACCGCTCATGCCCGGCAGGCGCAGATCCATCAGGGTCACATCCGGCCGGTGCTTGCGGAATAGCCGCACGGCATCGGCGCCGGACTCGGCCTGTCCGCATACCTTCATATCGGACTGCGCGTCGATGATCGCGGCGATGCCGAGCCGCATGATGGGATGGTCTTCCACCACCAGAACTCCGAATTTCGAGGGCGTGCTCATGATTGCAAACCGATTCCCAACTTCTCGGCCGCCGCGGACCTCACCGGCACTTCCACCAATAGTTCCGTGCCCGTTCCGGGCGCGCTGCGGATATCGAAGTTTCCGCCGAGCCGGGCCGTGCGCTCGCGCATCCCTACCAGTCCGAAGTGCTCCCCGGCATCGCGAAGCGCGCTGGTCGGGGTTGAACCCGCAGCCATCGTCGGCGACGCGCATCCGAATCCGGTCGTGTTCGAAATGGACCTGTATCTTCACTTCGGTCGGCCGTGCGTGCTGCACGGCATTATAGACGGCCTCCCGCGCCACCATCAGAATATCGTGCTCCACCGCGGGGTCGAGCAAGACCGGGTTGCCCGACGCCTCGAAGCGCACCGGAACGTGCGAGGCGGTGCTGGCCTGCTGCGCCATCTGGTCGAGCAGCGGGCCGATTTCCGGCAGCGCCGCGCCGCTTTGCCGTAGATTCCAGACGGCGCGCCGCGCCTCGTCCACCGTGGCCCGCACCTGGGTGCGCGCGCAATCCAGCAACTCGCGCTTCGATGCCGGTTCGCCCTGTTCCGATGGACACAGCTTCCAGCAGTGCCGAGACGCTGGCGCAGCCCTGGATCACGGTGTCGTGCATTTCGCGCGCCACGCGGTTGCGCTCTTCGAGCACGGCGCGGAAGCGGGCATGCACCTGCCTGCAGCCGCATGCGGTAGGCGGCAAACACGGTGGCGAGCGCCAACGCGGCGCAAGCCGCCAGAAACCACGCCGTGCGATAGAAATGCGGGAGCCATTCGATTTCGAGCGACGCCTCGCTGACGCTTTCCGGCATGTTCATTTCGAAGGCCTGCACGCGAAACTTGTAAGTCCCCGGGGGCAGTTGGTAAAAGGCTTCGCGCCGCCGCAATGCTTCGGTCCATTCGCGGTCGTAATTCTCCAGCATGTAGCGGAACCGGATGCGCTCCTGCGACCGCAGGCGGATCGCCGCGTAGTCGATCTGCAGTTTGCCGTCGCCCGGGGGCGCCACGATGCGCCCCGTGACCGGCATCTCCCGGCCATCGAGGAGCGCTTGCTCGATGGTCACCTTTGGCAGACTTTCCGGACGCGTCTCGGTGGGCACGATGCGGACCGGGCCGCGATTGCTGGGAAACCAGATTTCGCCATTCGCGGTGACGCAACCGGCCGGCGCCACGCCGCCGTAGATCTGGGTCGCCTCGACGCCGTCGGAGAGTCCATAGAGAGTCACTGCCGGGTGAAATCCGGGATGCTCGGCGAGACGGTCCAGATCCTTGCGCGACACGGCGAGGATGGCGTTCGGGCCGCTCATCCAGAAGGCGCCGCGCTCGTCTTCGAGAATCTGATAAATACTGGCCGCCAAGCCTTCGGCGGCGCCGAAATCTCGTGAGCTTGCCGTCGCGCCATCGAAATAATCCCGCTCCGCGGGTGCCGAACCATAGCCCGCCATCGCGGTCGTCATGGATGGCCCAGATCTTCTCCTGTGCGCAGTTGCGCGGTCACCGCATCCTGCACGAAGGCGCCGTTGCGCCAGTGGCTCACTCCGCGCTCGGTGCCGATCCAAACATCGCCGGCGCGGTCTTCGGCTATAGTGCGCACGCTGAAGTACGCCAGTCCCTGCGCCGGAAGATAGTTGGTGAGCGCGCCGTCGTGCCAGCGCGTGATGCCCTCGTCGGTGCCGATCCACACGCTGCCATCGCGGCTTTCGAAAAACGCGCGCACGAAATCGTTCACCAGGCCGGTGCGCCTGGTGTATTGGACTCGCCGGCCGTTTTGAGAGCGGAAAACGCCGTCGCCTTCGGTTCCGATCCAAAGCGCGCCGCTGCGGTCGCGCAAGACGCTGCGCACGCGGATGCCCGGCGCCGGCGGCGGCATCAGCTCCGAACGGTCGCGTTTGGCATTGATGCGGTAGAGATGGGTGCCGGCGACCCAGAGCGAGCCATCGGGATCGGCGTAAACGGTTCCGAAATCGGCGTTGGCCGTGTCCGGCAAGGGAAACGTGCTCATGGCCGCTCTGCTCAGGCGCAGCAGACCGGTCTGCATCCCAGCCCAGATATTCTGTTCGTTGTCGTCGAAGATGGCGAGTACGGTGGCGCTGGGAGGATTGTCGGGAGCGGTGACATGCGATCAAGCGACCCTCGGAGTAGCGGAGCAAGCCATCGCCGATGGTGCCGATCCAAAGGTCGCCGGCGTGGTCCACGCGAAGCGCCCGCACGGTGCTGGCGATCTCCGGAAGCCGCTCGAACCGTCCGCTCTCGCGCGAGGCCGGCGGCATGCGCTGTAGGCCGGAAACCGTGCCCACCCAAATCGTGCCATCCGCGGTTTCGGAGATCGATTTTACGCGGCTGGCGCTGCCATCGCCTTCCAGATGGTATTCGCGGCAGGATCGCCGCGAATGGAAATCACGATCGAGCCGCCTACCCAAAGATTTCCGGCGCTGTCCTCGCGGATGGCATGGACGGCCAGCGCGGGAATCTTGCCCATGCCATCCACACGCAGCGAGGCGGTCGCCGTCCAAGCGGAAAAGGCCGTCGTCGGTTCCCACCCACAGAACGCCTTCGCGGGTTTCGAAGACGGCGCGAACGAAATCGTTGGTCAACCCTTCGGCGGCGCGGTAGGAACGGAACTTGCCGTCCTTGAATCGGACGAGCCCGGCGCCGTCGGTGCCGGCCCACAGGCTGCCGTCGCGCGACGCGGTGAGGCAGAAGATGCTGTTGTCGCGGATGGCCGGCGTGTTATCGCGGTCGTAGACGACGAAACTGGCGCCATCGAAGCGCACCAGGCCTCCGCTGGTTCCGATCCACAGGTAGCGGTCCGGAGTTTGCGCGAATGCCTGGACTGTGTTTTCCGGCAGGCCATCCTGGGTCTGCCATACGCGGCGGGTGTAGCCCTCGGGCAGCGATCGTTGAGTAGCCGCATGCAGTCCCAACGATAATAAAGCGATTTCCAGCGCAACTGAGCGCAGTTGACCCATCTCAATCCGTGGGGCATTTTAGCACTCTGCCACGGGCCGTCCTTAAGTCAACGCGAGGGCGAAATTTTGAACTGCCGCTCTAACTTGGCTGCGTCATCCGGTTGTCCCTCGGAGCGCAGCAGGCTAGCCAGTCTGCGAACATCCTGGAGGGTCTGCGGGTTCTGCGCTCCGAGTTGCCGTTCCTCGATGGCGAGCGCACGCTGCAGCAAGGGCAACGCCTCCTTTGCCGGCACAACCTGCGCAAGCACGTTTAAGATAAGCGCAACAGTGACGCTATCTTTGCCGTCGACTACCTCCGCCTTCTCTACGGCGCGCCGCAACAATGCGGCGGCGGACGCGGAATCGCCCGCGGCTTTGCGCATTGCCGCTAGGGAGGTTAACGCGGGCCCGGCTATGGTTGGATCGGGCGATTCAGCCGCGCGGCGCAGAAGCGGTTCGGCTTCGGCTCGCGGCGAAACCGAGGCAAGCGTGGCGATGTCTTCCAAAGTTTGAGGCGCGTTTGGTCCCAATGATTTTTCGTCCAAACGAACCGCGCTTGCCATGGCGCGGCGCGCGGAGGCTTTGTCCGCGGAACGGCACAGGAAGAGACCGAGGTCGCGTGCCGCTTGCGCGGTGCGCGCGTCCATGTCGCCGTATGCCTGTTGGCGGCGCGAGAGCGCGTCTTCGAACAACTTACGTAAGGCAATCGGATCGGGCTGGAAGGCCAGGGCGACCGAGGCCGCGCAAGCGCAGACGACGAATCCGCGGATTCGGAGACCCCGCCACATTTTCAGCCGAGTTTAGCATGGCCGGGCGGTTATTCTTCGCGTAACGCATCCATCGGCTGCAGGCGCGATGCATGCCGCGCCGGGGCATAGCTTGCGATCAGCGCCACAACCACCAGCAACGCCGCCGCGCTCGCCAAAGTCAGCGGATCGCGTGGCTTGATCCCATAAACTAACGATGCCGCGGCCTGGCCCGCCCAAGCCGCTAACGCCACGCCGACGATGAGTCCCGCTGTCAGGAGCAGAATCGCCTCACGCAGCACCAGCCCGATCACGCTTGTTTGGGTGGCTCCCAGCGCAATGCGTACGCCGATTTCATTCCGCCTGCGCGCCACCATGTATGAAATGACTCCATACAATCCAAGAACCGCCAGCACGCCGGCTAACAATCCGAACGCCCCCGCCAACGCCGCCATCAGACGGTCGCGGATGAGCGTTTGCTTGATCCGGGTTGTCAGCACCGTGAAATCCACGCCGAGAGCGGGGTGGATTTCGGCAGCGGCCGCCTCGGCGTTGTGGTAAAACTCGCCGAGCGGCGCATTGGTGCGCAGCACGAAAGTGGCGTCCATCCCCGGTTCTTTATCCTGATCCTCGGGAACATAGGCAATCGGCCGGAAGTCTTCCCGCAGTTCGTAATATTTCGTGTTCCGCACCAGGCCCACCACGATGAATTGCGAATCGGGCGTGTCTCCGAACTCCTCCCGGCGAAATGTGCGGCCTATGGGATTCTTTCCCTGAAATATCTTGCGCGCGAACTCTTCGTTCACGATTGCCACCTTAGGCGAACTCAAATTGTCATGATCGTCGAAATCGCGTCCTGCAACGAAGGCCGTCCCCATAGTGCGGAAGTAGCCGGGGCCTGAACGGTTGAACATGACGTCGAGACGCGGACCGCCAAAACCGGGCTCCCATGCATTCTGGTCCCAACCCCCGCCCCCTACCGGGGTCATATCCACCTGCGCTGCCGAAATGGCGCCTGTGCGTCGGCGCAGTTTTTCGAGCGTTTCGTGGCGTATTTCAGTCATACGCTCTTTCGGGAAATGTGCGGCGCGATAATCCACAGCAACCGATACAATTCCCTCCGGACGGAACCCTGGATCGATGGACAGCAGGTTCTGCAGGCTGCGGACGAACAGCAGCGCGCCGGCGAGAAGCACCATCGACATCGCAACCTGCGCTACAACCAGTGCGCGCCGGAGGCTGAACTTCTCGCGCCCGGCTGTCAATCCGCGTCCAGACGACCGAATGACGGACGCCGGCGCAACCCGCGTAGCGCGGAGGGCGGGAACGAGGCCGAAGAGGACGCACGTCAGAATCGCCGTGGCGGCCGTAAAGCCCAACACGCGCCAATCCATTGCAAGCCCGACAAACATGTGGTTCTGCTCGGTGGTGAGAAATGCCACCAGGGCGCGGCTGAGCAGAGCAGCCAAGCCTGCTCCGAGGGCAGCCCCCAAGACGGCGAGGAGCATGCTCTCGGAAAGTAGCTGCAATACCAGCCGAGAGCGCGACGCGCCGATGGCCTGACGAACGGCGATCTCACGTTCGCGAACGCTGGCGCGGGCCAGCAAAAGATTCGCCAGATTCGCACACGCGATGAGCAGCACCAGGCCGGTGGTGGCGAGGAGAATCCAAAGCGGCTCCTGATATGGCCGCCGCAGTTGGGAAACGCCGGTAGCGCCGGACGTCACGATGAGCTTATTGGCAAGAAACTTCTTGGCGTCGTCGGCCCGGTACTCTTCCGGTAAGCTCGCTCGCATAACTGCCGGCGAGATCGTTTGTATCTGAGCGTTAGCGCGTTCGATAGTCCAGCCCGGCTTCAGCCGTCCCATGATCGAGAGCCACCAGGCAGTTCGCGAGGGAATGTGGCCTTTGCCTGGCGGCCAGAACAAGGGATCGGAACAAAGTGGCACGGCCACATCGAATTTGTGGCCGATTTCGACTCCAAAAAACTCGGGCGCGGTTACGCCGATGATCGGAAAGAGCCTGCCATCAAGTCTCACGCTGCGGCTGGTGATTGCCGGATCCTCCGCGAATTCGGATTGCCAAAAGGAATAGCCGATCACCGCGCCCGGCGAACCGCAGCCCTGCCGATCGTCTTCGGCTGTAAATAAACGGCCCGCCACCGCGCGTGCGCCAAGCACGCGGAAATACTCTCCGCTAACAAACAGACCTTCCGCATACCGCGCCTTGCCGTCGAGCGCCAGATTAAAAGGCTTGGCGCTCCACGCGATCACTTGCGAAAATGCCTGCTGATTCTGGCGAATGCTGTCCCAATTGACCGATGTGAAGGTGGCGCTGCGGGTGGACCACCAACCCGATCGCTTGGAGTTCTCGGCGTAATCCAGATAGGCCAATTCCTGGGGATTCGCGACGGGCAATGCCCGCAACCGGATTGCATCGATGAGCTGGAAGATCGCCGTATTGGCGCCGATGCCAAGCGCGAGAGACAGCACGGCGACAAGGGTGAATGTTGGATTTAGCCGAAGCTGCCGAAGGCCGTATCGTATGTCCGCCGAATAGGAATCCATTTTGCCTCGCATCCCTTATACTGCTCGGAGAGCGAAATGGTTACGCGCCGCGCAATGAAATAGGAGATTGTCTAAGCGGCCCGTTTCAGACGCCGGACGATCTCTTTACTTTGCCGCCGCCAGACGAGCAACAAACGAGGCGTGTTCCGCGGTGGCGATCCCTTGTTGCAGAATGGCGAGCAGGCGCGTCAGGTCGTTGCGCCACAGCGCGGCGGGGTCAAGCCACAATCCCGGGAAACAGCGCGATCGGGTGATGCCATCGGCGCCGGGCTCGAGAGGCCGGTATCCGCGTTCCGTCAATTCGTTCCATAGAAACTGCTCTTTGCCGGTTACTGCGACGAGGTACTCCCGCACGCCGATCCGCTCGTACAACTTCAACTTCGCGCCAAGATCACGGCTCCGGCTGGAGGCTGCGATTTCAACTATTAATTCGGGAGAGCCCCCTGAGTATATGCCTTCCTCTCTCGATTGGCCGCCGTGTTCGGACAGGATGCGCAGATCGATGTCGGGTTGGGGTACGTTGCGTTCATCCATCAGCCAAGTGCCATCAATGCCTCCGCTACACCCCGGCGTGGCGGCTACGTAGCAGCCGATCCAAGTACTCAAGGGAAGGTGAGAAACGCTGTGCAGGCGGCTAACAGGAGAGGGCATGTAGACGATACCGTCGATCAGTTCGGCATGCTTGAGGTCGGGCATCGCCTCCCAGCGCCGCATGAACTCATCGCTCGTCAGGTGGTCGCCGTTTCGCAGCGGCGGAGGCGATACTGGAGCGGCAATCGGCATGGGATTGGTTTCCCCGCGGTCAATCTCACTTTATCATTCGGACCATCCATCTTAAGTTGGATGACGCGGCATTCCGGCCAGTGATACGCTCTATCAGAAGAGGTCTGACATTGAAGACGGCATTCGCCTGCGCGCTGTTTGTATCGGCATTCCTGGCCCGTGCGGCCGATCCGCAGTGGATCGTACTTTGGCCCAACGGAGCGCCGGGGTCGGAAGGTAAAACCGGCGAGGAGACCGTTCGCACCACTCCCCAGGGCGAGCACGTCACCGCCAATGTCCACCGGCCTTCCATCGGTGTGTTTCTTCCCGCGAAGGAGAACGCATCTGGGGCTGCTGTGGTGATAGCGCCCGGCGGCGGTCACAGCGAGCTTTGGGCCGACCATGAGGGCGTGAACCCCGCTCGTTGGCTGGCGGATCACGGCGTCGCCGGAATTGTCTTGAAGTATCGCTTGGCCCGCGAAAAAGGATCCACTTACAAGATCGAGGGAGAATCGCTGGCCGATATGCAGCGCGCGATTCGTCTGGTGCGCAGCCGCGCCGCTGAATGGGGAATCGATCCAGAACGCATCGGCGTGATGGGATTCTCGGCCGGTGGGGAAATCGCGGCGCTGGCGGCGACCCGCTTCGACGGTGGGTCTCCCAATGCGCCGGATCCCATCGACCGTCTCAGTTCCAAGCCCGCCTTCCAGGCTCTGATTTATCCGGCCTTACCCAAAGACATGGCGCTCTCGAAGGATACGCCGCCTGCGTTCCTCGCCTGCGGCGAAAACGATCGGAAGGACATTTCCCAGGGGCTGCCGGAGTTATACCTGAAGCTGAAGCAGGCCGGGGCGATCGCCGAATTGCACGTGTATACAGGCGTCGGCCACGGGTTTGGAGTAAGATCGACAACGAAGGGAGCTGTTGCCAGTTGGCCGGAGCGCTTCCTGGATTTCCTGCAGGCGCGCAAACTGGTGCAAGCGAAATGAAGCGAATCGCCGCCACGCTAGCCACTCTGGCTTATGCCGCGATGCTCTTTGCCGCGGACGAGCCGGTGGCGCCGCTAGGCTCCTATAGTGCCAGGGAACGCGGCCAATGGGAGTTCCAACCGCGGAAGGACCCGACAGTGCCGCGGTTCACCGATGCGGCCGGCAAGGCCTGGGTGAAAACGCCCGTGGACGCCTTCATTCTGACAGGCCTTCGAAAGGCGGGGCTGAAGCCCGCGCCGCCGGCCGACCGCGCTACGCTGATTCGCCGCGTCACCTTCGATCTCACCGGCCTGCCGCCTACCCGGAAGAGATCGATGCCTTCGTGGCCGACAAATCTGCCGACGCCTGGGAGAAGGTGGTGGACCGGCTGCTCGCTTCGCCGCACTACGGCGAGCAGTGGGGCCGGCACTGGCTGGACGTGGTGCGCTTCGCCGAATCCGACGGCTACGAATACGACATGCACCGCCCCGACGCCTGGCGCTATCGCGATTACGTGGTCCAGAGCTTCAACGACGACAAGCCGTACGATGATTTCGTGAAGGAGCAACTCGCCGGCGACGAAATGGATGCCGCCAACAAGACCTATCTTGTCGCCAGCGGCTTCAACCGCCTCGGGCCTCTGCGCAAGAACGCCGGCAACCAGGACGTGGCCAGTTCGCACAACGAAGTGCTCACCGAAATGACCAACATCGTGGGCGCGGCTTTCCTCGGCGTCACCGTGGGTTGCGCGCGCTGCCACGATCACAAGTTCGATCCCTTCCGCCAGTCGGATTACTACCGTCTGCAGGCTCACTTCGCGCAGACTGCAGCCCAACGATATCGTGCTGGCCAGCCAAGCAGGAGCAGGACGCCTGGAAGGCCAAGGCGCGCTCCGGTGCGAGCAGCAGAAGCGGCAGTTGCAGGCCCAACTGCGGCGCGCGCCCGATGGCGAGAAGGCCAAGCTCGGAGGCGGATATCGACGACCTGGACGACCAGATGCCGCCGCCGCTCGAATCGATCTACAGCGTGACGCGACGATCCGGAGAAGGCGTCTCCGATTAAGGTCCTGTTCCACGGCGATTATCTGAATCCGACCGCCACCGTTGGCGTGCGCCCGCTCGGAATTCTGCTGCCCGAAGGCGCGCCGGAAGCTCCGATCGATGACAGACAAGCCGCGTCTGAAACTGGCCGAATGGATCGTCGATCCGGCCAATCCGCTCACCGCGCGCGTGATGGTGAACCGCATCTGGCAATATCATTTCGGCCGCGGCATCGTCGCCACGCCCAACGATTTCGGCCGCATGGGCACGCGGCCGTCGAATCCCGATCTGCTCGACTGGCTCGCCAGCCAGTTCGTCGAAGGCGGCTGGAAGATGAAGCCGATGCATCGCATGATTCTGCTTGTCGAGCGCCTACCAGCAGTCCAGCAATTCGCCCATCGAGAAAGACGCCGCGGAGAAGGATTCGGAGGACGCGCTGCTGTGGAAGTTCGATCACCGGCGCCTGGAAGCGGAAGAGATCCGCGACTCCATGCTGGCCGTTTCCGGCGCGGCTGAATCTGAAGGCGGGCGGCCCGAGCTTCATGGTCCCCATCGATCCGGAACTGGTGCAGATGCTGAAGCGGCCGCAGTATTGGGTGGCGACGCGGGACAAATCCGAATACGACCGCCGCACCATCTACATGATCTACAAGCGCAATCTGCGCCTGCCGTTCGATGGAAGTCTTCGATGCGCCGGACACGCTGCTTTCCTGCGCGCGGCGGGAGCAATCCACGCATGCGCCGCAGGCGCTCGAAATGCTGAACGGCGCGACATCCAACGAGCTCGCCGGCGCCTTCGCCGAGCGGCTTCTGAAAGAGCGCGCGACGCCGGCCGATCGCATCGACTATGCGTGGCGTCTCGGCGGCCGGGCACGCACGGCCCACGGCCGGCCGAAGAGAGGCGCTGGCGCTGCAAATTCTTCGCCGACTGCGCCGAGACGATCCCGCCAAGCGTCGAAGGAGATTTGCGCTCTGGCGATGTTCTTCAATCCTGAAGCGTTTCTGTACGTGAATTAGGGGGAAGAATGTCCGAACACATTCGATATACCCGCAACCGCCGCGAATTTCTGACCGATTGCTTCTGCGGCACAGGGTCACTGGCGTTCGCCTCGATGATGGCCCAGTCGCAGGCGCGCGCGGCCGGCTTCAATCCGCTGGCGCCCAAGCCGCCGCAGATGCCGGACCACGCCCCGGCCAAGGCGTTCATCTTTTTGTTCATGGCGGGCGGTCCCTCGCATCTGGAGACCTGGGACCCCAAGCCTCTGCTCAACCAGCTCGATGGCCAGAAGCGGCCGGCCGAGTTCGGCGACGTGAAATATCAGAACGTCAATTCGGATTCGCGCATTCTCGGCTGCAAGCGCACCTTTCAGAAGTACGGCAAGTCGGGAATCGAAGTCTCGGACCTGTTTCCGCATCAGGCGAAAGTCGTCGACGACCTGTGCGTCATCCGCTCGATGCATGGCGACATGGTGGTGCACTCCGCGGCGCAATACCAGATGATGACGGGCCGCGTCATTCCCGGTTTCCCGGCAATGGGAAGTTGGGTCGTCTACGGGCTTGGCTCGGAAGCCGAGTCGCTGCCGGCCTACGTGGTGATGCCCGCGCCCGAAGGCGCGCAGGAGGCCGGCCTGCCGATGTACCAGCACGGATTTCTGCCCGCGGTCTATCAGCCCACCATGCTGCGCCCCGGCAACAAACCGGTGCTCAACCTCGATCTGCCGAAGGGCGTCACGCTGGCCGAGCGGCGCAAGACCATCGACCTGATCCGCTCGCTGAACGAAGCCAACCTGCCCGGCGAAGATCCCGAATTCGCCGCGCGCATTTCGGCCTACGATACCGCGTTCAAGATGCAGACCGAGGCCCCGGAGGTCTTCGACCTCACCAAGGAGCCCAAGGAGACGCTGGACCTTTACGGAGTGGGCGACCCCGCTGACCGACGACTACGGCCGCCGCTGCCTGCTGGCGCGCCGCATGGTCGAGAAGGGCGTGCGCTTCGTCTGCGTCGTGTCGGGCGGAGGCGCCGCCGAAACCGAGTGGGATGCGCATGCCGACATCGAAGAGAACCACATCCGGATGGCATCAATGACGGATAAGCCGGTGGCCGCGCTGATTAAGGATCTGAAACGCCGCGGCATGCTGGATTCGACCATCGTGCTGTGGGGCGGCGAGTTCGGCCGGTCGCCCGGAATCGGAGAAGAGCAAGGGGCGCGATCACCACAATACCGGCTTCTCCATGTGGGTGGCGGGCGGCGGATTCAAGGGCGGAACGGTCTACGGCGCCACCGACGCGATCGGTCTAAAGGCCATCGAGAATCCGGTCCACTTCCGCGATCTGCACACCACCTTGCTCTACCAGATGGGCCTCAATCAGGATGCCTTGAGCTACATGTATCTGGGCCGCAAAGAGCGACTCACCGAAGTCCGCGGTGAGATTCTCAAAGACATTGTGGCGTGACGCTTATCGGCGAGGCATGCGTTCTGTCCAATAGATCTGAATCTCCTTCGGCTGTTCAATGGTGATCTTCCCGTCGGCCACAACCGCATCCGGCGAATCCGCGGCGAACGATTTTAGACGCGTGCCATCCGCCATTTCGAGGTCGTCGATTTCGATCTGAATTGCCTTCGCGCTGCCTGCGCGGTTCAACACGACGAGAACCCGCTCGTCACGGGAACTGCGCAGATAAGCGTATTGATCTTGATTGATCAGGAGTTCGGTGAGGTCTCCGCTTTGCAGCGCCGGGTGAGCTCGCCGAAAATGCAATAGCTCGCGCGTGAAGTTGAACACAGTGGCGGCATCGCCGGTTCGTCCGTCGGGCGTGAAGTCATCGACCGGATCGCCTGGAAAGCCACCAGGGAAATCGCGGCGGTTATCAGGATCGTTGCCGCCGGTCATAGCGACCTCGTCGCCGTAATAGAGGTGAACCACGCGGCGCGTTGTTAGTGTGAAGGCCTCGTTCATCACCAAGCGATGAATGTCGTCTTTCGCAACGGTGAGCAATCGCGGTTGGTCGTGGTTTCCAGGAAACTCCACCAGCATGTCGGGCCGCTTATAAAGCGAATCCTGCGCCAGGATCTCTGGCAGCCGGTTCATCGGTTGACCCTGCCCGAAAACCGCGCGGGCCGCACCCGCCAGTGGGAAATCCAAAAGCGATGGAAGTCTGGTATCGATGCCGCCGTGCGCCGTGCCCCCTTCGAAGAAAGAGAGCGACGCCGGATTCGGCGCCGTGACTTCTCCAACCACCGTGAAACCGGGGTACTGCTTGTCAATCGCCGATTGCCACTTGGCCCAGAACGGGCGGCCCACATACGCATACGTGTCCTGGCGAACGGCATCGACGCCCGTCATCCCGATCCACCAAAGAGCGTTCTCGGTGAGGTAATCGGCTACCAGCGGGTCATCCTGGTTGAAGTCCGGCAGGTTGCCGGCGAACCAACCGCGCAAAGGTAAATCGATGCGCTCAGGACGCGAGTAGGGGTCGGTCAAACCGGCTATGTCGAAATTGTTGCGCGGATGAGGATTCGCATCCTGGTAATTGAACCAAGTCTTCGTCGGAGGGTGCGCCACGAAAGGATGCTGCGGACCGCAATGGTTCGCCACCTGGTCCTGAACTACTTTCAAGCCCATGCCGTGCGCGGCATCCACCAGTTCCCGCATGTCCTTCATCGTGCCGAAGTGGGGCTCTACGTCATAGAAGTCCACCGCGTGGTAGCCATGATAGGCGTTGCCGCCGCTCGGCAAAGAGTTCCGATAGATCGGAGTTAGCCAGAACCCAGTTACGCCGAGATCTTTCAGGTACGGAAGGCGGTCGCGAATGCCGCGCAAATCGCCGCCGTGATAGGCGCGTGGGGATTGCCGGTTGGCGGGCCCGTTGAACCCAGGCGGATCGTCGTTGCTCGTGTCGCCGTTGGCGAAGCGGTCCGGCATGATCAGGTAGATCACATCGGCGGAGTTGAAGCCCTGGAAGCGTCCCTTGGTTTCGAGGGGCCGATCGAGAGCAAAGCTGAACTCTCCAGTTCCCGACGCATTCTTAACCTGGAATTGAAACGAACCCGGATGGACGTTTTTGGCGATGTCGAGATAAAGAAACAGGTAGCGCCCGTCATCCGAGTTCGACCGCACCTCGATCTTAAAGCCACGGGACGCGCTGGTCACGGTCGCGCCTTTAAGGTCTTGACCAGTGAGCAATATCTGGATCGGGTTGAGCGTGTGCGGAACCCACCAATTAGGCGGTTCGACCTTCTCGACTTTGGGAGCGGCGGCTCCCGTCAAGGCCGTCAAGACCATAGCGCACAGATTTAAACGAGTCATGGGATAGGCAGAGAACGGTAATCCATTTTATCGCCGGATTAAAGACGCCGAACGTCGGTTAAGGAATTGCCAAGTGAGTCCGCGCCGGAGTGGCGGTCGCTGCGTTCGCCGGTCGCGCCGGGAGTGACCGCGGCGCGTCTCACAGGCAAAAAGTATCTATTTGATCGGCCGCGAACCGGCGACGAGGATATCCACCAGTCTCCTCGCACTTTGCTGCCAGTCAGGGCTCGACGCCACGTTGGCGACGCCGATGAGAGCCCGCAGAAGGTCAATCGGGTCCAGGTCTTTGCGTATGTCGCCGCTCTTGATCGCGCGCTTCACTAGCGCACGTATCGCACCCCATATCTGGGCGTAGGAAGCCTCGAAAACCTTCGACGGGCCGCCGACCAGCGTATTCAGCGCTGGCGCAATGATCTTCTTTGTCGCAATGTAGTCAACGAACAAAAGCATCCAGGCGCGCAACGCTTCAATCGGGGGCATAGTCGCCGCGAACTTCTGCTCTGCGGCAGCCAGCTTTTCTACCTCAGTCCGATAAACCGCCTCCAGAAGTTCATCGCGCGATGGAAAGTGGCGATACAGAGTTCCCGCGCCCACACCGGCCTGTTTGGCGATATCGTCCAGGCTGGCATCCGCGCCCGACCTGGTGAACGCCTCCTTGGCCGCTTCCAAAACACGGTCGCGGTTCCGTTGCGCATCGGGGCGTGGCTTTCGTGCCGCGGATTGTGAACGTTTCGTGGGCATTCGTAACACTTGCAACCGGAGACATTCTCCGCTAATCTATAGATGCGGAGACGATCTCCACTTTATCAAAATCTTTGTGAAAGCCGCACCTGCGGCGGGAGCAAATGAACATGCAAAGCCAATCGAAAAGAATCGCTCTCGTCACGGGAGCGAATAAGGGCATCGGATTCGAAGTCGCCCGCCAACTCGCGGCGTCCGGCTGCTCAGTTGTGGTGGGCGCGCGCAGTAAAGCACTCGGGGAAGAAGCGGCGGCCACGCTCCAACGGGACGGTCTCGATGTTCGCCATATCTCGATCGACCTGGAGGATCGCGCCACCATCGCTGCCGCCGCCGCCGAGATCGAGGCGGATTTCGGACATCTCGACATTCTCGTCAACAATGCCGGTATCGCCGCGCAGGGTGACGGCCTGCCTTCCAGTGTCAGTCTCGATGCAATAGAGCGGGACTTCCGCGTAAACTTCCTGGGCAGCGTCGCAGTAACTCAAGCAATGCTTCCGTTGTTGCGCAAGGCTTCATCGGCGAGAATTGTGAATGTGTCGAGCGGACTCGGATCGTTGACGAAGAGCAGCGATCCATTATGGACCCATGTTGCTGCGAAGTTTCTCGGCTACGCCGCATCGAAGGCAGCTCTCAACATGCTCACCGTACAACTCGCCTATGAACTGCACGGCACGTCGATCAAAGTGAATTCAGTTGACCCGGGCTACACGGCAACCGATCTCAACCAACATCGGGGAACGCAATCCATTCCCGAAGGTGCGGCGGAGATCATTCGCCTGGCGCTGCTTGCTGATGATGGTCCAACCGGGACCTTCTCCAACACGCAAGGCATCGTTCCCTGGTAAGTAAACGCAGGAGGAAATTATGAGCAACGGAAACGACAAAACAGCAATCGTCACCGGCGGAAGCCGCGGACTCGGACGCAACACGGCGGTCAATTTGGCTCGCCGCGGTGTGGATGTCATCTTCACGTATCATTCGAATGCGGCCGAGGCGCAGAGCCTCATCCGCGAGGCAGAAGCGATCGGGGGTAAAGCCGCGGCATTCCAACTCGATGCCGGGAATATCCGCGCGTTCGATCGTTTTGTGGACGACGTACGCAATACATTGCGAGGTTGGGGCCGCGAGCGATTCGATTACCTGGTGAACAATGCCGGGACATCTCTGCACAAGCCATTCGATCAAACAACCGAAGCCGAATTCGACCAGATCGTCAACGTGCATTTCAAAGGAGTTTACTTCCTCACCCAGAAGCTGCTTCCGGTTATCAGTGACGGTGGCCGGATCGTGAACATTTCGTCGGGGCTGGCGCGCTTCAGCATGCCCGGCACTTCAGCATACGGGGCGGCAAAGGGCGCAATCGAAGTGTTCACTCGCTACCTGGCGAAAGAGTTGGGGCCGCGTGGGATTACAGCTAACGTGGTTGCCCCGGGAGCGATCCAGACAGATTTCAGCGGCGGCATGGTGCGCGACAATCCGGAAATCAACAAGCGCGTCGCGGAGATGACCGCGTTGGGTCGCGCCGGCGTACCTGACGATGTTGGACCGATGATCGCTGCGCTGCTTTCAGATGACAATCGCTGGGTGAATGGGCAGCGCATCGAAGTGTCAGGCGGGATGTCGCTGTAAAGGTCTCCATTCCGTACCAAGGGCATCTATTCCCGGACGGGGCAAAGAAGCGGACGAACCGCACAGCACAGTTCAGCATCAACGGTTGGAGATCCAAGCTCCGAGACCCTCATTCCCGCCCAGTTACAATAGATAGGTGCCACGTTTTACCCCCGTCGCGGTCCTGGTTTTTTCCGCAGTCCTCTCCGCGCAGACCCAGTTCTTTCCGCTTAAACAAATCCGCGCCGGCATGCACGGCGTCGGACGCACCGTCTTTGCCGGCAGCCAGATCTACGACTTCGAGGTCGAAATCCTCGGCGTGCTCGAAAACATCGGTCCCAAGGAATCGCTGATCGTCGCCCGCCTCTCGGGCGGCCCGCTGGAACACACCGGCGTCATGCAAGGCATGAGCGGCAGCCCTGTCTATATCGATGGCAAAGCTCATCGGCGCCGTCGCCATGGCCTTCCCGTTTTCTAAGGATCCCATCGCGGGCATTCGCCCCATCGAGGACATGGTGCGTTCGTCGCCCGCTGCCGCGCCGGCTTCGCGCAAGCAACTCGCTCTCGCCGAGCGCGACGTCACTCGTTCCATCCCCCGTCCCGAGCCGGCAATGGCTGGCGACGCCCGCATGATCGATATCGCCACGCCGATTTCATTCGGCGGATTCACCCGCGGCCACGCTCGATGCCTTCGCGCCGCAGTTGAGCGCGCTGGGTCTCGAACCCCGTCAAGGCATCTCGGCCGGGCGGACAGTGGAACCGAAGATGGGCAATCCGGCCGACGTCAAGCCCGGCTCGATGATCAGCGTGCAACTCATGGCCGGCGATATGGGCGTCGGCGCCGACGGCACCGTCACCTACATCGATGGCTCGCACGTCTACGCCTTCGGCCACCGCTTCCTCGATATCGGCGCGACAGCGCTGCCCTTCGCGCGCGCCGAAGTGATCACACTGCTGCCCAACGTCAACACGTCATTCAAGCTCTCTACCGCGCATGAATGGATGGGCTCCATCTCACAGGACCGCAACACCGCCGTTTCGGGCGAACTCGGCGTCCGCCCGCCCATGGTTCCCATGTCGCTTTCGGTCACGCGGGCCGTCGAAATCGGTGGAATCCTATCAAGTGCAGATGGTCAACGACCCGCTGCTCTCGCCGCTCCTCCTGCAGATGGCGGTCTTCTCCGTCATCGATCGCACCGAGCGCACACTGGGCGCCGCGACCTTGCGCGTCACCGGCCAAATGGAATTTCAGAACGCGCCCGCCCCCGTGCTGCTCGATAATATCTACTCGGCCGATAACGGCGTCGCCGCGCAAGTTTCGCTCAACGCCGCGATTCCCGCGGCTTACATCATGCAGAGCGGCTTCAATTCGCTCAAGTTGAAGAAGGTGTCGATCAATATCGACGCCTCGACGAAAGAAGCAGCTCAATATCGATGGCGTCTCGCTGTCGCGGCGCGAAGTCCACGCCGGCGACAAAGTTGACGCTCAACGTGATGCTCACCGGCGACAATGGCGCCGAGACCACGCGCAAAGTGGATTACCAGGTGCCCATCGGCGCGCCACCGGGGACTGCTCTACTTCACCGTCGCTGACGCCAGCGTCGCCAATCTCACCGATTTCCGCCAGATCCTGCAGGCCAGCCCGCGCAGCCCGCGCCAGTTGATCGACATCGTCAACGAGCTGCACCCCAACACCAAAGCCTACGTGCGCGTGTGGCGTGGCGACCAGGCCTTCCAACTGGAAGGGTCCGAAATGCCCGCGCCGCCGCCCTCCGTGGCGCTGGTTCTCGCAGGCTCGGCGGTCGAATCTGCAAGGCATCACCAAGTCCCGCAATTCCAAGATCGCGGAAATGGAAATCGATGGAGGCGACGTGGTGATCTCCGGCGTCAAAACGGTCCAGGTGGAGGTGAAGGAATGACCGCAGCGCTTGTATCGATTGCGCGCTTTCTCTGGCCTGTTGCCACCGCCGCCTTCGCCAGCGGAACCACCGCGTGGGAGATGAGCTCCTACGCCGATTTCATTCGCGGCAAATTCGACGGCATCTCGCTCAGCCGGGATGGCCGCCTCACGCTGGGCCCAAAGATCGACACCATCTTCACCTCCGATCAGCCGGTGATCTGGGCGTGCGCCGAGGGACCCGATGGCGCGATTTACGCCGCCACCGGCAATCGCGGCCGCGTCTATCAAATCGATCGCGCCGGGCAAATCGTCGCTTCTTTGGACGCGCCGACAGCCGAAGTGTTCGCCATCGCCGTGGGTAAGGACGGCGTGGTCTACGCGGGAACGTCGCCCGATGGCAAAGTCTACCGCATCGAGAACGGCACGGCGCCAGCGAATATTTCGCGCCGCAAGCGCGTTACATCTGGTCGCTGGCGCGTCGGACTACGCCGACGGCGCGCTCTACGTGGGCACCGGCGATCAGGGCAAGGTATTCCGCGTCGATGCCGCCGGCAAGGGCGAGGTCTATTACGAAACCGGCCAGTCGCACATCACCGGCCTGGCCGTCGATTCGCAGGGCCGCCTGCTCGCGGGCACCGAGCCGAACGGCATCCTCTATCGCATCTCGGCGAAGGACAAGGCGTTCGTGCTGTACGACGCGAACCTGCCGGAGATCCGCGCCATCGTTCCCATGCCCGATGGCACGGTCTATGCCGCGGCGCTGGGCGGATCGGTCGCGAAACAGGCGCAGAGCCGCCGCGCAGGCCGCGCAGAACACCAACGGCAGTGACGGCGCCGGTGACACCACCATCACCGTTCGGTGGACGCAGGCTGCATCCACGGCGCCGAGATCAAGCCTCCGGACGTCAAGCCGCCAGCAGACCCGCTCAGCGCCGCCCCGCAGGTCACGAGCACCAGTTCACGCCGGCAGTGGACATGAGCGGCATCGACAAGTCGGCCGTCTATCGCATCAATCCCGATAACACCGTGGAGACGCTGTGGAGTTCGAAGGAGGAAAACGTCTACGACCTGCTGGCGCTCGAAAAGCAGATCCTCTTCTCCACCGATCAGAACGGCCGCATCTACGGCCTCTCGCCCGACCGGCGCGTCACCCTGGTCGCGCAGACCAACGAAGGCGAAACCACGCGCCTGCTGCCCGCCGACCACTCCGATTCTGGCCGCCACCGGCAATATGGGCCGCATCTTCCGCCTGGGCGAAACGGCCGGCGCCAGCTGGCAACTTATGAAGCGCCGGTGCACGATTCCGGAACCGCCTCGCAATGGGGCAGCCTGAGCTGGCGCGCCGATCAGCCTGCCGGGTGCGCAGCTCGCGTTCCGTACCCGATCCGGCAACTCCGCCAAGCCCGACCGCACCTGGAGCGAATGGTCGGAGCCGCTCACCGATCCCGCCGGCTCGCGCATCTCCAGCCCCAACGCCCGCTATATCCAATGGAAGGCTGGAAATGACGGGCGCCGGCGGCGTGACGCCCGTGCTGAACAGCGTGACCCTGGCCTATCTGCCGCAGAATTCGCCGCCGGTGCTGAAGAGCATCAACGTGGTCTCGCAGGCCGTGCCAACGCCGCGCTCCGCCAACGTCATCGGTTCTTCCGCGGCGTATTCCGTCACGGTGACGCGATAGCGGCGATTCCTCGTCGAATTCCACCGGCACGCCCACGCAGACCCTGCCGCGCGCTTCCACGCAGCAGATCACCATCTCCTGGCAGGCCGACGATCCCGATGGCGACCGGCTCATCTACAACGTGTATTTCCGCGGCGAAGACGAGATCCAGTGGAAGGTGCTGCAAGCGGCCACGCACGACAACTCCCTCACTTTCGATGCCGACATCCTGGCCGACGGCAAGTACTTACTTCCGCGTGGTCGCGTCCGACCGCGAGGTCCAACTCGCCGGCCAGCGCGCGCGAAGCCAATCTCGATAGCGCGCCGGTCATGATCGATAACACTCCGCCCGTCGTCACCATCGGCGCCGTGCGCTACTCCAACGGCGCGGCCCACATCGAGTGGGAGGCGGTCGATGCGCGCCTCCGGCCTTGCGCCGCTGCGAGTATTCGCTCGACGCCGGCGATTGGGTCCCCGTGGAAGCCGCCGATGGCGTAATCGATTCCCTGCGCGAGAAGTTCGCGCTCGATCTGGCGAACCTCAAGCCCGGGCGAGCACCTGCTGGTGATTCGCGCCTCCGACAGCGCCAACAACACCGGCGTCGCCAAGGTAGTCTTGAAGTGACCCAGTCCCCAATCAAGGAGTCGTAAGAAATCCTTCGTCGCCTGAGAAGCAAGGGACGGCTCTTCCAAGCGGCTCTTTCACAACCTCTTGGGGCCGCATTTCTCTAGCCCGCATTTCTCGCACAGTTTCGTCGCGAGGCGCGTGAGAAGGCTGTGGATACGAGGCGCGCGTCGGTCGGCGAGCGGAGGTCCGCAGCGGATCGAGCACGGCGACCAAGCGCAACGAAGTAGACGCGGCCTTATCGCGCGCCGCAGCAGAAAGCGTGTGAGAAATACGGGCTAGGGATGGGCATCCCATGCAGGTGGCGTGACGCCCAATGTGGCAATGTTCGTCCGCACAATGCTGGCGGCGGTAGAATGAGGCATGCGCAACGAGTTCACCGCTATCGTCGAACAAGATGGCCCGTGGTACATCGCATACTGCGCCGAAGTTCCCGGCGCCAATGGCCAAGGCAAATCGCGAGAAGAGTGCTTGGCCAATCTTCGTGAGGCCATCGCACTTATTCTGGAACACCGGCGCGAGGAGTCGTCGCGCTCGCCTCTCGGCGGACGCCGCCGAGGAACTCGTAGTCGTCGGATGAGCGCGAGGGGTTACTACGACACCTTCGCCGGGCACGGCTGCGTTTTACGGCGTGAGGGCAAAGAACACACCCTTTGGGAGAACCCTCAGACAGGCCACGCCGAGGCGGTTCCTCGGCACGCTGAGATCGCGAACCTGCTTGCCAAAAGGATTTGCCGCAGGCTATCGATCCCTGACCCGCCGGGTTAGGCGAAGCCAGGATACCGCAACACCGCCTTGGTGCGAACCCGCCCACCGCCTCCTCGACGCCATGTCGGCGCTGGACTTCGCCGCCGAGAAACTCTCGCAGATGAAGGGCGCGCGCGTGCTCGTTCTGACCTCAGCCGGATTCTTGCTTCGGCCTGGCGAGCCGCCGGAGTTGCGGAACTTCATCGATGGCGCGCTGCGCTGGAACATCACCGTCCACGCTACCGGTGCGCAAGGCCTCGAAGCGCGCATGACCGGACCCCAAGATATGGTGCGCACCGCTACCTATCTGATGCCGCTCGAAGACATTACTAACGGCGCCGGCGGCCACTATTCCAAGGACAGCAATCATCTCGCCGGCGCCATGGAACTGGCGGCCGATCCCGAAGCGAGCTACGCCATCTCCTTCAACGCCGCCGAGCCCGGCGGCAAGTTTCATACCGTGAGAATCCGTTTCCTCGCCAGGCGCGGCGAAGATCTTCAGTATCGTCCCGGCTACTTCTCGCCCGATCCCTCAAAGAAGGTTTCGGCCCCCACGCGCATGGATGAAGCCGTGTTCTCCAAAGACGCCATCCGCGAGATTCCGGCCCGCGTGACGCTCTCGGCCGGCGAACTGAAGGACGGCCTGCTGCCCATCTCCGTTCATGTGCAAGTCGATCTGAAGAACGTCCAGTTCACCCGCTTCAACGGCCGCCACGTGCAGCAGATTGTCTTCCTTACCACTCTGCTCGATGCCAAAGGCGAGTTCGTCTACCGGCAAGGAGTCGATCATGGATTTGGCGCTGACCGGCGATAGGCTGGCCTCGATGCGCAAGAATGGGCTGAATGCAATCGCTACGCTCAACGCTCCCGCCGGAAGTTATCGGGTGCGCACCATCGTTCGCGAGGGCGTGAAAGGCACGCTCGCCGCCATCACAACGCCGATAGAAGTGCGGACGAAGTAAGGCCAGGCTTTGTGAGAGACGCGATCGAGCAACGGGAGCCAACTCGCGCTCCGAACTAACCCGACGTCATTCTCACCGTAGGCGACATTACGACCAAATTGATTACGGAAGGAAAGCGCGTTTCTGGGGAGTAATTGATGGGAATCGACTGCGGTGGAGCGCAGCCGCGCGTGGAGTAAACTGAAGTGGTGGTCGCCTGGCAGGACTTATTGAGCAGCAAGCCGGATGTGTGCGCCGGTGAGATCTGCGCAACGGGGACCAGGATTCCGGTCACTGTAATCCTGGACAATCTCGCGGAGGGCGCCAACTCCGAAGAGATCCTGACAAGCTACCCATCGCTTCGGCCGGAGCACATCAAAGCCGCGCTGGCGTATGCGGCGGAACTCGCGCACGAGGAAAAGCTCGTGCCGATTAGACCCGCGTGAGGTTCAAGCTTGATGAGAACCTTCCCGTCGAATTGGCGGCGGAACTCTGCGCAATGGGGCACGACACCGATACCGTCGCCGACGAGGGACTCTGCGGCGAGGCGGATCCGGCCGTCGTAGGAGCCGCGGCAATGGCTGATCGAGTTCTTCTAACCCTCGACAAAGGGATCGCTGATGTCCGTAGCCAACGGCGCGCGGCTGTAGTCCTATTTCGGCCGGATTCGGCTGGCCGTCGGGCCGTCCTTTCGTTCGTACGTGAGCGGATTTCCAAGATCGCATCGATGGATCTGGCAGGTCGAGTGACGGTCGTCAGCCCCACCCGCATCCGGCTCCGGTGATGGCGCGAGTGTTCGGCGAAGGAAGCGCGTTTCTTGGAAGTAATCCGGAAGCTTCCTCGAACAGGCTTCGTGGGCGGGCCCACATCGAGCTCTGTCCGAGTCGCCGACAATTCAGACGGAGTGGTTCATATACGGATACAACGCGTTTATCGGGACTGATCCGCGTTTGTTGTTAATGCCTTCCCATCGGCAGTTTGGGCGTTACACGGCCGAATGTGAGTCTGGCCGTTTTCGAGAACTTCAATACGATTTGCCCGCGGACAAGGCCCATATAATGGTCAAGGAGGAAGAAAGTATGGGACCACAAGCAGCAGAGGCCCCGATCGTCAACGCCTGGTCGACGGAGTCGCCAATTCGGTTCTTCCGGGTCGGAAATTACGCACCGGTCTCCGACGAGTTGACGACGTTCGATCTGCCGGTTGAGGGAGCGATCCCGCCGGAACTCAACGGCTGGTATTTGAAAAACGGACCCAACCCGCGACAGGAGACACCGCATTGGTTCACGGGTGACGGCATGATCCACGGTGTGCGGTTGGAAAACGGGCACGCCTCCTGGTACCGCAATCGATGGGTACGTACCGAGAGCTTTGATAAACCTGCTCTGGTCTATAACACTGATGGCACGCGCAACCTTCACGCCAGCGTGGCCAATACGAACGTTATAAATCACGCTGGTAAAACGCTGGCGCTTGTCGAGTCATCGCTGCCGTATCAGATCACGAACGAGTTGGAAACGCTGGGCGTCTACGACTTCGCCGGCAAGCTCGCCGACTCGATGACTGCACATCCGAAGATCTGCCCGAGAACCGGCGAGCTACATTTTTTTGGCTATGGCAGCCTGACTAGCCCATATGTCACTTACCACCGCGCGAACGCGGCGGGAGAGCTGATCATTAACCGCGGCGTCGATGTTCCCGGCTTGACCATGATGCACGACTTCGCCATGAGTGCCGAACACATCGTGTTTATGGACCTACCGCTTGTGTTTCGGCTCGAAATCGCGCGCAATAGTCCGCGCGACATGCCGTACCGCTGGAGCAGCGATTACGGTGCGCGGCTCGGAGTATTGCGCCGCGACGATCCGTATGGTCCGATTCGTTGGTTTGACATCGACCCGTGCTACGTCTTTCACGTGCTCAACGCCTTCGATAAGACCACCGATGATGGCAAACTTATCGTGCTGCAAGCGGCTCGTTACACTGAGTTGTGGCGCGATGATAGTGCGCCTGGTTCCGACGCTATGATGTGGTCCTGGACGATCAATCTGAACCGTGGCACCGTCATAGAACAGCAGATCGACGAGCGCGCTATCGAGTTCCCGCGTATCGACGATCGGCTGGTCGGTATGCCGGCGCGGTACGGCGTTACCGTGGGTACGGGTAAACTCGTGCGCTACGACCTTGAAGCCGGCACTGCCGAGGAACATTCGTTCGGTACCGCTGGCGCGCCCGGTGGACCTGCTGAGGCTGTGTTCGCTCCCGCCGGTTCGAACGGGAACGAACTCTCCGGATGGTATCTGTCCTACGTCTACGACCCGGTCCGGGGCGGCAGCGATCTTGTAATCATCGATGCGTCGAACTTCCAAAGCAAGCCCGTAGCCCGTGTGCAACTTCCACGACGCGTGCCATACGGATTCCATGGTAACTGGATCGCCGGTTGAGGACGACAACGCGGGAATGCGTGAATCCTTTCCTCCGGCGAGAAGAACGGCCTTTTCAAGGAAAGTAACAAGAACGCATTTAGTACAACATTGGGCGCTCCCAAATTGACGCATAGTCGGCTAGCGTGAGAAGTGCTGGCTTGGCAGTGGGAACGAGAAGGCGGCTTGTAGCCGCTGATCGGTCTTGCTCCTGGCGGATGACGCGCCATCCGTACAAAGCAAAGCCCACTGGCAAGCTTCCCCCCATGCGGACTTCTGAACACCACGTACACATCCGCGACTCGAGCGTTTCTCGGCCAAGTGCCGCTAACTTCCCAGAAATGCCCCTGCAACACCTCGCTACGGCTCTGAGACAATGGCCGGACGGATAGGTCGACTTGCAGGCGTTGAGCCCGACTCTACATGTAGAACTTGTAGTTCGTTGAGGGTCGACGCCAGCGGGCAGTTCCTTCAGGATACTGCCAACCAGCTTTGAAAACCGGATTGTAATCGGTTGCGAACCTCCAAGACGGGCCGAGTTCCAATTCAATTTCGTCAGGATCAGAACCTCCCCGCAGAATCTGGTCACGCGCGGTATCCGAGCCAATATGATCGGAGATTTGGATGGGTGATGGCACATGCAGACTGTGAAATTGCTGAAGCTCTGCTATGAATCCGGTGGTGTATAGAAAGTCGAGATCCCCGACTGCAAAACGCGTCCCGCGCAGCGGCGGATAGTTGCTTGCCGGCATCAGCCGAACTGAGTTCTGGCCGGTCAATGCCACCAAATCGTACAGCCTCACCTGCTTCTTGATTGCACTCTCGAACCCTTGTTTCTCGGCTTCCCAGAATTGCGATGTCTTGTGGATGACGACACGCTGGGGCGGCCTACCCAATTCGCGAGAATACTGCTCAAGGGCAAGTCGAGTAAGCTCATGTGCGATCTCCTCGGTAAGATGCGGCGATGCGGTGTCCTCCTTCGCCGGGTCCCACTCGAAGTCGGGACCGCGGAGCACGAGTCCTTGACCATGCTCATCGAAGGCTTGGATTAGTGCCGACTGAATTTTGCTACCTGCCGATCCGAGCGGGCGAAAGAAGCTGACGCCTAAATAGCAACTGTCCGGCGTGAGGCCAATCGGGCCCCAAGGAAAGCCGCCCGCCTTGAAGTAAAGACCCGTGAAGAAGTTCCACGTAATTTTCGAATAATGATCCGCGTCTTCGCCGAGAGCTGTTCGTTCTTTGAGAATCTGTGTGGGGATTCGATACCGCATCGCGAGCGCCTTGAACGCCCGATGGAAGTCCCGGTGAACGTGGCCCAACGTGGCGTCGTTAAAATCGACAGCCCTCCACTCTGCGTGCAGATCCGTCGGAATGCACAGCACGATGTATTGCGGAGGGAGATCCTTTCCGGCAAGCACTGCTAACTTCGAGTCGATAAGCTTCAAAAGCTGGTCAAAACGATCACGCTTTCGATGCAGGTTGCGAAGTTCCGCAATTTCGGTTTGCGAAATCTGGCTTACCCACTGCGGATCAAACGCCAACTCGGAAAAGAAGCCCCTATCCTGCATGAAGCCGGGGAATTCTTCGTGCTTTGCATCTCCCGGAAACCCGCTTGAACATTTTTGAAGCCACTGTTGAGCGGCCTCAATGCTCCCTGCGGTCCCGATCAACCCTACGCGGACGAGTTTCGGGTGTCGATTGCCATCCGCCAGCGTCTTTGGTCCGTAGCGCAGGATGCCGAGTTTGGGATCTACATGTTGGCCTCCCTCCGCGAACTCCAGTTGAGGCTCTTTGATATAGGTGCACCGAAGCGTGGGAACGACGAGATCGCGCTGGGGACTCTCTTTTGCCCTAAACCTCTGCATCGTCCTCCTCAAACTGTTCGTCGTCGTACTCGTCATCCAACGCCGTCATATCAGCCAAGGAGAACAGATCTTCGGAGAAATCTGTGTTTTGAAATGACAGTTTGAATGCCTCGGGCATTCCCGGCCACTCTATCTGACCCTCCAACATCGAGCTTGAAATGATGAGTTGCTGGCCGCTTCCGAACTGGAGCGTAATGCGCGGCTTGCCGTCTGACAAGAAAGAGCGCCAGAACTGAAGGTCTTCAAGCAAGTCGTTGTTGAAGGAGTGAGCTTTCTTTTTCGGCTTTCCTTCCGGATCTTTGTCCGAGTCGATGGAAGCAAGGCCATCCCGCGTCACCCGTAATTCCAGGGCGGACACAAAGTGTCCACGAACTCTTGCCTACCATCCGAAATTCGAGGGAGACTGCGAGGTGATACCGGAACAGGCTTGCTTTCTCCAGTCTTCTTCCGGATCGTGCCATACAGCCGAACGCTCAGATCGTCTTCGGTTTAAAGGCATGTACGAAACCTTTCCGCGCATGCCTTGCCTTCCTCGTTT
Source organism: Bryobacterales bacterium (assembly GCA_963763545.1). Taxonomy (GTDB): domain Bacteria; phylum Acidobacteriota; class Terriglobia; order Bryobacterales; family Bryobacteraceae; genus PALSA-243. The sequence continues at coordinate 40,154 of CAVXPE010000036.1, forward strand.
TCGGTCGGATTGAAATAATAACGGCGGTGATCCTTGTCGAGCATCAGGCTTTTCCGGCCGGTTAGTTTGTTGAGCGCACGGTTCAGAAGCTCGTGGAACCAACGGCGCTGATCATCAACGAGCCACCAGTCGGCACTTATGTGTCGATCCCAAGCGCCAGTCGCTGCCGCTTCGCGGAATGGATTATCGTCCTTTGCCGGAACGTAAAGCAATAAATTCGGTCCCCGCGTAATATGAACGGATAGAGAACGCTGTAGTCCGCGGGCCGCTGGATGACCGCTTTGACCTCTTTCTCTGTCCGCTTTAATGTTTGCGCCGAATACACGTAATTCGGGAGTCGCAAGACCGGTAACAGAGTGCTGTATAGACAAGCTTGCTCCATCCTGTCCGCAACGTCGACGGTCGCAGCCGTGGCTCGCCCAGTTGCTTTATCGATCAACCGTTCATGGTCCTCTTTGAAGCGCCGGAGGCGTTCGACCGGATAGGTTGCGGGTTGGTTGTCAATCTTCCGATGACACTCTTTGCAAAGAAGGATGAGATTTGTGTCTTTGTTTCTATCCGCAAGAGCCATGTGGTGATTCCCACGAGGCCCATCGATGCTCTCTGCAACGTGAGGTTTCGGCAAGCCTGCGTGACTCGGCCCACCCGTAATTGGTAACTTCGGTCTTTACGCCCGGCAGGGTGAGGAGGGTCGACCATGGCTGCCAAAGAACAATTTGAGATTCCCGTCGGCATGCGGAGGGTGTGCCGACGTTTCGAGCGTTGGCGAAAAGCCCATACGGCCCGCTTACCGATCCCCCGAGGCATTGTGGGCGGAAGCGGCGAAGGCGGCTCG
>CAVXPE010000037.1:0-95402 GCA_963763545.1 Bryobacterales bacterium
AAGAATATGGCCTGGCTCTAAACCCTCCACTCACTCCATAAGGAAGTGCCTGATATCAACAGCTTGGGGAAGCTGCTCTCGCTCAAATAGCAACTCCCGACACGCCAAGTATATGGGGTTTTGACACAGTTCTGGCACAGCTCTTTGGAAGAACAACAGGTTGCTCTCGTGGTGCACCTCTATGAAGACGCCTGCGTTTCCAGGTACCGCCATTCGCTCAGAAATCGACACGAAAGATATTCTGACACGACAAGGGAGTCTCGCTAAGCGCGCCAGACCTAGCCCAGAATTTTTGAAGGTTCTGGACACAAGCGGCGGAACGCCGGCAAGTTCGCTGCACGTTGAGCGGTCACGCCGCCATCTCGTCCGCGGTACCAGTAGAAGCGCTTTCCTCAGCGCGGAGGTGAAGATCCTCGGAATTTCGCTTAGCAATCTGGCGAAATTCTGAGAATATTCACCCCGCAATCTGAGCGAAAAACATGTCGCCATCTGGGGACATCGCACGATAGACAACGATCATGGCTCCGACGACTGCCGACCCAATCCACAGGAGGGCAACAATTCTCGGAATTTCGCTCGCCCGGACCGTGAGTGAGCTCTTCCAGTTTGGATCTATTGGGCAAGCAGCAATGGCGTCGGCCTTTACCCGCTTCACCTTTGCAATTGCGTCTGTCCGGCCGCAGCGCTGGCTTGTTCGAAACTTCGCAATAGAGCCGGCCCGTTATGTTTTGCGATGCGAGACGAATTTCTGGGATGTCGGGGTGGCTAAAAGGCAAGATCAACGAACTCGCGCTGAAGCTCTCATCTGATAGATCAACAACTTAGCTCCTGTTTTTGTGTTTTAATCTTCGTATCGCACCTCGATACAGTCGACTTCGGAAAGAGCCTTCATTGATCTGAAAAGCGCCGCTTTGATAGCATTTTCCCATGACAACGGGCATGTGCTCCCGTTTCGGTGCTTTGATTATCGTCAGCGTCTGCGTGCAGGCCGCTCCGGCAACGGACGCGTTTGTACAGACGATTCGCCCGATTCTCACATCGAACTGCCTGCCATGTCACGATCCAGCGGGTCAGAATCCGGCTAAGTTCCTTGCCGCGCATACGGCCAAAGACATTGAACTCAAGCGCGGCCTCTGGCGCAATGTCGCTGCTCAGATCCGCAATCGAAGCATGCCTCCTATAGCCTCGAAGATAACGGAGGAAGAGCGAATCGAAGTTGCAAATTGGGTCGAGAACCAGTTACGCGTGACAGCGTGCAACAGCGGGCCTTTCGCCGGGGCCTCGACATTACGGCGCCTCAACCGGCGCGAATATCACAACACGATTCGCGATCTGCTCGGCGTTGACTTTGCTGTCGCATCCCTTCTGCCAGCCGATGCCACTGGCGGCGCGGGTTTCGACACCAATGGGGACACTCTCTATATCGGACCGATGCTGACCGAGCGGTACTTGGAAGCGGCGGAGCAGATTCTCGACCAGGCGATCATCACGCCGCCGCTCGAAAAAACGCTGAAAGGCTCCGACCTGTCACCCGCAAAGGGAGACGCTGGCGGGCCTCGCGCGCTTGCAGCGGGTGAGGAAGTCTCGTTCTCGCTGACGACTTTCGTTGCCGGGAAGTACGATATTAATCTCACGATCCCCCGCAGCGATACGCCTCCGAACCTGGATCTCTCGGTGGATGGCGCGGATTCGGGAAAAATTACCGTGGCGCAGCGGGGATTTCCGCGGGCGCTCGTCGGCGGTGTTGGCCGGCGTCAACTTCCGCCCACGGTCACTGCAACCGTTCAGGCGCCCTTGGAACGCGGAGTCCACGAGCTCACAATCAAGACTGCCGATGCCACCGCTATCGACGAAGTGAATATCGCGCAGATTCCGGAAGAGTTGAACGCGGAACGGAAAGCGCTTCATTTCAAGCTGCTCGGCACAGAGCCAGGCGCCGAGCCTCTGGTCCCGCGCAGAACCGCCCAGCACATCCTCACCGAGTTTCTTCCCCGCGCTTACCGGCGGCCGATTCGACCCGGCGAAGTCGATCGGTTCATGGCCTTATATGACCGGTCCGCGAAGCGCGGCGACCCCTGGGAAGAGCGCATGAAACTGGCGCTTAAAGGAATCCTGGTCTCGACGGATTTTCTCTTCAAGCTGGAGGCGCGCAACGAGAAGCCGGGCATCTATCCCGTTGGCCAGTATGAGATGGCAACGCGGCTCTCTTACTTCCTGTGGTCGACCATGCCTGACGAGGAGTTGCTCCGGCTTGCCGCTCAGGGCAAACTGCAGGATCCGAAGGTGCTGACAGACCAGGTGGACCGCATGCTCGACGATCCCCGGTTCACCGCGTTTACCTCCAGCTTCATCAATCAATGGCTCGGGACGCAGGATCTTGGCGGGCGGCTTGTGCCTCTCATCAACACGATGGCGTCTTTCTACAACGCGGAGTCGGCGGCCGATCTCCGTGAAGAACCGATCATGCTATTCAATCGCATCGTCGGCGAGAACCGGAGTTTGATGGAGCTTCTCACTGCCAACTACACGTACTTGACGGAGCGCCTCGTCAAGTTCTACCAGTTGGAGGACAAAGTCCACATTCGGGGCAATAACTTCCAGCTTGTGGAATGGCCGGATAACACGCGGGCGGGAGTCCTCGGGATGGCCGCTCCCCTAGCGATTACATCTCAGCTCTATCAGACGAATCCCGTGCTGCGCGGCGCGTGGGTTCTGGAGACGATCCTCGGCACGCCCGTTCCTCCACCTCCGCCTGGAGTCAAGCCGCTTCCGATTCCGGAAAAGGGCGCCGTGGAACCGACCATTCGAGAAAAGCTCGCAATGCATCGCACGAGCCCGGTCTGCGCGACGTGTCACAAAATGATGGATCCGATCGGTTTCGGCCTGGAGAATTTCGACGGCCTCGGACGTTGGCGCGATAAAGATTCGCAGGGAAGGCCGATCGACGCTTCCGGCACACTGCCTTCAGGCGAAAAATTCACCGGCCCCGTTGAGTTGCGCCAGGCCCTGCTTGCAAAGAAAACGGATTTCATGCGCCATCTCACCGGCAAGGTGATGGGCTACGCGCTTGGTCGCAGTCTGCAGGATGGCGATAGCTGCACCATCCAGACGCTGAGCGATCGCGTTGAGCAGGACAACTATCGCGCCCGAACGCTGATAAAGGAAATCGTGCTCAGCATGCCTTTCAGGAACAGCCAAGGGGGCGTGGTCAAATCCGAGAGCATCGGCGAGGGCAAGAAGGTAACGGAAAGAATCATTCCGTGCTCCGAAGACGGCTCGTGCGCTCCAATCAAGAAACCCGAGACGAAACCCCAACCGAAGGCTGGGCAACAGAAGTAAGAAAGGACCCAATGGCAAACAAGATCTCGCGAAGAACGCTGCTGAGAGGAACGGGCGTGGCGCTGGCCTTGCCGTGGCTCGAAGTCATGGCGGATGCCGCGCCGACTGCAGCAGGAGAGTCTCTCTCCGAACCGCCGCTACGTATGGCGTTTCTTTACTTCGAGAACGGTGTCCGGCCGGAATGGTGGAATCCGCCGGGCGACGCAGAGACCGGATGGGAGATCACACCCCACCTTAAGCCACTCGAAGCGTTTCGAGACGATTTCACTCTCGTCGAGAACCTCTGGCACCCGCTGGCGCAAGGGCGCAGCCCGCATTGGCCAAAAATTCCGGCGTGGCTGAGCGGATCGCGCGTAGAACGCACCTCGGGTGACGATCTCAATTCGAACGGAGTCACGCTCGATCAGGTTCTCGCGCAGCGAATCGGCGACCGGACAGCCTTGCCATCGCTCGAACTCGGAATCGACGCGCCCCGAACCGGCATCGACACCGCGGGCGGCGGTTTCGCGCGGATGTACGGGTCCTGTCTGTCGTGGTGCGATCCCCGAACGCCGGTCGTCAAGGAGATCGTTCCTCAGCTTGCATTTGATCGCGTGTATCGCGGTATTCGCAAACCGGTTGTTTCCGGCCTCAATGCCGACGATCCGTCGATCCTAGAGTCACTGCAAGGTGACGACACAAGCGTGCTCGATCTTGTGGCGGACGAGGCAAAAAAACTGCGGCACGCGGGCAGCGCCGCCGACAATGTCCGGCTCGACGAATATTTCGACTCGGTACGTTCCGTCGAGAAGCGCATGATCGCCGCGACGAAACCGCAAAAGCGCTGGATTAACCAGGGCAAGTTCCCGCTCGATCGTCCGCCAGCGGGCATCCCCGCGGCGCATTCGGAGCACGTGAAACTGATGCTCGACATCATGATCCTCGCGCTGTGGAGCGACACTACGCGCATTGCGAGCTTCATGTTCGGCGACGCCCAGACCAATCAGGATTATTCGTTCCTCACTGGCCAGACGGGCGGTTTCCATTCGATCTCCCATCACGGGGACGCGCCGGCCAAGCTCGATCAGTACGGTCAGATCGTTACATGGCACACGAAACAAATGGCATACTTCCTCGATCGCGTTAAAAAACTGGATGAAGGCGGAACGTCTCTGCTCGACAATTCGATGGTTCTGATGGGCAACTCCCTCAAGGATGGCAATCTGCACCGCGAGGAAGACCTGCCGCTAATCGTTGCGGGCAAGGGCAAAGGCTCCCTGCGGCCGGGACGAAGGATTAAGGCCGCGCCGCTCACACCGATGTGCAATCTGCATCTCGCGTTCCTCAACCGGATGGGAATTCCCGACAAATCGTTCGGCGACAGCACCCAACCATTGAAAGGCTTGTCATAGCGATGAACCGGCGGGAGTTGCTGAAGGTTTCCCTCGCCGCCGGCGCGCAACGGGCGTTGGCGGCTACGACTTCGCCCGTTGCGGAGACCCGTTACGGCAAGGTGAAGGGAATCGAACGAAACCGCGTGGCGATCTTCAAAGGCATTCCGTATGGCGGACCGACCGAGGGAAGCATGCGTTTTCTGCCTCCGTCGAAGCCAGAGAAGTGGGCGGGAGTTCGCGATGTAAGCCAGACCGGACCGCGCTGCATTCAGGGCCCCGGCAACCTTTTCGATACGAGGATCGGCGATTATTTCTGCGGCGGCCACAAGGAGGAACTGGGTCTTGCCCAGCAGACGGACAGCGAGAACTGTCTCAACCTCAATGTGCTCACGCCGGGACTCCGCGGCAAGCGTCCGGTCATGGTCTACATTCACGGGGGCGGATTCTCGCAAGGATCCGGCATCATTGTTCTCGCTGCCGACGCATTTCCGCGCGAAGAAGACGTGGTGCTGGTCAGCGTCAATCACCGCCTCAATGTTTTCGGCTTTACGTATCTCGGCGATTTGAGTACGTCCTTCGCCGATTCGGGCAACGCCAGCCTGCTCGATCTTGTCGCGGCGCTCGAATGGGTGCGTGACAACATCGGGAATTTCGGCGGCGACCCCGCCAACGTCACGATATTCGGCGAATCCGGCGGCGGCGGGAAGATCAGCGCCCTTATGGCCATGCCTTCGGCTAAAGGCCTGTTCCACAAGGCCATTATCGAAAGTGGTTCCAATTTGAGGGCGGGCGATAAAGCGCAGTCCGCCACGCGAGCGAAAGCGTTGCTCGGGAAGTTGTCCATACCGGAAAACCGGGTCGAGGACCTTCAAAAGATTCCCACTGCGGATCTCTTTCGTGCCGGGGGCGGCGGAGGTCCGATCGTCGATGGGCGATCGATACCATCGCAGACGTGGGACCCCGAAGCTCCGCCGGTTTCCGCACATGTTCCGTTGATCGTCGGGACGTGCAGAGATGAAACGGCGTGGACTCTGGGAGAACGCGAACGAAGCGCTCTTCACGCTCGATGAAGCCGGAATGCGTTCGCGGCTGCTTACACAGTTGCGCGTACCGGCAAGCGACATCGACGATCTGATCACTATCTATCGGAAGGCGCGTCCCGATGCGACTCCAAGCGATATTTTCTTCGGTATCTCGAGCGATCGCGGGACGCGAATGAATGCCATCACCCAAGCGGAGCGAAAGGCCCGGCTTGGGGCCGCGCCCGCGTACATGTACTACTTCACGTACGACACGCCCATGGAAGGCGGCAAGTATCGGGCGTTTCATACAGCGGAACTGCCCCTCGTCCTGCGGCTGGTGCGTTATCAGAACGCGGATCGGATTTCGCGTGAATTGGCAGGGGGATGGGCGTCGTTCGCGCGCAAAGGATCCCCAGACAACTGGTCCGCCTACAATCTCGAAAGCCGCGCGACAAAGGTCTTTGCGGAGCGCGACACCCACATGGAGGACGATCCGTTGAAAGAGGCTCGGCTCAAGTATCTGAGCCTCCGGCGCCGCAACCTCCGGCCGGCAGAGGACGCGGATAAGAAGGAGAACCGCTAATGGCCCAGGTGACAAGAAGAACTGCGTTGAAATCGTTTGGCGGCGTAGTGGCTGCGGCGGGAATCATTCCGGCGGCTTTTGCCGCGAGGCCGAAGGGGCCACTGGTTGAAAACACGATGCATATGTTCGCGGCGGATACGGACAAATTCCCGCTGGCGAAGAACGCGCCCTACAAGCCGACTCCGAATTCGCTCGAGAAATACGTCGCCTTCGTCAAAGAAGTGAGTCTCGATCACACGATCCTAGTTCAGCCCGAGCCCTACCAGGACGACGAGAGCTACGTCGAGTATTGCTTTACGCAGGAGCCACGTCCAGGGTACTTCAAGGCGACATGTCTCTACAATCCAATCGACCCCGCAACCCCGGGACGCATTGAAACGCTCGTGAAGAAAAACCCGCATCGCATCGTCGGAATGCGGATGCATGAAATGGGTGCTGCGGGTTCCTCCTATGCGTCTTCCGGCCCGATCAAAAACCGCGATCCACGCGACCCCGCAATGAAGAACACGATGCGGAAACTGGGGGATCTCGGATTGATCCTGCAAGTCCAGTTGGTGCCCTATCAGGCCAAGGCGCTGGGCGAACTGGCCTCTGGATTTCGAAATGTCCCCGTGCTCATCGATCACTTCGGCCTGGTCGCTCGCGGATCCGCGGCGGAATACGACAACGTGATCGCGCTCTCGAAGCAGCCGCAGTTCTACATGAAAATTTCGCAGTTGCCCCAAGCTCCGAAGCCGATGGTGAAAAGAGTCTTCGAAGCCTTCGGATCGGATCGTCTGGTTTGGGGTTCTTACGGCTCGACCGTGGAAGCTTTCAATAAAATACTCGCGCAGATCGACGACGTGTTCGATTTCTGTTCCGAGGCCGATCGAGTGAAGATCCGCGGCGGAAATGCGATGAAGCTTTTTAAGTTCCAGACCTAGATACCAGGCGGTGCAATACGCACACATTGTCGTGGCCGCGCCAGTGCGCTCGCGTTATGGCAACCGCGGATCAGGTCTCTCGAGGCCGCCCTCATCGCGCCTTTCCCCGGCGCTCTCCCATAAACGGTGGAATGCATCGCGGCAGCGGCGAATGGTCTCCGGTCTGCCGTCCATATGCGGTTCGAGCGAAATCGGACAAGTCACTCCTCCCTTCCGCAGCGCCTCAAGATGGCGGCGATAGTCGATCATGCCTTCGCCCGCCGGCAGCCATCGCGGACCGGGTAGGCAAATATCCTTGATGTGGACGTTTGCGATCCACGGCGCCACGGCATCGAATTCGTCGAGGGGGTCGCGGCCCAAGAACCAAGCCACGTTGCCCGGATCGTAGTTCAGCGCGAGGCCTGCGCCCATCACCGCCGTTGCGGCGCGGCCGGTATCCAGCCAACAGATCGGCTCTGGCTCGATCATCAGCAGTAGTCCGTCCGAAACTGCTCGTTCTCCGGCGGCCGCAAGCCAGTCCAGGACCTGCGGCGGGAGAGCGGTGCGTGGAAGCTGCGCTGCATTCGATTCGGTCGCATCCGGCTTGTGGAATCCGAAGACAATCAGGCCCGATAGCTTCCAGCGGCGGGCCCATTCGGCCGCACGCGGATAGACCACGTCCATTTCCCAGCGGAACGCTTCGGGCGTGTCAGTGTGTTTGAACAGGCCCGGTGAAAGCGCCGTGATCTCTATGCCCTCCGCGTCGGCAATGCGCTCTACTTCGCGCAGCTCACTTTCGTCGCACATCGGCGCGCGGCCGGATTTCAGAAAGCGTACTTCATAGCGACGCAGTCCAAGCGCCGCGCCGACACGCACCGCCTCACCGAAATCGCGCGAGATTTCGTCTGCGACAATGCCCAGCCGAACCCCGGATCGCGAATCCACTGAATCGGCCGCCATTGTTATGCCACCTCCACGGCTCTGCCGCTGCTCGCCGATGCATAGACAGCCGTTACCACCCGCATATCGTGTACACCGGACGCGATCGAAACACCCGCTGGACAGCCGTCGCGCACCGCCTCCAGAAATGCCCGGTGTTGATTGAGCGGGTTGGCAGCGTCGGCTAAGGCGGGCGGACGACTCCGTCTGCTGCTCCTCGCCCTTCGGGCCGCCGAACGCCTGGTCAGCCGCCCGAGTAGCGCGCCACCCGGCCTGTAAACGGTCCGGCCGCCGATGGCAAGCGAGAGCCAGCGGTTGTTGCGATATTCGAATCGGCCGCAGCGTTCCGTAAACCGCCAGCTCTTCTCCGTTGGCGCACCAAGCGGTGTCGAGCGTAACCATCGCGCCGGAATCCAGCTCCAGCAGGCCAAGCCAAGTCTTCGCCCTCGAGGCCCGGACAGTGCAGGTTGCGGGTGAACGCGGTGGCGCGCACCGCACGCGCCCCGCTGGCCCACTCGAAGATGTGGATGTAGTGCACCGCGAGCTGAATAAAGCAGCCGCCGCCGGTTTCGCGAGCGATCCGCGCCAGTGGGCGCGCCCGCAACGCTTCCTGTCGACCACATCATGCCGCCTTTGTGCATCAGCCGCGCATAGGCCGTGCACCAGATCGCCAAGCCGCCCTTGGCAATCATGTCCCGAAGGTCATGGATCAAAGGCTGGTCGAAGTAGCTCATGTACAGGCCGACGGTGCGGCTCGAGTGCGGCCGCCACGGCTCAATGGCTTCGGCGTCTTCCATCGCGGCGCCACCGGCTTCTGCAGCAGCACGTGTTTGCCCGCTTCGATCGCGGCGACGGCCTGTTCGCGATGCAGCGAGTTCGGCGTGTTGATGATGACCGCATCCACTTCGGGCGCCAGCGCGCATGCGAAATCGGCAGTCATCAATGGTTCATGCGAACGGAGGGTCTCCGCGGCGAGGCGAGCCTTGTCGCTGTCCGGCTCAATGCAGCAAACTACGCGGACGAAAGGAAGGTCGCGATACACCGGGATATAATGCGCCGCCACGCCTCCGCAGCCGGCGAACGCCACCTGGAGTTTGTCTTTCATGCCTCGGCGCTCCTCGTAACGTAGAGCGCCGCGCCCATCAGCAATAGCGTGGCCCCGGTCAGCGCAAACGCCTGTGCGGCAGTCAGAGGCAAATAGAGGATCAGCACACCGGCGAACATCACGGAGGCCGCCACCACCTTATCGGTAATCGCGCGCTCCCGGAAGAACAGCCAGCCCGAAATCACCGAGAGAATGATGCCCGCCCGCTTGATGCTTACCGAGATCACCACATCGATATAGCTGTAGGAAGCGAGTTGGAGGAGCAGCGAAGCCGCGTCCAGCACGCCCGCCAGCATGATCCAACGGATATTGCCTCGCGCCGCCTCACGAAATCTTCCGCCGGCAATGCGGCTAAGGAAATAGAACGAAATACACAGGCCTAGGCCATACGAAAACGATTCAGTAAAAACGTCGCTCATCACCACCAATTTCTTGTCCAGAGGATTGGTGATCGAGAAAATGAGTGAGACCAGCAGCATGTAGCGGCTTCCCTTTTCCTGGATAACTGCCTTCACCGGCGCAAGCCAGCCCAAAGCGAAAAGCTTCCTGTGCATCACCAGCGACCCGATCACAATCAACGCCACGCCCAGGATCTTCAAGGGTGCAGGCATTTCGTGCAACATCACAAAACCGGTGCCCAGCAGGAAGACCGGCGTGAACGCCAGAAACGGCACGGTCAGAGAAAGCGGTGAAACTTGCAGGGCGCGAAAGTACAACCATATGACGAGCGTGATGAGTCCGACATCGATCGCCAGATACAATAGGAAGACGCCGACACCGCCGCGGATCACCACCGGCGAACCACTCAGGATGCGCCCCAGGAGCGCTAGGCCGAACACGATGGTTACCGCAATCCGCGTCCAGAAGGTCACGGCATTGACTTCGCGTTTCACGAGCGCACGCTTGCGCGCGACGTCGGTTAGGACGTTGATCAGCGACATCGTGCCGGCCAGGGATAAACCAATCGGGTTGAGTGAGGCAGGCATCTTGGGTAGATGCTACCGCCGCGAGCTCCGGCCGAGCAGACGATTTCGTCGGCGACACAGCTGTTTCAGTATGGTAAACGGAACAGGCGTATTTTAGGTTGGCAACACGCACGTTTTCAATGCAGTTCCTGTGTAAGCTGAACGGAATAAGGAAGTTTTGTTTCCGTCGAGTACGTCCGCCGATTTTGCATTATGAAACGAATGCACGCCGGAAAATTGCGTTTGACGCCGATGACGGTGCGCCCCATGATGCTGTAGCGAGGCGAAATCCGTCATGCTGCTGCCAGAGCGGTTCACCAGGCGGGCGCTCCTGGGAGCCGCAGGGTTGACGACGATCAGATTCTTGCGTGGGCAGAGCCGCGTCTTTGATGCGCAGCGGTTCGGCGCAGTGGGCGATGGCAATACGCTCGACACCGCGGCTATTCAACGCGCGATCGATGCCGCTGCTGCGTCCGGCGGCCGGCCCAGGTGCTGCATGCGCGGGAAAAAGAAATATCTGGTCAGCACGCTCGATGCTCAGAAGCAAAATCGACTTCCACCTGGCCGACGACGCCGAATTGCTGGTCAGCACGAAGCAACAGCGACTATCCCGCCGGGCTCGAAGGAGTATCTACCGCCAACGGCGCTGCAGGACCTCAAGTTCACCGGAACCGGCAACATCAACGGCCAGGCGCTCAAATTCATGACGGGTTTCGACAAGGAAGGCGACATCTGGAAGTTCGGCCCGTTCCGTCCCAAGATCTTCGTGCTCACGCATTGCCGAGGGCTGGAGGTCAATGGCATCAGCTTCGGCCAGGCGCCGTTCTGGGGGCTCCACATGCTGGGCTGCGAGCACGTGCTGGTGGATGGCCTCAAAATCCGCAATCAGCTCGACGTCCCAACTGCGATGGCATCGACCCCGACCATTGCCGCGACGTGGAGATCCGCAATTGCGACATCGTCTGCGGCGACGACGCGCATCGTCATAAAGGGCACACGGCAAGGGGCCGCGCTACGGCCCTTGCGCCAACATCACGGTCAAGGACTGCGTCATCGAGACGAAAGACTCAGCGCTGAAGATCGGCACCGAAACCGTCGATGACGATGCACGATATCCGCTTTGAGCGCTGCCAGATCCAAGTCGTGCTGCCGCGGCATGACGATTCAGTTGCGCGACGAAGGCACGTCTACAACATCGAGTTCAGCGACATCAATTTCACCTCGCAATACCAGGCGACTCCCTGGTGGGGCCGCGGCGAGGCGATTTCGTTGACCGCGATTCCGCGCGCTCAAGCCGGAAAAGTGGGCAGAATCCACGACGTGCGCTTGCGCAATGTCGACGGCCCGCGCGGAAAACAGCGTGCGGATCGAAGGCGTTCCTGAAAGCCGGATCGGCGGCGTCACTCTCGAGAATGTGGACCTGACTTTAGACCGTTGGACCGCATATCCCGGCGGAGTATTCGACAACCGGCCGACCGCTGCTCTCCGAACCAATCGAACAGCATGCCACTCCTGCGATCCATATCCGCTGCGCCGATGGCGTTACGCTTCGAAGATTGCCGCGTCGAATTGGGGCAATAACCGGCCGGACTATTTCACTCACGCGCTGGAAGCGGAACAGACGGCGAATCTGTCAATTACGCGTTTGACCGGCGAGGCTGCGCACCCGGAACGCGACCCGGCGATTTTCATCCATTGAGGTCTTCTATGCGACGTTCTTTCGTCCTCGCGATGCTCCTGCTGGCTCCTGCGTTGGCATTGGATCGTCCCGGTGTGGTTTTCAAGATTTTTCAGTTTCCTGCCGATCAGATCCCTCGCATCGACGGCAACGCCGACGATTGGAAAATGGTTCCCGACGAGTACGCCATCGGAATGGACCAACTGGTGGACGACACTCATCCTAACCGAAAGCCCGATCCCAAAGATCTCGACGTGAAGGTGAAAGTTGGTTGGGTAAAAGGCTTGAACCGTCTTTATTTTCTGTACGAGGCATACGACAATTACTGGGACTTTTCGCAGCCCGGCCTGCATAACGACATTTTTGAGCTGGTGGTGGATGGCGATCTCTCCGGCGGCCCGCTGATCGAGCGATTCCAACCAACCAAGGAGTTGAGCGAGCGGGACGCACATTTTTCCATGCACGGCGTCCACGCCCAGAACTATCACATTATGACGCCGGCCGTCGGAAAGGATTGGGCGCTCGCCTGGGGCTGCAATTCGTACGTCAAGAATCTGCCATATGCCAACGCAGCCTATCAATTACAGTTTCAAGCCCGGCGAATCGGGAAAGCTGACCCTGGAATTCTGGATCACGCCGTTCGACTATGCCGGTTGCGAGGGACCGCAGCGCGCGGTCGAATCCGTGCTGACGGAAAACAAGCTGATCGGCATTTCGTGGGCCGTGCTGGACTATGACGATGCGGCCAGCGAGAAGCACGCGTTCTGGAACCTCTCGCGGCAGCACACGATGTTCGGGAAGGCCGATCAGCTCGTCGGTTTCCGGCTGATGCCTCTGGAGCCGCAGTTTCTCAAATTCCAAGCCGATTGGTCGTTCCAGGTGATCGACATCGTACCGCCGAGTCGTAGCGTTCCGCGACGACACCACTGGCAAAGTGAACTCCTGGAAATGGGACTTTGGCGACGGCACGACGTCGACTGAGCAGAACCCGATTCATCAATACTCCGAAGGCAAAGACTACATCGTGATGTTGGAAGTGGACGGTCCCTCAGGAAAGTCGCGCCGGGAAAAGATCTGGGATGTTTCGGTGAGATGATCGGTTGCGTCGACGGCGTTCGACGTGGTTTTGCAGCGTGATACGCCAAGCTGCCGCTGGCGTGGCCGACAGCGGCGAAGAGCCTGCGGCGGAACGCTGTCAACATCCCCAAGTGAGCAGTTTGCAGTGAGATGCGAGAAGGTCTAGTCGTTTCTCAGAATAAAACGCGAGCGGAAGCCTGCCGATTCGCTTGCCACTGCCGGTGGCGTGTGGCAGTGTGGCCGGTATACGAACGGTTCGCTTCCGGCTTACTCGACCGGCGGCGGCCGCGAGAGCGATTTTGTGGTTGGCGTGTCCCGGGATGCAGCCGCGTCCCGACACTTAGAAGGAGAGCATCGTGAAACAATCTATCAAATCCGGCGCTGTGTTCGCGCTGGGCGTCCTGGTCATTGGAATTGGCGCGACTGACCGCACCGCAGCACAGAGCAAGCCCGAAGCCGGCTCGGTCACGCTTACCGAAGACGGATCAGCCTATACACTGGCGAACGGCATTGTTTCCGCCCGAATCGACAAGACATCCGGCGACTTGCTTTCGATGCGCTTCAAGGGAACCGAGATGCTGGCAACGATCTACGGGTCCAACGGACTTCCCGACACGGTGGTAGACAAGCCGGGCGCTAATATGCGCGGCGGCGGGCACCGTTACACCGACCACCAATACGGCTTTTGGTCGCATGATACCGACGGACCTCACACTCTCGATAAAATCACCATCGATCCGAAATCGAATGGCGGCGAGAGGGCTGAAGTATCGATCAAGGGAATTTCCGATGGCAAACCGATGGGCGCGGGACCGGGCGGCAATTTCATCTCCGATGTCGAGATCCGGTACACGCTGGAGCGGAACAAACCCGGCCTCTACACATATTCGATCTTCGAGCATCAGCCCGACTATCCGGCAAGTAACTTGGGCGAAGCGCGCTTCTGCGTCAAGCTCAACGATTTCTTCGATTGGATGAGCGTCGGCCCGAAATACAACAAGCTCTATCCCAAGGCCGAGCCGGGCGAACACGAAGACAAGTACGACTTCACTGCGGACCAGTTTGAGAATCCCGCGTTCGGGTGGTCCAGCACTTCCAAGCACCTCGGGTTCTTTTTTCTGAATCCCAGCGTCGAATACCTGAGTGGAGGACCGACGAAGGTAGAATTCCTTGGCCATCGCGACACCAACGATGTCCAGGCGCCGACTGTGTTGAACTATTGGCGCAGTAGTCATTATGGAGGAGCCGTGGTGGACGTCGCGCACGGCGAGCATTGGACAAAAGTAATCGGCCCGTTCTTACTCTACGTGAACGCGGGCAACACGCCCACGGAAATGTACAGCCAGGCCGTAGCCGAGGCGCACAAAGAAACCGCGCATTGGCCGTACTCCTGGGTGAGCGGAGTGGATTATCCACATCAGAATGAACGGACCGAAGTCTCCGGGCGCGTCGTCTTAAAGGATCCACAAGCCAAAAATGAAAAAATGACGCGCCTCAGGGTCGGGTTGGCATATCCGTCCTATACGATCCAACCCGCGGGCCGCGGTGGAGCGGTCTTGCCGCCCCGCCAAATCGATTGGCAGACCGACGCCAAGCACTATGAATTCTGGGCTTTTGCCGATAACAACGGGCGCTTCCGTCTAAACGAGGTACGCCCCGGTAACTACACACTGCACGCGTTCGCGGATGGTGTGCTCGGCGAGATGGCCAAAGCGGACATCACCGTGGTGGCGGGAAAGCCGCTCGACTTGGGAACCATTGAATGGACGCCGGACCGGCGCGGCAAGCAGATTTGGGAAATCGGCATCCCGAACCGCACGGGAGCTGAGTTTGCCAAAGGCGACGACTACGCGCACGATGGTATGTTCCTCGTGTACGCCAAGCTCTTCCCCAATGATGTGAATTACGTCATCGGGAAGAGCGACTACCGCAAAGACTGGTTCTTCGAGCAGGTGCCGCATGCTGCGGACACCACTGCGAAGCCGACCGCCTACAATACGCAGGCCCCCCAGGGACGCGCTACACCCTGGACGATTTCCTTCCAACTGCCGGATGCTCCGCAGGGCCAGGCGCATCTTCGGTTGGCGCTCGCCTCCACCAGCACTCGCCAGATCGATGTTGTGGTAAACGACCAACCCGTCGGCCAGGTAGATCACCTATCCAACGACGGCGCAATCGGCCGCAACGGCATCCTGGGCGTTTGGAGCGAACGCGATGTGGTCTTCGACGCGAGCGCGTTGAAAGCCGGAAACAATACTCTGAAGTTGATTGTTCCCGCCGGCGGTATGACGGCTGGAGTCATCTACGATTACCTGCGCCTGGAACTCGATGAAGCTGCGAAGTAACCGGGGCGGATTATTCGGTTGGCCGGCCGCGGCCTTGTTTGTAGCCGCGGCCTTCGCCGCCGATGGGCCGCTGAATCCTGCGCTACCTTCAATCTTTATTGCCGGCGACTCCACGGCAGCGGACGGCGTCCCGGATGCCATTGGGTGGGGCAAGGCTTTCCCGCGATTTTTCGATCCATCGAAAATCAACGTAGTAAACGATGCCCGCGGCGGCCGCAGCAGCCGCACCTTCGTTGCGGAAGGGCTCTGGCAGCGCCTTCTCGACAACGTGAAAAAGAATGACTATGTGTTCATTCAGTTCGGGCAGAATGACGGCGGAGAAATCAACGGAGAGCGGATCGCACGCGGATCTCTTCCCGGGCTCGGCGAGGAGACCCAGGAGATCGACAACCACGTAACCGGCCAGCATGAGACCGTGCATACCTTCGGCTGGTACATGCGAAAAATGATTCACGAAACACTGCAGAAACGCGCGATGCCCATTCTGTGCTCGTTGACAGTGCGCAATATCTGGAAAGATGGCCGGGTGGAGCGAGGGTCCGGACAATACAGCCAATGGACTCACGAATTGGCACAGTCCGAAGGCGTGGCTTTCGTAGATCTCACCAACCTCGTGGCGGACCGGTATGAGCAGATGGGCGCCGCAGCCGTGAAGCCGCTCTTCCCCCGAGATGTAGTGCATACAAGCGAGCAAGGCGCCGATTTGAACGCGCAGTATGCTGCAGCCGGACTCAAAGCCCTCCGCGAGAATGGGATCATCAAAGCACTATCGGCGGATGGCCGCAGTATCCCAATCGCCCAGCCCGACGCCATCCTGATGCCGCACCTCCAGCGCCCATCCTTCGCGAATGCGCGCGAGGACTTTCTGCACTGGCTCAATTTGCCGGATCCCGCCGATCCGCGCCTTCCTTCCCTGTTCCTGATTGGAGATTCTACAGTCCGCAATGGACGCGGCGATGGGATCGATGGACTGGGGCAGTGGGGCTGGGGCGATCCGTTGGCCGCATATTTCGATCCGACAAAGATCAACCTCGTGAATCGCGCGGTCGGCGGCACCGGCGCACGGACCTTCATGGCGCAGGGGTATTGGGACAAGGTGCTTGCCATACTCAAACCCGGGGACCTTGTGATCATGCAATTCGGCCACAATGACAACGGCCCTTCGGCCCCGATCAAAGGCATCGGCGAAGATACCGAGCAGCGTTCCGGCGAAACAGTTCACACCTGGGGCTGGTACCTTCGGAAGTACATCGCGGACACACGAGCACGCGGCGCGATCCCGATCGTATGCACGCTCATCCCACGCAATGTCTGGGAGAACGGTAGAATCACCCGTCCCACCGCTAGTCACGCCGATTGGGCACGGGAGGTCGCGAAAGCCGAGAACGTCCCGTTGCTCGACCTTTACGAACGAATCGCCACACGGTATGACTCGCTAGGGGAAACCGCGGTAACTGCTCTCTTTGCCGACAAACGCGTGCATACAACCAGGGCCGGCGCGGAGCTAAATGCGTCCGTGGCGGCGGAAGCCCTGCGCGCCCTTTCCGACGATCCTGCGGCGCCCTATCTCAGGGCTGAACCCACGCATGTCTGGTGAGCGGATATTCCGCATCGCGGGTTTCGAAATGGTAAACAGCTCTTTCGGCGCGGAGAAAACCCCAACCCGCCGAGCCTGCGTTATCCTCCACGTCAGCCCGAATGGAATCTGAAATTTCCAACCCTGGCTCGTCTTGCTTCCCGTTTTGCGTAGTAAAACAGGTCAGACGACAGAAATTAATTTGACGCGGACGGGATGCTCAGAGATGATGGAAAATTGACAGGCAAAATAACCGTGAGCACCTTCTATCAGACCGACCGGATTGTTGCCGCGTTAGACCGATTCCAAATCGAATTGCCCTCCTGGGGATTCGCCAATACCGGCACGCGCTTCGGCAAATTCTTGCAGCCTGCCGCCGCTTCCACTGTCGAAGAGAAGTTCAGCGACGCGGCGCAGGTACATCGCTGGACAGGCGTGTGCCCTACCGTCGCGCTGCACGTCTTGTGGGATTTCCCGTATGGTGTAGCCAGATGTAGCGGAAGTAAAGAAGCTCGCGGCCACGCCATGGCTTACGAGCGGGAGCTATCAATCCGAATGTTTTCCAGGACCAGATTTACAAGTACGGTTCTCTGGGCAATCCCGATCCCGAGATCCGGCAGGGCCGCGCTCGATCATATCCTGGAGAGCATCGAAATCGCACCAGCGGCTGGGCAGCCGCGACATATCGCTGTGGTTTGCGGATGGCTCGAATTATCCCGGCACGCAGAACATCCGGCACCGGCGGCAATGGTTCGAGGAGGGCTTGAAGGCCGCGCATCGCGCGATGACGCGCCGATCAGCGCATGCTGGTGGAGTACAAACCGTTCGAGCCGGCTTTCTATCACACCGATATCGCCGATTGGGGCATGGCGCTGCTGCTCGCGCAATGGCTGGCCCTAGGGCAAGGTGCTGGTGGATACCGGGCATCATTACCAGGCGCAGAACATCGAGCAGATTGTGGCCTGGCTGCTGGATCTGGATATGCTGGGCGGCTTCCATTTCAACGACCGCCGATACGCGGACGACGATCTGACCATGGGGTCGATCGATCCATACCAGGTCATTTCGAATCTTCCACGAGATTCGATTCTTCGAGTGGGAAACGGGAGAGCGCGCGGATATCGCCTACATGATCGACCAGAGTCACAATCTAAAGGGCAAGATCGAGGCAATGATCCAGACTGTGACTACGGCCATGGAGCTGTACGCGAAGGCGGCGCTGGTGGATCACGGAAAACTGGCCGCAGCGCCAGGAAGCATGCGCGCTGGTGGATGCGGAGACCTGCCTGAAGGACGCCTTCGCTGCCGATGTGCGGCCGGCAATTCGCGAATGGGCGATTTCGAAAGGGCTGCCGGCCGATCCGATGGATGCGTTCCGGCAGAGCGGATATCTAGACCGAGTGACGAAGGAGCGCTCGCAGCGGAATATAGCGGCGGTATCATCGTACGCATAAGTTATGGCGCGCTATGCATTCAAACTTCGCATTAAGCCGGACTGTATCGAAGAGTATGAGCGCGAACACCAGCGCGTCTGGCCCGAGTTGCTGACGAAACTGAAGGCGGTCGGAATTTCAGAGTACTCGATTTTCCGATGGGGCCAGGAGTTGGTGTTGTGCCTGCGGGTGGAGGACTTCGACAAAGCCTGGGACGAGTTGGACCGCGATCCGGTGAACCAGAAATGGCAGCAGTTTATGAGCCGCCTCTTCGAACCGGTTCAGGAGCAAACCGCCGGTAAACGGTTCGCAATGATGAAAGAGGTGTTCTACCTGGAGTGATGCGGAACTCCGCAGCGTGGTAATCGCATCGCATGGAGGCGGAGATCCTGAACCCGAACTGAGTCAATTCTCGAAAGGCCAATTGATGTTACTTATGGTCCGCAGCTTCCTGTTTCTCGCGCTGGCTGAAACCTACTTGCTTTGCGCGCAATCCGCGCTGCCAACTGATTGGATCGACCGCGACACGGGACATCGAATCATCCGGCTTTCTCGCGAAGATGGCACGCAGAGCCTGTACTTTAATCAGAATGCCTATACAGCCGATGGCAAGAAGCTAATTGTCACGACGCCCGGCGGCGGCATCGCGACCATTACGCTGGCCACGCGGGAAATCAAGCCGCTTGTGACCGGTCCGGTTTCCGTCCTGGTAGCGGGACACAAAAGCGGCGACGTGTATTACACGAAGCGGGCGCCAGGCGGGCCGGACGCCGGGTCAGGTAGCCGTAACACCGGCGTCACGGTCTATGCGACCAATGTCGATACGCGGGTGACCCGTGAGGTCGTCAAGTTGCCGCCGGGGCGAATGGTCAGCTCCCTCAATGCCGACGAAACACTTCTCCTCGGGACGTACGTCGATGGGCCGCCATCTGCGGCGCCAGCCCAGAATCGCCAAGCCAGCGCCAATTCGCGCTTCGGTCAGCCAGATTACGAGGCCGTGGGCGCGGACGGCAAACCCATGACCTTCGCCGACGCCAAGGACCTGCGGCTTCACAACCAGCTTATGGCAGCGCGCTCCGGTCCACCGCGGGTGCTTTTCACCGTCAATGTGAAGACGGGCGCGCTGAAAGAAATCCTCCGCGAACATGAGTGGCTCGGCCACCTGCAATTTTCGCCGACCGATCCCGGTCTCATCATGTACTGCCACGAGGGGACCTGGCACGAGGTCGACCGGATCTGGACAGTACACACCAGCGGTGAGGACCTTACGAAGATCCATAGCCGCACTATGAACATGGAAATTGCCGGCCACGAATTCTTTTCCACGGACGGCAGCACGATCTGGTACGATCTGCAAACCCCGCGGGGCCAGGACTTCTGGCTGGCGGGCTACAAAATCTCAACCGGCAAACGAACGTGGTATCACTTGCAGCGCAATGAATGGTCCGTGCACTTCAACGTTTCCCCGGACGGAACTCTATTCGCGGGAGACGGTGGCGACAGCGAAATGGTGGCTCGCGCGCCGGATGGCAAGTGGATCTATCTGTTTCGACCCGAACGTGTGCCGGATGTGGCCGGAATCAGAACAGACAATTCCGACAAACTGATCGACGTCGGCTATTTCAAAGCTGAGCGCCTCGTCAACATGAGCAAACACGACTACCGCCTGGAGCCGAACGTCACGTTCTCACCAGACATGAAGTGGCTCATCTTCCGCTCGAACATGCTCGGCCCGACTCACGTCTTCGCGGTGGAAATCGAGAAGTCAACCCAGCGCTGAATCCATTCACAAGCCGCATTGCCTCCAAAAACCCGCGCCAAACCGGAGGTGGACCAATCTTCTGCGGATATCGCGTCATCTTGTAACACACGTCAACACGCGTTACAACTGCGTGTACGCGAGCGCATTATTCGTTTTGCAATGTAAGACACATCGCAGTGTGAACTTTGACGCCGCTATCTTGCCCACAACACTTGAATTTCCATCAAACCCGATGAATCACAGCAGTTCGATCCACATCCGCGCCGAACCGCATCTGTTTCGCTTTACGAAACCCATCACGAACTCTGCCACGCTTCTTGCGAACCTTTTCAGGTTATGAAAACATCCCCGCACAGGCACTCAAAGGAGCGGACCATGTCACGTCCTAAGGTCGTACTGGCCTTTCTTGTGATCGGACTATTACCGGGTTGGCAGAAGGCGGGCGCGATGACGCCTGACGAGCGCCGCCAATACCTCGAAAAGCTCGAGCAGATCCTGCCTGACGTTCCATCTTTCACCGCATGGCTCCAGAAAACCGGTGAGATCCCACCGGACTTCGACAGCTTCCCGCGCGTAAACGGATTGCCCAATCCCCTGCATTTTCTGGATGGCAGACCTGTGCGAAATGCCCAGGAGTGGCGCGCCCGGCGCGCCGAAATACGCCAACTGTTCGAAAAATACGATCTCGGTACGTTCCCGCCGAAGCCGAAATTGGATCACGTGGTCGTGCTCGACGAAACTCCGGGAACCGGTTATCTGATCCGCAATGTGCGCCTCGAATTCGGCCCTGGCGGCAAAGGGTCGATGCGTGTGCAGGTCATGGTTCCGACGGGCAAGGGACCCTTTCCCATACTGATCGGTCCGAACCTCAACGGATGGGCGCCGTCGCTCCTGCGGCGCGGGTATATCTCGGCCGGATATGCGGGCAATGACCGGATGGACGACGCCGACGCGCTCGCTCAACTTTATCCCAACTACGATTTCGCCCTTCTGCCACGGCGCGCCTGGGCCGTCAGTCTGGTGCTGGACTATCTCCAGACGCTTTCCGAAGCCGACATGAAACACGTAGGCATGTTCGGGTATTCGCGCGATGGGAAAATGGCCGACCATCGCGGCCGCTATGGATGAGCGGATTACGGCCGTGATTGCCGGCAGCACCGGCGTCGGCGGCGTTTTGCCATGGCGTCTTTCCGGGCGAACGTGGCTTCGGCGAAGGCATCGAAACGACCACCCGTCAGTACCCCACATGGTTTGTTCCGCGTTTGCGCTTCTTTGCTGGGCGCGAGGATCGGCTGCCAATCGATGCCAATCTTCTCGTCGCGATGATCGCTCCTCGCTCAATACTCATGGAGTGGGGCCACAATGACGAGGTTTCAAATACCTGGGGCGACGAGCAAAGCTACTACTCGGCTCTGAAAGTTTACAAGTTGCTCGGCCAACCCAACCGGATCGGCACATTGCGCGTTCCCGGATTCCACGGCGCCAACGACGAGGAAGCTTGCCTTGACTGGTTGGATATTCAGTTCGGCCGGTCCACGCGCACGTGGACGAATAACCTGATGTTCCAGTGGGACTGGGACAAGTGGCGGACCAACAGCAAGGAATCGATTGACCTGGGACGCTACCCTCGCCGTGATCTCACCGGCATCCTGACGACGGAGAACGGGCGTCCGATAACATCATCCACGGAGTGGCAAGAGAAGGCCGAGTCGATTCGCACGTCGGTAAAGTGGGCGATGGGTGATGAACCACCCATGATGCC
Source organism: Bryobacterales bacterium (assembly GCA_963763545.1). GTDB lineage: Bacteria > Acidobacteriota > Terriglobia > Bryobacterales > Bryobacteraceae > PALSA-243. The sequence continues at coordinate 21,862 of CAVXPE010000037.1, forward strand.
GCCCGGCGCCGGTGTCGCCGCGTTGGCGGGACGCGGTGGAGCGAGGGGCGGTCGAGGAACGCCTCCGGGCGGCGGTCCCACCAATCCGGGACAGGTCACGCCCGATCTTGTGAATTGGGTTATTCAACGGGGCGGAAATCAGTTTGGGTGGTTCGGAGCCAGGACAAGGGGAGACGACGTCGCGCCCCATCAGCTTCGGATTCAATGGCCGCGGCAACCTGTACTACCCGAGCAGCACTCCGCAGAACGCCAAGCTCCCTACCGTAATCTGGCTGCATGGTTTCAGCTATCCACTCGGTTACATGTGGGTCTACCACAACGACCTTCATCCGATTCTGGCGCTCGCTCATGCAGGTTACGCAGTTTTGGCCTACGACCAAAGTGGGTTCGGTAGCCGGTTGGCGGAAACCGAGCCGTTCTACGATCGCTATCCCCATTGGTCGCATATGGGCCGGATGGTGGAGGACGTCCGCGCGGCGGTGGATGCCCTGCAAAAGGACGGCCTCGTGGACCCGCAAAAGATCTATGTCTTTGGCTATTCGATGGGGGCCACGGTAGGCCTGTACGCAGCCGGCCTCGATCCTCGGATTAAGGGCGTAGTCTCTATCTGTGGCTTCACTCCCATGCGCACCGATACCGCGGCGCGGGGAACTGGAGGCGTGGCCCGTTATAGCTACGAGCGAGATCTGCTTCCACGTCTCGGATTTTTCGTAGGACACGAAGCGCAGATCCCCTACGACTTTCATGAAGTGCTGGGCCTGATTGCGCCGCGCCCCGCCATCGTCGTGCAACCGCAGCTCGACCGCGATGCAACGCCCGCCGATGTCAAAAGTGCGGTGGATGAGGCGAGGAAGGTCTATGCGCTTTACGGAGCCTCCGAGAAATTGGGATTCCGCGAACCCTGGGATTATAGCCGGCTGCCCGATAGACTCCAGGACGAGGTGATCGCCTGGATGCAGTCGAATTTCCGGTAACGAAAAGGAGAGTTTTGTCATGCAAGTGAGTTTGAAATTTCGATTCGACTGTTGCCTTCTCTTGGCCGGGGCTCTGCTCACAGCCGCGGTCGCAGCAGCGCAAGTGGCGGGCGGCGGGTCGATCCAAGGGACTGTGACCGATTCGTCCGGGGCGGTTGTTGTCGGAGCTCAGGTAACTGCCACGAACACAGCAACAGGAGTGGCCACTGTGCGCACAACGACTTCGGCCGGCCTGTACGTCATCACGCCGCTCCCCGCCGCAGTCTATTCCGTCAAGGTTACCGCTAGCGGTTTCGAGACGTTCCTGCAGCAGAATGTGACAGTCGACGCCCTTGCGACCGTTTCTCTGCCGGTGCAACTTACGGTGGGCTCGTCCACCCAGGAAGTGACTGTCACCTCATCGCCGACCATGCTCCACACGGACGATGCGACGCTTGGCGGAAACATGGAAAACAACGTTTACACGTCGCTTCCGCTTGCGATGAACGGCGTTCCGCGCGATGCCACGCAGTTCGTCGCCCTGCTTGCCGGGGTATCGGGGATGACGACGCAAGTGGCGGGGCCAACCACGGAATCGTTTAACGGGACCCGCGGCGATAACGAAATGTACGTAGAAGGAGTGCCGCTCGAATTTCCCAGCCAGCAGGCCGACACGCGCAACATCGCCTTGGGCGTTTCGGTCGAGGCCGTAGACCAGTTCCAGGCCGAAACCAACGGCGAAAAGGCAATGTATTCGGGACAGGGGATGATGAATTTCGTGCTCAAATCGGGCACCAACCAATTCCATGGCGCGGCTTACGAATATTTCCGCAATACGGATCTGGATTCGCGCGGATTCTTCCCGGCCACACTCCCATCGAACATCAGAATGAGTTCGGCGGCACGTTCGGCGGACCCAATCAAGAAAGACAAAGTGTTCTTCTTCGGGTCTTACGCCGGATACTGTTACAAGACGGCCGAAACGCCGGAGTTCGAGACGATTCCTACGCTGGCGGAGAGGACCGGCAATTTCAGCTCGCTGCCGACTACCATCTACGATCCCCAGACCCAGACGTGCAACGGAGCGATTTGCTCGAACCAGCCATTTCCCGGCAACACCATCCCGGCCAACCGATTCTCTACGGTCTCCAAGTCCTTCGCATCGTATCTGCCCAACCCACCAACGGGAACATCACCACTAATTACCTGGCGTTCCCTGCCGGAGGGCCTGCACAACAACAACACCACCGACAAAGTGGATCTGAACCAGTCCAGCCAAGGATCGGTTTTACTTGTCTATAGCCAAGGAAGGTATGTACGGACGGAACCGGGAGCCTGGCGCCCACGACGGACTCCATGCCCGTGCCGTACACGCAGGGCCGCGATCGTGCAGGAGAACACCACCATCGGCCAGATCCACTACCCACGCGTCATCAGCCTCGACCCTGTTCAACGACTTCGCGTTCGGCTATTCGCGCAGCTTCATCCCGCTCATCAGCGATACCCAGGGGGGCGCTATCCGCAGAAGGCGGGACTGACCGGGCGTGCCCGGAGGCAACGTCCCGGGCAGCGCCAACGATGTCTTCCCGACCATCAACTTCGGCGGCACGAACGCGGCGAACGTGTGGGCGGGCACCAACGCCGTGGCGTTCAACCAGACCCAGAACGTGTACACCATGACGACAACGTCCTTTGGGTGCACGGAAAGCATGCCATCGCGTTCGGCTTTACACTGCAGCGGCCGAGGATAATAACATGAACCCGGACGGCGGCACGCGCGCTACGTTCAGCTTCAGCAACAACGAGACCGCAGGCTTTTCGCCCACCGGCACCCTGCTGTCCACCACCGGGAATGCTTATGCCAGTTATCTGCTCGGAGCACTCGATTCGGCCAGCATCACCGACAACTACGTCACCGAGCTGGGGTCGCGTTTCCACAGTTACTCGGCCTTTGTCCAGGACGATTGGAAGGTCAGTTCGCGCCTTACGATCAACCTTGGGTTGCGCGACGACCTGATTCGGCCCCTATCACGAAGCGTTTAACCGCGTGTCGTTCATGAACCCGCTGATGCCGAATCCGGCAGCGGGTGGACGCCTGGCGCGTTCGAATTCGCCGGCAATGGCGCTGGGCACCTGCAACTGCGGCAATGTGCCCATGAAGACCCACTACCTGAATCTGGGGCCGCGCCTGGGTGTGGCTTTCCGGTTGGACAACAAGACCGTCCTTCGCGCCGGATACAGCGTGATGTATGCCCACTCGTCGGGCACGGGCAACAACGGCACGGGCGCGAACCCCGGTCAGTCTGGCATCAACGCCAGCGCCGCCTTTTCGAGCGCCGTCACCGGGCAGCCCGCGTTCTATTGGGATGGCGGCGTACCGCCATTCCAGGCGCCGCCGTTCATCAATCCCGGCTACGGCACCGGCTTTACGACCACGGCCCCCACCGGCGCGATTGCTATGAACTATGTTCCGTGGGGAATCGCGGCGAAGCCTCCGTACTTCGAGAACTTCAACTTCGGCATCCAGCGCGAGATCACCGCGCAACATGACCATCGGGGTCAGCTATGCGGGCAGCGGAGGTCATTTCATCACCGGCAACAGCGCCCAAGGCTATTGGACCAACTCCATTCCGCTGCAGGACCTGGCGCTCGGCTCATTGCTAGGCGCACCGCCACCCCCGCCAACATCGCCGCCGCGCAGGCCATCATTCCCAGCGTAGGCCTGCCGTTTTCCAATTTCCAAGGCACCATCTCCCAGATGTTGAAGCCGTTTCCGCAGTACTCCGGAGTCACTTACTACTGGGGCACCCGCGGGACTTCGACATACAATTCCCTGGTGGCCAATGTGACCCGCCGGTTTTCCAAGGGTTTCACATTCTACGTCAACTACGTGTTCAGCAAGGAACTGGATAACCTGGGCAGCAATCGGAATCCCTTCAACGGCAGTCTCGACCGGGCTCCAGGAAGCACCGATCGTCCGCACGTAGTACTCGGCACCGTGGTTTACATGCTGCCGTTCGGCAAGGGACACAGCATCGGCAACAGCAACCCGGTGGTTTCCGCGCTGGTCAGCCACTGGCAGGTTTCCGGCGTGGTCAACTTCAACTCCGGGACGCCGCTTACCGTCTCGGGCTCCGGATGCATGATGACCGGCGTTGCGAGCACTTGCATCGCCAGCTACAACCCGAATTTCAGCGGCACAGTGCGCATCAATGGAAATTACGGAGACGGGTAACGTCTCTGGCGCGGGCGCCACTTCCTATCTCAACAAAAGTGCGTTCGTGGACCCGGCGGCGTACACTTTCGGCAATCTGCCGCGGTCCGCTCCCTATGGCCTGCTTGTCGCCGCTATCTGTTAGACGAGGATGCCAGTGTGCGGCGCGAGATTCAGTGATTCATGAAAGAATGAAGCTGGCGTTCGAGGCGTAAATGTTCAACATTACCAACTCGGTCCACTTCAGTGCGCCGGGAACCAACATCGACATCGCGAACTTCGGCAAGTCTCATCGCAGGCCAACCTGCCGCGTAAGGTACAATTCAACGCCAGAATCACGTTCTAACCGACAGTCGTTCAGGGGAACAAGCTATGAATCAGCAATCCAGCTTGGATGCGGCGCTCACGCGCCGCGCGCTCCTCAAAGGTTTGACATTCGGCGCCGCTGCGCTCTCGAAGGCCCATTCGTTCTGAAGAGCGCGGCCGCGGCTGAAACGCCCATTGCGACCCCCAAGGCAGGCAAGATCAAAGGGTATGTCGACAATGGCATCAACGTATTCAAGGGCATTCCCTATGGAGACGATCCGTCGAAGCGGCGCTTCATGGCCGCGCTGCCGGCCAAGCCCTGGAGCGGTGTTCGCGATTGTCTCGCTTGGGGGCCGCAGGCCAAAGCCCGTGGCACAGCCCAGACCGAACACCAACGGCAAAGCACCCGCAAGACCACCCGTGTCGCTGTTCCCGCCTGAACCGCCGAATCCGATGAGCGAAGACTGCCTGAACCTCGGCGTCTGGACTCCCGGTCTGCGCGATGGCGGCAAGCGCCCTGTCATGGTTTGGTTTCATGGCGGCGGTTATGCTGCCGGCTCCGGTAATTCGAGCGGCAGTGATGGCGTACGCCTCTGCAAGCGCGGCAACGTTGTGGTGGTGAGCGTTAATCACCGCCTCAACATCTTCGGATATCTCTACCTCGCGGAGTTAGGCGGCCATGAGTTCCAGGATTCCGGCAACGTGGGCCAACTGGACCTCATTCTTTCTCTACAATGGGTGCATGACAACATCACCGAATTCGGCGGCGATCCCAGCCGCGTCCTGATATTCGGTGAATCGGGAGGAGGCGCCAAGAACGCCTGCCTGATGGGGATGCCCAAGGCCATGGGATTATTCCAGCGGGCGTGCAGTTCGAGCGGCGAAACCGTGACCGCCTCCCGTCCCGATACCGCCACCGAACGCGCGCGTGCCTGCCTGAAGGCTTTAAACATCACCCCCGACCACATACACGACATCCGGGACGTCAATAAAGTCTCAATGGACCAGCTTGTGAAGGCGAGTCAGTCGGTCGGATATTGGGGGCCAGTGGTGGACGGCGGATCGCTGCCGCGCCATCCCTTCGATCCCGACGCCAATCCGATCTCCGCTCATATCCCTTTCCTCGTGGGCACCAATCACGACGAAGCCCGGCTCCTGATCGGGCGCTATTTCGACCTTACGTGGGATACTCTGCCGTCAACGCTTGCCCAGTATTCGGAAAAGATGGGCAAGCTCGATCTGAAAGATGTAATCGCCTTGTATCGTCGCGTCTACCCGGACTATTCCGCGAGCGACGTCTTCTTCGCTGCCACCACGGATTCGCGAGACTGGCGGCCAGCGGTGGTTGAGATCGAACGGCGCGCTGCATTGCCCAAAGGTTCGGCGCCCACCTACTCGTATCAGCTCGATTGGGGATCTCCCGTGCGCCCCGAATTGAAGGCTTGCCACGGACTCGATGTTCCGTTCCTCTTCGATAATGTCGCCATCTCCCACAATCTGGTTGGAGATGGACCGGACGCCTACTGGATGGCGGAGCAGATCAGCGAGGCATATATAGCCTTCGCAAAGACCGGAAATCCCAATACGCCCAAACTGCCTCACTGGCCACCCTACGACCTTGCGCAGCGTGCGACCATGGCCTTCAACAAAGTTTCGAAGGTCATTAACGATCCGCGCTCCGAACCGCGGAAGATGTTTTCCCAAGTGCCTTACGAAAATCCGGGCACCTGAGAGTTAGGGAACAACCAGGGAGCAACGCAATGCAACGACGCCATATTCTTGCGCGATGGCGGTTCGCCGTTACCGGATTGATGGTGGCGGCGCTTCCCTCACTCGCGTTTCCGCAGAACCAGCCTTCGACGGATCCTGACTTCGATGCCGCCATCTTCAAATCCCCGCCCGCGCGGTACCGGGGACACGCGATGTGGAATTTCAATCTGACAACGCTAAACGAAAAGGACGTCGTCGCGGGAATCCAGGAGATGGCGAGGCTGAACTATGGCGGCTTCTTCATCGAAGCGGGAGGCCGGCCGCAGCCAGGCAAGGGCGTGCCTTTCCTAAGTGACGAATACTTCCGTTACTACAAGCTGGCTATCGAAGAGGCCAAGCGCCAGGGTCTGGAGATGGTGCTTTATGATGACTACGCATTCCCGACAGGCACTGTCGGCGGGCAAATGCTGGAGAAGTACCCGCAGTACGTCGCTCACAGCCTGAACATGGCGGAAAAAGACGTCACCGGCCCCGCCGTTGCCGAAGTAGCCGTTCCGCAGGGCATCTATGTCGGCGCGGTGATGATGAACCGGGACACATTCGAATTACAGGATGTGAGCAGCCGCAAGCAACAGGACCGTGTGGTATGGCAGGCGCCAAAAGGCAATTGGAAGCTGATGGCTTTCTATCTCACCGAAGGCAAGGCGCGAGTGGTGGACTATCTGGATGAAAAGGCCATGAGCGCCTTCATCTCCCTTACCTATGAGAAATATGCGCAGAACTTCGGCGGCGAATTCGGCAAGCTCATCACGCAAACTTTTTACGATGAGCCCTCCATGCATCATGCCGACCGGATGTGGACGCCTGGCTTCAATGCCGAGTTCCAGAAGCGATTCGGCTATTCGCCGATGAAGTATTATCCGGCCCTCTGGTATAACATCGGCCCTCAGACCGCCGCCGCCCGCAACGCGCTTTTCGGATTTCGCGGCACGCTCTTCGCCGAGAACTTCATCAAGCGGCTCAACGATTGGTGCGCCGCGCACCACTTACAGTTCGGCGGCCATCTCGCGACCAGGAGGAGCCGCTCAATCCCACGCCGCTCAACGGCGATCTGATGAAGGTTTTCGAATATCAGACGCTGCCCACCGTCGATGACATTTGGTGGTATGGCCGATCCAACCCTTCATACAAAATCACTCTTGTCCAAGACAGCTTCTGAAGAGCGCGGGTAGAGGACCCTCCTATAATTGAACGTTGGCGATGATTCCTTGCCTGGGAGCTTCGCCGAACGTCGCCCACAAGGAGGGCCCAGACAATGGTACCCACTGCCAGCCTTTTCAATCAACTGCTCCAGCATTTTCCCCGTACTGAGTTCGCCGCCCTGGTGAAGAAACACGGCGCCGAGCGTGCCGCAAAGGGATTCGGCTGCTGGACTCAATTCGTAGCCATGCTCTTTTGCCAACTCGGCAGGGCCGATTCCCTCCGCGAGATTTGTAACGGGCTAGCTTGCTGCCTCGGCCGCCTGTCCTTAGCGTATTGTGCGTCGCACCCGCCGGGGTCTACGTCGAGGATGTGGATGCGGATGAGTCTGGCGAGTGCGTTGACCTCTTCGTTCGATGGGGTGACGACGTGCAGCGCTTTCCATTCCCGATTGATGTGCTCGCGCAGAGCGCGTGCGGCATCCTGTTGCTCTTGGCTGCCCGCCGTCCATTCTTGATCCGGATGCGGTGAGCTGCGGAGCCGCCGCAAGAACTCCCGTAGATCGAACTTGATTGGCCCCGAGCTCCGCGGGCTCGTGACGAGTACGAACCGGTCCTTGGTAGGGTCAAACGCTGTTTTTGCCTGCGCGAATTCCTGCACGAATTGCCCGATCGTGCTTCCAAGCGCGGAGGATGGTGCGGTCGCAAGGGTGACGCTATGTTTCGCTTGTGCAAGCGACCTCCCACCAGCGGAGGTCTCCACGGTGAGATCGTCGATCGGGTTAGGTGCCTCGGCATGCAACGTTTCCAACGACACGCCCGCGGGAAGGTCCCACGGCGGCGACACGTCTTGCTCGGCGAGAATTTGCACGGCCGTCCAAGCGGCGACATAGTCCTGATAATTCGTGCCGGCGTGCGTCGCGGCCCCACCCCCACTGTTGCTCTGCCCAGTCACGTTGTCATCTTCACCAATGCTCCGATAGTACACCCCTTACGCGAACAGCCGTCACGTGGATTTACATCGCATTAGTCCCGATAAACGCGCTAGCGTTCTGGAATCCACATGCCCGTGTCGTCGCCGTTCCGTCGAATGCCTCTGGCTATCCGTCGAAGGGCGCCGCGAGCACTCCGGCCAAGAGCCACCGATATTTGCTGAAATCGGGGCCCCTTTCGTTTGGCGTTGGGGAAGTACCTTTCTCCGAGTGGCCGACGTCCCGAAGGTCAGGCCACACTTCCCACAACGCCGTTTATCCGGCTAATCTCTGCCAATTTCAATAGGGTGGCGTAGCGAGTCACTCGACCCCACGCACGACGATTTTGCACAATGACAATCCGGCCGCAAGGGGTATCTATACCAACTGACCAATGACGTCCGAGTCCGCGGTTAGACGAGGTTTATGAGAGCGCTCTGATGTAAGGAACAGTCGAACGAAAAGGAAAATAGCTCAGCCGCCGTCGGTAAAGTATTTCATTTGATGAAGCATAGAGCCTCAACTTTGGTCGGTATAAAGCCGTTTGGGGCCAGCCTCCAGGCCGACGGACAGGAAAAGTCAGTCAGCGCAAGCCGTCGTTTTCATCCGCTGCTCGGGATTGCCAAATTGACCCGCTGCAAGTTGTCGATCTCTAAGTGTGCCCATCTGTCGGCCTGGGCTATTGGCGAACGACCGCCGCCTGACTTTCGTGACATCATCGTTCACCCCCCCATAATAGGGAGGGGGCCTCTGACATGCGCAAGTACATCATCATGGGAGTGCAGGGGTGCGGCAAAGGTACTCAGGCCAAAATGCTCAAGGAATCGCTCGACCTCGTGCACATCAGCGTGGGCGACATTTTCCGCTGGCACATCCAAAGCCACACGAAACTCGGTGCCCGTATCAAACGCACGATGGCAGAAGGCCAATTGGTATCGGACGATATCGTTGACGAAGTCGTCAGGCAACGGCTGGACCAGCACGACTGGAATTACGGGTTCATTCTGGACGGCTTCCCTCGGAACTCCCGCCAAGCCGAGTTTTTTCTTGAAAGCTATGACATCGACGCCGTCCTGCTGATCGATGTGCCCGATGCAGTCGTTCAGGAGCGTATTCTCAACCGCCGGATCTGCTCCAAATGCGGCCTGGACTATAACCTGATCTTCCACCGCCCGGCTGTCGCCAACACGTGCGATATCTGCGGCGGAATGCTGATCTCCCGACCCGACGACACGCCCGAAGCGGTACAGGCACGCCTCCGGGATTATCACACCAAGACACAGCCCATCCTCGACTTGTTCCGCCGCAAAGAGCTGGTGGTTGTCGTGGACGGCACGCGTCGCGCCGAAGAGGTGCACCAGGATCTGCGCCGCCAGCTCGGAATCAAGGCGCGAACTGCCACGACCTGAGCTTTCGCTCGGCGGGTTGCCTCCGCCATAACTCCTCCGCGAACGCCGTATCACGGGGGCTTCGACCGCAGTGCACTTCGGTGACTTCTCGCCCGAGTGCATACGATTGTCCTTTGATTCATCGAGGTCGAAGAGCGAAAAGGCGGTAGAATCTGCTGGTACCCGTGCCTTTGCCGCCGAGGCAGTCCCGATAGGGCGCTAACGACTTCACAGCCGTTATCGAAACGACACCCCTTCCGGCCCTGAACATTTCCGAGATAGGAACAAACCGTCAGCTTGGATTGAGCATTAAGCAATGCTGCAGTAGCAGACGCATTAATTACTGAGCGGGCCCCGAAAACGATCCGGCGTGCAAACGCAACGAAAGGCCCAATAGTTCCCCCAACCGCGTTTCTCGAACGAGGCGACGAAGCCGTTGTAGGCAATCCTGTAGGCGCTGCCCGGACCGTCTTCGGTGGCCGTCCACCAGTAGATGACTTGCGAGTAGCGCCGCCATAATGGCGATTCTTTGTCTGGCCATACGCGATATTCGGCCTTCCCATGTTCCTTAGCCCACGTCCCTCCGGCGTTGTGGCCGCGGCGCACCATGGAGCGTACCGCTTCGTCGATCGTTGGCAAGCGCCAAATCCAGACAGGCGTGGGGCTCAGCGCCCGCCCGTCCGCCGTAAGATGCGCACAGGTTTGCATCGCGTCGTCCCAGGAGGCGTAATCCTGTCTCCAACCGGGCCCCTCAGGCCCCAGACGAGACGAACCCCGTTGCCTTCCACCAGGCGGGCACTATAGTTGCCATCGTCCCAGCGGGTGATCGCGCGGTAGCCGGGCACGATTCCGGTGCAGACCGCGGTCAAACCGGGAAGAAGAAGCAACGCCTGCCAGGCCCAGCGCCTGGGTTTCGGCCGGCCGAAATAGAACAACGCGCCAAGAATGGCGAGCGGGATGGAGATGAGCACGACACCGGCGCCTTTTCGGAAGAACAGGGCCGCGGTGATTGCGAGAGCGAGGAACAACGGAAACGCTGCGCGCGGCCAGCGCATTGCAACGGTCACCGGAAGCAGTAGTACCAGCGACGGCGCCAGGTACTGCAGAAACGTAAGAGCGAGATTCCTCCACAAGCTCCGGTAATACCACCCCTCATGAAAGGCCTCGGCGGCGCCCCAAAAAGCCCAGAAGGACATAATCAATGTCGACAGGCCAACAGCAATCCAGCCTAGCCAGAGGCGGATGCGATTAGAGGACATAGCGACCGGAACATAGCACAATTCACTCCTCTCGGAATTGCTTCGCCGTTCGCCGGCACTCACGAATGTCGTCGTCAACGTTCCGGGGATTCCTATCGGCTCTTCCGCCGATAGAGCCAGGCTGGCCAGCAAAAAGACAGGGTAACCGCTGCTCCAAAAACCGCACCGAGGACGAAGGCCACGAGAAATATTATTGTCGTTTTCGTCCTGTACAGAGCCCAGCTTAACTCGTTTTGACGCACCCCACTGGGGTGAACCCCTTCAGTGAGACACGGGGGAAAGACGCACTCTCCGTTCGATGATAATTCGTTTGCCGGTCGCTGTCCAGAGCTTATTCTGACGATACCGGTGAAGCGGAGACGGGCTCTGCTGGCGAGCAACCCGATCAAGGAATAGCCGGTGCGGAACTCATCGCGGACGATGAGGAGAGCGTGGTCCTCCCGACGCGTTCTTTTGCCTGGCCCCGGGGCCGACCAGCGGGAGGCGGGCGGTCCCGGCCCAGGATTTGGTTTTGACTTTGGTTTTGGTTTGAAACCACATCGGACCGATAGATTCCGCCCTGCCTTGAAAAACGCATACTGAGGCGCCTCAGTATTCATCGAAAGCGGAGTGGCAGTGGCGGAGAAGGGATCGTCGCAAACTCTCCTATAGCGGTTAAGAAATCACCCGAGCTTACCGGCTCCGGCCCTGCGGAGAGTTTCCCTGTTACGGGCGAACTTTGCCTTCGCCCCCCTGCCTTTCCGCCTCATCGCGGAGACAGGCTAATCGGTCACGTCTCCACGTTGGCAATGATCGGAGGCGAGAAGAACTTCATGCTCGCCGCATCCTGGCTTGCGCCCGGCGACGGCGCGGCGGCGGCGTCACGCTCAAACTCCTCCGGCGTGCGATATCCCAGGGCCGAATGCAGCCGCAGGCGATTGTAGTAGGCGCCGATGAACTCTTCCAGATGTTGGGAAAGCTCTTCGAAATCCGCGTACTGATTGCAGTAGATTTCCTCCTGCTTCAAGGTCTTCATGAAGCTTTCGCAAAACGCATTGTCATAAGGATTACCCGGCCGGCTCATGCTGGGCATCATCTGGCTGGCCGTCAGCACCGCGATGTATTCGGCGCTGGCGTACTGCGTGCCCTGGTCGGAGTGATGCACCACGCCCGGCGGCGGCTGGCGATGCGCGATGGCATGCCGCAGCGCCGCTATCGCAAGCCGCGCCGCCAGCGAGCGATCCAGCGCCCAACCGATCGCCTTGCGCGAAAAGCGATCGATGACTACGGCCAGGAAAACAAACTCGGTCCGCAAACGGATATAGGTAATATCCGCGACCCAGAGTTGGTCGATCCCCGTCAAGGTCATACGCCCCGCCAGATTCACATATACCTGGCAATCGTGCTGAGAATCCGTAGTCAAGACGAATTTGCGGAACCGCACTGCCAGTAGGTTGTCGGTCCGCATCACGCGTAGCGCGCGCTTGTGGTTGACCGCCATGCCGCGGCGATGCAACTCGGCGGTTACGCGACGGTAGCCGTAACGGCGATGGTGCGCCAGCACGATTTCCTGAATGGCCGTCCGCAGCGCCATTTCCGCCTCGTCCGGTTGGCTCTCTTCTAACTGCCGGTAGTAGCCGGCGCGGCTCACGCCCGCCAGACAACACATCCGTTCGACGGTCAAACTGCCTTGCTCTTGCGTCCACGGCCGGATAGCGTCGTAGATGCCGAGGCGCCAGTCGCGATGCTCTGCCGGCGTCCTTCCTTGATTCTGAGCAAGGCACTTCTGAAAAAATCGTTCTCCAGCGTTTTATCCGCCAGAGCCGATTTCAGCTTGGCGATCTCCTCGCGGAGTTGTTTATCTTTGCGTTCTTCTGCGGTCATTCCCAGATTCGCATGCCGCGGTTCGGGGCGGCCTTCGAACTGGTACTTCCAGGTGTAGAGAAGCTTCCGCTCGATCTTGAGCTCGCGAGCTAAAGCGTGAATGTTTTCGCAGGTCTTCATCCGTTCGACGACCTGCCGCTTGAACTCCACCGTGTGCCGGCGCCACTTTGCCATCTTTGCCATTTTGGCCTCCATTCGATGCAAAGTGCGTTCATTCGGCGTGTCTCACTTTTGGGGTTCACTCCACCACCACGCGCACTTCGCTGGTGGCGTGGGTGGGGTGGGCGTCGGAGAGCATCGACCACTTGGCCGTATCACGCGCTAACCGTAGATGTGCCAGGCTCTGGCGATTGTGGCTGTCAAGTCCTAGTGCTGTATCGGGAGTGCAAGATGGAGCTTTCCTCCGGCTTCCGGCTTTATTCCCGTCAATGAAAGCTCCGTAGGTACGGCATACGAATTTCAAGTATGTTCAGATGACCTGTGTGAAAGCAACGTTAGCAACGTTGGAGGCGGTCCGTTACCGCCGCCCGCGCCAGTGGCCGAGATGGAGAGCCTGTTTCTGCCAGGAACCGTTACTAGACTAGCTACTTTCCCACTTAAAATTCAAAAAGCCGGCGCTGGTCCCGAAACGCGCTTCGCCGCGGAGGTTCTGTCGAGGGTGTTGACGTTCGATGGCATGGATGGGGCCGATTCAGAGACGGTTGGGTGAGAGAAAGTAGAATCGGATGGCGTGGTGTGTGTATTGGTCTGAGAAGGGAGTCAGCGGGGGCGTGCTTGCTCGGCCAAGTGCGTGCCGATATGAATGACATTGTCGGCGATCACCCCAAGCCCGACCCAGCGCTGGATGCCGTCCAACCCCCTATATAGGGATCGCCGTAATCCATGTCGGCGTTTGAGAACACTGATGCGGCCTTCACACCCGGTACGCCACTTCTGAAGTTCCTTAAACCAACGCTGCTTCTGCCGCTGTTTACGCGTTGCGCTCTTGGTGTCGTGGCTCGGAATCGAGACTCGCTTGACTCCTATTTGGTGGGCCTTGGATTCGTTGGCGGCTGAAAAGAATCCGGGGTCGGCCGCCATGCGTTCCGGGGCGCGTCCGAACTGTTCGACGTGCCGCTCCAGGCATCCCTCTAACAAGGTCGCGTCGGCCGGGCGTTGCTCGCACACTTGGTAGAGCGTAATGATCTGGTTCTCCGCCTCTTGAATCAGGACCAGTTTGCCGAACTCATTGGGCTTATGCGCCTTGCCCTTGCGGATCACCTCGGTGTGCGCCTCGAAAATGCTGAGTAGTTTTCCTTCGGCCTTGGTGTTGCCGCGCAGCACTCGCTCCCGTGTCTGGCGCAGCACCTGCTGGACGCGGGGAATCATCTCATCGAGTTGCTTTCTGGCTTTGTGCATTACGGACAGATTGCCGCGCTTAACGCGAACCTCAATCTCGCGTGAAAACTTCTTCGCTTGCCCGGTAACCCGGCTGGTGATTTCCAGAAGTTGGAGGTAGGCCTTCTTTATCTTCTGCCGGCCCTGCTCCGTCTTGTTCCGGCTGGCGCGAGCAATAGCCAAAACCTTCAATTTGGCGGACCGGCTGCGGTCACGCATCTGCGTGCCCGCCTTACCGGCCACAGCAGTGACTTTCTTCATGATGCGCGTCAGCACGCGCACCCCGTCACCCAGTAAGGAACTGTCGGTTGGATAGTGGATGTCGGTCTCCACCACCGTCGTATCGACCCGCATCTTACGGCCCGCGGCGATCTTGTTTTCCTGTGCGATCTCCACCACGCGCCGATGCAGCTTTTCGATCACCTGCGGCCCCAGTTGACGCGCCAGGTTTCCCATCGTTCTGTCGTCCGGAACCTTGTGCCGCCGATCCGGGTGAACTCGCGATAGACAAGATTGGCGCGCACCTCCCGCGATAGCACTTCGTAGCTCCAATCGCGCACGTGCTTCAACAGCAGCATTCTGAGCACGACCTCGGCCGGCGTCGCCCTGCGCCCACGGGTCTTGCTCTTCTTGCAGCGTTTGGCCAACTCTTGCTGGATGATGAGCAGCAGGGTGTCATCTTCCAGCGCTTTATCGGCGTGGTGCATCCAGGGTTCCCAGAGATCATCCACCGCCTCCGTGATGAAGCCATCGGCGAAGTTTCTCTGTAAGCGGCGAGCGGCGATCATGACTCGCGCTCCTGGTCTTTGAACTGCTCGCGGTCCAGGCGCAGAAGGAACTGATTCAGTTCGCTGATGGCCTCCAGCGTCTGTTTGAAATCGCGATACTCTTCGATCGCCTTCTGAACCCCGGGAACCTGCTCGGGGCGCAGGCTCACTTGGCGGGTCTTTCCACCGGGATAGCCCACCGTGAGAACCCAAAGCGGATGGCCCTCCCCGCGGGCGCATTTTTGACATCCCGAGGAGTGATGGGTGGTGCGCTGGAGTAGCGAGCCGCGGAGGACGCCGGCGGGGGAGGAGAGTTGCCCTGCCAGCTTTTCCCGCTTCCGGATGGCCTGCTCTCGTGTCATCATTATATATGATACATAATCCATAAAAGCAAGTCAATACATTTTTCGAACAAAATGTTTTTAATGACCGCGCGGACGTCAGAGCGTGGTCGGTGTGGTCTCTCGGGACGAGGTCAACGTCCGACTCAGCAATCAGCCGCGCACCGCCCCTTTGAAAGCAAAGGCCTTGCGCACCGAATTTTAAGTGGGAAAGTAGCTAGGGATGATTCTGGTTCTGCGTTTCGGCTCAAAGACTTCTGGGGGCAATCGGTGGGAGTTGGTTACGAACATCTCCAAAGGCCAAGCTTGCGTTCGGCGGATTCCGTCGTCGCTAGATCCCGAATCTTCCTCGGAAGGCCTAACTTTCCCCATTCATCTCCAGGATCTGGACATAATGGGTTAAGCGAATTAGCAACGCGCCGGTCAGCCGCTCTTAGCTCAGCACCTCGGTCCATTCAGCAAATGCTAGATTGCTGGTGACCGCAACGGCGGATGGGAAAGCAAAGCGATAGTTGCCTTGAGCACGCGCTGGCGGTGGAAGGCCACGGAGCGTCGATTATGGAGCGGCGGCTTGGGTCGGCATAACGCCCCGTCCCGAGGGAACCCGGCTTGCATACCGCTAAGATGGGCAGAGATGCCGCGCTCATCCGCATACAAGGCGATCTCCATCGAATCAGCGCTCGCTTGCGTAAAGCTGCGCATCCAGAAGCGCAGCGCCTGAGCCTTTTGGCGCAGCGTGGCCGCGCCAACCTGTACGCAAAGGCGTGGCGATAGAATTTGGGAACGGAGCCAATCAGTTCGATAACCACGGCCATGCCGGATACAACCACGCGCCAACCCCTAAAAATCCTGTTACTGCAACCGGATCGCGAACAATCTAAGGTGGTCGTCGGGCAGTTGGGCGATGCCGGCTTCGCAGTCGAAGCTGAAATCGTCGATAGTCTGCAGGAGTTCGAGGCGCGGCTCCGCTCCGAAAATTACGACCTCGCCATCAACAGCCTTCAGTTGGCGCAGGGCGCTCGATCGATGGGTGAGCGGAGCAGGGCTTTGGATCTCGCCGTGGCGGAAGCCACCAGCAAAGTTCAAGCGATGGCGGGCGCGTGTCCGCTGGCTATCATGAGCCTCGACCTCGATGGCAACGTCAAGATGTGGAATCGCGGCGCCGAGCACATGTTTGGCTGGATGGAAACCGAGGTTCTCGGCAAGCCGCTGCCCACCGTTCCCGAGGACCGGCGCGAAGAATACCGCCAGCTTCTGGATTCGCAATTTCATGGCGTTTCGCATATCGGCGTGCGCGTCCACCGGCGCCGGAAAGATGGGCAATTCATCGATGCCAGCCTGTGGACGGTCCCGCTGCGCGATGCCGCCGCCGCAATCTACGGCAACGTCGCCATTCTGGCCGACCTCTCCGCCGCCGATGAGGCGGAGCGGGAATATCGCGATATGGCGGCGCGTGAGGCGGAGGCGCGCGCCGAAATTCACGCGGAACGGCGCTTTCGCGAACTGTTGGAAGCGGCGCCCGACGCTATTCTGGAGGTCGATTCCCGTGGCCGCATCGTGTTGATGAACGCCGTGGCCGAAAATCTCACCGGCTACAGCCGCGAAGAGTTACTGGGCCAATCGATAGAGATCCTCACTCCGGAAGAGCTGCGGGTTCGGCACGCCGGGCATCGCGCCGGGTATTGGGCTCATCCGATGCTGCGGCCCATGGGAACCGGTTTGGATCTGCACGTGCAGCGTAAGGACGGAACACGGGCGCCAGTGGAAATCAGCCTGAGCCCGCTGACGTACGACGGCGAAAAGCGCGTCACCGCCGTGATCCGCGACGTGACCGAGCGCAAGCGCTCCGAGCGCCAACTCCGCGAGATGCACGAACGATTCACCGCCGATCTTACCGCGGCAAATAAGGAGTTGGAAGCGCGAAACCGTCAAATCGAAAGCGCCAACCGCCTGAAGAGCGAATTCCTGGCCAGCATGAGCCACGAGCTGCGCACGCCGCTGCACACCATCATCGGATTCTCCGAGCTGCTGGCCGAGGAACTCGAAGGGCCGCTCAACGAAAAGCAGCAGCGCTTCGTCGACCACATCCACAGGGATTCGCTGCATCTGCTGGAGCTGATCAACGACATGCTCGATATCAGCAAGATCGAAGCCGGACGGCTCGAGCTGCGCCGCGAAGCTTTCGACATCGCCACGGCGCATCGAGGAAGTCGCTCGCCTCGATCCGGCCGCAGGCGGCGGCGAAGTCGCTCCGATCGAGACCAGCGTCGCCGTTCGCGCAGGCGATCGCTTCACGCCGACCGGCTCCGCTTCAAGCAGATTCTGTTCAACCTGCTGAGCAACGCCGTGAAATTTACGCCGGAAGGCGGAAGCATTCGCGTGGAGGCACGTTCGCAGACGGCATTCGTCGAGATTTCGGTCACCGACACCGGCATCGGCATTCCCTGCGAGCGAGCACGAGGCGGTGTTCGACAAGTTCTATCAGGTCGGAGCGACCACCAAGGGCTGTGCGCGAAGGGCACCGGGCTGGGCCTGGCGATCACGCAAGCACCTGGTGGAGGAGCACGGCGGGACGGATCTGGCTGCGAAAGCGAGCCCGGCAAGGGCAGCCGCTTCACCTTCACCATTCCGATCGAAGAGCCGTGGACAGTCAGGCAGCACCGTATGAAGAAAGTTCTGGTCGCCGACGACAAGCCGACCAGCCGGGAGCTGGTCCGCACGGTGCTCGAGAAGTCCGGCTATCCGGTGGTCGAGGCAGGCGACGGCGTCGAAGCGCTGCGCCAAGGCGCGCGAGAGTCGCGCCGGATCTGATCATTCTCGACCTGCACATGCCGGCCTCGACGGCTTCGGCGTGATCGAGCAACTGCGCCGGGAGCCGAATTTGCGCCGCACTCCGGTCATGGCGCTGACCGCGAGCGCGATGCAGGGCGACCGCGAACGCGCCCTGGCGCTGGGCTTCACGGCGTACATCACCAAACCGATCCGCCTGGCGGCGCTGCGCAGCGAAGTGGAGCGCCTGCTCAGCGAATCAATGACTGCACCATGTCCAGATTCCAAGCGCGCATCTCGCTGCTGATCATCGACGACAATCCCGGCAGCCTGGAGATGCTCTCGACCGCCCTGGCGCAGCCGGGCCTCGAGATTCTCACCGCTTCCGATCCGGAGGAAGGCCTGGACCTGGTTCATGCAGCGACATCCGCAGATCGTGCTGACCGATCTGGTGATGCCGCGGCTGAGCGGCATGGAAGTGCTGGAGCGGATCATGGAGTTCGATCCGTCCATCGACGTGATCCTGATGACCGCGCATTACTCCACCGAATCCGCCGTGGAGGCGATCAAGAAGGGCGCTGCGACTATCTGAACAAGCCGATCTCGATCGCCGCGCTGCGGGAGCGCATCGGCAAGCTGGTGCGAAGAGGCGCGGCAAGCGGCAGCGCGCCGTGCAGCTCGAAGACGAGCTGCTGGCCAGCGCGGAATTCGAAGGCATCGTCGGCCGCAGCCCGCTGATGTGGGAGATGTTTTCGCGCATCCGCCGCGTGGCGCCGCATTACCGCGCCGTGCTGATCACCGGCGAGACCGGGACCGGCAAGGATCTGGTCGCGCAGGCCTGCACCGGCTGAGCCCGGCCGTCGGCCGGGCCGTTACGTGGTGCTCAACTGCTCGGCCGTGGTCGAGACGCTGTTTGAGAGCGAGCTGTTCGGCCACGTGAGGGGAGCGTTCACCGGCGCGACCAGCGACAAGGCGGGCTTGTTCGAGCACGCCCACGGCGGCACGCTGTTTCTGGACGAGATCGGCGACATGCCGCTGGCCACGCAGGCCAAGCTGCTGCGCGTGCTGCAGAATCAGGAAGTGCAGCGCGTGGGATCGCTGACGGCGCGCAAGGTGGACGTCCGCGTGATCGCCGCCACCAATCACGACCTGCGCGCTGGCGATCGCCGAAAAGCGCTTTCGCGAGGATCTGTATTACCGGCTCTCGATGGTGGAAATTCACGTGCCGCGCCTGGCCGAGCGCAAGGAGGACCTGCCGCTGCTCGAGCGCCATTTCATCGCGCGGTTCGCCGCGCAGTATCGAGAAGGAGATTCGCGGCCTGACGCATCGCGCGCAGATCCTGCTCTCGCTGCACTCCTGGCCGGGCAACGTGCGCGAGCTGGAAAACGTGATCTGGGCCACGCCTGCATGATGGCCATGGGCGACACCATCGACGTGCAGGATCTTGCCGGCGTACCTGCATTCTCGACGCCCGCCGCCGAAGGCGCGCGGAGCTATGCCGCTCTCCGCCGGCGCCGGGCGTGGGCACGCTGGAGGAGCAGGAGCGCCTGCTGATCATCCGCGCGCTGGAAGCGGCAGGCGGGAATCAGTCCCAGGCGGCGCGCATTCTGCGCATCGGCCGCGACGCGCTGCGCTACAAGCTCAAGAAGCACAATTTGGGCGTGAAGGAGTAGGCGGTACTTTGCACGGAACCCTCTATTCACCTCCGCGCGTCCGGCGGCGCGGCGTTGAACACCCGTGAGTCCTGGATGAGCCGGAGAGACCGACGGGAGCCGCCTACGTGAAAACTCCGCCTGCCCGTCAGCAGCCTGCGCTGAAGCGGGCGGAGGCCGGGGATCGCGCGCGTTCCGATCGAATGCCTTAACTTATTGCCCGCGGCACCTGCCCTTGCGCCAGAATGCGCAGGCGCTGCGTCGATAAACCCAGAGCGCTTCGGAACTGCGTGAGTGGCTGCGCGCAACGTTTGGACCGAACCGTGCCTATCCCGTTCGCATGGACATTGGCAAACGCTTTGCTGAATACGCCATCATGGCATCTCTTGGCCTGCTGATCGCAGCCACCATGATATTGGCGGGCGCACAACTTCACACGCTGGGAAGGTAGCTTCTTATTTGTTCTCTTTAACATCCTGTCGTAGGCGATCACATCCTCAAGAGATTCTCCGATTACGCTCGCTATTGACGGCCGCAGATGGCGTTGCGCGATCGCGATGCTCGAATGGCAGCCACGAGCAGGCCCGTTGCGCGATGACGCGCAATTGTGCGTGCCGCGGCGCATTCAGAGAGAGCATCGAGAAGCCCAGACAACGAGGGCGCGCTTGTTGGCGATCGACATGCAAACCCCCCATGCGGGATGAAGAGAATCTTCAAGGAATCCGGACATCTGGCGCGGATGGTCGCGCTGTTGGGGATGGGACTGGCGGCGTTCCTTCTGGTCCGCGCGGCGATCGTGCCGAAGAGCTTCGGGCAATACGGGCATTATCGGGGCGCGGCGCTCGCGGAGATCATGGCGCGCCCGGGTTCGTTCGCGGGCAAAGCCACCTGTGAGGCTTGCCATGCGGACATAGCGGAGACGAAGAACAAGGGCAAGCACGCGGGAGTGAGCTGCGAAGCCTGCCACGGCCCATCGGCGGCGCATGCGGAGAATCCGGGCGGGAGCGCGGCTGTGAAGCCGGATCCGGCGGCTTTATGCGTGCGGTGTCACGAGGCGAATCCGTCAAAGCCGAAATGGTTTCCGCAGGTTTCGTCGAAGGAGCATGCGGGCGGTGTTTCCTGTGGCGTCTGTCATCAGCCGCACAGTCCGGCGATTTGAGGAGCGGAAGAATGGAACTGAATCAGGCGGCAGCTACTCGAGAAAGCCGGGAAGTATCTCGTGCTTTCGGGCGCGGCGCGCGCGCGTTGCAGGCGATGGACGGCAAGGCCGCTCCGGATGCCGGGAAGTACAACTCGGCCGAGCACTGGTGGGGCATGACGATCGACATCGCCAAATGTATCGGCTGCGGGAATTGCGTAAGGGCGTGCTCGCAGGAGAACGGCGTTCCGCACGGGTACTTCCGGACCTGGGTAGAGCGGTACAGCGTGCACGACGAACATGCGGCACCGCCGCAGGTGGACTCTCCAAACGGTGGTATGGATGGCTTCCCCATTTTGAATGACGCGCAGGGGGCAAGAGCTTCTTCGTGCCGAAGCTATGCAACCATTGCGCCGATTCACCGTGCGTGCAGGCGTGTCCGGTGGGAGCGACATTCGTATCGCCGGACGGCGTGGTGCTGGTGGATCGAGAAATATTGCATCGGATGCCGTTATTGCATACAGGCTTGTCCTTACGGCTGCCGATATCTCGATCCTCGGAAGAACGTCGTGCGACAAGTGTTCTCTATGTTATCACCGCATCACGAAAGGACTGACGACGGCGTGCTGCGAAGTTTGTCCGACGGGCGCCCGCAAGCTGGCGGATTTCAAGGATCCGAATGATCCGGTACACGAATTTTTGAGGGAGAACCAAGTAGCGGTTTTGAAGCCGCACTTGGCGACGCATTCAAAGGTGTTCTATCGCGATCTGGATGGCGCGGTGAAGTAGAGGGGGATATGGCGATCCGGCGGACGGCTTCATGTACCCGAACGAAACGGAACTGCAGTGGAGCATCCTGATCGTTCTTTATCCCTATCTCACGGGCTTGGTGGCGGGCGCGTTCATTCTCGCGTCGCTGGCCCGGGTGTTTCACGTAAAGGCGGTACAAGCCCACCTACCGGCTGGCTTTGTTAACTGCATTGGCATTCTTGCTAGTCGCGCCGCTGCCTTTGCAGCTACACCTGGGACATCCTGAGCGATCGTTCGAGATGTATCTGACGCCGCATCGGACCTCCGCGATGGCGATGTTCGGATTCGTTTATCTGTGGTATCTGCTGGTGGTGCTGTTGATGGAAATCTGGCTCGATTTCCGCAAGGAAATCGTGCTGAAGTCGCAGATCGAGCAAGGGCGCGGCGAAATGGGTTTACAAGGTTTTGACGCTCGGCTCGCAGAATATAAGCGAGGAATCGCTTCGGATCGACGAACGCGTTGGCTGGACGATCACGGTATCGGGCATCCCTTCGGCTTTTTTGCTGCACGGGTATGTAGGATTCATTTTCGGATCGGTAAAGGCGAACCCATGGTGGTCGAGTCCTCTGATGCCGGTGGTGTTTTTATTTTCGGCGATGGTCTCCGGTATTGCCGCGGTCCTGTTGACCTATATGGCGGCGTGCAGGCTGCGGCATAAGCCGGTTGACATGCCTTGCGTGGATACGATCGCGAAATATCTATTCTACGTTTTCATCGTCGATTTTTCGCTCGAAATGCTGGACTTGACCCACAGGATTTACGAATCGGACGAGTCTTTTCGCGCCCTCGATTTCATGGTCCATACGCGCTTGTATTTCTCGCACATCATCGTGCAGATTCTGCTTGGGGACGCTGTGTCCGCTGGCGATGCTGGCGGTTACGCAGCTAGCCAGGTTACACGCGGCGGCGCGCCGGCGGATCTATGCGCTCGCCGGAGTTCTGACGCTGATCGGAATTTTCGCCATGCGCTGGAACGTTGTGATCGGCGGCCAACTATTCTCGAAGAGCTTTCTTGGATACACGAATTACAAGCTGGAATTCGCGACACGCGAGGGGCTGCTCATGGCGATCGTGTTAACGCTGCTGCCGATCTTTCTTCTAAGGGTCCTGGTGAAGGTGCTTCCGCCATGGGAAGATCGTCAGGCGGGCTGAGACAGCGTCTTTCTGAGAAAGGCCGCTACATCCGCAACGAAGCGGTGGACGGAGACTTCCGCGATGCGGTGGCCGGCAACCGCGTTCAACGCCTTTCCCACAGGCCCCAGCGGCGGCTCGTAGGCACCGGAGAAATCCAATTGGGTTTCGCTCGCGGTTAAAGGATAAATCGAAAGCTCCGCCTCCATGAAAGGGAAAAGACCCGGCATCTTCGCCGCTTGCCACTCCAGTTGCAGTCGGGTCATTGGACCGGTCATGCCGGCAGCGGCCCGTTCTTCGACGTTCTTCACGGAGATCAGTATCGAGGTTTCGAGAGCGATGCCGCCGAGGTCGACGCGAAGCTCGGAGGCGACGGAGCGGGCACGCGAAGACGCGGCGACGGTGGCGGACTGGAACACCGCCGGCGCGTCCTGGCGTAAGGCCTCGCGGACCTGCTCGTAAGGACGATTGACGTAATCGTAAAAGCGAATCTCGCGGCCCTTGCTCATCGCCGTTTGCTCCAGAGGCCTACTTTTTCAACGTCCGGACGTAAGCCACCACGTCATCAGCCGATTTGCCGGTGACGCTGGCGACGGGCCGCATCTTGCCTTTGCCGTCGGTAACGATTTTCTTGATGTCGTCGTCGCTCTGCGCCTGTACTTCAGGCGATCCTAACGGTCTCATCTCTACCTTCATCATTTTCGCGATATTAGGATTTCCCGAGCCATCCGCGCCGTGGCAGGATTTGCATGACTTATCGAAGACGGCTTTCCCGGCCGTGGCGTCGGCTGCGAGAGACACGGCGGCCGCGGCGCAGATCGCGATCAGAAGGGTAACGATTCGTTTCATTTGGTTTCTCCTATGGTTGTATTCCGCCGTAGCGGAGTTACTTCGTCGCCAGGCCCAAAGTCTTCAAAACTTCGGGCGAGGATTCTTCCACCGCGATGGCGTTGTGACACGCGGCGCAATCTTGGGTGATGCTCTCATTGGTCTTGGTCACGTGGCTGCCGTCGTGGCAGCGGAAGCAGCCGGGATAATCGGCGTGGCCTAGATTGTTCGGGTAAGTTCCCCAGGTCACTTTCAAATCGGGAAACACGTTGCGGTTATAGATCGCCGTCAGGGATCGAGCGGCGGCATTAATATCGTTTGATCGCTTGGCAAGCACATCCGGATATTTCTGGCGGTAAAAATCGTTCAGTTGCGCGGCAATTTTAGCGGAGGCGTCTTCCGCGCTCGCGTATTGCCCCTGAATCAGCGCAAGGCTGGTCTTCTTTACGAACGGCAAATCGGCCAGGGATTTGGCCGGACGAAATGGCGCCATCGACGGCGCGGTCCGGCGACTTCGAACGAATGCGCGGCGCGGTTGTGGCAATCCACGCACTGCATCTCGAATTTGGGCATGGCGGCGATCTGCTCGGGCTTTGCGTCGCTCGCCAGGTAGGTTCGCGTGACGCCTGAGGCAGTCGCGATATTCCACCCACGGAATCGTCTGCCGCTTCTTGTCGGCGGCGGCGTAACGAATGGCTACGCCCGGCGCGAGGTGGGCGGCATGGATCTTATCCACCATCATCATGAGCACCGTCTGCGTTCGGGGTATTGGCCTCGTCGTCCTTGTATTTCGTAATGACTCGCAGCCTCGGGCTCATCGGCTTGTCGCGCTGATGGCACTGCTCGCAGGTTTCGGCGGAAGAGACCAGCCGATTGCTTTCCATGGCCGATTCGATGGGCCGCGGGAAGTTGTTGAGAATCACGGCCAAGAGCTGCCGCGTACCCGCCATCTTCGCCTTGATGAATCCCGATGCGCCCGGCGCCACATGGCAGGACACGCAATCCACCTGCGCGTGCGGCGCACGCAGGTGCGCGGTGAATTCCGGCTTCATGACGTGGCATGTCTGCCCGCAGAACTGCACGCTTTCCATGTGTGCCACGGCGCGATAACTCAGCTGGCTGCCGATCACCAGGTTGGCGGCGGTCATCACGGCGAAAAAGATGCCGGCGCGGCGCCACACCGCGCGGCGGTCCACGGCGACCGTCAAGCCTTGCGCCACGCGGCGGCGTCCGAGCGCGGCGCCGATCGGAATGAGCACGAGCCCGGTGAAGAAGATCAGCGGCAGCGCGACGAACAGCGAACAGTCCGATGTACGGATTATTGGCGCGCCCGCCGGCATGCATCGGCAGCAGGAATAGCCACGAAAAACCGGCCAGCGTGACCAGCGCCGTGCCCGCCATGCTGACCCAATGGCCGGTCAAGACGTCCACTAACGGGACGATTTCATTCGCCAGATCATGGCTTGTCCCTTCTCGATAGTGTTCAGATATGCGATCAGGCCGGACATGTCGGCCGCATCGAGGCGCGGCCAGGCCATGCCGCTGCGCCTTCATGCGGTCGAGCATGGCGGGTCCGTGACGCCACAAGCGCCGCGATCATCGCCGGGCCGTTGTAGACGCGCGCCGGCGGCGGGCAGCTCGGGCGCGGCGCCGCGTTTCGTGGCAATCGGCGCAACTGTTTGGCGACGAAGACGCGCCGGCCGCGCGCCGGGTCGCCGGCATCTTCGAAGAACTGGCGCGCCCAAACGTAACTCAGCAGCGTCGCGCATTTCGCCGGGCTGGAATTCGCCGGCGGCGCGCTCGGCCGCGGCCATCGCGGGCGCGTGGTCCCACATCTCCGCGGCGATGTCGGTGAGCGTGCGGCCGCGGATGCGGCCCGCGAGCGACGTGTCCGAGTCGTGGCACCCTGCGCAGCCTTTGACCTGAAAAGCGCTGCGCCATCGGCTCCGGACGTGATCTCAAACCGCGGCACGAGTTGACGCGTGGAGGGCAGATTGCGCAGATAGACCAGGAGGTCGGAGAGATCCTGTCCGCTCAGCGCGGGCCACGAGATGCTTCTCGATTTCATCGCCGCCAGCATGCGCGGCATGTGATTCCACATGGCCTCGCTGAGCGCAAACGGATCGTTCAGGTTCTCCCATCGGCTGACAGGCGGAATGCCGGCTGGACTTCCGCGTCAGGCCGTGGCAACCCGCGCAGCCGCGCTCGGTGAAGACACGCTTGCCGCGCGCCGCATCGCCCGGCTTTTCGAAGAAGCGCGTGGAATAGAAGTACGCGAACAGATCGGCCGCGGCCTGTTCGTCGACATTCGGCCTGCGCGACATTCGCGCGCGCCCATGGCGCTCCACATGGCGGGCGCATGGTTCCACATGGTGGCGGCGAGCGACGGCGGGCGTGAAGTTGCGGTCGGCCAGACGGCCAAGATCGGGCGCGCTCGTGCCGCCGCGCCCGTTCACGCTGTGGCACTGCGCGCAGGAGAGAGTGGCGAAGAGCTCGCGCCGCCGCGCGTGGAATCGGCCGTGAAGACAGGCGTCTGCGCATGCGCAGCCGAGAGGCGACGCGCCAGCAGCAGCGGATCCATGCGCGTTCTCATCGCGTGAACCTCAAGCCCGACGATGGCCAAGTTGCGCGCGAAAGCCTTCATAAAAATAGAACGCTTCGCCGTATCCGTAGTAGCGCCACTCCGCGAACCAAGTGAGATGCTTGCCGACCGGCAGCGACAGCTTCACCATCGGCTGATAGTAGGTGGTGGGCCGGCTGCCGGAAGAGATTAGCAGCGATCCGCCCGCCATGAGTTCCGGCGCAAACGCCCTCGTGCGGCAGGCCATTGAAAAGTGGAACAGCGCCGTCGCCGTGTGCGAATTATCGCGGTAATGCGAAAGCTGCGGCTGCAAGGTACCCGGATCGAGATAGTCGATATCGGAGCGTACAGTCGGCGCGCGAATAACTCCCCTGAAAGTCGAACAGTCTTGCCGCCGCCGGCGACCATAAGACGAGAGCGACTCCTGATGCGCCAGATAGTCGTAATTGATTCCCGGCTGCGGATCCTGATTGTTCAGCAGGTTGAAATCGGCGGAGAAGCTGAGCGCCCGGTCGCCTGATAGCGCGCCTGGGCGCGAACCTTCTGATAGTCGTATAGGCTGGTGCGGAAGTACGCGCCGCCGCTCGATGCCGCTTCGCCTTCCGCGCGAAAACGAAAACTTCTTCAGCGGCCGATACGTCAATCCGCCGATGCCCACGTTGCGCCGCAGTGCACGTGGTCCGCAGCTGGCGAGGCCTTCGGGCGGAAGCGTCGACATCGTTGCCGTCGCCCCACACATAGCGGTATCCGCCGCGCAGCGTCAGTTTCGAAGTGGCTTCGAAGAACAGCATCGTTTCGGCCTGGTTGTAGTTCGTCGCCAGCGACGACTCCAGCAGCGTCGGCAAGCTGCTGCGAGGCGTCTGCGGCCCGGTGAGCGTCTGGTTCTGCGGCGAAGAGCCGCATTGTGCAGGCGGTCCGTAATCCACGATTCGGCTGATGCGCAGTCGCCGCCAGGGCCGGATCTCGGCGCCGACAGTTGCCGCGTGGTGTGCGGCATCTGCGCGGCCGAAGAAATCAGGTATTGTTGGCGGTAATAGAAGAGCATCTGGCTTTGCAGGTAAAGATTGCCGCCATCGTACTGCTGGTAGTTGACCGTGCGTCTTCGGCTGGCTGTAGAGAAACTGGCCGTAGAAGATCCAGCCACGAAACCGGGCTGCGCCGTCACCAGCGCTCTGCTATAAATGCTTGTGCCGTGCGCGCCGTAGGCCCCAGGAGATCGGTCAGATAGAGTGTCTGTCCGAATATGGGCACGTGCGAATTGCCGTAGTTGACGCCGCCGCTCTGATACAACGTCTGATCGTCTTCGAACCACGTGCCGCCCTGTTCCAGAGTGGCATGGAAGCGGCTGGAACTCGAAACGGACGCCGCCGCGGAAATTGATCGGTGCGGTCGTGAGAGTGGCGGGCACGGGAAATTCATTGCCGTTAGCGACGAACGTCGAAACGCCCGTTCCCGAGCCGGAATCGCGATCGAAGGCGGCATAGGGGATGATCCAGTTCCCGGCAGCATGGTCAGCTCGAAGTGCGCGAAGCGGCGGCGCGTATCGAACGATTGCTGGTTGAGCACGATGCCGCTCGCCAGCAGCGGGTCGGCGTACGACGGCAGGAGATCAAAGTACGCAATGTCGCGGTAGTCGGCGCTGAAATCGTAAAGCTTCGCTTTGCGCGCATCGATGATGCAGCGTCGAGTAGGGGTCGTCGCCCCAATCGTAGGCGCGCACGTGAATCTGATCGAAGAGGCGGTGTTTCGGGATCGGTGATGCTGAATTCCGTGCCCAGCAGCTTGGGCCCCGAACCGAGATTGACCAGCTGCGGTAGGTGTCGAAGTTGCCGCCGACATCGCTGACGCCAGCGATAGCCGAAGTCGATCCAGCCGGTGAAGTCGGCTTCGCTGGAGGGCACGGGCGAGGTCGCGGCGCGCGTGGCGGGCGCGGCCTGTTGCGCGGGAGTCGCCTGCGCCGGTGAAGCCGGTCGTCCGTCCGTTGCGGGCGGGTCTGCTGCGCGGCCGCCTGTGCGCCGTTGCCAACGGGCCTGCGCCGCTTCACCTGCGGACACGGCTTGCGCCAGGCAAGCGGCGCGGCGGCCAGGAGAATCAGCAGGCCTCTCATTTGAGTAAGTTCCTGTCGATATGGCTGCCGTGAATCTTCTGATGGCAGACGGTGCAGTTCTGGTAGACCGGCGAGCTCAGATCGTGGAACGCGGGCGGGACCACGCCGACCGTGCGCACCGAGTTCATTCGCCGGCAGATTGGCGTGGCACTCGAGGCACACGAACCGGACCTCCTGCCGCGTCAGCATGCGCGGGTTCGTCGAGCCGTGCGGCTCATGGCAAGTGGCGCAGCCTTCGAAGCGCACCGGCGCGTGCTCGAATGCGAAGGGTCCGCGCTTGTCGCCGTGGCAATTCAGACATCCCGGTTCGTTGGCGGCGAAAGCTCTGCTGCATCGCGGGGCGTATGGAACCGTGCGGATTGTGGCAATCCACGCAGCTCATCGCGTTTTCCGGCAGCTTGTGATGATTGGGCTTTTGAAATTGCGCCCACACGTTCAAGTGGCAACTCGCGCACTGCTGTGTTGATGGCCGCGTGCGCCGTGCGGCACGAGTCCCATCGGCCCGTCGGCGTGAATCTTGTGGCAGGTGGTGCAGGCGACTTGATTCTTCGCGTGGCTGCTTTGCAGTCGCGCCCACGTGGGTGGGCTCGTTGAGATGGCAACTCATACAGATCTTGTCCGCGGCGGCCGCGGCCAGCTTCGCCGGCTGCCGGATATCTGCCGCCGAGGCGGATTCGGTGTGCTTCTGCCCCGGCCCGTGGCACGATTCGCAGGCGCGCCCCGCAAAACCGCGCCGCTTATCCGTATCCACCCGCGCATGAGGACTCTTCTGGAACGCGTTGAAGATATCCTCGTGGCAGGTCGCAAGCAGGCCGATCCGATGCCCGCGTAAGGCAACGAGCGGAGCAGCCTGGCCGAAGAGCCGAGCTCCGGCCAGGACAGCCCCAGGCAATGAGGCCGAAGCGCACGTCTAGAATTGCGCATGAACCGAGCTGACCGAGAACGCGCCGCCCGTTCCGTGGCAGACCACGCAGCTTTCGCCGAGCGCGTTGCTGTTAGCCAGGAAGTGCGATGCGGTCGGAATATCCACATGGCAGCCGGAACAGGCCGAGGAGATCGGCTGCACCGGATTGATCAGGCCTTGCGGGTCGGTTACCTGCGTGTAGGCCGGTGAGCGAAAGATCCTTTTGCTCCGTACCATTGACGTGGCAGAACGCGCAGTTCGCGAGATCGGTCGCTGCGCCGGTCGGCGTCAAGCCAGGGAAGAGAACGCCCGAGAAATCATTGTGGCTGCCTCCGAAGCCCACCACGATGTATGGCTTTCCGCCGTCCGCGGTGACGTTCACGCCATCGTGAATGCGATGCACCAGCAGATTGAAGTTGATGCCTTGCGGCGGCGCGGCTTTATCCGACGGCACTGTCGCGCTGGCGCGCGTAGTGGCATCGGTATTCGACGGGTTGTGGCACATCACGCAATATTCGGTGTTGCTGCGCAGCGTCCCATGCAGCGAGAGCGCCACGTGGCAGGTGTTGCAATTCGCCAGCGCGACCACCTGCGCCGCGTCTCCACGGCGACCCATCCACCGAGAAGTAGCTCACCGGGTTGAGCGCGCCATATTGCACCGATTGCTGCGACGTCGTTCCGGCCAGAATGGTTTCCGTGCGCCGCGCCTCTCCGCCGATGGCGTAAGTTCCCGTCGCTTTCGCCGGAACGACATTGGTGAACTGGTAAGTGCAGTTGCCTTTGGTATCGCACTTCGAGGCGGTCAGTCGCGCTTTCGGTGACATACCCCGGCGTGCTCGTGTTCGTTCCGAAGATGGTGTAGCCGTAGTCGGTGGTCGGACCCGCCATGGTGAACGAAAGCGAGCCCAGCGCGACAGCGCGATTGGGTTCTTGTTGTTATCGAGCAGCGTGAAGGCGACCACCGGCGCGCTGCCCGCGTTGGTATTCGTGACGCCGGTGATAGACAGGTTGATGCCCGATGATCAGCGTATCCGGATTCTGCGGATACTGCGCCGCCGTATCGGTCGGGCACCACGTGCGCCCCCATGATCGAGGCATCGAATGGGGTCTCGCCCTGCGGGATGTGGCAGTTGGCGCACTGCGTATCGTCGGTCTGGAAGTCCGCCGGGGTGGTTCTGCGCCGGTGGCGAAGTTCACGTCGTCGTGGCAGGAGCCGCAGGCCACGCGCGTAGGATTGGTCAGGAACGCCTTGGCTTGCGCCGCGCCCGTGGTCTGCTGGTGGCAAACCTCGCAGCGCTGCGCGGATCGGCCGGATCGACACTGTCGAATAATCGCTGGTGCCGAAGCTGGTAGTGATTTCATATGTTCCGCCCGCGACCACGCTCGGCAGCTGACGAACCCATGTGGATCTTGTGGATGAAGAACTTGAAATCGACTGTCTGAGCCCCGAATTTGGGTCGACGTTCTGCGGCGTGTGGCACATCACGCAGAGGTTGACTCCGCGCCGCGATCCGCCGTGCGCGGACAACTGCTCGTGGCATTGGTTGCAGCTCGCGGTCTCGATCACGTCGCGCGTATGAGTCACATTGGCGCCGTTGGGAACGAAGTTGAAGGTGGTGCTGGCGTAGTTGGTCCCCAGGCTGTACGCCGTCAGATTGCGCGATCCGTAAATGCCGATCGTGTGCGTCGCTGTCGGATCGAAACCCGCGGGCGCCTTGGTCTTGAATACATATTGATAGGCGCCATTGCCCAGCGCGCTGACTGTACCGCCGGAATCCGCGCCCGGCTGTTGCGTCGAGGGGATCACCGTTCCGCTCGCCGCTCGTGTCGTATACGCCGTGTACTGTTCTTGCCCATTGGGCAGATAAGCGGCGACGAAGCTCGTCGAGATCGTGCCCGGCGTGGTCACACCTGCGGAATCGAGCGGCAGACCCTTGGGGTCCGCCAACGTATATTGTGCGGTGATGGTTCCGTCCGAAGCTATGGTCGCGCCCGTTACGGTAATGACCAAGCCGGGATTGACGAACTGCACGGTCTGCGCGTCCGCGTAGAAGGCCTTTTCGCGGGGCGAAAAATGGCGCCGCTCCTGGGCGCCCAGACTGGCGATGACCACTCCGACAATACCGATCGTTCGAATTCGAAAAAGACGGTCCATAAATTTCACCTGCGCCTTTTGACCCAGTGCTGCGCGTTTTCACCCTGATGCGTCATGTGTGATGATCCGAGTATCCCGAAGCGGAGGACAGATCCAGGAAAGCTCTCTGGATTAGCCCGTATCCTATCGCATTCAATCTACGCTTGCTCAACTTTTCTCGTCAAACTTTTCTCGTCAAACTTTTCTCGTCACAAATCGTCACGCCTGCGTCGAATGCAGGCAGAGGTCCATAAGTGGATCCAGGCAATTAACCCGTTCTGGAAGATGCGAACCGCCCTCACGCCGGCACTGCGGAGCCCTTTCGAGGGACAGTCATCTCTTTGTAACCGTTCCGACAATTAGCCCAGATTTGCGCCATAACGCGCGGCGGCTACGCGTGAACGCGCAGTGAAGAACCCAAGTCATTGACAAATCGGAAACCTTCAGCGGCCTCGGGAATGCAACTGGGAAGTGCAAGATGAACTTCGACGAATCTCCGCTGTTGGCGATCTGGGAAACCACCCAGGCATGCGATCTCACTTGCGTACATTGCCGCGCATCCGCCGTTCCGCAAATCTCCGCTTTTTCTGGAGCTGCGCGACGCGGACGCGCGCCACGGCAAATGCGGAGTATGCGAATACCGCCGCAGTTGTGGAGGATCACGAGCTCGCGCCTATGCGCTAACGGGCGATTACATGGCGGAAGACCCGCGCTGCGTTTATCAACCGGCCGCTCTCGAAACGGTTTGCCAAGGAAGCTAGCGATGTCCCGAACTACAGACCTCCAGCTTGAGAATGCGCTCGGCGAACTGACGCGCTGCCGCGGTTCGCTGCGTAACCGCCTGACATCCGCGCTGGATTTGGCGGCGCACGTCGTCCTCGAGCAAAGGCCGCCGTTCTGTGGCGCCTTCCTGCACGTCCATCGGCTCTTGTTGCCGTTGAGCGACGAGGCACAGCCCTATTTCGAGATGGAAGAGGCGTCACTTCCGGCGCGGTCCGGACTCGACGCGCCCTATCCAGCCGGCGGCCTCTTTCGGCGTTCTCCGCGGACATGTGCGAGGCGACGCACGGTTTTCACCCGGTTCCCGAGGGCGATGGCAGCTATGAGGCTTTGGTCAATCTTCTGCGCGAGATTCACACGGAGCTGGCTTTCCAATTTCGCCTGGAAGAGCGAGAGATTTCCCCCAAACTTACCCCGGATTTCGCCGGCGTTTGGACAGCGGGATCTCAAGCGAGCGGGCTGAACTCCCTGTCGCCGACCGCTGGCGCGGAGGAAGCATTGCGAATCAATTAAGGAGAAAGCTAATGCGAATCGAACGCATCCTATTTCCAACGGACTTTACTGACCGTTGTTGCCGCGCGATTCCGTTTGTCAGTGCGATGGCGCGGCGCCATAGCGCCCGGATCATCCTGCTTTCGGTTTCGGAAGCCCTGTCCTACTCCGCGTTGTCGGATCCCCCCGTGGCCGTGCTTATCGACCCCGCCGAGGCTGCCGAGGAGCTTCGCGTGCGGCTCGAAGCCGTGCGCTCGGAATCGTTTCATGCCGCTGACGTCGAGTGCGTGGCGATGTGCGGCGATCCGGCGCAGTCGATCGCCGATTTTGTCAAAGGGAACGGCATCGATCTGGTGATGATGCCGACTCATGGGTACGGCACATTTCGCCGTCTGCTTCTGGGCTCTGTGACGGCTAAGGTTTTGCATGACATAGCGTGTCCTGTTTGGACGGCGACACATACGCCAGATGCGGCGCAGCCGGGCCAGTCCGATTGCCGGCCAGCCGTTTGCGCGGTGGATGGCGGACCGGAGAGCGTGGCGCTCATGCGCTGGGCCGGCGCGTTTGCGGCCAAAGTGGGGGCGAGCCTCCGATTCGTGCATGTCGTGCCCGGCATGCAAGGCTTCCCGTCGCATCATATGGACGCCGAATTTCAAGAGCGCCTGCGCGAGATCGGAACGCATACGATGAAGGAGTTGCAGCAGGCTTCGGACTGCCAGGCGCCGTTTTCCGTCGTCGCCGGGAGCGCCGTCGAGCGTGTCTGCGAGGAAGCATCCCGCCAGCACGCGGATCTGCTCATTATCGGCCGGGGGGCCATCCAGGAGAGCAGGGGCCGCCTCTTCGCTCACGCATACGGCATGATTCGCGAGTCACCGTGTCCTGTGCTGAGCGTTTAAGAAGGCGGTTATCTCCGTTTGTGACAAACCAGTAGAGTTCGAGGCACGCCGCGAATAAAGATGCCGGAAATCACGGCGCCCGGATTCGCGGCCTCACGATATGACGTGAGAAGAGATTCGAGCATCGCCGAAAGCAGCCAGATCTGCGCGATCGGAGGATGACCATCGGCTATCGCGCCTCTTATCGCAGTTAGTTAGGCCCGCAGTCTTGCGGCTGTTTTGCCTTCGAGAAGGTCAACTCGTAGCTCCACCGAGAGGAAGGGGCTCATGGTCTTCGGAATGCTCCCGTTCTCTAAGCCACTCGAACCAATCGTCGCCCGCCAATTCAATTGGGTGTGGCGTCCGGATGCTTCCGTTTCCGCAGCAGAGATCGTCTGCCGGGCAGAGCTTCTCGCAGCCCCAACATATTCGTTCGGGATGTTTCGGACGGATCGGGAAGTTGGACATGAACTAATCTTGGATACCTTGAACATCTACGTCTGCATTCCTGATTCCAACTCATGGGACCTGGAATCCCGGGGTAAATCAGCTCAGTCACCAAGCACCGCGGAAATCGCGCCGAGTTCGGCAAAAATTCAGGCTCGCCAGACCCGGCGACGAAATGCGGTGACTGAAGCCACATACGATCTGCTTCATGGACTCAGCGAATTCGTGCTGGTGGCGGAGACCGGCGAGCGGCGAATCGTCGGCGTGGGATGCTTGAGCCGCGAAGGCGTGGGGAGGGCGGAGTTTGCGATCATCGTCTCGGACGCCTGGCAGGAACGGGGCGTGGGCGCCGCCCTGCTGGAACATCTCATCGACGTCGCTCAAAGGGGAAATGTGCGCCGTCTGATCGGATTCGTGCTGGCCGATAATGCCCCGATGCTCGACCTGTGCCAGCGCCTCGGATTCGATTTCGGCCCTCCGGAAGATGGCGTGATTCAAGCGGCGCTCGGCCTCGAGCCGCCGGGCGTTGAGTGAAATCGCGCAAGGGTGAGGCGCCCCGCGCAGCGAAGAATTCCATATCGTTGATAAATCGTGCGGTGTTTGCGGCTGCGAAATTGCACTTCCGGAAAACATGATGAAATTCGACGAAGCTCCGCTGCTGGTGATCTGGGAAACCACGCAGGCATGCGATCTGGCCTGCGCGCACTGCCGTGCCTCGGCAGCCCCCCGGCGGCACTCGTCGGAACTCACAACGGAGGAAGCCGTCCGGCTTTTGGAGACCGTCAAGGAATTCGGAAATCCTTTGATGGTTTTTACCGGCGGCGATCCGCTCAAGCGCCCGGACATCTTCGCCCTCCTCCGGCGCAGCGTGGCGCTGGGGCTGCGAACGAATATCAGCCCCAGCGCCACTCCTTTGCTCACCCGGGAGGTCATTCGCCAATTTCGCGATTGCGGCGTAGCCCGCATGGCCATCAGCCTCGATGGAGCGGATGCCGCCACGCACGACGGCTTCCGTGGTGTGCCCGGCACGTTCGACCGGGTCATAGAGGCTCTGGAAGAGGCGCGGTTTGTCGGCCTTGAGACGCAGGTTCAGACCACGGTGACGAGGCGCAACCTGCATCAGCTCGACCGCATCGCCGGCTTGGCGGCGCAAGCGGAGGCGCGCATGTGGAGCGTCTTCTTCCTGGTGGTGACGGGCCGCGCGCTCGCGGATGACGATTTGACCGCCGAGGAATATGAGGAAGTCTTTGAAAAGCTCTACCGTATTTCGATGAATGCCCCCTTCGATGTCAAAACCACCGAGGCGATGCACTACCGCCGCTTTCTCGCGCGCCGCATGCGCGAACGTGCGGAACCGGCCGACCCGAAGCGCGCCGTCTGGCGGACTGCGGGGGTTAGCGACGGGCGCGGCTTTGTTTTCATTTCGCACACGGGCGAGATCTATCCGAGTGGCTTTCTGCCGATCTCCGCGGGCAATGTGAGGCTCGATTCGCTGGTCGACGTCTATCGCAACTCGCCGCTCTTCCTGGAACTGCGCGATTCGGAATCGCGTCACGGGAAATGCGGCATCTGCGAGTACCGCAAACTGTGCGGCGGCTCGCGCGCCCGCGCCTACGCATTGACCGGCGATTATCTCGCGGCCGACCCGCGCTGCAGTTATCAGCCACACTCCGAGGCGAGCTTGGCATGCCAGTAGAGGTGACCCCGATGAACCAGGAATCTGCGCCGTCCGCGCTGGCGCGCGGCATTCTCTTGCGGCATCACGCCTTTTTGAGGAAGCAGCTTGTCAGGGCAATCGATTTCAACTCCGCGCTTGTCCTCGAGCGGAGACAGCCGCTTTGCGCGATTCTGCTGCCCCTGTATCGCTTATTCGAGCAGTTGCGCGACGAGTTGGAGGACTACCTCGAACTGGAAGACGCGGATCTCTTCCCGAGCCTGCTCGAATTGGACGCGGGCCGATTCCCCGCCGCCGATGTGGCGGAAACGATCCGTCTCTTGAAATATGGACAGGCGGCGCTTTCGAGCGTGATGTCCGAAATGCGTGAGATCACGCAAGGCTTCCTGGCACCTCCCGGCGGCTGCGCCTCCTACGTGGGGCTGCTCCACGTTCTCGCCGCGATTCGGACGGAGCTGTTGCTCCAATTCCAATTGGAGAACGACCAGCTATTCCCCGATGCCTTGCGTTTGGCACGCCGGCAACACCCGGTTCCCGAGCCCCGAGGAACGCATCGGCCTCTATCAACTGCTGGGTTGCAATAGAGGTCCCGGCGCGCCACATTCGGATTCCACTAGCGTGGGTGCGCTTCAGTGTTCTTCAGTCCCACTGGTTAGGGGCATATTTCGATTGATTCTCTAACGACCGCGCTTCTCGATACCCGGCTCTCATGCTAACGACAGCAACACCAATGCTGCACCCGCAAGGGAGATGTCCTTGATGAAATGAGCGAACTCACTAAGCTGGCTGATAATGTCGGTTTCGTTCCAGAAATGATGCAGGAAGAACGGCGCTGGGAAGATAATCCCGAACAACAGCACTGCGCCGAGGGATCGGTGCCAATTGAACATCGTCAAAATGCTGCCGCCCACCATCATGAGAATTGTGAGAATTGTAGCGACCCGGGCCAGCGGTACTCCTTTTCGTCCGAGAATCCCGAGTGTTCTCGAAAATGGATCAGATGACTCGACGCCCATCAGGAGAAAATACGATGCGAACAGCACTCGTCCAAAACCCGGCAGCCACCACGGAACTTGCAGCAGCATCTATGTCTCCTTCTTAGAACACAATTCTTTGCTTCAACTCAGGGGCCACCATATCGATCCGTTTGGATAGTTCCGTCAGATGACAGGTGGGAACGCCCGGAAAAAGATGATGTTCGATATGCCGGAACATATTGAACGTCACCGCATTCTTGATGCGATTTCGGATCGTTCGCGCGATGTAATGGGTTCTGTCGCAGTGATGATGCACGGTCCATACGGCGAAAAACGCAGTTAGGCATTGGCCGGCTGCCATCGCCACGACATGATAGCGGAGTATTCCGCTATTGAAAACGCGGAACACAAGCGCAATCCACGTCGCATTCATCAATAATTCTCCGATTACCGTCGCCCTCAGCTGCTGTGTGCCATGTCGAAGGGCGGTGACGTGTAACAGCACGGTGAAGGCGGGCCCGAATAGCAAGGCGCGCCACCATGGCATCTCCGCACTGCGGCCTTCCACATCGCCTTCGCCGAGCATCAGCCGGTGATGCCGCAGATGATTGAAGCGCACCGCATGCATGGATCCCAGCATGATCAGGCTCATCGCCCAAAGCACGGCGTTGGTTGCCCGGCGCGACAGACCCAGCGCGTGGTGAAAAGCATTGTGAATCAGCCGCAAGCCGGCGAGAAAGAAAATAAAGGAGAGTCCCAGTGCGGCAATGTGCCAGCCGAACGCTGCGGCACCGAGCGACAGCGCTAGCCACAGTGTGGGCAGCAGCAGTTCGGCAACAACTTCATGTCTGCTGACGTTGACCAAATCGCGCCACAAAATGGAACGGATCCTCGGATCGTGAAAGATTGGCGTTTGGATTCCAGCCTCGTCGTCCATTTGCGAAATCTCCAACGGTGATCTTCGTCGCATTATAGTGGCTCCTCCTTCCATGGCGCGGACGCGCGGGTCGAATTTGCGTCGCATGTGAACGACCGAACTGGAAAACGCCGCTCTCGGGGATTCCAAGGCCTTCTACAGCCACTCCGCGTTCTTGCCACGCGAATTGGGTCAGCTGCCCGACGCGCTGGGTTAAATGACGCAGGGAGCGTTCTCGCGCAGGTGACACGCCATTGTAATTACTTCAAAGACTGGAGGATCCGCCCGTAGAGAAGATTGGCGGGCAAGTTGCGCTACGTTTTACAGCCGGAAACGAATCGCGTTCGCAGACGCGGAAAGGAACCTCGAATTTCCCTATGTGCTTGGCCGTGCCTGGAAAAGTGCTGAACATGGAAGGCGACGATCCCGCGTTCCGCTCCGGCAACGTTGATTTCTGCGGCAGTGCGCAAAACGGTCAACCTGGCATTCACTCCCGAAGTACAGCCCGGCGATTTTGTGCTGGTGCACGTCGGCTTCGCCATCTCCCGCATCGACGAAGAAGAAGCCGCCCGCACGTTCGACTATCTCAAGCAGATCGGCGCTCTGGCGGAAGAAGGGATCTGTCTCCAGCCGGCGGAAGCGAGGTCCCGGCGCCGTGAGATACGTCGACGAGTATCGCGACCCGCAGATTGCCCACGCGCTGGCCGACAAGGTGGCCCGCACTGCAACCAAGCCCTGGGTGCTGATGGAGGTGTGCGGCGGCCAGACCCACACGCTGATGCGCTACGGCATCGGCGATCTGCTGCCGCCGGGCATCGAGCTGGTGCATGGCCCGGGATGCCCGGTGTGCGTGACGCCGCTCGAACTGATCGATCAGGCAATCCGCATCGCCGCGCATCCCCGGCGTGACGTTCACTTCTTACGGCGACATGCTGCGCGTCCCCGGCTCGCATTCCGACCTTTTCGCAGGCGCGCGCCAACGGCGCCGATGTGCGCGTCGTTTACTCGCCCATGGACGCGCTGAAGATCGCGCGCGAGAATCCCGCGCGGCAGGTCGTCTTCTTCGGCGTCGGCTTTGAGACCACGGCGCCCGCCAATGCGATGGCGGTCTGGCAGGCCCGGCGCGAGGGGCTCACGAACTTCTCCATGCTGGTTTCGCACGTGCTGGTTCCGCCGGCGATGCGCCTGATTCTTGCAATCGCCGGCCAATCGCGTGCAGGGTTTCATCGGCCCGGCCACGTCTGCACGATCATGGGCTTCCGCGAGTACGAGGAGCTGGCCGGGGAGTTTCGCGTGCCGATCGTCGTCGGCGGATTTGAGCCCGTCGATCTGCTGGAAGCCATTTCCATGCTGGTCGCGCAGCTGGAAGAGGGCCGCGCCGAAGTGGAGAATCAATACTCGCGATCCGTCGACTACGCGGGGAAACATCGCCGGCGCAGAAAGTCATGCGCGAAGTGTTCACGGTATCGGACCGCAAATGGCGAGGGATCGGCGAGATCGCGCAGAGCGGCCTGGTGCTGCGCGAGGAGTACGCCGCCCACGATGCGGAGCGTGTCTTTCAGCTCGATCCGCTGCATGTGGAAGAGCCGCGCGAATGCATCAGCGCCCTGGTGCTGCAGGGCCATGAAGAAGCCGGTCGATTGTCCCGCCTTCGGCAACGCGGTGCACGCCGATGACTCCGCTCGGCGCGCCGATGGTTTCGGCGGAAGGCGCCTGCGCCGCCTGGTACCAGTACAAACGCCATGCCTGACAACTCATCCAGACGTCGATCCCGCTGTCATTCGTCTGCCCCGCCCCCGTCGCGTCGCGCGACAAAATCGTGCTCGGCCATGGCAGCGGCGGGCGACTGAGCGCGAACCTGCTGCGCGACGTCTTTCTGCCGCTGTTCTCGAATCCGGTGCTCGACCGCCTGGACGACCAGGCGGTTTTCGAAATCGGCGGCATGCGACTGGCCTTCACTACCGATTCGTTCGTGGTGAAGCCGCTGTTCTTTCCCGGCGGCGACATCGGCTCGCTCGCGGTCCATGGCACGGTAAACGATCTGGCCATGGGCGGCGCCACGCCGCTCTATCTGAGCGCCGCTTTCATCATCGAAGAAGGCTTTCCCATCGAACGATCTGCGCCGTGTCGCCGCCTCCATGGCGGAAGCCGCGGCCGCGGCCGGCGTCACCATCGTCACCGGCGACACCAAGGTGGTCGAACGCGGCAAGGGCGACGGGGTTTTCATCAACACGACGGGCATTGGAATCGTGCCGCCGGGCGTCCGCCTCTCGGCGAATCAGGCGCGGCCGGGCGACTGTTGTCATCCTGAGCGGTTCGATCGGCGATCACGGCATCGCCATCATGGCCAGCCGCGAAGGGCTGGAGTTTGAGACCACGATTGTGAGCGACTCCGCGCCCCTGCACAGTCTGGTGGCGGACATGCTCGCGGTATCCGGTCAACTTTCCGTTGTCTGCGCGACCCGACGCGCGGCGGACTCTCCAGCACGCTCAACGAAATTGCGGCAGCAATCGGGAGTGAGCATCGAGATCGAGGAGAACAGCATTCCAGTGCGCGAGGAGGTCCGCGGCGCCTGTGAATTGCTGGGTCTCGATCCTCTTTATGTCGCGAACGAAGGAAAGCTGGTCGCGATCGTCGCGCCGGAGGACGCCGATCACGTGCTGGCCGCCATGCGGCGCAATCCGCGCGGCGCGGAGGCCGCGATCATCGGGATCGGTGAAGGAAGCGGCACCCGGTTTGGTAACGATGCGGACCGCCTTCGGGTCCAGCCGCATCGTGGATCTGCTGCCGGGCGATCAGCTGCCGAGGATTTGTTGACTGGACATGCACGAGATGGGTATAGCCAGTTCGATTCTCGAAGCGGTTCAGAAAGAACTGCTGCGGTATCCCGGATATCGCGTCGGCAAGGTGTGCCGTGCGCATCGGTGAGTACGCCGGCGTCGATAGCGAATCGTTGCGTTTCTGCTTCGACGCCATCGTGAAGGATTCGCCGCTTGCTCCGCTCGAACTTGGCATCGAAGCCTGCGGCGGCGACGAACTCGAACTCGGCTCGTCTTGAATTGGAGGATAGATCGAAATACGCCCTTGAGGAGGCCCTCGAATGATACAGGTCCCGGTCGAACAGAAAGTACTCAGCGAAAACCAGCGCATTGCCGCGGCCTGCGCTCGATGCTCGAAGCACCGGCACGCTGTCGCTCAACTTCATCGGCTCTCCCGGCGCCGGGAAGACCGCCTTCCTGGAACGCACGCTGCAGATGCTGTCCCCTCCGGAACGCGCGCGGCGGTGCTGACCGGCGATCATCCAGACGGAAAACGACGCGATTCGTCTGGCACGGTATGGCTATCCCGTGCGCCAGATCACCACCGTCGGCGCCTGCCATCTCGATGCCCGCATGGTCGAGAAACACCTCGCAGGATGGGATCTCGGCGAGTCTCGACCTGCTGTTCATCGAAAACGTCGGCAATCTGGTTTGCCCCACCAGTTACGATCTCGGCGAAGACGCCAAGGTAGTGGTGCTCAGCGTGGCGGAAGGCGAAGACAAGCCGCTGAAGTATCCCGGAATTTTTCGCAAGGCGGAGTTGATGATCCTGAACAAGATCGATCTGCTGCCTTACGTGCCATTCAAACCGGAACTCGCGCGCGAGTATGCCCGGCGCATTCATCCGGAAATCGAAATCATCGAAACGTCCGCGACAACAGGCGCCGGCTTCGACCAATGGCTCGACTGGCTGATCTCGCGCGCGGAAAAGAAACAGGCTTCGGCCGCGCCGCGCGCCGAGGCGATGCAGGCGTCTGACAAGGAGGTGGAAATGCTCGCACCGCGAAGTCGAATCTCGGTAAGGCGCTCAAGGCGCAGAGGCATCACGCGCCGTCAACTGGTGAAATTCTGCAGCGTCACGCTGGCCACGCTGGCCATGCCCGAGCGCTATCTCGCCCAGACGGTCGCCGCCATCAGTAAGGCGAGAAAGCCGGTGCTGGTCTGGCTGCAGTTCCAGGACTGCACCGGATGCTCCGAATCGATGCTTCGATCGAGCCATCCCGAAGTCGCGGACGTCGTGCTCGATCTTCTTTCCTGGGAGTATCACGAGGTCATCATGGCCGGCGCGGGCGACGCGGCGAACCACGCCCTCGACCGCGTCGTGAAGGAGGAAAAGGGCAAGTATCTGGTGGTGGTGGAAGGCGCCATCCCGATGGCCGACGGCGGCGTTTACTGCACCATCGGCGGCCGCACGCGCGATCGACATCGCCCGCCAGGTCTGCGGCAACGCCGCCGCCACCATCGCGGTCGGCGCCTGCGCCTTCGACGGCGGACTGGTGCGCTCCAACGCCGAATCCCACCGGCGCGCTGGGCGTGCACGAGGCCGTCCCTGGCATCAAGGTCATCAACATGGCAGGCTGCCCGCACAACCCCGCCAATACCGCCGCCGTGCTGGTGCACTACCTGACATTCAACGATCTGCCGGATCTCGATCAATACAACCGGCCGCTCTTCGCTTATGGCCGCGTGATCCACGATCAGTGCGAGCGCCGCGCGCACTATCGATGCCGGCCGCTTCGTGACCGAGTGGGGCGATGAGGGCCATCGCAAGGGCTGGTGCCTTTACAAAATGGGATGCAAGGGCCCGGAAGCCACGTTCAATTGCCCCGTCGTGCAGTGGAACGATCACACGAGCTGGCCCATCCGCGCCGGCCACGGATGTATCGCCTGCGCCTCGCCCCGCTTCTGGGATCACATGTCGCCGTTCTACGACCGTCTGCCCAACGTGCCCGGTTTCGGCGTGGAAGTCTCCGCCGGAGAAATGGGGCTCGGCATGGTGGGCGCGGTTGCTGTCGGAGTCAGCGCGCACGGCCTCATCAAGATGATCAAGCCGGCGCCGCCGGCCCGAGGATAATCCGCCGATCAGTCGGAGAAGGAGAACTAACATGGCACGCATCGTTGTCGATCCCGTCAGCCGTATCGAAGGCCATCTCCGCATAGAAGCCAATCTCGATGGCGGAAAGATATCCGACGCCTGGAGTTCCGGAACCATGTTCCGCGGCATCGAGATGATCCTGCAGGGCCGCGATCCGCGCGAGGCCTGGATCTGGGCGCAGCGCATCTGCGGAGTCTGCACCATGGTTCACGCCATCGCCAGCGTGCGCGCCGTCGAGGACGCGCTGCAAATCGAAGTTCCGGAAAACGCCCGCCTCGTGCGCCACCTGATCGCCGGATGCGCAGATGGTGCAGGACCACGTGGTCCACTTCTATCACCTGCACGCTCTCGACTGGGTCGATGTCGCCGCCGCGTTGAAGGCCGATCCGGCGAAGACGTCGCCGCTCGCGCAATCGATTTCGAATTGCGAAAAATCGAGCGCCAGTTATTTCCGCGGCGTGCAGCAGCGGGTCAAAGGCGTGGTCGACAGCGGCCAGTTGAGCCTCTTCGCCAGCGGCTATTGGGGCCACCCCGCTTACATCCTGCCGCCCGAAGTCAATCTGCATGGCGGTGGCGCATTACCTGGAAGCGCTTCAGTTTCAGAAGGATTTCATCCGCATCCACGCCGTGCTGGGCGGAAAGAATCCACACCCGCAGTCGTTCCTCGTCGGTGGCATGTCTACCGCGATGGATCCGAACGAACCGGCT
The DNA here is from genome assembly GCA_963763545.1 of Bryobacterales bacterium. Lineage (GTDB taxonomy): Bacteria > Acidobacteriota > Terriglobia > Bryobacterales > Bryobacteraceae > PALSA-243. Next base: position 65,051 of record CAVXPE010000037.1, read on the forward strand.
GCCGTCATCAACCCGGACGACATCAACTTCATGCGCGATCTGGTCCGCGGCGCGCGCAAAGTTCGTCGACGACTACTACATTCCCGACGTGCTGGCCATCGCGCCTCTCTATAAGGATTGGTTCTCGCGCGGCGAAGGGCTCGGCAATTTCCTCTCCTACGGCGATTATTCGTCGGGCGATCCAGAACGATCCGAGCATGTTTCTGTTCCCGCGCGGCATCGTGATGGGACGCGACCTCAGCAGAGTCCTGCCCGTCGATCCTTCGAAGATCACCGAATCCATCGCGCATTCCTGGTACGAATATTCCGAGCGGCGACGCGAACGGCGATCCATCCCTCGCAGGGCGAAACCAACCCGAAATACACCGGGCCGAAACCTCCCTACGATCATCTGGACGTCGACGCCAAATATTCCTGGCTCAAGACGCCGCGCTACGACGGCAAGCCGATGGAAGTGGGTCCGCTGGCCCGCATGGTCGTTGGCTATGCGTCAGGCAAGAAGGAGATTCAGGACTCGGTGAACGGCGCGCTCAAAGCTCTGAACGCTCCACCGGCCGTTCTGTTTTCCACCCTGGGCCGCATCGCCGCGCGCGCGCTCGAAGCGCAGATTATGGCGCAGCAACTCGAGGGCTGGCTCAATCAACTGGACGACAATCTGGCTCATGGCAAGACGACTATCTTCAATCCAGTGCGCTGGGACCCGGGTTCCTGGCCGAAATCCGCCAGCGGCTATGGCTGGCACGAAGCGCCGCGCGGCTCGCTCGGCCATTGGGTCGAGATCGACGGCAAAGTCGATCAAGAATTACCAGGCGGTGGTTCCGACCACCTGGAATGCGGGGCCGCGCGATGCGCAGGGACAGCGCGGAGCTTATGAAGCCGCGCTGCTGAACACGCCCGTCGCCGACCCCAACCGGCCGCTCGAAATCCTGCGCACCATTCATTCGTTCGACCCGTGCATCGCCTGCGCGGTGCACGTCATCGACGCCCAGGGGCGCGAGTATACAATCCCGCGCGTCGCCTGAGGCAAAGGAGAGCTATGCAATGCCGGTGCTAGAAACCGCATTCCGAGCGGCCATGCGATCGACCGCCATCCGCGCATGCGGGTCGGCCCCGCCATCGCGGTCTATGTCTGGCAATATCCACTGCGCCTCGTTCACTGGGGGCTGGTGATCTCGCATCGCGGCGCTCTCGTTCACCGGGTATTACATCCACAACCCGTTCATCGTCGGGCAGACCAAAACACCATTCCTGATGGGCTGGTTCCGGTTTGTGCATGAAAGCTTCGGCATGGCGTTCATTGCGTTCTTCCTGCTGCGCCTGTATCTGCTTTTTCGCCGGCGACCGCTGGGTGCGATGGAGAGCGCATGGTTCCCCTGCGCAAGGAGCAGTGGAAGGAAATGATCGAAGTGATGAAGTTCTACGCCTTCATCCGCCCCACGCCTGTTTCAAAGGTCGGGCACAACGCCATGGCCGCGTTCTCCTATATCGGGATCTATGCGCTGGTTCTGGTTGAGATCGTCACCGGCCTGGTGATGTTCAACTGGCTGCGTCACAGCCCGATTCTCACTCCTCTCGTGGGCTGGATTCCGCGCCTGGTGAGCATACAGAACATCCGGCTGATCCATTTCTTCCTGATGTTCGTGTTCATCGCGTTCGGCATCTTCCACGTTCATCTGTGCCTGATCGTCTCCAGCGCGGAGAAGCGCGGCCTGCTGGACAGCATTTTCACCGGTTACAAGATCATCCCGGTGGATGAACTGGAAGAGGACGACCGCGAAAGCCATCGAGGCAGCACAGGGACAAAGTGTTCACTGATGACCGAAACGACCCCCTCATGACAAACACGAACGTGAAAAGCTGTTGGAAACCGTGATGATGCGCCACCACTATGCCGGTGACGCGCTGATCGAGATTCTGCACGCGGCGCAGCAGTTGTATGGGTATCTGTCGCCTCCGCTGCTGAAAGAAATCGCCCGCAAGCTGCGCCTTCCGCCCAGCAGGGTGCTCGGGGTCGCGACCTTCTATCATCTGTTCCGCTTCACTCCGCCGGCGAAGCACACGGCGTCCGTCTGTCTGGGAACGGCGTGTTACGTCGAGGGCGCGGCGGACCTCGCGGACATCGTGCGAAAATGCGGCTGGACGCCTGGAAGTGGACCGTTGCGCCGGCGCCTGCGGGCTCGCGCCCCTTGTGGTCTGCGATGGCGTCGCGCTTGCCGCGCGCCACGCCCGCGCAACTCGAAAATCACCTTCTGGCAACAGAAATGACTGCCGAAACGCTCCTCCAGATTCAGCAAGCTGAGCGGCAGCGCGCCGCGCTGCTTGAAAGACCGCATCCTCTGCTGCACGGTCGCCGGTTGCCTTTCGGGCGGAGCCGGCGCGGTTCGGAGCGCCATCGAGCGCGAAGTGGAGCGGCAGGGCCGCGCCGCGGAAATCGAAGTCTGCGGCACCGGCTGCATGGGACTCTGTTCCCAAGGCCCGCTGGTGCGCAGTTCCGCGGCGGACGCGATCTACACCAACGTGACTCCGGCGGACGCGCCCGCCATCGTCGACGCGGCAGCGCGGCACGCGCGCGTTCGCGCCGGACCATCCGTTCTTCGCCGGCCAGCGCCGCATCATCCTGGCCAACTCCGGCCACACCGACCCCGAGCGCATTGCGGATTACATCGCGAACGGCGGATACCAGTCGCTTCTCCGCGCGGTCACCGAAATGACGCCCGAGCAGATTGTCGCCGAAGTGCGCCGCAGCGGACTGCGCGGCCGCGGCGGCGCCGGCTATCCCGCCGGTCTCAAGTGGGAACTGGTCGCGCGCCAGCCCTCGCAGAGTGAAATACGTCGTCTGCAACGCCGACGAAGGCGATCCCGGCGCTTTCATGAACCGCAGCGTTCTCGAAGGCGATCCGCATCGCGTTCTCGAAGGGATGGCGATCGCCGGACGCGCCGTCGGCGCGCATCAGGGTTACATCTATGTGCGCGGCGAGTCTCCGCTTGCCATCGCGCGGCTCAGGACCGCCCTCGAGCAGGCGCGGCGCGAAGGTCTGCTCGGCGATCGCATCTTCGAAAGCAGTTTCAATTTCCGTATCGATCTGCGCATCGGCGCGGGCGCTTACGTTTGCGGCGAGGAAACCGCTCTGCTGGCCTCCATCGAAGGCAAGCGCGGGCAGCCCGTTCCCCGGCCCGCCTTATCCGCCGGAGCGCGGGCTGTGGACCCAGCCGACGCTGATCAACAACGTCGAGACGTTCGCCAACATTCCCACCATCATCGAAAACGGCGGCGAATGGTTCGCCTCCATCGGCTCGCCCACCAGCCCCGGCACGAAAGTCTTCGCGCTCGCCGGGCAGGATTGCGCGCGCCGGGCTGGTCGAGGTTCCCATCGGAACGCCGCTGCGGACCATCATTTACGATCTCGGCGGCGGCGTCCCGGCCGGCTACGAATTCAAGGCGGCGCAAACCGGCGGTCCTGCGGGCGGCTGCATTCCGGCCACTCATCTCGATCTCCCGATGGATTACGATTCGCTGCAAAGCATCGGAGCGATGATGGGCTCCGGCGGACTGATCGTGATGGATACTTCTTCCTGCATGGTGGATATCGCGCGCTTCTTCATGGAATTCTGCAGGGACGAATCCTGCGGCAAGTGCATTCCTTGCCGCGCGGGCACGGTGCAGATGCACGACATCCTGGCGCGCATGACGCGCGGCGAAGGAGTGGAGGCCGACTTCGGCATGCTCGAAGAACTGTCCGGGCTTCTGAAGGACGACGAGCCTCTGCGGACTCGGCATGGCCGCGCCCAACCCCGTGCTCAGCACGCTTGCGCCACTTCCGGAGCGAATACGAAGCGCACGTGCGGGAACATCGCTGTCCCGCCGGCCACTGCCGACATGTCGCCAGTCCGCGCTGCCCGCGGAGCGGCGACCGGCCATGAGCGTCCGAACCCTGGAAGTCGATGGCAGGACGATCACGGCGCTGGAAGGCGCAGACCATCTTTTCCGCCGCGTGGGACAGCGGCATCCACATCCCGCGGCTCTGCCATATCGGCGGACTCTCCGACCCCGGCGCGTGCCGCCTCTGCCTGGTCGAAGTCGAAGGCCAGCAAAAGCTCCGCGCATCCTGCCTCACCGAAGCGGCCGAGGGCATGGTGGTCCGCACGGATACCCCGCGCTGCGGGCGCAACGCAAACTCATCGTCGAGCTGCTGTTCGCCGAGCGCAATCACGTCTGCTCCGTCTGCGTGATGAACGGCGCGTGCGAACTGCAGGATCTGGCCGCGCAATCTCGGCGTGGATCACATCCGTCTTCGCGCCGCAGTATCCGCACCTGGCCGGTGGACATCAGCCACGAGCGCTTCGGCGTCGACCACAACCGCTGCATTCTGTGTACGCGCTGCGTCCGCGTCTGCGATGAAGTGGAGGGCGCTCACACCTGGGACGTGCAGGGCCGCGGCCGCAATTCCACAGTCATCACCGACCTCGGCGAGCCCTGGGGCGAATCCGATACCTGCACCGGCTGCGGCAAGTGCGTTCAGGTGTGCCCCACCGGCGCTCTGTTCCTGAAAGGCAAGACGGTCGCCGAGATGCGCAAGGACCGCAGCTTCCTGAAATACATCGTCACCGCGAGGAAGGAGAAGCTGTGGATCGCGTGAAGCCGCCCGCGCCTGGCGACCGCCTGGCTCGGCGGCTGCTCCGGCTGCCACATGTCGTTTCTCGATCTGGACGAGCGGCTGATCGATCTCGCCGGCCATCGTCGACATCTGCTACTCGCCCATCATGGACATCAAAGAGTTTCCCGATCACGTGGACATCGCGCTGGTCGAAGGCGCGGTCGCCAACGAAGATCATCTGCGCGAAATCCGGCTGATCCGCCGGCGCACCCGGATTCTGGTCGCGTTCGGCGATTGCGCGGTCACCGGCAATGTCACCGCTCTGCGCAATCTGTTTTCGGTCGAGGACGTGCTCAACCGCGCCTACCGGGAATCGCGACATCGTCAGTGGGGTGCCCGCGGGAAACGGCATCGTTCCGCGTCTGCTCGACCGCGTTCTGCGCATCCACGATGTCGTGCCCGTGGATCATTTCCTGCCTGGCTGCCCGCCTTCCGCGGACTACGATCTTCGCTTTCGTCTCCGATCTGCTGGCGGGCCGCGCGCCGGCCGTCGAAGGAAGGAAGTTCGGATCATGAGCAGCCGCATCTTGATTCGAGCCGGTGACCCGCATCGAAGGCCACGCCAAGATTTCGATTCAGCTCGAACGATGCGGGCGAGGTGGAATCGGCGCGGTTCCACGTCACCGAGTTCCGCGGCTTCGAGAAGACTGTGCGAAGGCCGTCCGTTCGCGGAAATGCCGGGCTCATGTCGCGCGTCTGCGGCATCTGTCCGGTGAGCCACATCCTGGCCAGTTCCAAGGCCGGCGACATGCTTCTCGGCGTTGAGATTCCTCCCGCCGCGGAGAAGCAGCGCCGCCTGCGTCAACTACGCCCAGCTCCTGCAATCTCACGCGCTCAGTTTTTTTCACCTGTCCGCGCCGGATCTGCTGCTGGGCATGGACTCGCCGCCCGACAAGCGCAATATCTTCGGCCTGCTCGAAACGCGATCCGGATTTCCTGCGCCGCGGCATCCGGCTGCGGCAGTTCGGCCAGCGCGTGATTGAACTGGTGGGCGGCAAGCGCATTCACCCGGCGTGGAGCGGCCCCGGCGGCGTTCACCGGCGCTTCACGACGGCGCAGCGCGATGAAATCCTGACGTGGATTCCCGAAGCTCTCGGCTCCGTGACGCTGGCGCTCGACCGTCTGAAACCTCTGCTCGATTCATTCCGCGCTGAAATCGAGCACATGGGCAACTTCCCTTCGCTCTTTCTCGCCACCGTGAACGCCGGATGGCGGGCTCGAATATTACGACGGCACAGATCCGCATCGTCGACGAAGACAGGCAACTCTGTCGCCGACGGCCTCGACCCGGCGCGACTATTCTACTTGTCTGGGCGAAGCCAGCGAAGATTACTCTTTCGTCAAATTCCCCTTCTACCGGCCGCTCGGATATCCGCAGGGGTGTTACCGCGTCGGTCCGCTGGCGCGCCTCAACGTGGCCCGATTCGCCGGCACCGAGCGCGCCGACCGCGAACTGCGCGAATTCAAGCAGCGCCGCAGCTCCGGGGCGCGGTCTGCGAATCGTTCCACTACCATCTCGCGCGCCTGATCGAAATGCTGCACGCGGTCGAGCGAATCGAGCAACTCATGAGCGACCCCGAACTGTTCGGCGAACCGATTCAGGCCCGCGCGTCGCTCAACCGCGAGCGAAGGGGTCGGTTCCTGCGAAGCTCCGCGCGGCACGCTTTTCCACCACTATTGGGTCGACGCCGACGGCCTCATGACCAAGGCCGATCTGCTGATCGCCACCGGCCAGAACAACCAGGCCATGAATCTGGCGGTCGACCAGACCGCGCGCCACTTTCTCAAAGCGCGTCGCTCCGGGAACTCAGCCGAGACGAAGGAATTCTGAATCGGCTCGAGGCCGCGATCCGCTGTTACGATCCCTGTCTCTCCTGCTCCACGCATGCGCTCGGCCAGATGCCGCTGATCGTCGAATGGATCGCGGCCGGATGGAACGCGTGCTCGGCCGGATCGCGAGGCCATCCTGATGCGGACTCTTACTCATAGCCTGCGGCAATCCGCTCCGCCGCGACGATGGCGCGGCGCCTGAAGTTCTGCTCCAGTCGCGCGCACGCCGGAGCGCGAGTTTCGCGCCGTGCAGCAACTGACGCCCGAACTGGCGGAAGAGATGGCCCGTTTCGGGCGCGTCGTCTTTCTGGACGCGGACGCCATGGCCTTGCACTGGCCATCGAGCCGGTGAGCGAGGCGGCGTCAGCGCTCGCCGCTCTCCCACGCGTCGACTCCCGCTGAAATCGTCGCCCTCTCCCGAGCGCTTTTCGGTTTCACTGGGGAGGCCCTCGTCGTGCCGCATTCCCGCGCAGGGATTTTTCTGCTTGGCGAGAGTGCCGGCGGGTGAACTATCGCTTGATCCACGAAGCGGCCGCCGAACTGGAGCGCCTTCTATGACGGACACAATCGTACTCGGGCTCGGCAATCTGGTTCACGCGACGACGGCGTCGGGCGTTCACGCCATTTACGTGCTTGCAGCGCGATCCGCGCGTCCCGCGCGGCGTCGTCGCTCATCGACGGCGGCACGCAGGGACTTGGCGCTGCTTCCTCATCTCTCCGGCGTCCGGCGTCTGCTGGTGATCGACGCTATCGATGTCGGCGAGGCTCTCCGGAACGCTGCTGCGTTTCGAAGGGAAGGCGCTGCACGGTCTGCCCGGGAAAGGCCAGCGTTCACCAGCTCGGATTCGCCGATCTGATGGTCGCTCTGGAACTGCTCGGCGAGTCTCCCGGCGAAGTCGTCGTATTGGGCGTGCAGCCCATCTCCACCGATTGGGGCGCGGAATTGACGCCCATCGTTGCGGGCGCGCTGACGCCGCTGGTGGAATGCGTGCTCGCCCAATTGAAATGCTGGGAAGAGCAGCCGGCGCCGCATGACGGATACCCAACCAGAGCGGTTCGCAAACGGATCGAGATTCAGGGCATCGTGCAGGGCGTCGGCTTCCGTCCCTTCGTCTATCGCATCGCCAAACGCTTGCGATATCCGCGGCTGGGTACTCAACTACATCGGATGGCGTCGTGATCGAAGCCGAAGGCAGCGAGACGGACTTCGACCGCTTCTTTCGCGCCCTGAAAACGGAACTTCCGCCGCTCGCCCGCATCGATCGCCTCACCCTTTCCGATCAGGCGCCGCGCGGCGACGCGCGATTTCGTCATCGAAGCACAGCGTCAGCGCAGATCGGGCCGCTTCGCATTTGTGCCGCCCGACATCGCCACCTGCGCCGACATGCGCGGCCGATTTCACTGCGCCCGACAACCGGCGCTTCGGATATCCCTTCACCAACTGCACCAATTGCGGGCCGCGCTACACCATCATCCGCGACGTGCCTTACGACCGGCCGAACACCACCATGGCGCAGTTCCCGATGTGCGCGCGTTGCCAGGCGGAATATGACGACCCGCTCGAACCGGCGGTTTCACGCCGAGCCGAACGCTTGTCCGGAATGCGGACCTTCGCTGGCGCTTCTCTCGGCGGAGCGAGCTCGCCTCGAGCGCGCGCGCCGCATTTGCTTCCGGCCATGAGTGCGCGGCTGATACTCGATCGCGCCCGCGTGCTTCTTCGCGAAGGGCGGATTCTCGCGATCAAGGGTCTGGGCGGATTCCATCTGGCCTGCGATGCCGCCAACGAACGCGCCGTGAGACTACTGCGCGAGCGCAAGCGCCGCAGCGGAAAGGCATTCGCGATCATGGTCGTCCTCGATGGCGGTTGCCGAACGGCTGTGCGTGTTGACCGATGCGGACCGCGCGCTGCTCGCGGTGATCGCGCGGCCCATCGTGCTGCTTCCGCGCCGCGAAGACTGCCGGCGTCGCCGCCAGCGTCGCGCCTGGAAATGCGCGCCTGGGCGTGATGCTGCCTTACACGCCGCTGCATCATCTGCTCTTCGATGGCTCAATCGACGCTCTGGTGATGACCAGCGGCAATATGAGCGAAGAACCCATCGTCAGCCGCAACGAGGACGCGTGGCCGCGGCTGCACACGCTCGCCGATTATTTCCTGCTGCACAATCGCGAGATCCAGACGCGCGTGGACGATTCGGTCGTCCAGATCTTCGAAGGCCGCGAATATCCGGTGCGCCGGTCGCGCGGCTACGCGCCCGAGCCCATCGAGCTCGCGATGCCTCTGGCCGAAGTTCTGGCCTGCGGCGGCGAACTGAAGAACACGCTCTGCCTGACCAAAGATCGGTACGCCATCCTCAGCCAGCACATCGGCGATCTCGAAAACCTGGAGACCATGGAGTTCTTTCGCGAGACGCTGGACCATCTGCAGCGTTTCTTCCGCGTCTCGCCGGTGGCGGTGGCGCACGATCTGCATCCCGAATTACCTGAGTACGCGTTTTGCGCTGGAGCGAATCCGGCTGCCTCCCATCGGCGTGCAGCATCATCACGCGCACATCGCGAGTTGCATGGCGGACAACGGAATCGACGGCCGGGTCATCGGCGTGGCGCTCGATGGCACCGGCTACGGAACCGACGGCAAGATCTGGGGCGGCGAATTTCTGGTCTGCGATTTTCTGGATTTCGAACGCCGCGGCCATCTTGCGCTACATACCGCTGGCCGGCGGCGACAGCGCGGTCCGCCAGCCGTGGCGCAGCGCGCTGGCGTATCTGCGCGAGCCTTTGGCGAAGACGCGCGTCTCACTGCCGCTGCCGCTCTTTCGCGACATTCCGGCAAAGCAAATTGCGCGTCGTGGACGCGATGATCGAGCGCAAGATCCAGACGGTCGAGACCTCTTCCTGCGGACGGCTCTTCGACGCCGTCTCGTCGCTGCTCGGCATCCGGCACGAGACCACCTATGAGGGACAAGCGGCGATCGAACTCGAAATGGCGGCGACCGGCGCGCATCGGGGCTACGCGTTTTCCATCGCGGACGGCGACCCGTTTCAGATCGACATGCGGCCGTCGATCGTAGCGATAGCACGCGATCTACTTCAAGGCGTGCCCGCGGGCGAGATTTCCGCCCGTTTTCACGCCACCATGGCGAACGTGGTCGTCGCGGGATGCGAACGCCTGCGCGCCGCGCATGCATTGAACCGCATTTGCCTCAGCGGAGGGACGTTTCAAAACCTTCGCCTGTTGAATGACGCCGTTACGATGTTGCGCGAGCGCGGTTTCGAGGTCTTCACTCATCGCCACGTGCCCGCCAACGATGGGGGAATCGCGCTAGGCCAAGCTGTGATTGCCAGCAGCAGACTCCGTCAACACGAGTGACGCTTCGATAACCCCGTTTTCCGGTGTTCCGAACTCAAAACCGAGTAGATTGCAAACATCGATCATCGGCTGGTTATCCGCCAGTACCGACCCGTAGATCCGCTGCAATCCTTCCGGGCGAGCGATGGCGATCAGTTTGCGAAGGAGAGCCGCGCCGATTCCGTGGTTCTGCCACGCATCGGCAACGATCAGAGCAAATTCCGCCTCCCCGTCGACAGCGTGGGTCAGGCGGCCTACTCCGGCGATTTCATGCGCTACCGTTTCCGCAACCAAAACCATCTGGCGGTCGTAATCGACGAAGCACACGCGCGCGAGGCGCTGATGTGTGATGCGCTCGCTTAAGGCGATGCTGTGAAAGTAGCGGAAATGCACGCTGCGATCACTCAGATTTCGATGAAAGCGAACCATCGCCGGTTCGTCTTCCGGACGGATGGGCCGCAGCGTAATGCGCCCGCCGCCGCGCAGCGCCACTTCTTCCACATAATGCGATGGGTAGGGCCGGATAACTGTGCGGGGAAGGTCGCAATCCGCGATATCCCACGCATGCAACACGACGCGCGCGTCCAACGCCAAAATCCGGTCCGCCGAAGCCAGCAGCGGATTGATATCGATCTCCTTGATGCGCGGGTTCTCGGTGATCAACTGACTGAAGCGCACTAGCGTTTGCTCCAGGCGCGCCTGATCCACCGGCGGGTGTCCTCGCGCGCCGCCGAGCGCCTTGTAGATGCGCGTACGCTCCATCAGGCGGCGCGCCAAGGTGCTGTTCAGCGGCGGGAGTCCAAATTCGTGATCGTGAATCACTTCCACCAGTTGACCACCCGCTCCGAACAGCAGCACGGGCCCGAATTGCGGGTCGGTGCTCGCCCCGAGGATCAGTTCGAAACCAGCGCCAACTGGCTCCATCTTCTGCACGGCGACCCCTTGGAAATCGTCATGTGGAACACGCCCGGCGATTCTCCACCAAGCATCGCGCACGGCCGCTTCACCAGTAAGGTTCAATTCCACGCCACCGATGTCGCTCTTGTGCGTGATGGTTCGGGAGTTCAGCTTGAGCACCACGGGATAGCCCATGGATGCCGAGATGCGGACCGCGTCATCTTCGGTGGTTGCGACTTCGGACTGCGTCGCCGCGATTCCATACGCGTCTAACAGACCCTTGGATTCGGTCTCGGTCAGAAGCGTCCGGCCGGATTCGTGCGCCTGGCGAAACAGAGACTGCGCCAAATCGCGGTTGACGCTGGTTTCCTCCAACTCGGGCGTCTCGTATAGCGCGCGTAGATTGTCGCTGTAGCGCCACATCGAGACGAACGCGCGCGCCGCGGAATCGGGATAAGAAAAGACGGGGATTCGGGCGGCGTTAAGAATCGCCTCGGCATTCTGAATGGCGGCCCCGCCCATGAAGCTTGCCAGTAGAGGCTTGTGCAGTTGCTTCGCCATTGACGCGATGCGCTCGGCCACATCAGCTGGCGCACTGATGCCCTGTGGCGCATATATGACAAGGATGGCGTCGGCGCCCGGATCGGCATCTGTAATCTGGAGGGCTTCGGAGAAACGCTCCGGCGGCGCGTCACCCAGCAAATCCACAGGATTTCGCCTGCTCCAGTGCGCAGGCAGATTACGGCCGAGCGCGACGATGGTTTCCGGCGAAAGCGCCGCAAGTTCGCCGCCTTCCGCGATTAGCCTATCCGTCGCCAGCACCGCCGGACCTCCGGCATTGGTTACGATGGCGAGGCGCGGACCCTTCGGGCGCGATTGACACGCCAGCGTTTCCGCCATATCGAAGAGGTCGCCGATGCGGTCTACGCTCAATACGCCGCATCGCCGGAAGGCCGCGTTCAGCACGGCGTCATGCCCGGTCATCGCGCCAGTGTGGGATGCCGCCGCTTGCGCCGCCTGCGGAGTGCGCCCCGCCTTAAGCACGATGATCGGCTTCTCCAGCGCTACTTCCCGAGCGGCCGAAAGGAACGAGCGCGCCTCGCCGATCGATTCCATATAGATGAGGATCGCGTCCGTGTTCGGATCGTCTCCCAGATAGCCGATGAGATCGCCCCATCCGACGTCGAGCATCGAGCCGGTCGAGACGAAGGCGCTAAAACCGACCATTCTCGCCAAGGCTCCAGTCCAGAATCGCAGTGCAGAGCGCTCCGCTTTGGCTGAGAAATGCGATCTTGCCCGGCCGCGCCATTCCCGCCGCGAAACTGGCGTTCAAACCGGCATGCGGTGCCATGATTCCGAGGCAGTTCGGTCCGATGATGCGCATCTTCCCGCGAGCTGCCGCAATCTCGCGCTCCAGGTTTAGCCCGCGCGCTCCTGTCTCCTTGAAACCAGCGGAGATGACTACGGCGGCCGGTACGCCAGCCGCGGCGCATTCCGTCACGATCTTCGGGACCGTAACCGAGGGGGTAACGATCACCGCCAGATCGGGCAGCGCGGGAACCGCAGCGATCGACGGATAACACGTTCGGCCGAGGGCCTCCGAACGCTGCGGATTGACTGGATACACGGGTCCCGGATACGACGTCAGGTTTTCGAGTACGGTTCGCCCGACCGCGTGGAGCGCCTCCGTAGCGCCAATTACCGCGATGGAGCGGGGGCGAAAAAAGGCGTCGAGTGGTCGCCGTGGGAGCCGAGTACCGATGGGAGGCTGAGCAGTCATACAGATGCAATGTGCACGGCTCGATCCACGGCGCCTGGATCGCTCCGCTCGTTCGGCACGGATCGGAGTTGTACGCCGGCCAATACAAATTTAACGCTTCCGCGCCAAAGTCGCGCTATCGCCGCGTGATTTCACGCATTTTCGCCTCAACGGCCCGAAAGGCCGGCAACTCCTCACGCTCGGATCGACCCCCACGTGTGGTGTGGTTTGTGGCCACTCTAAGCCGCGCATTCTTGATAAACGAAGTTCGTTTCACCCGAACAGCATGGTTCGAGAAGGAAAGAGGAGGCACGCCTTGGCGGAGTACCGCGGCTTGGACATTATGCACGCGACCCGCAATTGCACCTCAATCAAATTAGAGCCGTCGCTGTGCGCCTTCGGCTGGGAACCGCTTTGGCCGATCACATGCTTCCCATCGTATGTTCTAACTATTCGCGAAAGGGACCGGTATGATTACTCGCCAGTACCTGCTCAGTGCCGCACTCTTGGTGACCGCGGGCTGTACCCACAACCCGGGCAGCCACAATTATTTTCCCGGGAGCTTGAGGCAATCCTCCGATAACTTCGTGTTCGAGGCGCAGCCCTCCATCATCCGCCCGGGAGAAACGGCTTTACTGCGGTGGAATATCCAAGGAGCGACCAGCGTCACGATCGAAGCGGCTTCGGACGATAACAAACTCCAGGTGATCGGTACGTTCGGCGCCAGAGATACGCTCAAAGTGCAGCCCCAAGAGGACTCGACCTATGTTATATCCTGCGGGGGCGGCGCGGCCCTTTCGTGCGCCTCCGTCACCGTCCGCGTTCGCGTGAAGCAGCCGAAATGACCGCGCTTGTAATTTACTCGCCTCGCGAAGGACAGGCTAGGCGCATCGCAGAGTATGTCGCGGCATCCATGGGTCATCGTGGTTGGCGGTAGATCTGGTCGACGCCGCGCATATCCCCTCCGGCTTCTCGCTTGCCGGCTATTCCGCCGCGGTTCTGATCGCATCCGTGCATTTCGGTCGCCATGAATGGGAAGTGACGTCAGTCGTCAAGCCTCATGTCGCTGAGTTGGGGCAAATACCGGCCGTGTTTCTCTCTGTGAGCCTTTCAGAAGCCGGCGCCGAAGATGCGTCCGCTCCGGCAGAGCGCCGCGAGCGGGCCGCATCGGACGTGAATGCGATGATCCAATCGTTTCTTGCGGAAACGAACTGGCGGCCGGCAAGAATCAAGGCGCTAGCCGGCGCGCTTCTCTATACGAAGTACAACGTATTGCTGCGCCTCGTGATGAAACATATCGCGCGACAGGCGGGCCAAGATACCGACACATCGAGGGATCGCGAGTTCACGGATTGGGCCGGGTTGGATGACTTCATCGAGGAATTCATTCAGCACCTTCTGCCACGCCCGCCGTGTCTATCATGTTTCCAGTGGTCGTGAACAGCGCGCCTTGGCTGGTGACCCGCTGCGGCCGATTCGTGGGTCGCGTCAGATAAACCCGCACGCGAATCCCGCAGTTACTCAGTAGGTCGCTGCACTAAGACCCTTTGCTTCCCACGTTTAGATACTCAAGATCGGGCATCGAGACTCACGGACGATGGGATACAGTCGCGACCATACGCGGAACGTAGCTTGGGCCCTGCCGCGGCCTGTTATGATCAGGTCGGCGTTTCTTCGGAGAGCCTCCTCGCCAATGCCCTCGGCGACGAATGCGGCGAGTACCACATGTGGCGCATCGATCTCCAATTCGCCCTTGAGTTTCCGTAGCCTGCAATCAACGGCGTCGATGAAATCCTTCAGGTAGGGGGCGAAACCAACCTCTGGACTCACGGTTGGCGCCTCCGCCACATACACGATCCAAAGTTCAGCTTTGTAACTGCACGCGACTGCGGCGGCGGCTTTGAGGAGCGATCTCGTTTCCTCCGTGTCATCCACGGCGCACATCACGGACTGATAGGGTAGCCTTGGCGTGTGGCCTTCGAAGAGAGAACCGGCGAGGGTCCACACAGCGGCGCTGACGTGATGGAGAACCTTCGCGGCTACCGATCCGAGAAGCAGGCGCACTGGGCCGCGTCTGTCGGTCGGCAGCATCACCAGATCGGTTCCCTGCCGTTCCACGACTTCGTGAATGACTTCGCCGGGCTCGCCAAACTTCGCGATCGCATCCAATCGACGGGGAACAGAACGCGAAAAGGTAGCATAAATGTACCCTCTATTGAGAGCAATTGAAGACCAAGCACTGTCGAAAGTGGCCAATCACTTGGCCCGGGCGCGGCTGCGAATCGCCTGAACGATATCGTTAGCTGCGCGAAATCGCGCGCTTCTTGGGCGGAATGCCCCAGTCGCAACTCACGCGTTGGGGCCGGAACTCCGGTAATCCGCGGCCCGGCGAGTCGATGAAGCTGGATCGCCAATTGCTATCTAATGTGCGAGTGACCCAAGCGGCGTGATTATTCTGGAGGTGTATCATGCAAACGGAAACCGTTCAAGCGGAACGTGCAGAGATTGATCACTTACTACGTACCTACAATTCCGCAGTCGAGGAGTGGATCGCAGCCATACGGGAAGAGGAAGCGCTAGCTTTCAGGCATCATACTCTTACGGACGTCGATCAATGGGAGCAGGCCCACTTCAAGGAGGAAGAGGCTCGTAAGAAGGCGAAAGCGGCGAAGAGGGACTTCGAATCGGCGTTGCGCGACGAGTTCTTCCATTTTCGCTAACGCGGTACGCAAAATGCTTCGTATGAAGCGGTGGCAAGTCCTTCAACCGCGCCGATTTCACCGGTTGGCGCATTGATTGCAGTAGCGCTTGGTAGGATAAGCGCGATGCCAAAAATCAATCACATCCTGTTTCCGATGGACTTCTCGGAGCGCTGCTTTAGCGCCGTGCCGTTTGTCGAATCCCTGGCAAGCCGCTACTGCGCGCGCGTCACCCTTCTCAGCGTGGTGCAGCCCTTCTACTACAGCGCCATGGGTGACCCAGCCGGCGAGTCAGTTTTGGTCGATACCGAAGAACTGTTGCGCGGCCTCACGACCGAGCTCGACACTGCGCTGACGCAGAAATTTCTGGGCTTGTCGGTGAGCCGGGTTGCTGAATTGGGCGATCCGGCGCAGGTCATCGCGGCCTTTGCATGCCTTCACGGTGTAGACCTGATAATGATGCCTACTCATGGCCATGGCCCGTTCCGAAGGCTCTTGCTTGGCTCCGTGGCCGCAAGGGTTCTGCACGATGCGAAATGTGCGGTATGGAGCGCGGCCCATGTCGCCGAACTGCCGTGCCACAACGATGTCGTCTGCCAGAACATCCTCTGCGCGGTGGACGGGACGCCAAGTAGCGTATCTGTCCTAAAGTGGGCAAGCGACTTCAGCGCGGATGCGGGCGCAGCCTTGCGGGTGGTGCACGTGATCCCCGGGATGGAGGGTTCCCTCTCGCGCCAGATCGACGCGGAGTTTGAAGCAGAGATGCGGAATGAAGCTTTCCGGACGATCGAACAGCTTCAAGTGTCCGCCGGTGTCAGGGCGCCGGTGTCTATCGCCGCAGGCAATGTAACCGACTGTGTTCGCGAAGCGGCGTTCCAGTATGGAGCCGACTTAGTCGTGATCGGCCGCGGAGTCCTGGAAGAGAAGTTCGGCCGGCTACGGACCCACGCCCACGGAATCATCCGGCAGTCGCCATGCCCCGTGCTGAGTGTTTAGTCCGGGCCATCTCTGTACAGGGCGAACTCCGTCCGAGTGGCATCGCCCGCGTACGTCCTTCAGACACCTTCTCCAGCCGACCGATCCATCGACCATCTGACGCGTTCTTCGATAAGCCGGCAAACGGCACGATGTCCATGTCAATGCTCGCGCGGTTCAGAGCCGCGAAAAGGCCGTGCGGTCTCCGCTTTGTTCTCCAGCTAATCGAACAAGGCTAGCGCTGCTGCAGGGCGAAGCATGGCCCTCGCACAGAAGGCTCGGTGGCCCAAGGTCAGAGGTGAATCTGGGCAAAGCCAGCACCCCCCAAACGCAAAGCGCCGCATCAGCGAAGAGCGTATGAAAAGGATCATTGCCGCCACGAAAAAACGTTGGCGGCTCGCAAACGCGGGGCAGGCACAATTAGCAGCCGCGTAGAAAGCTGGTCCCAAACACGCAGCGACGAAAGCGGCAAGAAGGGCGTGGCGATTGCAAGACTAGTCCAGGGATGTGTTCGCCGACGGTGTCTTGGAAATCGAGCTTATCGGTGTAGATTCGGACGCACATAAGTTGGCGCTTGGAGCGCGCATATACCTCAAGCGTCTCAAGCGCGCGTACTCATGACCTCGGCGGGACGGCGGACATGCCCCCTCGCGCGAGCGGAAAGGATCTTGCGTATCGCCAAGATTACTTCGCTTTGGGGGATGTCGCCCTCGCCCGGCCATTCGCTCGCGTCTCTTGCCACGTCGTCAATAGAAAGAACACCGACCAGCTCTCCGTCTTCGATCACAGGCAACCGGCGCACATTCTGCGTAACCATAGTATTCAGCGCGCTCTCAAAATCGTCACTCGGCGCGCAAGTAAACACGCGAGGGGGCGCGACATCCTTCACTTTCAGGTCGGACGCGCGTATATTCCGCGTACCTAACGCGATCGCGATGTCGCGATCCGTAATGACGCTGACCACGCGCCCGTTATCGTCAACTACCGGCAAGGAGCCGCATCGCGACTCCCATAAGATAGCCGCCACCTCCGCAAGGTTGGCTTCGGGCCAGCAAACCGCTACCCGGCTTACCATAACGTCCTTGACTAACATAAAGCACCTCCTAACTTACATAATTAATGCCTCGACGCATGCCATCGCCTGAGGAAAGAGCATTTCTCGCTCGCGGTGGAACTTGAGCAGTAACTCCGTTTGGATCGCGCGGAGAACATCGAGCAACTCCGCGTAACAAAGGCAAACGCCATCAGGTGCCTGGAATCCTTGCGTAAGGTCGCAGATTTCCGAAAGCACGCGTGAAAGAGCCTCTTGGCCGTGCTTGAGCAGGCGCACCGTCTCGATCACGTCTCCCGCCGGAAGCCGGCTGCCAAAGGACGCCAGCAGATCCGGGAAAAGGGTGTTTTCCTCCAGTTCGAGATACGACTCCAGCTCCGCGCTGAATTCCTGGAACAAGCGGTGCAGCGGCAGGAGGATCCGGCACAGCGGCGGTCTCTGCTCGATCACGACCGAACCGGCCAGTTCGGCCGCCTTCTCGAGCTGGCTGCGCAGAACCGTGTGCCGGTCAATGACCTCCCGTGTTTCCGTAAATAGAGAGGACGTGTGATTCGACCTCTTTAGCTCACCAGATAAGCCGATTCCCATGTCGAGTTCCATCGATCTCACCTTGCTTTCATATTGTGCAATTCCATCACCGCGCACGGGCCTGATTTATCAACGGCGATGAGCCATGATTGGGTCGCCTGCCGCAGGGGCAGCGTCCTTTCACGCATTGCCGAACGATACGCGACGCGGGATGCCGCATTGCCACAAGAAGCATCTTGCCTCAGGCTTGTGGTAGCCTTTCTGCAAGAAAGAAAGCACGATGACGATGACGGCTCTCACGATCTTCCAACCGCGGCAAAAGGAAGCCGATCGCTTGCTCTTTTTCTGCTGGTTAACGGGGATAAGCTTTCATCCCCAGACGACGCGGTGACCCATTTGCGGTTGCGCTCGCTCAATGATCTGAGCGAACGCGCGCAACGCTGCGCGATAACGCGCAGATGCAACTTATGAAACAACCTACTGGCGATGCGCCGCGACTATCAGCTCAGCAGGAAGAGCCTGGTTTCCAGCGACCGGACTCTAAGAAGCGCCCGATTGTTTCGGCCAGCACTTCCAATTCTCAGCAATGGGCACCCATCTGTCCCGATTACGGTGATTTGCGATGAGAAGCCGACTTGCCCGTACCTAAGCTACGGCTCAAAAATAATTTCACAGATTGGGCCGGATGGTGTAATTCCATCGCGGCAGTAGTTTGCTGTGGGTGAGTCGGAGTGAGGAGATTAACTGCGGGTCTGGTTTGAGACCAGTTCGATACTCGCCTCGGTCCAGATACGCGGTCACAACCAAGCCGGTCCGAGTGCTGGTGGTGCGAATGAACTTGAGCATCTTCTCGTAGCTGTCGAGGG
The DNA here is from genome assembly GCA_963763545.1 of Bryobacterales bacterium. GTDB lineage: Bacteria > Acidobacteriota > Terriglobia > Bryobacterales > Bryobacteraceae > PALSA-243. The sequence goes on from CAVXPE010000037.1 coordinate 83,657, forward strand.
GCTCGGCAGCCCAGTTTTTGGAGATCTCAGAGAATAAGCGATGCTCGATGGGATTCCACTTGGAGGCGCCGGCAGGGTAATGAGCGATGGTGGCGGCGATGCCAAACTGATTGCATACTTGTGCCTGGACCTCCGTCTTCCAAGCCCAGGAAGTGCAACCGTTACTGCCGCCGGAGTCAGCCAGAACCAGAAGTTTGGGCGCCGCCCCATAACGACGGGTTCCTTCCCTTTTCCACCAAGTGGCGATGGAATGGGCGGCGAACGCCGGGGTGTGATGCGAGATGCCGACACAGACGGCGCCGCGGTTGTGGGGTGGGTCATAAATGCCGTAGGAGATGCCCACCCCGCTGGCATCGGAACGGAAGTCATGATCGTTCACTAGAATGGGTGATCGATCCCATTTGGCGCCGGTGTTTTTGAAATTGCCGATCAGTTCGCGTTTCTTGCTGTCGACGCTGATGATGGGAAGGCCTTGACTTCCGGCGCCTATGAGCATCCCTAAGCCCTTACCCGCCACGGACGCTCCCTATGCGCCTCAACCCATCCTACCCGGCGGGATCGTGGTGACCCTCTTCCCTCCAGGCTCGCCGTACCTGAAGGCCGACAAGATCCGCGAACCCGAGCAGTACAACATGAGCCAGGCCATGTGGACTTCGATCGAAGGATTCGTCGAATTTCTTGCGCGTCCATTCGTCGTGGATGTGCAGCGTGTCGGCGCGGTCGAGAATCCCCTCCGCAAGGGATGGCGGAATGAACGACACGCCTTCTTTATCGCCAGCAACGAGATCGCCCGGCATAACAGTAACGTTACCGATCCGGATCGGAATGTTGACCCCGGCGACCGTGGTCGTTTGCGGCGTCAGCGCGCTCGGATGCGCGTATCGGTAGTAGCAGGGCAGGCGCATATCTTGAATTCCATCGAGATCGCGGAACGACCCATCTACCACCAGACCGCCTCCCTTGGTGGCCTTCATAATGTAGTAAAACAGGTTGTCGCCTACAATCGTTCCGCCTTCATGCTTCCCGTATAAATCCACCACCAGCACATCGCCCGGTTGCAGCATGTCGATCACGTACTGGTTGTTCAAAGTGGGAATTCCGCGCGCGCGCAAACTCGACGTGATGACGGAATCGAGGTCGGGGCGGTTTGGCATGAACATCACCGTGAAGGCGCGGCCCGCCATTTTCATATCGGGATGAAGCACCCGGAAGTCGCCTTCGTATTGACTGTAGGCGCCGGCGCCTCCCCCTCGGCCGCCGCTCGGTATCGTGATCTCTTCCGCGGATGTTTCCTTGGAGCGCTCAAGCCACTGATCGGGAACCTTTGGGCGCCCGTCCGGGAACCGTTCGCCAGTCCACGCCTTGGTGTATTCGAGCATCTGCTCTTTGCTCCACGTCCAGAGTTGGGCTTTGAGCATCTGGGGCAGTAGCAAACTCAAGGCGCAGAGAGCCGCTGGGAAACGGCGGGGCCAGCGAACGAACCCGTGCATACATTCTCCTTTGTCGCGGCGCGCGCGCACCGCGTTTTGTATACAGAATTGTACCCGGAAAGGCGCCCGGACGCTCGCGTCAAACCGTAATACACTCCGGTGCTCCTTCCGGACCAATCCACGGCAAGGCGCGGCGTCCGGCACAAAGAGCCGGACAACCATGCGCCATACGAGCAAATTAACGCCGTCATATCTATGACTTAAACGGGGGGGTACACGGTGTCGCGGTTGCGTATCGGTGGAGATCGCGTCATAGTGTAGCTTCCCTGAAGCCAATGACAAATCCGCTCCGCAGTTTCATCGCAGGCTTGGCCGTTCTGACTGCGCTTCCGTTCTCTCACGCCGCCGGTCAGCCCGGAATCTTCGAAGGCAGTAGCGATGTTGGCGTCGTTTTACATCCAGGTTCGGTCGAGTACGACGAGGTGCGTAAGAGCTACAAAGTAACCGGCAGCGGCGATAATGTCTGGGGAACGGCCGATGGGTTCTTCTTCGCCTGGAAAAAGATGTCCGGCGACGTGTCGATTGCGGCCGACATCGCCTTTGCAACCACAACTGGCGAGGCGCACAAGAAGGCCATGCTCATGATCCGGCAGAGTCTGGATGCCGATTCAGCTTATGCGGATGTCGCCGCGCATGTGGCGGGATTGACCTCTCTTCAATCGCGGGACGCTAAGGGCGCGGCGACTCACGAAGTGCAAGCCAACGTGACCGCCATTCCCAAGCGCCTGCAGTTGGTCAAGCGCGGCAACTACTTTTACATGTCCATCGCCGGCGAAGGCGAGGAGATGCATTTTGCGGGTCCATCGATGAAGGTGGCACTGCGGGAACCGTTCTACATTGGCATCGGCGTGGGCGCGCACAACAAGGACAACATCGAAACGGCGACCTTCTCCAACGTTACGATCACGCCGCTCCCACCCGCCGTGGGGCAGGGCAGGTTGTACAGTACGCTCGAAACCGTGACTGTCCAATCCACCGACCGGCGAGTCGTCTATTCCGCGGCGGAACGCTTCGAGGCGCCTAACTGGCTCAAGGACGATACGCTGGTATTCAACGGAGGCGGACATCTCCTGCGAATTCCGTCCGATGGCGGCGCAAAGCCAGCACAGTTGAATTCCGGTTCCGCCGCGCGCATTAACAACGATCATGTACCTACGCCAGACGGAAGCATGGTGGGTATCAGCGATCAAACGCAGCCGGGCGGCTCGCGAATCTATCTCATGCCGCTCGTCGGCGGCCCGCCCAGACAGATTACGCAGAATGCGCCGAGTTATCTCCACGGCATTTCTCCAGATGGCCAAACCCTGGTCTACTGCGCGCAGCGAAATGGTAACTTCGATGTCTACTCGATTCCCGTGACAGGCGGAGAGGAGACGCGCCTTACCACGGCCTCAGGATTGGACGATGGCCCCGAGTACTCGCCCGACGGGAAGCACATCTACTTCAACTCAACACGTTCCGGCAGCATGCAAGTCTGGCGCATGCAGCCCGACGGGAGCGAACAGCAGCAGGTCACGCCCGACGATGGTTACAACAACTGGTTCGCGCACCTATCCCCGGACGGCGCCCGGATGGCATTCGTCACCTTCGACAGGGACGTACCTGCCGATCAGCATCCTCCTGACAAGGACGTCACCTTACGCATAATGACGCTTGCCAACAACCGGATTACGGTTCTGACAAAGCTCTTTGGCGGCCAGGGTACGATGAATGTCAATTCATGGTCTCCCGACGGCCGGCGATTGGCTTTTGTAAGCTATCAATACGTACGATGAAGCCGTCACATCTCTCAATCCTCCTGTTATCGAGCGCACTGTTGTCGACCGCGCAACAGCAGCCCGCCGGCGCGGCCGTCGATTCGGGGCGCCTCTCTTTCGAACGGCGCTGCGGGCGCTGCCACGGCGGCGACGGCAAGGGCGGTGAGATGGGTCCCGACATCACCGCGCGGCTAGCGAACTTCCGTGGAGAGGAGCAGCTTACCAGCCTCATTCACACCGGCCTACCCGCGAGCGGAATGCCTCCCAACCCGGTGGACGGCCCGGAACTTACGGCTCTGGTCCGGTTCATTAGGTCGATCGAGGCGCGTCCCGCAGCCGGCGGGCGCGGCGGCTTCGGCCGTCAACAGCGAATCACGGCCCAGACCGTAGGCGGCGTCACGTTGCAGGGCGTCCAACTCGGCGAAGGCTTTGAAGACCTGCAGATGCGCACCGACGATGGCAAGATCCATCTGCTGCGGCGCGCCGGAGATCGATTCCGCGAAGTCACTTCCGAGGTCGATTGGCCGGGATATAACGGCGATCCGCGCGGCAATCGATATACCGCAATGATCCAGATCGGCAAAGGCAACGTCACCCGCCTGGCGCCGCGCTGGATCTTCACCTATCCCGCGGCGTTCGGCGGCCGCGGACCGAACGCCGCGCCTGCCGCGCCGCCAAACCGGCTGCAGATGACTCCCGTGGTTGTGGGCGGCCTCATGTATATCACGAACGTGAATGAGTGCATCGCGCTCGATGCCGGCAGCGGCCGGCAGGTCTGGCGATTTACGCGGCCGAAAACGGCGACCTTGTTTCAGGACGCGGGCGTCAATCGCGGCGCCGCCGTAGCGGGCGACAGGCTGTTCCTCGAAACCGACAATGCGCATGTCATCGCCATCGACCGATTCACCGGCCAACAGATTTGGGATTCCGTGATCGCCGATTCGTCCCAGAATTACTTCGCAACCTCCGCGCCTTTGACGGCGGGGGATCTGGTCATTACGGGTGTTGCCGGAGGGGAGCACGGGGCCAACGGAATCGTTGCGGCTTACGATCAGGCTACCGGCAAAGAGGTGTGGCGCTTCCACGTCATCCCTGGCCGCGGCGAGCCAGGGTCGGAGACGTGGCAGGGCAAGGAACTCGCCCACGGCGGCGGCCCGACTTGGTTTACCGGCAGCTATGACCCGGAGCTCGACACCGTCTACTGGCCGACCGGCAATCCGTCGGAAGAATACAACGGCGATGACCGGCCCGGCGATAACCTCTATACCGATTGCATCCTCGCGCTCGACCGCAAGACGGGCAAGCTCAAATGGTATTACCAGTTCACGCCCCACGATGTGTGGGATTGGGATTCCGCCGAAACGGCCGTGTTGGTGGATGCTCCCTGGCAGGGCCAAACGCGCAAGCTGATGCTCCATGCCGATCGCAACGGCTTCTTCTACGTCCTCGACCGCGCCGATGGAAAGCTGCTGCTCGCCAAACAGTTCCTCACCAATCTCACCTGGGCCAGCGGAATCGGCCCGGACGGACGGCCTGTAAAGCTTCCCAATCAGGAGCCAACCGCGGCTGGAACACGCGTCTGTCCTTCTCAGGACGGCGCTACCAATTGGTATTCACCCTCATTCAATCCGTTGACTGGGATGTTTTACTTCCAGACCAACGAGAAGTGCAGCGTGTACACCAAACGCGACCAGCCGGATTGGATCGCCGGACAGTCCTATCTTGGCGGCACGCAGCGCACCGCGCCAGATCTCAAGCCGCAACGAATCCTGCGCGCCGTCGATTATCAAACGGGCGTCGTGAAGTGGCAAATCCCGCAGCCCGGCGGCGCGAATTCGTGGGGCGGCACGCTTTCGACCGCCACCGGCCTCGTCTTTTTCGAAGAGGAGATGGGATCGTTTGTAGCCGCCGATGCCGCCAACGGGAAAGTCCTTTGGACATTCGGCGCCAACACGCCCAATTGGCATGCTTCGCCAATGGCATATCAGTTTGACGGCAAGGAATACATTACCGTCGTCTCGGGCGGCAACATCATCGCCCTGAGTTTGCAAGAATAGGATTCGCTGGAGGAACCCGAAAATGGGACATCGATTTTCGCGACGGAAAATGATGCGCGGTGCGGGCGCTGCCGCGTTGGCGCAATCGCTGGAGATCGTGGCGGAAAGCGCGCCGGCTCGCCAGTGGCCGATACTGGAGGGCCCGGACACGCCGAAGCTCGCATTATCTTTGGGAGACGGGGGCGGACCAATCCCTGCCGCGTTGCGTCCCTCCGTCCAACCCGCGGCGCAAAACGTTCCCGCGCCAAACGGCGGCCGCGGCGGCGGATATGGCGGATATCTGGAGTCGAAGCCGCAGGCCGAGGCGCCCGCGGAAGCGCCGCCGGGGCGCGGATTCGGAGGAGGCCGCGGCGGTCCGCAAGCCTATGAGCGCATCCTGCAACTCGGCGTCAACCATCTGATCGGCGTCGGGATCGCAGGCGGAGGGGGCCTCTGGACGGAAGAGACGGTGCGCCGCGCGGTTCAGACCGCCAAAGACAACGGCTGCGTCGCTTACAACGCCATGCTCGATGCACCCGAAAGCGTGCGGCACGGCAAGCCCAATCGTGCGAAAGATCTGGAGCAGTATATCGCGTCGGTCGAAGCAGCTGGAAAGGGCGGCTTGCCGGTGGTCGAATACAACTTCTACGCACACCGCGCAATCGAAGGCTACTATGAAACCGTCGGACGCGCACGCGCCGGGTATACCGGCTTCGATTACGAACTCGAACTTCTCCTCAACCCGCAAACCGGACAGGTTGTGGGCCCGATCTACCGTGACGAGAATGGGCAGATCACGCCCGAAACCCTCGCTGCGTTTCCGGAAGCGAAGAAGATCAAGTTCAAGGACCTTCCGCCGCTCGAATCCGAGGGCACGCACAATCTCCAGGAAATGTGGGCTAATGTGACTTACTTCTTGAAGGCCGTGATTCCCGCCGCCGAAAAAGCGGGGGTCCGCATGGCGCTTCACCCGAACGATCCGCCCGCGCCCATCAGCCGAGGTTCGCAACAAATCATGGGCACGGTCGACGGATGGAAGCATTTCGTCGGAATCGTTGACAGCCCGGCAAATGGCATAACCTTCGATTGCGGCGTTACGCGCGAAATGGGTTCGGACGCGATCTCCACGGCCGACTGGTTTGCAAGCCGCAAGAAGATCAATCACGTGCATTTTCGTAATGTGCAGGTCGTCAAGCCTTACGAAAAGTATCAGGAAGTGTTCATCGACGCGGGCATGAACGACATGTTCGGCGTGATGAAAGCGCTGGTGAAGAACAAGTACACGGGATCGATCTATCCCGAACACCCGCGGGCAATGGACGCCGACCGCGATCGTATCGCGCCGGGCGGACGCCTGCCCGGTTATCCGGGCGGCGGTGGGTACACGGGCATCACGTTCAGCGTGGCGTATGCGCGAGCCATGATGCAGGCGGCTTTGGAGAGCGTGTAGCCGCGCAATTGGGCCGCGAAAGCGGCTTACCAGCGCAGTTTGACAGACAGGTTCATCATCGGGACGCCGCCATCCGCAACCGTGGTTACTTCGTTGCCGGAGGGCACCTTGCCGAAAAGATTGGCGGAAGTCTCGGTGGCGATTCCGGGCACGACGTTCTTCAGATCCACCGTGGTGTTCATGTTGCCCCAGTTGTCCTTCACTGCCCGCCGCCCTCTCTTAAACGGGCAGCAACCGATTCGAAGCTCTGGCGCAGGCGCGGGTTGTCCGGCTGCAGCCGCAAGGCGGTCGATAAATGCGTCATCGCTTCTTGCGGCCGGCCTGAATTTGCAAGTGCGGCTCCCAGGTTGAACTCGGCGTTGGCATTGGAACTCGAACAGATGAAGCGCTCGCCGAACTGGGTTCAATTCACGCTGGTGCTTCCCATGAAATACGAACCAGGAAGCCATTCCGCCTATTGCAGTCCCGGCTACCACTTACTAGGTTCCGTAATCGGGTCGGCGGCCCATATGAGTGAGCTGGAATTTGGACGGAAATATTTATTTGAGCCGCTGGGAATGCAACGAGTAGTCTGGGCTGACGATCCGCAAGGACGGAATCATGGCTGGGGCGACAGCCATTTTCTCCCGCAGGATGTGGCGAAGATCGGGCACCTCTATCTGCATGGCGGGAACTGGAATGGCAAGCAGATCGTGCCAGCCAGTTGGGTAAAGATGTCGACTGCGCCTCCCGTCGACGCGCGTGGCGGCCCGGGAGGGTCGGGATACGAATGGGGCGCATCAACGGGCCGAACGGGCGCCAGTATTGGCGGGAACGGACGCGGAGGTCAAACATTGATTGTGTTGCCGGATCTCGACATGATCGTGGTGAGCCACGGCCGGGGGAAACACCGGGCAGATCGACCAATGGTCCGCCGGCGGTAAAGTCCAATCGGGCACTCCCCGCCAATGCCGCGGCTTACAGTCGTTTGGAGGGCAAAGTGAGGAGACGAGTAAGGCGCCGCCAGCAGGAGCGACGGTCGCCGATTACACCGATGGCGGCCTCGATTTCCGGAGCTGTCTATGAATTCCCGGTAAATCCATCCCGCCTCGATAGCCTTTCGCTAAAGTTTCCAAAAGCGGTGAAGCGACGGTGGATTGTGAAATATTACGGCAGCTTGCTCAGTTTCCCCGTCGGCTTAGACGGCATTTATCGCTCGAGCCAAACGGCCCGTTTCAACATGATAGCCGGTGCGACAGGGAAAGTGGACTGGGGACAGCGAGTTTCTGCTCGACGTGAATTTTGTCGCGAACATCAATCACTACATCTTGGACATTAAGCTTCATGACGATCAAATCGACGTAACTGCCAATGAAGCTTCGGGCATCATTCGCAATGGGCACTTAGCAGGTACGAGATCCCCGGCTACCAAACACTAATGAAGCAATTTGCCTCACTTCGTCAATCAAACCCGACCAAGCTGGAGTGGGCTACCGATACTAAGGGGTCGAGCCCTGCCCGCAGCGAATCGCGGTCCATTGGCCCGGGGGCCCGCGATGATCAACGACCAATCTGGCTCGATTCGAATGACGGCCACCTCACTGGAGCCTTGAGCAAGCAGTGTGACAATCAAGATCAAGGAGTGAATGGGATACGAACTCGGAATGGCGAACCATCAATGCATGAACTGAAGACATTGCTCGTACCGGCTTTGGCGGTGCTCTGGCTGACCAGCGGCGCGGCTGCGCAAGGGAACTACAACCTGCGGTCGCCGGATAACCGGATCGAAGTGAAGATTCGGACTGGCGACCAACTCCAATATGACGTCCTCGTGAACGGAAAGGCGTTGCTCCGGAACTCCACGGCGTCGATCGATATCGATCATGTCAAACTGGGCCTGGGTTTGAAGGTCAAGGGCGTCAAGGAGCGCAGCGTCGATCAGATGCTGGAACCTGTGGTGCGGCAGAAGTTCGCGCGTATTCGCGACCATTACAACGAACTGCGGATCGAAACGGAAGGCGGCTTGCAGTCGTCTTTCGAGCCTACAACGAAGGCGCGGCTTACCGCCTGGAAACTTCCTTGCCGAGGCCCAGGTAAAGATCTACGGTGAAGAAGCTGCGTTCAATTTCGCCGGCGACGACACGGTATTCTATCCGCAGGAGGAGAGCTTCTTCTCGCACAACGAGCGGCTATACATGCCGCGCAAGTTGAGTGAGATTGCTCCGACCGCCCTGGCCACGCTGCCGGCGGTGGTGGATGCGGAAGGCGTGAAGGTGGCGATCGCCGAATCCGACGTCGAAGATTATCCGGGCCTGTGGCTGCGCGGCACGGGCGGCGCTGGCATCACGGCGCGTATTCCCGCCCTACCCACTGAAGGAAAACCTAGAGCGGGACCGCGACTATCAGAGTTACCGAGGCGGCCGACTACATCGCGGTCGACTCGCGGCACGCGCACCTATCCCTGGCGGGTGATGGGAATCGCCGACGAAGGATGGCGACCTGATCACCAACCCGATGGTCTGGCTGCTGGAAAAGCCGTCGCAGGTGCAGGACACCTCGTGGATCAAGCCCGGCAAGGTGGCGTGGGACTGGTGGAACGCGAACAACGTCTACGGCGTGGACTTCCAAGCCGGGGTCAATACCCGAGACTTACAAGTACTACATCGACTTCGCGGCCAAATACGGGCTGGATTACATCGTCCTGGACGAAGGCTGGTACAAGCTGGGAAACGTGCTCGACGTGGTTCCCGAAATCAACATGCCCGGAACTGGTGGCCTACGGCAGGCAGAAAGAATGTCGGCATCATCTTGTGGGTGGTATGGAAGACGTTGGCCGACCAGTTGACAGCCGGCGCTGGACCAGTTCAGCAAGTGGGGCGTTAAGGGCATCAAGGTCGATTTCATGCAGCGCGACGACCAGATGGTGATCGAACTTCTATCACAAGTCTGGCCGCGAGACGGCGAAGCGCAAGATGCTGCTCGATTTTCATGGCGTCCAGAGACCGGCGACCATGACGCGCACCTGGCCCAACCTGATCAGCACCGAAGGGGTGCGCGGCATGGAGTGGAGCAAATGGAGCGCGGAGTCCGAACCCGATACACAACGTGACTCTGCCGTTCACGCGAATGTTCCTGGGCCCGATGGACTACACGCCGGGCGCGATGCTGAACGCGACAAAGCGGGCTTCGCGCCGATCTTTGACCGGCCCGATGGCGCATGGGCACGCGGTGCCATCAACTGGCGATGTACGTGGTATTCGAAAGCCCGCTGCAGATGCTGGCCGACAGCCCGTCGAATTATCTGCGCGAGCCGGAAGCATGGAGTTTCTCGGGTCCGGTGCCGACCGTCTGGGATGAGACCAGGGTGCTGGATGCGCAAGATCGCGCGAGTACGTGGTTGTGGCCCGGCGACACGGGACCGGACTGGTACATCGGCGCGATGACCAACTGGACGCCGCGCGAACTGGAGATCGACTTGTCGTTTCTCCCCGAAGGCAAATTCAGGATGGAAGCCTATCAGGACGGCATAAATGCGGACCGCTATGGCGAGCGACTACAAGCTGGTCAAGACTGAGATCGGCAGCGCTGCCCGTATGAAGATTCGCCTGACGGCAGGTGGCGGCTGGGCGGCAAGGATCCGCCCGTAGGGGTTGAGTTCGGCCGGTGGGGTTCGTCGCGGAACACGGACCATCCCATTTCTGGAACACTGAAATATGTGCCGAATGGGCACAGGGTATCCCACTCGCAGACGTCATGTCTCCCGCCGCACTCCCGACAAACAACGAATTCTTCGTTGAATGTTTCGTGCGGCTCGCATTCCAGATCATGAGTCTCAATGGACGAGGCAAATCGCAAGTCCCGGCGGGCGAGCCGCAATCGGGACAAGGCACGGCGGTTCCTCCTTTGCTCAAACTGCTTCCGTGCTTGAGATGTTTACATCAACACGCCAAAATGACGCTGCGGTTGAATACCTTCGAGTTGGCACACAAACTGGCACGCTAAGATTATGGATAAAGTGGAGTCAGCGGCGCGAGATCGCTTGAAAACCCCTTAATGGGGTCAGTTTCGACGCAACGTCCTCGACAGTTTCGAGTTGGGTAAGTAGGTACGTCTCCAAGGGGAATCAGCTGATCAGCTTTTCGGAGTCGCCTTTTCCTCTGGCCTTCATGGCACTGCCGCGGTGCATGGGTTTAGACTGTTCGCTGTCCCACCGGTGGACCGAACCAGGAAGGCCGATGCTCACGCGGATCGCCTGGCAGGCTTTCGCGACCTCCGCTTCCAGCTTTTGCTGCCGCGGCTGTCGGCTGTGGGTTTTCTGCGCGCTTACTTTGGCGCGCGAATTTTGCTCTTGGCTGCGTTGCTGACGTTCGCCAAATCGTTCCCGCACCGGAATCGTAGTGAAGGCGCGCGCGATGTGGCCGATCAGGCACTCTTTCTGCGTAGCTTCGATGATGGCGGCGTACAGGCACGACGGTAACTCACCCATGGCGAATTCCGCAACAGCAAGAATTGTCCAACGCGTAGTGAGCCTGAAGGGGGGAGTCCGATCGTCCGTGCGGCTTCGCCAAACTCCCCACGGGCGTGCGTGGACGCCTCAAACGGCGCTATCCGGCCAACGACTACCGCACTCCATTCGAGAAGCTAACTTCTTTGCGCGAGTGGCGGCAATATCTGAAGCCGGGCTTTATCCGAACCGCTCTTACGGAAGCTGGCTGGCCAGCACAGCGACACCGAAGCCGCCCGGCAAATGCAAAACGCCAAGCTTTCTGAATATACTCAAGCGAGTGCGGTTCCTTGCTTGAGTCGATGTATCCCGCTTCGCACCGAGCCTCTCCATTGCTGGCCGGGAAGGGGGCTCAACCCCCGCCCCTTACCTATCCAGACCCGTCCCCTGCTTCACCAAATCTATCGAAAGGGTGCCCAATTAGCAGCTCTCAGACCCATTCCTTTGGGCTCACTCCGTATTGGAATTGAATCCGCCTTTCAGTCTCACTCCGTATTGGAATCATTTTCCACTTTCAGGCTCATTTCTGG
>CAVXPE010000038.1:0-42125 GCA_963763545.1 Bryobacterales bacterium
AATCAGCCGCTCTACCAACTGAGCTAGGGTGGCCCGTATTTCCGATGATAACAATTTGCAGGCAACGCTAGCAAATCCATTGAGCAGCCGAGTTGAGCCAAAACCCAGGGGCGTGTCAAAGAAACGTGGCAATCCGATGGCGATGTGCACCGTAACTTCGCGATCCCTTCGGGCCGCCCGGGACGCTCTCGCCTGGCGCCCGAAGTCTTCACGCCCCCATGAATCGCGCTCGCCGCGACCCCGTACTCATCGGCAACCCATAACCAACCAGACAAAACTGATCGAGCGCGAACAGCACCACCGATTCGCAGCCGGCCGCGATCGCGAGCGAGCGCTCGCGCGCCCAAGGCGTGGTGTAGTCGCTGATTCCGACCAAGTGGCTCGATTGCGCCGGCGGGAACCCCATTTGCCCGGGCAGCGAGATCGATTGGCGCGCCTGGTCCAAGTTGCGGTCGCCAGTGAAGGTGAAGTTCTCCGTCTTGAGACACGCGAGGTTCGCAGGCGTCCAATCGCCGGTTGGAAAGTTAACGATTTGATTCAGCGCCGTGTCGTTGGTGTCGGGTGGATACAGAACTTCGAACTTAGCGGTGGGATACTTCTGGCGCACGAATTGGCGGATTGCGCTGGTGAACTGCCCGATCAATCCCTGCAGGAACGCCACTCTTGCGAAAGTCCGGCCGGGCTCTCGTTCTGACTGGTTATCGTCGCCATCGGGCGGCCGTATTGCGCCTGGAACGTGCTGGTGGCGTAAGCGTCGTAAAATGGCATGCCGCCGGAAGAAGCGGCCGCGAAATACCACCACTGCACCTCGCCGAATTGCAGGTACGGCGTCATTCCGGCGGCGGACATGATCCCCGCCATCTCGGCATGGACCTCCTGCCAATAGGCAAGTGCTCTGCGGGCTGAAATTGGTTTGCAGCGCCGGCGTGTTCACCCACACCGGCATCGCCATCGGGATAGCGCTGCGCGATTCCCGTAGCGACCGTGTCGTCGCCATTGCCAAGTTCCATGCTGAACGCAGTGGCGGCCGACAGCCCGTAGCCCTTCAGCGCCTGGAAGTAGGCGGTACTCCAATCCCGCGCCGCGCGGTTGATGCGCGGAACGGCAGCGAGATCCGTGAGCCACTTGCCGTCGACTCCGTTGGCGAGCGCCGTATTGCCGGCGATCGCGGTGAAGGCGCCGGCCTCGGGGCTGGCCGAAAGCGGGATCGCGCCGGCGGTTCCCATCGCGCGCGCGGTAATCGTCAGGACAGCGCCATTCGCTTGCGCCCAAACCCCCGTCGATCCGGCATTGATCACCAAAGCGAAGGCAGTGGCGATGGTCTCGGGGGTATCGCCGATGAGATTCACATGATTGATTTCGGTTGGTCCCAGAAAGACTTTCGTAGTGCTACCGAAGGTCGGGACGCCGCTAAAAGTAACAGTCGCCGACGCGTAAGTTTGCCCTGGCTTTGTAAGTTCGTAAAACCACAACGCGCCCGTGTAGTGGTTGGCTCTCCCTTGAAACCCCAGCTTTTGGATAATCCACGCTGTTCGTTCCGGCGCGAGCGCCTGCGAGTGCAGGGTATCCCAATCAGTAGCAAGCGTGGTGGTCGCGAGGGGGGCGAAATCGGGTAACTCCGGCGTGGGCAGAGCGATTTCGAGAAAGTCGAAATAACAATAAGTGTCCGCCGCTCCGATGTTAGTGACGGTTACTTGATGGGCACCGGCGGCGAATTGCCCAATCAATAAACGAACTTGCACATCCTCGCCGGGTACCGCTAATTGGAATGTAACCGGCGCGCCTCCATCCACCTGCACGGAGACGGCGCTTCCCTTAGTCACATAGCGCGTTCCGAGATAGAGCGAATGCGCGGTGGGAAACGTGTACGAAGCGCTGACGAAATCGTTGGGTGTACTGGTCCAGTGGATTGTGCCGCCCGAAGTCGAAAGTGGCTCGACTGGGTCAGTCTGCGCGGGCGATGCGCTCCAGCCCGTCCCATGGTAAGTCAGTTCATCGAGTGCGGAATCCTCGATACGGCGGCTGCCTGGTCCGGCGACGTTATATTGCAGGTTACTGCCGGTAACGGTCCAGTTCGTTATGTTGACCGCGAAATCCGTTCGCACGAAGCTCGCGGTCTGAATGTCGGCGGAGTACGTCCAGCGAAGTTTGCGGACCTTGTTCAGCGTGGGAAGCGCTGCCCCGTTCTCGTCGGCCAGATTCGCGAAATTCAGAGTGATTTGCCAGGCCGCGGGGGATTGACCGCCGCTGAATAGGCCGGACGCCGGCGCCACGATTCGGTTCCCGCACCGTGCACCATTCCATAAACACCCACGCGATTGCCGTTCGAGCCGGGCGCGCCCAGATAAGTGAGGGTAATTACGTTCCCATTCGCCGTTGCAGTTACCAGGCCAAGCGATTGATTGGATGTAATCGCAACGGCCAGGTTGTTGATGGCGCTCGCAAGCGTGTCGCTGCCCGTTACCGTATAGTTGAAGTGTTGATCGAGCCAGGAGAGTTCTATGATGTCGCCCGACGTGATGGTTCCCTGCAACTGGAATTGAACTGTCGGCGCGACGTAAGATCCTACGGCCGTTGCGTACTTCGCAAGGGGAACTCGGTAGATCACCTCGCTGCCGTTCACTTCCGCCCAAATGCGAAGGTAAGGCCAATCCACCGTCGGAAACCAGGTTGAATCGAGTCTGGATGCAGTTCGTGCGGGTTTCCTGATAGGAAAGCTGGACGCCGCTTAGGTCGCCATCGGGTAAATTGCGTAACGCAGGGTGCTCGAAGACATTGTCGCGGTTCCATTCGATAACCGTCCAATCGAACTGTTGGCGCCAAGATCCGGAGACGGTGAACCCCGTCGGACTGGTTTGGCTGAGCGCCGCGATCGCCGAAGGGCTGAAGAAGTAGCACTGCAGGTCGCGATCGGGCCGCAGTTTGGTGAGAGTCTCCGGCATTAGAGTCGAATCAGGACCGTCAGGTCCGCCCCCGGCAAAGTCTGGCCCACCTGCGTCACTGCAAGCGTGATTTTCGCGCCCGATGGCAGCGGCGGAAGCGTCGCGCCATCGATGCTATTCGAGACCGGTGCGCCGATTGGGATGGTCAAGGGCAGGCCGTACGACGCTCCATTGACGTACAGTTGAGCGATCACCGGCTGATCCGCCGACGTTCCGATGACCGCGTAGATGTCGCGCACCGAATGCGCCGTATCGACGACCAGCGCGGGGCCGCCATCTGATCTACCGCCAGGAACCCTTCCACTTGGATCGAATACTGGCCGCCGGAGAGCGTTCGCAAGCCGTTTTCGACGTTGTGGGTGAGCGAGATCGCGGACGCGGGGCTGTTCCCTTTCGAGTTAGTCACGAACAACTGGGCGCAGGCGATGCGCACATCGGGAAGAGTAACCGGAAAACTCCAGCTTCCGCTGTATCCGCTGCCGAAGAATTGCGGGGGAAAGGGAGCGATCACGGTAGTTATCTGCAAGCTGGTAGACCACGGCGGCGGAGTTATGCCCGGCCGCCGTAGTGCCGAATGCGCCGCGCGTCACCGTGTATTGCGTCCCGCCGGTCGCGACGGCCGTCACCTGCAAGGCCTCTCCATCGATCTGGATAACCGTCCCGGCGACCGCGCTGCCAGCGGAATTCAGCGTCAAGGTGGTATCCGCGGCGCCGATCGTGGCGGCAAGGGCCGTAGCGGGCGTTCCTTGGAGTTCGTCCCAATAGTAGAGCGACAGGGTTCCCGCGGAGATCGAGGCGGTATTCGAAAGATCGCTGAAAAATACCGAGCTTAGTTCCACCGTGCCGCCGCTATTTCCCGGGTTCAAAGCGAATCCCGGCGCGCCGGGCACGTCAGTATCCGCAGTCCCCGACCCGCCAATCTGCCAGCGCGTCACAATGGCGAGCCCCGCGGGCGACTCCACATCATTGGCGTTGGCCGAGCGTCCGGTGAGTTGCACCACGTCGCCGGCCATGTTCGGAATCTCGAACTGCACCGGGCTGCTGTTGGCCACCGCTCCGAAATGCCATGCGGATTCGGCCACGGTGAAGTAGCTGGTGGCGTCCGGCGCAAAAACCCACGCCGGCGATACGGTCAGCGTCGTCGCCGTGTTCGAAAGGATCGCCGCCTCCTGCCCCGCGCCCGTGCCCCGCGTGATGCGCAGCGTCATGCCGCGGTAGGAATTCACATCCATTTGCAGGGTGGAGTTGCCGATAGTCGATGCCGAATGGATCGTCGCCGCGGTTTCCGGCAGTTGCTCCATGCGCCAATAGAAGTTCGCGTGATCGAAGAACGGATCGGGCGGAGCGATGGGCTGTATCGCCAACCCCGTGTCGGTGAACTGCGCGGCCAAATGTCTGATTGGTCGCGATCAGGTACAGATTCGACGGCGTGGCGCCGCGGTAAACATTGAAGGTCGCTGTGCCTGACGCAAAACTCAGACCGGAGAGCACAACGCTGCTGCTATCGGCGAGGACGCTGGCGCGAACGATAAACGATAGCGGTCCCTCGTTTCCCGAGCTATCCACGCCTGACACGGCGTAGTAGAGCGTCTCGCCGCGCGGTAAGAGTTCCGCCGGTGGAAAGCTGCGGCGCGATGTTCACCAGCGGCATGCCCGGACCGCTCGCGGCTATCGTCGCCGGCGGAACAAAGCTGAGCGAGACATCCACTTCGATGGAGCCGTCGCTCGCGGTGGTATCCGATTCCACCACTCCGAATTCGGGATTGCCGTTTGCATCGATCACGCTTCCCATCAGCGGACGCGGCGTGCCAATGCCGGCGCCTGTGCCCTGCCCCGGCCCGGTGGGCGACGTCGGCTGGCCGTTGCGTATCGGCGTACCAGGCGTCGTCGTGGATCTGCGCCAGAATCGACGAAGTGCGGTAGTTGGTGGCCGGCGAGATCTTCAGGACGCGAAACGGCTGCCGGTTGAAGCCTTCCTTCAAGTAAGTGACGGTGACGATATCGCCCGGCCGCACGCCGAACGCCTTGACGCTGGTATTGAATTCGATGTAGACGTTGCCCTTGACGGCTTTATCGAGATTGAATTGCAGAATGCGGCCGGCCTGATCGTAATTCGGAATTCCGATCGCCATCAGGGATGCAGTAACTTCCTGGCCGGCCAGAGTCGACATCGTCCGGATCGACCACGCGAAGCTATCTTGCTGATATCCGTTCAGGCTATCCTGAAACTCAACCGTGAAGTTATTCGGCGTATCGGCGATGGGCCGCGAACTCACGGTAACACTGGGTTCTCCGTTGGCTTGCCGAAGAATTCCCGAGAAGCCATTGGTGCCGTCTCCGAACTCGTAGCTGGGCCATCCCCCGTTTAACTGCGCCGTGCTGTTCGACCACGCCATTTGCGTGGGCTGCTGCAGCGCGATGGTATTTTCCACTTCGGCTTGCAGCAGGCCGCCCGGCCCGTAAGTCAGATACAGCCGCGCCGTATTGCGGATTCCGCGGACCAGATCGCCCGCGCTGCGCTTTTTCTGCAATACCAGATTGCATTGGAATCGCGGAAGGGTGATCGGGTTGCCGTTAAGATCGGTGGAGTTGATCTGCTGATCGCAGTAAGCGGCCGCTGCGGCAAAGCTCGTGATATCGATCTGCGAAGCCGCCCAGCCGCTGCGGCGCAGAACGTCGAGCAGAATCCACGCCGGGTTGCTGGAGAATTGGCTCGCCGCCGTGCGTGCCGTCGGCGGTGTAAGTAGGCACGATCAATCCCTGAGCCAGCACCTGCACACTCGGGCAGCGAGTTGCCGTTACTGATCGCATTCGGCACCACCACCGAGAGGTACGCCATGCTGCCGTAAGGGTCGCCCGCCGGCTGCCCGCTCGAGTCCGTGAAGTTCATATCGAACACGCCGTCGCGCGTGCCGAGCGTTACGACGTTGTACCAGCCGGTCGCCGATCATATTCTGGCCGGAGACGCCCAGCGGGATCTGTATGTCATTCACCAGCACCGTGACGACGCCTTGCATCTGGCCGATGCCCAGCAGCACTTCCATGCGCGTGAGGTTGCCGTCGTTGCGGGCGAAGACTACCAGCGGCTGGTACCACGCCGTCCCATAGACCATCGGGACGAAATCGTTATACTGCGCCTGATTCACCGAAAGATCGGAGCTGGTCCAGTCCTTGCCGTAGCCGCGGACGGAGATCACTGGCGGCACGAACTCGATGCCGCCAAAGCGAGTCCACATGCCGCGCGCCTGGCAATCCGTGCGCGTATATCCGCAGGAGGTGAACGGCGCGCCGCCATTCAGGTTACCCGTTCCGCCGGTTGCCCCGGCCGAATAGCCGCAGCGATAATACAGCGAATATTGGCCGTTCGGCGCCGCCACTAACCGCCTCGGCCTGCTGCGCGGGGTCGAGGGAAACTGCCATGGGCAACGCTTCTGGATGCGCACTTCCGGCAGCACGAGCCGCTGCAGGTTCATCCGGTTCGTAGCGGTAAGCCGGAAGGTGGCTTCTTTGATCTGGTCCGGCGGAGTTGCAGATGCCCTGGAACACCACTGCCGCATCGGTAAGCGGCACGTTATTCCGCAGGTCGTAGAACAGGAATCAGACGGTAAGTTGCGCGCCCTTCCAACCGGTGGCGCGCTCGATTTCGGAAAAGTGCGAATCGGCATTCGCCAGAGTCACGGAGATCTTCGGGCTGCCGTCGACTCCCTGATCGGACGCCGTCTGGATGTCGAACGAGCTGTGCTGCAGCACGCGCGCCGCGTAGGACGTTGTTGACGCTCACCGCGTGCGTGCACCAGTGCTCCGCGTCTGCCGTTGGACAGCACGCAGTCGAACAGGATCAGCGGCGTATCGGTTACCGCCTGTTCTTTCAAGCTAGAGATGGTTTGCATAGAAGATGTTCACTGTGACGCTGTTTTGATTGGGCGCGGTGGAAGTGAACGGAAGAAGGTCGTCTCTGAAACCGCGCGTTTTGATAGACGCCGCCCGTGGTGCTCCTCTTGTATGCGGACGGCGCGGGTTGCGCCTCCACCTGCGGTCCGAAAATCGCGACGGCGCCCGGCGCGCATTGAATCGCGAAGGCGATCGAGGACGCCGTGGGGTCGCCGCTTGCGGTGAATGAGACTCTGGTCCAACTCGGACCGATGGCGACGCTCTTGCTTTGATTGCCGATCGACAGAGTTACGGACGCGGCCGGCGCTAGCCTGCACGTAAACGCTGAGCGTGTATACATACCCGCCAGGCGCATTCAGCGTTTGGCTGACGCCTTGCGCCGCCGCGCCTGAGTTCGCCAAGTTGAATCCCTGCGTTCCGCCCAGCGGATCGGCAACGCCCCCGGTTACCGCGAGCAACGGACCTGGCTGCCAAACCGAATTCGTCAGGTCTTCGCTCCACGCCAGCAGGTTTCCGGCCGGGTCGACGAACGTAAATCCGTTCAGCGAGCCTTCGCACGATTCGAAGAACTGCTGCAGGCTGCCCGCTTCGGCGTCGGTCAAACCCGCATATTGGAGCTGCCAGCCCGTGGAGCCGCCGTTCGCATCCGCCAGTTTTACGGTGCTGCCATCCGCCAGATTGTTGATCACGGTTCGCTGCTGCAGCCGTTTCTTCAAAGGGAACTGGCTCAACGTCCCTGAGGTAAGTTGTGGGTAGACGCTCACGCTCATCTTATCCCCGGTTCTCCACGATGGTTATTGACGTTCCGGTTTGAAATTCCTGTTTTACAAGTTCCGCTAAGTTATCGCCTACGATGCTGCAGTTCGGATAGGACGTGTTGTCCCATGGATCGGTGAACGCGAAACTCCCGAAGCTGCCCTGATTGGTCAGAAAGAAGTCTTCAATCGCGGCCATCTCCGTCGCATCCAGGTAATCGAGGCGGATCGTCCAGCGGTGCAGCGGCCCAGCCGAATCGCGGTACCGCTGCTCGTTTCCATCCACGAATCGCAGAACCTGATTGTTGTAGCGAAAGGTTCTCGCCGCCGGATATTGCGCCACGGCGCCGGTCTTTAATGCGGGAAACGTTGCCATTTTAGAGCTCCGTCACCACGTCGTTGATGGAGCTGAGATTCAACATGGCGTCGCGCACCGCCTTCGCTATTTCACCGCTGTAGCTCATGAACGATTGCGCGTCCATAGCCTGCACGTTCACGCTGATTTGCGGCATACCCGATCCGCCTCCGCCCGCGGTAGCGCCGCCAGAGGAACCGCTGGAGGGATCCTGACTACTGGAGGCTGCGGGCGCGCTGGAGACCGCGGAGGCGTTGGTGGCCACCGAGCCACTGCTTGCGCCATTTCCGGCCGAGGCTGCGGTGGCGTCCGAACTATCGTATAAACGCGGCAATCCCATTTGGCCGTAGTCGGCATTGGCAAGGCCGTTCGGCGTATCGGCCGCTTCGAAAGAAATCGGAGACGGCATTTCGTACTTCTGAAAGACCGGCTGTTGCGTCGACTTACTATCGAAGAGACCAAACAGACTGCCGACCAGCGGAACCAATCCCAGCGCTCCGCCGAACACGCTTCCAGCCACCGACTCGATCGTGCTGCCTATTCCGCCGCCGCTACTGCTGCTGCTGGAGCTGGCCGATCCGGACGTTCCGTGATAGCTCTGGCCTGGCTCCGCCGTCAAGCGACCCGTCGAACGAGGACGCTTCGGCGGGGGCGCTTGTATATTCGGCCGCGGAGTCCGCGTGGCTTCGGTCCTCGGTCGCCGGCGCCTCCTCTGCATCACTTGCGTGTGCGCCGCCCGCTGATTTACCCGACGCTTCGCTGAATACGTTAAGTAGCCGCTCTTCTGTTTTGTTGTCCATCTCTCACCTCGGCGGTCAGCGCCTTTTCTAACAGCGCAAACGCTTCTACTTGCTTCGCGCTTAAGTCGTCAATATCGATCGCGCATAACCGGCGCCGCACCAGAAACTCCTCCACCAGGGCCTGGCTTTCGGAAGTTACGAACGACTTCGGACACGTGTGGAGCGTCACATTTTTCCTCGCCCACACCGGCGGTCCGTTCGGTTCATCCCCGTAACCCAGCCAACCGCACCGCCGCGCTTTCTCCAAACCGGACTTACGGCATACGTCGCACCTCCAACCGGCTTGGTTTGAGAAGTGAAAATGGAAGGCGACGATCAGTTTTTTCGTTCGGCGTCCGATAGCCCAGCGGCCGCGCGCACCGCCGCCAGGGCCTCGCGGAACAGGTCTTCCGGACCCGATTCCGCCAGCGATTCGGGGGTCGCCGCCGAGCCATCCACCTCAAGGCCGGTGACTTCCCGCAAACCCCACTTCACGTACAGGCGCTCGATCTCCACTTCGAGCAACGCCGCGTCCATCTTGCCGCCCGCGTCCTCGGCCGCAACCAGGAACTCCGCGCGCCGCGCCAAATCCCGCACGCGCTTCATCAAATCCATGCGGCGCGCGAAAGACATCTTCGAAACGGAGTAACTAACTCCATCCGCTATCTTGGATTCCACCAACTCGACACTGTCGTAAGTCATGGTTATCCGAACGCCACCTGGATTTCGTTGTCCACCGTGCCTTGCGCGCGCGAAGGCCGGAATTGCCACTGCAGACGGTTCTGCCCGTCGTTGAATTCCGGTACGGTTGGAATTACGCTTTGCAGGTACACAGCCGTCATTTGGCCGGAAGTACTTCCCAACTGGAACATCACGCTGATGGGGGATTGCTGCCGTGCCGCCTGATACAAGCGCCCCCGTCGCCGAGTCGTCCTGGCTATACAATTCGAGTGAAACCGCAACTTCGCGCCGTCCCGGCATGATCGCCAGAGGCAGGGTCGATCCGAACTCCCTTGCGCGGGACTCCAGATTGTTTTTCAAGCCGATCGACGCGCCGGTCACGGTGAAGAACGCCGCCGCCGTGGTGCCGAGCCAGGCTTGTCCCAAGTTTCCCGGAACAATCGAGTAGTCGAAGGCGCCAGTCGCCGGTTCCGATGGGAAGCTCTGCAGCGAAGCGACCCCGGACGAGAAACTGCTGCTGTCGATTACGTCCTGCGCCAGGCCGCTGAACTTGAACTCATGAAAGTCTCCGTTTACCGAGATCTCCATTTGATCCACCGCGGCGCCGCGAAGCACTCGCTGCACCGCCGTCGCCGGAGTCCAGTAATCGAAGATCGAAACCGTGGGCAAACTCGAAGCCGGCGAGTAGGTCACTGCGGCCTGCATCCCTGCGCCTGCCGCGGGAACCGTCGAAAATGGCGCGTTCAGCACCACGGTCGTCGGGCTTCCGATCGCCGCCACAAAGCGGATCTCGTTCGCCGATGCGATCGCCTGCCCCTGAACCAGGCCGTGCGGTGCGCTGAATCCGATATTGGCGCCATCGGTCGCGGAAGCCACCGTGCCGCCGAGGTACTGCGCCGGCGTGCCGCCAAGCGCCGATTGAAATAGCGGCCCGTACGCAGGTCCAGGATTCGTCTTCTGCCAGCTCGTCAGGTAGGTTTGCAGCTGGAATTTCGTGCTTAGCCGCCCGCCCGCCGGCACGCCTGGAAAAGTTCGGCTGCCCGTTTTGTCGCGCCTGTTTGCGGTCGCCAACTGCTGCTGGACGCCCAGTTTCACGGCCGGAATTCGCTGCATCGCGGTGATTTCAGCGATCGCTCCAAAGGAGTTCTCCAGTGCCGTGTAAAAGCGATTTGAATTTGAAAGAATGTACGCCATACTAACTGATACTTACTCCGATCTCAAAAGTGATCTTAGCCGTCTGAATGAAGTTCTTACCGCCCTGTTTGACCGGCCCGAATGCCACCTGGTATCCGCCGGCATAATACATGCCACCGCCCCAGTCGCCGGAACTTACGTCCAACACTCCCATCACCGCGTCGGCGTAGGTTTCCAGGTGGGACTTGCAGATTGTCTACCCGATCCGTCGAATGCCGCAGATCGATCGCCATCTGGATCGTTCCGGAGAACGTCCGGAACTTCTCCGCCTGGCTATTCACGATCTTTTCGCAGTAGACATTGGCCGCCGGATAACTCACGGTTGTGCTTCGCTCGGCCAAGTCCGCCGCGATGTTACCCGTCCGGATCTGCGACGGATTGAGCGCCGGCATTCCGGGCAAGCCCTCCGTAAGCGATGCCAGGTTCGCGTTCGCGCCGCCGGACCCCGTCAACCGTTGAATTACCAATCCCGATGCCGCGCTTCCAATTTGGGGTATCATTTATCCTCTTTGTAGAATCCGCGGCAGCGGTTGCAAGTAAGTCGGCTTTTGACCTTTTCCCGGCAGCGATCCAATTTGGATTAGCGCCTCCGGCTGCTGCCACGTTTGGCCTGTCGCGATTGCGGCGCCGTTCTGCCGGTACATCGCATCCGGGGCCGCTCCCACGTAGACGTTCCATCCCGCCGCGGCCGCCGGCGCAACTCCCGTTTCGACCAGGAAGGTGCTGGATGTAGTAGCTATCGTTGCAGGCGTCGCGGGCGCGCCCTCTTCGCCGGCCCGGTTCACCCACGTTGCGGTGACATAGTACAGCCCGTCCGGAAGAGCGCCAGGAAAAGGCGTCAACGCCGGAATTGCCGCCCGCTCCATAGGCGTCCCAGCGATACCTACGCCGATTTCAATCAGTTTGCTGTAAGCCCATTTCGCAAGGTCATGAAATTGGTCGCGCTTCCCCGCATAGCGGTCGTTGAGCTGGCTGTTGTAAGCGTCCATATAGAATAATTCGAGCGCCCGCGCCGTGTGCCACAACTTGAGCGGCGGAGTTACCACTACCATGTCCAACTTAGGCTGCGGAGCAAGCCAGAACAGTTGATCCGCGTAACCGAACTGGCGCAACACGCCAATCAGGTCCATCGCCACGTCCTCCTGGGCGATTGCGATCTTCTGCGTCGTATCGATTCCCTCCACGCTGGCCACGTTGAGCAGTTGGGAGTCCTGCGCTGTCAGATCCTCGATGCCCGAGATCGGGCCATCCGTGAAGAGAGCCATCGCTTTAGACCTTGTCCCTCTTGCCGCCGGTCAGCTTCGCCATTTCGCTGGTCGAGACAACCGTGAATTGCACCTTGGCCGCTTCCGCTTCCTGATCCGCGATCCGCCTGGCTTCGGCCTGCGCATCGCGATAGGCCTTCGCTTCGTCGGCCGTCGCCAGCCGCGCCGTTCCTTCGACGATCATCTTCGCCGCGACCGCGCGCGTAACTTCGGCGTACTTACCGTCCTTGCCGCCGTCCTGCGTCTCTTTGCTGACGACTACGGGAAATGCCTCGGCTATTTCCGCTTCCGTATTCCGAACCTTTTGGTAGTAAAGTTTTAAGTCCATCCGATTCTCCTGTTGGGGCCGGACTTGCGCCCGGCCCCGATGCGTTACAACGCTGCTATGTGTTGACCTGCACGCCCAAAGCGTTCCGCAGAACGCCGCAGCCGTACAGCACATCGACCGTGAACTGCTGCGCCAGCGTGTTCGGCTGGTAGCTCATCACCACGCGCATGCCGAAATTGCCCAGCTCGGCGTATTCGGCGATCGCGCCGGTGCCCGGCAGCGGTTGCGGCAGGCGGCGGATCACCAAGCCCATGGCATTCTTGGTGAACGCCAGGTTGTGAGTGTTCACGGGACTGGTTCCGGTCTTCGGCACAAACTGCGAACGGAATACGAAGAAGTCCTTGACCTTTCCGATAGTGCCGTCGACAATCGCGCGCAGACCCGCTTCACCGGCGTTCTGAAATTCGCTGAAGCGCGGAATCTGGCGCCACGCCGAATACGTGTTGGCGTCGACCACCATATACTTCTGCTCGAACGCCGGAACCTTCGCCAGAAACAGCGCGGTTTCCGCCGCGTCCACCACCGCTTCGGTGATCGGCGTGCCTGCCGTGCCCACCGGCGTGTTCGCCGTGAAGCCCGCATACAGGTTCAGCAGGTCGCTTTCGATGCTCTGCGCGATCGCAGCCACCGCCGGCTGCATGTAGACCTTCAGCAGGTCCGGCACCGCCAGCACTTTGGTCACGTCCGGAATCTGGAAAGTCGCTTCCACGTGCGTGTTCAGCACGATCTGCGCGTTGCCCAGGCTCGGATTCTGCGGCTGCACCGTGCCGCCTTCCAGGATGTTGTTGGCCACCATGTGTCGGTGGAATCGGCACGTTGACCGTGTCGCCGGCATGCGCCAGGACCGGCTCATAATCGCGATTGACGAGGTTCCCCATGACGAGGTTCCCGACCAGCACCGGCAAAGCGTCCGCCGCCACCAGCTTCACAATCGCGTTTGCGACGTTTGTTGAGGTAATTGCTCCCATCTATTCTCCTTTTCGTTTTTGCCGGCCATAAGCCGGTACTTCTCTACAGACCTCGCAGGGTCTGCGACGCTACGCGCACGATTTCTTCTCGTACCCGCTGCATCTCTTCTGCGCTCATGCCCGGCCGTATCCGGTCGAGCGTAACGGCTTCGCTACCCGAAGCCGGAGCTTTGAAGCTCGCCGTAATTCCGCTGCCTCCTGCAATCCTCGCCGGCAGAAACTCGGGGTTCTCGTTGACGAATGAGCTGAGATATTCCTTCATGGGAACGTCTCCGCTTTCGCCGCGAGCCACAAACCGCCCGTCCTCGGCCGCGCACGAATTCCGTCCTGCACCGCCTTGAACGCCAGATCGATTTTCGATACGCCCAGCCGCTGCAATTCCGCGCGCACCGCCGAACTTCGTTCCGCTTCGTCGGCCGCCTGCCGGCTGCGCTTGTTCTCTTCGACGACTTCATTCAGCCGCCGCTCGAGTTGCTCGCGCCGCTTGCGCTCTTCCTGCAACTCCACCTTGTAAGCCGGCTCGCTCTTCGCCTGTTCCTCGCTCGTGAACTCTTGAATCGCCTGCCTTACAATCGCCTGTATGTCTAGTCCTTCCATATCCCTCCAATCGTTTTCGTACGACAGGCCTCCTGGCACTGTCGTACCGCGCAGATCTGTGCGACCGCCGCTAAGTCACCTCTCGCTCGATCTCTTCCGCAACCTTGTTTTTAATCTCCTGCCGCGCGTCGTTGAGATACTTCAGCGCCACGTTCTTGAAGACCTGTTTCGTCAGCGTGGGAGATTGAATCCCCAGCGCCAGCAGGTTTTTCGCGTCGTCCAAATCGCCGCTGAAGTCGTCGATATCGAACTCGTCCAATCCGCCGACGTCGATCGCAACGCCGTCCTGCCGCGCTGCCGCGATCGCGCCACAGCACCTGCCGCATCGCGTCCTTCACCATGTCGCCGTAAGCGCGGAGCACTTCTTCGGTCGTCTCGAAGTCCAATTGCTTGCTCGAGCGCCGATTGACTGAGCGGACCCAGAACTCCCGCCCGCCTGCGTCATCAGGTAGCACACGCGGTAAATCTCATCCTTGAGCTTGCTCCAGATTGTCCGCCGCGATCTGGTAGACCTTACCCTCCGGCTCCGTCCAGCCGAAACGGTCTTGCGGCCCCAGTTGGATGTAATAGGATTCGCCGACAATCTGGTTCCATTCGCGATCCGAATAAATCACCGGCATCGCGAACAAGACCCATCGTCAACGCCCAGGAAAGCGCGTTCGACTTATTGAAATGCTCCAACTGCAGCAGCGCCGCCTTATTGGTCAGCCATAACCCGTCGCTCACCTTCATACGAAACACCGGGACGCGCTGGAGCGCCGCGAACCCGTGTCTTCCTTCGTCGACGAGTTCGATCGGTTTCGATTCCCCGGCCTGGCGGTAGATCTTGAAAGTTCTCGCGGTCGTAGTAGATCCAACGCGTCTCCTGCTCCCACTTCGCATCGGTAACTTTCGATTGCTGCAGGCAGCCGTTCGGATTACGACCCATTCCAGTCTGCCCCGCCTCGTCGTAACTCCAATTGATGACTTCGTCCGGTCCGTAGTTCACCAGATATGCCCGCGAGCGCCCGGAAGCATCCTCCTCGGCTCGCGTCGCCGCCGGTCCGTTGCTCCGCGGGAAATCGACCACGATGTAGCTGCTTCCGCAAACCAGGGTCTCCACCAGTCCCTGCCGGAAGAACTCCGTCAGGGTCGTCCCCTTGAAATCGCAGTCGTTCGAAAGCGCCGCGTAAAAGCGCTTCGCCGAGGCGCCCATGCCGTCGAACGTCACCACCGGCTCCCGCCGCATCAAGGTCGCGGCATACCAATCGACGATCGACCCGATGTAGTTTTCGTAGAACACCCGGTTCAGCCGCTCGGCATAGATCTCGTTCGGCTCTTTGTTTCGCCGCGCCAGGTATTGCGAGGCGTGCTCGCGGAACTGCTCGCCGCCCGCGTAAAGATCGCGGTACCGGCGCCACATCGCCTTGCGCGAGGCGTACTCCGGATGTTCGCGGTTGATCGTCTTGTGTCAAATCAGCCTCCCCTCGCGCGGTCCGATGTCCGGGAAGCTGCTTGCCTTCCTGCCAAAGCAGGTAGCCCAAAGCGTCCGATAGATGCGTCCGCATCCTATCGCGCGTCTTTGTCGATTTGATTACTATCTTCTTTGTAAGACACTTGTTCGAGGTCCTTTATAAGTTCCTTGCACTTCCGGTCCACTAACAGCCCGATACTCCCCGAGGCCGATCGCAAGCATCGCGTTCGTCAGGTTGACCCTGTCGCGAATCTGCGGATTCGTCCGCGGCGCTCCGTATCGCACCGAATGCTTTCCATTCGCCGCGAAATACTCGCGGATCATCTCGTAATCCGTACTTCCCGTAGTCTTATGCTGATAACCCGAGGCGTCGCCATACACCACTACCTCCGCGTTATGCTCCGGAAACCTTCTCCAGAAACTTCTCGGCACGCCTCGTACGTGGTCGCGCCTACGCACATACAACTCGTCCAACACCCGCACCACGCCGTCCAACCCGTTGCGCGATCACCGAGCACATAGGGTCCACGTTGAAGTCCAGCGCCCAGAACAACGTCCGGTTCCGGTCCAGCTGCAAATCCGTCACGTGATCGTTTCGCGAGAAGTTCCAATAGACCCGGCCGCCCGTGAGAGCAAGGTAAGAGCCGAGCACTTCCTGTTGGTAAAACTTCTCGTCGTAACTTTCCTTCAACCGCTCGTAAAAATCCGGCACCTGCGAAAGCAGATGCCGGTTCTCAAACGGCTTCGCCACGATCGCCGCATAACCGGAAACCCGGTCCGAGAAAAATCGCCTGTACACCCAATCGAAACCCTTCGGCGTCCACACCGCGAAACCGCATAGCCGCTTCGCCTTCGGGTCTCTCAGCCTGCCTTCCAGGCGCAGCCACGCGCCTTCCGGCGAATAAGTCAATTCGTCCAGTCCGAACCATGCCAGATTCGTTCCTCGCAAACGCTCGAACTCGTCCACCGAGCGGAAGATCACGCGCGACTTCGTATCCGTCAGCGTCGTGACGTTTTCCGCCTTGTTGTGCTCGAATGGAATCCGGTTGCTTTCGAGCAATTCGAACAGCGCCGCCTGCGTCGCATCGCGCAGCATTGGAAAAGTCGGCGCGCCCACCAGACCCATCCGTCCCGGATTGAGGTAACTCATCCGGATCGCTTCATGACAAAGCGCCTGGCTCTTTCCGCTGCCGATCGGCCCGGAGAATCCCTTGAATCGGGATCTCGAACGGTGAAATGTCTTTTGCGACGGCAGCGGATCGTAACCTATTCCTCTAAATAAGTCCGTTTCCGGTTCGACCCATGTCACCGTAATCTCCCTGGGAATTTCGTCTTCCTGAATTACTTCCTGTTCGAATTGCAATAATTTCAGATACTCGGCCAGGGTCGGTTTGAAGTTCTCTTCGTTCAGCCGCTTCTCAAAAGCTTCCAGCGCTTTGCGGACTAAGTCCGGCAGACGCCGGTCCGGACGCGCTGCCTCTTCACTCTCTGCCTCTTCACGGCCTTCCTCTTCAAACATCTCCCACTCGGTCGCCGCCATCTGTGGAGTTCAATTTTTGTTTTAATATTTTGTTTTTCCATTTATGGCCCAAAAAGAAAACGGCCCCGCGAATTTCGCGGAGCCGCAAACCTTCTTCCCGATTTGAGATTAGCAGCCGGGCGCCTGGCGCTCAGCGGTGCAATTATTCGGAAGTAGTTGAAAAGAAACTAAATAAAAAAGTTATTTATTTGTGACTAGGAATTTGCCGCCGCTCGCCGCCACGATATGCAGCGCATTCTTGCCTACTAATCGCTCGAATCGAGGCATTTGCGGCCCTTCCGCGGTCAGGTAGTATCGCGTCTCGGCGCCCCACAGCTTTTGGAAGCCGCCGTCGTCGATAAACACGTCTCGCGGCGCATCCGGCGCATAGGACCCATACTCCAGGTTGTTTACCCGCCCGTTTAGCAATAGTGCACGCCGGTTCGCGTAAAAGAAGATCGAGGAGAACGCATAATACTGGTCGTCCACGATTAACTTACCCGCTGGCGAATCGAGCAGCGCCTGCGCCAACGGCCGCGACGATAAGTACGGATCGAACGTTACCAGCGCCAGCCGCGCCGCGTGAAAGAACAACACCATCATCGCGGCCAAGCCCCATACCGGGACGCGCTGCCGGCTCCGCCAGGCGGCAAGTGCGCCCACCGCAAACGCTACCCCGGCAGTCGCCAACGGCAGGCGCAGGTACGCGAATGCGCCCAGAGTCAGATCCGCCATATGGGCCAGCGACAGCGTGTAGGCATCCGGATTCTGCTGATTGAGCGCCACCGAAATATCTCCCGGCGTAGGAGCGCTGCGCGCCATCCACAAAATCGATGCAATCGCCACGACGCACAGCGACGCAACTACCGCCAACGCCTTCGTCCCATGTTTTAACCTGGCGTCGCCCTTGTCTATCGCTGAGCCTAATAAAAGCGCCAGCGCCGGATAACATGGCATCGAGTAATACTCTTGCGTCGTCGAGAGCGTAAAGAACGTCAGAATGAAGCTGCACCAACACAGCGCCATCAGCCGCGTGCGCGATGCGCGATCCGGCTTCCGGTAATCCAGCCGGAAAACCGCCGGCAGGTAAGCGGTCCATGGAAACAGCCACAGCAGATGAAACGCCCAGAATAGCCACCGTGGCACGGTGTTGTAATCCCTGGGATATCGTAAGTTCAGAAACCGCAGTATCTGCTCGTTGATGAAGTAAAACCAGAAGAAGCCATGATACGAGCCGCGTTCGCTGTGCATCGTGAAATCCAGGTATGGTGGATTTCGCAGCGTAGCCAGGATATGCCATGGCGCCGCGATCAGCAGCAGAAGCAGGATTCCGCGTCCCGGCAGCAAGCGCGCCCATGTCTTCCGAACCAGTAACTGACCCGTCAATCCCAAGTACAGAATCCCCGCCGCCACCGGAAAGACAGCGGCGATCAGGCCCTTCAACAGCAACCCCGTCCCAATCGCTGCCCACATCGCCAGCGCCCACCGCGCCGGATGTTCCTCCGCCTCATCCGTCGCCCGCAACAATCCCCAGAGTGCCACCGTCACAGCCAGCGTCAGGACCACATCCGGTATCAGGACGCGGGTAAAGAGGAACAGGCCTACGCAAGTAGCCAGCGCAATGCCGGCATACATTCCCGCCCGCCGGCCGAAGGCCCATGCGCCGAAGCGCGCCGTGACCCAGCACAGAAGCACGGCCGAAAGAGCGATGGGAATCCGCGCCGCCCAATCGTGTACCCCAAAGATCGCAAACGATGTTGCGATCATCCAGTATTTCAAGGGAGATTTTTCGAGATAAGCGATGCCGTCCAGTCGCGGGGTCACCCAGTCGCCCGATTGCAGCATGTTCCGCGCAATCTGCGCCTGCACCGAATCCATGTCATCCATCAACGAAGGCGGACTTACAACGCATCCCAGGAAGACCGCCGCCGCGATTAACGCGACAATCAGTGAATAGTGGTGGAGAGCCTTGAGGTGCGCGCCGTCTCGCGCGGAGTCGCCGACACTTTCCATCGCTTCATCCAAAGGAACAGCGTCATCAATCCCCATAAGTGATATCCCGCGTTGATACGCCGGTTCAGGTGATCCCGAATCAGCGATTCGATCGCCGGGCCGCGGAACACCCCAATCTCCTCGACCGCCTTCGCAGCCAGCGTATCCGTCAATAGAGCCCGTAGCGGCCCGCGGAACCAATCGTGCGTGGGGATGTCGAAACCGGTCTTCTTACGATCGATCACCATCCCCGGCAACTTACCCCGCATCGTTTCCTTCAAGATATACTTTTGCCGCATGCCGCGTATCTTGTAACTTTCCGGCAGCGACGCTGCAAACTCTACGATCCGATGATCCAGGAATGGCGGGCGTACTTCGAGCGAATGCGCCATGCTCATGCGATCCGTCTTATAAAGTATATCGTCGGGGAGATAGTAGTTCTGGTCCGCGAGTAAATATCGTTCCACGGAACGGGCGCTCTCGATGCCTAACTGCTCCACTAACATCCTCAGGCCCTTGCCGCCTGGACTTACTAACATTCGCCGGCGTTGTTCCGCCGAAAAGGTTCCGTTCCAGAAGAAGTGCGCCTCGTCGGGGTGCATCTCGCTCCCCTCCATCCAGCGTTTCAACTTGTATTCGAGGCCGATCTTCTCGTCCGAAACCGGCATGCATCGGCTGATCGCCCCGCGCAAGAATCGCCTCAACCCAAGCGGAATCTTTCGTAGCGGACGCGCCAAACGTCCGGCCATATGAGTGAGATACCCGCCGAACAGTTCGTCGGCGCCTTCACCCGAGAGCGCCACCGTGACATGTCGCCGGCTCATTCGCGAGAGGTACCAAACGGGCAACGCCCCCGCATCCGCGCTCGGCTCGTCCGAATAATAGGCAAAATCCAGAATCGCGCTTTCCAGATCCTCGGTCGGATTCAGGTCGAATTCGTGGTGGTCCGTTCCGTAAACCTGCGCGACATCCCGAAAGTAACGGCTTTCATCGAAACTACGCCCCGCGAACGAAACCGAGAACGTCTTCAATGGCGCCGCCGATTCCTGCGCGGCATAATGCAAGATCGCCGAGGAGTCCAGGCCGCCCGAAGCCCAGATGCCCAACGGGACGTCGGCCACCATATGTTCGCGCACTGAGGCGCGCATCAGGCCGTTAAGTTCTTCCTTCGCCTCTTCGAAGGTTCCCTTTCGCGGCGTCCGGGTCAAAGTCCACCAGGGTTCCATCCAACTCTTGCCGTTGCGCCATTCCAGAAAATGACCCGGGCGGACCTTCTTGATTCCCTCGATCAGCGTGTGCGGCCCAGGCACGTAATTCACCGCAAGATAGGAGTCGAGCGCCTCCTCATCCAGCACCCGCGGAACCTCGGGATGCTCCAGAATCGCTTTCAATTCCGAGCCGAAATAGAGATCGTCACCCCGCCGGTAGTAATACAAGGGCTTGATGCCCATCCGGTCGCGTGCCAGTACCAGTCGATGCCGCGAATCCACCCAGAGCGCCGCCGCGAACATCCCCCGCATTCTTGCAAAGCAAGCCGTATCCCATTGCAAAAACGCGCGCAGCACGGTTTCCGTATCGCATTTTGAGCGGAACCGGTGACCCAGCCCTTCCAACTCCGCGCGAATCTCCGGGTGATTGTAGATCTCCCCGTTGAACGCGATCGTCGTATCGCCGTCCTCCGTGGTGATCGGCTGGTCCCCGCCCGCGAGGTCGATGATTGCGAGGCGCACAGCGCACAACGTCGCCACGCTGCCCTCGTAAATGCCTTGCTGGTCCGGCCCGCGGTGACTTAGCGATTCGTTGATGCGCGCCGCCACTCCCCGCCGTAGCGCGCCGTGAAGGCGGGTAAAACCCGCGATACCGCACATGGATAGTCCAGAATCCCCCTACACCCTTGAAATCATGTGGGAACGTGTCGAATATAGCATGCCTGCGCTCGCGGCGCGTTTGAGGGCGGCATGTGGCGGCCGTTAATCTTAAGAGATCTTTTTGACTCAACCTTTTCCAGGAGTGTGGCGTCTAAACTCACAGACTATTACTCCACGGAGGAAAAGCGTGCGTGCGCTGTTGCCGGTGATCTTTGCCCTAGTACTCGTTGCCTGTGACCGGACCGCGCCGCCCGTTGCGCAGGCTGCCGCCCCCAAACCTTCGGAAACGGCGCCCGTCAAGCGCGAGATTCGCCTTACCGGGACCATTCAAGCCGTTCATTCTTCGAAGATTCTCGTTCCCCAGATCTATGGCCAAACCGGCCCCTTGACGCTTACCCACCTTGCCGACAATGGCATCATAGTCAAAGAGGGCGATTCCATCGCTTCCTTCGATTCCACCGACCAAATCGACAAAGCCCGCGACGCCCGCGCCAAGTTCGACGATCTCAGCCATCAGGCCGATCAGAAGCGCGCCCAAAACCGCGCCGACGCCGAAAAGCGCAACTCCGATCTCCAACAAGCCCAGGCCGACCTTGCCAAGGCCGAAATCGAACTCCGCAAAGGCCCGCTCTTGAGCGAAATCGATCGCCTCAAGAATGAACAGAAGGCCGCCATCGCGCGCACGCATGTTGAGAGCCTCAAGAAATCGAACACGCTCCATGATCAGGCCGATGCCGCCGCTCTCCGCATTCTCGAGCTCCAACGCGACCGCCAGAAAGTGGCCCTCGAACGCGCCCAGAGCAATATGGATAAACTCGAAATCAAGGCGCCATTGGGCGGCATGGTGGCCCAGCAAAACACTTGGCGCAATAACTCCATGGGACATCCGCAGGAAGGCGACCAACTCTGGCGGGGCGCGCCTCTCGTCAACATCTTCGATCCCAATGAGATGTCGGTCTATTGCCTGGTGGGCGAACCCGATGGCGCTGTTTTGAAACCAGGAACCCACGCCATGGTCTACCTCGACGCCTACCCGGACGTGGCCCTGCCGGCCCATTTCGAAAACGCCAGCCCGGTAGCGTCGGCGCCTCTTGGCAGCCCCCTGAAGAGTTTCTCCGCGCGATTCAAGCTGGATAAGACGGATCCTCATCTG
The DNA here is from genome assembly GCA_963763545.1 of Bryobacterales bacterium. Classification (GTDB taxonomy): domain Bacteria; phylum Acidobacteriota; class Terriglobia; order Bryobacterales; family Bryobacteraceae; genus PALSA-243. The sequence continues at coordinate 21,741 of CAVXPE010000038.1, forward strand.
CTGCCGGATCTCTCCGCCGCCCTGGTCATCGAAGAGCCCGCTCAAGGAGCATCCAAGTGAAAGCCCGCTGGCGCAAAATTCGTTCCACCGTGATCTGGCTGGTCGTTCTCGGCGCCATAGGCGGCGCCTCCGCCGAAGTTTATCGGCTCCGCCAGGCCCAGGCCGCGGTTGAATACCCCACGGCGCCCGCCCGAAAGGACGATTTCTCCGTCATCGTTCGCTGCCGCGGCAGCCTGCGCGCGCGTCGCTCGGTTCCTGTCTACGCCCCCATCGTTCCTCAGTTGCGCATCGCTTGGCTCGCCACTGCGGGCGAGCCCGTAAAAGAGGGCGAAAGCATTGTCAAGTTCGATTCCAGCGCCTCCCAGCAGCAACTCGATCAAAAGGAAGCCGCCCTCGGCCAAGCCGAGGCTACTCTTGATCAGGAACTCGCGCAGGCCAAGGTCATCCAGGAACAGGACACCAGCGACTTGGCCGATACCAAGTTCAACGTCGAAAAGGCCCGCCTGGAAGCCTCCAAAACCGAAATCGTCAGCCAGATCCAGGGTGAGGAAAACAAGATCGATCTCGGTATGGCCGAAGAGAAGCTCAAGGTACAGGAAGCGACTGTCAACCTACACGAAACCTCCGAAAAATCCAAGATCGCCTCGCTGACCCGTCTCCGCGATCAGGCAGCGAAAGAAGTCGAGATCACCAAGTCGCGCATTGCCGAAATGGATGTCAAATCTCCCATCTCCGGCATCGTCGTTTTTCTGCCCAATTATTCGCAAGGCTGGATCAACGCCAAGCCGTTTAAAGCTGGCGACAACGCGGGCGCCGGCCAGCAGATCGCCGAAATTCCCGATCTCACTACGCTTGAAATGGACGCCAAGGTGGAAGAGACCGATCGCGGCCGTATCACCATGGGTCAGGATTCGCGAATCCGCATCGACGCCCTTCCCGAGCTCGCCATCAACGCCAAGGTCGCCCAGATCTCGCCGCTCGCCGAGCAAAGCTTCGAGTGGCCGCCTACCCGCAGTTTCCATGCCTATGCCGCGCTCGCAAAGCCCGATTCGCGCCTGCGACCCGATATGAATGGCGGCATGGATGTCATTATCGACCGCATTCCCAACGCCATCAGCATCCCCGCCAAAGCCCTTTTCACACGCAACGGCAAGCCCATCGTGTATCTGGCCAATCACGGCAAATATAGCCCGGCCGAGGTGGAAATTCTGGCGCGCAACCCGGATGAGATCGCAATCAAAGGCATTCCGCCCGGTTCCGCGGTTGCGCTTGTCGATGTCGCCAGAATGGATGGCAAGAAATGAAAAAGCGTTTCATCGCCCTTCTATTCACGCTAATCGCGATCGCCGCCGCCGGAGTGCTCGGATGGGGCGCGCTACGCGCATCCAAGGCGGTCGCGCACCACCTCCTCCGGTTCCGAGATCCCCACCACGCGCGTCAAGCGCGGACGCGTCACCATCACCGTTTCCGCCCGCGGCGAATTACAGGGCGGCAACTCCGAAATGCTGGTCGCGCCAATGGCGGGCGTCGATACCATGGCGATCACGTCGCTCCGCGATCCGGGTGAACTGGTGAACGCCGGTGACGTCGTCGTTGAGTTCGATACCACCCAGCAGGAATTCAATCTCCGCGAAGCCCAGGCCGATCAGCTCGAAGCCGAGCAGCAGGTGATCCAGGCCAAGGCGACCAGCGAAGCCACCCAAGAAGAGGCTAGCTATCAGCTCGAGTCCACCAAGTCGGATCTCAAACTTGCCCAGCTCGAGGTCCGCCGCAATCCTCTGCTTCCCGCCATCGTCGCCAAGCAGAACGACCTCGCGGTTGAAGCTGCCCAAAACCGCCTCCATCAGGCCGAGCAGGACATGATCAACAAGAAGGCCAACGCCGAAGCCGGCATCGCCATTCAGGACGCGGCGCTGAACAAAGCGAAAGTCGCGTCACAGACCGCGCAGCGCATGATCGACAGCATGACGATCAAAGCCAAGACCACCGGCTATTGCAACGTCCAACCGAATACAACTGGCAATATCTTCTGGGGCGCCCCCCTGCCTGCGTTGCAAATCGGCGATACCGTGCGCGCCGGCATGGCGGTCGTCCAGATTCCCGACATGAAGAATTGGGAAGTCAGCGCCAACATTGGCGAACTCGATCAAGGCCACTTGTCCGCCGGCCAGAAGGTTTCCGTCGCTATTGTCGCGCTGGCCGGCAAATCTTACGCCGGCCACGTCAAGACCATGGGCGGTACCACAGGGCCGCCCTGGGATCGCCACTTCGAAGCGCGCATCGCGCTCGACGAGACCGGTCCTGATCTACGCCCCGGCATGAGCTCCAATATCGTGATCACGTCGGAAGTTCTCGACAACGTGATTTGGGTGCCCTCCCAGGCGCTGTTTGAAAGCGACGGCCGCTCCTTCGTTTATCTGCAGACGCCCTCGGGCTTTACTCCGCGCGATGTAAAACTCGTCCGCCGCAGCGAAAGCCAGGCCGTCCTCACGGGGCTCAACGAGGGCGATGCCGTCGCCATGTCGAATCCCACGCAACAGAACAACCAGGCCGCCAAACAGCAAAGCGCCCTGAAGGCTCTCGGCCAATGATCCTCCTGTCGGATTTCGGTCAAGCCTTCTCCAACCTCCGCGCGCAGAAAACCCGGACACTCCTCACCGCTCTGGGCATCGTATTCGGCGTCGGATCGGTGATCGGCATGCTCGCCATCGGCGCCGGCGCACGGGAGGAATCGCTCCGCTTCATCGAACAGCTTGGCGTCCGCAATGTTCTCATCGATTCCCGCCCCGCCGCCAGCGATTCGGAAATGCAGCAGCGCCGCCGCTCCTCGCAAGGCCTCAACGATCGCGATGTTCGCATCCTCAAAGCCAACATCGAGGATCTCGAGACTCTCTCCGCCCGCCGTTCCCTCCATCCCGCGCGCGTGCTTCCGAAACCCTCGCGCGAAATTCCGGAGCTTTTCGGTGTGCGCCCCGCATACTCCATCATCCATAGTCTGCGTCTGGCCGAAGGCCGCTTCTTCGATGAATCCGACGACGCCGCTAGCGCCTCCGTCTGCGTCCTCGGCGAAGGCGCCAAGGTCAACCTGCTCGGCTACGATTCCGCTCTCGGCAAATTCGTCAAAGTGAACGACACCTGGCTGCAGGTCGTTGGCGTATTGCAGGAACAGATCATGGCCGGTTCCCAGAGTTCCGGCGGCGAACCATGCAGGATATCAACAACATCGTCTATATCCCGCTCAACACGTTCCAATACCGCTACTGGGATCAATCCAACAACCTCAAGGACGATCTCGACGGCGTCGAGCTTCGCCTCAAAGCCGATGCCGACAGCATCGAAGTCGCAAAGGTTGTCACGGCCGTTTTGAATTCCACTCACCACAACGTCCAGGATTTCACCGTCACCATCCCCGCCGCTCTTCTCGCGCAGCAGAAACGTACGCAGACCATCTTTACTTATGTAATGGTTGCCATAGCCGCCATCTCGCTGCTCGTCGGCGGCATCGGCATTATGAATATTGTGCTCGCCACCGTCCTCGAGCGCACCCGCGAAATCGGCATCCGCCGATCCATCGGCGCGCGCCGCTTCGATATCGTTCGCCAATTCCTCACCGAATCGGTGCTGATCTCGGTGGGCGGAGGCCTCCTGGGCATCGCATTCGGCTTTTTCCTGGCATGGCTGATCGCGCGCACCGCGGAGTGGAAGACCATCGTCACCACCGCGTCGGTAGTGATCGCATTCGGAGTCTCGGTTCTGGTCGGCGTGGTGTTCGGAATCTATCCCGCGATGAAGGCCTCGAAGATCAACCCCATCGACGCCCTCCGCTACGAATAGCGCTACTTCGGCTTCATTAACAACAGCATCAGAACGGCGGTCAGCAGAACCCCCGCCAGGAAAACGATCACAATCAGCAGAACGTTCGTCTTGTCGGGCGGCTTCACCTGCGCCGCCGGAATTTTCGGCGCCTCCATCTTAATCGGCGGCATCTGCATTTGCGGCGCTTGCATTTGAGGAGACTGCATATGAGCTTGCGGGCCTTGCGCCTGTACGTGCGCGCCCTGCACCGCAGCCTGCGGACCTTGCATTTGCATCTGCGGAGCCTGGAACTTTGGCGGCGCCATCGGCATCTGTGGCATAGGAATCCCGCCGCCTCCGCCAGTCGCCGGTGGCGCCCCTGCCGCCCCGCCGGCCCCGGGGGTTACCGGCGCCCGCATCATGCGCGTGTACTCGCTTTCCCCAGCCGGTTCTACCGGAGCGGCAGGCGCTGATGGCGGCGCCGGGCTGCGGAACGCGCCCGTCGCGCCGATTCCTCCCGCGAAGAAACTCGGCGCGGGCGTTTGCGGCGCCGCGCAACTTGGAGCCGCCTCCTGACGCCCGAACATTTGAGTAAACTCGCCCATCTTCCGCGGCTCTGGAACCGGCGCCATGGGCGTCGGCGCCGGCGGAAACGCGGCTTGCGGAAACTGTGGTCCCTGCGCCGCTGCCGGCCGGCCCGTATTGAACATCCTAGTGAACTCGCCCTCTTTCGATTCGGCGGGAGAAGGTGGCGCGGGCGCCGGTTCGGCCCGTAGGGCTCCAGAGTTGAGCATCCGCGTGAACTCACCCTCTTCGGCTTTCGGCGCCGGCTCCGGCCAATCCCCTTCCGCCGGCCTGTTCGGCAGCGGCGAATTGAACATCCGCGTAAACTCGCCAGCGCCCGACGCCCGTGCCGCCGGCGAAGGCGGCTTCGGAGCCGCCGAAGGCGTCGGCGGTGCGCTGAACATACTCGTAAACTCGCCGGGGCCTGACACCCGCGATGACTGCGCCGGAGGTGCCGGCGCCGCCGGGCTCGCAGGCGGATTGGACTCCGACGAAGCAGCGGGCCGCGGTGCGCTAAACATGCTCGTGAACTCACCCGGGCCCGACACCCGCGATGGGGCCGCTGGAAACGCTTGCGTCGCCGGACTCGCAGGCGTTTTGGGCTCCGCCGAAGCAGCGGGCCGCGGTGCGCTAAACATGCTCGTGAACTCACCGGGCCCCGACACGCGCGATGACGCCGCCGGAGGAGGTTGCACAGCCGGGACGGCAAGCGTACTGCCCTCCGCCGACCGTGCAGGCGAACCCAATACCCCCGACGGCGCCGCCGAATGCGCTTGCACCTCTGCCGATGGCGCGGGCGGCGGCGCATTGAACATGCTCGTGAACTCGCCAGACCCTGAGGCCCGCGGAGATGCCGAAGGAAATGCCTGCGTCGCCGGACTCGCAGGCGTACTGCTCTCCTCCGCTCGCGCAGGCGGCGGTGTACTGAGCGTGCTCGTGAACTCACCGGGACCCGACACGAGCGATGACGCCGCCGCTGGAGGCGGTTGCACAGCCGGGATGGCAAGCGTACTGCTCTCCTCCGCTCGCGCAGGCGGCGGTGCACTGAACATGCTCGTGAACTCACCGGGACCCGACACCCGTGACGCCGCCGCCGGAAATGCTTGCGTCGCCGGGCTCGCAGGCGTACTGCTCTCCTCCGCTCGCGCCGGCGGCGGTGTACTGAACATGCTCGTGAACTCACCGGGACCTGATACCCGTGGCGACGCCGCTGGAGGCGGTTGCACAGCCGGGACGGCAAGCGTACTACTCTCCGCTGATCGCGCAGGCGGCGGTGCATCGAACATGCTTGTGAACTCACCCGGACCCGACACTCGCGATGACGCCACCGGGGGCGCTTGCACCGCCGGTACAGCAAGCGTGTTGCGCTCCGCCGGTGGAGCGGCCGGCGGCGCGCTGAACATGCTCGTGAACTCCCCGGGGCGGGACGAAATTGAGGGCGTAGCCGATGGCGGCATCGCCGATCCGATCGCGAAGGTCCCCCCTGGAGTAGCCGGTTCGAGCGGTAACACAGGAGAGAACGCTGCTGGAATCGTCGGTGCGCCCGAGACGGCAGGCTGAGCCGCTTCCAGCTTCTCTGCCGCCGTTGGCATGCGCATTGTAGTCGTCACTGCAGCCGATGAGATCTCTTCCTCCTCCGGCAGCGTCCGCCCTACCTGCGGGGTAGACTCGCCGGCAGCCAGTGTCGAGACATGAGCCCCTTGCCCCGCCTGAAACATCCGTGTAAATTCCCCCGGGCCGCCCGCGGACGGCGCCGGCGGCGTGGGCGTTGCCGGCGGCAAAGGATCAGTATTGCCCTTCTCTTTCGCGGCAGCCTGTTGGAACATCATCGTAAACTCGCCCGGCCCGCTGACTCGCGGTTCTTGGGCTGGAGGCGTAGGCGGCGTACCCAAAACCGGAATCTTCCATGCCCCGGCACGCGAGAATTTCGCCGCGTCCGAGGCGCCAGCCGCATGCTCCTGAGCTTCCAACCAATCGCCCAAGTGCAGATACGGAGGCGCTTCGGTCACCACATACGTGACGCCTTCGTTATCGCCCACCTCCAGCAGTTTACGCAGGGATTCCGGCGGAAGCGTGCGCAAGCGGGCCAACAGCGCCTCGTTTTCCGCGGTCTTGCCCCCCGTCAGGAGGTGTACCGCCACCTCGCGTCCGCTGGCAATTTGTCGCGCCCGAAAGCTCCTGGTCCCTTCCCCCGGAAGCGGATCGATCAATTCGTATTTCTGATAAAAGTCCATTGCGCCGTCCCGCCATCCACATGTTAGCCTAAACGGCCGCGATCTAAGTCCTCGAGGCGCCCGAAAGGTACTCCTCGCCCGCACGTTTAACCCCTGTTCAAATGCCTCCCGGGGGCCCAGCCTCATGCTACAGTAATCCGCACGGGACTATGAAGCTGCTCTCGCGCGTGGTCTGGTCGGAAGGCATGTACCTGGGACCTCACCATTTCCAGGTGCAGAGCCGCTATTTCGAAGATTCAATTCAGTTCGCCACCTCTTCCCTCTGGTTCGCCGCCTACGGTTTGGCCGGCATCGAGTTGGATACGGAGGCGGCCCAGAATGGCGTCGTCTCGCTGGTCCATGCCCGCGGTGTCTTTCCCGACGGCTTGCCCTTCAACATGCCGGAAAGCGACGAACTCCCGGCGGCCCGCCCCATCGCCGATCTCTTCCCTCCCACGCGCGACGGCCTCGTGGTTTCGCTCGCTATTCCACCGCGGAAGCCCAATGGTTACAACTGCGCGCTGGATCCTAATGCCGCTAATGCCGCCAACGGCGCCCGCGACGCCCGCTATCTGGCCGAACCGCGGGTTCTGCACGATGAAAACACCGGAGTGGATGAGCGCCCCGTTCGCCTCGGACGAAAGAACGTGCGCCTTCTGCTCGATACCGAACCTGCAGCCGATCTCCTCACCCTGCCCGTCGCGCGCGTGGTCCGCGACCGAACCGGCCATTTCGCCTACGATCCCGAGTTCGTGCCTCCGCTGTTGCACACCGGCGCCAGCCCTCGCCTGATGTCGCTCACGCAGCGGCTCATCGACATTCTGAGCGAGAAGAGCTCCAATATCAGCCGCGACGCCGGCGCCCGAGGCGAGTTCTCCACCCGCGAAATCGCCAATTTCTGGCTGCTGCATTCCGTCAACTCCGCGTTAGCGCCCCTGCGCCACCTGCTCATCGCCAAGCGCGGACATCCCGAGGAGCTGTACAACGAACTTTCCCGCCTTGGCGGAGCGCTTTGCACTTTCGCGCTCGATTCCCACCCGCGCGAGCTTCCGCTTTACGATCACAATAACCTCAGCGAGTGTTTCGAGAAGCTTGACCGGCACATCCGCGAGCATCTGGAAACCATCGTCCCAACCAACTGCATCTCAATCCCGCTAAAGTGCACAGAGCCCTATTATTTCGAGGGCGAAATCACCGATACGCGGGTCTTCAGCCGTTCCCGTTGGGTACTCGGCGTCCGCGCCTCCATGGGAGAGGCGGAGTTGATGGATTCCCCGCCGCGCCTAATCAAGGTCTGCACTCCGCCCTTCGTGAGGGAATTGGTGAAGCGCGCGCTTCCAGGCCTCGGCCTGACTCACTTGCCGGTTCCGCCGCCGGCCATCTCGGCGCGCCTCGAAGCCCAGTACTTCGGCGTCAGCCGTACCGGACCTTGCTGGGATCACATAGTAAAGACACGCCAGATTGGCGTCTATGTGCCGGGAGATTTTCTCGATCCTGAAATCGAAATGTTAGTCGTGCTGGAAACCTAGCTATGACGCCAAACGTAAACGTCCGGCGCCCGGAGAGTCTGGCGCTTATTTTCCAGGAAGTCCTTACCGCCATCGAACGCTTGCGCGGAAACCGCCAGGGCGTCAGCGATGCGGAGGCCTTCCGCCACCACACCCGTGAGGCTTTGAAGAACGCCGCCAGCGCCGGCCTCGCGGCCGGATACAATGCCGACGACGTGCGCCTCGCTACCTTCGCGGCCGTCGCCTTCCTCGACGAATCCGTTCTCAATTCGCAGAACCCCATTTTCGGCGATTGGCTGCGCAAGCCGCTCCAGGAAGAGCTATTTAACGTTCACATCGCGGGTGAGACCTTCTTCCAGAACCTTCAGCAGCTACTCGCGCGCAACGATTCGGCCGATCTCGCGGATGTGCTCGAAGTCCATCATCTCTGCATGCTGCTAGGGTTCTGCGGACGCTACAGCGCGGGGAACCGCGGCGAACTCGGCCAGATCATCAATATGACTGCCGAAAAAATCCGGCGGATCCGCGGGCCCTTCGGGTCTCTTTCTCCAAACTGGGCGCCGCCGCCTGAGAAAGCGAGAACGGTCGCCGATCCGTGGGTGCGCAAGCTCGGCATCGCGGCCGCGATTTGCGCCGGCCTGATGCTCTTACTGTTCATCGTCTATAAGATCGTGCTCAACAGCGGGGTACATGTCGCATGAACCCTTTATATATAGTTATCGGCGTCATATTACTGGCTCTCATCGTCCTCCTCGTCGTCTATTTCATTCTGCGGAATAAGAAAAAGAAAGCGGAGGCCCTTGCGGCCGAATCCGCCGAGACTCCCGCGCCTGGCGACGATGAGGTCGCGCTTCTTGTCCGCGAGGCCGAAAACAAACTGGCGGCGGCCAAATTGCAAGGGGCCAAGGCCGCCCATCTACCCGTTTACCTGTTGGTTGGCGACGCAGGCGTCGCCAAGACCAGTGTGATGCTCCACTCCGGCTTAGACGCCGAGTTAGTCGCCGGCCAAGTCTATCAGCAGGGCAATGTGAGTTCCACGCGCAGCGCCAACATCTGGTATACGCGTAATTCCCTTTTCGTCGAGGCCGGCGGTAAGTTGCTTGCCGATACCCCGAAGTGGAAGAAGCTCATCCAAAGGCTCCAGCCCAAGGCGTCCGTGGTGGGCAAAGGCGAACAGGCCCCCCGTGCCGCTCTCATCTGCTTCGATTGCGAAAATTTCACTAAGCCCGGCGCTCTGGAAGCCGCCGCCGCCTCGGCCCGCGCCTTGCGCGCCCGCCTTGGCGAAGTCTGCCAGAGCTTCGGCATCAGACTTCCGGTATACGCCGTCTTCACCAAGATGGACCGGCTTCCGTTCTTTTCCGAATACGTGCGCAACTTGAGCAACGATGAAGCCACACAGGTGCTCGGCGTTACCCTGCCCATGCTCGCTGCGCGCCCCGAAGGCGTCTATGCCGAAGAGGAGACTGCGCGCCTCACCGGCAGCTTCGAAAGCCTCTTCCGCTCTCTAGCCGATGCCCGTATCGAGTTTTTGCCGCGGGAAACCGATCCCTCCAAGCTGCCCGCCGAATACGAGTTTCCGCGTGAGTTCCGCAAGGTTCGGCAAACTGCGGTACAGTTCCTGGTCGATCTTTGCCGCCCCAGCCAACTGACTACGGGTCCGTTCCTCCGCGGATTCTATTTCAGCGGCGTGCGCCCGATCATTATCAATGAAACTGCGCCGGTACAGGCCGCCGCCTCGCAGCCGCAGGCGAACTTTGGAAGCGCGGCGGGCGCCACCGGAATCTTCAGCATCGGGTCGCGCCAGGCTGCGGCAGCGCCGCAGCAGCCCGTCGTTACGGGCACGCGCAAGGTGCCCCAGTGGCTCTTCCTCGGCCACTTCTTTACCAACGTGCTGCTGGCCGACCACAGCGCCATGGGCGCCAGCGGTTCCAGCGTCAAGACCAGCGGCGCTCGGCGCATCCTTTTCGGCGCGGCCGCAGTGCTTTGCGTCTTGCTCACGATCTTCTTCACCATTTCGTTCTTCAAGAACCGGGGCCTGGAAAATCAGGTGGCCGACGCGTCCCGCGCCATCGGCTCCGGAGAGGCCGTCGGCGCCGATTTCGCTTCCGTCGATTCCCTCCGCAAGCTCGATGTGCTGCGCCAGTCTGTGGAAACGCTATCCACCTACCATCGCGAAGGCTCCCCGTTCATGTACCGCTGGTTCTTATACATCGGCGACGACCTCTATCCCGAGGCCCGCAAAGTCTATTTCGCGCGCTTCAGGCAATTGCTTTTCGCGCAGGCGCAAAGTAACGATCTCGCTTTCCTTTCCGGACTGCCTGCCACCCCGGGTCCCGAGTTTCAACCCACTTACGATGCGCTCAAAGCGTACTTGATTACAACCTCGAATCACGACAAGAGCACAAAGCCTTTTCTCGCGCCGGAAATGATGAAGTTATGGCAGAACGGCCGTAACGCCGATCCCGAGCGCCAGCAGCTTGCCCAAAAACAGTTCGAGTTTTACTCCGACGAACTGAAGGACGCGAATCCCTTTACACGCGATAACGACAGCGGCGCGATCGAAAAGGCGCGGCGCTATCTGGCGCAATTCGGAGGAGCGAAACGCCTTTATGCCTTCATGCTCTCTGAGGCGGCAAAGGCCAATCCTCCCATCGATTACAACAAGATATTCCCGGGCGCGGCGCAAGCGGTGAGCGAACCGCGGGTCGTTTCCGGAGCTTTCAGCAAAGGCGGCTGGGGCTTCATGAAGGACGCGATGGCTCACCCCGACCGCTATATTGGCGGGGATCGGTGGGTTTTGGGCGATTATGCAACCGCCAACACCGATCCGGCGAAACTCGAGCAGGACCTGAAGTCGATGTACTATGCCGATTTTCAGAACGAATGGCGCAGCTATATTAAATCGGCTTCCGTTGTGAAGTACGCCAGCTTGAAAGACGCCTCCACCAAGCTCAACCAGCTTTCCGGCAATCAATCTCCGCTTCTTGAGCTCTTCTCCCTCGCTTCCACCAATACCGATGTCGACGATCCCGCGATCAAGAACTCCTTTCAGCCGGTGCAAACTGTAGTGCCGCCCGGCAGCACGGATAAGTTCGTAGCGCCGCCCAACCAGAACTACATGCAGGCCCTGGTCGCGCTGCAGACGTCGATCGAGGGTATCGCCGATCAACCCGGCCAGCCGAGCGACCAGGCGGCCGCGCCCGCGATCGCCAGCGCGCAACAGGCCACCGGCACGGCGCGGCAAATGGCGCAGGCGTTCCGGCCCGATCCGGAAGGCCATGTGGACGCAAACTCCCAGAGACTGCTCGAAGAGCCGATCGTATACGTGCTCGGCATGCTGCGGTCGCTGGCGCCGGCCGAACTCAACGCCAAAGGCAAGGACCTTTGCGGCAAGATGCGGCCTCTGATGGCGAAGTATCCGTTCAGTCCGAAGGCGCAGGCGCAGGCGACGCTGGAGGAAATCGATTCCATTTTCGAGCCGAAGAAGGGCGAAATCTGGGCATTCTACGACGCGAACCTGCAAAAACTTCTGCAGCGTACTGGCTTCAAATTCGCTCCCCTCCCGAGCGGTGGCATGACGGTGAACCCGGCATTCATTGCCATGTTGAATCGCGCCGGGGACTTCACCGCCGCGGCATATCAGAACGGCGCCACCCACCCGCAGTTCACCTACAGCGTGAAGCCAGTGATGAGCCCGGACCAGGACAGCGTCAAGATGAACATCGACGGCCAATCCGGAACCTTTACGCAATCGAGCCAGGCGGCGAAACCGTTCGTCTGGCCGGGTCAAAGCAGCGGCACTCAAGCTTCGGTCTCCTATAAAGGAACGACGCATGAGTATGGTTTCTACCCTGGACTATGGAGCATCTTCCGATTCGTACAGGACGCCAACAAGCGCACCGGACAACTCGTCGAGATGACATTGGAAAGCGGCCAATCCAGGACGCCAATCATCGATCAGGCGACTGGCCAGCCGGTAACCCTGAAGTTCGAGATCACGCCAATCCGCCGATCTTCGATCCGGGGTATTTTTCCGGAATGGCCTGCGTGGCGGACGTGGTGAAGTAAGCCTGCGAAGGCAGGTTTCACTACGTTTTAAAGCTATTCCTGAATATAGAGCGAGTTAAAGAAGAACTTGTAGGCCGCGTGCGATTGGCCGCGCCACTGCGGCTTGAACCCGAGCAGGATCACGTGGCCTTTGCCGTAATCGGCGTCGAGCGCCGCGACCTTGCCTTCGATCCGGTCCGGGCCGGCCAGATAGCCGCTGGCGAGCGGCGAGCGCTCGCGGGGATAGCGCGCCAGCACCGTGCCTTTGAAATCGGTCTTGGTGTCGAACGCCGGGCCGCGCTCGAACATCACGATGGTGTCGGGCGGCAGACCGGCGGTCAGCGGGTTCTTCGCGTCTTCGATGTGAACCGTCAGCAGGCAGCCGGAGCAGAAAAACTGGTCCGGCGTTGGCTCCCGCCAGCGCGTTTGTCACCGGCAGCTTGAACTGGTTGATGGCGAACATGGACGCGTTGTTGAAGGTGACCAGCGTGCCGCCGTCGCTCGACGAAATCGCGCAGCTCCTGCACGCCCTCCTCGCCGATGCCGCCCGCGTAGCGCTCCGGGATGGTGCCGGGCCGGTGGCCGTCCATGATCTGGCGCTCGGCGATATCGGGAATCACGATGACGTCGTAATGCTCGTGCAGGTGGCCGCCGATGATATCGGCGTTATAGAGGTTCGTGAACGGGAACTTGATACTGTTCGAGAATCCAGCGCGTCCAGCCTTCGTCGATGTTGGCGATCCACGGCCGATAGAGGCCGATGCGCAGCGGCCTTGACCGGCTTGCCGGCGTCCTTCGCGGCGCGCCGCGCGCAGATGATTTCGCGCAGGATGGCATCGAGCTTGCGCTTTGTCGATGCCCGACGGCGACGATATCGTCGCCCGCGAACGACACCGCGCCTTTGGCGGCGAGAATTTCGTTGACCGCGCGGAAACTCGCGTTGGCGCGTCGATTGAACGGCGCGGCGAGGCCGGTCGATTTCCTTCACCGTACGCAGCGAATCGCGGAACTGCTTCGCAGCGGCGTGGTCACCGCGTGGACTTCGACGCCCATCTGATACGGCAGCGTCCAGCCGGTGACATCGTAGGGCCGCTGCGTCAGCGCGGGATAGACCTGCGGCTCGAACAGTTCCTTCACCAGGCCGGCGAACGGCTGATCCATCAGGATCACCCACGCGTCCGGTTTCGCCGACTGGTGCACTTCGATGCCGTTGAGCATCAGCTTTTCCAGCAGCAGCGCGGCGGTGGGCGCATCGTGCTGTTCGCGCGGAATCTCGTAGGCGAACGGCGGATCTTTTTCGAACTTCTCGATGGTGTCGCGCGCGGCGCGGTATTTGTTGTAGGCCATCTGCTCGCGATACTTCGACGAGAGATTCGAGCACCGCCATGTCGGCCTCCATACATATACTTGCAGGCGTCCGCCAGTCGCCACCAGCCGCCTTTCCATGGGCTGGAATAGAGCATCTCCGTCGCCCAGACCCTGCCGCGTCGCGGGAAACTCGTCGACGGTATAGAAGTGCGGCGTCGCATAGCGATAGAGCGCGGTCTCGGTGAAGAACGAAATCGTGTGGCGGAAGTTGCCGACGTTATCGAGATAGCCGGGATACCAGACGTCGAAGGTTTCCTGGTGCATGGAGCCCGGGCAGGCCGTGATCGTCGAGATACTGCGCGATGGTCATGCCGATCAGGCTCAGCCAGCGCAGCATCAGCGGATGCATGTTGCCCGAAATCGGATCGGCGAACGGCGGCAGATAGATGCGGCCGGGAAACGGCGCGGTCTGATGCTGCGTGTAGAACACCAGCGGCTGCGTTTCGAGCGTCGCCTTGGTGATCTCCTGCGACTCGATCATGTTCAGCATGTAGCCGTCGCGATTGTTGTCGTGCCCCACATATTCCTGCCACAGCACCGGCAGCGGGCTCACTTCATACGGCGTGCCGACGTTTTGGCGATACCAGTTGGCGACGATGCTCTGGCCGTCGGGATTGATGGAGAACCACAGCTCGACGATCAGGTTCTGGCGGATGTCCTTGAATTCGCGGCGTCTTCGCTCGCCACCAGATCGTAGCCGAGCTGGATGGTGTGCTGGTGGTTGGCGACTTCGCTGGCGTGCAGGCCGCCGTCGATGTGGATGATCGGCTTGAGTTTCGCGCGCCAGCGCGTGCGCCTGCTCGTCGCTGATGCCGCGCGCGACCGCCAGCCGGCGCGAGACATCCTTATAGTGATCGAGCTGCGCCAGGTTTTCGGGGTCGGAGATGAACGCGATGTACCAGTCGCGGCCCTGCGTGGTCTTGCCGACATTGACCAGCTTGATGCGATTCGACGCGGCCGCCAGCTTGCGGAAATAGCCGAGCGAGTCTTCGTAAGTGGCGAGATAGAAATCGTCGCCGGGCTTGTGGCCCAGCACGGATTCGCGGCGTAGGCGGCTGGGCGGAAGCCAGCGCGCCAGGATGAGCGCGACAGCAGAGATACGCGGCGAGGCGCGACACGGGAGCAGCCTGCGCCAACTGCATCGGGCTCAACGCGATTGCGTCTCATAGGCACCACCGCCAGTTTGTATTGATCGAGCAAATCCTCCAGCTTGGAGGCGCTGAAATCCTTGGTGCGCAGGTCCACGGCGAACTTCCTGAGCTGCGCCGAGTAGGTGGCGTCGCTGCGCGACAGTGGCGGCGTCTTCCACTTGCGCGCGCAGATCGTCGAGCAGCGGAAGGCGGTCGCGCTGGAACGCATCGAGCGCGGTCTTCGAGCTTCTTGCCTTCCTCGGCGGCGTCGCGGGCCGCGCGCCGTGAAGTAAGCGCGATTCTGATCGACCAGCTTGGTCAGCTCGGCCTTCACCGCTTCGGCTTCGCGTCGCCACGCGGCCTGCTGCGGATTGCCTCCGCCGCCGCGTCCGCCGCGTCCTCCCGCGCCGCCGCCTTCGGGCGCCATCGACGGGTTGTAATAGAGCGCGTTGAAGAAGAATTTGTAGGTGCCGTGCGATTGGCCGCGCCACTGCGGCCGGAAAGCCGAGCATGATGATGTGGCCGTTGCCGTAATTGGCGTCGAGCGCCGCGGCTTTGCCTTCGATCAGGTCGGCGCCCAGCAGAAATCCGCTCAGCAGCGGATTGCGGTCCTTCACGTAACTGGCCAGCACCTTGCCGCGGAATCCCGGCTTGGTGTCGAAGACCGGATTGCGCTCGAACATCACGCGCGGGCTGGCCGGCAAACCCGCCACCACGGGATGATTCGGCTCTTTGATCTCCGACTCGCAGCAGCGAGCCGGAGCAGAAGAACTGATTCTGCCGCAACGCCCGCACCACGTTCGTGACGGCAGGTTGAATTGATCGATGGCGAACAGCGTCGCGTTGCCCAAGCGTGACCAGCGTGCCGCCCTGCGTGACGAAATCGCGCAACGCCTGCGCGCCGGTTTCGCCGATGCCGCCGGCGTATTGGCCCGGCACCGATGCCCGGCGCGCATGCCGTCCATGATCTGGCGCGTTCCCATCTCGGCGATGACGATGGTGTCGAACTGATCGCGCAGATGGCCGGCCTGGATGTCGGCGTTGTGCAGACGCGTGAACGGGAAGTGGAACTGTTCCAGGATCCAGCGCGTCCAGCCCTCATCGATATTGCCGCCCCAGGGTTCATAGATCGCGATGCGCGGCTTCTTCACCGGCCACGCCGCGGGCGACTTCCTTGAGCGAGGTCGCATCGACGCCGTCCTTCTGCAGGATCGGCGCGACGTTGCCGGTGGCGTAGATGGCGCTGTCGGTTTTCGCGAAGCTGACCGTGCCGCCGGCGGCCAGAATATCGTTCACCGCGCGCAGCGCCGCATTGGAGTCGTGCGAGAACGCGAACACCGGACCGGCGCCTTCCACTTTGCCCTTGATCGGCTCGACGCGATCGAGCTTGCGCAGCGTGCGCGCGCGTTTCGGCGGTGACGGGCTCGGCGACGGCGACCACTTCGACGCCCATCTGCATGGGCAGCGTCCAGCCGGTCACGTCGTAGGGCAGCTGCGCAAGCGCGGCTGCCGCCGGCCGCGCGCCGCCGCTGCCGCCGCCGCCACCGGCTGCCGCCTCCGCCGCCACCGCCTCCACCGCCGCCTCCACCGCCGCCGCCAGCGCCGCCTGCCGCCGCTGGCGCTGGCGCCGCGGCCGCCGGGGTTGCCGCGGCTGCGCCGCGTCCGCCGCGGCCTCCGCCGCCACCGCCACCACCGCCGCCTCCGCCTCCGCCGCCGCCGGCTCGGCGACCGCCGATTGCGGCGGATGCGGCAGCTCGGGATACTTCTGCACGTCGAACAATTCCTTCACCAGCGCGGCGAACGGCTGATCCATCAGCACCACCCAATCGCCTTCCTTATACGTGGCTCCGTTGGCTGTGAAATCGCGCGTGGCCTGATGCACTTCGATCCCATCGATCATCAGCTTCTCCACCAGCATCGCCGCCGTCTGCGGTCGCGCTGCTCGCGCGGAATGACGTAGGCGTAGGGCGGATCTTTGGTGAACCGCTCGATCACGTCGCGGCCCGCGCGATAGCGGTCGTACAGCAGTTCCTCGCGATTCTTGGCCGCCGTATCGAGCACCGCCATCGACGCGCCGATGCATGTAGCGCACGGCATCGCCCAGCCGCCACCAGCCGCCCTTCCACGGGCTCGAATAATACACCTCCGTGCGCAGATCCTGCTTGTCGCGCGGAAATTCGTCGATGGTGTAAAAGTGCGGCGTGGCGTAGCGATAGAGCGCCGTCTCGGTGAGGAACGAAACCGTGTTGCGGAAATTGTTCACGTGGTCGACGAAGCCGGGATACCAATCGTCGAACCGGCCGCGATGCATCGCGCCGGGCATATCGTGCTCGTCCAGATACGCCGCCATCGCCGTGCCGAACACATTCACCCAGCGATACATCAGCGGATGCGGATTCAGCGACACCGGATCGCCGAACGGCGGAATCCAGATGCGCGCGGGAAACGGCGCGGTCTGGTGATGGTTGTAGAAGACCTCGGGATAATATTCGAGCTCGGCTTGCGTGATCACCTGCGACTCGATCATGTTATTCATGTAGCCGTCGCGATTGTTGTCGTGGCCGATGTATTCCTGCCACAGCCCGGGCAGGTTGCTGACTTCGTACGGCGTGCCCAGATTGCTGCGGTACCAGTTCGACCACCATGTTCTGGCCGTCGGGATTGATGGAAAACCACAGCAGCAGGATCACGTTGTCGAGAATGGCGGTGGTTTCGGGGTCCTTCGCGGTGACCAGGTTGTAGGCGAGCTGGATGGCGTGCTGCGCGGGCGCGACTTCGGTGGCGTGCAGGCCGCCGTCGATGTGCACGATGACTTTGCCGTTGTGCGCCAGCTCGTGCGCCTGCGCGTCGTTGAGGCCTTTGACCAGCGCGAGCCGCCGCGCCGTGTCCTTATACTTATCGAGGTCGGCGAGATTCTTGCGCGGACGAAATGATGGCGATATACCAATCGCGGCCCTGCGTGGTCTTGCCGACGCGCACCAGCTTCAGCTTGTCGGTGGACTGGGCGAGCTTCTGGAAATAGCCCAGCGATTCGTCGTAAGCTGGCGAGGATAGAAATCGTCGCCGGGCTTGTGCCCGAGCACCGATTCGGGCGTGGGCTGGGCCAGCGCAAGGCAGGCCGCGGAAGCAGCAGGGCCGCGAGCTTCATAAAGGGAAGGGTAACATGGGGGGCCGTGTAGTAGTTTGAGGGCGCGATTTTGATGCCCGTTTGCGGGTTGCACGCCGACGCTGAGGCGCCCGTTTGCGGGTTGGCACGCCGATAAGCGCCGAGTTTTTTGGGCTTGGGTCTTGGGTTCGGGTTGTCCATTTGTCAGTTTTTTGTCCAAATTTGCGGCTTAGGCGGCCTTCTTCGGGAACGTGGGAGGGCGCTTGTTGACGTCCCAGGAGCGGCTGAGGCGGGCGGCGCGGTCGATTACGTGAAGCAGTTCGGGGGCTGAAAAAACGAACTCACCGTGGGCCGAGGCGGGCAGGAAATCTTCGCCGGGGTCGTAGTCTTTCCCTTGCGATAGCGCCAGTTGCAGGAGACGGATGGCCTCATCTTGGGCGCGGGAGTAGCTGGCCTTACGCTTCTCCTGCAGGACCTGGAGCTCCGCCATGTCCTTTTCCACAGCCCGGCGGAAACGCGTTTCGTAGAGAGAAATGAGGATGAGATTTTTGGCTTGCTCTTTCCAGACCTTTCCTTCGGCTAGGCAACTGTCTACCGCTGGATGGCCGCTTTGCATTTCATCGGCGTAATCGAGGTGGCCCTGGGCAAAAATAGAATCTTCCACGCTTGCCGCCCTCTTACATCGCCACTTCATCTTGGCGATCTCCGCGACTAGTTCCGTCTCCAGGATTCCGATGGGGGCGAGGGCTTCTCTGTAGGCCGCCATGTGAGCGTCGAACGCCGGTTGCTCTTCCGGTGAACAGAGGTGGATTTTGGAAGTGATCAATGTCCGGCAAGCATTGAGTGAGGAGCGCCGACGGCCCTCGGACGTCTTGGGTCCGCCGATGCCTTTCCGCGAGGGGGCGGCTTCGGGTTGTTGGTCGAGCGGTAGTTGGTCAGACATAGTTATCTTTAGTTATCTCTTTCGTTGTAAGATCCGGGGTTGCCCGGGGAGTTATTTTTACTTTCCTCCCAATCCCAGCTTAGAACGACGATGCTGCGGTTCTATTGGTGGATGACTGTAAGTGCTTGACGAGATTGAGACAATTTTCTTGAAAGTTTTGTGACCCACTTGCAGAACTCGCCTCTCAGGGCCTTGACAAGTGACTTTCAGGATGCTCTTCGGCTTATGTTCGCCTATTTTTGTGTTCTGATAAGTCGAGTGAACCAGATAGTGGCCTGAGCTAACCCACTTAGACTATGTATCGGAGCACGGCTCCGCTCGCCTCGGCTCGAGTTATCTAACTGATTCGGGTTTGATTATTCTCGGATCGGCTGTTTTAACTGGGCGCCGCTAAGCGAAGCCATTGGTCGACCGTCAGCGCCAGTACTCCGAACATCAGGTGCGCCATCACCTTCACGGCTCCTCTCACCCGAATCTGCCTGGCTCCAAACTCATCCTTCAGCCGCGCGTTCACTCGCTCGCTCATCGTGCGTAGTTTGTATCGCTCGGCTTGCGCTGGGCTCAGTTGCGGCATCAGTTTGCCGGGGGAAAACCTCTTGCAGCTCGATCGGTTTCTTGGTCGTCGCTCGTCGTGAATGCGGCGCGATAATCGGCACGTGGTTCAAATGCAGGCTGTAACCGTGGATCGCCTCCGCATCGTACGCCGAGTCCAGTAGGTCATAGCAGTAACAGATGCGCCGGCTCGTGATTTCCATGAGGGGGATCGCCACCTGCGAGTCATGCACGCTGGCGCTGGTCAACACCGCTCCCACCCGGGATCTGTCCATCGGCCACGCTCAGGTGGAGCTTGACTCCGCGCCAGCCATCCTTAAAGCCCTGGCTGCCGATCTTGGCTCCGCAATCGCAGTTCTGCGGCAACTCGTGCAGCATCTTCTCTAAAGTTTGATGCCGCTGCCGTTGAATCCGCGTTCCGCGTTCGGCGGCTTTGGCTCTGGCGTGCTTGCCTTTCCTGCTCTTCTTCCCCTTCTTTTTCGCCTTCGCCTGCTTCATCGCCTTGGCCGAGTCGGGATAGCGTTCGCGCAGCGGGATTGCGGTGGCATCGTGAGCGACGTGCCCCATCAACTGGTCTTTCAGCGTCAGTTCGATTACGGCTGCGTGTAACTGCTGCGGCAACTCGGTAGCGGCGAACTCGGCGAAGGCGCGTGAGAACTTCGCCTCATGCGGTAGTTTGCTCGCGCTGCTCCACCCACAAAGCCGCCTTAGGGGTTCATCGACCTTAAGGCGGGCGATCAGATCGCGCGTCGTGCCCAGGTTGAGAATGGCTTTGGCGATAAAAGCCGTGGCTAGGGCGGCCCGGTCTTTGGCTGGACGGCCGGTGAGGGCGCGCCGGGCGGAGAGGAGTCGCTCGAGAGGCGCCATCGACAGGATGGCCGCCAGCAATTCTAATTGCGATGGCAGGGGGCCCAGGTCCGGCTCCAGAGCGAACATGCTTTGCTGCAGGCAATGAGCGAATTGCAATAAAAAGTAGCGTGGGGTAAGCTGCATATGGGGTTGGGTTTGTAGTTACTCTTATGTTTTGGCGAACAACAGTTTAACTTACTCCAACCCTCTACCCCAACAAGTCAGACTTGAAATTGTTCCTATTTTCGTCGCGCCGTGCGGCGGGAGGCGCCACTCTACTTCTGCAGGCCCGGCGAGTTTTGCAAGAGCC
>CAVXPE010000039.1:0-38394 GCA_963763545.1 Bryobacterales bacterium
TACGCGGTTCCAGCAGATCGTCGGGAACACCCCGGAGAACTACGGCGACCGGATGTCGAAGCAGATATCGAGAAGTTCTGACGATTCGATGGACGCTCTCAAGATGTACACATGGCCTGGCAACGTTCGCAAGTTGCAGAACCCATGGAACGCGCAGTCGTTTTCACAGGGGCGATGACGTGCGTTACCGCCGCTGCCGTCCCTCATTCTGACGAAGGGGACCCGTAACGCTACGGGAATCGGAGCGACGTCACATTCGAGAGCACTGGAGGAGACCAAATGGGTTGTGGTGGCCCGTTCGGCGCTGCGGCTAGTCTCGGCGTGACAGGGACGACCTTGATAGCCAAAATGTAAAAGCCCGGGTTTGGCTTCGGAAGGAGTTTCGATACCAAATGAAGTGAAATCCCAATGAGGTCGCCCATTCGAAAGCCATGATCGTATAGCCCGTCCAAACGGCTGTCGCAATAGGGAATTTGACGATGATCGGCTGCTTCTTCGGCCCCTTTTCATTTGAGGAAAATCAGCATGCAAACTCGACAGATCAACATGCAGCGGTGGAGCATCACCTCGCAGAAGCCCTTTGACGCCGTCGTCGCGGCCGTGGAAGGGAAGATCGGCAGGCCGAATATGGGAGAGTTCGTTGCCAAGATGACCGCGCCGAAGAACTACGAGGAAATGCAGAAAGTAGTTCATGACAGCGTCAGCGAGATCGGCCTAATGGAGTTCATGCGGCTTGACCATGGTGCCGTGCTCGAAAGCCGGAGTCGACGGAAACCCGAAGAGCGTGCGCCTGATCATGGGCAATCCGCTCATCATGCAATCGATGGCTCGGCTTGTCCCGGATGCGGGGTCCTATGCGCCCGTGACGGTGCTGATAGATCAGCGTCCGGAAGGTGTGCATCTGAGCTATGACGAGATGGCGAGCTTTTTGGCCCCGTATGGAAATGCCGAGGCTTTGAAAATCGCGCGCGATCTGGACGAGAAGGTCAAACGACTTCTTGAAAGCGCGAGTTGATCGGGAATAGTCAACAGTCTTGCAACCTAAAGGCTCATCCAGGAGGTTTATATCGCTGCATTTGCAATGGCCGGCTGTACACGACGGCCCGGTGAGAGTCAGGCAGTTCGAGCATATAGTCGGAAACAGTTCGGCGCTGGAATTCGTGTATGGAACGGCTTCGGCTGGTCGGTCCTACGGATTCGAGCATACTGATACTGGGAGAAACGGGACACTCAAGGAACTGATAGCGAATCCGGTTCGTCGCATCAGTCCGCGCTGTCGCACCCATTTGTCAAGCTGAACTGCGCCGCGATTCCGGCGGAGTTGCTCGAGAGCGAACTTTTCGGTCACGAGCGCGGCGCTTTCACTGGCGCGGTAACGCAGAGAATAGGCCGCTTCGAAGCGGCCAACGGTGGCACGATGTTCCTGGACGAAATTGGCGACATGCCCCTCGTATTGCAAGCGAAACTACTGCGTCTGTTGCAGGAACAGGAATTCGAGAGGCTCGGCGGCGGCCGTACCGTCGGGTCAACGTCCGAATCGTCGCGGCCACCAACGTCAATTTAACGGAAATGGTCATGGAGCGGCGGTTCCGCGCCGATTTGTTCTACCGGCTCAACGTATTCCCCATCCTCTCCCTCCCCTGCGGAAGCGCCCCGAAGACATCCCGGAGCTTGTTTGGCACTTCGTTCGAACGTTCGCTGGACGGATGAACAAAGTAATCAACGTGATTTCCGACGACGTCATGGAGATCATCCGGACTCACGATTGGCCGGGCAATGTTCGGGAACTGCAGAATTTTGTCGAGCGGGCGGTAATCATGTCCCGGGGCCGGTCTTGCGCCCGCCAATCGGCGACCTCGAGCGCCTCTCGCATCCACGGAACCGTCTTCCAATCGCACGCTTGCGCAGGCTCAACGTGATCATATTCTCGCAAGTGCTTCGAAAGGCGGGCTGGATTGTGGGAGGGCGCGATGGAGCGGCTGCCGGCTGGGCGTACCGCGTACAACCCTGCTATATCGCATGCGTAAGCTCGGGCATTGAGCTTTCACGGACAGCAGACAGTCGCGTTTTGTAACCGCGATGGCGGCCTTAAGGCGGAGAGTAACGCAGTTAGCTTGGCCGAAAACTCGCATGGCTGGTCCGCTACGTCCTTCGAGAAGTGCATCAGAAACGAATAAGCCGGACCACGTCCTCGAATCATTCTTTGCCAATTTGCCGCATGACTAGGTACGTGCGAAGTGTATTTGAGCCTGGCCTGTTCTGAAGTCCGTCCGCGTCCGTCGGCTTCCTTCTAAGACCGACAGAGACAAACGCAATTGAACACGATGCGTGACCGCGTCATCCGCAAATGGATTGCCGGATACCGCGACGAAGCGCTGCGCTCCATTTCCAGGCAGTCTGGAAGCTACCGAAAGCGTTACGCCCCCGCTGTCAACGGCCTGTAATCGAAATGCCTGTGCGCGGAAGCGACCACTCGTTCCACCTCATTCGAATCGAGTGGCTGGGCCATGACATCGTATCCGCCCACATTCAGCACTTCCGACCACAGCGATTCGTCAGCCTGGCGCGACGTGACAACCAATTGCGGCGGCTTTGCCCGGTCCCGCAGGTCTTTGAGACGCGTTTCCAGTTCCAGTTGGGCATATCGCTCTCCGCGATGACCACGTGTACCGGGTTCCGGTCCAGGCATTCCATCGCACGCCGCCGGTCGCGGGCTTCGAAAAGTTTCCATCCGAGCCTGCGGAACACTTCGTGAACCAGCAGCCGGTCGCCTTTATATTCGCCTATCAATAAGGCGGATAGATGATTTTGAGCGTTCATAGACACCAACTTTCCATAGATGCGTTCTTGCACAAACCGGGTGCGTATCTGGTCAAATTGAAGAGTAGATGGATCTTTCTACTCCTCCAGCTTAACGGACATTAATCGGACAGCGAAGTGATGCTCCATACGATTCGGGGGACTTTCGTATGTTCCAGAACCGGCCGTGTCGTCCCGTAACCGGACAGTCAATTCGGGCTCATTCCGCGCGAAATTTCGGCGCGTTGTGCGTTAGGGGGTGGAGCGGCGGTTGCTATTGTTTATGGCCTTCGCCAATGATATTCGTTTCGCTCTGCGTCAGCTTCGTAACCACCCTGGGCTCACTGTCGTAGTCGTCGCCACCCTCGGCCTGTGCATTGGGGCCAATACCGCCATCTACAGCGTTCTGGATGCCGTGCTCTTGCGCCCATTGCCCTATCCTCAGCCCGACCGTCTGGCGATGGTCATCACCGCCGACCCCTTGCACCAGGACGGCGACCCGATGGATGCCCAAACCGGCGCGCTGTTTGAGGCGGTGCGCAGGGTCACTCCCGGCCTCGATACCGCGGCGTCATGCCGGGCAAGGCGGCGTGAATTTCGTCGAAAATGGCCATGCAAGCTTCGTGCAGCAACAGCGCGTTTCGGCCGGGTATTTTCGCGTGCTTGGCATCGCGCCTTGGATGGGCCGTGAGTTCACACGCGCCGAAGACGTACCCAACGGCCCTCCGGTGGCGCTGGTTAGCTACGATTTCTGGCGGCGCGTGTTACACGGCGACAGCGCCGTTGTCCGGCGAACCATCAAGATTCGCGGCGAGCCATATCAGGTTATCGGCGTCATGCCGCGCGGCTTCCGCGGCCCCTCTCAATCTTCTGTTTCCGACCCTTTGAAGCCCCCAGTCGACCTTTGGACTCCCTTGCGGCCGACATCCGATGGTGAGGGCGGCGGCGCCAATTACCATGTGATCGCCCGGCTCAAACCCGGCGTCTCCTGGCCGGAAGCCACGGGACAGTTGCAGGCGCTCAGCCGAGGGCTGATGCAGATGGCGAACTTCCCGAAAGACCGTCCGGTCTTCGAGGAGCGCATCGTACCCCTGCAAAGCGGCCTCACGCACGACGTGCGCCGCGAACTGTTCGTCACCTGGGCGGCCGTCCTGGTGGTATTGCTCATCGGCTGCGTAAACATCGCCGGGTTGCTGATGGCGCGCGCGCCGGCGCGGGCTCGCGAAGTCGCCACGCGCCTCGCCCTGGGCGGCAGCCGCGCGGCGATCGTCTGCCAATTGCTTGTTGAAAGCCTGATCCTCGCGATTGGCGGCTGCGGTGCGGGCCTGCTCATCGGCGGATTCGCGGTGGACTGGCTCAAGACCCTCGGTGCAACCAACTTCGAAGTTGCCCAGCCGATTCAGCTCGACATTCGCGTGATGGCGGTCATGTTCGGCATCGCCATCGCCACCAGCGTTGTGTTTGGTCTGGTTCCAGCCATCCAAATCAGCCGCCTGGATATTCGCTCAGTGCTGGTGGAATCGGGGCGCGGGATTGCGAGCGGCCGCGGACGCCGCCTGCGTAACGTGCTGGTGGCCGCCGAAGTTGCCCTCAGCCTGGTGCTGCTGGTCGCGGCCGGGTTGCTAATCCGGACCATGGGCTACTTCCACGGGTTGAACGCCGGTTTCGATACGCGCAACCTGATCGTGGCGGAATCTTCGCTGCTCGATGCGCGCTACGCGGACCGCGACTCAGTCACGCGGCTCTATGACGACGCGCTGGCTCGAATCCGAGCCATTCCTGGAGTGAAGTCGGCCGCGGTAACGCTCTCATTGCCCTATGAGCGTCCTCTGAACTACGGATACAAACAGTTGGATGGCTTTACCGGGCCGCCTCCCCGAGGCGATGTAACGGAAATGGTTTATGTGACGCCCGGCTATTTCGAAACTCTCGGCATCCCTTTACTGCGCGGGCGCGCGTTTCGCGACTCGGATATCCACGATGCCCCGCCTGTTGCCATCGTTAGCCAATCTTTCGCGCAGCGCGTATACAAGGGTGTGGATGCCGCGTTAGGCCGCCATGTCGCTATCAACAATGTAAGTTGCGAAATCGCGGGCGTGGTGGGCGACGTGCAGCAACACAGCGGCCTCGAACTCGCATCGCGGCCGATGTCGGTCGAGCCCACCCTCTATGCCCCGATGGCCCAAAGCACGCGCGGATTCCTCTACTTTGTGCACCGTTGGCACTCGCCGAAATGGGTGGTGCGTTCGAGCGGCTCCGCTGCGCGCATCGCGCCCAAGATTCAAGCCGAGGTTGCTGCGGTGGATGCAGAACTGCCGGTCTCCGGCTTCCGCACGATGGATGAGATCGAAGGACTCGATCTTCAGCAGCAGCAATACACAACGGCGCTATTTTCCATGATGGCGGCGCTCGGGCTAGCCTTGGCCGCGATCGGTCTCTATGGCCTGATCTCGAACGCCATCGCGCAGCGCATGCACGAGCTCGGCGTCCGCATGGCGCTGGGCGCGACGGCGGCGCAGATCGTTGCGGCGACAGTGCGGCCTGGAATTCTTTTAGCATTGGCCGGCATCGCTTCGGGAGCCCTGTTAGCGCGCGCCGCCGCGCGCCTGCTCGATTCCATGCTGTGGGGCGTTCAACCGGGCGACCCGGTAACGTTCATGGCTACCGCGGCCGTGCTGCTACTGGTTGCGGTGATCGCGAGCCTGGTCCCGTGCCTGCGCATTCTGCATCTCGATCCGGCGCGGACGCTGCACACGGAATAACTTCGTTTGCGAGTTACGGTTCGATTTCCCAATTACGCGCCATTTCGAACGCGGGCGGCAATTCGGCCACCCAATTCCGGAGGCCGGGCGAGGCGAGCGGTTCTGGTAAGAGTTCCCAATAGTCCCTAGGCTGCGCATTCAAGTCGTTGAAGGACATTAGATGCGAGTCTCGTTCGATTTCGGAATTCGGCGGCAGGGCGGCCACCCAATCGCGGAAATCGGGAGGCGCGAGCGGGCCGGATTCCAACTGCCAGTAGACGCCGGCAGGGAGATTCAGGTTGCTGAAGGATGTCGCCCACGCGCCCGAGAAGTTGAACGGCACGGCGAGCGGCTCCGACGCCAAAGTGAAAGCGCTCAAGCCGGGGGCAGTCGAGGGATCGTCGGCTATATTAAACAGGCTGTTCGACGCCAGGTCGAAAGTAGCAAGGTGATCGGAGTACATCGCCGGCAGGGTGTTATCGAATCCCTGTCCGGGCACGCCGTATGCAGCGAAAATTAACCTATCCGCCCGCGCTGCCTGGCAGGTAAGCAAGCCAGCGGCGATCATGAGCAACGCCCTGGCGAGTTTTCTCAAAATCATCTACTGAATAAGTAGCCACGGCGTCTCGGAGTTCTCAAAAAATCTTTACTTTCGGAAGCGCTCGTCGATTTCTACTTGATAACCGCTCGAGAGGCGATTGGTTTCATTCGCCATGCCTACCACCGCCATCACTTCGGCAAGCATCGCGTCCGTCATTCCAGCCTTTTGTGCGCTCACGGTGTGGGAGGCGATGCAGTAGGGGCATTGGTTGCTCGCGCTGACGGCGAGATAGATCATCTCTTTCGTCAGTGCGTCTAGCGCGCCTGGCGCCATGATCTGTTTGATGCTCTCCCAAGTGCGGCGCAGTGTGGCAGGATCGTGCGCCAGCGCCTTCCAGAAGTTATTGATCCAATCGGTGCCGCGCGTGCGCATGATGTCGTCATAAACCGCGCGGACTTCGGCGCTAGCGTCGGAGTATTCGATGAGTCCCAAAGTGGCCATGCGCCCATTTTCGCAGGCCAGTCCACGTAGCAAAAACCGTGATCAAATGACCGCCCTGCGTACTACGCAGTAACCAGGTTTTCCGCTTCCATGAAACTGCGCAAGTCGCTTTCCTGAATCTCTGGCAGTCCCGGCGCGACGTTATCCAGCTTGCCGGCGCGCATCCATTGCTCGAATCGATCCACTAACTCGAACAGATGATCGAACGAATCCACGATGAACAGCAACGGCTGGTAATGGTCGATCTCCGCGCCCTGGTTGATCACCCACTCCATCTGCAGCGGATGACGCTGCACGGCGTCCGATTCGATGGCATGCTGTAGTTCACCGTAGGAACTCAACAGCCCGCTTCCATAAGCGCAGACGCCGCGCGGGCCGCCGCGCATCAGCCCGAATTCGACGGTGAACCAGAAGAAGCGCGACATCGCGCGCATAATGCTCGTGAGACGGCGCTCGCGCTCACGCTGGTCGCGGATTTCCGCAGTCAACTCGGCAGCGGTGTGGGCGCAATCACCAAAGCGCACCAGCACGTCGGCGAAGGCGCGCTCGGTGTGCATGGGGACGTGACCGGCGACGTCGTGAAAGATATCGGGTTCCGGCAGGTAATCCATGCGGTCCACGTCGCGAATCGTGATGGTGGTTGGAAACTCCCGGCGCCGCAAGCAATCGAAAAAAAGAAAACCGGGGACATATCCGCTAACCGGTTTCGCCTGGAATCCCGTCAGCGGCTCTAGCCGGCGATTGACGTCGTCGAGCCGGGGAACGCGATCGGCCGGAAGAGCCAGGGCTTCGACGCCATGAAGAAAATGATCGTTTGCAAACTGCTCCCAGCGGGGTTGAATGCGCGCAAAGAGCCGCCGCCAAGCTTCGTGGTTCTCGTCGGAATACAACTCGTACGGTTGAGTAATGTAGAGGTCGCCGCGATTGCGTGCCTCCTCGACGAACGGCGCGTGCCCGGTAGTGAGGCCCGGTTTCGGCATGTTTGGCTCTCCCTACCTCGAACTTATCAGAAAGCCGCCTTTTTGACAACCTCCTCTAGGTGGTGCTATTCACTTCGTGGCAAAATCATTGAAAGTGAAGAAGTTGCAGTTGCCGCAGTTACTGCTCATTAGCGCGCTTTGCGTGGCAGCGTATGCTCCCACGCTCAACCTGCCGTTGATGGAGGACGACTATCCGAACATCGCTCAGGCCTTGAAATTCGGATCGCCCGTCGCGCCTCTTGCCGACCCCATCTTTCGAATGCGCGCGACCAGTTATTGGGCGATGCAGGC
Organism: Bryobacterales bacterium; assembly: GCA_963763545.1. GTDB lineage: Bacteria > Acidobacteriota > Terriglobia > Bryobacterales > Bryobacteraceae > PALSA-243. The sequence goes on from CAVXPE010000039.1 coordinate 7,854, forward strand.
GGTCTATCGGACTTTCCACATGACGCCTGTTGCATATCACGCAACGAGCCTGCTGCTGCATATCGCGAACACATGGCTGATCTACTTCGCGCTGCTTGCCTGGCCGCAAACGCGCGCGGCTGCCATTTGGGCGGCGGGTTTTTTTGCGGTTCATGAGGGGCACCAAGAGGCCGTGATGTGGTTTTCGGCAATCAACGAGTTGTTGCAGTTCTTTTTCGGCGGGTTGGCATTGTTGCTTTGGATGCGTGGACGGCGGTGGCTCGCCCTCAGCTTGATCTGCTTTGCGCTGGCGCTGATCTCGAAGGAATCGGCGGTGGTATTCGTGGCGCTTTTCGGTTTGGCGCTGATGGGCAGGCCCAGGTCGTGTCCCACCTGGACCCTCTTACTGTACGTTGCGCTCGTGGCCTTCGCAGTGGCGTCAGTGGTTGCGACCCGCGCGTATTCCTTCCGCTTCGCCGATGGCAGCTTCTCTCTGCATGCGCCGTTCTGGATCACGTGGCCGCGCGGGTTTGCGCGGTTGATGTGGATATGGGGATGGGTCGCGGCCGCCATCGTGGGGCTTCGCTGGCGCGAAGCCAAAGTTCGCCAGACTACGATAGCCGCCCTTGCCTGGATTGCAATCGCGCTGCTGCCATATAGCTTTCTTACTTACTCCACCCAGATACCGAGCCGGCAAACCTATCTCGCGAGCGCAGGTCTCGCGGCGCTGTTCGGCTTCGCGATGGCGAGGCTTTGGCAGGAGGGCGGGCAAACGCGAAGAATCGCGGCCGCGCTCGCGCTAGTCGCGCTACTGCACAACGTGGGCTATATCTGGATTCGCAAGCGGGCGCAGTTCATCGCGCGCGCACAACCCACCGAGCAACTGATCCGCATGGCGCGCCAAACGGGCGGGCCGATTTGGGTGCAGTGCTTTCCGCTCGCGCCGATCACCGCGGAAGCCGCGCTTCGACTTGGCGCTGGATTGCCCTCAGACGAGATCATATGGACCCAAGCGGAGGCAGAGGCACGGAAGCCGAAATCCGCTTTCTGTTACCAGCCCAGGCCCTGAATGGCCATCAAGAGACAGCGTCGGCCAGCTTCTCGCTTGCAAGCTCAACCCGCTCGTACAGGGTCTGCAATTCCAGGCGGCAGCCGATGGATTTCAGTTCGATGATATCGGCTGGCCCGGTGAACTCATGAAACAGCCAGGAACCGTCGGGCAGGCGCGTACGGTGCTCGGCCCGCATAGCATCCTGCGCAAGGAGAAGGTATTCGGCAAAAGAAGGCAGCGAGCGGTAGAAGTCGAATTTCTCCGAGCGATCATAATTCTTGGTCGATGGCGAAAGAACTTCGACGATCACCGTGGCGTCGGTGATCGTGCGGCCATCCTTGTATAGACGATCAGGGCCGCATGTCACGACCACATCTGGATACGCGAAGGCCTCAAACTGCGCGATGCGCAACCGCTTCTCATTACTTCTCGCTCCGCAGGGCCGGCCGCGCAATTGTTCGCCTAGGCCGACCAGCACGTTCGAAACGATCCACGAATGGTTGGCTGTCGTCTCCGCCATGGCGAACATCTCGCCATTGACGAACTCACTGCGAAACTCGTTCTTCTCCTCGATCTCGAGATATTCGTCGGGCGTGAGGAACGTGATCGGCTGGCTCGACATGTTCTACCTCTCAGTCTAACGCTTCCCAACATAAAAAAGCCGCGCTCCGGTTTCCCGAAGCGCGGCCAATTGTTAGCTTGATGAGCGGCCGAGGCGGTCGCCCTGCTGTCTTAGTAATCCATCTCGGGACCGTGACCGCCGCCAGGAGCCGGAGCCGACTTCTTCTCCGGAATCTCGGCGATCATGGCTTCCGTGGTCAGCATCAGCGATGCGATCGACGCGGCGTTCTGCAGCGCCGAGCGGGTCACCTTGGTCGGATCGATCACGCCCGCCGCCACCAGATCTTCATAGGTATCGGTCGCGGCGTTGTAGCCGAAGTTCGGGTTGCTCGTTCTCGCGGACCTTGCCCACCACGATGGCGCCTTCGGTGCCGGAGTTGGACACGATCTGGCGCAACGGCTCTTCGCAGGCGCGCCGCACGATGTCCACGCCGATCTGCTCGTCGCCATCCAGCTTCAGGTCGTTCAGCGCCTTCGCCGCGCGCAGCAGAGCCACGCCGCCGCCGGGAACGATGCCTTCCTCCACCGCCGCGCGAGTGGCATGCAGAGCGTCTTCCACGCGAGCCTTCTTTTCCTTCATTTCGGTCTCGGTGGCCGCGCCGACCTTGATCACCGCCACGCCGCCGGCCAGCTTCGCCAGCCGCTCCTGCAGCTTCTCGCGGTCGTAGTCGGAAGTGGTCTCGTCGATCTGCGCGCGGAGCTGCTTGATGCGGCCCTTCGATGGCCTTCTCCTTGCCGCCGCCGTCCACGATGGTGGTGTTGTCCTTGTCCACCGTGACGCGCTTGGCGCGGCCCAGATCTTCCAGCTGCACGCCTTCCAGCTTGATGCCGGTCTCTTCCATGATCGACTTGCCGCCGGTCAGGATGGCGATATCTTCCAGCATGGCCTTGCGGCGGTCGCCGAAGCCCGGAGCCTTCACCGCGCAGGCGTTCAGCGTGCCGCGCAGCTTGTTGACCACCAGAGTGGCCAGCGCTTCGCCTTCCACTTCCTCGGCGATGATCAGCAGCGGCTTGCCGGAGCGCGCGATCTGCTCGAGCAGCGGCAGCAGGTCCTTCATGTTGCTGATCTTCTTCTCGTGGATCAGGATGTACGGATCTTCGAGCACGGCTTCCATGCGCTCGGCATCGGTCACGAAGTAGGGCGAGAGATAGCCGCGGTCGAACTGCATGCCGTCCACGGTATCGAGTTCGGTGTCCATGGTCTGCGATTCTTCGACCGTGATGACGCCGTCCTTGCCGACCTTCTTCATCGCGTCGGCGATGATGTTGCCGATGGTGTTGTCGCTGTTGGCCGAAATGGTGCCGACCTGGGCGATCATGTCGCCGTCGACAACGGGCTTCGAGAGCTTCTTCACTTCCTCGATGGCCACTTCGACGGCCTTCTCGATGCCGCGCTTCAGCGCCATCGGATTGGCGCCGGCCGCCACGGCCTTCACGCCTTCGCGGAAGATGGCCTGCGCCAGAATGGTGGCCGTGGTGGTGCCGTCGCCGGCGACGTCGGAGGTCTTCGAAGCCACTTCGCGCACCATCTGCGCGCCCATGTTTTCGAGCGGATCCTTCAGCTCGATTTCTTTCGCGACCGTGACGCCGTCCTTGGTGATGTTCGGGCCGCCGAACTTCTTCTCGAGGACCACGTTGCGGCCCTTGGGGCCGAGGGTGACCTTTACCGCGTCGGCCAGCTGGTTGACGCCGCGCAGAATCGCCTGACGGGAATGTTTCGGAATATACAATTTGTTTTGCCATTGTGATCTGTTCTCCTTCTGCTTAGATCCGTTAGCTAGCTTTCTTTGCCGCTTTGGGTTGCGCGTCGAGAATGCCGAGCACCTCGTCTTCACGCATGATCAGGAACTCTTCGCCATCCAGCTTGATGTCGCTGCCGGAGTACTTGCCGAACAGGATCCGGTCGCCAGGCTGAACGTCGAGCGGGATGACCTTGCCGTCTTCGAGGCGCTTGCCTTTGCCGACGGCCACCACTTCGCCTTCCTGCGGCTTTTCTTTGGCGCGAATCGGGGATGTACAGACCGCCGTGCATCTGCTCCGCTTCTGTTCAATCCGTTTGACCACGATGCGGTCATAGAGCGGACGAATTTTCATAGAAACAACCTCCAATTTCAATGTGTTGAGTATTAGGTCTACCAGTTGAAGCCTGGAACGAAAGTTCCGGGGCTTCATGGATATTATTAGCACAGAAGCGCGGCGAGTGCCAATATATCGTAGCAAGTAACTGAAAACAAACAAAAATAAGTCATTGACAACGATCGACTCACATTACCTAAAGCGTTTGCCGCACTCTCTATTGCGCCGGGCGTATCCGAATTGCCTCTCCACCCGAAGGAGCCATCTTCACATGGAGCAGCGTGGTTGCCTCCACCCGCTTCTGCTCGATCGCCGTATGCTTCGGATTCACCGTCGCATCCGCCGCATCCGCATAAATGTCCGCCGTAAACGCCCCGCGTCCCAAAAACTCCATTGGCAGATCGATCTCTCTCGCCTGCGTGCCCGTGATCGCCCCCACAAACCATTCGCGGCCGCGCCGACGCGCGACGGCGATGTACTCGCCTGGCTTGCCGCCGATTACTCGGGTCTCATCCCAAACCGTCGGCGCCGCTTTGATAAATTCGAAATCCTTCTGGTCTCTGTATGCTTCGGGATAATCGGCCACCATCTGGAAAGGGCTCTCGAAAATCGCATAGAGCGCCAACGCATGCGCGCGCGTAGTTTGCACCTCCGGCTTCGTCATGCGCGGTTCGAACTCCTCGCGCGTGACATTATTGAAGCCGCCTGGCGTATAATCCATCGGTCCCGCCAGCATGCGCGTGAACGCCAGCATCAGGTTGTGATCGGCCGTGACGCGTCCGCTCCACTTGTTGTATTCCGCGCCCATCACGCCCTCGCGCGTTATCAGATTGGGCCACGTCCTCCGCATTCCGTCGGGCTTGTACGCGCCGTGGTAATCGATCATCAGATGATGCTCCGCCGCCTTCTTAACGATGCGGTGATAGTAATTCACCATCCACTGATCGTCGCGATTCATGAAGTCGATCTTGACGCCGGCCACGCCCCACTTTTCGAATAGCGGAAAGCACTCGTCCACCTGACGCTCGATATCGCTCCAGTGCGCCCACAACCAGATCCCCACTTTCTTCGACTTCGCATACGCGAGAATCGCGGGCATATCGATCGCCGCAGTCGTCTGCGTCAAATCCGCACCAGAATCCGCGGGCCCCTTTCCCGGCTTGGCCCATCCGGCGTCGATCAGCATATACTCAATCCCCGACGATGCCGAGAAATCGATGTAGTGCTTCATCGTCGCGGTATTCATTCCCGGCTTGAAGCCGACGCCCTCCGCATAAGTGCCCGACCACCAATCCCATGCCGTCTTGCCCGGCTTGATCCACGAAGTATCCGCGATTGCCGGAGGCGGATTGAGATTCACCACAATGTTCGATTCCACCAGCCGCCCCGGCTGCGCGCCGACCATGATCACACGCCACGGCGAGCGCATCGGGGTCGCTGTTTGCACCGCAATCCCAGGCTCTTCCATGGAAGGCGCCAGCTTCGCAAACAGCGAACGCGCGTCGCGCGCATTGTGAACGAGATACATGCCGGCGTAATTTTCGATATCCGCTTCGGTAATAGCGATCCACGCCACACCCGGCACTTCCGCGAGCAGCGGCAGACCGATCAGGTAATCCGGATGGATGCCGCTCACCGGCAGCGTGTGATAGTCGTCTTCATAGGGGCTGTGGAACCCCGGCAGCAGCAGCGGATATGTGGTCGATTCTTTGGCGAGTTGAAACTCGGTGCGCTCGCCTGAGATGCGCACTTCTTTCAGCGTGGCCTGTTCCGGCAGGACATAACGAAACGCGGCGCCGTCGTTATATGCGCGCGCCTCGAGCGTCAGCCGGCGTCCCGGCGTGCGCGTCTCCTCCAGGTCGAGCGTCAGCGTCTTGCACAGGTTGCGAACCGGATTCGATTTCCCGAACGGCATCGAATACGTTTCGTCGATCAAGCCAGGTTTCGAGCTGAGAATGCGGAACCCGCCATCGATCGGCCGTGCGTCCTCGAGATCGAGCCCCAGCGCCGACGGCGCGATGACCGCCTTGCCCTGAAACGACACGGAATAAGTGAGAGGCCCATCGCCCGCGACGAACGAAATTCGCACTGCGCCGTCGGGCGACGACACCGAAATCTGTCCGCTCGCAGTCAGGGCGGTGAGGGCGATCAGCAAACAATACCGCATTGCCCTGATGATAGCGCCGCGTCCTTCGGTGGTACCGCCGGCGGCGCTTGAGTCCGACCCGGATCTCCCCGCCGGTGTGTCTTCCACGTTCCGGCATCCCAGGACGTCACACACCTAAGATGAGACTTCAGGCTATCGCCGCGCCCATTCTATCCATCTGCTCTGCTTTCGCCCAGGACGCCGCCGTCAAGCCCGAATTTGAAGTCGCCACGATCAAGCCGAGCCAACCGCCTACACGCCACGTCGGCTGTCGCGGCGGTCCGGAAACTCCCGACCCGGCGCTCCTGCAGTGCGAGCAAATGGGTTTGGGAAACCTGATCTTTCTGGCTTACGGCATAAAGCGCTACCAATTGATCGGCCCGGAGTGGCTGCGCACCCAGATTTTCGACATCTCCGCAAGAGTTCCAGCCGGCGCAATAGCCAGCCAAATTCCGGAAATGATGCGCAACCTCCTGATTGAGCGCTTCCATCTTGAAGTCCGCCGCGAATCAAGAGAGATGCCGATCTTCGATCTGGTGGTTGCGAAAAACGGGCCGAGATTCAAAGAGACCGCTCCCAATGCCCCCCCGCTAACGCCGGAGACATATCACGCTGAATTGGCTAAAGATGGATATCCCGTATCGGAGCCGGGCCACTCCGGATACTTGCTTCAGAAGGGCCGTGTCAGGCTGTATATTTCGGGTTGGACGATGGATAGGCTCGCGGCCGAAATCGCAAATCATCTGGCTGTCCCCGTTACCGACGCCACGGGTCTGACGAGCAAATACGACATCGGCCTTAATTGGGTTCAAGAACAACCTCCCGGCGTAGATACCGATGGCCCGTCGCTCCCGGAGGCGCTGGAAGAACAGCTTGGTCTTCGCCTGAGATCGAAGAAGGCTCTGGCCGACGTGCTGATCGTCGATCGTATCGACAAGACGCCCAGCGCGAATTGAGCCAGCCGCTTGCGATCCGCGGACGGTTGGGAGTATAAAGCATGGCGGGGAAGTAAATAAGGCCAGGAGGAAATTATGCAACGCTCAGGGCTTGCCGCCGCGACGGCATTTTTCGCACTGGGGATATTCACGGCTGCGGCGCAGGAGACGCCGTCCGCTAACCGCCTCACCACCGACCATTACTTCGATCTGGAACGGATCGCCAATGCGCAAATCTCTCCCGATGGCGCACGCATCGTTTACACCCGGCAGCAAGTGAACGGTTGGAGGATAAGTGGGAATCGTCGCTCTGGATCATGAATGCCGACGGATCGCAGCATCGCTTCCTCGCCAAAGGATCGGGGCCGCGCTGGGCGCCTGACGGCAGGCGCATACTTTACTTGGCCGACGGCGAGCCAAGAGGTACGCAGATCTTTGTCCGTTGGATCGATGCCGACGGCCCTGCTACCCAGGTGACGCATGAAACCGAGAAGCTCGGAGACGCACACTGGTCGCCCGATGGCAAGATCATCGCGTTTTCGATGTTCGTGCCCGACAAACACAAGTGGGCCATCAGCATGCCGGCCGAGCCGCAAGGCGCGAAGTGGACGCCCGCCCCGCGGATTGTCGAGACATTGCATTACCGGCAGGACCAGGTCGGCTTCCTCCAAGACGGGCAGACGCACCTGTTTGTGGTCGCGGCCGATGGCGGCGCATCGCGGCAGCTCACGGCCGGCAACTGGAGCGCCGGCGCCGGCGAGCTCCGCGGCGCGGTGGCGATGGACTGGATGCCCGACAGCAAGTCGATTGTCTTTGAGGCCAATCGCGATGCCAACGCCGATCTCGAGTATGAGCGCTCGCAGTTGCTGGTGGTGGATGTGGCGACGGCTGCCATCCGGGACTTGGTGACAAAGCCCGGCTCGTGGGGGCGGCCCGCCGTGTCGCCTGATGGCAAGAGCGTAGCTTTCACGGGTTACCCGGCATCGGAGAAAACGCATTCCGTGGCCGACCTCTATGTGGTTCCGTCCGCCGGCGGCGAATCACGGAAAATCAGCGGCGACTACGATCGCGACCCACTCAACCTGCGCTGGGCGCCGGACGGTTCTGGTTTGTATTTCGACGCCGACGATCACGGGTCGCGCAACATACAGCTTGCATCGGTGAACGGCGGCGTGCGAGCCGTGACCACGGGCATGCACATGCTAACCATGGATTCGGCTTCGAAGGATATGATGGCCGCGGGCACCGTCACCGACCCGGACCATCCAGCCGAAGTCGTGCGATTTAATCTGCGCAGGCCGGCGGAGATGACTCAACTCACGAACGTGAACGCCGGCTTGCTGGCCGGCAAGAAGCTGGCAAAGACCGAGGCGATCACCTATTCTTCCACCGGCGGCGCTAACGTTCAGGGGTGGGTCGTGAAGCCGCCTGACTTCGATCCGGCCAAGAAGTACCCGCTGATTTTGGAAATACACGGCGGTCCTTTCGGCATGTACAACGTGGGATTCAATTACATGTGGCAGAATTTCGCCGCCAACGATTTCGTCGTGATGTACGTTAACCCGCGCGGTTCTACCGGTTATGGCACGGCATTCTCAGGCGCGATCGATCACAACTATCCTGGGCCGGATTACGACGATCTGATGGCCGGCGTAGACGCCGCGATCGGAAAGGGATTTGTCGACCCCTCGCGCATGTACGTCTCGGGATGCAGCGGCGGGGGCGTCCTTTCGAGTTGGGTCATTGGCCACACCCACCGGTTCGCCGCGGCGGCCGTGCGCTGTCCGGTGATCGACTGGCTCAGCATGGCCGGACACACGGACATTCCACTGTTTACTTACAGCTTCTTCAAAAAGCCGTTCTGGGATGACCCCAGCGATTGGCTCTCGCATTCCTCGCTGATGTATGCGGGCAAAGTTACCACGCCGACGCTATTGATGACGGGCATGCTGGATCGCCGCACGCCGATGCCGCAGACCGAGGAGTACTACGCGGCGCTGAAGATGCGCGGCGTTCCGGTAACTCTGCTGGAGTTTGAAGGCGAATACCACGGCACGGCGTCGAAGCCCTCGAACTTTATCCGCACCCAGCTTTACATGATGAGTTGGTTTAAGAGGTATACGCGGCCGGCGGGCGGGAAGGCCGTTGCAGCCGGGGGCGGGCAGTAAGTGAGACCGAACCATGACCCAACGCCTCAACCGTCATCTATTCATTTTAGCCGCTTGCGGTTCCGCGCTGGCGCAGAGCGGCCCCAAGCTCGAATTCGAAGTGGCGTCCATTAAAGCGGCAGCGCCGCCCGCGCCATTCACTCTCGGCGTAGGCTGCCACGGCGGTCCGGGCACGAGCGATCCGGGACTGTTTACCTGCACCCTCACCCTCATGAACTTTATAAGCCGTGCCTACTCTTTGCGTTCTTTTCAGATCTCTGCGCCGGACTGGACGCAACATCAGCCGGCATTCGAGATCAAAGCGACCGTTCCACCCGGTACGACAGCGGAGCAGTTCAATGTAATGTTGCAGAATCTGCTGATCGACCGGTTTAAGATGTCCGTACATCGGGAACCGAGGGAGTTGTCGAGATATAAGCTGGTGGTTGCCGAGGGCGGTGTGAAATTCAAGGAGGCTAAGGATGAGGCTGCGGAGCCGGCGCCACCACCTGCGCCGCCTCAAACCCATCCGCCGCGGATCGCGGGATGCCCCCTGGCTTTCATAGAGTGGTCACGGGCAAGGACGGCTACCCGGTCCCGGGCCGCCCCGGCTCGCAGAGTGCCAACGGCCGCGCCCGATACTATCAGCCCCAGGGGACGATGCAAGGCATGTTGACGTTTCTCACTATGCAAATGGATAAACCGGTGGTGGACGCCACAGGTCTCAAAGGCAGCTACGAAATCAGCATGTATTGGGTAACGGACGGGGCGATGCCGCCCGCCATGATGCAAGCGATGGCGCAGGTGCGCGCTAGTCGGGGCCTTGCGCCCGGCGCGCAGGATGCCACTCCCGAGGTCCGCCCCAGCGGGCCCACTCTGCAGCGTGCCTTGCAGGATCAGCTCGGCCTTCGGCTCGAGCCCAAGAAAGGGCCTGTCGAATTCCTGGTGGTCGACCACATCGAGAAGCTCCCCACGGATAACTAACGAGCGCCGTCGTCCTTCCACGCCCGCGCCAGTGCCTTCACCCCATCCGCGCACAGCACCGCCGCGTGCTTCGATTCCGCCCGCAATCCGCCCACGGCGCGGTCCACAATGCGTCCCTCAAAGGCCGCCAGTTCCACTCGCGACTTCCCCACCAGCCACCCCGTCAACGCCGAGCCCGCCGCAATCGATGCCGTACATCCTCGAACCTTGAATCGCGCCTCGGCCACTATTCCGTTCTCGATCCGCGCCGAGAGCCGCAGAATGTCCCCGCACGCCGGATTGCTTGCTTCCACCGTGATCGCAGGCGGCGCAAGCTCACCCACGTTGCGCGGATTTTGGAAATGATCGAGCAAGGCGTCGGGATACATCGGGCAATATGCTCCAATGTTCCCATGATCCAAGTCGTGGCCGCGATTATTGAGCGCGAGGGCCGCATCCTCATCGGCCAGCGCCAGCCCGAACAATCGCATCCGCTGCTCTGGGAGTTTCCCGGCGGCAAAGTCGAGCCCGGCGAATCGCCCGAGCAGGCGCTAACGCGCGAGCTCCATGAGGAACTCGCGATTCGCAGCGCGCACGGCGAAGAGATTCTGCGCTACGACTACGAATATCCGGGCAAACCTGCCATCACGCTGATTTTCTTTCGAGTGACCGCCTACGAAGGCGATCCGCAAAACCTGATTTACCGCGAAATGCGCTGGGAGCCGCGCGCCCGCCTCGCCGCATTCGATTTCGTCGCCGGCGACCGCCGGTTCCTCGATTGGCTTGGCAGTTGACAGTTTCGCTATTCTCGTGAGATTTTGAATGTATCACTGAAGAAGGAGGTGGTCCAGTAAATATGGATAGTAGTAAACAACCGCGCGAGGTGGCCGACTTTTAGAGTCGAGCCTGCTATGTAGCCGACGCCCGTCTCAGTGGCGGGGTCAAGTTCCTGTGGACCGGCTGCCTCACGCGAGCAACCATCAGCCCCAGGTTTTATCCAAGGCTATCGACCCCCCGTGGACCCCGCGGTTCACGGGGGTTTCGTGTTTTGCTATACTCAAATTTCGAAAGGATCCTCCAGTAACATCATGAAGGCCGGAATTCACCCCGCTTACAACGAAATCAGCGTCATTTGCGCTTGCGGCCATAACTTCAAGACCCGCTCCACCCATAAGGGCGACATCCGCGTGGAAATCTGCTCCAGTTGCCACCCGTTCTTCACCGGCAAGCAAAAGCTGATCGACACCGCCGGACGCGTGGATCGCTTCGAGAAGAAATACAAGGCCGTCCGCGGCGCCAACAAAGTTCAACCAGTTCGGTAGAAGGCGGGAGCCGATCTCCCGCCCACACCGTCAGAACTTTTAAAATTGTTTTTGCATCGCGTTCAACGCCGGACGCGAATTAGCGCTCCTCTACATGGAACTCCCGAGACATCCTAACACTTGCTAACGTCCGGGGCTCTGTAGATTCAGTACTTTACCGAGCCGCGACCGCCGGGGAGCGGTTTTTGTCACAGACTGCGAAGGCGCCGTTTGGGCCCAGCTCCTTCGTGCTGCTTCGGTCGTGCCTGCGGTTGGCCGCGGGAGTCATCATTGCCAAGACGGCGTCGAACGGCTAATGCTCAAGAGACCGTTGGGTCCACGCCGATTTTGTCATTGGCCGCATTAGGAATGAAAAGTCGGCACGTATCGATCTCGAGTTCCCTACCCAGCGTAGATCTGGCGCAGGGACACGTCGTTCGATGTGCGCCGCGCCGTAACCGTTCTACAATCGGATTTGTTAAAGGCTCAATCGCCGGAAGCGCCGCTGGCCTTCATTAGCGCTGTCTTTCCGCTGGGCGCGTCCGTTGGACGTACCACGTGACAATGCGCTCCAACAACGCGGCCTCGATGCCGAGGCGCTCCGCATGCAGTCGCCAGCTTGGAGATCATTGAAGCGTATCCGGACGACAAGTACTTGCCGAGTTTTTTGTTGAGGGGCGAGACCAAAAGGAGCGGTCTTCCACGCGCAGATCGCGACAGATGTTGAAGGGGACAATATCCGGGTTGTGACGATGTATACCCCCGATGCGGACGAGTGGGACGAGGGGTCCCGAAAGAGGAGGACGAAATGAGGTGCCGAGTTTGCGGAGGACAACTGGAATCGCGAATCACTGATTTGCCCTTTAAGGTTGGTGATTCGTCCATCGTGATCCTCCGATCGCTTCCAGTGCTGCAGTGCCGCCAATGCGGTGAGACTGAATTGGAGCAGGCGACGATGGCGCGGGTTGATCAACTCCTTGCTGCCGTTGACGTCTCTGCCGAATTGGAAGTCATCCGGTACGCCGCCTGACTCAAATATGGGTTACCGTCAGCTGGGTTGTCGGCGGATTACTCCCCACAAGTTGCTTGTGACCGCCGATCCGGTGCCTGCCATCGCCCAATCAAACTGACCCACTATCCCAAAACGGAAGAAAGTGCGGTTTAAGCATTTGTCCCCTTCCTAAAGATCGACCGCAAAGAGCCCTGAATTGCGGACCGAAGAGATCGGTAAACGCTGCGCGACAAGGCAGGAAATCTTCCCAGGACAGTTCCGGCTCAAGTTCGGGTCGTCGGCCCATCCCAACTTGAGCGCATCGGTGTACGGAGCTAAGATTATTTGAGGAGTGTAGGTTCAGGCATGAGAAGGCCGATTTCCCGAAAACAGGCGGAAAAGATTCTCGTGGCTTCCGAATCGGAAATTCGTGCGCTTGGCGTGTCTAGGCTCGCCTTGTTCGGCTCCGTGCTGCGTGGCGATGCCCGGCCTGACAGCGACGTCGACCTCCTGGTGCAATTCTTCCCTGGAGCCAAGACATTCGATCGTTTTCTTGCGCTTTCCGAACTTCTCGAAGCCCGCCTCGGGCGTCGAGTAGAACTTGTTACGACCGAGGCGCTTTCTCCGTTCATTGGGCCGCATATCTTGACAGAAGCGCAAGATGTCCTCTGAGCCGCGGGAATACCTTCGCCATTCCTTTTGGAGACAGACTACCTGATTTCGCAAATGCCTGGCCTGAAGTTCGAGGATTTCGTTGCAGACAAGACGCTCCGCCGCGCGGTTGTCCGGAGTATCGAGATTATCGGGGAGGCAGCGAAGAGGGTTCCCTCGGAATTTCGCGCCCAGTACCCGAAGATAAAGTGGCGGGCCATGGCTGGTATGCGCGACCGTTTGATCCACGGGTATTTCGGCGTGGACAACGAGCTTGTCTGGGACGTCCTTCAGAACCGCATTCCGGAGCTTCGCTCAAATCGCATCGATACTTGCCGCGTAGTGGCCCACCGCGACCGGCTGGCGGCGAGAGTCGGAGGTTATCATCGCATCGAGGTTGACGGTCAAGCAGGCCGCCAATGCCGAAGCCTGAAAAACGACCGCCTGAGCGAGACGGGTTGCTCCTCCCTGATGGCGCAGGGGTGATCCGGGGTGATCTGAGGGTTTAGGACGGCCGCCTCGCAAACTCGCCACTTCGCGATCAGCGAGCATCTGGCCGCTGTTAGCTCGCCACCAGGTGGCAATGCGCCTCCGAGCAGTCCGGGGTTGAACGTGCCATCCCCTCTGCCGGTAAACACCCATCTGTGTTGCCCGCAGCGGCCACATCCAGGATGCCATCGCCGTTGAAGTCCTCAGGAGTAGAAAAGCGGCGGCAGGAATCAGTTAGGGGACGGCTGCTTCAACCGGCCGATGCGAAATCGCTTAGTGGGACGCGGGCGCAGTTGGGCCATCAAAACCAGCCCCCGGATGGCTCGAGGCCATTAATGCGCAGATACGTGACGAGATTGCCGTAATGCAATGCGTCATGATTTCCGACTTGCGTCAAAATGAACATTTTGTTCGTCTTGACGCCAAAGAAGTTCGCCGGGTCATTGAGGTGCGCATCGGTGAACCCGGAGAACACGCCATCGCAGTAATTGAACGCGCCTTTGAGGTAGGCCATGATCTCGGTCTTCGAACCCTTCGCGCTAGTCGTGGCGGGAGTCGCTTCACCTTTGACGTTTGAACACAGTACGTAGGATATATCCGCAACATGAGTCACGATCTCGGCAAATGAGCGAACGTCCTTCGTCGGCCGGTAGCTGTACTTGGGCTCTGGCATCGCGGCCGCCGACTTCATGATCTTGTCCTGCATATTGCTACGAAAAATGGATAACGTTGTCGTCAGCGGATTGGGCGCCGCGATCGGATTAGGCAGGTTCGGAGAGATTTGGGCGTTGGCCAAGGACGCCAAGACGGAAACAGAGACCATGCCAACAGGAACCACGACGCGAGCAATGGATCGGAACATTTAGGAATCCTCGAGCGGCGGAATCGCACTTTTGGACCCACGCTTCATCAATCGAAAATACCAGAGCGGCAAGGAGTTGCGGGATTTTGTCGTTGACAGAAGCCAGGCCGATGTCCGGTTTTGCCAAAGCGGCGTTCGCAAACGAACGGCAAGCTGCACTTCGGCGCTTCCGGGAAGCGACCCGCGTGTGCTGTCCAAAAGTGACCCGGTCGGTTGCTGGCCTCGAATGGCGCGCCGCTACTGGCCGGATAGACAGTATACGGGTGAGAGGCGTAGTAAACGATCCTCCGCCGGATCGCTAACTCATCGGCCTCTAAGTTGCGGACCGCCCACCAGACCAGTGTCGCCCCTGTGGCTGCTTCCTCGATCGGGACTTAACCGGCCAATCTTTACCTATTTTTGAGGCGGGTTGAGTTTCCTGGCGTCGGCGAGGATCTTGACGAGACGTCGGGCAAGGCGAGGGAGAAGGCGCGGGACGTCTGCGGCAAGGGTGCGGCGGTACATCTCCAGAACATGCTGGGCGACCGTCAATGAGTCGATCAGGCTCGTCAAATCTGCACGAGGCAGGGGGCCAGAGGAGATGGTCGGAGATGGCGCCAAGTGCCTCGGATGGGAGAGCGCCAAGTGGAACTCGCGCTGGAGATCATGTTGGGTGATCTCCAGATACTCCAAGGTCATGTGCGGGCTCTTGTGACCGAGGAGTTTGATAACAGCGGCAAAGCTAACGCCAGCGCGCAGCATCTCCGTCCCGTATGTGTGTCGAAATTGGTGCGGCACGATGCGGACGGGGATTCCGACCGCCGACACGACTTCTTGCAATGCTGCGCGGAGCTTGCGAATCAACACGCAACGGCCGCGAGGCCGAGGCAATAGCAGACGACCGGCATTAGGCGCCGTAGGCGGCCGCAGAGAACGGATCCGTTCGACCAGTTGACAGACCATGGAATCCACGGGAACCCAGCGTTCCGTTTTGAGCTTGCCCAGCGGCACATGGATGGCCCACTGCTCGGGGCCGAGCGGGCGCAAACACTCGAAAGAGAGATCGACACATTCGCCGATGCGCATGCCGGTGTGACGCAAAAGCAGCAGGACATTACTAACGAAGTCATTGCGCCGCAGCAGTTCCTGCTGGATCAATTGATCCTGCTCCGGGGTCAATGGGCGCGGTAGACGGTGCTCCTTGCGGGGAACATCGTCACGACCGAGCAGATGGGCAAGGGCCGGGAGTTGCTGGGTCCAGGCGAGTTCTTCCAGCATACGGCGCAGGTAGATCACATAGTTGGCGCGCGTGATCGCGGCCAGCGGCGGGTTGTGCGACCGCAAGAGAGCCAGCCAACCGAGGATATGAGGGTCGCGGCGCAGTTGATCGAGAGAGTGAACCTCAGGATACTGGCCGCCGAGATAAGTCAGAAAGTGCCGAACTGTTCCGCGATAGGACGTGATGGATGCATCCCCCAGCGAAGTCGTCACAGATTCTGCCGCTGGCCGGAAGAATGCCGTCAGAGGGTGGGTGGGGAGCGGGATACGTTTTCGTTTCATGACTGCGTCGGCGGAACGGGCCGGATGCGCTGGGAAACGGCGCGAGCATATTGCTCCCAGACGTCCTGTGGCGTGAGTTGAAGGTAGACCATGGTGGTTTGAATCTGTGCATGACCCATGAGTTGCATGAGCGCCGGAAGGCTAACGCCTGCCCGGAGCATGTCCGCAGCGAAGGTGTGTCGAAATCGGTGCGGGTTGGCTTTCGTCACACCGGTGGTTTGCCGATGGTGACGAAACAGGGACCGCAGACCAGCGGATGTCATCCGGTTGCCACGGGCCGGCCCTTTGAGAGAGACGAATAAAGCCGGACCGCAGTACGGAGGCCGTTCCAGGCGCAGATAGTGGTCGAGCAGTTTCACGGGTCGCGATCCAGCGGCAGGAAACGAATCTTTTTGCCTTTGCCCCGGACCCGGATCTGGGCTTCAGGAAGCAGGATGTCATCGCGGTTGAGATCAAGGACTTCGCAGACCGCAGGCCATGCAGAAGCATCAGACCCACGATGGCCAGGTCGCGCGAGGTACGGAAACTGGACCAGAAGCGCGCCACCTCGTCGACCGACAGTGGCACGATGAAACGTTTGGGCGTCTTCACCCGCAACCGGGTCAGCGCCAGGCGCGGCCGTCCGTAGCCAGGCCGCGATTGCCGCCAGTACCAGTTCTGAAAGCCGGGCGCAAACAGGGGGCGGCTTCGGGAAACTCGATCCGCATGGCACGATCGGCGGTGCCTACCCGACGATTGATGCTGGCGGCAGCAGGCGGCGGTCTCTGGTTGACTGGAACCGAATATAGTCGAGGAACGTCGATTCGGTAAGGTCATGTCTTAGTGATGCTGGAAGTCTGATGCACACTCTCCCACCAGCGGAGAAAGTGCAGCAGATCGTGAGCATAAGTGCGCAGCGTCGAGTCGGCCACGCCACGGACTCGCTTGGTCCAGAAATCGATTGATCCAGTCGACTTCCCGGCCGGATTGCCCGACAACGCGAAACGGGCTCTGGCCATTGCTCAGGCCGTGCTGTTGAACTACATGGAATCTCACTGGCAAGCCTCCTCCAAGAGGCGGTGAAACTGTTGAGCATCGCCGCCACCGACGAAGAAGCTGTTGGGATCGTGGCCCTCGGGCAGAGAGACCTGCGAGCGTTATGCCTTGCTCCCGGAGACGGTCGGCAAGCGATTGCGCCGCCTGCTGGCCGCTGCCATTCGGTCGGCATCAAAGGCCAGATAGACGGTTCGCGGGGCGTCGCAGAGTTGCCGAAACTGGCGCGTATTGAGATGGGCTCCCAGCGAGCAGGTGACGTTTTGAAATCCGGCCTGCCACACCGCGGCATAGTCGAACAGCCCTTCGACGAGGATCACTTCCGGATAGGATTGGACTTGCTCCCATAAGTACAAGCCGCCCTTAGCGCCCGGCAAAAACCGGTGAGCTGGCGCCGAATCCGAAAGGCTGCGGCCATAGAGATTGCCTTCCAGCGGAAAGACGATGCGGCGTACGTATGCGTCGTAACCCGCGTCAGTTACCAGACCGGTCTGACACAGAGCCGGCAAGGAGTGACCCAACTGTGTCAGCCAACCCCGCAGGCAACCGCCGGGCGCGTAACCAATCCGCATTTCCTCGATCAGCGCCGCCGAGCGGATTCCGCGTTGGTATAGATAGACAAACGCCTCACTGTGCCGGTGTAACTGAGTGCGATAGAAACGTACGGCTTCCTGCAACACGGCCCCACGCCGCGCCATTGGCGCAGTAACGCCACGGCTTGCGGGAACTTCACCTGGTGATAGAGTTCAGCGAAGCGAATCACGTCACCGCCGCGGCCACAGCCGTAACAGTAGAAGAGGCCTTTGTTGTTATCCACCAGGAAGCTTGGCTTGTGATCTCCATGCAAAGGGCACAGCCCCATCCATCGGCCACGGCTGAGTGGCCGCGCCGGGCGCCAATCCTGCGCGTGCAGATAGCCCATCAAGGGAATCTGTTCTTTCAAGTCGTCGAGAGCTTCGCGATTCACGGACTTCTTGCCTCGATCGGCAGAATACGGCAGAGCGCGCCCAGATCCCAGGCAACGATGGTGGGCGGTCCGTAAAAAGTACGCGGCGATCGCGCCGGCCTTGAGCCAACAGCACACGCTGAGCAGGCGCCGATGTGCCCATCGGCGCAGAGTGGATGGATCGGGCGAGCGCGACGGATCTTTGCAGTGCGGCGCTGCTTGCTCAACGGAATCACCTGCGGCGATGCGCTCACAGGCCTGCTGCCGGCAATGCAAGCTGAAAGGCGCCGCCGGCGCGAGCCAATCGGGCAAGATCGTGAAGGTCTTCCCGCAGGGATGACAGATTCCGCGTCGCACCCAAATGTGTTCGTGATGTTCGTCGTGGGCCTGGCGGAGCCGCCGTCCATGGCCGATGATCGTGTGGTCGCCGCAAACCGGACATCGCCGCGGCAGGAGATCCAACGGGATCACCCCGGGTCGATGTTGTCTTTCGCCTCTGGCAGTGCGATAAAGATAATCACGGCTGGCGTGAAGGCCCGCCGCTGACCGTCCCTGCCAAAGTTTCGATCTGAGGCCGGGCCTTCACCCTCCCGGCAAAGTCAGTTTCGAACGAAAAAAGAATACTGCTTTCCGTCGGGTCGCCGCCAGCCCCTCATTCAGAACATTGGCCGGTATAAAAGGACATAAGGCCAGCGAAGCTTTCCGACGCAAGGCCCGAGTCGCCGCGCGGCGCTGGAAGCTCGCTTAGGCGCCGTTTTACTAAATCTCTGCATGACAGAGCCCGGTAAACACAGGCCGGCAAGGGAGGAATCAGCCACGGAGGGCATACAGTTAACTTGGCGCAGAGGCGATCTTTTCCTGTTGCTTTCCAAAAGGAAGTGTGCCATTCTTCCTGTTGGAAACCCAATGAGCGAGGCAAAGGAAAAGAAGGTCGTTCTGCAAGGCACGCTGGCGTTGATGGTGCTGAAGATCCTGGATGTGCTGGGGCCGCTGCACGGCTACGGCATCGCCCGGCGCATCGAGCAAATCAGCGGGGACCTGCTGGCGGTGAATCAAGGCACTCTCTATCCGGTGCTGTTGAAGCTGGAGCAGGAGGGGTCAATCGCGTCGGAATGGGGTGCCTCGGAGAACAAGCGTAAGGCGCGATTCTACCGGCTGACGCGAGTCGGGCGCAGGCAATTGCAAGCCGAGAAACAGGACTGGGACCAAACGGCCGCCATCATTGCCCGATTCTTTGCCGTGAGAGCGGAGGAACTGAAATGAAGACCCTTAGGCGATTTGTCAGACGGTTGACCTCGTGGACAAGAACGCACCGGGATGAAGAACGGTTGCGAAGGGAAATTGAAGAACATCTCGCTTTTCAAATCGAGGACAACCTGCGCGCCGGTTTACTCCCGGACGAGGCGCGGCGCCAGGCGATGCTGAAGTTTGGAGGGATGGAAGCGATGAAGGAGGACTACCGGGACCGGCGAGGGCTGCCCGCCCTGGAGACCCTGCTGCAAGACACTCGTTATGCGCTGCGGCGCTTGCGAAACTCGCCCGCTTTCGCTGTGACCGTGCTCCTCACGCTGGCGCTTGGCATCGGCGCCACCACGTCGATCTTCACCTTGGTGCAGGCGATCCTATTGAAATCGCTCGCCGTGGCGAACCCGGCCGAATTGTATCGCCTGGGGACAGAAGCACGCTGCTGCTACTGGCCTGCATACAGTCAGGACAAAGAGTTTTCTATCGTCTCGTACGACCTATACAAGCACTTCAGGGACAACACCCAAGGTTTTGCTGAACTGGCTGCCTTCCAAGCGGGTGGAGCGTTATTCGGCGTACGGCGGTCCGGCGCGCAGGAGTCAGCCCAGAGCTTTCCGGGGGAATTCGTTTCGGGCAATTACTTCACCATGTTCGGCATCAAGGCGTATGCCGGCCGGCTGCTGAATCCGAGCGACGATCGACCCGGCGCTCCGCCAGTCGCCGTCATGAGCTACCGTTTATGGCGCGAAAGGTATGGCGAAGATCCCGCGATCGTCGGCGGCGTCTTCAATTTCGACCAGAAGCCAGTGATCGTGGTGGGGATCGCTCCGCCGGCCTTCTTCGGCGACAAACTGAGCGCAATTCCGCGCGATTTCTTCCTGCCGCTCAACACTGAACCGATGGTGGAAGGCGATGACCATCTGAACCAACCGGAGTCGTGGTTGGACCTGATAGGTCGCATCCGGCCCGGCGCGAACCCGGCCTCGATTGAGGCCCAGATGCGGGTGGAACTCAAGCAGTGGCTGCGCTCTCATTGGGGCGATATGAGCGCCAACGATCGCGTGACATTTCCGGAGCAGACCCTTTTCCTGCGTCCCGGAGGCGCGGGCATCAGCAGCATGCGCGACCAATATGAGCACTGGCTTTACATCCTGATGATGGTCTCCGGATTTGTTCTGCTCATCGTCTGCGCGAACGTCGCCAATCTCATGCTTGTTCGCGGTATGGAGCGGCGGCGGCAAATCTCGTTAAGCATGGCGCTGGGGGCGCGGGCCGGGCGGCTGGTGAGGCAGGCGCTCACGGAGAGTATCCTGCTCGGAATCGGCGGAGGCGCGGCGGGGCTGGCCATCGCATTTGCTGGCACGCGTCTCATTTTGGATCTGGCGTTCCCTCGCGTTCCAGGTCTCGGAGGCGTACCCATCAGCGCGTCGCCATCGCTGCCCGTGCTGGCCTTCGCTTTCAGCGTCTCGTTGTTAACGGGAATCGCCTTCGGGATCGGTCCGGCGTGGATGACCACGCGCGTGGATCCCATCGAGGCTCTTCGAGGCGCCGGCCGTTCTACCGCCCGCACGGGCTCGCTCCCGCGCAAGACGCTGGTGGTTCTACAAGCCGCCCTCTGCATGGTCCTGCTGACGGCCTCGGGGTTGCTGACCGCGGCTCTTCGCAATCTCGAGAATCAGAAATTCGGCTTCGCCCAGGACAGGCGCACGATCGTGAGTATCGATCCCCGGCTCGCCGGCTATCAACTGGATCAACTCACGCTACTTTACAACCGCATCCACGATTCCCTATCGAGCATTCCTGGTGTATCGGCTGTGGCCCTCGCCATGTATTCGCCGTTAAACGGCAACAATTGGGGCGGCGGCGTGTGGGTGGATGGGCATCCTGCCCCGGGCCCACGCGAAGACAATTTCGCTTTCTGGGATCGGGTCACGCCGGGATTTTTTGACGCCGTTGGGAATCCCATCCTTAGGGGACGCGGCATCTCCGAGCGGGATAGCATGAACTCGCAGCACGTGGCGGTCATCAATGAGGCCTTTGCGCGTAAGTTCTTCAAGAACGAAGATCCCATCGGAAGGCACTTCGGACGCCCCGGAGCGTCTCCGGGATCGAATGATTACGAGGTTGTAGGCATCGCCCAGGACGCCCGCTATCTGGCTTTCGACCTCGACAAGCCGATCGGCGCGTTCTTCTTCATGCCGGCGGCGCAGTACGACATCTTCAAGAACGGACAAACGGAACCTGATCCAGATTCGCATTTCCTCCATGACATAGTGGTAGTGACCGCGCCCGGAGCCAGCCTGTCGCTCCCGCAAATACGCCAGGCCTTGGCCTCCGTGGATCCTGGACTGCCGGTCTTTTCGATCGAAAGCCTGAAAGACCAAGTATCCGGCCAGTTCACGCAGCAGCGGCTGATTGCGCGGCTTACCTCGTTCTTTGGACTTCTCTCCCTCGCCCTGGCTTCGATCGGCCTTTATGGAGTGACTGCCTACAACGCCGGACGCCGCACTACCGAAATCGGCGTGCGGCTGGCCCTCGGCGCGAGCCGGATGCAGGCGGCCGGGCTAATCGTTCGCGGCGCTCTTGTGTTGGTGGCGGCGGGTCTTGCGGCTGGTTTGCCGCTAACTTTGCTCGCAGGGAGGTTCCTCGGCCGCCAGCTTTACGGACTCAATCCTTACAATTCGGTGGTCATAATGACGGCGGTCCTGACACTTGGTCTTTCAGCGCTCATCGCAGCCTTGATTCCGGCGCGGCGCGCATCTTCGATCTCGCCGAGCCAGGCGTTGCGATCGGAGTAGAGTCGGATGATGGGACACTCGGAGGGGTGTCTCACGACCGGCTTGCAGGAAGAACTCTCCGGAGCGCCCTAGACAGGAAATCTTCCCAGGACAGTTCCGGCTCAAGTTCGGGTCGCCGGCCCTCCGCCGGACCTTCCGAACTTGAGCGCATCGGTGTACGGAGCTAAGATTATTTCAGGAGTGTGGGTTCAGGCATGAGAAGGCCGATTTCCCGAAAACAGGCGGAAAAGATTCTCGTGGCTTCCGAATCGGAAATTCGTGCGCTTGGTGTCTCCCGGCTCGCCTTGTTCGGCTCCGTGCTGCGTGGCGACGCCCGGCCTGACAGCGATGTCGACCTCCTGGTGCAGTTCTCCCCTGGCGCCAAGACATTCGATCGTTTTCTTGCGCTTTCCGAACTTCTCGAAGCCTGCCTCGGGCGTCGAGTAGAATTCGTTACAACAGAGGCGCTTTCTCCGTTCATTGGGCCGCATATCTTGACAGAAGCGAAGATGTCCTCTGAGCCGCGGGAATACCTTCGCCATATCCTTTGGAGGCAGACTACCTGATTTCGCAAATACCTGGCATGAAGGTTGAGGATTTCGTTGCAGATGAGACGCTTCGCCGCGCGGTTGTCCGGAGTATCGAGATTATCGGGGAGGCAGCGAAGAGGGTTCCCTCGGAATTTCGGCGCCCAGTATCCGAAGGTAGAGTGGCGGGCCATGGCTGGTATGCGCGACCGTTTGATCCACGGGTATTTCGGCGTGGACTACGAGCTTGTCTGGGACGTCTTTCAGAACCGCATTCCGGAGCTTCGCGCTCAAATCGCATCGATACTTGAGGCGTAGTGGCCCGCCGCGGCCGGCTGGCGGTCGGCCGCGGGAGTCACCATTGCCAAGACGGCGTCGAACGGCTAATGCTCAAGAGGACGTCGGGTCCAGGCCGATTTTGTCATTGACCGCATTAGGAACGAAAAGTCGACACGTACCGATCTCGAGTTCCCTGCCCAGCGTGGATCGAGCGCGGGGACGCGGCGTTCGATGTGCGCCGGGCCCTAACCGTTCTATACTCGGGTTTGTTAAAGGCTCAATCGCCGGGAGCGCCGCTGGCCTTCATTAGGGCTGTCTTTCTACTGGGCGCGTCCGTTGGACGTACCACGTGACAATGCGGCTCCAACAACGAGGCCTCGATGCCGAGGCGCTCCGCAACGCAATCGCCAGCTTGGAGATCGTTGAAGCGTATCCGGACGACAAGTACTTGCCGAGTTTTTTGTTGAGGGGGGAGACCACGGGAGCGGTCTTCCACGCGCAGATCGCGACAGATGTCGAAGGGGACAATATCCGGGTTGTGACGATGTATACCCCCGATGCAGGCGAGTGGGACGAGGGGTCCCGAAAGAGGAAGACGAAATGAGGTGCCGAGTTTGCGGAGGGCCGCAACGAAACGAAGCGAACGTGCGATGCTACGGGCCATCGCTCGCGGACTCAGTAGGCCCGAAGATCCCTATCAAGAACAGATAGGCGAAACGGCAGAACAATCGCCATTGAAGCTGAGAAGCGCAAGAAGTTGGAACTATCACATCCACATCGAAGCCAAGCGCAAGGCCCTGGATGGCATCATGAGCAAACCAGCAGCCGCGCCAGACGTCACGCAGCACACAGAAGAACAGAAGGTCATCGGCGCGGCATCAGAGCTAATTCAGTAGGCGCTACACCTCGACAGCCCGGCCTTTAGGAAAACGATTCCGGCCCAAGCCAAAGTTTGGCAGCGGTGTCTGCGAGCATTGCCGCGCGCTTCTCCATTGTACTTTCGTTCCACACCGTCTGTTCCCAAATCCAGCGATTCAGTTCGATATGGCTGGTCGAAAGCTGCTGCTTCTTTTGCTCGAATCCGAGATTACCTAATTCGGGGTTGTAAGCCGTCAGGGTGAGATTCCCAAAGGTATGAAGCAACCTGTCGTGAACGTCCGCCCAGCGTTCTCCAAGCATTTCCTTCCAGTCCGCCGAAGGCTCTTGGGGCATAAGATGTTCGATGGTTGCGTTGGCAAGATCGGCAGGTTCCTTATGACCGAAGTCCGCTTCTAGCGAAACGAGAACGTGTTTCGTTGACTTTCGTCCGTACTGCTCTCTTGTCTGGAAGTCAGCTTTGAATGCACTGTCATTCGGCCACCGGGCATTCCCTGAACCACCAGCCATCTTCAGGCCAAGCCACCGTACCACATCAGTCTCCCGGTAGTCCTTGCTCCACTGTGTGAACATTCTGCCAAGGGCATTGGGCGGGACTGCGCACACGGCGCGTCTCACGACAAACGATTCGATTAAGTGTAAGCACTGTTCGAGGTTTTCATCTGAAATTGTCTGATTGACGTTGGAACTGAACAGGCGAAGCAGAAGCGGATAGCAGGTTGTGACATCGAGTTCAGCGAAGGCTGCCAAGCGCTTGCGGATCGCCGCGCTCGCTTCCTTCGAAGGATCAATGAAGCGGGCGTAAAAGTCGCCCAGTTTCTTCATTTCCTTCAACTCAGTTTCGAGTGCATCAGTATCTGTGAATCCGGCGAGACGCACCTTTATTGCGGAATATACCGTGCCCTCTTTGACAGTTGCGCCTTCCTTCATGCAGTAGTGGCGCAGGAAGGTGGTTAAATCAACCCCCAGAGAATCCTGCAAAGGTCGCCAACAGTCTTCATAGATGCGTTCCTGTTCACCACCTGCTTCAAGAGAGTGGCGGAACTTCATGAGGACGTAGTTGCGCACCAAATCCGCTTGGGTAAGCGGCTGCCCTTTGGCATTCAAGCTCTCGAAAATCAAGTAGGGGTCGTCAGCGTCCCCCAGATTTATCATGACGACCAGCAGGCATTGCTCTATCGTTTCCAGAAGCCGGGCCGGGTCAATCGCTTCGGAGTCGTGGTTGTCCTTCAATCTCGCTTTGAAATAGTCGTATGCCGCTTTAATCCGGCTTGGCGTCGTCGGCAGCGCCCGATCCAGAACCAATCGGGTGTAGACCTCCCGGTCCCCGTGAGTCGGCAGGAGCTTCAGCCGGTCAGGGCCTTGATAGTGCCGATTGACCAAATAGTCATCTATCCGGGCAGCCGAAGCCTCATCAACGGTATCCCGGAGAACGGCGAGGACTATCGCGAGCGTTGTCAATCGCTGCTGTCCGTCAATCACGAGATGCTTACTAACGCCCACTGGAACCGTCCGCACCGGGATCGAAACGACCGCACCCATGAAGTGAGTAGCGCCACCACTGGAATCGTAGTGGGACATGATGTCGTCCCACAGCACGCTCCACTTCTCTTTGTCCCATGTGTAAGGGCGTTGAAAGAGCGGTATCAAGCTTTGCTTGGTGCCGTCGAAATACTGAATTATTCTGACCGGGTTGGCTTCCATGATGCCTCACTGTATTGAATTGAACAGAATCTCATTCTGCCACTATCCGCCAGCCGCTGGTTGTTCCCTCCGCAGTAAGCTGATGGCGATGTCCCTGGATGAAGCCGAAAAGTTCTACCACACTGCGCACAGATGCTGTCAGCTTGTCTCCACGGTGCCAGAACCGATGACGATTCAGCGCTTGGTTACGGCGTGGCGGGTTCCGCGCGGTGACGGTCTGGCCGGGCAGTTTGGAGAACCAGGAACAGAAAGGCGATACCCAGACTCATTACGCCCTTATCGGCGGATTGGGTGGGTTGCAATAGGGGGTAGCCACGGAGGGCGAAATAGCATCGCGTTCGCCGAATCCATGGCGCTAAAATCGAAGAGTGTTTAAAGACCCCGTGAGCACTGCGTTTGACACCTACTAGGTAAGTTAATAGGCGAGGGTGGTTCAGGGGCGGTGTATGAAGCGCGCAATTCAGCCGGAGATGTTGTCGCGATCAAGTGCTTGAGACCGAATTTGCCAGTCTCAAAACGGAAGCGGTTCAGAAACGAGGTTCTTTTCGGGCAGCGCCACCACCATCCCAACGTCATCCGTATCTTAGACTCTGGCGCAGCATTGAATGGCAAAGACGAAATACGTTTTTACGTGATGCCGTATTATCCAAATACCTTGAGGCATCTGATCCAAACGGGAATTCGCGCTACTGACGCGCTTCTGCTTTTCTCTCAGCTTTTGGACGGCGTAGAAGCCGCGCATCTACTCGGAGTAAACCACCGCGATTTGAAGCCCGAGAACGTCCTCTATGACGAGCGATCAAAAACTTTGGTCGTAGCGGATTTCGGGGCAGCCGAGTTCACCGAGGATGAGTTGTATACGGTGGTCGAAACCAAACCAGGGGAGCGGGTCGCGAATTTTCAATACGCCGCGCCCGAGCAGAAGAGTCGCGGCAGCGCTGTTGACCATCGGGCTGACATATTCGCACTTGGTTTAATTCTCAATGAGATGTTCACCCGCGACGTTCCGTCTGGCACCGGAGTTCGCCTGATTTCATCAGTTTCACCGGAACATGGGTATTTGGACGAGCTGGTGGAATTAATGCGGCAGCAGATTCCGACAAATCGGCCCAGCACGATAGAGGTTGTGAAAAGGCAGATTGCGGGTAGAGCAAGCGATTATGTAGCATTCCAACGACTCAACTCCTTGAAAACCGCGGTGGTGCCCGCGACATCACCTGAGGTTCCCCAGCCCGTGCGAGTTTTAGACGTTGATTTCAGAACTTCCGGCGAAGAGTTCCATTTACAAGGTCCACATCTCGCTTTCGTACTTGAACCCAAGCCTTCACTTGAATGGATTTCTGTGTTCAATATGATCGGCCGCCATCGAAGTATTAGCAGTCTTATAAACCGGGGACCGGAAACAGTTCGTTTTAACAATGGCACAGCGATTCATCGCGCGCGAACATGAAGTAGAATCGGCCGTCCGTTACTTCAAACAGTGGGTAGCATATGCTAACGAAACGCTACCCAGTGTTCTGGAGAACGAAGCCCAAAACGGGACGCGGAAGAGCGCGAACGAATTCGAAAGGCCACTGTAGCTGAGGAGGCCAGGCTGAATGCTCTGCGGAAGGCCCGCGAGGCATTGGGCTGATGCCCCCCGTGGCTGGTCGATACGGCAGCAGCCTCTAGCCGTGGTGCAATTGTGTGGGATTTGAGCAATTTTGGGTAAATGCGCGCCGGGACGGAGGGTAAAAATGGCACGTCGAGCAACGAATCCTCTAAACTTACAGACCTGTCAAGCCCCTACAGCTTTCGAATCTCACCCTCACCGCCAGTTTAGATTCAATAACTCCGTCATCGGCAGCCTATGATTTTCCGGTTTCCCGATAGCAAGGGAACCTTGGCGCTCTAATACTCCGTCGATGTCATAAAAAGGCCCGTTAGCCCAGGATGGCAAGAGCGACAGGCGACTAAGCAGCCATCTCTCGTAGCACCTCAGGATGCTTTTCCGCAACCCGAATCAAGGTCTTCGCCGCGCCACTGGGAACACGGCGTCCTTGCTCCCACTGCTCCAGAGTGCGACACGATACGCCGAGCAACGCTGCGAACTGCGCCTGGTCAACCCCGACTTAGGCGCGCCCTGACGATTGGCGAACGAGACTGGACCAGCGTTCGTCTTCCGCGGCCGCCCTTGATTGCCGCAGCTCCTTCCGCGACCTCTTGCCAGACGTCGCGGCTGGCCTCCAATCGGGCCAGTGCCCGCGCGGTCGGTTTCTTAGTCATGCTCGAAGGTCTCCTTCAGTTGTTTGAGAATGTGGGCGGGAACATTCTCGTTCTTCGCTTTTGCATAGAGTGTCAGCATCCAAAACTGGTTTGCTCATAACGCACGTAGTAGATTACGCGCAACCCGCCACGTTTTCCCGCCCGCCTAACCGCCACCGAAGTTTTCGTACGCCACCCGAGCCAGGAACGACTTTCCCGACTTCCGGATGTCGCATCATGAACTGCTGCAACTCGCCAAATTCGTCGTCATCCAGGTAGTACGCCCGGAACCGTTCGAAGGCGGGCGACTCGATGAACTCCACACCCCTCAGACTACGCCTTTGGCGTATCTTGGTCAAACACCCGGCGTCCATTCATGTCCATCGCCGAGCCGGTCATCTTGCGGTCGATCCGGATCTCGAACCCCCTTTCTGCAGCCCTGGTCAGTTCGTGATCGACGGCACAGCGTTTAGCGGCCGCCCGGCGGGGATCGTCGCCAATCTGGAAGTTACGCGTGCGAGCGCGTTTGTCGGAAGCCTACGGAATCACGCTACAACTCCTTCAATGATGGGGAACAACCGGAATGACGTGGACCAGCATCCGAGGCGTGTTGTTGGGCAGCCGGTTCGTATAGCATCGCCTATCGCCTAATCATTCGCTTGTGCGGCCCTCAGGACTCGCCACCGCGGCTCGCAGTTCCTGTGGCCTAAAGGCAATTGCAGGATCTCTGCGACCCGCGCCGCCCCGCTCTGGAGCAGTAAATAGACGACGGGGCCCAGCCGGAATCCCGTTCAGGTATCATCGCAGAATGCGTGTGGCGGCTGTGTTGGTTCTGCTGGCTTCCGTAATGCTCGCGCAGAATAACCGGACAGTTACCGGTTCGCCGAATGACTGGCCGGACCGGGACCGGTACCTGGCGCTAGACGTAGATCCTATTCCGGACTTCCACCCGACGCAGAAACTTCATTCCGCGAAAGCCATGATCGCGGGCGTGACGAATCCGTTCGCGGTTCACGAGGGACTGGAAACACTCAAGCGCGGCGGTAGCGCTGCCGACGCGGCGCTCACGACGGCGCTGGCCCAGATTGCCTTGAATGCGGGCGCCGCTATGAGCTACGCAGGAATCTTGACAGCTCTATACTACGACGCGAGTTCGGGCAAGGTGTACTCACTCAATGCGGGTTGGAACATCCCTCGGAATGAAACTGAGCCACTTTCGATTCCGCCACCAGGTACAGCATCCGGGCGAACCGCCCTCGTACCCGGCTTCAGGGCCGGGCTGCAGGCGCTGCATGAACGCTTCGGGCGGCGTCCGTTCGCGGAACTATTTGAACCCTCAATATGGCTCGCGGACCGCGGGGTCCCTCTCCCTCCCGTGGTCGCGGCCTGGCGTCGTGATGAAGCGACCTCGCTTGCCCACTTGGAAGACACCCGTCGCATCTTTCAGAAGGAAGATGGCAAGTACTACGATCAGGGTGACATCTTCCGTCAACCTCAATTGGCGCAGACGTTAAAACAGATCGCGAGTCAAGGGACTCAGTACATGTATCGCGGAGCGTGGGCTCATCGGTTTGTGGATGCTGTGCAGCGCGAAGGCGGTAAGATCACCCTGCAGGACATGGCCGATTACCGCCCGCTTTGGTCGGAGCCCGCCCGCGCCATGTACCACGGCTATGAAGTGACGTCCTTGGGATTGCCGAGTTTAGGGGGCCTTGAGACGTTGAGTGCTTTGCTGCTCGCAGAGTCTGCCAAGGTGGGCAACAGAGGCGACTACTGGCATTCGGCCGATGGATTGTATGCCCTGATCCAGATCGGAAGGCTTGCGACCGTAGTGACTTTTGCACCCGAAGACGACCTGCGGAAGGTCTTTCCCACCCTCGATCTTGCCCGGACTCGCGCGAGCTCCCACAACCACCAGGCGCCTCTCACGATTCTTCGAGAGAGGAATTGGTTCACTAACGCATTAGCCGCCGTCAGACCGAAACCGGGGCCGAATCACTCCTCGAGCGTCATCGTTGTAGATGAGCAGGGCAACGTCGCAGCATTAGTGCACACCTGTAACTGGTGCTGTGGGGAACGACGGGAATATTCGTAGTTGGGATTTCCGTACCGGACGCGGGGGATTACCAGCAGGCAGCAATCGCGCGGACCGAACCTGGCGGTCGTTCGGCGGATCGACGATCCCGATGATCGCCCTAAAGACAAACGACCGTTCTGGCTTCGCCACTATAGGTGCCAGCGGATCGCTCGATGTGACGCTACAGAATCTGATCAACGTGCTCGACTTGGGTATGGAGCCGCAGGCCTCCGTAGATCGGCCTAATTTCCAGGGACCCTTTTGGGGCTTCGATGTCCATGGACCTGTGAATGGTGAATCGATTAAGGAGGTTCTGGACCGCGATTCCCGGATTCGGTGATCCATGGATTGAAGAAGCGAGGACAAGATGTCTACTAGAGGCGGACGCTGGCTTGCAAACGGGCTACTGGATTGGCATCCAAATCGATCCGAAGAACGGAGCGTTATCTGGCGGTGCGAACCGGCGGCTAATCCATTGATCGAAGGCTATTGAGTGGCCCTGAGCCAGTGTGTCATGCGCGAGCGAAGGGAGAAAGCTTTGGGGTCTGCCGCATGTAGGGCGGGAGCAATCGCCTTCTTACCACACATTGACGCAGGCGGTCTGCTGCGGAGGGAGCCTGCTGCGTGAAGGGGCCAAGAAGGAATTGAGCTGGGAGCGCGGACGTGCTCAAACTACCGCGGCGCGCCTGCAAGGACGGTCAATTCTCCGTGGGCAATCGATCCACGTGATCGACTACGAGACGCTCTAGGCCCTTTCTTCAGTTTCGAGATTTCAAGCCGAGTTGATCGCGGAGGGCTCGCCGAATGGTCGGGCCGTTCGGCCGGGATCGGGCGCCGTCTCCGGGGCAGCGGCCGAAACACCTGCGTTCGCGCGCGCCTGAGCCATCGCCGCCCTCATTTGACTGTGGATTGGGGTACTTCCGCTTTTGGGCGCCAGAACGCGCATGTTCGCCTTGGGCATCTTCTCTTACGTTCACCAAAAAATGGCCTTGTCCATTCTCGATTCTGAAGCCCCTCCAAAACGCAGTCACAAGACTTCGAAAATCGCTAACCACCATCCCCTCAATCACCTACGGCCACCGC
>CAVXPE010000040.1:0-21264 GCA_963763545.1 Bryobacterales bacterium
TGCCCCAAGAACGACGCGAGCGGTTTCTTCTTGTATTCCGCGGTGAAAAGGAACTAAAGGAAGCGGTCGGCTTCGATCGTCCGAATGACGCATACCTTGTCCTGCTGGATGCCAATAGCGTAATCCGATGGCGTTTTCATGGCGCATTGACCGATGCTTCGCTCGCCGCCTTGAAATCTCAGCTTGCCGATCTTCCCAAAGAGCCTTAGCGGAAGTCCAACGTACGAGACGTTTCGACAGGCATTCCGGGGCTCGCAACCAACGGATACATTGGCTGTGGAATTCCAACTGCGTGTACATCGATCGTCACCATTTCACCAACCCGCAGAAGGAGCGTGCTTGGATTCTTCATTCCCCACACGACGTAGGGCACTACGAATTGCGCTTAAGGTCCAGGCGGTTGCCGGCGGGTACGGCTTCCACCACCATCGTCATTTCATGATCTTTGCCGTGAATCCGGAATGTGAACGTTCGCCTTGGGCAACGCGCGCGACACGCGATCCGGAACGAACGAAATCTCAGGATATCGATCGCTTTCGAGAATATTCCTGTGGATTCGCTGGTCTCGCGCCTGGCTCCCGCTCTCGCCGCTTTGAGGGTCGATCACGATCTCTCCCACGGCCTTGCCAGTCGCAAAATCGGGCACGAGCTAAGGTCCTTTGCAAAAGATTCTCGCGATCGCCCAACTGACGGGGGCTATGAGGAACTGCGACGCCACCGGCGACTGCAGTCCGATCGCAATCAGAAGAGCCGCCGCCAGCGACGGGCATGCGCCCGCTACTATAGATCTTCGCTTATCCAGGCGATTGTCGGCTTCGGTCGCCGGTGTCGATTCGCTACCGGCGCCCGCGGAAACTTCTGAAGCGTTTTGAACGGAGGGTAAATGGCTATCAGGCAATTCATATTTGGGTTCATTACGGCGCTGGCGTTGATTGCGGTCGGAGGCTTAAGTTACGTTGCGCTGGGTCTGGCGCCCGTTGCAACCGCGTCGGCGCCGCTGCCGCTTGAAAAACTAATAACTGGTATTGCGTTGAAAGCGCGCGTCAGCAAAGAAGCGCCGAAATTGTCGCCGATTCCGGCATCGGATGAGGCTTACACCGCAGGGGTACGCCTCTACCGGAACAACTGCGCTGTTTGTCATGGGTTGCCAGGACAGGATCAAACCCCGATCGCAAAGGGGGAGTTCCCCAAGCCGCCGGAACTTTTCAAGGGTAAAGGCGTTAC
This sequence comes from Bryobacterales bacterium, assembly GCA_963763545.1. GTDB lineage: Bacteria > Acidobacteriota > Terriglobia > Bryobacterales > Bryobacteraceae > PALSA-243. The sequence goes on from CAVXPE010000040.1 coordinate 1,225, forward strand.
TGACGATCCGGTTGGTGTCACTTACTGGAAAGTCGCGAACGGCATCCGGCTGACCGGGATGCCTGGGTTCAGTGGTTCGCTGAGCAACGAGCAGATGTGGCAGGTCACCCTCCTTCTGTCGAATGCCGACAAACTGCCGGCCACTCTCCTGGCAGCCCTACGGGAACCTCTTCCTCATTAGACGCATGGCTTCCGCGCCCAAACCTTGATGGTCTTTAATTAAACAGTGAAAGGCGTCAGTGTTGGGATCTGGAATTCAGATCCCGCGACAGCATTAGCTTGAACGTCAGCTTATCCGCTCCCCCCGTCACGCCGATCCCGACGCCGGCTTCGATGTTGAGGAACTTGGTATTGTGATCCATAACGGCCCAGACCTCGTGGAACTGCTCGTCCGGTTGTTCGAACTGGCGCAGCGGCCCCACATCGGCATACTCCTCGATGGCGGCCGCCCATTTGTCGTTCACGTTGTAGGCGATCCGCGTTGCGGGAACGAATTCGAGGTTTCCAAAGCCTCCGGTGTAATTGGTATCCACAATCGGATTGAAGATAATATCCAGCGCATGCAGATGCGTCCCCACGATTGGCCTGACCTCGGAGGTGAAGCGCTTTGACTCCCAATAGTGGTAATTGACGCTGAACTCAAAATTGACGCCGTAAAAGAACTTATGGTCGTGTGCATGCGGGCGCACGAACAGCTCACGAATCTTAAAGCCGTTGATAGACCCGCCGCGGTCCTCCGAGTAAGGACTCCACACTGGCATATACAGCCCCTGCTCGAACCAGTCCGTCACACCGTAGGCCCACTCAGCGGCGCCGTTGACCGAGTGGTTGGGAATGATGCCGCCGGGATAATCGGGCGCCTTACGCCCGATTGGTGTGAAGTTTGTATGGATCATGAGATTGAACACGCCCTGCTCGGCGATCTCAGCATCGTAGACCTGGATCTCGTCGGTCTGCGCGCGTACTGCGGCGGGAGCGGCGAGCAGTACGAAGGCCACGACCGCACGGACACAGTTGCTCTCTAATTTCATGCTTTCCTTCCAGGGGCCAGCCTGAAACTACAGGTCCGGATCACCATCGACGTGGCGCCCAAATTGACCGGTCAAAAGGTATAGCTTAAACCAAACAGAGGAGTGAATTGCTCAAAGATGCCGCGGGCAGTATTGTGCGGAGCCGGAACGATCTCCTGTCTCGGAAACGTCGTGATATAGTCCCGGAATTCCGCTCTCAGGATCATATGCGGGATCAGGCGGAATTTCACGCCTCCGCCGGCGCTGAAGACGACCTTCCATACATCATTCGTTGTGAGGCTGGCGATTTGCGGAATCGGTTGCGGAAACGGTGCCGGACCCGCGATGACATATTCCTTCGCTCCCGCGCCTCCTGCCAGAAACGGCCGCCAACGGTGTTCGCGCGGCTTGAAGTGGAACAGCAACCCGCCGTCAACGCATCCGAATTGCCCTGTATGTCGGATATTCACGCCGGGAGCTTGAAGGAACGGGTGGCCGTCGTGGTAAAGGTAATCAAACTCCGCCGAGACGTAATTTGAAAATTCATCTGCGAGGAAGAATGCCGGCCGCAAAGCGGTTTCGGATGCCTGCTTCCGCCGTTCCGGAGGACGAAAAAATAGTGCCGTCCCGGTAGATCCCATAGCCGACCGTCGCTCCGATTTCGTACTGTTGCGCAAAAGCCGCGCCGGCAAAAAGAATCATGACTAGACATTTAAGCATCCGCGATTGTCCTCCTCAGGATGCAACCTTATTTTTGCCGGCACGGCCAAAGAACCGAATCCTCACGACGAAATGGCGGCCTTCATCGCCCAAAAACTGCAAGAACTGCGGCGCGCCGATCACATCCCCCCCAACTGGTCCAACTAATTTAGCAGCTGGAGTTTGCTCTTGGGCGGGCGCTCGCTCACGAAAGGAATTGCCTGCGCAGGCCAACGTGACGTTGCTTCGAGGCCCATTCCCGCCGTCCCGACCTCGCCTCGGAGGTCTGACTGTACAAGCCCGATTGAGTGTACTTCGATCGTTACTGGTTCACCGACCCGCAGAATAAGCGTGCTTGGGTTCTTCATTCCCCACGCGACGTAGGGCACCACGAATTGCGTCCTGACTTCCAGGCGGTTGCCGGCGGGTACGGCCTCCACCACCATTGTCATTTCATGATCTTTGCCGTGAATCCGGAACGTACCGTGAACGTTCGCCTTGGACAACGCGCCCGATACGCGATCCGGAACGAACGAAACCTCGGGATATCGTTCGCTTTCGAGAATGTTCTTGTGCATTCGCTAGTCTCGCGCCTGGCTCCCGCTCTCCCCGCTTTGGGCGTCGATCACGATCTCTCCTGCGGCATCGCCATTCGCGAAATCGTAGCGGATGGTTCCACGCTTGAGCTTAAACGAGCCATGCACCGTATGAAGAATGTCACTCAGCATGAACTCCACGTGCGTTTGCCCTGGATCCAGAGCCAGCACCGTCTCCTGCGCAAACAGCGTCCCCGTCCAAGGGACAAGAATCAGAATAATGTAGTTTTTCAGCGTACCCTCCTACGTGTGCCGTCAACAATTTACTGAAGATGCCTGGATGGGCTGCCATCGTAAGCATGGCAATGCGTCTCGACGCGGAGTGATCGCCCAGCATCAGCAACAGTTTTGCCATCCATTCGGGCCGGCTGGCAATCCGGCGATGTTCGCGCTCGTATTGCTTTAGGTCCCCGCGCTCCATCGCCTCCGCCAGGGCGGTCGCTTGACGGAAGGCGAGGCAAAGCCCCTCGCCCGTAATTGCGTCGACCGATCCCGATGCATCCCCGATCAGCGCAATTCGATCGCGGTAGACGCTCTGCAACCTGCGCGATGATGTAACCGCGCCCCGCTCGCCGGCGACGATTGCGCCCGGCTTGAGACGCTCCGTGAGCAGTGGAAAACTCAACAGAGCATCGTCCAAACGGAGGCGTGAATCGCGTGAGATGGCTACAACGCAGACAGAGTCCGAAGTCACCGGCGTCACGTAGACCTGATGAGCTTCACCCCAATAGAGCTCCATATAGTCGGTCCACGGTTCGACGCGGTAGTGACGGCGAAACCCGAATCGCCGCCGGTCGCGAAGCCGGTTGTCGAGCCCTGCCCATCTCCGCACCAGAGAATTCTCGCCGTCCGCGCCCACAATCCACCCACACCGGAGCGCGCTGAGATCGATGCGCGTCCCCCAGATTAATTTCACTCCAATGGATTCCGCGTGATCCGCCATGATCCGGTGCAACGTCGTTCGCCGCACCCCGCGGCCCGTTCCCGAAGGAAATCTCGCGGCAACTTCCACGCCGCGATCGAGGAATCGAATGCCGCGAAACGGAAACGAATCTGCGGCGCTCATTCGTAGGCCCAGTTTCGCCAGGGCCGTCAGGGCGTCCGGCATCAGGCCTTCTCCGCAGGCCTTATCCGCCGGAGGTACAGCGCGGTCGGCAACCGTAACATTGAAACCCCTATGGCGCGCCGCAATTGCCGCGGCGAGGCCCGCGGGTCCGCCGCCTACGACGAAGATATCCGTATTTACCACAGCGGCAGCGCCAGTTCGGAGAAGAACCCCGGACTCATTGCCGCAAGCTCGCATTGGCGCAGCCACGGGAGCATGCGGGCGAACCCGCTTTCACGTAAAGTTCAATTACTAAAAACTGAATCAAAGGTTGATTGCTCTGCGGGCCATTCCCAATGCTTCCGACCAAAAACCGGCTGAGGAGTGTGCGTCATCCATCACCTTGTGGATAGCGGATACGAAGCCATCGACTTGTTCGCGCGACACTGACAATGGGGGAGCCGCTTTCAGAACCATGAAGTTGTTCCCGCACATCTGAGTGAGAAATGCGTGGTCGCGAAACATGCGCATTACTACGATCTGTCCGAACATTCCCGGATGAATCCGATGAAACGCCTCAAACGCAACACGCAGCCTCAACTGGCGAGGCCTTGTAAATACGATGCCCGAAAGCATACCGGCGCCGCGAACCTCTTCAACCATCTCATAGTCCGAAAGAGCCGAACGTAGGCTTTGACGCAAGTATTCGCCCATTCCAGCCGCTCGTACGCCCAATCCATCGCGTTCCAGCACGTCCAGAGTGGCCAGCCCGGCTCGCATCGAAACGTTGTTTTCGCCAAAGGTTGAAGCATGAATAATCGCGTTGCTCAGCGAATCGAACACCGATTCATAAATCGCATCCGACATGAGAACCGCGCCCACCGGGATTAATCCCCCGCTAAGCGCCTTCGCAAGTATCGCCATGTCGGGCTGAACATCGAATTGATGCGCTGCAAGAAAGGGACCGGTGCGGTAGATTCCGGTTTGAACTTCATCCAGAACGAAGAGAGTTCCGTGTTTGCGGCAAAGAGCCTGCGCGGCCTGCATGTACTCGCGAGTCGGCACCCGTATGCCGCCTTCCGATTGGATGGGCTCCATGAAAAAGGCGGCAAATTGCCGCGTGGAGAGTTGGCGCTCCAGCGGCGCAATGTCGCCGTATGGGACCGATTGCGCGCCCGGGAGCATAGGACCGAAGTTGGCCTGCCAGAACGGATTGCCCATCATGGAAAGCGCGCCGCAAGTCAAGCCGTGAAATGCGCCATCGTTATACAGAAGGCCGGCTCGGCCCGTCCTGGCTCGCGCGAACTTGATTGCTGTCTCCACGCCTTCGCTTCCGGAGCTGCAAAAGAAGACTTTGGTCAAATTGCCGCCGGCGCAACGGCACAGCCGTGCGGCCAGCTCTCCGGCTAGTTCGGGCACATGGCTTTGCAGCATCGCCGGGCCGCGCCGATCAAGTTCATCTTTGACCGCGGCGATGATCTCGGGGTGGTTGTGTCCGGCGTTATGAACGCAATATCCGGAAAGAAAATCGATGATGCGGCGACCAGTGGAAGTGAATAACTCAGCCCCGGAGCACGAGCTATAACGGACGTTCATACCCAATACCGAAAGCAACCGTTCCCACTGCGGGTTTACGAAGGAAGCGTAATCGGAGGCGAGGAGGGACGTAGCAGCGTGCGCCATCAAGAATATCTTTTCGCGTGTATATTTACTGAGACGAAAGATGATGCACGTTGGTTTCCAAAGCTCCCACAGGACGCTGTAGCGTCCATTAGCTCTGGTGAGCTACGAGAGCAGCGTCCCCGTCTGATTAGAGCGTGGCGCGGGTGCCGCAACGTTCCAGTCGAGTGGATGTGCCGTACGTCCCGCGAATCTGTCTTGGTTGAACACCCGTAGTAAGAGAACGCGATCGCGATGAAAGCGGAAGCCTTTCCAGAGTGCATTCTATGTTTCTACACTCTTCGAAGGAAATTGAACGACTCAGGCGGTTGATGCAGGGAGAAAAACTCGGGAGCCAACGGCTGAATCGCGAGTTCCCGAGAATGACACGGGATTAGGCCAACAGCTAGTGGGAATCGCCGTCATGGTCGACGTCGGCAGAGGCGGTGGCGGCTTGAGCTGCTGGGCTTAGATGCACGGTGTCCTGAGGGGAGTCGGACGATTGCGACGCCGCCGGTTGTGGTTTCTGGTTCGACGGCGCCGCAGCCGCCGGATTGACGTTCGAGTTGCTGATTGGACTGATCATGTTTTTCGTTCTCCATAATTCTTATCGGAGATCAAGAGGCAATTTAGAGACTGAAATGCGACTGAAGTGCCCGTCAGCGCCATAGATTCCCAGTACATCGCTAACTCTCGAAGTTCGGAATGGGCGGGGTGAGCAGCTTTGCAGCACTCTGATGGGTTCAGCATGTGGCAAATCGCCACCAGATGTGCCGCAACTACCAAGAGCCTCCGTTCGTCTGCGGCGATGCAGCGCCAAGTATCAGTTCTCGGTGTGGGGAAGCGGCTCGACTTTTCAAGCTACCGGGAATGGATACACCTTCGCTTCTCAGGTGCGGCAAGTTGCCACTCCGAGCTTTCCTGATCATGCCTGCGCCTTTGTTTTCAGGGAATCCAATGCGGCCGGGTGGCAAAGGCCGTGCCAAAGAGATTGCGCTCATGCGAATGATTCGAGCCTGCAGGGCCGGTTGGCTGCTTGCTGCTCCCCGCGTTCGCCAGGGCCCAGACACCGGATACGCCGCCGCGTCCGGCACGACAGCGTGGAAGTTCACGCGCGCCGCCGGGCGGTGCCCGCGGCATCATCGCCGGCGGCTAAGGTGAAGCCTGCAGAGTGAAGGATCTGCCCTCGCGTCCGGCGACGGTCAAAGACGGTCTGCCGCTGCTTCCCGGCATCGTGCGCGCCCCGACGGCGGCTTGCGAATCAACGGCGTCCGGCGAACAGCGCAGCGCCATGCTGGTGAACCAGGCGGATGTCACCGATCCGGCGACCGGCGGTTTCGGCGCCAGCGTGCCCGTGGACAGCGTCCAGGTGATGAACGTTTCCGCACGCCGTTCCTTGCGCAATATGGGCGCTTCAGCTCCGGCGTGGTCGGCGGTGGAGACCAGACGCGGCAGCGACAAATGGCATTTCGAGCTCAACGATCCGCTTCCCCGATTTCCGTTTTCGCAGTTGGCAACTGCGGGGACTGCAGGATGCTTCGCCGCGCCTGGTGGTCGGCGGGCCGCTGATCGCGGGCCGGCTCTATTTCGCGCAAACCGTGCTCTTCGACGTGCAGAAGACTCCCAACCGCACGCTGCCGTTTCCCGACAACACCTCCAAGCAGGAGCGCATCAACTCGTTCACCCAGCTCGATTACATCCTCTCTTCGAAGCAGTACCTGACCGCGACGCTGCACCTGACGCCGCAGCGCATCAATTTCGTGAATCCCGATTACTTCAATCCCGAGCCGGTAACGCCCAGCTATCGCCAGCAGAACTACCTCGGAACCATCACCGACCATCTGGCGCTGGGGCAGGGAATGCTGGATAGCGCGGTTTCCATTCAGCGGTTCGATGCGGCGGTGGGCGCGCAAGGGCCCGGGGCCATGTTCTGCTGCCGCAAGGGAACGCAGGCAATTATTTCGCAACCAGACCCGTGAAGCCGGGCGGATGGAGTTGAGCGAAACCTGGTCGCCCGCGGCGATCCACGACTTCGGCACTCACGAGTTGAAATTCGGTGCCCTGGTGACGCAGACTTCCGATCCGGCACATTCACGGCCAACCCATCAAGTCGAGAATGCCGGCCGGCCAATTGCTGCAGACCATCGATTTCGCGGGCGGCAGCCCATACAGCCACTACGATGTGGAGACGGCGTTTTTTTCGCAGGATCACTGGACGCTGGGCGAGGGCTGGCACTTGGATCTCGGCACCCGGCTGGAGCGCCAGAGCATTTCGGAAACATTCCGCATCGCGCCGCGCGCCGGGGTTTCGTGGTCGCCGTTCGGCGGCGAACGCACCTGGTACAGGCGGGCTATGGCATCTTTTACGACCGCGTGCCGCTGGAGGTTTACGCCTTCGACCGTTTCCCGCAGCGCGTGGTGACGAATTACGCGCCGGACGGCAGCGCACTTTCGGCCGCCCGTCACGTATTTGAATCTCACGGGCTACGCCGCCATGCCCGAATTCGCTGCTGATTCAAACGGAGAATCAGCCCGGCAATTTCGCGCCGCACAGCGGAACGTGGAATGCCCATCTGGAGCACCGCGTTTCCTCCAACCTGCGGATTCGCGCCGGATACACGGAAGCCAGTCGTCCGGACTGATCCTGCTCGAACCCGGAGTGGTGCAGGGTACCAACGCGCTAGACGCTCAACGGCAGCGGCCACGCGCGCTACCGCGCCGCGGAGGTCACGGCGCGCTTCGCCTGGAAGCACGGCCAGTGGTTTCTGGCCTATACCCGCAGCCGCAGCCAGGGCGACCTGAACGATTTCAGCGGATTTCTTCGGCAATTACCCGTCTGCCGCTCATCCGCCCGAACGTCTTTTCGAAGCTTTCCGCCGACCTGCCGAACCGCTTTCTGGCGTGGGGGACAGTGAGGCTGCCTGGCAGATGCAGATTCTGCCTATCATCGAATACCGCAACGGACTGCCGTATGCGCAGTACGATGTGCTGGGCAACTACGCGGGCGTTCCCAACAGCACGCGCTTTCCCAACTTCTTTTCGGCGGATGCGCGCGTCATGAAGGACATCAAGGTCAGCCCCAAATACACCGTGCGCTTTTCGGTGACCGGCAATAACCTGACCAACCATTTCAATGCTCTGGCGGTGCATGCGAATATCGCCGATCCGCTGTTCGGGACATTCTTCGGAAACTATCCGCGCCGTTTCCGGGCCGATTTCGACGTGATCTTCTAGGATCTGAAAGCGGTCAATGGTCGAGGCAAAGGCAAAACGGCGGAAGCTGGCATCGGCCGCGCTGATTGTGTCTGGCTCTCCGCATCTGCTGGGCATGCTGGCGACTGGCGCGCGCCGGGCATCAGCCGCTACGCCGAACGATTGGCTCATGCGCGAGCGCGGCCCGTTGCCGGTTCCGTCGGATATCGCCATCGTTGCCATCGACGAGAAGAGCATCGCCGCTTACGGACGGTTTCCGTGGCCCCGCCAGGTGCTGGCCAAAACCATCGACAGCCTGGCCGGCTGCGAGCCCAAAGTCATCGCGGTGGATGTGCTGTTTGCCGACCCCCCAACCCGGAAGACGACGCGAGCTGGCCCAGTCGATCGGCCACGCCGGCAATGTGGTGTCTGGCGGCGCAATTGATCGATTCGCCGGTGCACGGCGGACCGGCGACCTGGCTGATGCCCATGCCCGTGCTCGCCGATGCCGCCGCGGGCGTGGGCCATGTGAATGTGCAGGTGGAATCGGATGGCGCCGCGCGACAGATCGCCGTGCAGATGGCCGACGACGCGGGACGAGACGCTTCGCGCCCTGCCCATCGAAGCCGTCAGGGTTGCCGAGCGCACGCCGGCGACAGGGCGTTCACTTCACCGGTGGAATCGACTGCATGGTGGGCGAGCGCACGATCCCCTTGAGTCGTTTCGCCGTCGCCGTGCGAGTCGTGATCGGCCGAAGCCGCTCAAAGCATCTGCAGACCGGCCGCATGACCATCGACTACATCGGGCCGGCGGATCGTTCGAGCCCGTCACTTATAGCGTGTCGGATGTGCTGCGCGGAGCGTTCCCGGCCGCCGGCTTTCGCGGCAAGTACGTTCTGATCGGTCGCACGGCCGCGAGCCAGAGCGACCGGGTGGCCTCGCCGTTCGTGCATCGGACGGATGCCACGCCGACGAGCATGGCGTCCTGATGCCCGGCGTCGAGGTGCTGGCGAATGCGGTCAACACAATATCTGCGCTCGCGCTTTTACTCCGAGACCAGCGATTGGAGCGCCTTTCTTTGGGCTGCGCTGACGGCGATTCGGCGACACTGCTCGCACTGGAACGTTCGCAAGGGCAAGTGGAGGCCGTGCGCAATGCCGGGGGCGCTGATCCTGTTGGCGGCGGCGGTCGTCGCTTGCGTGCGTACCTCGAATTCACCCGGCTGCTGATCTTTCCGCCCCTTGGTTCCCGGCTCTGATTCGCGCTCGCCTCGGCGGCCATCATGGGGCTGCTGTTCGGCGATCTCTCGCGGCCAGCGCGCAATTGGACGCCGGAATCGCGGAACTGTCGCAGTCGAGCGGAATACTGCGCCGCCCCTCAACCCCGGCCCGATTTCGCCGGGGCTCCGGCTGGCTGCCTCGCGGGCTGGAGTGGAAAGCGCGAAAGGATTCGCGGACTGAATGCCGGCCTGATCGAACGGGCTCAGTTCGTGGATCTGGCGCTGAAAAGCGTGGACGATGGCCTGATCATCGCTACCTCCGAAGGAAACATCACGTTTGCCAACCCCAGTGCCGCGGCGATTCTGAGCACGGCGGAACAGCGCTTGGCAGGCCAAAATCTGTTCCGGCGATTGGATCTGGCGCAGGAACCCGATACTGTTGCGACGCCTGGTCGTCGACCGTGCCCGCGTGGAGCGGGAAATCGAGATTCCGGATGCCCGCTCGCGCCGATACGTCTTGCGAATGGCCGCGGTTGCCGGCGCGGAGGCGGCGCCGGGCCCGTCTATGGAATCGTCGCATCGCTCTCGGATGTCACTCGCCATCATGAATTGCAGCAAGACCAAGAACGACGTCATCGCGCTGGTCTCCCACGAAATGCGCACGCCGCTTACCGCCATACAGGGCATGACGGAGCTGCTGGCCAATTACGACATCGATGCCGGCGCGCCGCAAAGAGATCAGCGCAGCCATCAACGAGCGAGGTCAAGCGGCTCACCGGCATGATCACGGAGTATCTCGACATCACGCGCCTGGAATCGGGCGCCACCGTGTTGCGCAAAATGCCGGTTCGAATCGAAACGGCGTTAACAGCGCCTTGTGCTCGTCATCGAGCCGGTGGCGGCCCAGCGCGGAATCCGCTTGCTGCTTGCATGCCGACGACTCGCTGCCGCCCGTCTTCGCCGATGCCGAACTGCTGGGCCGGGCCGTCGAGAACCTGATTTCGAACGCCAGTCAAGTACAGCCCCGGCGGGTCCGACGTGTCCATCCGCGCGTCCTGGGCGGGAAGCGAAATCGCCATTCAGGTCGCCGACCACGGGTACGGAATTCCGGAGGCTGACCAGTCGCGCATTTTCGAGAAGTTCTATCGGGTGCCGCGCGTCCAGGATGCCGACGTCCCTGGCACCGGCCTCGGCCTAGCGCTGGTGCGCGAAATCGCCGAGCTGCACGGCGGCCGAGTGACCGTAGAAAGCAAAGTCAACCAGGGTGCTACGTTCACTTTGAGGCTTCCGATTATGAATGCGGAGCGGGCCGCTAGTAAACTGGAGAAGTAGATTCAACCCGCGCACGCCGCATGGGCGGGCCTTGCTTCCTCCGCGATGTGGAGTGAAACCCTCATGCCACACCAACCGAAAATCTTGATTGCCGACGATGAACCCTCCATCCGGCTGATGTTGGAGACAGGTCTGACCTTGAACGGCTTTCGGGTTACCAGCGTGCGCACAGGACGGGAGGCTTTGGAAGCAGCCGCGACCCATCGGTACGATGCCGTTTTGAGCGACATCTACATGCCCGACGGCGGAGGTCTGGAATTAGTGGACTCGCTGCGCGCGGCCGACCCGCAAGATTCCGATCGTCCTGATGACCGCCAAGGCTCGGTGCAGGTAGCCGTTGAAGCCGTGGCGCGCGGCGCAACGGATTTCATCGGCAAGCCCTTCGAGATCGCGGCGGTGGTGGCATTGCTGCGGCGTCATATGGAGGCGCGGCGCGAAGCCGACGCGGCCGCGGTCCCCGGCAGAGCCAGAGGAAGAGTTCGCGCTTTCGGGCCTGGTGGGCCGTAGCCAACCGATGGTGAAAGTGTACAAGCTCATCGCGCAAGCCGCCCGGAGCGAGGCCACCGTGCTGATGACTGGAGAATCGGGAACCGGCAAGGAGCTGGTGGCGCGCGCCATTCACGATTTCAGCCCGCGGAAGAGCCGGCCGTTTCTTTCGGTCAACTGTTCCGGCCTCACCGATACTCTGTTGGAATCGGAACTGTTTGGGCACATGCGCGGCGCGTTCACGGGCGCGGATCGCGATCGCGCCGGTCTGTTCGAAGCCGCCGAAGGAGGAACTCTTCTCTTCGATGAACTGGCGTCCACAAGCCCGGCCTTTCAGGCCAGCTTGCTCCGGGTTCTGCAGAGCGGCGAGGTGCGGCGAGTCGGTTCCACGCAGGCGCGCAGAGTGAACGTGCGCGTGATCGGGGCGAGCAACGCTCCTCTGCCCAAACTGGTGGCCGATGGCAGCTTCCGCGCCGATCTTTACTACCGGCTCAGCGTTCTCAGCATGGAACTGCCGCCGCTGCGCGAACGCGCCGGAGATATCGAGTTATTGGCTGCTCATTTTCTACAGCGGTTCTGCGACGCGGGCGAAGCGCCGCCCCGCCTCTCCCGCGAAGCCGTGGACGCGCTCTCCGCACACGATTTTCCAGGGAACGTTCGCGAATTGGAAAACGCCCTCCGCCGTGCGCTGGCGCTTTGTTCGGGCGGACTGATCACCGCCGACTGCCTGCCGCCCGAGATTCGCCGTCTGCGCCGCGATTCCCGGGACGTGGCCGAAATGGAAAAGAGACTGATTGCCGACCGTCCTGGCATGGAGGAACTGCAACGCCGTTACCTTCTGTTCACACTGGAGGAAACCGGATGGAACCGGAGGCGCGCGGCGGGCGTCCTTAACCTCGACCGCCGCACCATCCAGCGTCTGATCGCCCGCTACCGGTTTCAAGGAGCGCCTGATCCGGAAGGAGAGGTGGACGACCTGGGACAAGACTGCGCGGAAAGGCCCATTGACACTCAGTGAGACCGGCGGAAGAGAGAACACGCTGGACGATAACCACGGCGATATCGGCCCTGCTTGTCACCCTGGCCGTTCCCACGCCAATCGCGGCCCAAGAGGGCGTTTTGGTGGCCCGCGTGGCAAGCGTCACCGGCGCCGCCTTTGCTATCACGGGTAATTCCGGAGGGGCGTTTCCTCTTACGCAGGGTTTCCTACTGAATCCCGGGGATCGCGTGGATACGCGAAATGGCGGCCGTGTGGTCATCGACCTCAGCGATGGCAGTATGGTCGTGGTTGAGCCGCAGTCCACCATCGTATTTAAGGATTTCCGCCAGGCGCAATCTCTGCGGGAGTTATTTGAAATTACCCTAGGCAAAGTTCGCGTCAGGGTCAACCACTTCGGCGGGCGGCCGAACCCATATCACATGAACAGCCCTACGGCGTCGATCGCCGTGCGGGGCACGGAGTTCAGCATTGAAGTGCGTGCAGACGGCTCGACGGAGGTCATGGTTTACGAAGGCGCCGTTCAGGTAACCAAGCTTTCCGATCCGAACCAGACGGTGCTGGTGGAAGCCGGACGCGGCGTGTTGGTGCAAGCGGGACAGGATTTCCATTTGATCGGAGCTGCCTCGAATCCGGCAGGCGGGCACTTGGCAATGGACCAGCACGGCGGACAATCGGATCAGGCCGCCAACATGGTTCCCGCCGCCGCGGGTTCAAACGCGGGAGCGGCGGGACAAGCGTCGCACAGCGACCTGCCTTCTCCTCGGGCAACCGCGAGCGCCTATGACAGCTACATCGAGAGCCTGTCCGACATCGCTCAAATGCCCTTTCTCTTCCGCTTCAATGCCTTTCCCGAAGCCCATCTGGATAGTCTGGAAAACCCGGCGTATGCGACTCAGTTCGATTCGGCCGAGGCTCGGCTGGTCGTTTTGCCCACCTTCGGTGGCGGTCCGGATCTCGACGACAACCACGCGGGACTCGGTCCCGGAGCGAATTTGCCGGGCGACTACAGCGTCTCGCCCCAACTTTCGATCTTCGCGCCCGTCGGCCGCTCGAACTTCTTCGTGGGCGGAAGCGTCTCAGGCTCGCGTATACGCAATAACTCGGCCATCGCTTCACCGGATGAAGATTCGAGCTCCGCGGCACAGAACTCCTCTTCCGTTCACAGCTTTGGCGGTTCCAACAGTAGCTTTTATTCGGGGTCTCTGTTGGCTGCGCGGCGTATCGGCGCCACCAGCTTTGGTTTCGAATTGGAATCGCTGCGCGGTAGCGGTTCGCTTTCGAATACGAGCACCGATACCGACAGTCAGCCTTCGCTTGAGCAGATATTCGCGGTATCCCGCGTTTCCCAGACAAGGTTAACCGCCGGGTTTTCACACGATTTTGGAAAGAAGCTCAAGCTTGGCCTGTTTTACCGGTACGGGTGGATCTCGGCCGGTGACCATGACCTGAGCCACACCATCAATAGCGTTCCTGTTGCGCTCAATTCCACCAATTCGATGGGGCATTCGTCGGAGGCCGGCATGCGGCTCCGCGGAGTCTGGACGCCCCGTATCTTTTATGGCCTGACCGGCGCATGGAGCGGGATATCGCTAGCCGATGCACTGGTGCGAACCGGAGCCGCCAATTCCGCGGAACTCGACCGCGGGCAACGGGCCTCCGTAGGCGGGGGTCTCGGGTATGTGGTTTCGCGCCGCGTCGTCGTCACTTTCGATGTGGCCGGGGGAACTTCTCGCGTGGCATCGTCGCGTTTCGAAGACGCCACCGGTAACCTGCTCCAGAATGGGACGGCCAACGGACATTTTGTTTCGGGTCACGCCGCCATCCAAATCGATCTTTCCCGCCAGTTGTTCGTTAGCGCTTCGTATTTGAACGTCTGGCGTGCGCAAAAGTTGAACGTGAATCTGTTCCCCGGTCAATTTGGAGCCACCAGTTTGGTTCAGGATTCCTTCTTTCCCTTGACGCCGACCGCGTACGATCTTGCCTCGCACTTTTCGGATTTTGGCGTGGGCTGGAGATTTTCGCCGAATTTTTTCGTTCAATATCTCTTCACGACGGATTACGGCGCAACCTCACCGAGCCATTCGCTGTTGCTTCGGTACACTTTCAAGCTGCGCGCTCGCGAGTAGGGCTCGCCTTTTCACCGAGATATATTTTGCTTGAGTGGGTGCCCTGCCATTGCCAGGGCTTGCGCCGGCCATCTGGACATGCCGGTGGTGGATGTGACCGAAAACGGTCGAACACGGTCTCGGGGCACAGAAGGCCGCGCCGACGGCGCACTGGCCCGCACGAACTGCTATCTTTTTCATATGGGCTTGGCAACGCAACTCCGCATTATTCGTTGTCGCCGAAGATTTTGGCAGCTCAGGAATTGCACTTCTGACCTGGTGATGGTGTCTGCTCGCCTTGTCACCCGGTTCGTTCACGCAGTCAGGCGTTTTCGAGGACCTAGCTCTTCGCGCGACCCGTTTGAACATGTCCGAGTTCCAAAGAGACCGTTGCGCCCGACGCGGTCCAGTTCGATCTCCCTTCCTGAACCAGATTGAACGCACGAGCCTTCGAGCTGCTTTGCAACGTCGGGTCGCGCTCTGTTGGGAAACATGACAGAAGGCAATGGTCACGAAGAATCTGATCGTTGGGCGGACTTGCGACAGCGGTAACGCTCGTGCATCCCACACAGCCAACACGGTTTCACTTCGCTTCCAGCCGGGATCCTGAATTTGCTTTGGAGGCTTCGGGTCTGCCGCCGAACTTCAGTTCTAGAATGGCGTTCTTCTCAAAATGAACTTCCGATCCTCTCGAGATCACGTTCGAATAAATCGACCACGCCAACCCGTAATATCCAAATGCCATGCCGACCGTTTTGGAACTCTGGGCGATGGCGCTGCCCAAAAGACCGAGTCCCAAACCTCCGCCCAGCGTGCGACCTCCCACATTGCCGCCGCCGGAATGGGTTGCGCCGCTCGCGCCACTCGCGCTTACCCGGCCAGCGTCGTTATCCGCGGCGCGGCTGGCAATCATTGCCGAGAGCACCGGCGCGAGCAGACGGGATTTCGGTTCGCTGGCTTTGACGCCGCCTTCCGAATCGACCTTGATCGGCGACGTGCCGCTGCCCTCCGCCGCTTGCAACACGGCTTCTGTGCGCAACCCGGCCGGTTGAGTTTCGAGCCGCTTCGCCTCAGGCGACAATTCGACATTCAAGAAGTTGAAGCGCAGTTGGCCGCCGCGGTGAAACCATCTCGCGCGCCGCGCGCTGACCACGGTTCCTGTCAGCAGCGTACTTTCGGGCAATACTACCTTATGGTCAGGCCCAAACAGGGGTTCGGTAGTCACCGCCTGAACCGGATCGCCCTTCTTGGCGCTACCGGAGTCGATGCTGGTCAGTAGCCTGGCCGATATAGCGCTATCGGGCGGCGGTTGCGTTCCGAGCATGGAGGCTGCGCCGGGCGCGATCGGCTCCGATCCAAACGATAGGCTCTCGCTCAATTCGGCGTCGAAGCGCGTACCCTTACGGACATATTGCGGGTGATAGGGCAGCTTCGCCATCGCAAGATCGTAAAGCCGTTCCTTCCTATCGGGCGACCGCAGAGCGCCGACGACTCCCTGGCTGCGTCCGTTGATCTCAGCGTTCATTCGGTCCTGGAGCGTTTGCCGGGCCGTGCCAAGAACCCCGGCGTTCGTATTGTTCTTCGCGGCGGTTTTCTTCTTTTTCTTTCGCGGTTCCTCGTAGATGGAGTTGAGACCCTCGGTCTCAATTGTGCGAACCGTCAGCCTGTGTCCGCCGGGCAACTGAACGGAATCGAACTCCACTTCCGAGATTCTGAGAGGAGTAAAGTCTCCCCGCAACATTGCCTGCACCCGTTGCCATTTCGATACCGGCCGAGTCTGGCTCACCGATCCGCTAACCACTGCGCCGGTTGGAATGACCTCCCGATCGAATGCATACACGGGTTCCAAGACCTTGGCTGAGACGGCTGTCCCGGCGCGTTTGGAGAATCGTTTCGTCACGTAAAGCCGGAGTGGCGTCCCGGCGGCCACGCTCAAATCGATGGCGGTAGTTTGATCCCGCGGCTCTGCCTGGAATCCGTAACACCGCCAAATCGCGAATAGAAGAAGAGTTACGGATGACGGCCTGAAGATTCTTAGCATAATGGATGATGGCCCCCAACCATGCATCATGCCTTCCATATCGAACTTGAACGCGAATACCGTTCCCGATTGGGCTTAGCAGAATCGGAGCGGGATTGAAGCGGCAGAATGCCGCGTCAGGCATCCTTCCAGGTGGCGTAATGCCGCACTCACAAGCGGTGCGTCGGCCTCGTCTCAAAATGCGAAGCGGAAGCCGAATCACGACGCGCGCACATCGATGCCTTCGCGGCCCGTGCCCGTTGTACTCGTGATGAGCGTGTAGCCGCCCAGGCTCTGATGGTCCTGTCCGGGTTTAGAAGCAGATTGGAAACGTTCACCCTCATCGACGCCCCTCACTTTCCGACGCGTGCGAGCCCCGGTTTATTTCGCGGCGCGAATTGGACAAGAGCCGTTCCCGCGAAAACCGCTTCCCTTGGGTTTGGCGGGAACTGCGCCGGCGCGAGAAGTAGGGCTGGTGCGACGGGCTGCGTTACGGAACCCAGATCGCATAGGCCAGATAGCAGAGCACCACGCCGGCCGCGAGCACCAGGAGCCCCGAAGTCCGCCGCTTGTAAAGGAAGAGGATCAGGATCAAGCCGGTGAGCGAGGCCAACGAAAGCAGGATCGCGGAGATATCGATGACGACTCCCCACGGTTTGCCGCTGTCGCGGCCTTTGTGTAAGTCGTTCAGGATGGCGACTAACCCCATGCGGTTCTCGGTCAAATCATACTTACCGGTTGCGCGGTCGACGAATGCGTCGGCGGAGTAACCTGGGCCTTTGAACGATACTTCGCATTGGCGGTCGTCGATGCGGAAATCGATCAGGGCGCCGGTGATGTGGTGGGTCTTGCGCAGATACTCGACGATCTCCAGTTTCGCCACGCCATCGGAGCCGGCGCGCAGCCACTTGGGATCGACGCCGCCTTTGTACTGAGCGGTCACCTGTTGGCCGGCGAATAGCTCCTGGTGATTGAGCGTGAGCCCGGTGACGGCGAAGAAGAACAGGATTCCGAAGCTGAACATCGAAAGGTAGATGTGCAGCCAGCGCGGAAAGCGTTGCGAGGCGCCGCTTCCAGAGCGGGGTCTGACGGACGGACGCTTTCGCGACTGGTTTATGGGTTAAGTTTGTGGTAGTCAAATGTCGCCGCCGTGACTTCGGATATCGGCCGGCAGGTCGATTTTTTTCGGCTCGCCGTTGAAGTCCATCTCCTGATGAATTAATTGATAGGTTCCGTGCTCGCGCGCGGCTTCCAAATAGACCGTATATTTGCCGGGCTTCACATATTTTCCGGTGTTATCTTTGCCGTCCCAATTTACGGTGTACTTACCTGCGGGTCGAGTGGCGCTGGACACAGAGGCGATTAGGTCGGAACCCTCGCTCATGGCGCGGATGCGGTCTTCGCGGTACCAGGCTTTCAACTCCGCGACGTAGCGCAGCTTCTCCCGCCAGAGCGCGATGGTCCGCACCGGAAACTTGTCTTGATCTTCGATCCAGATGGCGACGTAGGGGCGCCGGGCTTGCATGTTGAAGTGCGCCAGTTCGAAGGTGACGGTCAACTCCATCTGGTTCCACGCGGGCGAATCCACCGCGGGGAAGAACAGCACCTTGGGGCGGACAGCAGCCGCCATAGCCATCCAGCCGCGGCTCGCGATTTGCGTGCCATCTTTCATCACCAGCATGTATTCGGCACCCGGCACGGAGGCCACGAGGCGCGCGCTTTCTTCGGGCTTCAGGACTGAAAGCGACGTGGCGAGCGCGCCCGCATCGGCGGGATCCGCGGCCACGACGGTCGAGCTGATGACGTCTTCGGCGGGCAGACCGGTGCGGGGATCGACGATGTGGGAATAGTGTTTTCCGCCCACCTCGACGCCGCGGCGATAGTTGCCGCTGGTCGCGAGCGCGCGGTCTCGAACCCGCAAGCGGGCGATGGGATTGCTATTTTCGGCGTCGGATTTCGGATCGGCGATATCGACCGGCTCAGTCCATGCGCCGCGCACCACGAGATCGCCGCCGATGTTCACCACCACGGCATGAACGCCAGGCTGTGCCAGAGCCTGGTCCGCCGCGTGGCCCACGATGTAGCTCTTGGCGAACGAATTGAGCGCGATGGGCGCCGCGCTGAGATGTGTGGCGGTTCGATTGGCCGCGTCGAGCTTCCAATGGACCTGCTTGACCTCGTCCACCGCCGCCCGGATTTGTGCGGGCGAGGGCTCGCGATTTTGCGCCTCGGCCGCTTTCCAGAGGCGCGTGATCACTTCGGCCGACGCATCGAGCGCGCCGCCGGTACGCACGCGCCACTGGTCGAACAGCCCCAGCACTTCGAAGAGCTCGGGAGATACACGCACCGGCTGGCCGGAGGTGCGCATCCAGCGGCTGAACTCGCTATCGGGGTCCCATGCGCTGAGGATCTTGGCCTGACGATCGATCTCTCGCCGCGCGGCCGCCTCGGCGTTCTCCGCCAGTCCAGAGGAATCTGCGGCCACTTTCACTTCGAGCGATGTGCCCAGAACGTTCTCGTAGTTGAACGTGAACATTTGCGGGGGCGAAACCGCCCCGCGCGGATGGAGCGACTTATCTCCGCCGTTCAGGAGGCCGAGGGAAAGAACGGCGACGATCGCGAATGAAATTGGCTTCATAGGTGATTGGGTTCTATTTGTTCTTGACCGGCAGCGGTGCGCCCAGAGCGCCCGAGCGCCTGGCCTGCAGCAGTTCTTCGGACGTTACGACGCCATCGTGATTCGCATCGGCGCGTTTCGAGATCTCGGCGATCAACTCGGCCTCGCTTACGTAACCGCGGTGGTTCCCGTCGGCCGCTGCAATCGCGATGCCGAACTCCTGCGCGGACCGGACCGATGCTTCCTGTTTCGACAGCCTGCCATCGCCGTTGGTATCCGCGGCCAGCATGAATTGGACGACCAAAGCGATCACCGGATCGGACGTGACTTCGTCTTCGGTCAGTTTGCCATCGGCGTTCTTGTCTAGCATGCGCAAGGCGGCGGCCGCGTCTTCGATCTCGGCCGCGGAGACTTCGCCATCGTGGTTGGCATCGAGCGCGCTGTTGACCGGGAAGCGGCGCATATACGCGATGCGCGCACGCTTGGCGTAACCGGGGTAGGGCTCCGGATCGGCGCGCTTTTCGTTGTCCTCTTCGGCGACCTTGCGGATCTGATCGGGCGTCAGCACGCCTTTCTTTTCCGTATCCGCGCGGTCGAACAGGCCCTGCATGCGCTCGGGAACTTCGTTGCGCTCGAGTTTGCCATCGCCGTTGCGATCAAACGCCATCAGCGCGGCGACCAGCTCATCGGCGCGCGGCCCGAGGGTATCTAAGCCGCCCTTCATGCCGCATTCGACGGCGGTGAGTTTGCCATCGTGGTTGACGTCCAGTGTCTTCAGCGACACTGGGGCGCGATCGATCTCTTCGGCTGAAATCACGCCATCGTGATTCGTATCGAGCGCGGCGAGCAGCGGCACAGTGAGTATGATATTGCGCTTCGCTTCCTGAGCGGGGAGCGCGGTTGCGAGCACGGACGCCAGTAACAGAATTTTCATCGATGCAGTCCAGGGGACTTCATTTTAAGTTACGGATCGCGGCGAGAATGTGAAGAAACGCCGGACAGCCGAAATTTAATCGGGCTGTCACGGCCCTGTAGCCTACGTGGAAGTTTCGATTATATAC
>CAVXPE010000041.1:0-63355 GCA_963763545.1 Bryobacterales bacterium
AAGCTTCTGGAAGACCCTGTAGCCATTCCCACGGCGGGTTCGCCCGTCCGCGGTCCAGCGGGCGCCGCTCTGACCCTGGTGGAATTCTCCGATTTTCAGTGCCCATACTGTTACATCGCCGTTGGCAAGCTGGATGAGGTGCTGAAGGCCTATCCAGGAAAGATCAAGCTAATCTTCAAGCAGTTCCCTTTGGATACGCATTCGCAGGCCGCGCTCGCCGCCGCCGCGGCAATCGCCGCTCATCGGCAGGGGAAGTTCTGGCCTATGCATGACACCCTTTTTGCGCATCGGCACGAACTATCCCGCCGCTCGATCCTGGCACTGGCTCTCAACACCGGGCTTGACATGAAGCGTTTCGAGGCCGATCTTGATTCTCCGGAAACGAAGAAGGCCATCGCGAGCGACGTAGAAGACGGCGACCGCGCGGGAGTCGAGGGTACACCCTCGATATTCATCAACGGCCGGAAGTATAACGGCGATTTGGATCTTCCGGCGATCCGGACGGTCATCGACGGTGAACTGAAGAAAACCAAATAGTCGAAGCGGTGGAATAGCAGCCCCGTGGAAGAAGTCCAAAAAAACCGCTTGGTAAACGTGTATGGCTCTATGGATTCAGACTTTACCGAGCCGCGACCGCAAGGGAGCGGTTTTGGCCACTGACTGCTACGGCGCCGATACCGAGCGGTTGATCCACAGGATATTGTCCCAGCTCAGCAGCTTTTCCTTGCCGTCGAAGAGCTTCGCGTAGCTGCCGCCGCCAATCTTCAACGAGAACTCCTTCACGCGGTCGGGCGGATTCGTAGTGGTATTACGCAGGATATCGAGTACCTGCTCCTGATGTGAGATCTGTCGGTAGCCGGGATTCTTGGCCGAATAGAACTTCGCATCGGCCGGATTGCCTTTGTTGCCAGACCCGCGCTCATACCGGATGTGCATTTCCAGATGTTCGCCGGTGGCTGCTTCAAAGACCCAGTCCTGCGTATCGATGCCGGGGCCGGACTGCATCACCGCAGTGGAACGCCGCATCTCGTGTTTGGCCGCCGCTAGATACACGCCAAATGGACCCGGACATCGGCGGGATCTTCGCTCAATCCGCCAATGATGAGCTGAGCATTCGCCCCCGAGGGATCTTTGACGGGCGCAGC
The DNA here is from genome assembly GCA_963763545.1 of Bryobacterales bacterium. GTDB lineage: Bacteria > Acidobacteriota > Terriglobia > Bryobacterales > Bryobacteraceae > PALSA-243. The sequence goes on from CAVXPE010000041.1 coordinate 1,146, forward strand.
TAGCCAGATCACCCGGTTGGAGCCTTTGCCCAGAGGCTTCCCGTCCGCCCCATTCACCGTGATGCGGTCGATGAAGATCAATCGGAGATTGCAATCCTTCGCCGGTCCCTGCGCCGCCACATTCATCGCAAAACCCTCCGGGAAGAAGGGCTTCAGAGCGTCGTCGGGAACTTTGAGATCGATCTGGAAGCGGGTTTCGGAACTGTGTTCCAGTAGCGTTTGCGCGGGTGCAAGGATTGCGGCGGTCGCGAGGAGCGCGAATCGGAGGATATGCATGACTCCGTGAGTCTATCAGGAATTGAAGGCAACACCGGGACGAGCGGGCGTCGCAGTACGGTCTGCGAAGGCAAGTGGCTCATCCCGACGGCGGGAAGATGCAGATCACTGCAGGCCTATGACGACCTTAGTAACTTCGACAAGACTCACCCAAGAAATAAGTCGAACCTAGAACACCAGCTTCAGAGCGAGCTGAATCTGTCTCGGGTTACCGACAGTCGACGTGATATGTCCCTCCTGGGGAGAGTTCACGGTGGCATTGGGCAGCGCGAAATGCGGCGTGTTCGTAAAATTGAACATTTCGGCGCGGAAGACGAGCCGATATCGTTCGCGGAAATAGATGTTCCGGCCGATGGTGAGATCCATGTTGTTCAGTGGCGGCCCTTCGACGATGCCTCTTCCGGCGTTCCCATAAATATAGGACTGCGGGAGCGCAAAAGCGGAAAGATTGAACCAATCCTGAATTGTCCGCTGACCGGATGGCAGATTGGGATTGGCGATGGCGTTCGGGAAATTTGTAGTCCCCGTATTAGTCGAATCGATCGAGAGCGTGGGCGTGAAGTAGTGGCCGGTCTGCAGCGTAAGAATGCCGCCTAACTGCCATCCTCCCAGCAGCCAGGCGGCCGGCCCCGAGCGCATCCAGCGGCGACCGGCGCCAAACGGTAAATCGTAAATCGAGCTGGCAACGAAGCTCCGCCGCAGATCGTAGGCGGCGTTGCCGTAGTCAAGCGAAAGATTGTATGGATCGCGGATTGAGGATGTATTGTCGTTCAAGAGACCATTTCCATCATCGAGATTATGGGACCAGGTATATGAGACCAGAAACTCCAGGCCGTTCGAGTAACGCTTTGTCCCCTTCAGAGTCATGGCGTTATAATTCGCTGACGCGCCGGCCGGGTACTGAGTAATAGAGCTGAAGAAGGGCCAGGGGCGACGGTTTTGTAGCGTTCCCGGGCCAGGCGTAAGGGGGGTATTAATGTTCTGCGGAAACGCTAAGTGCCGCATCCCCTCACCCAAATACGACGCCGTAAAGACGATCTGGCCGGGGAGTTGCCGCTGTACATCGAAGAACCACTCGAGGCTGTATTGGTTCGGCTTCGACGGCTGGGCTGTGCTTACGGATGAATTCGCCTGCAAAACCGATGTGGGCAACAGGTTGGCCGGAAATCCCTTGGAAACGACCAGCGCCGGCGAGAAGAGTTTGTCGGTAGGAAAACTGATTTCGGTAAAATTTGGCGGCTGATTGAAGAACCGCGCGCCATCCTCGTTTTCGTAACTCGGTTCACCGTAATAGATGCCGAACCCCGAGCGCACACCGTCTTTGGTGTTGCTTGAAATGCGAAGCCGACGCGCGGCGCAAAGTTCTTGTTGTTCTGTTCGCAGCCGCAGTCGCCCGATCCGTTCGGCGACAACCGACTTGATAGTTGGTCGAGCCGTATTGGAACACATAGCGCGCCGCATAAATGCTGTGGAAACTGGGAGGCCCGAAGCGATCCCAGCGCACCCCCAGGTTGAGCGTGAGCCGCGAGGTGACGCGCCAATCATCTTGAAAGTACGCAGCGTAATTGTGGCTCAACATCGATTCGCCGTTTTGGTTGCCAATGGTGCCGCCGCTGGCATCGCCCAGGAGAAAATCCGCCATGGCGTCTCCCGTTGTGCCGCGATTGTTCGGGTCCTGCGAAAACGAGCCATTAAAGCTCATATTCCCGCGCGAATAACGGGCGGCAACGCGAAAGTTATATTCGCGGAGGAAGGCGAATCCAAACTTGATTGTGTGGGTGCTTTTCACCTTCGTGAAGGAATCCGAAATCTGTATCACGCCGAGGTTGTTTGTGTTCGGCCAGAAATTCTGCGTGCCCACCTGGGCGTAGTTGGTAGGCGTGAAGAGAGTCAGGCCGGTGTTGTTGGCTGCGCCGAGGCCCGCCGGAATGCCATTTACGCCCAACTGTTGGTTGTAATTCTGCTCGTTAGGAACTCCGATGAGTGAGTTCATTCGCGAATAGCCGAGCCGCAGCTCATTTGTCGCGGAAGGGGAGAGGATCGAACTCCAATTCGCCACTGCGGTGTTCGATTGCAAGGCCACTGTTTCCCAAAGGCCGCCATCGGCCGGCAGCGGCAGAGTTCCGGGCTGAAGCTCATTGAAATCCCGTCGGCTGTATCGCCCGAAGATTCGCTGATTGGCGTTAATGTCGTAATCGACGCGGCCATCGTATTCGTTGGTGTTGTTCGTCTGCGGCGCCGAGAAGTAGTAGTTGTTCACATTGCCGGGTAGATCGGGAAGCGGGTAGAGCGCAATCGCTTTACTGGCGACGCCGTCGAACCGGTTGGCCGGGATCTGATTGCCGGCGAACGGCGTGCGCACATCCAGGGCCCCCATCAGAGCGGTGGTCGCCGGATCGAAGATGGTGGCGCGGCCTGCGAAATTCGCCGCGCGCTCCGCGGCGGTCGGCACAGTGGTGAGGCTGGTGGTTCCAGCGTCGATGCGAGTGGCTTCGACGCTGCCAAAGAAGAAGAGCTTGTTCTTCAGTACCGGCCCTCCGAGAGTGCCGCCGAATTCGTTTTGATGATACGGCGGTTTAGGTTGCCCGACCGAGAAGAAGCTTGTAGCGTCCAGATCGCCATTGCGCAGGAATTCGTAGACTGAGCCGTGAAACTGGTTGGTTCCTGACTTCGTTTCCACGACGACGGTTGCGCCCATCCGCATGCCGTATTCCGCCGAGTTGTTATTGGTGACGACTTCGAACTGCTCTACCGCGTCAATCGACGGTTTCACTACCTGCGCCTGATAGCCTAACTCGCCCCCTGAAGCGCGCGTGCTGTTATCCAGGCCGTCCACCAAAATGTTGGTTTGATATACCTGTTGTCCCAAAGCGGTAAACGAGCCTTCGGAGACGTTGCGGCTTCCGTTGGATGGCGACGTCCCAGCGGTCAATTGCGGCAAGTTGAAGGTAGTTTCTGCCGTTGAGCGGCAACTCTACGACCGTTTTGTTGGCAATGACCTGGCCTACAGTGGAACCATCCGTGTTCAGCGGCGTGGCGGTCGAAGAGACTGTTACCGTATCCGAAACGGCTCCTGGTTTCAGTGTGAAGTCCACGCGGGCCGCTTCGTTGACATCGAGGGTAAGGTTATCCCGCACCAAGGATTCGAAGCCTTGCGCCTGAATCGTCACCGAATAGATGCCGGGAATCAGGCCGGAGACCGAATAGAAGCCCGTCTGATTGGTGGTTGAAGTCGCGGAAACGCCGGTCTTGGCGTTCTTTACTGAGATCGAAGCGCCCGGCAATACGGCGTTCGAAGAATCGCGCGCTTCCCCCTGAATGGTTGCAAGTTGCGCAAAACAGGAGAGTGCCGCAAGCGCAAAGAGCAGGGAAAAGCGTACGACGGAGGATAGACAGACTTGGTGCTTAGCGAGTTCACAAGATGCTAATCGCATGGATGTTCCTCTCTTGGATGGGTAAGTTATCTGCCGGTCCAGACCGGGGCTAGCCACGCTACAGGGTTGGCCGGATCGGCGCCAGGCGCATCGCCTCCGCCGGCCGTCCAAACCCTGACAAAGAAATACTTGCTGGAGGTATCTTCGATGGCCGGCGTCCAGTGGATGGAGTATCCGGGAGTGGCCGTGAATTCCTGCGCCACAACGCCGCGGTCTTTGACAATATCGATCTTGGTGATCTTATCTTTTGGATTGGCGGTGTCCGGGTTGCTGACCGTGATGTCAAAGCGGAACGAACCGGGGCGTTCCAGCGTGGAGCCCATAATCGCTCCGTTTACCGTATAAGTGGAGTGAAGGTTCTTGCTGAGAGACGCGTACGTTCGGCGCTGCTTCATCGCATCCAGAATTTCCGCTTTCGTTCTGTTTCGAGCAAGCACGAAGGTGCGAGACGTATTTTTCGCAATGCCGGCGGTCCCGTGATTATCGTTTCCGCACACCGGTGAGACCTTCCATCCATGATCCAGCGCATTGACAAAGGCCGGGTAATGGATCTTGTTGTTGGAATTAATCACCTCGAGCATCGTAATGATGTCGGTTACTTTTGGGTCGCGATAGTCCCAGTTGTTGTATTGGTCGGGCGTTGGATGGTTGAACGACGCGACTACCGGGCCCTCGCCATTCGGGCTTCGCCGTCGCAAGCCATTTGTAGAAGTACGGAAGATCGATCCCGGGCACAAGAGCATTCAACATGCCGTCCGTATTCAAGACATTGATGTGGCCGGTCTCCGCCAGGACCGTCGTTCTCGGAAAATTCAAAACCGGCGATGCGCTACGAATGCCTTTGTCAGTGGCCGCGGCGGCTGCCCGCTTGGTGTCCATCCAATGGGCATTCGTGGGGCTTGGCGGTTGAAACGCGGCTTCTTGGGAGTGGTCGGTCGTAATGTAAAAGTCGTAGCCATCGGCCTTTGCCCGCTTGAAGTGCTCGCTTGGCGGCCCCTGATATTCCTCCCAATCCGCCTTCAGTTTCACATTCGGGCTGGGATATTGGGCGCCATCGATGACGAAGATTCCAGCGCAACCCGTGGCGCTCTTCACGTAACCATCGGTCCACGTCTCGATGGAGGTTCCGGGCTTTGGAGCGAAGACCTGAATCCCTGTGCAGTCACCCTTGGTGAACTGATCGCCATGTGACCAGGTGTACGAGGTATGGGCATGGGTGCTGCCCGCATAGATTTGGTACTCGGGCGTGGACTGCCCGGTTACCAGAATCGCGGATAGGGCAAAAGCGCCGGCGAGTGGCGCAAGACGTTTGGCGAAGGTAGAAAGTGGATTAGAGGGCTTCATCTTCTCTTGTTATAAAGCGGAACATTACCAGCGACTGGGGTGGTCACGCGCCGAACTGAGGTCAGCTTTAACTTCGTTCGTTATCATCGCGCCCCGAATATTTCAAAAGAATGAATATGCGGTGAAAATCGCATCTAAGAATTTTGGGCTTGCGTGGCCGCGGCCAAAGGCCGGTGAGGATACATACAATTCGAGGGCATTTATGGGAGGCAGCCGCTGATAACGCAAACCGCAAGCAAGAATTCTTTGAAACACAGGCTCTGTACCGCCATCGATCCGATACGTCCATCGATGCATTCATCAATGGCGACCCGCATTACACGCGAGCAGGCAGAAGCTGCTTAGCTTGCCCCAGTGCCGACAGCGCCCGTTCCCGCGGGACGGCCAAGAGGCCTTCGAGGGAATTCTGCAGTGTGTCGCCGCCCTCCAGGTAAATCGAATAAAGTTCGGACCGGCACGCGCGTCCGGCGAAACACGGCACACCGCGCATTGTTTCGGTGCCCTGGTGATTGGGTTCATCACGTTCCGCCGCCCGCGTCGCGGAGGCCAACGCCCGCTTCGGCGCGGCTGCATAGCGAAAAAAGCAGCCTGAACGAAGCGTTTTTCTAGGCGTTCTTGGCGGCTTTGCGGGAGAAGCCTCTTCCCTCTCGCTCAAGCTAGGCCGTCAAAAGGGACCGGTCTCCCTCGCCCATAAAGCCTACGGAGCCACGGCCCATCGATCTTTCTCAACTGAATGACTCAGGCAGCTTCGCCCGTGCGTAGTGTCTCTCCGGCCACCAAGGTCAAGGTGGCCGGCGCGTGATGACGTGAGCGCCCAGCTCGCCGATACGCTGTCAGGCGGCCGTGATAACGTGTACGCCGCCCTAGCCCGCGCCGCCGTGGGTGCCTGCCCAGATGCCGCTGTCCACATCGGCGCATCGGCGCAGGCCGGGCATACCTCGATCCGACTATACTATGGAGCCAAGGCACTCAAATATGAATCGAAGATCGTTTTTCTCTTCGGCCGCAATGAGCATGGCCGCGGCTCCCGCCTTTCAGACTCCCGCCCGAGCAGCGGTGGCCAAAATGAAGATCACCCGGGTACGCGTCTACACGCCGCCCGATCTCAACCCTCTGTTCAATCAGAGCAACATGGTGGTGACGGTGGAGACCGACGCCGGCATTGTGGGCGTTGGTGAAGGCGGGGCCAAGGACACGCTGGAACAGTGCGCCGGGCGGCTGATCGGCCAGGATCCGCATTACATCGAACGGCTCTGGCAGGACATGTCGCGCTCGTTCTTCTATCCGCCGGGACGCGAAAAGATGCACGCCCTCGGCGCGCTCGATCTGGCGCTCTGGGACATCAAGGGTAAGGTGCACGGCGTGCCCGTCCACGCGCTGCTGGGCGGCATGGTGCGCAATTACTGCGAGTGTTACAACACCGCCGGCATCATCCCTGCCATCAAGCCCGGCATGAGCATCCGCGAGCGCGCCCACGCTACCATCGAGGCCGGCTATCGCGCATTTCGCATGGGCGCCGCCGACGTTCGCAGCGGCAGCACGTTTAACACGCCGCGAGCGGCTCAACCAGGTCTTCAAGGACTGCCAGGAAGCGCGCGAAGGCGTGGGCGAGAATGGCGATTTTTGCATCGACTTCCACCAGAGGTTCGACCTGGCGGAGGCCATTCGCGGCTGCGAGCTGATCGAGACCTTGGCGCCGTTCTTCGTCGAAGACCCTGTGCGCACCGAGGCCTTCCAGCAGGATCTGCCGATTCTCAGGCGGTCGGTCAAGGTGCCGATCGCCGCCGGCGAGGAGTGGGGCAACCGCTGGGACTTCAACCGGCTCGTGGAAGATCACGATATCGATTTCCTTCGCGCCACGCTGCCCAACGTCGGCGGCATCACCGAGATGGTGAAGGTTGCGGCCATATGCGAGACCCACTTCGTCGGCATCGTGCCTCACTTCACCGGGCCGATCGCAACCGCCGCGCTGGTGAATACGCTGGGCACGTTCAGCGGCCCGGTGCTGATGGAATACAATTTCGAGGGCCGCATCAATCCTCAGGTTCCGGTTTGCCTGGATTTCAAGCAGGGCAAGCTCTACCCCAACGACCGTCCCGGACTCGGCGTGGAACTCGACATGAAGCAATTGAAGTTGGTCGCTGAAATCACCGAGCCCATCCGCAACCGACAGCTTTATTACCGGCCTGACGGATCGATCACGAACTGGTAGATTGCCCCCGCTCTCCGCCATTGGTAACACTAGAGCGTCCAGGGAGGATCTATCGCTCAGAGTGTCGTCTGGGTGCAGCTTCCACAACGGGACTTCCGGCCCGTGTCATCCTAATCAGGGCGGAGTAGGTCAGTTGACAGTCAGGACCTTCTCGCAATCGTCGACCACCAGCGCCTTTAGCGGCTTCAGTGTAGTTTCACGGTCAGGACCAGAAAAATGTTGACGGAATCGCTTACACCGGTGCGCACTTTGCCGAGCACCAGCTTCTGACCTTCGCGGATAGCGACGTCGGTGGCGATGCCGACGTTCTGGTACGTGCCGCCCGACGGGATGCGCAGAGAGAATTTGAAAGGGTTTACGTTTACGGTCTTGCCGTCGGTCGAAACGGCCGTATCGCCGTAGTTGAACGTATAGAAATATGCACCGCCGGGCGTATTCGTTCCAGCCAGGATATTCTCTACTTCGGCATGGTGGCGGACAACGGTGGAGACCGTATCGAGAAGCTTGTAATCGGTGTAAGCGAAGGTCTTCTTCATCTCGGCAACCGCCTCCTCAATGGCGGCGGGGATCGGTTGTCCCGGGGGACTGCCGTAGTTAGAGGAGGCCCACACCAGGTAGGCTACGAACTCGACCCGCGGCGGCGGAGTTGGGGCCACGTCGTAGCGCTTGAGCAATTCGAGTGTCTTCTCCATAACCTCGGGCGGCGTATTACCGTTGGGCTGGATGATGGCGGTTTTGAAGGGATCGTTGAGTTGGACCAACACCCGTTTTGTCCAACTGCCCGGCGAAGTTCACGATCTCGGCGGCTCGGTCGAGGTCCACGTTTTTGAACTCGTAGGTGATTGATCGCCTGCCAGGCTCGGGCGGCTTGGACTGCGCGGCCGCCAACCCGCCGAGCAATAATATGAGCGCGAACTTATTCATTTGCATCTCCTTTTGATTCCTGTAGCAGCAGGATCATGACGTTGGGATTTCCGGTAGCAATCTCCGTGGCCCGCAGGGGCGCGGGATGTCGTAACTCATACTGAACTCGGAGGTATTCGGCAAATCTTCGATCCAGATCGGCCTGCGGGTTCCGCCGCCGGGGCTGGACCTTCGGGACAGTCGATGACACGGCGGGCGCCGCGCGGGCCACTTCGACCGCGGGAGGCGGCGACGCAAACTTTCGCCGCCGGGGCCCGTCGCTGGCGGTGGAGCGGTAGTTTCACTGTCAACAGAACCGCCGCCGCCACTGCCAAAACGGCCAGGATCTTCGGGCGCCTGCTTCGCCGAACCGCGCAATTGCGAGCAGCGGCGCGAATAGCGGCATAATCGACCGCGAAGGCTTCCGGCGGAAGTGTCTTCAACAGCCGGGCGTCCCGGGCCAATCCATCGGCCAAAGCGGCGCAAGAAGGGCAATCCTGCAGGTGCTCCGCAGCCTCTGGGTCGCCGCCCGCCACGCGCTCTTCCCATTCCGGACAATTCATGGGACCGGCTCCTCACGCCGGTGGAAGAACCGGCGCAACTTCAAGCGGGCACTCGAAATCTGGCTCCGCACAGTGACTTCGGACGACCCCAGCGCACGAGCTACTTCCGCAGTAGTCAATCCCTGCATTTCGCGCAGCAGAAGCGCAGTCCGCTCCTTTTCCGGGAGGGTCGCCAGACCATCGCGTAGGCACTCCTCGCTTTCGCGGCCGGAAAGATGGCGTTCGGGATCGGGCATGGAATCAGGTATTTCGACGACGGCCGCCGGAATAGGGATCAATCGGGAGCGCTGCCGGCGGCGGCGGATATCGTGGCAGGCATTCACGGCCACCGCGCCGAGCCACGGTCCGGCACCGCGCACGGCGTCGATTTTCCGGACACCCAAGTGCAGCCGGATTAAGGTCTCCTGGACGGCGTCCTCGGCGTCGGCGACGTTGCCCGTCATGCGCAGGGCGAGGGCAAAAATGCGGTGTTCATGAAGCATAATGAGTTGCTCCAGGGCCTCCCTGTTGCCGCTTTGGGCCCGCCGCAGCAAATCCGCTTCTGGAATTTCGTGGGCCGTATGCGGGCTGCATGGTGGCGATCGTCACGGGTAAGTCCCAACAGTCTGTCACAAGCATATACGCCGGCCGAAGTCAAAACGTTGAAACGCGCGATCCGATTGAATCGCCTCCTGTTCCTCGCTCCTATCGGCGCAGGAATCCGAATTTGAACTCCTTCCGAAACGTTGGGTACGCTCGGTCGGTCGAAATAGGAACGGCTGACCGTAGAGTGACCCACGCGAGCCAAACGTGAGAGATGTGGCAAGTTGAGCTTTTACCCGCCACTGACGTAGGGGCGATCAATCGACCGATGCCGACGATGATGCATGGCTGCCCATCTCGACACGACGACATCCTTCGTAGTAAAGTCTTCGTATATGACTCATCGTTACTGGCGAAGACGCAAGGGAGGCACGGTAGTGCGGCTGATCGCTCTTGCCACCATGTTTTGGGTTCCAACGCTTAGCGATGCTCAGAGCGCTGCCGAAGCGCCTTTGGCGTTCGAAGTGGCATCGGTCAAATCTGCGCCGCTGCTTAACGCCTCCATTTGCAGTTACCGGATGGTGGGCGGCCCGGGAACAACCGACCCCGGGAGGTTGGCCTTCCACAATATCAGCCTCTCAGCTCTGGTGAGATTCGCCTACCTCGGCCAAGTGCATGCTTGTCAGAGCTACGTGTTGTCCGCTCCGGGGTGGCTCGATTCTGAAGGATTTGAGGTCGCCGCAAAGCTGCCGCCGGGCGCGACCTGGCCGCAACTGATGACCATGCTGCAGAACTTGTTGGCGGAGCGGTTCAAATTGGCCGTCCACTCCGAACCGAAGATCATCTCGGGTTACGCGCTGGTCGTCGGCAAGAATGGTCCGAAATTCAAAGAGTCCGCAGAGGATCCCGCCGACGCGGGCGACGATTCCGGATCGGCCAAAAGCCGCCCTAAGGTGACCACGGATAGCGAAGGTTTCCCCGTGCCGGCGCCTCCTGGCTCGTGGATCATTACGAGAAATGGCCACAAGCGTATGCAGCAATTGAGGGTCGACATGGCGACTTTTGCTAGACAATTGACGAATCAACTGGGCGTCCCTATAACCGATGCGACTGCGCTTAAGGGAACGTATGACCTCACTCTGAGTTGGGCGCCCGATTCAACGACTATGAACAATGACGATCCGGCTCCCGACATTTTCGCGGCGGTTCAGCAGCAACTGGGCCTCAGGCTAGAGTCATCCAAGACGAGCATCGCGGTCATAGTAGTCGATCACGTGGAGAAGGTCCCTATCGAGAACTGATATTGCTGCGAATGGAGCGTGTTCAAGCCGCGCCGCAAAGCCAGTGTTAGCGCTTACATTAAAGTACCCGAAGATGATATCGTGAACTAAGAGGTGGAAACTCCTTGAAGCAAGATTCGAAGAAAACCCAGTTGAGCCGCCGCGCCCTGTTTGGAACGGTGGGAAAGGCGGCCGCCGCGTCGGTGGCGCTTTCTCCCATGGTGAAGAGCGCGATCGTGGGCGTTGGCGAAGACGCGAAGCTATGGATGCGCCGCGTCGCCGGCAGCGCCGGCGTGGACCGCATCACCGTCCTGGGCAGCAAGACTTATCTGCACGGATGGGCCGGATATGGCGAGGCTCCCGTAATGGGACGTCCGCAGGCCCAGCAGCCCGCACAGGTCAATTACGCCGGACAAACAGGACAGGCGGCCGCCGCGCCTGCCGCCGGCCGGACCCACGCCCACCGGCGTCTGGAGCAAGGAATCCGGACCGGGCGCCGTCACGTTCGCCGATCCCAAAGCGCTGATCACCACCGCCACCTTCTCCGCGCTGGGACCGTATGCATTGAAACTGACCGTGACCAACGGCGAGAGCACGCACTCTTCCACCCTGCATGTCTCGGTGGAAGCGCCGCCGCCCGCCAAGCAACTCGAAGCGGTCTACACCAAGAACTTCAAAATCTCGAGCCCGTTCTGGAATGCCCGCGCGAAGGCGCTGATCGTCAACTGGATTCCGCATTGCATCGACCAGATCAACCGCGACGGATCTGACCCTTGGGCAGGGCGGCATCGACAACTTCATCAATGCCGGCAAAGCGCTGCGCGGCGAGCCGCACGGATATCACAAGGGCTACGTCTTCTCCAATGCCTGGGTCCACCAGACCGTGGAGGCGATGAGCATCGCGTTGATGATCGACCCGCAGGGCGATCCCGACATCCTCAAGGCTCACGAGAAGTTCCGCAAGACCCTGGACACCTGGATCCCGATCATCCTGGCCGCGCAGGAACCCGATGGGTACTTGCAGACTGCCTTCACAGCGGCAGCGCCCCGGCGCGGCCCGCTGCCCCCCGTTCCGGTCACCAAGCCGGATGGCACTGTGGTGCTGGCGCGAGTTACGGTCTCGCAGGATCCCGATGGCACGCTCCACGCCAATCGCGGCGGCGGCCGCGGCGGACGAGGTCAGGAGTCAGACCAACACGGAACAGCCGTTTGACGGCAAGACGTCCACCACGGTTCTCTTCCCCGTGCTGAATCAGGACTGCACCACCACTCTCACCCGCATCGCTCTCACCGAGGGCGCGGCACCGGACGCCGGCGTCCGGCGGTCGAGGCGGCCGAATGCCGTTCCTATCACCGCCAAGAAGATCACCGGCGACAATGCCGACGGCAAACCCGACACCACGATTGAGGTCCCGCGCGCCGCAGCCCGCCAATCTGAAGCACTGGGATCCGGCGACTCGCGGCAATCACGAAGGCTACACCGCGGGCTACTTCCTGGAATCGGCCATCAACCATTACCTGATGACGAAGAAGCAGGACGCCCGCCTGTACAACGCCGCCAAGAAGCTGGCGGACTGCTGGTACAACAATCTCGGTCCCGCTCCCAAGAAGCCCTGGTACGACGGCCACGAGCAAATGGAGCAAGGGCTGGTCCGCTTCGGCCGCTTCGTCAACGATATGGAGGGCGGCGGCAAGGGCCAGAGGTACATCGACACTGGCCAAGTGGCTGCTGGATTGCCGCTCCACCACCGCAGTGCAGAGAACCAGGCCGGACGGCACAGTCGTCGACGAACGGTCGGAATACGATCAGAGCCATCTGCCGGTGGTGCAGCAGTACGAAGTGGTGGGCCACGCGGTGCGCGCCATGTACCTGGATTCCGGCATGGCGGACGTCGCCGTGGAAACCCACGACCTGGAGTATCACAGCGCGGTCAAATCGCTCTGGGAAAACCTGGTGAACAAGAAGCTTTACGTCACCGGCGGAGTCGGCAGCGGCGATACTTCGGAGGGCTTCGGCGTCAACTACGCGCTCAGCAACCAGGCGTATTGCGAGGCCTGCTCGAGCTGCGGCGAAATCTTCTTCCATTGGAAGATGCATCTGGCTTATCACGAGGCCAAGTACGCCAACCTGATCGAAGAGACCATGTACAACGCGCTGCTGGGCGCTAACGATCTCGAGGCGAAGAATTTCTACTACGATAATCCGCTCGACGAGAATAAGGTGCGGTATGCCTGGCACGTCTGCCCCTGCTGCGTGGGCAACATTCCGCGCACGCTGTTGATGATGCCCACCTGGGTCTATACCAAGAGCCCCGATGGCGTCTACGTGAACCTGTTCGTCGGCAGTACCATCACCGTCGAGAACGTGGGCGGCACCGACGTCGAAATGGTGCAGGCCACCGAATATCCCTGGAAGGGAAACGTGGCGATTACGGTGAATCCCAAGACCGCCAAGAATTTCAGCCTTCGAATCCGCGTGCCCGATCGCGGCGTAAGCAAGCTGTACAGCCCCAAGCCCGAGGCAAACGGAGTTACCTCCATCCACGTCAACGGCGCCGCCGTGAAGCCGGCGATTGAGAACGGCTACGCGGTGATCACGCGCAACTGGAAGGCCGGCGACAAAGTCGAACTGGTGCTGCCGATGACGGTGCAGCGCGTGTATCCCGACGATCGGATTACGGCGCGCAGCCGCGGCGGCCAAGTGTCGCATCCCGATCGAGGGAAAGGTGGCGCTGAAGTATGGTCCGCTGATCTACAACATCGAGAGAGTCGATCAGGACATCAGCCAAACCGATCAGCAAGACCGCTCCCCTGACCGCCGAATGGCGCCCCGACCTGTTAGGCGGCGTGATGGCGATCAAGGGCAAGTTCGCCGATGGCAGCGACCTGCTCGCCGTCCCGAACTACGCCCGTACCAATCGCGACGGCGCGGCTACCGCCTCCCCGCAAGGCGGCGGGCGCGGCGGCCCGCGTCCGCTCAGTTCTATCGTCTGGATAAAAGAAGCGTAGGCTAGCGGGTCTGGCGTACCGTTCTCGGGCATCCCGCTCTCGGCCATGCGCGGCAGCCAGTACGGTGTGATACTTTTGTTTCCATGCGCCAGACGATTATTGCGCTTCTTTTTGCGTGCGGCCTCACTGCACAAACCAAACTTCCTCCCGCGCCCGCTGATTACGGTCAGTGGGAAACGCTGGTCGAATCCGGCGGAGGCGGCGGACGGGGCGGCCGCGGAGGCGTAGCCAGCGGCGGCTTGTCGCCCGACGGCAAGTGGCTGGCCTACGGCATCAATCGCTCAAACGGCAACAACGAATTGCGCGTGGTCACCTGTCGCTGGCGGGACGACGAAAGTCACGCCGTTCGGCACGCAAGCCGACATTCTCCGCCGATTCGAAGTGGCTCGCCTTCAGCATCGGCTACTCGGAAACGCAGGCCGACGGATGCGCCGCCGACAAACGCCGGCGCAGAACAAGCTCGGGCTGATGAATCTCGCCACCGGCGATCAAACACTGATCGACGGTATCGAGTCGTTCGCCTTCAGCCCGACGGGCACTTGGCTGGCGATGCGCCAGTATCCGCCGGAGCGGGCGGCGGCCGCGGGCGGCACGGCGGCGGGACGCGGCGGCGGTGGTGGCGGCCGTGGTGGACGCGGCGGCCGTGGCGGGGGCGGCGGCGCGGATGACAACACTCCCGGCGCTACGCTTATCTTGCGCCAGCTTGCAACCGGCCGTGATACGGCATTCGGCAACGTCTCCGAGTTCGCCTGGCAGGACTGGAAGCATCGCGGAAATCTGCTCGCCATGGCGATTTCGACCGGCGAGAAAACCGGCAACGCCATTCAGCTTTTCGATTCCGCAGACCGGGTCGCTGCGCGTGCTCGATTCGTCGACGGCAAGCTACAGCAACCTGGCATGGCGCAAGGATAGCGCCGACCTGGCGGCGCTGAAATCGAAGACCGACGATACACACGATGGGCCCACTTACCTCGCGCTCGCCTGGACGCACTTGGGCGAGCCGTCCGAAGCCGCGCACGTTTACGATCCGACAGCCGATCCGAAATTCCCGGCAGGGCTGCGCACGGTGACATATCCGTCGCCCTTCGTGGTCGGAGGACGGCGCCACGATCTTCCTCGGGTTGTCCGATTGGTATCCGAAGCCGCCTGCGCCGAGACGTAATGGCAGAGGCGCTGCGACGAATGCCGGCGCCGGCGCGGATGGGGAGTCTGCCGCGGCCGCCGACGATCAGCCTTCGGTCGATGTTTGGCACTGGCGCGATACCGAAGTGATGGCGTACCAGGTAAAGAACGCCAGCTCAGAACGGCCGCAGAAACATGCTGGCCGCCTGGCACGTGGATTCCGGCGGCCTCACGCAGCTCGGCAAAGAGCTGACCGAGCAGGTGACTCCGCTCAAGCATGGCAATCTCGCGTACGCGGCCGAATGGAAAGAGTACGCGATGGACCGAAGCATCGGCCGTCCCGCGGCGGACATTTATCTGGTGGACCTCGCCAACGGGCAGCGCACGAAGATCAAGGACAAGCTGACCGAGGACCGCTATCTTCAGGAGAGTCCCGGCGGACAGTATCTGCTGTATCTCGAAAACGATCAGTATTGGGTAGTCGATGTCGCCACGCGCAAGGCTGTCAACATCACGAAGAACATCAAGACGTCGTTCATAGATCACGAATCCGACGAGACCGTGAAACAGAAGCCGCCGTTCGGCGTCGCGGGATGGACTAAGAACGACGCCGACGTAATTCTCTACGACAAGTTCGACCTCTGGAAGATCTCGCCCGATGGCGCGCACGCCATGCGGCTGACCGATGGCGCGGCCGATCAAGTGCGGCATCGGTACGTGCGCCTGGATGCCGAGAGCGAGTCCATCGATTTCGAAAAGCCGGTCTATCTCAGCCTGTTCGGCATCTGGTCGAAGAAATCCGGCTATGCGGTGCTGAAGCCCGGCGCCGCTGCGCCCGAGCGGCTGGTGTTGGCCGACAAGAGCGTCGAGCGCCTGGCCAAGGCCGCGGACGCTCCGGTGTTCGACTATGTCTCCGAGACCTTCGAGGAATCGCCCAACATCTTCGTGGCCGGTCCGGATCTGAAAGACGCGAAGCGCGTGACCGATACCAATCCGTTCCAGAGTAAGTACGCCTGGGGCCACTCCGAATTGATCGACTATAAGTCGTCGAATGGGACGCGGCTGCAGGGGATTCTCGATTATCCCGCGGGATACGAAGCCGGCAAGAAGTATCCCATGATCGTCTATATGTACGAGAAGCTTTCGGACGGGCTGCATCGCTATAACGCGCCTTCCGAGCGCAGTTACTACAGCGTGAGCGCGATGACCGAGTCATGGCTACTTCGTATTGCAGCCGGACATCGTGTTCACGAAGCGCGAACCCGGGCTCTCCGTCGCCGATTGCGTCACGGCGGCGGTGAAGAAGGTGCAGGAAAAGGGCGTGATGGATAAAGTCGGCATCGTGGGCCACTCCTGGGGCGGTTTCGACGCCAGCTTCCTGGCCACGCACACGCACATTTTCTCTGCCGCTGTCGCCGGCGCGCCAATCACGGACTTGATCAGCAATTACGGCAACCACCATTGGAGTTCGGGCATCGCCGAAACCGATCACATCGAGACCGGACAGCAGCGTATGGAGGTGCCGCTCTATGAAGATCTGCAAGCCTACATTCGCAACTCGGCCGTATTCGGCGTGAGCACGATGACCACTCCACTGATGATCGAGGTGGGCGACGCGGATGGAACGGTCTTCTATCACCAGGGGATCGAGCTTTATAACATCGCGCGCCGCGCCAGGAAGAACGTGGTGCTGCTGGTCTACGGCGGCGAGGATCACGGGCTGCGCAAGAAGGCCGACCAGGTGGATTACCAGCGCCGCATTTTCGCCTGGTTCGGATATTATCTCAAGGGCGACCCGGCAGCTAAGTGGATCACCGAGGGCGATAGCTACCTCGACCATCAGCGCGAGTTGAAAGCGACCAAACCGCAGTAAATTCGGTATAGAGCGGAAATCCGGGGCAATCGTACAAGAGCGCCGGCGATGCCGGCATGGGTCGGGCAACCACTGTTGCGGCAAGTCTCCGCACGGGGCGTAGAGAGTTAAGCCACGCTCGCGCTGCGCCAAAATGCCCTGCGCGAACCGCATCGGAGCGCACCTTGCTGTCGGGCCAATAGCCCGATGCGCTCGGATGCAACGGGAGCGTCGCCGTTCGGGGTATCGTCTGGCCCACAAGAGCTATTGTCAGCTTACCTCTGCCGTTTCCTTGAGGCGCCGTTGTGGTTCGATGCGATGCGAAATCTACCCCATTTCGCAAGTTCGCCACATTTCGAAATGCGGATCACGGACGCGCGCAGTGTTTGCGGGCTCAGTAACGGTACGATTAGAGTTTCGCGGTGAACACAGAGGCTGGCTCGCGCACCTGCTGAGACAAGCCTTTAGCGGACTACCTTACAGCTCTTCGGCCTCGTCCTTTGCGCAATGTGGTGACGATGCCGGCCAAAAGCGTACCCAGCAACATGATTGATCCCGGCTCCGGTACGGGACTTAGGTTTTGGCCTGGGGTGGAAGTTAGCGTAGCGCCTACGAGGCCGGTTTTCCCTGCGGAGAGGACGTCCGCAGCGAAGTCGGCAGTAGTACCACCACCCGCCACTTGGAAACTCGAAGTCGTTAAACCCGCAGCCGTCACATCAAAGTCCAGAGGTGGCGTCGCAGGTGTGCTGGCGCCCCCGCCGTCACAAGCGCCGCTGGTATAGTCGCACGTCATCGCGTATTCAAAGCTCCATCCTCCCCCGCCGAGAGCGCCCGCAGTGGGGCTAACCAACTCCCAGCCGGCCGTAACATTCGAAACGGATATCGTCGGGCTACCCGAGATATTAAACAGGAAGTTGTCGCCATGACTCGTTGAATTCACAAAGTCAAAGCCCGTTCCTGTTGCCTGGACGGCGATATCCACCGTGTTGGCACTACCTGCCGTCAGGGTAACGGTCCCCTGGCCAGTACCGCAGCCCCCGCTGCAGTGATCTATATCGAACGTATAGATATCAGCCTGCGCAGGCAATCCTATTAAAGTTAAAGCAGTAATTCCGAATAAAAGGCGAATATTTAGCAAAATGTGGGTCCCCAAGGCGTAGCTTACAGCACGTCTTGAGCCATTTCGATTCACTGATTCTTAACCTGATTAGCGCTTTGCAGGATGCGTGTTCGCACGGATTCTTGGGACTAAAGGAAATTCCTCGGATTCCCTGGTCTGCATTATCCTTAACCCCCTTCCCGAACTTCGCCAAACCGCGCGAAGCCACCACGCCGATGATCTCAATATCCCGGAGTTGAAGCAATCAATTCGGATCTTGTTTTCGACCATTTACAACGAAGCCAGAAGAAAGCCGATTGACCGAAAAACCGGTCACAGGAGGCTCTTGCAAAACTCGCCGGGCCTGCAGAAATAGAGTGGCGCCTCCCGCCGCACGGCGCGACGAAAGTAGGAACAATTTCAAGTCTGACTTGTTGGGGTAGAGGGTTGGAGTAAGTTAAACTGTTGTTCGCCAAAACATAAGAGTAACTACAAACCCAACCCCATATGCAGCTTACCCCACGCTACTTTTTATTGCAATTCGCTCATTGCCTGCAGCAAAGCATGTTCGCTCTGGAGCCGGACCTGGGCCCCCTGCCATCGCAATTAGAATTGCTGGCGGCCATCCTGTCGATGGCGCCTCTCGAGCGACTCCTCTCCGCCCGGCGCGCCCTCACCGGCCGTCCAGCCAAAGACCGGGCCGCCCTAGCCACGGCTTTTATCGCCAAAGCCATTCTCAACCTGGGCACGACGCGCGATCTGATCGCCCGCCTTAAGGTCGATGAACCCCTAAGGCGGCTTTGTGGGTGGAGCAGCGCGAGCAAACTACCGCATGAGGCGAAGTTCTCACGCGCCTTCGCCGAGTTCGCCGCTACCGAGTTGCCGCAGCAGTTACACGCAGCCGTAATCGAACTGACGCTGAAAGACCAGTTGATGGGGCACGTCGCTCACGATGCCACCGCAATCCCGCTGCGCGAACGCTATCCCGACTCGGCCAAGGCGATGAAGCAGGCGAAGGCGAAAAAGAAGGGGAAGAAGAGCAGGAAAGGCAAGCACGCCAGAGCCAAAGCCGCCGAACGCGGAACGCGGATTCAACGGCAGCGGCATCAAACTTTAGAGAAGATGCTGCACGAGTTGCCGCAGAACTGCGATTGCGGAGCCAAGATCGGCAGCCAGGGCTTTAAGGATGGCTGGCGCGGAGTCAAGCTCCACCTGAGCGTGGCCGATGGACAGATCCCGGTGGGAGCGGTGTTGACCAGCGCCAGCGTGCATGACTCGCAGGTGGCGATCCCCCTCATGGAAATCACGAGCCGTCGCATCTGTTACTGCTATGACCTACTGGACTCGGCGTACGATGCGGAGGCGATCCACGGTTACAGCCTGCATTTGAACCACGTGCCGATTATCGCGCCGCATTCACGACGAGCGACGACCAAGAAACCGATCGAGCTGCAAGAGGTTTTCCCCGGCAAACTGATGCCGCAACTGAGCCCAGCGCAAGCCGAGCGATACAAACTACGCACGATGAGCGAGCGAGTGAACGCGCGGCTGAAGGATGAGTTTGGAGCCAGGCAGATTCGGGTGAGAGGAGCCGTGAAGGTGATGGCGCACCTGATGTTCGGAGTACTGGCGCTGACGGTCGACCAATGGCTTCGCTTAGCGGCGCCCAGTTAAAACAGCCGATCCGAGAATAATCAAAACCGAATCAGTTAGATAACTCGAGCCGAGGCGAGCGGAGCCGTGCTCCGATACATAGTCTAAGTGGGTTAGCTCAGGCCACTATCTGGTTCACTCGACTTATCAGAACACAAAAATAGGCGAACATAAGCCGAAGAGCATCCTGAAAGTCACTTGTCAAGGCCCTGAGAGGCGAGTTCTGCAAGTGGGTCACAGATTTTCGAAATATTTTTAAATCGTCTTTCACCAATGGCTTAGCGGGAAATTCGGCATCTCTAACACCCTGGTTTTTCGCGGAGCATCTGTCACTCTGTAGGTGCAAGGCGGTGGCCGGGCATGCACTCACTCCTTGGCCCTGCGAAAAATGACGCGCTTGGTTGGGCGCTGTCATGCGGCTCGCAGGGTCGCATGCCCGGATGGGCCCACCGCCTTGAGAAAAAGCTCCTTATGTCTGGTCTCTTCGGATCCCGCGTGCTCGAAGCCGCGCTGGCTATGGCAAGCGTTTATCTGCTGCTGGCGATGTTCTGCAGCACCGTCAACGAATGGATTGCCTCGCTGCTCGCGATACGCTCCAGCATTCTCGAAAAGGGACTCGCGCAGCTGCTTGGCGAAGCGGCGGAGCAGTTTTATCAGCACCCGCTGATCCGGACGCTCATGCACGATGGCTCACATCCCGACCATATTGCTGCCGGCACGTTCGCCAAAACCGTGATGGATCTTGCGACTCCGGGCCAATCGGGCAGCATCGGCTACGAAGATCTGGAGCGCGGCATAGCAAACCATCTGCCGCCGGGACCCCTACGGATCTCGTTGCTCGCGGTACTCAGGGGACCGAAAGGCAGGTGCACACCGCGCAAGGCGCCATCGAAAAGTGGTTTGATGATGCCATGGACGGGGTGTCGCGGCGCTATAAGCGGCGCGCGCAATTATGGACCACTGCTCGCGGGCGCTATCACCCTCGGCGCCAACGCCGTTAGTATCCGCCTGGCGCGCGCCTTGCTCTCGGGTCAACAAACCGCCGATGCACTCGGCTGGAACGGGAGCGTCGCCGTTAGGCGTAACCGGGTGGCCTCAAAGCATCGTCGGGTGGATGCTGACTGCGGCTGCTGTTTCCCTTCGGGCGCCGTTCTGGTTCGATGTGGCGCGTAATCTGGCTGCGGCCACGCGCCCGCACGGCCGCCCCGCGGGCACATGCGCTTTAGTTCCCGTGGTAATTAAAGCGGTACCCGAGTATCGCTTTGATCAGCAGGTGGTCCGTGCCGGCCGTTGCGCCAACTCCCACGCCAAAATTGAATTCCCAGTTTTTTCCGAAATCGATATCCGCCGCGGGGACGATCTGTTGCTCCTGATCGCGCAGCGGATCGAAACCGGTAACCGGGCCCAGTGCGCCATAATATTCCACGCCTAACGCCACTCTCTTCGTGACGTCGTAGCTGAACTTGAAGTTCGGCGAAAACTCGAACCCACGATGCGCTTCCGGACCGTGGAAAGATTTATCGAACGTCGGATTGAAGGCGAGATATGTCTTGCCGATTTTCTTATCGACGATGGGTCGGATTTCCCAAGTCCACGTGTCTCCCGAGAAATTCGGCCGCTGGTATCCGATTTCGTTGCTGATGCTGATGCCCACCGGCAGGCCATAGCTTTCGGGAACGGCGAAGCGCGGACGAATATGCGTGCCAACCCACATCCAGTCCCCGTCCGCCTGGATGCTGGTGAACTGGTAGAAGCCGCACTCGAACCACTTGTTGAAGCCATGTGTGATCTCGAGCGTTTCGTGTTCGGCGTGGTTGGTGGGAAGCACGCCGTCGATAATGGTTTTCGTGCCCTCGGCGGTGAAGTTGCTGTGCAGTTCCACCATGGTGGCTTTTGGGGTCACCAGATCGGAACCATAAACCTGCACTTCGTAGTTTCCCTGGGCATGGGCGAGACTGCAGGCTGCCGCGGCGATCACAACGTAAAAGTGGCGCAACGCCCTAGTCTACCTGAAAACTATCGCCGCCGTTTTTAGATGGATGGGACTTCGGCGAGCGCCGTAGCGCTCATTGCACCAGGAACGCTTTATTCGTTCCGGCGAGCGAAGTGATATTGGTGGTGTCCTTTTTGAAATACGCATTGCCGGTGAAAGTAACATCGTAGACCACCAACGCCATGGAGAGATCGGGAGGCGCCCCCGTTAGCAAAACGGATGGCAGTAGTTGGGAAATAAATGCTCCCGGCGATGCTCAAATTCGAATCCCGAAATCGCCCGGTGGTCGTGGCGTTAACTCCGGGGTTGAGGCTCGGGTCCTGATAGAACGTGATGCCAGCCTGCGACCCGCTGGCATTCGCCGACGCCGTAACTGGAACGCCATTGCCAATAACAATGCCTTTATAAGTGGCGTTTGTACCTGTGTTGAAAAAGCAGACGCCTGCAGCGGCGTTTACCTGGTTGACACTGCCTACGTCGCCGAGATTCATGCCACCGCCATCCAAAATGTAGACTCCAGAGGCGAAGGTCACGTTATGCACGTTGCCGATTTCTATGGCGGGGTGAGTGGCATCGCCACAATAGACCCCGGGGGACATAATAACGTCCGACCCTCCAGAATTCGCTGTAAAGTCGGTGTAGTCACACTGATAAGTGGCCGTGCTGGTGTGGGCGCACCCGCCAGGTACGCCGTAACTGCAGGAATATGCGTGGTCCCCGGTGGCCGAGCGCTCCAGCGGGACGGAGCGCGAAAGGAATGGATCGCTTGGAGCGGCGGCCTTGACCGGCATCGGAGTTATCGTGCCGTTATAGCCGCCATTCGCATTGATGTTCACAGTGCTGGGACTGAGCGCTTGTACAATCGATCCAGCATCTGCCCAGGCGCCGGTCGCGGAACTCGAAAGCACCCAGTACCCGCACTCGCTAGTAACCGAAGCGCCGTTGATCGAATGCAATGCCTTGCTGCCGCTCGGATTAAGCACCCATACGCACTCGTTGGCCGCCGTGGAAGCCACAATCGCCGTGGAACTTGCGCTAACGATTGTGCTGGTATTTCCCACCAGCGCCGCGAGAAACGTGAGCGGCGTCTTTTCCGCCACTCGCACGTTTATGTAGTAAGCGGAGGTAACTCCGCTGACGCCGGGAGGGTTGCCGGTGTTAGTGTATACCGTTACGTTTTGAGCGCCGGCGGCCTTGAACCCGTTCTGCTGTGCATAGAGACAGGCAGCCATGAGCACCGACGTAGCATTTGTAGCAAGCGTCAGATTACTTGGACACGTTGCGCCGCTGGTATTGCATGAGATCGAAGACGTACTGGTGCAATTGGAGGGTGGCCACCCGCTGTTATTGCTGTTCGCGTACTGCGCTCCCGCTATCGCCGCGGCTTGCGCGGCCGTGAGGCAGGCCTCCTGCCGCCAGTAGGCCCAGCCTTCATCCACTACAAGGCCCATTACCCCAAGCGTCACCCCGATTGTCATGGTCATGAACAGCGCCGCCTGACCATTTTGATGCGTGCTCCGGCGGCGCACCTGGATGTATTCCTCGGGCATTACAACAGTTTGACGGTCTGCGGGTTGCCGGCAAAGATGTCAAAGGTTAACAGATTAGCGCCGCGAAATCGCGGCAAGTACCTTCGAGCGGACGCGCGGGATCAGAAAGAGAACCCCGATACCGCCCATCAAGACCCATGTGCCGGGTTCCGGAGCGGCGGCAGGCATGCCAAAACCCGGAGGCTCCTGATTGAAATTGACTGGCCCTGCAGTGGAGACAGCCAATATTGCTGCGTCAACCCTGGGAGTATTCATCTCTGTTTGCGAGGCGCTTGTGACGATCCCTGCCGCGTTAAACAGATCGGTTAGCTGGTTGTTAGTTAGGATGGTCGGGTCGGCCCCTGTGTTGTGGAAAAGATACGAAAGCGCATATTGATAGTCGGCCGCCGAATTCTCCGGAGGATTGCTTTCCATCGACGCCAACGCGGCGCGCAAGACGGCCGCTGTCTCATAGACTTGCATCTCAGTCAGCATCAGCATCCCATTGTTTGCAACTCCGTCGAGAGTTTCTCCGCTTGTATTCACTATGGTTTCGCCGCCTTCGAACGCTGGCATTTCGGCTGCGCCGTTGTCGCAAATCACCTCATGCGGCGCAAACCCACCGATCGTCGCGCCGCTGTGGCCGTTCGTGAGCGTCGTAGGGAGCGCCGTAAACGGCATTACAATCGCACTTGCATAACAACCGGAAACACCGAGAGTTAGAGCGAAGAGCAAAAGGCGCACGATAGTTTCCCGCTTCTAGTACTCTTATCGGCTTATTCGCGACAAACTTGCTCGAATTTCCTGGCAATTTAGGCCCGTGCGCACTCCAGGTAGATCTCCAGCACGGCGCGGGCGGTGCGCTCCCAACTGAAGCGCGCCGCCTGAGCCCGTCCGCGCCGGATGAGTTCCGCGCGCAGTGGTTCATCGAGCAGCACCTCGCGAATGCCGCGCGCGATGTCGAAAACATTCTCCGGGTT
This sequence comes from Bryobacterales bacterium, assembly GCA_963763545.1. Classification (GTDB taxonomy): domain Bacteria; phylum Acidobacteriota; class Terriglobia; order Bryobacterales; family Bryobacteraceae; genus PALSA-243. The sequence goes on from CAVXPE010000041.1 coordinate 24,917, forward strand.
CACCAGCATGGCCGCGTCGCCCACCACTTCCGGCAGCGAACTCACGTTCGACGTCACCACCGGGGTCCCGCATGCCATGGCTTCCAGCGGCGGCAGGCCGAACCCTTCGTAGCGCGAGGGGAACACGAACGCCGCCGCCGATTCGTAGAAGCAGCGCAGCGTTTCGAACGGCACGAAGCCCAGAAAACGGACCAGATGCTCCATGCGGCTCTTGATCACCGCCTGGCGCACGCCGGGATACTGCGAAATCGTGTCGCCGATGATCACCAGCCGCAGATCCTGGTATATAGGGTGGTCGGCCAGTTGCGCGCGCAATACGGCGAACGCCTCCACCAGCCGCGGCACGTTCTTGTGCCGGCGCACGTTGCCCGGCGTAGAGCAGGAACGGGTATTGGATCTGGTAGCGTTCCAGGATGCGCTGGTGCTCCTCGGGGCTGTGGCCGGGAAGATTGTAAAAGCCCGGATCGGGAGCGTTATAGACGCGGCGAATGCGATTCCGCCGGAATGCCCATCAGATTCTGCACATCGCGGCGGGTGGCTTCGGAAACGGCAATCACGCGGCGCGCCCGCGCCAGCCCGCGGCGAAACCGGTAGCGCCGCAACTGCATGCGCAGGCCGGACGGCTCCTCGAAGAGCAGGTTGGCCATATCGTGCACGGTCACCACGTAGGGCCGCATCATCAGCAGCGGTACCCGGTTCAGCGGAATGTGAACCAGATCCGGCGCAAGCCGGTGCAGAAACGCCGGAAAAACGGCGTGGTCGAGGAATGACGTTATCCGAGCGCGCATACTCGGCGGTGCGGAAATTCTCCGGCAAACCGGCCAGCGTCCGCACGTCGCCGGGGCTTCCGATAAGCGTGTAGCGGTTCACGGAATCGATGTCGGCCAGCGCGTGAACCAGGCTGCGAATGTAGGTGCCGATGCCGAAATCGCGGATGCGCCGGGCGTCGATGGCGATGTGCAGCGGCTTGGCGGAGGGCACTTAGGCCTGCCTGTGCGCGATCTTCCAGTGGTAGAGCGGGAATCGCGCGGTGAGCGCTTCCACGCGGCGCCGGACGTCCGCGATCGCGTCTTCGTTCGTAATGTTGTGGAGCACTTCGGCGATCAACTGACCGGTCTCGCGCATCTCCGCTTCGCGGAATCCGCGCGTGGTAACGGCCGGCGATCCCAGCCGGATGCCGCTGGGGTTCAGCGGCGGATTGGTATCGAACGGAATGGCGTTCTTGTTGACCGTGATGCGGGCACGGTCAAGCGCCTTCTCGGCGTCCTTGCCGCGCAGCCCTTTCGAAAACACGTCGAGCAGCATCAGGTGCGTATCGGTGCCGCCGGAAACGACGCGGAAGCCCTCGTCCATCAGACTCTGCGCCAGAGCTTGGGCGTTCGCGACCACCTGCTTCTGGTAATCCACGAAATCCGGCTGCATCGCTTCCAGGAAGCACACCGCCTTGGCTGCGACCACGTGCACCAGCGGACCGCCCTGAATGCCCGGGAAAGACCGTTTTATCGATGGCCGGGCCGTACTGCTCTTTCGCCAGGATCAGGCCGGAGCGCGGGCCGCGCAGCGTCTTGTGCGTGGTGGAGGTGACGATATCGGCATACTGGCACGGGTTGGGATGCAGTCCGGCGGCGACCAGGCCGGAGATGTGCGCCATATCGACCAGGAAAATGGCGCCCACGGCTGTCGGCAATCTGGCGGAAGCGCGCGAAATCGAGGATGCGCGGATAGGCGCTGGCGCCCGCGATGATCATGCGCGGCTTGTGCTCCTGCGCCAGGCGCGCCAGTTCGTCGTAATCGATGCGCTCATCTTCCTTGCGCACGCTGTACGGAATCACCTGGTAGGTCTTGCCCGAAAAATTGAGCTGGTGGCCGTGCGTCAGGTGGCCGCCATGGGCGAGGTTGAGGCCCATGATGTTGTCGCCGGGTGAAAGCACCGCGGCGTAGGCGGCCTGGTTGGCCTGCGATCCCGAATGCGGCTGCACGTTGACATACTCGGCCCCGAACAGGCGTTTGGCGCGGTCGCGGGCGAGATTTTCGGCGAGATCGGTAAATTCGCAGCCGCCATAGTAACGCTTGCCAGGATAGCCCTCGGCGTACTTGTTGGTGAAGACGCTGCCGGTGGCTTCGAGCACCGCCTCCGAGGTGAAGTTCTCGCTGGCGATCAGCTCGAGTTGTCCGTCCTGCCGCTCGGCCTCGCGCTGGACGAGGGAGAAGACTTCGGGATCGGCCTGGGCCAATGGCCGGCGCATGCGTTCGGCTGCTGTCATGGGAGTCTTCATTCTAACGCGCGGCCGATTGGCCAAGACAGGCGTTGAATAATAGACCTTATGCTCTGGAGTCGATTATTTATTCCGACCTTGCGGACAAATCCGGCGGGCGAGCCGCCCTCCCGGCAGTTGCTGCAGCGAGCCGGGTACTTGCGCGGCGCGGATCGATGGCTGCCACTCGCGCGCCGGTCGCTATTGAGGATCGCCGGCATCGTGCGCGAAGAGATGAATGCCGCCGGCGGCCAGGAGATGTCGCTTCCCGATGGCGCGGCGTTCGAATCGGTGGCGCGCGAAGTGCGCAGTTATAAGCACTTGCCGCAGCTTTGGTATCGGTTCGGCGCGGAGATGGAGGCACGGTGGTTTTCGCTTGAGCCAATGCCATTCGACTCCCTCTGCCGTCGCGTGCTCGATCGCTGCGGCGTGGCCTACGCGGTAACGGAAAGGTCGCTGGTGGTCTACGCAGACGAGGGCGGCGATTCCGTCGGGGCATGCACTTCATGCGGATATGCCGCGCCGATGGAATTGGCGGAAGCAGCGGCTTCAAAGACGGCGATCGAAGACCCCACGGGCGATCTCGCCCCGGAACCCTTTCACACGCCGGGCCGCAAGACGATTGCACAGGTGGCCGAATTTGTTGGTTCGCCTGAAAGCTCGCAGATGAAGAGCCTGGTGCTGGTGGCGAATGGCGGGCCGGTTCTGGTGATGCTGCGCGGCGACCATCAATTGAGCGAGGCGAAATTCGCCGCGGCGACGGGCGACCCGGCCTTTCGCGCGGCAAGACCCGACGAACTGTTCGAATGGTTCGGCGCCGGAGCGGGCTCGCTCGGGCCGGTGGGCGTGAAGAACATGCCGATCCTGATGGACCGCGCGCTCACGGGACGTGTCAATATGATCGCCGGCGCGAATCGCGATGATTACCATCTGCGCAATGTGACGCCGGGCAAAGACTTCCAGGCTGCGACGCATGATCTGCGCCAGGTGGTCGCGGGCGATGCGTGCATTCATTGCGGCGCTGCAATCGTGGAGCGCAAGGCCATCGAACTGGCGCGCTTCGAGCCCGCGCGCGCGATGGCCGATTTACATGTGACGAACTCGGCCGCGCAGGAGATCCCCCTCTCGATGAGTGCGTGCCGCATCGCCATTGAACGCATTCTGCCGGCCCTTGCCCTGACGAGCCATGACGGCGATGGCTTGATTCTGCCGCGCGCCATGGCGCCGTTCGACATCATCGTGACACCCGCTAATTACGCGGATGCGGCGCAGCGCGAGGCCGCCCACGCGATCTATTCCGAGTGCCTTGCCTTGGGGCTTGATGCGCTGCTCGACGACCGCGACGAACGGCCGGGTGTGAAATTCAAAGACGCGGATCTGATCGGCGTTCCCAATCGCATCACGGTGGGGAAAAAGCTCGCGGAAGGGCTGGTCGAAATTGTGGAGCGGAAGACGAAAGAAACAAAGACGACGGCGGCAGCTGAGGCAGCCGCCGCCGTGCGAAAAGCGACTACTGCGGTTCTTTGACGATAGGAGCCATCTTCATAGCCGGAAAACCCTTGCCTTCGCTGATCGTATACGAGGCGGGTACCTGGAACAGCGAAGCATCCGGCTCACTGCGTCGAATATCAACAAGGCGCGTGAGTTGCTCCCCGCTGCGCGGATCGCTGTGGCGCGTCATGACATCGAGTTGGAGATCGGGCGAATACCAGTGCTCGTCGATCGTTTGAATCGCGCGGTCGTTGCCGATCTCGCCGGCTTCGATGGTGTGAGTCCGGCGCTCGCCCTGCACATTCACGCCTTCCATGGATTGTGAGCCGAGGCTTTCCGCCTTGCCCACCGTCAGGGCTTTGCTGAACGCGATGTTGGGACCAGCCGTACTGTAAAAGAACCCACTCGATGCGTCCGGGATGGGTAGGGCTCTGCTCGCCCCGGTTCCAGCGCCCGCCCCGCTGCCGTTGCTGCTGCCCGTAACGGTCGCGGTTGTCGTCCCGCTGTACACCTGGAGCATCTTCCCGTCTGCGCTCGAAGCGGTGGCGCTATACGAAACCGAGTTCGGTCCGCCTTTCACCGAAACGGAAACCTGCATCTTGGAGCCTGTAAACGTGCTGGGATTGAGCGTGTAGCCTACGCCCGCCACCGGATCGAAGATGGATATCATCTCCGGTGTTTCCCTTCGGACCCGGCCCTCGCCATCGCGATAGACCTTTACCGCGTTCTCGTTGTGGATGCGCGTGCCATCGCCGAGAATTTGCGTGTTCTCCGTGATCTGCTCCGCGGAGTACGGCGCTCCCTTGATATTGGACATGACACCGCCTTGCACTCTGAGGACTTGCAGCTTTGACATGGCAGCGTCCAACTCCGTTTTTACTGCAGCGTCCAACTGCGTTTTTACCAGATCTTCCGCCATCGCCTTCTTGAGCGCGGCCGGATCCTGCGCCGCCGCGCCATAAGCCGCCAGCGCCCCGGCGCACGCCATTGCGTAGATTCGTTTCATTCGATTTGCCTCCTTTTTACTTTGAACCTTGCTTTACCGGCCGGATGGCGCGTGGGCGCCCTTCGGCATCGAAAATTACATCCGCCTGCACGGCGGCAGCGCTGTCGAGCGCGACGCGCATCACGACGCCGACATCGATAGGCTCGTCATCGAGCGCGAGATAATAGTCCGTTTCCGCCGGTTTGGCGCGGCGCTGCGCTTTCGGATGTGCCACCTTGGCCGGCGCGGCCGCGGGCGTCACCTCCGCCTGAATAGGCCGATGCGAACGCTCGACGTGCGGTGCGGCCACCGGCCGCGCCTCTGGCGTACGTTTCGGAATCCAGACAAACGCCAGCGCGGCGGCAGCCGCAAGTGCGAGCGCAGCCGTGCCCAAGGCCGCTGGCTGAACCCAGCGGCGACGCGAAGGCGAGGCCGGCGCAGCGGCGTACGCCGCAACCCCGAGCGCCGACATCATCGACGACACCCGCGCCGCGCGCGCGGCCAGCTCGTTATATCGGCCGTGGCATTCCGCACATAGGCCGATATGCGCCGCAACGCGCGACAAATCTTCGGGCGGCAATTCGCGGTCGAAATACGCCCGCAACCCGCCTTCATCCCAACATTCACTCATAGCGTTTCTCCGTAACGTGCGCGGAACTTCCGTTCGAATTCCGCTTCCGCCCTTGCCAGCAGCGTACCGATGGAACTTGCCTGCACGCCCACCGTCTCCGCCAGTTCTCGGTATGCCAAACCCTCCGCGCGCAGCAGTAAGATCTGCGCGTCGCGCGGCTTCATATCACCCAACACTTCTTGCACACGCACCCGCCGTTCCTCGCGCATCATTGCATCAAGCGCGCTGCTCGATGGCGCCAGGCGCAGGCTCTCCGCATGCGCGGCCTGCTCCCGTTGCCGGCGTCGCGCGTTCATGCGCAGCGCGTCTAAGGCCAGCATTCGTTGCAACCCGGTAGACCCAAGGCGTGAGCCCCTCATCCTGGTCTACCTCGCGCGCCGACAGTTTACAGAATGCATCCGCGGCGATCTCTTCCGCGCAGCCGCGGTCGCCCGTGAGCCGCGCCAGCATGGCCACCACGCGCGGATAGTGCTCGCGGAAAATGGCGTCGAACCACGCCCGGCCGTGTCCCTCCGCCGGGGTGTCCGCGAAGCTCAATGCCAGTTCCTTTGCGGGCTGCACAATGTTAGATACGACGCGCATCGGGGTTTTGTGACGCCAGTATAACTGGGGGCGGAAACTGGGGTCGGGGGTCAGGGGTTGGGGGTCGGGGTGCGCGGCCGCAATCGGACCACTGAGTCTCGTGGCTTCCGGAAGCCAATCTTGACGGCTGGAAATGGGTTAAGGCGCAATTGAATTCACTGGCATCGAGCGCCGCCGCTTGCCCCGACCCCCGACCCCTGACCCCCGACCCCCCAGTTCCTGCCCCTGCCCCCCGACCCCCAGTTTCCGCCCCTGACCCTCACTTGTCCAGGCACAATGGGAGTGATGATTACTTGCCGCAATCTGACGCGCCGCTTCGGCGAATTCACAGCCGTGAACGGGCTCTCCTTTCACGTAGACGCCGGGGCGATCTGCGCGTTCCTTGGTCCGAACGGGGCGGGAAAATCCACCACCGTCAAGATGTTGACGGGCCTTCTGGCGCCGACTTCCGGCGAAGTGGAGGTTTGCGGGCTCGATCCCCGCGCGAACCCCATCGAGCTGAAACGGCGCATCGGCGTGCTCCCGGAAGATTTAGGGCTGTTCGACGACCTGACAGTGGAAGAGCACCTGGAACTGACGGCCGGAGTTTACGGCATCGAAAAACACGAAGCGAAAGAGCGCATCGCGCAACTGCTGCGGACGCTCAGCCTGGAGCATGGACGTCGCACCTTCGCCTCGGCGTGCTCGCACGGTATGCGCAAGAAGACTTCCTTCGCCATGGCGCTCTTGCCAAATCCGCGCGTGCTGTTTCTGGACGAACCCTTCGAAGCCATCGACCCTGTAACGTCGAAGATCATGCGCGGCGTGCTGCAGAGCGCGGCGGCGCATGGCATCACGGTGTTTCTGACATCGCACATTCTGCCGGTGGCGGAGGAGATTGCGACGCAGGTAATCATGCTTAGTAAAGGAAAGATCGTCTGGGATTCGCCGGCTTCGGGACTAGAGCGCGCGCTCGAAGAGCACTACTTCGAAATGGTGGAATCGCCGGTGGTCGAGGAACTGGAATGGCTCGGACAGCCGCGATCCTAAGAGCCCTGGGACGGGCGTTGCGGCGCGATCAGAAATCCATCGAATCGATTGCCGGGAACAATTTCTTCTGGGTCGACCGTGCTGCTGCTGCAAGAAGCCGGCACGTTCATTTACCTGCTGCTCGGACTGATTCTGCTATTCCCGCTTAGCACCGATCCATTGCGCAAGGTTCCCGCATCGCGCCTGGCATCGTGGCCGTTGGAGACGCGGGAGCGGTGGACGCTGCGGCTCGCGAGCCCCTGGGTGAATCCTATGTCGTGGCTGCTCGCGGCCGGGGCCGTGTTTGTAGCGCGCGGCAAGGTTTCGTTGGGGCTGTGGGGCTTGGCGGCTGGATTGATCGCCGCTGCCTTTGTGATTTCCGCCGCGCCTTGGCGGCCTCGCGGCGGAGCCTGGCGCGCCATTCCGCAATTTCCGGGACCGCTCAATCATCTGGTCCGCAAGAATCTGCGCGAAATGCTGGCCACCCTCGATTTCTATTGCGCGCTGGCGCTGAGTCTGATCACGCTGGCTTTTCGGTTATGGGGAAAATTGCCGCAAGAGGCGCTGCTGCCGATGACGGCGCTGATGGCAATTGCTCTCTCGAGTTACGCGCAGTGTCTGTTCGGACTGGATGGCGATAGCGGCATGGAGCGCTACCGTCTGATGCCGTTGCGCGGATGGCAGGTGTTGGCGGCGAAGGACGCGGCCTACCTCTTGCTGGCGATTCCGTTGGCCCTGACTCTCTCGCCGGTCGCCGGGACGGCGGCCGCGCTAGTCGCGGTGGCGGTGGGGCACTCCGCGTCTGTGAAGCGTCAAAAGCCGCAAGCGCGTTGGCGTTTCTCGGCAGGCGCGCCGATCCCGGAAGGGCTCGCACAAGCCGCGCTAATCGCGGTCGCGGCATCGGCTGTGATGAGCAACTTGTGGTTCGCCCCGTTGTGCGCGGCGGCGTGGGCCGTATCGCTGTGGTGGTATGGGCGCGTGTGGGATCGGGCGGAGTGACGCTTTCGGCCACGCTGAGCTTCAGAAACGGCGATCGGCCGGCCATCTTCACACCAGCGATGCAGCTCGGATCAACTCGAGCGGACCCAGATGGGGAACCGCTCGGGTTCGCGTTCAATGTCGCCGCGGATAGCCTCAAAGTCGGCGGCATTGTTGTGGACGGGGGGCAGCTTTGTCACCAGCGCGGTAGCCGCGAGCATTCCGTCAAATCGCCACCACCCGCCCTAAGTTCGCAATGTCCGCGATGCGCGCCGCTTCGATGCGCTCCCTCTTGCCAGCGTCCGGTACGGCGCCACCAAGACCGTAGCCGCGAACTCGCTCGATGACAGTGATGGCCGAAACATAGATCTCATGATGGAACAGGTGCGCACGCATCCACGCAAGCGCCTCAGGCCTCTCGACGCTGTTCAGTCATCCCTCTGCTCTGGTATCGAAAAGAAAAGGCGGGCCGCGGGATCGATCATCCGTTAATGCCGGTCTGCCGGCTCGAGGATGACCCCCCTCGATGATCGATAACTCCTCCTCGGAGAACCCAGAAAAGGCTTTCTTGTAGCCCTCGATCATCTCTGCGCTCCGCTCCGCAAGAAACCGCATTGCTATAAGGACCGCTGACGGATTCGCGTCGGAAACTATCGCGTCGTCTAACGATTGACGACAGACTGAGAAACGTGGACGTAACTCGCATCGCCCACCGCCAGGACGCGTGCGAGTGACGCTACGCCGCACTCCTTGTTGACAACGACGACGCTCAACGGGCGCCATCAGGCCGACATGGATCTCGCATATACGCATTATCGGGCGAGCCCCTGGAGGCGCATCGGGTTTAACTTCGCACACCGCCTGGCACTATAATCCCCTCATGCTTCGTTATGCTCTGTTGCTGTGCTGCGCGCCATTAGTCTTCGCCCAACCGCAAGAAGTCGAAAAGATTCTGAAGGATTCCGAAGCGGCCTGGAACCGCGGCGATCTCGTATCCTTTGCCTCTTATTACGAGGATTCGCCGGAGACGACGTTCATCGGCCGCGAAGTGGTCCGCGGCGGCGTGGAGGCTATACTGGCGCGCTACCGCCGCGCCTACCCGACGCGCGAGGCGATGGGAACGCTAACCTTCTCCGAGATCGTAGTCCGCCCCCTGGCGGAAGGGGTCGCTCTAACGACGGGCAAGTTCGCGTTGCAGAGAAGCCAGGCTGGCGGCGGCGATACCTCTGGCCGGTTTACTCTGATCCTCAAGCGCACGCCCGCCGGCTGGAAGATCATTCACGATCACACCAGTTGAGATTAAGGTCTAGCTGCTGGAATCCCCGTAAAGTAGCATTTGAGCGCCATCCGCCAACGAAGCCGTTCCGTTCGAAAAGGTAATCGACCAGACGCGATCGAAAACCGAGCCCGCCCATTTTGGCGGATTCGATACGCCCAGCGAGGTCGCGAGCGCCGGAATGTTCCCGTGATGCCAGCAAACCAACACCACCTGTCCGGCGTATTGGGAATGCGTCAGAATGTCGCTGGCGACTTTGGCGTAGTCGCTATCGGAGTGCTTATCGTCGTAAGTCAGATTCAGCGCCGCCGACAGCGGCGTAATGGTCTCTACCGGACGATTGCTGCTGTTCGACGCTTTCGTCGCAAATATGAAGGCCGGCGTGGAGAACCGCGGCGCGGTTCCAGTAATCTGCACCGCCTCGTAGGCGCCGGTGAAGCTTTGGTTCTTTCCGATGCTGAGCGCGCATCCGTACGGCGTCGCCGCCGGCGCAAAAAGCTGTGGTAGCGCCGCCGCGCGCGCCGACCCGCGCATCGAAAAGTTCGGGCCGCCATCTTTATCGTTGGAGGAATCGCCCAGTTTTTCGCCGTGCCGGATAATCATTACCAGGCTCGGTCCGCTACTATTGGCGCTTGGAGTCATGGCCTAACAAACTATCCGGAATCACGCGGTCCGACAATAGGGTAAACACCCGGGCCAATAGGTTGCGAAAGAATGAGCTTTGGCCGCCGCCAGGAACGGACACGCCCGCAGATAACTGTTTTGCCTTCAATGAAATCTATCGGCGGATAACTTCGTTTGACGAGCGTTCATGCGCACGAAACCGCTTCCAGCAATTGCGCTCGCCGCGCTCGGCGCACGACATATAACAGCGCAAAATGCACCACAATGCCCGCCGGCGCTGCCACTAGGCACCAACCAGTGATCGCTTGCAGCCCGGCGGCAGCAATCCTCCAAAGAACCGGCGCGGTGGGAGAGACAGAAATGTGCCACCCCGCGCGAGCGAACGGAATCAGCAGCGCTAACTGGAGCGGCGTGACAAGTTGGTTCACCGCCAGCAGGGCCAGGGGGTTCAGCCGAAGAGCGCGCGCGGCGATGACACACAGCAAAGTCGGGACTCCATATACAGGAAACGTGCCGAGTACGAGGCCGATTGCCAAAATAAGGGCGAGATCTTGCGAAAGGTCCTCCCGAAGCGCTAGCAAGCGCTCGGCGGCCGATCTCACAGTAGGGCCTCGGCTTCCAAGGCCATCAGGCGGCGCAGAGTGAAGCGAACTCCGCGCGTCGCGGAGAGTTGCAGCATTCCGGTCGCGGGCTGAATGAACCATGGCACGCGATTCTTCCAGACCACGGAGAGCGGACGCGCGATGCCATCCTCGCCGCGATAGAAGACTCTTTGCGTCCAACGCTCGCGTCCCGGATACTCGGGATACGGGCGCAGAATGTCCCAGGCCGCCTCCAGAATGCGCAGAGCCATCGGCTCGCGGTAGTGCGGCATGAAGAGAACGTGGCTATGCCCCGAGCGTACCTCGGCCGCGAATTCCGCGAATGTGGAAGCGTTCGTAAGGTTCAGACACGCGGACGCCTCGCAGGCATGGCGATCGCCGCCCGAGATCACCGGGCGCGCGTATTGGCGCGCCAGATCGATGACTGCGGAGTTCTCGCTCCAGCTCCGCGTTCCGTTCAACTCGAAGGCGTGCAAACCGTGGAGGCACTCGCGCAAAACACGCGCCAGCGCTCGCTGGTGGCCGGCTTCGGTGACGCCCTCCTCCAGCCAGTAAGGGTGGTTCAGAACGATGAGGACCTCGGGGATGCGGTCCAGATCGCGCAAGATCGACGGCAACAGATTCTCGTCGGGCGCCGCGGTGTACGACGCCATGACGGACATCCACCACGCCGCCGAAGCCGCCGGCAGGTTGTGGATCCCGAGATGCAAAATCGATTGCTCGTAAGGCGCCGTCCACTCCACCGAAATAGGCGTATCGTCATCGCCGTTGGTCTCTTGCAGCGTAATGCCTGCCGCGATACTGTCGTGATCGGTGAGCGATACAATCGGCGCGAGGCCGCAATCTTCGATCTGCTTCCGCTCCAGCCGGAGAGCGTCGGCGGGCGCAAGAGGCGGCGTCCAAAATGCGCGGGCGAAATCCACGGCCGGTGTGGGGCGGCGCTGGCAGGCGCGGATGAAGCGCGAAACTCCGGGCACGCGATAAAGGTGCGTAGGGAGGAACGAAAGGCATTCCTCGGAGTGCAAGGTGTGGCCGTGAAGACAAACGGCGGTTCGGAACCTCGCGGCGATTGCCGGCTCCCGCCAGAGCAGCGACACGATGTCGTAACTCATCTACCTTCAGCTTGAGCCGGAGGTGGTTACAATTTAACTGCGATTACGAAACATTCCAAAGAAGAATGTTCTAAGTGGCCCAGGCCTCCTGGGCTACGCAAGCGCGCGCAGCGCGCCTTGGAGCGACTGCGCAGGCTGTGCGATCCGCGGCTAATCGCCGCCGTACTTTTCGTTCAGCTTTTCCAATTCCTTACGGAAAAGCGGATTTTGCGGATAGTTGTGCGAGAGTTCCGTCAGCAGCCGTTGCGCATCGTGCGGACGCTTTTCGCGCAATGCCGCGATGCCCAGCAGAATCTTGGCGAACGGCTTGAGATAGTGGCCTTCATTCGCCACCAGCTGCAAATTGCGAACGCCGGCTTCTTTGCTGCCGCTCACATTATCGAAATGAACGAACCAGCGGATAAAGAAGGGCAGGCTGCCTACCAGATACTCGGAAAATCCCGCCGCGAGATACGCATCGTAGAACTTGGGGTCCAGCTTCAACAGCCGCTGCGCGTAGTTGTTCGATTTCTTCGCGGGAGCAGGCTCGCGATCTGATGCTTCTCCACCAGCGCCATGTAATCCGTGGCGACGCCCTCCGCGATGCACATGGCGAAAAGCGCCATCTTGTCGTTAGGATCCTTGGCCAGCGCGGCATCGGCGCGCGATCTGGCATCCTCCACGGCCTTGAGGAATTTGGTGCGCGTGGCCGGGTCGGGTTGCGGGGGCTTCTTCTTTTCCACGATCCGGTTATCGTCGATCAGGAATTCGCTTTCGAGAATACCCAGCCGGTCGAGTTCGTAAAACAGATAGCCCGAGGCGCTCACGGCATAGGGCAGGGGATCGTTGGCGATGATCGGCGATTTAGCGGTCGACCACGCTATGCGCGGCCGGGAAATTGAAGTTATAGAGGTCCGCGAAGGCGTCGTCGAGAAGCGGGTAATCGGCGGCGCGGGCGGAAAGCGATGTAAAGAGCACAAGCGAAAGGGCCGTTAATTTAGCCGGCATTCCATAACTCCCAGTTGGCATCGCAATCCTTCATATAGTACCGCCGCCATACGCGCGTTGCATGGGGACACAGATCTTTCGACGCGCTTCGCCAACGGTTCGGGTACCGGACGAAGGTGACGCCCCTCTCATCTTCGCCTCTCCGCCACAATCGTGATCTGCATATCGCGCGCCTGCCGCACCACCTGCTGTACCAGCGGTCTCCTCGAACCGCTTCCACCAGGGCAGCGGCGACGACCGGCCCATGAAAATCTGCGTCACACGCTCTTTGCGCGCGAACTCCGCGATGGCCTCCGCAACATTCTCCGCCTTGACGATGTGCGTTTCAATCCGCAGGTTGCGCGCGAAGCTCATGTGCCGCTTCACGGTCTCATCAATGGCACCTTGGCCTCGCCCGACGCACGTGCAGCGCCAGCAACCAGCTTGCAAGTAGTCGGCCACTCGGCGCGCGCGGCGGATCAGCATGGCCGAGGAAGGCCGCCCGGTGAGGCAAATCAGAATGCGTTCTGTGTCCGCTGGCCACATCGAGGTCCGGCCGGCGCCGGTCTCCAGTTTCTCTTCCAATTCATGCGCCGCGTGCCGCATGGCCATCTCGCGCAGCGCGGTGAGGTTGCTTTCGGTGAAGAAATTCTCCATCGCCTTCTGCGCCTTTTCCGGCGCATAGACCACGCCGCGCTCCAGGCGGTTGCGCAGCGCGCGCGGCGTCAGATCGACGAAGATCACTTCATCGGCCGCATCCACCACCCAATCCGGAACGGTTTCGCGCACGCGAATGCCGGTGATGTCGTAGACCTGGTCGTTCAGACTTTCCAGGTGCTGCACGTTCAGGGTGGTGAGCACGTCGATTCCCGCATCCAGCAGCGCGTGCACATCCTGCCAGCGCTTCAGCCGCTCGGCTGCCGGGAACGTTGGTGTGCGCGAATTCATCCACCACGGCCACCTGCGGCTTGCGGCGCAGAATGGCGTCGGTATCCATCTCCTCGAATCGCCGTGTCCGGCGTAAGCCACCTTCCGCCGCGGAACGATCTCCAGGCCTTCGGTCTTGGCGATGGTCTCCTTGCGGCCGTGCGGCTCGAAGTAGCCGATCACCACGTCGACGCCTTTTTGCCGCAGCGCCTGCGCTTCGTCCAGCATGCGGTACGTCTTGCCGACGCCGGCGGCGTAGCCCAGGTAGACCTTGAGCTTGCCTCGCATCGGCTTCCCTTATGGGCCTCCCGGTGCGGGAAGATGCGCACGTCGAACTCGTCGGCGGCGTCGATCAGGCGGTCCACCGGACCGCGCCAGAGCGGCTTGCGTGCCATCGCGCATGCTGTGGCCGAGGAAGAGTTGGGTGATGCGCTGCTCGCGCGCAAAATCGAGAATGGCGCTCGACGAAATCCGGCCCGTGCAGGCAGTGAATCTCGGCGCCCATTTCGCCGCGCGAGCGCCATGTTGCGATCCAGTCGCGCGCGGTCTTCCGCCGTTCAGTTCGGGCTGCTCCACGTAGGCCGCGAGCAGCGCGCCGTGGAAGCGCGTGGCGTTGCGGTGTCCGCTGAGCAGCATCTCACGGCGCTGCTCGACGCGGCGTGAGGCACACCAGGATGCGCTCCTGCGCGCCCCATCGCGCGGCGACGCCGTGCTCGTCGAGATATTCCTGCAATTGGCGGTCGATGACGTCGGCGGCCAGCAGCAGAGCCAGTTCGCGCAGTTCGAGCAAGCTGCGCGGGCGCTCGGCATGTTGGCGGGCGCCGAGCCACCTGCGGGCCGCCTTCGAGCAGCGCCTCGGGCGGCGCATCCACGACTTCGATCTCGTCCGCCTCGTGGAGAAAGTCCTGCGGGATGCTGTGCGCGGCGCGCTTGCCGGTGATCCGCTCGACGTCGTCCTGCTGCTCGCGGATGTGCTGCACATTGAGCGCGGTGATGACGCTGATGCCGCGGTCGAGCAGGTCGCGCACATCCTGCCAGCGCTGCGGATTGCGGCTGCCGGGCGGATTGCTCTGCGCCAGGCCGTCGATCAGGCAGACCTGCGGATGGCGGCGGAAGAGGGCCACCAGGTCGATGGCGCCTCCGTCCGATTGGGGAATCGACTTCGAGGCGGTCGACCACCGCCTGAATCTCGGGCGAGACCGGCGGCTTTGCAGCGCCGCCACGACTACATCCTGCCCGCGCGACCTTGCGGCGGCGGCCTTCATCGAACATGCGCAACGATTTGCCCACGCGCGGCGCATAGCCCAGAAAGACCTTCAGCCGTCCGCGCGATTCGCGGCGTTCGCCCGCCTGAACGCGGCGCAGCAACTCGCCCGGATCGGGCCTGCGGTCGTCCAACCTGGGCATGGTTTAGTGAAGGCCGACGAAGCGGCGCCCAAGGCGTTTCCAGAAGCCGTAGTGAACGGTGCTCTGGCCGAGAGTCAGATCGGCATGGGCGATCTCGCCGGGCTTGAGGTCGAGCGCTGTGCCCGATTCCGTGGTGAGTTGGCGCTGCGAGGCATCGGCGGTAAGTTCGTAATGGCCGGGCTGAAGACCGCGCGCATCGAAGGCGCCATCCGCGCCCGCCGTAACCGTACGGTTCGATTTGGCGCTTCCGCCGTGCACCATGATTTTCGCCTGGGCCATGGGCCGCCCTTCGGCATCCCATGCGTAGCCACGGATTTCACCCGCGGATTGAGCGGATAGCGCCGCGGCGGAGAGGGCAATTAAGGCTAACGACCTCATAGGAATAGTGTACAGCCAACGAGGCAGCCAGCAACAAATTCCCGCCGTTAGACCTCGTAACTCCCTTGATTCGACACGCTGATCCCCAGCTCCCGATGCCATCCCGCGTTGAACGTCATCACGAATCGCGTCATCAACGCCCCGATGAACAGCTTGAACTCGGGAGTACTTCTCACGCAATAAGGCTGCTCGCCTGGAACGAAAGCCACGAACGGAAAGTCGATGCTGGAGATCATTGGCCGCCCCGCTTCGTCGCTGTGATGAACCACGTCTCCGCCTTCATAACCCGTCGCGCGCACGCCGCCATTGATCAGGCCGCGGATGTGCGCGATCCTGGGCGTCAGGTTGCCGCGGTGGTGATCCTCGTTCTCAATGTATTTCTGGAGGGGGACCTTGAAGCGGTCGGTGCCCGGCACCATGCGCTGGTCCGCGCCGTTGCGGTCATAGCCGTCACGCGGCGGAAAAACCGCGAATAAGTCATAGTCGCCGGTCGTCGCAGCACGGTAGGTGCTTCTCACCGAGGTTGTGCAGGCGGGGTCGATCATCGCCATCACGGGCAACAGGTTCCCGCCGCTGCTCTGATTGGCGCTCCTCAAATCGTTGGACAGGCGCTTTTCGCCCGCCGCGTAAAACACCGCCCAAAGCTGCTTGCCGTTGGCGCCCGGACCGTTCATCTCGCGCCGCAGCACGAACTTCATTGTGCTCCCTACGGGCGATTCGGCCGTGTAGATCATTTCGTTGATGTTCCCGCCCGCGCGGGTCATGCGCTTCAACGGCCCCTCGAGCGCGAGCCGCCGCTCATCCGTTATGTAAAGCCGAGTTTCGCTGCCGCCGTCCTTGATCGCTTTGTAAAGATCAGTGCGCTGGCCAATCAGGTCTGGATTCTTGGTGAAGCGCGGATCGGCCATCACAAAACCCGCCATCGGGCCCCACGGACAACTCTTCGCCTTATTATGAAATCCCTTGGTAGCGTAGCTGCCTTCAAGCAGCCCGGTGGCCCACTTCCCTACAGCGCGGGACGAGATTACGCAATGGGTCGTATTCGCGACCCTTTGAAAGACCGTCCCATGAGACAAAGGCATACCTGTCTCCGAGACAGCCGAGTTTCCTCGAAGCAAAATTCCAACCCCCAGCTAATAAGTATAGTGAGAAGCGACGGACACGCGAGGACAAAAAACTACCTAGAGTACTGATTCTACAGTACTCACCCTCATAAGTACATTGAAGCCTCACACCGAGCCGCGACCGCGAGGGAGCGGTCTTTGCGGAATTCGCCACACGGTGTACTAAGCGTACCGCTCACCCAGGAATTCACGCATCCATATTCACGCTAACAGAACAAGATCACATCGCTGGCGAAAGTAAGTCGGTTTTCCTAGCGTAACTAGCATCGACCATGATTCCATCCTGGAATTCCATCCGCCTGCTGGAGCAGTCCGGATCTTGTTGAAAAAGCCGCCCGGCGTTATGGATCCCGAAAAGTTATACAGCCCGGACTCCGGCAAACCTGGCGTTCCGGCGTCGACTACTGCCAACTCTTCCAGTGCCGGATCACTCTGAAGCTGAAGCCTCGCGACTTAGTACTGTTGAACAACTTGACTTGGACCGCAGTCACAAACCGGCTGCCAGGACAAGGCGCCCGAAGAGTCGCCGCGGCATTCGCCTAACGAGGCGCGAGGTGGAAACACTACTTCGGACGAACCTCAACGAGAGTGGTTGCCGCCGCAAGGCTGCCCTTCATGCCTTCCCGCACGATTGTTCGGACCTGGTACACTCCCGGATACGCGGGAAGCGTTGCGATGGCAGTCAGTCCGGTTTTGTTGATCGACGCCAGCTTCTCGTTAGTCAGCGCAAGCTCCATAATCGACTCCTCGCCGGTTATAAATGCCCCGTTGGAATCGAGCAGAACTGTTAGGAATGCGATCTGCTGCATGTGCCGCCCATTCGCCTTAACAAATCGAAGGGCCTTGGCATCGACGGTGAGCCGGACCGAGATAGGGATCACCGTGCCCCTTGCTTGCCCTGCCGAGAGCGAAACCGACACCGGAATTTCGCGCAACGCAGTTTTCGAGAAAACGGCATCGTCCATTCGCGCGCGCGCGGACACCTCCTTCTTGGGGTCCGGTGAATAATAACCAGGACGATATTGTAGATCCCGGCCTTGCTTATCTTTGTATCGAATCTTCAGCGTATGGAACTTCCCATCGGGAGGGCCAGCACTGAACGCGAGTGAGTAACTGACCTCCGGGTCAACGGCAGCCTTCATCGCGCTCGCTAGGTCATTCGTATTTTTAAAATAGTGCCCGCCGGTGCCGTTTACGATGTTCTCGAGGGGCGCGAGTGGAAGGGAAGTTTTCAAGAGGGTTTTCGTACCGAACAACTGCGGGTCCAGACCCTGCGCGCCGATCGCGTGGACCACGATGTTCGCGCGTACGGCGGCATCGATAAAGCTTTCCAATTCTGGCGGCGTACCTGGGCGGAGAAGAAAACCGGACGAGGTCAGCACCAGAATTCTGCTGCCTTTCATTTGCGCCAATACCTTGGCGGCGAAACCAAGGGCATACATCGTGTCGTGGGATATGGCTTCCATTTGCTCCCACGTTGTGCTGGCCGCGGTTTGGGCGATCCCCACGGCCACAAGCCGGCACTGGCTTGGCATCGTACTGGGGCCGCAACTGGCGCAAGACGTCGCCGCGGCGATCGCTTGCTCTATAATTTGCCCGTCAAGGTTGTGGAGAAAGATGTACGAATCGATCGGACTGACGCCGCAAGGCGCAATCGAAACTGGACGCGGATGCGCTGAGAGGTGTTCCAGCCGATCGGCAAACAATTTGGCATTGGTGGTGAAATCGAGGTCTCCCTGTCCTGAAGCCGTGACAATCGATAGGTGGTCCCCAGGAAGAATTCCGTTGGCGATGAAAGCTTTCGCGCCCTGCTTGACAAATGACATCGAACCCGGCGGAATGTGGAAGTCATCGAAAAAGAAGGTAGCGAATCTCGACGTCGCTGGGGGCGCCGGTTGGTTCGATGTCACATCGTGCGTCGTCTCAGCGTCCCGAGCACCGGTGGGAGCCGCCGCTAGCCTCACCTCTGAAAATGACACGATCTGGCGGGGTTCGCCATTGTCGCGCACTTCGAGATCGGATGCCTGCAGGCCGCCGACGGCGCGTCCATTACCGTCTCGAACTGCCAGGCTCGTTTCCACCAGGCTTTGATCGGCGCGCAGAATCAGTGACGGGGGCGAGTAAGGAGTAGTCCGGATTGAGACTTCTTTGAGCGGAACCTGGGCCGTCACTCTTGCCACGCCGAGAACGGCAAACGATACGATACGGTACCAGCGCCGATTCCCTGCGGGGACATAGGTTCGGGAGGGTTTAGCTTCCGCCTGTTTCTGATCGCCAGGAGTTATCGCGAACCGCCTCTACTGCGGCAAGTCTATCACAGCCATCTTTGGGCATGTGGAGGCATGCTCGTTTCGGGCACGCGAAGCTGGAAATGTACCCTGAGTCCTGGTTCTACTGTACCCATATTCCCTGAATGGCGCATTTTGGGAGGCCCAGCCCGCGGCTCGCTCCGCTCAAGTTACGTTAGAAGAACAAGATCACATCGCTGGCGAAAGTAAGTTGGTTTTTCTTTGTGCCGTTATCATAGGCCGGCGCGTCGTAAGAGCGCTCGAAGCGTACTTCGGGGCGAAACAGAACTGTCGTTCCCACCCAATGTCCCCAGCCGATCAGATGCTCGGTGAACTTCGACTTGGTTCCCGTCCGTTGCCCTACGAAATCGTCAAAGAATTCGTTGCGGAAGCTGAAGTAATCGTGTTTCGAAGCCTGATATTCCTGGTAATTGACGATAGCGTAATCCGGCGCGTAACAAGTCACGGCTTGGATGTTGTTACAAATGGCCCCGTTTGCTCCCGTAATCAACAAACTTTGCGCCGCGGGGTTATTTATATTAGGCGTGTCTTTCTCAAATTGGTACCACGTTTCGGTCGACGAATGCCACCGAGAATCCTTTCCGTACTTGTGATACCAGGTCGAGTAAAACGCCTGCAGATTATTGTAGGCGTAGCGCCCATCGTTCAGCGAGTTGTCGCAGGTATAGATATTGTCGCGGCCTTCGTGCCAGTTATAGCCCACGCAGAAGTTTGCGGTGAGTTTTGCGCTCGAGGTCCACGGCATGGTGTCGCAGCCCGGAGATAGACCGGCTTGTATCAGCCAATGGTTGCTCAGCTTGATGGTGGCATTAACGCCGAGTTGAGTATAACAATCGAAGGTATACGTCAGCGAGTGACTATAAGTATAGTTATTCGGCGCGAGTTGAGCCTCGATGTCCGGCAGGGAGATGTAACGGCCCACGCGGATATCCATGCCTTGCGCCACCTGCGGCACATAGAGGTCGAAATAGAACATGGGGGCGTCGAAGCCGTTTTCCTGATTCTTGCCGAGAAGCTGGTGGCTCAAAAACCCGTTGGACGTGGTGAAGCGGTAGTCGAGGCCATAGAGCCCGGAAATGCGAAAGCCCCAATCGACATGGTCCGTCTGCACGGTATCCGGTTGGCGCTCGATGTAGAGTACTTCCTGATCGAGTTCGAAGCCCTGTCGCTCCGCGTAAGCCTCGGGGAAGTTGGAGTAGCCGCCGCCCTTCGAGGTGCTCACGTTAGCGCCGGCGTTCAGCCATCCATAGATCTGGATGCCGTTCTTCTTCCACCAGTCGCCGCCTGGACCGCCCCAAATGGCCGTCATAAGCGGCCCGGCTTGCGTCCACGGCTGGCCGATCGTGACGCTGCCGCCGTAGGGCCAAACCGAAAAGGGAAACGGCGGTCCATCGACGGCGCCGGGGTAGCCGCGAAACTTTGGTGCTGGCTCGCTACTTCCGGAAGAGCCTTTCCAATCGTCGGCATAAGCTTTGAGGAAACGGTGGAAGAAGTTGCCAGCGGGAGTTTTCGTGGCAACGGCCACTTCGGAGAGCTTGACATCGGCGCGGAGACTTTGATTGTCAGCTAGATCGACTGTAACGCCGGCGGGGCTTGCCAGACTTTCCTTGGCCGCTTTCAGCTCGTACCGGCCGGGCTTAAGACCGGCGATTGCGAAGGCGCCATCGGCGCCGCTGGTGGTGGTACGTAGCGCGCCATCGTCCAGGGAGCGCGCGGAAACCTGAGCGCCGGGAAGAGGGTCGCCGCCAGGGCCACTGGCGATGCCGAGTAAGTTGGCCGAAAGGAAGGCGCCGTCGCCTCCCGCGGCGGAAGTGATCGGTTGCGCGTTCAGGCCCGCCGGGGCTGCGAAGGTGAAGAGGCATAGTGCGATGGCGTATTTCCGAGAGTTCATTTCCTTCTTCCTATTCAGGCAGAGCGATTTCGAATTTGGGTCGCGACGGAGCGGGGATTCGACGGGGATCTACAGGGATAGCGTCAAGTCAATCATTACCGAGAACGCGTAAATAAGGCATAAAGACAGCGTAAGTAAAATATAAGTTTCACTTGGGGGCGGTTATCGGAAGGATGGATAAAGTTTATGGCGCTACGCCAGCCAGAAAAAAAGGGTATTAAAACACTTGAGCCACTCTCTTACGGAACCCGTATCTCTCTTGAATTCGGACCGGATACGATTAAGTGATCGACGTCAAAGCTCCAACTTACCCAGAAACCCCATTTCACTTAAGTCGAAGTCTTGGGCGAGGACAATCCGGCCGATCTGCGCCTCGAATCGGATTCGTCGATCTTGTTTGCTGATTTCCGCCGACAAAGGAAACACATAGACTACAACGACGCCATTTTCCCGCTGGAAGACCTCAACCCTGGCGGGCCTCACATCCTTTTTCCCCTCGCGCTTCAAAGAGGCAAGACTCTTCAGGGGCTGGCCCAATTGTTCGGGAGTGCCCTTGAAACCACCGCCCGGAATGCCATAAACGGCGATGCGATAGCCGTCGCCCGGCAGCGTGGGGGGCGCGATCTCGTGCAATTTCAATTCTGCAAGCTGAACCGGAAGTGAGTTCTCCCAACGCAGTGTGCAATGTGATGGGTCGGGGAAGGGACCGTGGGCTGCGGTCGCCGCCATCCGGGCCGGTGAAGATATTCGTGCGAGACCTTTGGCCCGCTGCCCTTGAAATCCACCCCCTCATTGCCGACGCCGCGGGGTTGTCCCATTTGTCCGGCTTCCCTGAGTTGCTCCTCGGTTAGCCGGCGTGTGATAACGGCTGTTGTCGGCTTTGCCCAAGGTGAATTGGCGAGGACCTGCCGGGCGTCCTCTTCGGTCCACTGTGCGCCGGTTTACTCTTCCAGACCGGATCCGCAGCGATTAGGCAAGTCACCGCTGCGACCAACGTCGGTACCAGAAACGTGCGCATATGCAACCCCCCGAATCGTGCAGCAGCGCCCGGGGTTCTCGTTCGCTGCTGCCGTGCTAGAACTTCACCATCACTCCGACAGACACCTTCGTCTCGCTGCGGCGAAGGTCCGGGAACCAGATACTGCTGGATCCGCCCCCACAGGCTGCTTGCGCCGCCGCCAGATTGTTGGTTCCCGATGTTGCGCCCGTACATGCACGTGTAATATTGGGGATAGCCATTATTTCCGCCGGGTGGAGTGACTCCGCCGCGCCCGGCAAAATACGGAACATCGGAGTGACGATATCCAACCTCCGCCCACCACGTGATGTACTGTCTGGGCATGTATTGAAGGTTGATCGTGCTATCCCACATAAAGGCCTTTTGGCCTGGGTTCTCCGTAAAGTACGGCGTACCGGATGCAGCCCAGGCTCCATCGATCGGCGGTAGCAGAGTCAGGTAGCGGCCTGGATTGTTCATGACGCCGCCGCCCATGGTGACGGCCAAAAGGTCCTTATGGAACCACATGCGGTTATACAGCCATCGTCCCGAGGAATGACGACTTGTTCGCGCCGCCCGTACATGTGATTCCGCCGCCGTACTGGCAACCGGCATCTCCGGTGAGCGAGAACGCCATCTTAGAAATCCCCGGATTCCCAGGATTGTTGTAGTACCTGACCTCAATACTGTCATCGGTGTGGATGCGTTGTGTCTTGGGAAGGCCAAGGTTGTCTTCTCCAAAGCCATATTGATTGGCGACGATTTTGAGCCACTCTTTCGGCATCCACAGAATCTGTCCGCCCAAACCGGGATGGCTGTTGGTACTTCGCGTACGACTGCCATCCATTGATGAACCAAGGTTCGATTTTCAGCTTACTGGTCGGGAACCACTGCGCGCGTACGCCGTTAAAGAACCATGGCGTATTGGACGAAACATAGGAGGGCTGATAGGTCCAGTTATCGAAGTTGTAGTAACTGAAGAGACCGATATACGACACGAAGATGCCCGCATCGACATTGAGTCCGTGTTGAACGTTGAAGTGATACCCGCCGTAAGCTTCTGATACATATTTGTAAGCATTCTGGAGGTCCCACTGGCCGACTCCGCCAGTATTTCCAATTCCGGCGGAGAGTTGCCGAACTTGCGTCATTGCGCGGCGTCGTGGTGGCGAACAAGCCCCTCCATGAATAGGATTCGGCCACGCACGTTCTCCCAGTGAAAGTCGCCGCCGACGCTGGCCTGTTCTATCTGGACTTCGCCAGAGCGGAAGGATTCGGTGGAGCCGACGATGGTGTGGTCGATGGGTTGGTTGAAATCGGCCATGTAATGCGTATCGAAGCGAATTTCCGGAGTGAAGAATTTCGTGTCGAGTACGGTGTCTCTGGTCCGGGCGCTTCCATTGAGCCAACTGAAATCCCCGTACGCGAACGGCGTAAAGTTGTCGGGTTCGGGAGCGGGTTCGGGGGCCGCCAGGGCTTCCGGAAGCCTCGGCTCGGAGGGGCGACAGGGGTCGGTGGCGTCGCTTTCGGGCCGGACTTTCCGCCCGCCTGTTGCGGCGTTGGATTCTGTAATGTGGCAGGGGCCTGTGACTTCCCAGCCGACGGCGCTGTCCCAGCCATTGGGGCCGCCGGATCCAGAGAGGCCACGAGAGGGCGAGTTTCCAGGATATTGCCAATCCCAGGCTGCGGAGGCCCGGCAGCCAATTGGCCCGGCTCCGGCTGTTGCGCTCTAGCAATTGCTGAGATCATAGCCTGCATCGCGGCCAAGCGTTGCTCCAGGCCATCAATGCGCTCAAGCATTTCCCTTTCCCGCTCGGTCAGCGGCGGCTCGTTCGGTTTCTCCGCTGTTCCGGGCGAGTCGATCGCGTGTTGCAGCGGAAGGTCCACGGTGGCGACATCGAGGTCGCCTATTTGAGCACGTGCCGATGACTTCTGGAATCCATCTTTGGTGGCCTCAAATTCATAGGCGCCGGGCTCCAGGTTGATGAACATATAGACGCCATTCGTGTTGCTGACTGTAGCCCGATCGGCGTGTTTGTTCAGACTGTGAGCAATGACTTGCACTTCTGCCACAGGCTTTCCACTGGAAGAGTCCCGGATGCTGCCGCCAACAGCGGCGGTAGGCTGGCTGAATGCCGTAAGTGACAACGCTCCCCACAGAAACGCGGTGCAGGCTGGCACAACGGGGATCGCCAGCGGGTGGCGCCGCCCTTCGCCGGCGCCCGCCATTCTTGTCGGAAGCGGAGCGACTCGGCTCACTTCCCGTACAACTCTGATGCCGTTCATGTCTCTTTACTCTCTCCCGCGACAAACTGCTCCGCAGGTCCTTTCCTTTTGGCAACAACGTGGTTGTCCTGCACCTTCGCTACCGATTTGTGCAGGGGCCTTCTTGGCGCCGAGGGCTGTCACCGATAGATGCAGTCGCCCGAACAGGCGCCGTATTTTTTTCTTCCTCGAAATCGGCTCGACTATTAGCGCCCCATCGGGGCGGCGCGGTCGAGCGCCAAGTTTAAGAGCAATACGTTGACCCGCGGTTCGCCCAGCACGCCCAGTTGGCGGCCTTCGGTATGCGCGGCGATCAGGCTGCCGCACCGAATCGAGCGACGTATGGCGCGCGCCTGCCACGCGAGCCGCCTGGGCTTCGGCCGCGGCGGGCGAGATGTGCGGATCGAGCCCGCTGGCGGAACCCGTGACGATATCCGCCGGAATCGTGCCCGTGAACGTCGGGTTTTCGGCCCGGAATTTCGCCACATCGCCTCGCACGCGGTCGATCAGCTTCTGATTGGTCGGCCCCTGATTAAAGCCGCCGGAGCTAAGGCCGTCATAGCCGTCGTTGCCCGCCGCGGAAGGCCGCCCATGAAAGTATTCTGGCTGCGTGAATCGTTGCCCGATCAACTCGGAGCCGATCACCTTGCCGTTGGCCTCGATCAGGCTGCCTGCCGCTTGATGCGGGAAGAAGACCTTGGCCAACCCGGTGACCGCCAACGGATAGAGCACGCCCGTCAGCATCGTGAGCACGATGGTAGCTTTAACGGCAATAAGAAGTTGTTTCATGTTAGGCAAGCCTCAGTAGACCGAGCAGGCGATCGATGAGCCAGATACCCGGGAATGGCGCAATCACCCCGCCCACGCCGTATACCAGCAGGTTGCGGCGCAGCAGCGAGGCCGCGCGACATCGGCCGGTACTTTACCCCGCGCAACGCCAGCGGAATAAGCACGATGATGATCAGCGCGTTGAAAATCACCGACGCCAGCACGGCGCTCTGCGCGCTGTGCAGACGCATGATGTTGAGCTGCGGCCAAGCGCCGGATAGGTCGCCATGAACATCGCCGGCAAAATCGCGAAATACTTGGCGATGTCATTGGCGATGGAGAAAGTAGTCAGCGCGCCGCGAGTCATGAGTAACTGCTTACCGATGGCGACCACTTCAATCAGCTTAGTCGGGTTGGAATCGAGATCCACCATGTTACCCGCTTCCTTGGCGGCCATGGTGCCCGTGTTCATCGCCAGGCCCACATCGGCCTGCGCCAGCGCCGGGGCGTCGTTGGTTCCATCGCCCGTCATCGCGACCAGCCGGCCCGCCGGCCTGCTCCTTCTTGATCAGATCCATCTTGTCTTTGGGAGTGGCCTGGGCGAGGAAATCGTCTACGCCTGCTTCGGCCGCAATGGCGGCCGCGGTCAGCGGATTATCGCCGGTGATCATCACGGTGCGGATGCCCATCGCGCGGAGTTGCTCGAAGCGGTCGCGCATGCCGCCCTTGACCACGTCCTTCAGGTGAACCACGCCCAGCGCGCGTCCGCGGTCGGCCACCGCCAGCGGCGTACCGCCCGAGCGCGAAATGCGGTTGGTGATAGTCACCAGTTCGGCGGGGATCGTCGCCGCCGTGTTCCTGCACGAATTCGCACACCGATTCGGTGGCGCCCTTGCGGATGCAGCGGCCGTCGATATCCACGCCGCTCATGCGCGTCTGCGCCGTGAACGGAATGAACGTGCGCTTCGTGCTCCGCGACTTCGCGCCCGCGAATGCCATACGTCTCTTTCGCCAGCACCACGATGGAGCGGCCCTCGGGCGTCTCGTCGGCCAGGCTCGCAAGTTGCGCCGCGTTGGCAACCTCTTCGGGCGTGACGCCGGCCACGGGAATAAACTCGACCGCCTGCCGGTTGCCCAGCGTAATGGTGCCGGTCTTATCCAGCAGCAGCGTGTTGACATCGCCCGCCGCCTCGACGGCCTTGCCGCTCATGGCCAGCACGTTGTGCTGCATCACGCGATCCATGCCGGCGATGCCGATAGCGGAAAGCAGTCCGCCGATCGTGGTGGGAATCAGACACACCAGCAGCGAAATAAGCACCGTTACCGATGGCGTCGTCGCCGCTGTACACCGCGAACGGTTCGAGCGTGACCACCGCCAGCAGAAAGACCAGCGTGAGCCCCGCGATCACGATATTCAGCGCGATCTCATTCGGCGTCTTCTGCCGCTGCGCGCCTTCCACCAGCGCGATCATGCGGTCGAGAAACGTCTCGCCCGGGTTCGATGTGATCTTGACTTTGATCCAATCCGAGAGCACTTTCGTGCCGCCAGTCACGGCGCTTCGGTCGCCGCCGGATTCGCGGATTACCGGCGCGCTCTCGCCGGTGATGGCGGATTCATCCACGGTGGCGATGCCTTCGATGACGTCTCCATCGCCGGGGATGATCTCGCCGATTTCCACCAGCACGATATCGCCGCTGCGAAGCTGCGTGGCGGCCACAATCTCCTGGCGGCCGTTCACGATGCGCCGGCGCCGTGGTCTCGGTCTTGGTCTTGCGCAGCGTATCGGCCTGCGCCTTGCCGCGGCCTTCCGCCATGGCTTCGGCGAAATTGGCGAAGAGCACGGTGAACCAGAGCCAGAGCGTGATCTGGAAGGTGAACCCGACATCCGTGCGCGCGGATCGCGAAATCGCGGACCGTCAGCAGCAGTGGTCATCGACGGCGCCCACTTCCACGACGAACATGACCGGGTTCTTCATCATGGGCCGCGGGTGCAGCTTGCGGAACGAATCGCCGATGGCGCGCTGCACGATGGGCGGGTCGAACAGCGGCCGCGCGCGCGGGGCCTTTTCGGATATCAGCGACGTGCTGTCGGCGATCGGCGGAGGCGGAGGTACGAGTGCGGTTGCCATTAGTTAGCTCCAGAGCTTTCCTTGAAGCATTAGGAAATGCTCGACGATGGGTCCGAGCGAGAGCGCCGGGAAAGAACGTAAGCGCGCCCACGATCAGCGTTACTGCCACCAGCAAAAAGACGAACAGCGGCCCGTGAGTGGGAAAGGTTCCGGCGGAGACGGGCGTCTGCTTCTTCTGCGCCAGGCTGCCCGCCGCGGCGAGCAGCGGGATCATCATCAGGAACCTGCCGAACAGCATGGCCAAGCCCAGGGTGGTATTCAGATAAGGCGTATTCGCGCTGATTCCGCCGAACGCGCTGCCGTTATTGCCGGTGGCGCTCGAGTAGGCGTAGAGGATCTCGGAAAGTCCATGCGGCCCATGGTTGCCCAGGCTGCTTTGACGGTAGTCGAGGCCGACGCCCGCGCCCGAGAAGCCAAGAATGCTGAAGGCCAGAACCAGGACTGAAAGCATCATCATCTTGACTTCCTTCTGCTCGATCTTCTTGCCCAGATATTCCGGCGTGCGGCCCACCATCAAGCCCGCGATGAATACCGCGAGGACGGCGAACATCAGCATGCCATAGAGTCCCGAGCCGACGCCGCCGAAGATCACTTCGCCCAGTTCGATATTGACCATCGGGACGAGGCCGCCGAGCGGAGTCAGGCTATCGTGCATGGTTGTTGACGGCGCCGCAAGCTTGCGTCGGTAGTGACCACCGTGAAGAGCGCCGAGATCGGCGATGCCGAAGCGGACGTCCTTGCCCTCCCATGTTCTCCGGCGCGACGCCCAGTTTGGTCAAATTCGGATTACCCGCCATGCTCCGCCGGGTAAGTGACGCAGACGCCGAAGATAAACAGCGCCAGCATGGCCGCGAAGATGGCCCACCCCTGGCGCGTATCCTTGACCATCTTCCCGAACGTGTAAGTGAGGCCGGCGGGAATCATGAAGATGAAGAGCATCTGGAAAAAGTTCGCAAGCGGCGTGGGGTTCTCAAACGGATGCGCGGAGTTGGCGTTGGTGACTCCGCCGCCGTTGGTGCCGATCATCTTAATGGCTTCCTGCGAGGCGAACGGACCCTGCGGAATGGTCTGCACGGCGCCTTCCACGGTGGCGGCCTTGGTATAGGGCGAGAGGTTCTGGATCACGCCCTGCGAGCACGAAAAACAGAGCGCCGATGATGCTCAGCGGCAGCAGCACATAGACCGTGGCAGCGCGTGAGATCCACCCAAAAATTACCGAGCGACTTGACCGAATGCCGGCTGAATCCCCGCACAAACGCGATCGCCACCGCAATGCCCACCGCCGCCGAAAAGAAGTTGTGCGTGGCGAGACCGAGCATGTCGGTGAAGTAGCTCATGGTGGTCTCGGGCGTGTAGGCCTGCCAATTGGTGTTAGTGCCGAAGCTGGTGGCGGTGTTGAACGAGAGGGCGGCGCCCACATTGCCCAGCCCCTGCGGATTCAGCGGGAACCACTGCTGCAGCCGCTGAATGGCATAGGTCACCAGAATACTTACCAGACTGAACGCGAGCACGCCGCCCGCATAACGGGTCCAGTGGTGTTCCGCGGCTTCATCGATGCCGCAAAGCTTGTAGATGACGGATTCGAGCGGCCGCAGGATCCGGTGCATGAACGTGCGCTCGCCGGCGAACACCTTCGCCATGTAAGCGCCCACAGGAATGGTCACGGCGATTACGGCCGCGATGAAGAGCAGAATCTGCAATATGCCGTTGGCGGTCATCAGAATCTCTCCGGGCGCAGCAGCGCGTAGAACAGGTAGACGCCCACGGCAATGGCGACGATTAGTGAAATGATGTAGTCCATAAGTGCGCCTTCACGGCTCTTAAAGCCGGTCGCAACCTCTCACAAACAGCCATGCGGCTGCAAAGAAGAGTGCGGTCAATGTCAAAAACAATAAGTCGAGCATTCGTTAGCTACTCCAGATCAGAAATCCTACAATGCCTTACCGAGCCGCGACCGCCAGGGAGCGGTTTTGCCACCGACTCCTAAACAACCTCAACGCTCAGGGCCAGCATTCTGTTTTCTCCTGTCTCCCGACTCCCAAATCCCAAAAGGATTTCAAGGGCGAAGCCCTTGCTATTCCACGTGAATCAACACCACCTTGTGCCCCTCGCCGGCCAGCATCGCGGCCAGGCGATCCTCGCGCGTTTTCCAGAAGCGTCGCCGCGCGGCCACCAGAACCGTCGATTCGGCCGGCATCCCGGCACGGAAACCCTCCTCGAGGCTTCGTGCCAGAACCACCTGCGGACAGACCGTCACCGGGCTGCGCGAAGCGAGATCCACAAGCTGCTCCACCAGGCGGGCGTGGACCAGGGCGGGACATCCGAACTGCATTGGATAAGGAACCGTGTGAACGGCGATCAGCCGAACCGACGCCGAGAGCTTGGCGGCGAGGACAGCGACGCGATCCATCGCCGTAAGGCCGAGTGACCATTCGGTATAAGGAATCACAATTTCGATTGCCTCCCGAGGGCCGAAAGTTTCGAGTTCAGGAGGATCGATGCGAATTGCGCCGTACGGCTTCATTCATTCGATAGGGTATGGCCCGGCGCATAAGGAAGTCGTAAGGAAAGGATCAGGAATCGATCAGGGCGGGAAGTATAAGAGGGCCAAGGGATTTCGTCAGGCCTGGGCCGTCGATTATTCTACTGTGAACAGGCTGGAATTACCTCACCCGCGCCAATGCTGCCGCGGAAACAAATCCGTGTCGTGCGAGGGCTAACCCTTCGATAGGGAAGCTTTCCAGGAATCCCTATAGCCGCGGAGCATGATTACGACTCCGAGCAGGTTGAGCAGCGGCGGAGGCAACAGGCAGACCCATCCGAGCGTCGTTAGCGATGGTACGGCCAGTATGTACGATATATCGGTGAACAGATCCGAAAAACGCGCTCCGGCAACGATGACAAGCCAGATCGGATTCTTCCTCCAGTACCACAGCGTAATGCCTTGGGCGAGTGCAAACGCAGCCCATTGCCCACCTGCCCGGCGTAGGAGTGCAATGTCCAGACCGGTGGGAGCGACGCCATGGAAAAGCTGGAACCAGACCCCAGGGTGAAGCCAAGCCATCAGGAAGAGGCTTGTATCCTCCACCAGTGCGCCCCATAAATAAATGAGGATGGCGATCCTGAGAGGTCGCTCGATCACGGGGTACTCCAGCCATCAAAGGTATCTCCGCACGTCTGATTTGTCCAGAGCTGAGCATGGTTTGGCTGAGCATGGTTCGGAGCGCTCATAGAGGGTTCTCGGAATCGGCAAGAGTCCGCATGCAAGAATGCGCCAACCGGGATGTGGAAATGGCTAGAGGACAATGTTGTCGCAAGGGAGGCCAGACGGTAAGCACCACCATCTTCGGCCCTCGTCCGATAGGACGGGCAATATACGAGGAACCGGCAAACCGGCCGGGAAGGCGCTAACCCGGTCTTTTTGTTAGCCACATTTCGCCCGCCCCGTCGTTTAATTGGATATGGTATCTTCGCGCCCGTTCGCGCTCCTGGCCGCCGCCTTGCTCGGCGGCCCATTGCCTGGTCAGTCCACCAACTTCGAAGTCGCTTCCGTCCGTCCGTCCGATCCCAAGGACCACACAATCGGGCTCTACAACTTCCCCGGCGGCCGCGTGAAAATGACTGACTACACGGTGCAAATGATGGCCGAGGTCGCCTACGATCTGCGCGAGTATCAGATCGTTGGCGGCCCCGCGTGGGCTCGCGAAGAGCGCTGGACCATCGACACCAAACCGCCCCTGGATTCGAAGTCCGCGCAAGCCGACGCGTCCCACACCAACATCCGCATCCCGCTCAACACCGAGCAGCGCGCCATGCTGCAAGGACTGTTGGCCGAGCGGTTCCGCTTGAAGGTGCACCGGGAGACGAAGAAGGACGCGCCCGTTTATTTCCTGCGTCGAAGCGATCAACCAATCAAGCTGAAGCCGGCGAAGGACATGAGCCAACTCCCCTGGGTCGGCGGTCCGCTGGGCGGCAAAATTCTGGGTGACGGACTCGCGGGGACCAACGCCTCAGCCGCCTTCCTCGCCGCGCGTTTGAGCATCTATATGAAGCGCGTCGTAGTGGATCAAACCGAACTCCCCGACGCGTACGACTTCCGCATTGACTATAACGGTCAATACTACGACGTCCAACTCTGCATTCAGAAAGGCATCCACGACCTCGGTCTGAAGCTCGATCCCGGCAGGTCGGATATCGAGACCTTAGTCATCGATCGCGTCGAAAAGGCCTCCCCGAATTGAGAGAGATGTAGCAACTTCCTGCCGGTTGCTTCGGTAAATACAGAGGGATCGCGGGGACAGCCACGGGCGCCTTCCATCCCATCGCAAAGCAGGCTTGTCCGCGCCGGCGCAAAAATCCACATAGAAGCCGGTTGAAATTCGCCCGCCCCGACAAGACATGAGCCGGCCGATCCTCCAAGAAGGTGGGCCGCGATTGTTAAGGGGTATCAACCCTGCGCACTAGCGTCAAGACGCAGCGCTCTGTACCGGTAGCGCGTGATCCGTTCAGCGCTGACGTGCGCTTCAGATCAAGGGAATCGACTGGAGCGACTATTGTTTGCGCCGTCTCACTCATCCCGCAGCGCCTGCATGGGGTCGATCCTACCCGCGCGCCGGGCAGGCAGCCAGGCGGCAACCGTGGTGGTCAGAATGAGCAGCGCCGCCACCCCAACCGGCGGCAGCATGCCCATCGGCACGCCATTCACGAATACCTGGGAAGTGATGACGCGGCAAGCAAAGATCCCGATCCCGAAGCCCGCCGTCACTCCAACCGCTCCCAGCGCCAGCGCCTGCTTCAGCACCAGTCTCGTGATGCCTCCGCAATCTGCCCCGACCGCCATGCGAATGCCGAACTCTCGCGTGCGCCGGCTTACCGAGAACGCCACCAGCCCATAAAGTCCGACGATCGCCAGCACCAATCCCATAGCTGCCAGCGAGCCGACGGTTTCGTTCACCAGGTTGGGCGACTTGATCGCGCGATTCTCATAGAGGTCCCTCATGCTTCGCGCGTCGAAGACGGGCATATTGCGGTCGAGATCCTGTACGACGCGCCTAAATACCGGCGCCAGCACGGCCGGATCGTTCGATTTCGACTCGGCCACCAGGGTCATCTGCGCCTGCCGATTCTGGGCAAAGAGCAGATAAAGGAAATCCGTCGGCGCTTCACTAATGGAGAAGTATTTAGCATTCCTGGCAATGCCAACGATTTCTACCAGCGTTCCGGCGCCATTGTTTAGGCGAAGTCTCTTTCCCAAAGGATCCTGGCCTGGCCAGAAGTGCTTGGCGAGATGCTCGTTCACCACTGCAACGGCAGGCGTGTTCGCCCGGTCGGAATCCCGGAAGCCGCGGCCGCGCAGAATAGGGATTCCGAGAGTTTCGAAGTAGCCGTCGCTCACGAGGCTGTGGAAGACCGAGATGGCCTCCTGTCCGCGCTTCAACACATACCCCTCAGGCACGATGCCCACAGTGGCGGCGCCGAGAGACATGGGCGCTCCGGACGTAAGCGCCGCCGAGCGGATGCCCTCGGCTAGTCTGATGCGGTCGAGAAGCTGCTTGTAAAACCGATCGCCTTGGGCATCGCCGTAGCGCAGGATGCTGGTATTGAAACTGGCCAGAAAGAGCCCGGACGTGCGGAAACCGGGGCCGCGGAGCAGGTCGGCGCGAAATCCCGCGGCGAGCACGGCGGCCACCATCAGCAGCACCAGGGAAATCGCCACCTGCCCGCAGACCAGCAGATTGCGGCCCCACAGCGCGCGCTTCTTCGATCCTCCCCCGCCGGAGGTCCTAAGCGCCGGCGCAAGATCTAGCCGCGTGGCGCGAAGCGCGGGCGCGAGACCGAAGAGCAAAGTGCTAGCCAAAAATATTTGAAATTTTGAAGCCGCGAACATTCACGCGTCAGCTTGGAGCGTTATTGGCCGGGGGCATGGTCGCGAGCAGAGTTCCGTTAGTGTTCGTGCGGCAGTTTCGGTCGCAGCCCCAAGGGAACGAAACCTAGGGTTTCTTTCCCCTGGACCCCTTTCTTCCCTTTCCGGACGCGTGCCCGGCGGCG
This sequence comes from Bryobacterales bacterium, assembly GCA_963763545.1. Classification (GTDB taxonomy): domain Bacteria; phylum Acidobacteriota; class Terriglobia; order Bryobacterales; family Bryobacteraceae; genus PALSA-243. The sequence continues at coordinate 57,671 of CAVXPE010000041.1, forward strand.
CCGGGTTGACTCCACCGGCCGCCCGGCCGATGATCTTGTTGCTGAATCAGGATCAGGGAGGCGACCGATGGAGTTATTCGCAAAGCTGTTCGACAGCCTGCTCGTTTTTGTATACCACTGCTTCGACCGTATCGTCATCAACGGCTATCTCAACGGGTTGTCCCGGCCCGAACAGGTAGTTCATTTCGTCCGCGAAGTGCTCGCCATCCCGGTGGTGAGTAAAGAAGTCCTTAGCCAGCGCACCAATGATTACCGGAACTGGGTGGAAGCCTACGGACGCAACCACAAAATTCCGGCCGAATGGGCGGGAAAAGGAGTTCGCAAGGAAGACTACGTCCTGCCCACACTGCGACGCATGGTGAAAAGGAATGCCTATGGCGTCTACTTTATCTTCAAGAGCATGGAACAAGGCCGCACATTCCGGATCAGCGTCCCGAAGTATCCGACGCAAGATCCCAACCACCGCATTCTGGCGCATCAGATGAGCCGATTCACCCATTACTACTTCTACGTCCGCGATCCAGTCCTCGGGCCGATCGTTATTCGCGTGGCGTCGTTCTTCCCCTTCCACACCACCTACTGGCTCAATGGTCATTCGTTTATGGAGCAAGAGCTGAACCGGAAGCAGATCGGCTTCCGCAAAAATGACAATGCTTTTCTGGCGGCGGACGATATCGCCGCCCTGCAAGCCGCCGCCGACCGGCTCAGCCCGGAGATCATTCGCAAACAACTCGATTACTGGACCCTCATCCTCGGGCCGAAGTTCTCAAAAAAGGAACGCGGCCAAATGAGTTTCTCACGCTTCTACTCCATCGCGCAGATCGAATACTGCCGGAACTTTATCTTCAAACGCCACTTCCCCATTCACAAGATCTTCGAACGCAGTTGCGAGATCGGCCTCTGGCGGCTGACGGCGCACCGGATCAGCGAGATTTTCGGCGTTCGCCTCAACAAACGATTGCCGGGCAAGCTTGCCACGGTCATCGATCAGATCGAGCATGGCCATCATGTCTTCCGCGCTTATTGGAAACACGCATTCCTGAAACAGTACGAGAAGTTCTCCCGCTTTCTGCGCAATGAACTCTGTTCCAACAACCTGCGCGATTTCGGCCTGAACAAAGGCCTCGATCATCTCGATGCCGTCCGCAAAAGGTTCCAGACCATCACCGACCGGTTCGCCACCTTCCAGGCGCAAAGCCTCAACGTCCACGTAGACTTCCCGCTGCTGCAGAAGATCGCCTTGCCCATCACCATCGCCTCCGTCCGTTATCCCGGCATCAAAATCCACGACCTGCGGATCATCCGGCTTCTGGAGGTTCTCCTGCATAACGGCAGTACCGTCGGCGGTTGGACCGCCAAGCAGATTCACGAAGCAGTCGTCAGCACGTTTCAGCTCTCCCCGCAGCAATACCGACTGAACCAGCTCCGCTACGATCTGCGCAAGCTCAAAGGCCACGGATTGCTGGAACGCGATGGCCGCCGCTACGCTTACCGCCTCACCGCTAAAGGCGTAGACGTCGCTCTCCTGTTTCTGTTCTTCCACAAGCGCCTCTGCGGGCCGCTCGCCAACAGCCGCTTCCATCATCAGCCGGATCCTGCGAGCAGGCCGAACAGCAAGCTCGAAGCCGCCTATCACAAAGCTGACAAGGCAATCGAGAGCATCGTTCAACTGTTACAAGCAGCCTGATGCTGCCTTGCGATTGTTGTAGTCCTTTTGTTTATCAATGAAGACTTAAGAATCTAACATCGCCGCCATCGCCTCAGCCCTTGCGCGCGCATATTCCGAGACCGACGAGGGCCATACCGCCATAGTGCGTCCGATCCGGGATGCGGTGCTGGCCAATTCGGCGGTGGCACGGCGGGACAGATCGTATTCGCGAGCGCAGCGCTCCTGGTGGTCGTCGGCATCGTCCTTCTGATCGCCTGTTCGAACGTAGCCAATCTGCTGGTCGCCCGTTCCGTCGCTCGCCGCCATGAAATCACGGTCCGCCTCGCAATGGGCGCCAGCCGCCCCGCATCATCCGCCAACTCTCACCGAAACTATCCTGCTGGGCCTGCTCGGCGGCGCCGCGGGCTCCTCCTGGGCTACGGGGGAATGGGTCGCTGTTCAGCGCGCTCCCCGGGGCTGCCAATTTCGCCACCCCCAAATTCGACGGTTCGGTATTCGGCTACACCTGCTACTTTCGTTGCCACGGGTTCCTATGCGGCACCGCCCCGGCGATACGCGCCTCTCGCACCAGCCTCGCCGAGGCGCTCAAGGAAACCGGCCGGCCCCTGGGCCGAAACCGCGGCGGATAAGCCTGAGCCATGCCCTGCTCGTCGGCCAAGTGGCATTTTCTTTCCTGCTCGTGACTGCGGCCGCACTGTTCTTGCGGAGCATCGGCCGCGCATACGAAATGGACCCCGGCTTCCAGACCGCGCATCTGGCCGTTTTCTCCACGAATGCCGGCCAGGCGGCTACACCAAAGCCCAGACCAAATCCTTTTACAAGGAAGTTCGGGACCGGGTGGCCCACATGCCTGGCATCGCCTTTGCGGCCTGGTCCTCCAATATGCCGCTGTGGGCCCGTACCGTCAACGGATCCAGGTCGAAGGCCGCCAGCAGCGATCGAAAAGCGACACCATCCGGGCCATCGTCAATACCGTCAAGCCCTCCTATATCGAGACTGCCGGCATCAAAATCCTCACCGGCCGGGAGTTCACCGATATCGATCGCGACAGCTCCACGCCAGTTGCCATCGTCAACCAGACCATGTCCCGCGAGTTCTGGCCGGCCGGGGCCATCGGCCGCCGGATCCAATTCCCGGCGAAACGCAGCGTCGCCAAATTGTGGGCATCGCCCGCACTGCGAACTACACCGCATGGGGCGAGCCCCCGCAATTCTGCGTCTACCTTCCGCTCGAGCAGAACTACTCGGACACCATGGCCCTCTACGTCCGAACCAAGGGCGATCCGCTCGATCAGATCGCTCCGGTCGAGCGGAAATCCACGCCGTCGGCCCGCAGGTCGTCGTCACGAATCCGCGCACCGGCCGGCAGATCATCGACGGAGGTCTGTTCTCCGCGCGCATGGGCGTCGCGATGTTAAGCGTCTTCGGCCTGTTGGCGCTGGGACTGGCCAGCATCGGACTCTATGGAATCCTCGCCTATGCGGCCGCCCGGCGGCAGCGCGAAATCGGCCTCCGGATGGCCCTCGGCGCCAGTCGTATCAGCGTCCTCCGGCTCGTGCTTGTACAGGGGATGTCGCCCGGTGTTCGCCGGGATCGCCATCGGCTTCGCCGCGTCGCTCGCCGCCGGCCGTATCTCAGCCGCATTGCTTTACGGCGTCAGCGGAACCGATCCCCTCAGCTTGGGGCCGCGCCTTTCATACTCACGCTCGTAGCCTTGGTTGCCTGCTACCTCCCGGCGCGACGGGCTACGCGCGTGGATCCGCTAACCGCGCTAAGGCAGATCTGATGCGTCCGTACGCTCTGGGTTTGCGTCGCGGTCCTGTCCCTGATCATGATCGTGGTGGCGACCCGGCGAATCCTTGGTCTGCGGGGCCCGCCCGGGCCTCGAGACCGGCTTCGCGCGCCACCCGACCCTCACGCTGGCACACGTGGTTCCAGGACTGGCATTTGTTCGCTCGGACCGTTTCAGTTTATGACCGGCCTGCGAAAGCGCCATCCCTCCTTGCACCGCTGGACGGGACGCGTGGTTCTCGCCAGTGCGCTCGTCATCGGCATCACTGCCCTCATCATGGCCCGCAAATGGCGATTGGCGGCGCCTCGGAATCGCCGCCACGTTTGCTTTCGGCGTGCTGTTCCTGTCAAGCCTCGGCAAAGCCTTCGTCGCCATTCGCGCCCGCCGTGTCACCGAACACCGAAGATGGATGATTCGCGCTTACGCCATCGGCCTCGGAGTCGGCGCGGTCCGGCCCATCGCCGGCGTTTCTTCGCCACCAGCCGTTCACTCATCTCACCCCTCACGATTTTTCGGGATCGCCTTCGGGCTCGGCTTTGTCCTGAGCCTCGCCACCGCCGAGGCATGGATCCGCGTCAAGTCGGTGTGACCACAGAGTTAGCCCGAAATGTCGAGGGTCGGTCGCCCCGCGCAGGCCAGGAGGCCTGCGCCACTTACTTTGCGAATGAGCTGCCGGGCTTCCAGTGCGGGCGCTCGTCCGTATTCGCCAGCGTCTCCACCAGCTTATTGAAGAAGTCGTTGAACTTGGCGGCGGCGTCCGGGACCCACGGTTGATTCAGGTCGTCGAGCGGCGTATGGTAGCGCTTGGCATACCACTCGCGATAGGCCGCTTCGTCAGGGTGTCCCGGGCACGTAGCCGAAGATGAATCCCGTGGAAGGCACGCCAATCTGCATAAAGCTATAGTGATCGGAGCGCCGCAGCAGGTTGCGGCCGGGCTCGGGGTCGGGCTGAATTTTGATATCCATTGACGCCGCCACGCTCTTCACCGTATCGCCCAGAGTGGATTCGTCAATCGCGAGCATGGTCAGCGTATGCAATGGGAAGATGGGCCGCAACTGATCGAGATTGATGTCGGCCACCATTTGTTCTTTCGGAACGGTGGGATGCGCCGTGAAGTATTTCGACCCCAGCAGCCCTTTCTCCTCGCCCGTAACCACGCAGAACAGAATCGAGCGCTTGAACTTCTTGCCCGATTCGTGCAGGCGCTCCGCCATATCGATGAGCGTGGCAACATAGGCCGCATCGTCGAACGCGCCATTGTAAATGTTGTCCTACCCCCAGGGCGAGCCGATTCCGTAGCCATCAAGGTGAGCCGATACTACTACGTATTCCTTCGATAAGGCGGGGTCCGCGCCGGGGAGCGTGGCGATGATGTTGTCCGATTGCAGATCGCGACTTTCGAAAACCACGTGAGCCTTCAGCGTGGCTCCAATGGAGAACCATGGCAGCGGTTTCTGTTCATCGCGGAGAGCCGTCAGTTCCTTGAAGGCATGTCCCGAGCCTTCAAACAACTTGTCCGCGAACTCAGGGTTGAAGCGCAACGCCACCCCTGCACCGCCTCCGCCGCGTCCGGCCGGCGCAGCGCCATCGGCGATTGTCGATCTGCACGGCGTACTGCACCGGCCAGCGCGGCGGCTCGGGGCCGGCGATGGTATCGATGGAAAGCGTTCCGGCGATCCCAGGGTGCGCGTTGGCACCGCCACGGCCACCTCGTCCCGCACCTGCGCCGCCGTTCCACTGAACGAGGATCTTGCCCTTCTGATCGAGCCCTTCGGGCGCCTCGCCACTCCCCGCGAAGACAAGCGGCGCATCGATGGATTCCGGGGTTTTGCAAGCCGCGCCGGAATGGAAATCTGGCGCAGCCATTCCAGCTTTTCCGATCCATTGGCCCGCGCCAGTTCCACGGTCGATCGGTCGGCGCGAAAGCGAACTTCGTGCAACGGAACCGTCTGGTAGAACCCATCTATCCAGCGGGCTTCAGCCCGTTGCGTTCGAACTGGGTCACCACATAGGCCGCGGCTTTGCGATAGCCTTCGCTTCCCGTGTCGCGGCCCTGCAGCGAATCGTTGGACAGCGCCGTGACATGCGCCCACCAGCGGCGTGTCGCGCTATTGGGTTCGGTAGCGAAAAGCACGCCGGCAATCGCGAAAACGGCCCATCGGGGAAGATTCATGCTTGCCAAGATATCACCGGTGCGGCGGCGCAACCGGGCAGACCGGCAACT
>CAVXPE010000042.1:0-141953 GCA_963763545.1 Bryobacterales bacterium
GGTATCGCGATCTGGAACCTGATCGTAACGGTCGGTGTCGCATTTCAAGCGGTGGGGATACTTATCTTCGCCTTCAATCTGATTTGGTCGTACTTCCGCGGCAAGACGGCCGGAAACGATCCTTGGGACGCATGGACGCTCGAATGGTCTGCAAGTTCGCCCCCACCTGTGTACAACTATGCCGTGATCCCGAGAGTTCGAAGCCGGCGTCCACTGTGGGATCTCAAGCATCCGGAAGATCCGGATTGGAGGTACGAGTAGCCGATGAGCACATTAACCGTAGACTTCCAGGAAGCTAATGTCGACTGGCGTCTCCCTTCCCGAGGACGCGTCGGGATGTACTGCCTGATCGGCGCCGAAGCCGCCATCTTCACGATTTTTCGTGGTGGCATATCTTTTTTATATCGGCAAAAGCCTTGGCGGGGCCGAAGCCAAAAGATGTTCTGCATGTGCCGATCTTCTTTACGGTGTGCCTGCTCTCGAGCAGTTTTACCGTGCACTTTGCTGTACGAAGACTGGTCGCCGGTAACATGGCCGCCTTTGCGCGTTACTGGTCGCTCACCATTCTGCTCGGAGGCGTTTTTCTCTTCGGGACCGCTCGCGAATGGGTTCATCTGATTTTCCATGATGGCCTCACGATAGACACGAATCTGTTCGGTACAACCTATTACTCGCTGGTTGGCTTGCATGCCTTTCACGTCACGATGGGACTTCTCGCCTTGTCTACCGTCGTGCTTTTCTATTTTGCGGGACTGCTCCGGAGAGAGCACGCCGAACGGCTGGAGATTCTCTCGTTGTATTGGCACTTCGTCGATGCGGTTTGGGTCGTGGTCTTCCTGTGGTTTACGTGATTGGAGTTTAGTGGAGAAACGATGAACTCCCCGGATAAGATCGAAGTGCCCGCCGCCACGGCGTGGCCGATCGTGTTGGCTTTTGGCCTGACTCTGGTGTTCGCAGGGATTGTCACGGCGGCTTCCGTCAGCATTCTCGGCGCGATATTGGCCGTGCAGGTGCAGTCGGATGGTTCCGCCAGGTCCTGCCCGTGGAATCCCTGGAGTGGGCGCCAGTGGTTAAGGAAGAAATCGCCATTGAGACCTCCCGCGAAAGCGTGGAGCGAATCGCCGGCATCAGCGCAATTCCGCGCGCATGGCTGCCGATCGAGATCTATCCAATCTCCGCCGGCATAAAGGGTGGCCTTGCCGGTGGCGCGGCGATGGCATTGTTGGCTGCGCTGTACGGGATTGTAAGCGGCAACGGCATCTGGTATGCCATGGATCTGCTGGTCGCCGGACTGTTTCCCGCGATGGCCTCGGAAACAGCCACGCAGATCGGGACCTTCAACCTGCATCAGTTCCTGGTTGCTGTGCCGATTCATTTGTTAATGTCGCTCCTGGTCGGACTGCTTTATGGAGCGATGTTGCCGATGCTCCCGCGGCGCCCGATCGTGTTGGGCGGGGTCGTGGCTCCGCTGCTGTGGTCCGGCCTGATTTACGGAATCCTCGCCTTTGTCAACCCGGTCATGAATCAACACATCGACTGGTTGTGGTTTGTCGCGTCTCAAATCGCATTCGGAATTGTAGCCGGGCTCGTGGTTGCGGTTCAGGAACGAATTCCCACCCGCCAGCGAGTACCGTTGAGGGTTCGTATGGGTATTGAGGCTCCCGGCCTAATGCAGGAGCATCAGCAGGAGCGGAAGCAATGAAGTATGGTGCACTGATCCTCTTGGTGGCACTTACATCGTGTGGATCACCTGGTCGTAGGGTGGCGGAGCCACGTGTCGTCCGCCCGAGCGAAGTCACCGATTTCGGCGTGTTGTACAGGCAGAACTGCTCCGGGTGCCATGGAATCGATGGACAAGGAGCATTAACCGTAGCAATAGGCAATCCCGAATACCTCGCTATTGCCGACAGTGCCACGATTCGCCGCGTAATTGAGAGGGGGCAGGCCTGGAACCGCGATGCCCGCTTTCGCTCAAAACGCTGGAGGACCGCTGACCGAAGCGCAGATCGACATCCTTGTCCGAGGGATCAGGGAACGTTGGGCCAAGCCCGCTGCATTCGGCAGCGACAAACCACCCGCCTATGCAGCCTCACAGCCGGGCGACGCAGCGCGGGGCCACAACGTATTCACCACGTATTGTTCTTCCTGCCATGGTTCGGAGGGGCGCGGCGGCCGGGCCGGCTCGATCGTCGACAGCTCGTATCTTGCGCTCGTGAGCGATCAGCACCTGCGCACCGTAACCATCATTGGCATGCCGGCACTGGGCGCACCGGACTGGCGCGGCGACGTGCCCGGGAAGCCAATGTCCGATGCCGACGTGACGGATGTCGTGGCATGGCTCGCGGCTCAGCGGCAGCCTTTGTCTGTGAAATTGAATCATCCAGGAGGTCTCGAATGAGCGACCTTTCCCGTCGTCAGATGTTCATGAAAATCGCGGCGCTGTTCAACGGCATCGTGGGTGTGCTCCTCGCCGTACCGATCGTGCGCTATGTTCTCTCACCCGTAACACGCGCGGCGCAAGTCGGGCTATGAAAGCTGGATATCGCTCGGCTCGATCGATCAGTTTCCATCCGGCGAAACGCGCCTGGCAACGTACCGCAACCCAGTCGCGCAAGCCTCGGATGGAGAGACGGCGGACATTCCTTGCTGGGTGCGCCACGTTGAAACAGCAGGTTCCAGGTATTCGCGATTAATTGCGCGCACCTGGGCTGCCCTGTGCGGTGGTTTCCGCAGTCGGGCCTTTTCATGTGCCCGTGCCACGGCGGAGCATATTACGGGGACGGCTCGCGCGCATCCGGGCCGCCGGAGCGCGGCTTGTTCGAATACCCGTTCAAGATCCTCGATGGGAACCTGCACATCCAGGCGGGCGAACTGTTTACGCCCGGCCCTTCGGCGTCGATCGATTCGAAGAGGCCGCCATGCGCCTGATCCGCGGAATTGGCAACTGGCTCGATCAGCGGCTTCAACTCGGGGCCCCGATCCGCGAGACGATGCAGCACCCGATCCCGCGGGATACCGCAAGCTGGTTCTATGTGTTCGGCAGCGCCGCAATGACCGCCTTCGGGCTCCAGCTTGTGACAGGGATACTTCTCGCTCTGATTTATGTACCCTCCGCCGGAGAAGCCTGGAACAGTCTTGCAAGTCTTGAACCACCAGGTAAGCCTCGGATGGTTCATTCGCGCGCTGCATGGCTGGGGATCGAATTTCATGCTGGCCATTGTGCTGGTTCACATGGTCCAGGTGTTTCTATTCGGAGCTTACAAATTTCCGAGAGAACTGACATGGATTATCGGCATGTTCCTGCTGCTCATGACGCTCGGAATGGCCTTCACCGGCCAGGTGCTGCGATTTGACCAAGATGCATATTGGGGGCTGGGAATCGGAGCGTCGATTGCCAGCCGCGTGCCGATCGTCGGCCCCCGCGCTAGTGAAGCTCATGTTGGGCGGTCCGATCATTGCGGGCGCGACACTCTCCCGCTTCTTTGCCCTCCACGTGTTTGTCATTCCTGGTTCGCTGATGCTGTTCGTCGGATTGCACGTGCTGCTCGTGCTCAAGCTGGGGATCAATGAATGGCCTATGCCGGGCCGCGCTGGTTCGCCGCGCCGACTATGTGCAGGAGTACCACGCCCTGACGCGCACTCAGGGAGTGCCGTTTGTGCCGTACGGGGTTTGGAAAGATGTGGTCTTTTCTGGAGTGATTCTTCTCGCCATCGCAGCATGTGCTCTGTATTTCGGTCCGTTCGGTCCTACCGGTCAGCCCGACCCGCGGGTCATCCAGACAGCGCCACGGCCGGATTTCTTCTTCCTGTGGCTTTATGCCCTTTTATCGTTGCTCCCGCCTTCACTCGAAACTCCCGTCTTACTGATCGGACCCGTGATCGCGTTGACCGTATTGCTCCTGCTTCCGTTCTTTTCGGGCGAGGGTGAGAAGAGCTGGAAGCGACGCCCAATCGCGGTACTGACGATTCTCTTGATCGCTGTGACACTCGGAACGTTCACCAATCTGGCCAGCCATACGCCGTGGAGTCCAGTAATGGACGCTTGGACCGGAGCTCCCATCCCTGCGAAATTCGTAAGCGGACGAACGCCGCTTCAGGTCCAGGGGGCGCTTGTCTTCCAGTCGAAACAGTGTCACAACTGCCACGCCCTCGGTGAAAGCGGCGGCAAGCGAGGGCCGGCACTTGACGCGGTCGCGGTACGGCTGACCGGCGATCAACTCGTGCGGCAGGTACTACAGGGCGGCGGTAATATGCCTGCGTATGGGAAAAACTTGAACCCGGCGGAGACCGCCGCATTGGTGGCCTTTCTCGAGTCCCTTCATCCTTCTGGCCAGGCTCCTGCCAGGGACGCTTCGCGTACGGCGGGAGTGCAACCGTGACCTGCAAGATCGCGTTGCTTGCCGCTGGACTTGCGACAGGTTGGATTGTCGTCGCATCGCCGGTCGCGCACCTCGATCATCATTTGCTCACCGCCCACATGGCGCAGCATCTTCTCCTAATGGTCGTAGCTGCTCCCTTGATTCTGCTCGGAACGCGCGATAGCTTGCATATGCGATGGCGTCCTCATCCGGCCTTCTGCTGGTTGGCGGGCACTCTCACAGTGATCCTATGGCACGTTCCCGCAGTCTTTGAGCTCCCACTGCGAAGTTCCGCAGTTGGCACACGATCGAACACGCCAGCTTTTTCCTGGCGGGACTTCTATTTTGGTACCCCGTGATCCATCCCGGTTTGGCGACTCGACCATGGACGCTACCGTTGTATCTCTTCCTCGCCACTTTACCGTGCGACGCTCTTGCGGCCTTCCTGGCGTTCTGTGGCCATGTCGTGTACCGGCCATATTTGTCCGCGGGTGGCGGGATGTTCGGCCTTTCCCCACTCGAAGACCAGGCTCTGGCTGGAGCGCTCATGTGGCTTACAGTAACGTTGGCCTATCTGATTCCGGCGCTCGTAGTACTGGCGCCGCTCCTCTCGGGCGAACGGTTGGGCGCCGCCGAGGCAGGGGTTTCTTAGATGACAAGTTCTCCCACAACTGACCTGGGTAAGCACGCCTTGCGGGCACACTTCTGGACAACAGTATGTGCCTCCGCTCCCGATTTCTGGACTCTCACAAAGCCGGAAGTCAACTTTTTGATCGTAATCGCTACGTTCACGGGGTTCTATCTGGGCTGTCCAACTAATCTGGACAGGTTTCCCCTGGCGCGACTGTTTCACACATTATCAGGAACGCTGCTGGTGGCAAGCGGCACCGGCACCCTGAACCAGTACCTTGAATACCTCTTCGATGCGCAGATGCGACGGACATGCAGACGCCCGATTGCCGCCGGCAGGCTGCGGCCCGTGACCGCTTTGTGGTTCGGAGTGTCGCTGTCTGTCGCTGGCGTTGTTTACCTCCTCGTCGCTGTTAACGCACTCTCAAGTCTGTTGGCAGCCGTCACTCTGATGAGTTATCTGCTCGTTTACACTCCACTGAAACGCAAAACGCCATTGTGCACGTTTGTGGGCGCCGTTCCCGGAGCTATGCCCACGCTGATCGGTTGGGCGGCGGCATCGGATTCCATCAGCAGTGGCAAAGCCTGGATGCTGTACGCGTTGTTGTTTCTATGGCAGTTGCCTCATTTCATGGCGATCGCATGGATGTACCGCGATGACTATGCTCGCGCCGGTTATTTGATCTTTCCGGCGAACAATGAGGGCACGTTCTCGGCCGGGGTAACATCGATCGCATCGTTCGCCCTCTTCATTGCCGGCCTTGGTATCGCCAGTGCGAATAACGGAGGCACTATTCAATACTCTGGAACGGTCCTGCTCGGCTCCGGCCTTTTGTACTTCGCGCTGCGGCAAGTTTCATTCCAATCAAGAATCGCCGCGCGCCATCTATTGAAGGCCACCATCGTCTATCTGCCGTTGCAGTTTCTGATGTTCGTGCTTGGAAAGAGTTGATGATTCGCAGTCTTTGCTCGTGAAATCCGGGGTTCCCGAGCCAGGATATGGAGCTTCATGCCATAAGTTCCGCGAACAGGAATTTCCCTACGTACGGGTGGGCGAAGTGATGAATGCCGCCGGCCTAACGCCCGGGCCGTTCACACTGCCATCGGCAGCCGGGTTGCGGTCCGATCAATAGGTCCCGCCGCTGCCCGTGCGAGATCGACGATTGGGCCTATTGTATTTAGGGACAAAGGCCCTCTGTGCAGCAGGACTTCCTAGTGCGCGGAAATCCGAGTCGCCAAGCCCGGTGTCTACGATACCGGCTGCTGCGTACCGCGCAAGCGCCCGTATCCCGACAGACACCAATCGCGCTTTCGCCCAGATGCACTACACGAACCGATTCGCACGCACGCCAAACGTGATGTACATCTTCTCTCATGCCGGAGGCTCGATTCCCTATCTTGCCGCACGCTTCGCGATCATCGACGAAATGGGGTTCGTCGCCGGTGGCGGGCAGCGGGGCGTCGCCCGGCGCTGACACGTTCGGCCGGGTTCTGTACCGAACCGGATTTTCCGTACCTACGCCGGGACCCGGCCATAAACTCCAAAACAACGTATCTTGCGGAGCTCCGAGTTGAATGACTTGGAAAGGTGCGCAATTCTGGGAGGCAACGCGTCACGCCTTTTGCCGGCGATTCCGTCCTTTTGTGCGGGGCCAATTGAAAAGGAAGTAAATGCGATCTAATTGCAGCTTTCCGATCGGCCGCAACGCCCCAGTTCAAAGGAAGGACTAGCCATAGTCCGCTGGACGACATCATGCTAAACGCCATTTCGCGGGCCGAAAACGTGCCGCAACGAATTGAGCAAGAAAAGGCTAGCATGCGCTTCCATCAATCCCGGACCTTACATCAGGGTGAGGTAGTTGAGTAAGCGCACGCCTGTTCCTTTTGGTGTTACTTGTTCTTTCGCTCCGTTCTCCTCTCCTCGCGACGGCTATGGCCTGCTCCAATGACCGCGCCCTTGGCCGCGTTCCCGCCCATGGCTCCGATTGCGGCACCCTTTGCCGCACCGCTAGCTTTAGGGTGGGAGCTTTGTGGGGTAGGTGTCGGCGCTGGCGCTGTTTGCGCGGGTGGTGTTTGCGCGGGTGGTGTTTGCGCTGGTGTTTGCGCTAGTGCTGCAGGCACTACTGCACCGGAGAGTGCCATCAGAAGGGACATAATCCTTGCTGAGCGTTTCATAATGGCCTCCTTTTGGTCCTCAGTTCCGATCCGCAATGCGGTTCGAGTGGGGCCACTTCCTACTACTGGTGATCGTTTGCACTGCCGTGTGGTTGCTTTTATGACGATACGGCAAGGCGCTTCGGATGAAGGATACGGAGGCGCGCGCGCCAGAACTCTGCCGAGGGCTCCACAGTGAAATCCACACCGTCCAGAACGATAATGCCGAAGACCCGAATCTTCTGGCGGCGGCGAACTGGTTCCGGCCGTCGAGATCGCCAGTCTCGGCCCGAACTGAGGACGACATTTCTCGATTCAGATCGAACATAGGCATGACGTGCGTATGCACGAAACGCTCCCAGCCAGTTGAGGCCTCATTCGATATCGAAGATGGCCGTGCGCGGCAACTTTGACGCTCTGGGCGATAAACAGTCAGGGCATCGAAAGGAATCGCAGGATCTCGCGCATGACGCGATCGCTCTGATCGGTTTGGAAAAGAAACTGAGCGTGCGCGGAACCATCCAGAACGATCAATTCCTTCGGCTCAGGAGCTTTTTCATACTGCGCACGAATGCCCGGAAGCCGTGGGCCGGCTTCGTTGCGCGTCATCGCGGGCGACGATGAAGAGGGCTCGCGACTTCAGCTTTTCCGCCGAGAGGTTCGGCGCCGCACCCAGAAATACGATGCGATCAATCTCACCAGGCATGGATTTGATCGACGCATCGCCGGCGGCCCCGCCGCCGAAACTGCCGCCAACCACCGAGACCGTTTTGACGCCATGCGTTTTCAAGTAACGAACCGCGGCGAGCACATCGTTCTCAAATGGAGCGTGATCGAAATCAGCCTGGCCCGGACCGGTCGAGCAGCCGAATCCGCGGAAGTCGATTGCCAGAACTCTGAATCCCGCGGACACCAGAGTTCGGGCCTGATCCCGCCAACTCTCCTTGTTAAATCTGCCGCCGTGAGCGAGCACAACGGCGCGGTCGCCTTCGCCATAGAGGTCGGCGCAAATTCGTCCACCATCTCGAGTGGGGAATGAAACGGCTTGCTGTGCGAGGAAATAACCTTGATCAACGCGAGGAAGAGGAGCACGGCTCGAACGGCTGGCATTACGTGAATTCTACAGCGGCGGAGGCAATGGATCAATAAGCCGCTCAGGATCACTCCGGATCAGGCGGTTGCGGAAGAGGGATTCCGTCCGACAGATCGCCGTCGATTCCGCTTTTACGCATCATTCTCCCTTTCGAACGCGAGGTTGCCCGTGCGGACCCGAGGATTAGCGGGATGCGTCCACTAACTCGATCGCATTGATGGACGCGTAGTTGTTCACGGGAACCAGCGAAACCACGATCTTGCCTTGATGATTCGCGGCGACATCGGGAATCGAGAGAGTCACGGCCCGATCGGCCCCGCCTGCCTCCTTGAAGATATCGAAGTTCCGCTTCACGGCAACGCCGTTACAGAGAATGTCGAAGGTTCGACTCCCAGGGCCCGGTCCGCCTCCCGCCTTGCCTGGACCGAACCACGTCTCGGCAAAATGCAGAGTGATTGTATACCGCCCGTCGGCTACTGGGATTGTGTAGGAAATATTCCCGAAGCGCTCGCCCCGATATAGGTCGGGGTCCGGATCCCCGGAAACGCTTTCGTGCCGAACCACCAACTGGCCGCCTCTCACGTAACGATCCGGCTCCCAGTAGTGGCCGTTCTTGTCGGTATAGCCATGTTCCTGCGCCACCATCCGGACCGGCCGGATATGACCGGCAACTCCGGGAGAAATCTCGATTCCATTCAGGATCGGTTGATTGGAAACGGGTTCGAACTGCAGGTGCAGCTTACCGTCCGCGGCCGGCGAAATGTCTTTGAATACCTTAATATCCGCCGTGCTTGCGCCGCCATCCGCAACCACGTCGAAGTTGGTCATTATTTCTTTGCCGTTGATTCGCACTGTGAAAACGCGGCTGGTTTCGCCGCCCCTGCCGGGTTGTCGTCGCCATATACAGTTTCGGCGAAGTGCAACCGCATCTCATAGACTCCAGGTTTCAAGGGAATGTCGTAGCGGAATGCACCTTCGCGCCGGGTCCGGTACAACTGGGTATCTCGCGTTCCCCGGACGGGACGATCGGTTGAATCCAGGGCCGAACCACCTTGAAAAAACATATCGCCCGCCCACGTATTCCCGAGACGGTCGATGTAGCCGCTACGATCCAGACCGGAACGAATCCGGATGACGTCGCCCTGTTGAAGCCAGCGTAGCCGCCAGCCAAGGGCAGTCCCGGAACAGGGTCTTCGCGGTTCCGGCGTGGCGCCAAACCATGGAGACGGCGATCGCCGCCATGACGGCAATCGCTGCCACCGCCGTTGAGGTCCACAGGAGTAACCTGGGCATCATCCCGGGGGCGGGAGCGGAGGTGCAACTGATGGAGGAGTTTTAGCTGGCTCGACGGCGATCGGCTCGACCCGAGCGGCCGGCGACGGTTCCACCAACCCCAAGCGATCACGATAGACGAAACGCGGCGCGTATTGACCGGGAGGGATTTCGATCTGAATTGCGTGATTCGCGCCTTCCCCTTCGTAATACTCCCGGAGACGTTTCCGCAAACGGTGCGCTTCCACGCGCACGATGGAGTCGGACCGCTGGTCGAAATTGGCAGGGCGTCCCAAAGCCTCGACAGCAATGTTGTATTCCTTGATCTGCTCCGCCGCGCCGTCGAAATATCTCGCACAAGTGTAGTTGAGCACTAGAGCGAGATTGGGCGCACGGCCAAAAATTCCTGAGGTCAGCAGGGCCGCAAGCTCAAGCCTCTCAGTTTCGAAATCCGTAGTCGGTTGCATACGTGGCAAGCCCCTCTTCTGGCTGAGTATACTGCCGCAACACCTGCTTTTTCAATGCAATTCACGGATGAGTTAACGATAAGCCAGAGCTGTTAACACTCGGGGCTTTCACAAGCGTTAACGGTCACTTTGGGGGGTTATCCGGGCAGGTATTTAGGGACAACAGTAAATTTTGGCTGGATCCGGCCATGCGAGAACAAAGAACCGCTTCGGATTTTCACTTTATCGGAAAGGTCAGAGAACCCGACCGCATTGGTATTTTGATCGAGAAGAATGACGCGGACCTGGCGCACGGCATCGCTGGTTGGATGGTCCTGGGCGAAAGGCAGGCCTTCCTTCGTCACCATTTTGTATTGCTCCGCCGTCAATTCAGGTTTCAGGTCCAATACAGCCGGTTCACCGAGCGGGGCGGAGGCGCTGCGGTCGGATATCAGGCAATATACCGCGCCCGAATATTTGCCGCCCTGCTCGCGCAGCAGGAGATCCGAAGGATCGATGCGGATCTCCAGGTGCACACCCGGCTTGTTTTCCCCAAGCGCCGAGATTTTCGCGCGCAGGCCGACATCGGTAAGATCGGTGGGACTCTGGAAAGCCTGCATCAGGACGGCTTTCGTTCTTTCCAAGGGCGGTCGCGAATCCGGCAGCGCGTAGTAACGCTCCCTGACCTGCAGCTTGACGCCTTTGCGCTCGCAGGTGAAGTGGACACGGTGCCACTTGTTGTTCCAATTGTCCGCCCCCGGATCGTAAAGATCGAATAACTGCAGCGGCGCTCTGGGCCACCTGCTTGAGCACGGCCCGAATGTCTTCCCGTGAATAGAAGTGGCCGCCCGTCAGCAGCGCCATTTGGTCCATGTTGTAATTCACGTCCGGATTGAGCGCCCCGATGAAGGCAAAGGGGTTCACGGCGACGCCGTCGTTCGTCAGCGTCACTGCCAGGTGCGGCACGTAGAGCGCGCACTCCACCCAATCGCCGGTGCAACCGGTAAGCTTGGGGTCCGCGACGGTGGTGAGTCCATTGGCAATCCAGAGGATATCTCGGCGCCCTGGAAAAACCGCCAGTTTATTCGCAATATCCTCGAGAGCTTTGAAGGTCCTCTTTACCTGTTCTTCGGCGCCCACTTGGACAGGGCGGGCGTGGCTGGAGGCCTTCATGGCCTTATCGAACACGGTAGCCACGCCTTGGGGCCAAGTCTTGTCGTCGGCCGCCGGAGGACCCAGCGGATGAATGGGGATCAAGGTCCCCTCCAGGTTGAGCAGATAGAAATACACGTGTTCGCCGGACTCGAGTTGCGGAAAGCGACTTGTCCAGGGCTTTCCAGGCTTCCAGGCGATCGGCGTCCGCCAGATTGATCATGTCGAACAGGATGACCGTGTTCTGCGGCGTCGCACCGGAGGTCCGATTGGAGAACTCCAGGGTATCGAGCTTAACAGCCGGCTCGTTCCTCGGCTTGTGGAAGGCGAAAATCGTTTGCGCTTTGTTTTGATCGATGATCTTGAAATCGTCGGCCGTCAGGTCGGTGACCGGCTGGCCGCTGGCGTCGAGCGCTACCGGATAGAGGCGGACGAGAGGGCCAGGCGCGGAGCTTGCGCCAGAAGGGCGGACGCGGCCCATGCGAGTGCAAAAACAGTTCTTGACATAGCGTATCTGCCGGAGGCAGTGTATCACACGCCATAGTGCCTGGAAACGCCGACCGGAAGGACTGAGGGAGCCGAGCGCTCTACTGGGCGCTCACCACGTAAGCGAGATGTTCGGTGGCGGATTCGTCGCCCTGAAGCGCCGTAATCCGCAACTCACAGTTTCCCGGCCGGGCCGCCGCCGCCACAAACATGCCAATGGCGCCGCTCGCATCGGGCTCCGGGAGGGCCACCGTTTGATCCGCGAATACCTGGCCGCCGTTCTTGAATTCCACGCGGATCTTGGGCTTTTCCGGGTTCGCTTGGTTCCGGTAAACCACAAAATAGATCCAGCGCTTGGCTAGCGGGACTGACCGTGGCGTTCACCATGGGGACCACGTGTTTGTCCTTGAAGGTGAACGGATCGGCGGCGTCCGGCTTGGCGTCGGCCGCGTCGAGGTGTTCCACCATTGCCAGGCTGCTGATCGCGATGCCTTTGGGCGGCGCGGGGATTTCGAAACTTCCGGTTTCGGTGGTTGCCTGGGCGCCCTCGCGATCGATCACGGCGGCGTCCACTGTGTAGCGGCCCGGAGGCAGATCGAGCGCATGCGTGTAGGTCAACTCGTCGGCCCGCACGGCCGCCAGCTTGTCATCCGCGATGTAAGTAAGGCTGGTCGAGGCTATACTTATCGACTACTTCTCCATTGGCATCGCGGACCAAGAGCAAGCAAGGAGACTTCAAACTTGTGGATCTTGCGAGCCGGGTCCGCGGAAGCGCCCAGTTTCGCGCTGGGCAATTCGAAAGCGAGCGTGGCAACTGGATTCGCCGCGGTCTTTCTGGAAATGATAGGCCGCAACGTGAAAATCGAAGGAGTGCGGCCGGGGCTCGGTGGTCAGCACGGCCATTGCGGTGGATTCCTGCATGCGTCAGCGGGCCTGAGCCTTTCAGGTCCGGCATGGCGAAATAACCCGTTCGGCTCTCCGACCTGCCAATCGTTACGCGCCAGCTTCACCGCGATCTTCCTCAGACCGCCCGTCGAATTTAGGCGAAGTGGAACGATAAACGACTTCGTAATGGGTCTCCAGAGTCTCGGCCAATTGTTGAAACGACTTACGAAAATCATTGGTATTGGCAATCAGGAATCCGCCCGTGCCTTCGGATAGCGCCCGCAGACTGGATTGCGTATCCGAGGTCCGTCACGGCGGCGATGGTGTTGTCGCCCTGCCGGCTGTTCTCGCGCATGACGCTGGCGCTGGCGTTAGTTTGGACTGTTGCTGGCTCTGCGACGCCAATTGTCTCGCGGCGAGTTTGCCGGCCTGCGCGGTGTCTTCCGTCGCGCTCATTTCCGTGCTGTCGAGCGCATAAAACGTGATGCCGCGGTTATTGGCGTTGGTCAACATCTTATCGAAAATGTCCGGGTCTCCGGTGAGAGTCAAGCCGGTCGTTACCAGCAGAACCGTTTTCCTGCCCGGCAACGCGCCAAGCGCGTCAATCATGGCGTTGATCCGGTCGGTTTCGTGCATGCCCGTTAATATTCGCGAAATCGGCGCGTTCGCGTACCTGGTCGCCGCGTACGCGATTCGCTCCGGCGCCGGTGGAAACGTCCGCTCCCACGATCACCGTATTGGCGACCTCACCTCCGGTGGTATCGATGGTCACCGTCGCCGTGTGCGTGGCGGCATTGACCTGGGCATTCATGGTGGTGATGTTTGGACTGGCGGTGAGCAGAGCTTCCGAGGCGCTGGAGAAATCCAGCGCCTTCCCATTGAACGTGGAGGCAAGCAGTTCCTCGCGGTTCTTTGTGAACTCATGCACGGGAATCAACCTCTCGTTGAGGTTGAAGATTCCGATATAACTCTCGGGCGGCAAATTGGACTTAATGAATTCCTTGACAATGCTCAACGGCGTGCGGCCGCGTCACCGGATCGATATTGTAAAAAACAATGCAGACTGTGTTCAGTTCCCGCAGGGGCACGAACGCCGGGGCTGTCTGCGGCTTCGCCTGGCTCCGCCTGGCGGCTCTCCTGTTCGCGGCCCGACACCATGCGGAAGCTAAGAAGCTGCTGCCGTACGCCGTCCTCATAAATCTCTACGTCGCCGGGCTTGACATTTTTCACCTGGCGGCCCTTCTTATCGCGCACCACCAGATCGAGCGCGATCTCCGTGCGTGGTGACGCGAATGGCGGGTCCGGCGGACGGAGGAGTTGACGTCCTGCGCCAGACCAGGAAAGGCCACCGTAGCGAGAAATACGAGCGCGGCAACACTAGCCTTTCGCATAGGCAGATTATATCCCGTTCAGGCAATTAGACGGCGTACCCGTGAGTTTGGCGCCGGGTCACTATTTCTGCTGTTCGGCTGTAAGGCGGTCAAAGATGGCGCGCTCTTTCTCTCCATCCTCCTGGCGGTTCAGGCGGAAATAAAGAGCGGCTAATTCAACGTGCGGCTGGGCCCAGGTTGGGTCGTCGTGAACGACCTTCTCGAAATCGCGCGCGGCCGCTTCCACTTGTCCTTCCGTGCGTTCCAGTCGGGCCCATTCGTAGCGCGCTACCGTGGAATCCGGGTTTGAGTTGCATGGCGTTTTGCAAATGTAGGCGGGCTCCGTCGAGATCGCGAGTCGGTGTGCAGAACGGCGCCTAAGCTAGCTGCGCGTCAAAGTCTTTGGGGTCGGCCTCCACGGCTTTTCGCAGCACGGCGGCGGCGCCATCGGTATCTCCCAAGTAGCTCAGGACGGTACCGCGCAATGTGTCGAGGCCGGGCAGTTGCGGATTCAGGCGCGCTGCCGCGGCGGCATAATCGCGGGCGCGCTCGAACTCATTCATCTTGAGAGCGGTTCGGCCGGCCAGCAGGTAAGCCTCAGGACGATTGCCTTCGCGGGCCACGCGGACGACCAGTTCCAGACCTTCGCGGCGGTGGCCAGCCCGGATGAGCGCCGAGCCCAGAAGCCACGCCACCGACAGATCGTCAGGGTGTGCGGCTTCCTGGGGCTTTAGGACGGCTATCGCCTTTTCATCCTGACCGAGGTTGGCGTAGCAATCGGCCAGCAGCGTGGCGACGCGCGACGTCATTCGGCTGCGCGGCGCGCAGCGTGCCGAGTTGCTGCACCGCCTCGCGCCACGCGCCTTTCTTGTAATACGCCAATGCCAGGTTGAGCCGGAGGCCCGCATTGTCTTTTTTCACGAGCACGGCGAGGTATTGTTCGATGGCTTCATCGTAGCGGTTCAATTTTGCGAGCGCCGCTCCCAAATTGGCGCGCACTTCGAGCGAGTCCGGATAGCGTTTGAGGAGTTCCCGATAGTCGCGGACGGCAACCGCATCGTCTCCGCGTTGCTGGGCCGCAACCGCGTCGTGAAAGAGTTGTTCGGGACTGGAGGATTGCGCGCAAGCGGCGCCGGCGGCGATGAGGAATGCCACAATGCGCATCCATTCCAGGATAGACGGACTTGGGTTATCGTGGGGATCATGCGGGGTCGATCTTTCGTGGGCCGGACGCTAGGCGTGCTTGCGCTTTGCGCGGCGCCTTGCCTGTGCGCGCAAACGCCCAACAAAGAATTCGAGGATTTGTCGCGGCGCGCGGAGGCTGCGCTGGACAGCCGTCCCGATGAGGCCATCCAATTGTACAAGCAGGCGCTTGCGATACGTCCGGACTGGCCGGAGGGCTGGCTCTACATGGGAGGCGCACTTTATCAAAAGGGCCGGTATGCCGAAGCTGTCGATGCATTGCGCAAGGGGATCGGCCTGGCGCCGATCTTTGCGAACGGATGGGCTCTTCTGGGCCTCAGCGAATCGCAACTCGACGATCCAGAGCAGGCCTTGGCCGACATTCACAAAGGTGAACAATTGGGTCTGAACGGCAACCCTCAATTCGAAACAGCCGTGCGCGTGCGCGCCGCACAGCTTCTCATCCGAACTTCGGCTTTCGACGAGGCTCTTGCCCAGTTGCAACCTCTCACCAAGATTCCGAACGCACTGCCCCCGGTGGAGGAAACCACGGGACTCGTCGCGCTGGCCAGCCCGGACGACATCGCGACGATCCCGCCGAAGCGCCGCGCGGTAGTGGATCTGGCGGGAAAGGCCGCGTGGGCTTTCGCCACGGAGCATCCCGACGCAGCGGCGGCGGCTTACAAACAGTTGCTGGCGCAATATCCCACCGAGCCGGGCGTTCATTACGCCTATGGCCTCTACCTGATGGAGACCGATTCGGAGGCGGCGCTGGCTGAATTCCAAAAGGAGGCGCAAAACAACCCGAAGCACTGGCCGGCGCTGCTGGTGATTGCTTCTATTCGACTTCGGCAGGGCGCGCCGGAGCAGGCTATCGAAAGTTTGCGCGCAGCCCTGAAGACCGTGCCCACCAATTACCGCTGGCTCTGCCACCTGAATTTGGGCCGCGCCAATCTGGACGCAAACAACGCGACCACGGCGATTTCCGAACTGGAGGATGCCGTGAGGCAGATGCCCTCCAGCGCAAATGCGCACTTCTTCCTGGCCGAAGCCTACCGGCAGGCGGGCCGTAAGGCCGACGCCGAGCGAGAAAAAGGGGAATTCGAAAAGACGAAAGCCGAGCAGGATCCGCGCGGCGTGCCGGCCTTGCATCCCTTCGGGATCTCGAAGAACTAACCCTATCGCGCAGGCTCCTTAATAGTAAGAATCTGATCCGCAGGGACATCTCGCAGAACCTGGTGAATGCGGCTGGGCCATTTGATGTCGATCTCGCGGATGATGTTGGATGCCCCAAGCCCGAAGTGAACACGCGAGTCGCAGGCGCCGGCGTAGCCGCAGGCGGTTGTGACTTCGTTGTATTGCTTCGAGCCATCCTCGGCGGTGATCCGGATCTGCGCCCCGATGGCCATCCGGTTGCTCTTCGTGCCGACCAGCTTCAGAAGAATCCAGTGGTTGCGGTTCGCTGTGACATTGTGGAGGTACTTCACCTGGCCATTGAGAACCGTGACGACCGCGTCAATGCGGCCATCGTTATCGATATCGCCGAACGCGACGCCCCGATGGGGCGCAGCTTGCTTGAAATCGGGTCCGGCTTCAGCGCTTACATCGCTGAACTTGCCGTTGCCAAGATTGCGGAAGACGGTATTTGTCTCCCCATAAGTGCGGTTTGAGACCAGGGCAACGTTGTCGAGCACGTTTCCGCGCGCGACGAAAAGGTCCTTCCAGCCGTCGTTATCGAAATCGAAGATCCCGTTCGACCATCCCGACATGTTGCGCGTTACCCCAAGCATGCTCTGGTCGGTCGCTTCCACAGAAGACTCCCCCGCCCTGGTTCCGATACAGCGGGAACGATTGATTCTCGGTCGCGGTGTGCCAGATATCGGGCTTTCCGTCGTTGAATACATCTTTGAAATCGGCGCCCATGCTGGAAACCGCGTTGGCGCTTTGCGGATATGCCACGCCGCTTTCCAGGGCGGTCTCCTCGAATCTTTTTCCTCCGATATTGTGGAAGAGGAAATTGGGCATGTTGTCGTTGGCGACGAAGACGTCCATGTAACCATCGCCGTCATAATCGGCGATTACGGCTCCCATGCCCTTGCCGAGGTGCTTGCGCGATGCCCGTTTCTTCGGAGACGTCGGTGAAGGTTCCGTCGCCATTATTCCGGTATAGCGTGTTTGGCAGCGGCTGATAGTACTTAGGATGGCAGTAAGCGCGCGTGGTGGCGTTCAGGGCGGCAGACCGGATCTTTATTCACCTCCCACTTACAATAATTGGAGACGAATAAGTCGAGCAACCCATCATTGTTGTAGTCGAGCCAGACGGCCGAGACGGACCACATCTTCTTGCCGTCGAGCATGCCTCCGCCCACGCGCGCGTGGTCCGTGACATCGGTGAACGTGCCGTCGTGGTTGTTGCGGAAAAGCTGATTCTTCGGTCACGTTGACGACATAAAGATCCGGCCAGCCATCGTTATCGAAGTCGCCGACAGCCACGCCCATGCCATAACCCTCTCCTGCGACTCCGGCCTTTTCCGTCACGTCGGTGAACGTGCCGTCGCGGTTGTTGTGGAAGAGCCGATTCCAGTACTTAGGGCTTTCTTTCTTGAGAGATGGGATCGCGGCGCCGTTGACTAGGTAGACGTCGAGGTAACCATCGTTATCGTAGTCCAACAAGCGCGACGCCGGCCACCATTGTCTCGGGCTGGTTCTTGTTGGGCGTGGGGCAACTATTGGTGGTGAAGATGAGGCCGGAGCGCTCCGCGATTTCCTCGAAAGCGATGAGGCCCGCCGCCGGCGCCGCCAGGAGCGCG
Source organism: Bryobacterales bacterium (assembly GCA_963763545.1). Classification (GTDB taxonomy): domain Bacteria; phylum Acidobacteriota; class Terriglobia; order Bryobacterales; family Bryobacteraceae; genus PALSA-243. Next base: position 17,839 of record CAVXPE010000042.1, read on the forward strand.
CCAACCAAGGCCACAATCAGGAGCAGACCCTTCATTTGCCCCTCATCTTAGCAGGATCTCGCGCCGCACCCCCTATTTGACCGCCTCGTCGATCTTCAAAAGCTGGTCCGCCATAACATCCTTCAAGTACCTGTCGAATCCCGCTGGGCCAGCGTTATTTCGATCGAGCGAATCCTCGTTTCGTCTCCCAGCCCGAAGTGCACGCGCTTGTCGCTCGACGACATGAAGCCGACGCTGATGGCAACGTGGTTGTAAAGCACCCGCCCGGACGCAGTGGTCAACTTGACCTTCGCGCCGACCGCGTCCCGCGCACTCTTGTGGCCGGTCAGACTCAGCATCAGCCAGTGATTGCCGCTATCCGCGCTATTCATGAGAATGCGCGGCGTCTCGTTCAGCGAAGTCACCACGATATCCATCGCTCCATCGTTGTTCAGATCGCCGAAGGCCGAGCCGCGCTGATAGCCGATCCGCTGGAAGTCTTTGCCCATCTCGCCGGACACATCCACGAACGATTTTCCTCCCAAGCTTTCGAACATCGTGTCATGCTGAGGCGAATTCGCGTTCAGTTCATCGATACCCCCATTCGCCGAATAGATATCCTTCCAGCCATCGTTGTTGTAATCGATGAATCCGGCGCTCCAGCCGGAAAACGGCAGGCTCAGCGTTTGCACCTTCGATGCATTCGGAAATTGGAACAGGTTACCCTGATTGCGCAATAGCTGCCACACCTGGCCCGTCAAGTTGTTGTAGAAGATGTCGATATTGCCATCGTTGTCATAGTCCTTGGCATCCGACCCCATGGACGATCCCGTGCGCCCGCTATCGTTGTAAGCGACGCCCAGTTCCAGGCCCTTCTCCTCAAACGTCCCGTTCTTTTGGTTGATGAACAACGAATTGGGCTCGGTATCATTGGCGATGAATATGTCGGGCCATCCATCGTTATTGAAATCCGCGATGGAGATACCCATTCCCTTTCCTGGCGACGCGCCTAAGCGCGACTTATCGGTGACATCCTCGAACTTGCCGTGGCCCAGATTGCGATAGAGGCGCGGCGGTACGCTCTGATAGCGCCGACGGGTCGCAATAGGTTCCGTACCGCCAATCGCGCAGCGAATGTCCGTCTGCGGCGTCCAAGAGGTGTAGTTATCCACTATCAGATCCAGCAGCCCATCGTTGTCGTAATCGAACCAGGCGGCGGCCACGCTCAGTGTGCCAGGCGGCTTGCCGCCGATACCCGAAGCCGCTGTGACATCCGTGAAAGTCCCGTCGCCGTTGTTGTGGTAAAGAGCGTTTCGGCCGGCGCTGCAAATGAACAGATCCTCGTAGCCGTCGTTGTCATAGTCGCCTACAGCGACACCGAAGTTGAAATCGAGATCCTTGCCAGTCAAGCCCGCCTTGATAGTGACATCGTCGAAAGTTCCATCGGCGCGCTGCTTCAGCAGGCAGTTGTAATAGGATGGATTGGTCTTCTTCAATCTCCGGAAGCTGCGCGCCATTAGTGAAGAATATGTCCAGCCGGCCGTCGTTATCGAAATCGAAAACAGCCACCCCGCCGCACATCGGCTGCGGAAAATACTTCCGCCCGCCGGGGCTGTTATTGCTGATGTAGGAGATCTTCGAGCGCGCCGCCACATCCATGAAGTGGGGACGCCTGGGGGTCTGGGCCGGCCTTCCCGATGGCAGCGCCACGAACAAGAGGACGCAGAGACTGGATACTGCCAAGACGATCGTTTTTTTCAACTATTGCTCCGGCGAATGGGCGCAGGGTGAAACCCCCATTGTAATCGCGGTGCGATATTCTGTTTCACATGGATTGTCGCCGCCCGATTCCGCCGGCGGCCCGCGACAGAAAACACCCGCGGGAAGCGCAGGCAAAACTGCCTGCACTGCCTGCACTCATGTGCTCCCTGCTTCTGTTGGCTGCAGCCGCGGAGTGGTCTATGCGCGCGGCGGGCGGGCAGGCTGCCGCGATCCGGTTCGAACTCAAGCCAATCGGTTTCCAACTCGAGCATGGCGAGGTTTCCGCGCGGCATGTGCCGGCGACCATGGCCGGAGGCGTGGCGGTGTTCGATTACAATCACGACGGACGTCCCGACATCTTCTTCACCAATGGCGCTAATCTGGCCACGTTGAAGAAGGACGATCCGAAATACCGCAACCGCCTGTTTCGCAACGATGGCAAGGGCGTCTTCACGGATGTTACCGAATCCGCGGGCTTGGCCGGCACGGGCTTCGATACCGGAGCGGCAGTGGGCGATTACGATAACGACGGCTATCCCGACTTGTTTGTTGCAGGCGTCCACCACAACACGCTGTATCACAATAACGGCGACGGTACGTTCACCGATGTCACAGAGAAGGCCGGCATCTCCAATCTGCCCGACCCCAAATACGGCCCGATGTGGGGGATTACAGCCGTCTGGATGGACGTCAACAACGACGGACTGCTCGATTTATTCGTAGTCAACTATCTCCAATGGGACTACGCCACCGAGCCACTCTGCGATTATAAGGGCGCCGCGGATTATTGCTCGCCGCGATCTTATCAAGGCTTACCCAATCAGTTGTATCTGAATAAGGGCAATGGCAAGTTCGAGGACGTGTCGGAGCAATGGGGCATTCGCGCGCACGTGGGGAAGGGTATGGGTGGGGGTATGGCGGACTATGATCTTGACGGCCGACCCGACCTTTTCGTCACCAATGACGGGTCTTATAATTTCCTGTTCCACAATCTGGGCAACAAGTTTGAAGAGGTCGCCTTTCAAAAAAATGTAGCGTTGACGGAAGACGGCAATTTCATATCCGGAATGGGGCTGGATTTTCGCGATATCAACAACGACGAATACCCGGACCTGGTGACCGCGGCGCTGGAAAACCAGACCTTTCCGATATGGAAGAACATAGCCGGGAAAGACTTCCGCGAAGTGACTACGCAGAGCGGCATGCGCACGCTGTGCATGCACATGGCCGGATTTGGCGCGGGGTTCGTCGATTTCGACAACGACGGATGGAAGGATCTTTTCATCAGCCGCGGAGACGTGTTGTCCCGCGCGATGCCGAATACCACGGTAGAGCAGCACAACACCGTGTTCCGGAATCTGGGAGCGACGGGCGGCGCCAACGGGCGTTGGGAAGCGCTCACCGCCGAGGCGGGATTGGACGCCTCGCCGGCGGCGCGCCATCGCGGGCTGGCGTTCGGCGATCTGGATGGCGATGGCAGAATCGATGTCAGTGGCCACCTCGCTCGCGCACCCCGCCGAAATCTGGATGAATCGCAGCCCCGGCGGAGGGCACTGGCTGGAGATCGCGCTGGAAGGAACGAAGAGTAACCGCGACGGCATCGGTGCGCGCATTCAGGTCATCACCAAGAGCGGCTCGCAATACAACCACATGACCACCAGCGTGGGTTACGCCTCGTCGAGTTGCGGACCGGTGCATTTCGGATTGGGCGCGGACGAAAAGGCGGCATCGGTGGTTATCCATTGGCCATCGGGCATTGTGCAGACGTTGAAGGACGTGAGTGGCGATCAGACGCTGCACGTGAAGGAGGCGCAGTAGCCATGCGATTGGCCTCCTGCGCCATTTCAGCTCTCACCTTGGCTGCGCTACTCGGAGCGATCGCTGCAGCCGATCAGAAGGCGCCAGCGGCCGCCCCTGCCGCATTCGACAAAGTGTCGCAGGCGGCCACGGAAGCGCGCGAACAAAACCGCACCGAGGATGCCATCCCGCTATATCGCCAGGCCGTCAAGCTGCGTCCTACGTGGCCGGAAGGCTGGTGGTTCCTGGGCGAGCTGCTGTACGACCAGAACCAGTATCCGGAAGCGCGGGATGCGCTGCGCCGGCTAATCGACCTCGATCACAATTCGAGCGCTGGCTTCGCGCTGCTTGGCCTGTGCGAATTTGAAACCAAGGAGTACGACAAGTCGCTCAATCACATATATCAGGCGCGCCGTCTCGGATTGGGAGACGATCCACAGATCAGACGAGTAGTGTTGTTTCACGAGATGTTGCTGCTCACGCGCCTTCAACAATACGAATCCGCGATGCAAGTGTTGGTAAATGTCGTCAAGGATGGCGGCGCCGGCGCGTCTGTGATAGAGGCTGCTGGGCTCGCCGGTCTGCGCCGGCCCATCCTTCCCGAAGATCTGCCGCCTGGTGACAAGGATCTCGTGGAGCGGGCCGGGCGAGCTGTCTGCGCGATGGCCGGAAGAGACCACGCCGCGGCTGAAGCGGCCTTCGCGGAATTACTCGCGACTTATCCGAACTCTCCCAACGTTCACTATCTCCACGGATTGTACCTGGCGGCAACTGACGCGGACGCCGGCCTACGCGAATATCAGAAAGAACTGGAGCTGAATCCAAAGCATACCGCGGCCTTGGCCAGCATTGCCTTGGAATATGAGACGCGCGGCGAGTTAGACACCGCCATTTCATACGCCCGGCGCGCGGCCGAAGCGGATCCTCAATACTTCGGAGCCCATGTTGTTCTCGGCAGGCTGCTGGTTGGCGCTGGAAAGGTGGAAGAGGGAATTAAGGAGCTCGAGACAGCCAAGCAGCAGGCTTCGGACAGTCCGCCGGTCCGTTTCTCTTTGGCAACCGCCTACGCCAAAGCGGGCAGAAGCGCCGACGCGGCACGCGAGCGCGCCGAGTTCCTCCGCTTGAAGAAATTGGCCGGCGAGATAGGCCAGTGAGTACGTTGGCTCACCCGCGCCGTCTCGTACTCCAGATCGTCATCTGTCTCTTCGCCTGCGCGCTTCTTTCAGCGCAAGAGCCCGCCGCGAGCCCAGGCACGCTGCTTCAACAGGCTATCGCCTTGCATAAGGCGGGCGATCTGGAGGGCGCGATCCGCGCATATCGCGAATACCTGGCCGCCGAGCCCGATTCCGTGCAGGCGCGCTCCAACCTCGGCGCCGCGCTGGCCGGTACGGGCCGCTACGAAGAGGCCATCGCGGAATACGCCCACGCTCTTCAACAAAGCCCTGACAATCCTGCCCTCCTCCTGAATTCAGGACTTGCCTATTTCAAGATGGGCCGCCACGCCGAAGCCGCCGCCCGCTTCGAGCGGGCCGTCTCTCTCACACCTCAGTTCAAGGAGCAGACCACGCTCTTGCTCGCCGCCTGTTACAACAACCTGGGAAGATATCACGAAGCCGCGGGCCTGCTGGGCCCGCTCGAGAAAGACAAGGCCGGCGATCCGGGATTCGACTTTCTCTATGGAACCGCGCTCATCGGCGATGGCAATACCGTCAGCGGCACTGCGGTTATCAACCGAATTCTGAGCCGCGGCGATTCCGCCGAAGCCCGCCTGCTGCGCGGCACCCTTGAATTGAGCGCGCATGAGCGCGATAGCGCGCGCGCCGACCTGGAGAAGGCTATCGCCTTGAACCCTCGTCTATCCGGAGCACACGCCCGTTTGGGTGAACTGCTGCTTTCCCTGGGAGAATCCGATCAGGCGCGCGCCGTTTTCGCCCAGGAACTCGCGCTCGATCCCGAGGAGTTCACGTCAAACCTGAACATGGGCGTGCTGGCCAAGCAAGACCAGGACTACGCGGAGGCGCTGCACTATTTCGATCGGGCCCTCAAGACACGGCCGAACGATCCCGGGATTCGGTATCAGATCGCCAATGTCGATCTGGCCACCGGCAACCTCGATCAGGCGCGCAAGTCGCATAGAAGCTTTGATCGCGGAATCGCCCGATTTCGCGGAGGCGCACGCTACTCTGGCGACGGTCTACTATCGGCTGCATCGCAGCGCCGATGGCGATCGCGAACGCGCCATCTCCCAAAAGCTCATGGATCAGCGCGATGCCATCCTCACGGGAGGCAGACCGAGATGACGCGGTGGTGGGCGGCAGCCGCTTTGTGCGTCGCGGGTGGCGCCGTGTGGGTGGCCGCGGTAGGCGCCGAGCCCGAACCGCGGCGGCCGCATTTTACCGATATCGCTTCCAAATCGAATTTCGCTTACCGCACGGATAATAACTTCACCGGCCGGAAGTATTTCCCGCAAACCATGTGCGGTGGAGTGGCCGCCTTCGATTTCGACAACGACGGCCGCATGGACCTCTTTCTTCACCAACGGCGCCAAGCTGCCCGAAATGGAGAAGACCGATGCGCGCTTCTACAATTGCCTGCTTCGCAATCGCGGCGATGGCACGTTCGAGGATGTCACCGCGCGCGCCGGCCTGCTGGGCAAGGATCTCGGATTCAGCTTCGGCGTGGCCGCCGGCGACTACGACAACGACGGCCACGAAGATCTCTTCGTCTGCAACGCGGGACGCAATGCGCTTTACCACAACAACGGCGATGGCACGTTCACCGACGTCACCGAGCGCTCCGGTATCGGGACGAAGCCGAAGGATGTCCTGAGCGTCGCGGCCGCCTGGTTCGATTACGATAACGACGGCAAGCTCGATCTCATCGTCTCCAATTACACGGTCTGGACGCCGCAGATCGATAAGATCTGCGCCGTGAACGGGCAGGAATATTATTGCCATCCCAAGGTCTATCCGAACGTCGCGCACCGTCTCTATCACAATCTCGGCAACGGCCGGTTCGAAGATGTCACCGATTCGTCCGGCATCGGCGCGGAACTTGGCAAAGGAATGGGCATTGCCATCGCGGATTTCAACGGCGATGGCTACATGGACGTATTCGTGGCCAACGATACGGTGCGCAATTTTCTCTTCATCAACCAGAAGAACGGGACGTTCAAGGAGTCCGGCTTCGAGTGGGGCGTCGCCTACGACGAGAGCGGCAATGCCGGCTCATCCATGGGCGCCGACGCCAAAGACTACGATAACGACGGGCGGCCCGATCTCTTCTATAACAACCTCAAGGGCCAGATATGGGGATTGTTCCGTAACATCGACGGTAAGTATATGAAGTATGTCTCCGGCATATCTCACATATCGCGCCTGAGCGAGCATAGCTCCGGCTGGAGCAACGCTTTCGCCGACTATAACAATGACGGATGGAAGGATCTTTACTCTTCCAATGGCGACATCGATAACCTGGGCCAAATCTCACGCCAGCCGGACACAATGTTTGAGAATGTCGATGGCAAGGAGTTCCGCGATGTCTCCGCTCAGTTAGGCGCCGACTTCAATCATGCCGGTTTCCAGCGCGGCTCGGCGTTCGTGGACCTGAATAACGACGGCTTCCTGGACCTGGTAGTGACATCACTCGACGAGAAGCCGCGCATCCTGATGAACTCGGCCGACAATGGGAATCACTGGCTGCTGGTCAACGCCATCGGCCGCCGCAGCAATCGCGACGGCATCGGCGCGTCGCTAAAACTGACAACCGCCTCTGGGCGCACGCTCTATAACCACGTGACAACCTCCGACGGGTTCATGTCGTCGAGCGACAAGCGGGTGCACTTCGGGTTAGGGGCGGAGAAGGCGATTCAGTCTCTGGAAATCCGCTGGCCCAGCGGAATTGTGCAAACCTTGAAAGGGCCGACAGGTCGATCAGATTTTGACGGTGACGGAGCCGGAAAGGTGAAAGGGCTTGCGTAGACCCGGCCTGCGCCTTCGGCGCATCGACAGGCCAGGAGGCCTATCGCACTTGGCCCTCGCGTTCTCCGCGGCCCTTCTGGTGCTCGCGGCGGCGACCGGCGTTGGGACCTATCGCGTTCGAGGAAATCGCGGATCGCGCCGGCATCCATTTCGTCGCGGACAACTGCCCGACGCCGAACAAGAACCTGCCCGGAGACAATGCTCGCCGGCGTGGCGCTGCTCGATTACGACAACGACGGCTACTTGGACATTTACTTCGTCAATGGCGCGGCCATCCCATCGCTGAAGAAAGAGTCGCCCAAGTATTGGAACCGCCTCTTCCACAATAACCACGACGGCACTTTCACGGATGTTACGGAGAAAGCCGGAGTGAAGGGCGAGGGCTACGGCATGGGCGTCGCTGTTGGAGATTACGATAACGACGGATGGCCGGATATCTTCCTCGCCAACGTAACCAAGAATCAGCTATTTCATAATAACCACGACGGCACATTTACCGACGTTACAGACAAAGCCGGAGTGGGCGGAGCCATGCTGGACGGAAAGAAGATGTGGGCAGTGTCCGCCGGCTGGTTCGACTACGATAACGACGGCCGCCTGGACCTGTTCGTATCGAACTATTGCAAGTGGGAGGTCAACAAAGACCCTGTTTGCGGGCCCAACCCGAATGTGCGCACTTACTGCCATCCTAAGAACTACGCCCCGCTTCCGAATACGCTGTATCACAACAACGGAGACGGAACATTCACCGACGTGTCCGCGGCCACGGGGATCAGCCAAATCCGTGGAAAGGGAATGGGCGTCGCCTTCGCCGACTACGATCACGACGGCTTCATGGACGTCTTTGTAGCCAACGACAACGCCCCGAATATGCTCTTCCACAATTTAGGCGGCAAGAAATTCGAGGAGACGGCGCTGCAGACCGGCGTGGCATATCCCGAGTCCGGTTCCTATATGTCGGGCATGGGCGCCGATTTCCGCGACGTCGATAACGATGGCCGCGACGATATCTGGGTGACCGGCTTCGAGGGTGACACGTTTCCCGTTGTTCCGAAATCGCGGCGACGGCGGGCGACTTCGCGGAGATCACCGGCGCGGCTGGCATAGCCGGCGTCACGCGCCCTATGTCGGGTTGGTCGAATGGCATTTTCGATTTCGACAACGATGGCTGGAAGGACCTGCTGGCGGCGCGCGGACACGTGATCGATAACATCGCTCTGATGTCGATGCGCAAGGCCGAAGAACCCAACACGGTATTGCGCAATCTGGGGAACGGCAAATTTCAGGACGTAAGCGCCGGCGCCGGCGCGGCGTTCCAGGCGGCTCTGGCGCATCGCGGCGTGGCGTTCGGCGATATGGATAACGATGGCCGCATCGACGCCGTGGTCAGCGTGCTTCAGGGCAACGCGCAGTACTTCCACAATGTTTCGAACAACGGCAATCACTGGATACTGCTGAAATTGGTGGGCGTGAAGAGCAATCGCATGGGGTTGGGAGCGCAGGTGCGCATCACTACCGATGCCGGCGTGCAATACAATCACGCCACCACTAGCGTCGGCTACGCCTGCTCGAGCGATCCGCGCGTGCACTTCGGTTTGGGCGCGTCGAAGGTGGTGAAGGAGATCGAAATCGTGTGGCCCAGCCGCATCCATCAGACATTGCGCAACGTTGCCGCGGATCGGGTTCTGACAATCACCGAGACGGCAGACCGGCAATAGGCGCGTCCGGAACAGTTACAGCCGTGCTCGCCTCGCGGTCGCGCCTTGGCATTTCCGAGCCGCGCCAGCAAGCGGTTTTCGCATTTCACGATAAACACTCCCAGCCTATCGCTTTCCAACCGCCGCCGAATTTCGCTTTTCCTCGAGCTGTTTTTGCGCTTCTTCGCGCACGCGGCGCGCCTCCGCGGCCTCGCGATCGCCGTCGGCCTTCCGGTTCAATTTGTAATAGGCCCTGGCAAGCCCTGCATGCGCCTCGGAGAAGTTCGGATAACTTCGGATCAGTTGCTCCAGCTCCTGGCGCGCCTGCTCGGTGTGTCCGTTCGTCAGTTGAATCGAAGCCCGCTGATAGAGCGCGCCCGGATCGTTGGGACGCACCTCAAGCGCTTTCGCGACGTGCTGCAGAGCCTCATCCGGCTTGCCGTCTTGCAGCAGCATCAAAGCTATTTCAGTATTGGCAGTGAAATCGAACGGATTCACTTTCAACTCTTCGTTAAACTGCAGCGTGGCCTCATCCACCTTGCCGGCCGATTTCAATGCTTGCCCATAAAGCGTGTGCGCCCACGGCATTTTCGGATCGAGTTCCACCGCGCGCGCCAGATGACGCGCCGCCGCGGCTAGATCGTTGCGCAGCAACTCGCTTTGCCCCAGTAGAAAAGCCGCCTCAGCCGATTCACCGTCGCTCAAGATGCGATCAAGCAGCGCCTGCGCCTCCGGAATCCGGTTGTCTTTCATGAGCGCCATGCCGAGCGCGTAGATGATTGCGTGGTCGTCGGGATATTCCTTCTGCAAAGGCCTGAGCAACTCCACAGCTTTGGCGGGCAGGTTGGTTTCCAACATGCAATCGGCCAGCAGCAGCGCCGGCTTCACTTCTAAAGGCTGCTGTTTGTGGAGCACTTCCAACTGCTCCACAGCCTCAGGCAGCCGGCCGAGCTTGTAGTACGCCAACGCCAGGTTCATCCTGACGCGAGGATTGTTCGGCAATTGTTGGAGCGCAATCTTGTACTCCGTAATGGCATCGGCGAACTGCCCGTTCTGCACCAGGGCGGCGCCTAGATTCGAACGGATCTCGGCCGCATCAGGATGGCTTTGCAGGAACTCGCGGTACTGCGCGGATGGTGGTCTCGACATCGCCGGACTGAGGCGCCGTCCCGGGCTTCCTGCACAGGATCCGCGAGCACGCCCGCCGAAAGCGTGGCGAGTCCCAATGGAAGCGACAGAAGAACCGCGGCGAGTCTCACACCTATGAAATTATAGCGTGCGGTCTACGTGATGCCCGCAGTTTAGAGTTACACTAGAACGGTTCGGGAGCGCAAGATGGGAACCCTGGACGAACAGATATGACCCTGGGAGCGGATCTGCTCAAAGATATTGCCGCCTTTCCAATCGAAAAGCGCGCCATAAGTAATCCAAACGTTCTCAACGAAGCGTACGACTATCCACTGCCCAGCTCGTTTTCGCGCGGCATGCGCATCGATCTGAACGGGCTGACAATTCTACTGATTTCAGGTACCGCCAGCATCGACGAATCTGGCGCGAGCGTACACATTGGCGATTTCCGCGCGCAGCAGCAGCGCACCTATCGCAACATAACCGGCCTGCTTGAGTCCGAAGGCGCAACGTGGAAGGACGTAGTGCGCACCACCTGTTACCTCCGCGACATCGAGCGCGATTATGCCGCCTTCAATGAGGAACGGAGCGCATTCTTTCGCGAAGAGGGTCTCGATCCCGTGCCCGCCTCGACCGGCATTCAGGCGATACTTTGCCGTCCGGAGCTATTGATCGAAATCGAAGCGATTGCCATGTTCCGCACAGCATCCCGAAGTTAATACCAATCTCTCCCTAACGCTCTCGAAAAGAGCATAATGGGATGCGATGCGCACTCCCGCCCGCCTCTGCATGGCCGTGTTACTTGCTGTGGTCTTCAATCCCAGCCTCTATGCAGAGCAGGGTTTCCTCACGTTTGTGTTCGGTCCAATTTCGCCCGCCGTGGCGCGGCCGTCCGCTCGCGCCGCGGCTGCGACTGCGCGCCAATGGCTAAAGACCGCGGAAAACGTGGTCGAACTCAGGCGGTCCGGCAGCCCGGACGTCCAACAGATCGATGCCGCGATAGACGGCAAGAAATTAGAACAGGCGTTTGTCGATGCCGTATTCGCGGCGCGCGACGCCGATCCTCCTTCGTTCCTTCTCGCTCTTGACGCCGCTGCCCAAGCTACGGCCGCGCGTCCAGGCTTGCGGGTGGTGGTCGCCGTTCTGAATAGCCCTTCGTTCTCGAGCGAAGGAGAAAGCGCCCTGGAGAATCTAGGCCAGATATGCCAGACCCGCGGCGTCAGGATTCTGGTATTCGATATAGGGGACGATGCCAAACATATGCCGGCTACCGCTCTGCACGCCCTGGTAGCGAAAACCGGCGGCGCTTGGGTCCGCCAGCCTAAAGACCTGGAACCTCAAGTGGCGATGGTGACGCCACCCGACGAGACGTCCGTACCACCCGCACCCTTGCCGGTGACCGCGAATCCCGCCGGCGAAACTCCTTCCGCGGGCTCCGCTACTCCAGTCGCGATTCCGGTGCAAATCCGTTTGATCCGCACTTCGGGAACGGGATCGACCTCCGAGAGCATTGCCGACCACGAAACCGATTTCGGCGAGACCTTTTCTATCTCCCCCGTGCCGGGCGGCACAGGCGGCAGCATGGGTATCGTGGGCGGCGGCGGGTCAATGGAAGTCTCCTACTGGCCCAACGACCCTCACGCGCCCCTACAGGGCCTGGTGACTGTGGAATCGCCGCTCAGCGCTTTCCGTTTCGATATCGACGATAACGCGGGCGCCTACCAGGGCCACGCGCGCATCACCGCCATCGTGCGGGATGCCAAAGGCGCGGCCATATGGACCGGACGAAAAGACGTCAATATTCATGGACCCATCGCGAAGTTACCTTCGCGTCGTGAAGGCAGCATCTTCTTCATGCGCGCCGTGACCGTGGTCGGCCAGGGGCCGTTTACCCTGGACGCAAGAGTAGAAGACTTAGTGGGGCACAACGTCGGCACGATACAGACACCGGTGCGCGTTGGGCGAAACGCCCCGGGCTTGGTCGCCACCGATGCGTTGGTGGTGCGCCCGTTCAAGGGATCCGCGGATGCATTCGAAGCCGACCAGGTGCTGAGTTACGAGGGAGAGGCGCTGTCCCCCGTGCTTGACCCTGTGTTCCACGCGGACCATCCGGTGGATATGCAGATCTATGTGCGCCTTTATCCGGACCTCCAGGGCCCGCCGCTCGATCTCCAGATGGAGGTGCTGAACGAAGGACGCGTCGTGGCTCACATGGCATTGCCTTTCAAAGGCGCGCTCTCCAACAGTGCGCGCGAAGGCCCCTCGAGCGGAGCCACTGGTACGTCGAGCATCGTGGGAGGGCAGGCCAAGGAGTTCCCGTACCTAGCCAATTTGAAGGGCGCCAAATTCCCCGCTGGCAACTACCAGGGCATCATCTCCATCCGTCAGGGCAAGAGCGTCGTCAGGCGGTTAATCGCATTCAAGGTGATTGGCAATGGATCGACGGCGGCGCCGGCAAAAGCCGCCTCCGGGCCTGCGGCTTCCGCTGCTACCGATGAAACCGAAACAGCAATCGTGCTGCCGGATATCGAGCCGGCCACAATCGAATCGAGCGGTCTCAAAATGCGCGATGAAGACCAGAAGCGGCTGTGGGACGCGGCTGCCAGGAACGCGATGGGCTACCTCGACCAGCTCCCGAACTTCCGCTGTATTCAGGAAACGCACCGGTTCACGGCTGCCGCAAAGAGTCCCAAGCAACTGAAGGAGTCCGATTCATACCAGGACGAGCTGATCTTTGAGGGCGGCAAAGAGCGGTATCAGCGCCTGGAGACCAATGGAGAAAAAGTCGCGGTGGCGCCGACCGAAGACAAGGGCATTTCCTCGCGCAATGAATTCGGCTCGCTACTGCGCGGCCTGTTCGATCCGGATGTCGCTGCGACCTATCATTGGGCGGGCCGATCCATGGCCTTGGGCGTTGTCTGCCAGGTCTTCGAGTTCGAAGTCACCAGAGCGAAATCCAACTTTGTCTTGCATTACGGCGCCACCGTGGCAGCGGCCGCTTATAACGGGCGCGTTTTCGTCGATGAAGACACGGGAATGGTCCGCCGGCTGACCATTCAGGGGAGCGGGCTGCCGAAGGACTTCGGCCTGCAATCCCCCTCTCTTTCGCTCGATTATGGCATGGTGAAAATCGGCGAAAAGGATTACTTGCTGCCGCTTCGATCCGTCTTGCAATTGCGGCAGGCCAAGGTTTTTGTCCGCAACGAAACCGTCTTCCGCGGTTACCGCAAGTTCCAGGCGGAGTCGGAGATCAAGTTCGGTAAGTGACGCGGTGGGCGGTTCTTCAGCCATGTCGCGATAGTGCGAGAGCCGGGTTCGGTCGTACAGGCTGCTTGGAGCGGCGTTCATCTGACCTGGTAATTAGTCGTGACATATCGTAAGACCCTTCGCGTTTCCCGATTTACTTCGTTATAATTTGTCCACCGATGAGCGCAGAATTCAGCGAGATACTGCAAGGCGTGCTGGCGCGCAGCTCGGGCCTCTCCGATTCGTTCTCCTGTGAGTTGGATTTCCAACTGCCGGATTTGGGGGGCTTAAGCCCCGCTGGCAGCCTGCCAGTCCCGATTGTCGCGGGGTCTGTCGATTGGGCTTACCTGGGCATTTCCGCCAAAATCACGGACGGCTCGATCGAGTTGTTTCGCCCCGGCAATCCTGTCACGACCAGCTACACCTTCGATTTCACCGCGGGCAACGCCAGCTACACATTTCAAGGTGAGAAGCGTTTCGGCAGGCCCGTCGCGGCGGACGACTTGCGCACGATGTACGCCTCAATTGCCAACGCCAAGGGGGTGATCGCTTCGGGCACGCTCACCTGTCAGCTCGACGAGTTACTCCGGCAATACGAGGGCATTCTCGCGGATGGCCAGCATGTCCTCGCGGATCTTTCGGCGGCCCGCGAAAAGCTGCAGGTTTTCCTGAATGCGAAGCTGGTTTCAATTTATCCGCACCTGCCGCCGATGCTCGCATCCGGCCGGTCCATGCCGGATGGAGTAGCGAAGGTCCTCGCACTGCTGGCCGAAGTCTTATTGCCCACGCCTTTACCGGCGAACGGTCCATCGATCGCCGATGTCGTCGCCGGAATCGAAAGATTCCTGGGGCTCGCATCTGGCAAACAGGTGCAGACCATTCGAACACTGCTGCAAGTGGTCAGCCTTTTCATTCCGGTTCTCGACTTGGCGGAGAGCGACCTTCGGAAACTGGTCGCTTCGGCGCTGGCCGACGAGAGCGATTCGCCGATCCGGACCGCGCTCGGCGGTATCCATCAGATCGTCGCGTTTGCATACTACGCCAACGAGAAGGTGGACCAACTCCTCGGCTACTCGCGTCCCGTGCATCTGCCGGAACACAAGACCAATTTACCGGTGACTGCCAAAATCCCCAATCGCGTGTTCGACGTGGTAATCGCCGGCACCGGGCCGGCTGGCGCACTGCTGGCCGATCGTCTCTCGGCGGCGGGAAAGAGCGTGCTCCTGCTCGAAGGCGGGAAGTACATCGCCGAGCAAACGATTACCCCCGACGAGCTCAATTCGATCGCGAGCCTGTACAAGATGTCGGGGCTGCAGAGCTCGATCGCGCCATCTTCCATCACCGTACTGCAAGGCGCGTGCGTGGGCGGCGGTGGCGTCGTCAACAACGGCATCTTCTTTCCTCTGCCCGTGTCGGCGCTCGACGCCTGGCGGGACGTAGGCTTTCCGTTCGACGCCGCCGCAATGGCGAACGCGTACGCCGCGGTGGCGCGCGAACTGAATATCGGCGATATCCAGCTCAAAGCGCGGCGGCTGAATCCGGCCCAGCAGTTCCTGCCCGATTTGGGCCCGCTGCAGGCTCCGCCGATAGGGCCGGTCCCGCCTGGATTCTATCGGATGATGGTGAACCTCGAGACGCTGCCGCCCGAGGGCGAAGCGAGCGGCTGCCGCAGCACCGGCCTATGCAATCTGGGCTGCGGTTCGGAACGCAAAGTAAACAGCTTCCAGTACTACCTGAAGAACGCTCTCACCACGGGCCGCGATGTAGTCCTGGCGCCACAGGCCACGGTGAAAAACGCTGTGATGGGAAGTGGCGCGGCGCGCAACACCGTCACCGCGCTGAATGTCCAGATGGCGGACGGCAGCACCGCGCAGGCGCGTGGCAAATCGTTCGTGTTGTGCTGCGGGCCGGTGGGCAGTTCGGGCGTTCTATTGCGCTCCGGCGACCTGCTATCGGCCGCTGGCGGTCGCTTGCCGGTGGGCGAGCGCTTCTGTGCCAATGTGGCCTCGCCGGTATTCGCCACCGCGCCGTTCGCCGTCAATCGACAGACGTACGTGCAGATGTGCCACGTCTTCGTCCCCGGCCCGGACGACGACGGGTTCCTCATCGAGACCTGGTTCAGCCCGCCCGGCGCGCTGGCTCTCGCTATGCCAGGCTATCTCGACGCCCACGAACAGCGCATGAACCAGTTCCCGCGAATCGTGAGCTCTTCACCGGTTATCGGCACGCAGTCCATCGGCAAGATCACCCTTGATGGCAACGACACGGTGATCGATCTGCCGCTCGCCCCGGTGGATCTCGACCGACTGCGCCGCGGCATGATCCGCCTGGTCACGGCGTTTATCGACGGAAAGGCGTCGCCGGTGATCGTGCGGCTGGGCAACGGGCGCGCAGTGGCCACGATGGACGACGTCAAGGCCTTGGACGCCGAGATGGCCGCTCTCACGCCGCAGGATCTGTATTTGCTGCCCCTTTCAACCGCGCATCCGCAGGGCGGCAACGCCATCAGTAGCGACCCGGCGATCGGCGTCGTCGGACCCGATTTCCGTGTACCCGGCATCGCTAATTTGCGCGTTTGCGACGGCAGCGTCTTCCCGGCCGTGGCCGGAGTTAACCCACAGTGGACAATTTACGCGCTCGCGCACCTGTGCGCGGTTAATTTCGATTGAGAGGAGGATATGGCCGGCGGATCGCAGAAATGCCTTCCAGGTCTACGTGCCGATGTGACATCTAAATTCCGTCGGCGAGTCTTCAGGCTTCGAGATCGGTTGCGAATGGCCTGAGAAACGCATTGATGTCGCGAAAAGTCCACCGCATAGGCTGCCACCCAGTAGAAATGCCGCTTAAGGGGTTCTAGAAGAGCCCGCTTCGAAGAGCTGTCTGGTAATTCTCAGGCCACGACCAAATTCTTACTGCTTTGACTCTTAACTGAACGGCATCTGTCGTTTACCCTGCCACCTCCAGCGAGGGATATAATACTTGGCAATAAGGGCTCAGAGGGAATAATGGAATTAACGGCTTTGACCCGTAGGCCAGTCCGAGTTTCCGCGGTCTGTCTTCTGGCAGCGGGAATCGGCACAGGTTCGTTCATCCTGCTCAGAGGCGCCGCGCCCCAGGAATCGGCGGGCCGCCTGGCAACAATCACCATCGATTACCCCGCGCAGGGTTCGGTCTTTCCGCCCGAAATCACGCCTCCCACGTTTCTCTGGCGTGACGCCGCGGCCAACGTAGCGTCATGGACCATCGACGTCAGCTTTGCCGATGGCTCTCCCGCCATCCATGCTCAATCGGCCGGCGAACCGATGCATATCGGGGAAATCGATCCGGAAGCCATTTCGTCCAACAACGAGCTTCCCAAACTGACTCCCGAACAGGCCGCCGCGCATACGTGGACCCCCGATGCCAGCGCTTGGCGGACCATCAAGAATCGTTCCGTGGCATCGCCGGCAACAATCATGATAACCGGGTTTCGCGGCGGGGAGTTGAAGCAGCCGGTCTCCAGCGGGAAGGTAAGCATCGAGACTTCGAGAGAACCGGCCGGAGCGCCCATCTTCTATCGCGACGTGCCGCTGATGCCGAATCAGGGCAAGAAGGGCGTCATCACGCCGCTCGCGCCCGAGGCGATCGGGCTCATCAAATGGAGACTTCGTTACCTGGACGAGCCGCGCAGCCACGTAGTCATGGAGAAGATCTCGACGTGCGCCAACTGCCATTCCTTCTCCGCCGACGGCAAAACACTGGGGCTGGATGTGGACGGCCCGCAGAACGACCACGGTTTGTACGCCCTCATCCCCGTAGCCAAGCAAACGGCGATTCGCACGCAGGATGTGATCAAGTGGCCCACCGTCCGCGACCCGGCCATCCCCCGCTTGAGAGCCGCTTTCATGTCTCAGGTCTCGCCGGATGGCCGCTACGTTCTTTCGACCATTGACGATGCGGCGGCCGCCCAGCGGTTGAGCGGGCGCACGTTGGAAGACAAGTATTACGTTGCCAACTTCCTCGATTACCGCTTCCTGCAAGTGTTCTATCCAACGCGCGGCACTCTGGCCTGGTACGATCGCCAGACAAATCGTTTGCAGCGGCTGCCCGGCGCCGATGACGCGCGGTACGTGCAAGCCGGCGGTGTTTGGAGCCCCGACGGAAAGTACATCGTGTTCATGCGGGCCGAGGCGAAAAACTCCGTATCCGCCGGGCGTCCCGCTTGCCCTCTACGCCAACGATCCAAAGGAAACCCAGGTCCAGTACGACCTCTACCGGATTCCTTTCAACGATGGCAAGGGCGGCCAGCCCGAGCGCATTCGCGGCGCCTCCGAGAACGGGATGAGCAACAGCTTTCCAAAGGTATCGCCCGATGGCCGCTGGATCGTCTTTGTTCAAGCCCGGAACGGAATGGTGATGCGGCCGGACGGCAAGCTCTACATCGTGCCTTCCCAGGGTGGCGAAGCGCGCCTCATGAATTGCAACACGCCGCTAATGAACTCCTGGCACACCTTCTCGCCGAACGGGCGCTGGATGGCCTTCTCGTCAAAGAGCCGGTCGCCTTACACCCAGTTGTACCTGACGCACGTGGACGCGAACGGAAACGATACCCCGCCTATCCTGGTCGATAAGACCACGGCAGCGAACCGTGCGGTGAATCTGCCGGAGTTCGCCAATATTCCGAAGGGAGGCCTGGAGAAGATCGACCCGGTGGCAAACGCTTACTACAAGATGGAGACCACTGCCTTCGATCTGATGACGAAGAACCAGTTTGCCGAAGCGATCCCCCTGTGGCGCGATGCGCTGCAGAAGGATCCGAGCGATGGCAGGGCGCACCTCAACCTGGCCTATTCGTTGGGCCAGACCGGCCAGCCGCGCGAATCGATGGCCGAGTACCGCAAGGCGTGCGACCTCAGCCCGGACGACCCCATCGCCTTCGCTCAGTTTGCGCTGGCGCTGGCGCAGGACGGGAAGCCGGAAGAAGCCATCGCGAATTACCGGAAGTCCCTGGCTTTGGATGCGGGAAATGCGGGCGTGCAGGCCGACTTCGGTGCGATTTTGGCCGCAAAGGGCAACCCGCCGAGGGACTCGAACATCTCGAAAAGGCGGTCGCCTTGAAACCGGAGTCGGCAGCTGTGCAATATAAGCTGGCGACTGCGCTTTTCAAGAGCGGCCGGAACGCCGAAGCCATCGCACACTTCGAGAAGGCTGTGGAACTGGCCCCAGCTGTGGCGGAGTTTCGCGTCGGCTTGGCCGGCGCGCTGTCGCAGGCGGGACGCTTCTCCGACGCGCTTGCGCAACTGCAGAAATCCATCGAGGACGGCGGAGGCCGGGACTGGCAATCTTACGACATGCTGGGTGCTGTCTACAGCAAGATGGGACGGCCCGACGAGGCAATTCATGCCGAGCAGCAGGCGGTCGATCTGGCGCCCGTCCAAGACGCGAACCTCGTGCGTGATTTGCGCGCCAGGCTGGCAGTCGTATCAGCAGGCCCAGCGGCAGTAGAGCTTGAGGCAGGGCTTCGCCTGCCCCCACATCAGCGCCGTTTCGTTAACGATCCCGCTTTTCCGTCGCCAGGCTCAGTCACCGTGACCACGCGGTCCGCCGCGACGTCGTGCAGAATCTGCCGGATCCCGCTCGGCCAGGCGATTTCTATCTCCTTAACCGTGGGGTTCGCGCCGAGACCGAAATGCACGCGTGAGTCACTCGAAGATGCATAGCCTACGCTGGTTGTGACGTGGTTATATTGCACGACGCCGTCGGCGGCTGTCACCCGGATTTTCGCGCCGATTCCCATGCGGTTGCTCTTGGCGCCGGCAAGCTTCAACAGTATCCAGTGATTGCTATTCCGCGTGGTGTTGTGAAAGATCTTGGCTTGGCCATTCAGAACCGTGACCACCGCGTCCAAGCGGCCGTCATTATCCAGATCGCCGAAAGCCACGCCACGGTGTCCGCCGGGAATCTGAAAATCGGGCCCGGCCGTAACGCTCACGTTTTGGAACCTGCCGCCTTGTAGATTGCGAAATACGGCGTTGGGCTCCTCAAAGGTGCGCGGCGAAAACAGACGCTTGTTTTCGTCCACATTCGAGCGCGCGACAAACAGGTCCTTCCAACCATCATTGTCGAAATCGGCGATACCGTTACCCCAACCAGACATCTCGAAGGTGTCCATCCCCAGCCCAGCGGAGGTTGTCTTGACGGCGAATTGCCCCTGACCCAGGTTCCGGTAGAGCGGGAACGTCTGCTTTTCGATGGCCGTCATCCACAGATCGGGCAGCCCATTGTTTCGCACGTCCCGGAAATCCACGCCCATTCCCGAAAGAACGTTGCCATCCTCTCCGAGCGCCACGCCTGCATCAAGCGCGACCTCTTCAAAGCGCTCGCCACGTATGTTGTGGAAGAGTTGATTGGCGGCGTTATCATTGGCCACGAAGACGTCGGGATACCCATCGCCATCGTAATCGGCGATCGCTACGCCCATGCCGCGGCCGAGGTGGTTCGCAATGCCTGTCTGAGTGGAAACGTCCGTGAACGTACCGTCCCCATTGTTGCGATAAAGCGTGTTGGGTAGAGGATCGCAGTAGCGCGGATCGCAGATGATTCGAGCGCCGTTCTGGCCGTTCGCGAAACACGGGTGTTCCTCCCGCGGGTCCCAGCGGCAGTAATTTGAGACAAAGAGATCCAGCAAACCGTCGTTGTTATAGTCGAGCCAAGCGGCGGCTATCGACCACATCCTCTTGCCTTTGTATATGCCACCTTGCACGCCGGCTTTCGCCGTCACCTCGGTAAAGGAGCCACCCCCGTTGTTGTGGAACAACTGATTCCCGTTAACGGTAGTTACGAACAGATCAGGCCGCCCGTCATTGTCGTAATCTCCGACGGCCGCTCCGATGCCGTATCCCGCGCCGCCCAATCCAGATTTCTCCGTGACGTCGGTAAAAGTAAGATTTCCGTTGTTATGGAAGAGCCGGTTGCTGAATTGGGGACCTCGCTTAACCAACGAAGGCATCTCGGCGCCATTCACGAAATAGATATCGAGGTATCCATCTCCGTCGTAGTCGAACAGGGCTACGCCGCCCGGCATCGTCTCCGGCTGCCGCCTCAGAGGCGTCGGCGAGCTATTGGTCGTAAAGTGAACCCCGGCGCGGCCTGCGATCTCCTCGAAGGTTATGGGTCCGAGAATCGCGCTTCCCAACGCCAAGAAGGGGAAGCAGACGAACACCGCCTTCCAACTAAATGCCAGTCGGGACGACGGGCGGCCGCGCAGGTGGAAAAGGGTTCCCAATTTCGAAGCGAATTCTCTTCAGTATATGCTGGCGGGATGGCGTTCCCTAAGCGCCGGAATACTTGGCGCGCAAAGGAAAAAGGGGACGACTAAGATGCCGCCCCCTTCCTTGTCTTTGATACTGTCTTGCTGATGAAGCTAGAACATAAACTTCACAGCGAACTCGATCACGCGCGGAACGTTGTTCTTGTACAACGGGGTGCCGGTCGTGAGCGCATTGAGGTTGGTTTGGCTCACGCCGCATGGAGCCGGGTTGTTGCCGCAGGAACTCGCGCTCGGCGCCGAGAAGTTCAGGTTGATATCGCTGTTGCCCGATATGCCGAACTGCGGAAGGGCGTGGTTCAGGAAGTTGAACGCCGACATGCGGAATTCAACTCTGTCTTTCTCCCGGATGTGGAAGTCCTTGTAAATCGCAAGGTCGCTATTGAAGAACGCCGGCCCCTTGATGTACGGCCAGATGATATCCCCGTTCTGTCCTCCAGTCGGAGGCGCGAAACAGCTCGGATTAAAGTATTGGCCGGACTTCAGACCTGAGCGCGGATCGCAAGTCAGCAACGGCATAGTACTGACCGGCGCGTTGGTGCCTAGATAGTCCGTCGGTTGCATACTGGTTGGCCACGAGATGTTGAGCGACCCGGCGGTATTTGGCTGAAGCGGAGGACCGCTTTGCAGTTGCGTGATACCCGAAAGAATCCAGCCATTGCCGACTCCGCCCAAGAGCCTGTTGCCCTTGCCATGTACGGCGTTGGGAAGGTTGATTACGTAGGCGGCATTGAATATTTGCGTGCGGTCGTAGCCCAACACGCCGTAGTTCGCGCCTAAGCTGTAGGGCCACACGGCTTGCCCGTCGCCATTGCCATTGGAAGTCTGACCGTCGCGAATGCCCATGTTCTTGGAGAACGAATAGTTTGCGGTGAAGGTAATGCGTCCGGCCTGCTTTTGCCACGTCATGATAAACGCGTTGTAGTTGGAGTAGTTGAGGTGGCCGATTAGTGTAATTCCTGTGTAGTTTTGGTACGGCAGGAAGTCATTCAGATTCGGGAAATTATTGGGTAGAGTCCCCTGCTTGTAAAGGTTTTGGCCAGTTAGTGGATCCGTCCCGAAGTACGCGCCCAACGCTGGTATATCGATAGAACCCGGACCGTTGTTATTCCCGCCGGTGCTCAACAGATCGCGCGACCTGCTGCCGGCGTACTGGAATTCCGCAACCGATCGCCAAGGTGCGCGCTGTGAGATCGTGACGTTGTAGGTCCATGTGTTGGGCGTCGAATTGTCGCCCATAGTGAGTGCGCTGACGGCTGTACCCAGTCCCGCGGGACCCAGCGCCAGGCTATATTGCGGGAACTGATTCCACCCCACGCAGCATTGTTGGCCATTGACGCTTACGGATTCCAGGCCCAGGGGCTGATTGTAACCGGCGCTGGCATTGTTGTATGCAATCTGGAACCGGAACAGGCCGGCGCCACCGCGGATTACGGTCTTGCCGTTGCCGAAAAGATCGTAAGCGAAGCCAAATCTGGGCTCTACAAAGAAAGCCTTATTGGGGAAGCCCGATGACGGGATGGAGGAATTGATACTGTTCCATTGCAGCCCGGTCCAGGCGCCCGCCGACGAGGTGTTGTTATAGGTGGCCGGATCCCACACAGCTACGCCGTAATTGTTGTTTGGAACCCAATTGCCCATATGCTCGAACCGCAGACCACCGGTTAGCGTCAGCCTGCGGCTGGCCTTCCACTGGTCGTTAAAGAAGAACGAGTATTGGCTATATTTCATGTCCTGCACAGCTTCGGCGTTGTCCTGCGTAAAGCCGGTAATGCGGGCTGTTACGTAGTTGGCGAGGTAGTTGCCCGTGTTGATGGTTGAAGGTCCCCAAACGTCGAAATTGGCCGCGCCTTGTACGCCGCTGCTCAAACTGCCGCTGGTCTGGTAGTTGCGCGCGTAATCCCAATAAACGCCAACCTTGAGAGTATGGGCGCCGATGATCTTGCTCACGTTATCGCTGATCTGCGGAGTCTGCGACAGCTTACCAAACGAGTTCTTCCCGGCGGGCGTGAATGGCTCGCCGTACGAATATGTGCCGAACCCGACCACGCCATTCGCTTGTCCGCCATAGCCGTACGTATTTGGCATCATTGCGGTATAGGGGTTCGAGAACAGGCCGTTCATCGAGAATCCGATTCCGCTGGGGCTCACCGCGGCCGGGTTGCCAAGGGTGATCGGGTTCAGGAACGTGGCGTCCGCGAAGACAAACTCATTGGTCAGCGTGGGACTGAATACATGCACCAGGTTCGCGCTGTACACGTTAGAGTCCTGGTTGGCATTTTGAGACGTCGGATACGGCAGGGAGCCATTCAGGTTCCACCAGATACTGATGGGGTTCTGATCGTGCTCAAGCTGGTGGTTCCAGGAGAAGAACAATTTCGTGTTGGCGCTGATGTTGTAGTCGCCGCGCAGGCGCAGTTCCCAGCGGTTCACCGGTGGTCCGATAAACGTTTGATAGTTTGCTCCGGTCGGGTTCGTGAGCGGATTAACGTTCGGAGCCGGCATGAGCTTCAACATCGCCAACGAACTCGCATTAAGATCGGATGCCGGAATCTGGCCAGTGGGGTAAAGCGCCGAGTTCAGGTTAGCTGAATCCAGATATTCCGAGTTCACGAAATTGGCGCCTAGGGATGAGAGATAGGCTGGAGTGAAGTTCCCCTGCAGCATCTGCGGAGTGGGCACGAAATACTGCTGCAAGGCGCCCGCCGGATGCTGATCCATATACTCATAGGCGCCGTAGAAGAACAACTTGTCGTGGTTCTTGTTAAAGTGCAAACCCGGAATAACCACCGGACCGCCAAAGTCGCCGCCGGGATAATAGAAGCTGTTGGGCGGCGCTTGCACCTTTTGACTGTTGTTGTACCACCCGTTGCTGTTGAGCACCCCGTTGCGCGCATAGAAGTAGGCTTGTCCATGGAAATGGGCGCTACCGCTCTTACCGATCGCCTGGAAGGTGATCGGCCCCTTGGCAAATTCCGCGCCGTAAGCGTTCGTCAGAACCGAAACTTCCTGGACTTGGTTCTGATTGATGTTTGCGGTCTGGGTTCCCTGGTTTCCCGGGTCGAGCAGGTTTGCGCCATCCGAAGTCATGGTCATGCCGCCGTAGAGAGGACTGCCTTGGACGGAGAAATTGCCGATCGGCCCGTTGTTACTCGACGTCGGCACGGCTCCCTGACCCCACATGCTCTGGCTTAATCCCGAGACGATGGAGGTGCCCGGCATAATCTTGATCAACTCGGCCGCATCGCGGCCATTCAGCGAGATGTTCTCGACCATGCTTTGATTCAGGGTTTGGCTCGACTGGCCAGAATCGACAGGCACAACCACGGATTCAGCCGCGATAACCTCTACCTCCGTTTTTTGCGTTTGGACCTGCAGAGTGATCGTAGTTAAGCGCAAAGTTGACCCCTGCGTCAAGACGATGCCGGTTTGTTCAGCGGTCCGGAGGCCCGGAGCGGAAACAGTGACCGAGTAGCTCGCAGGCAGTACCGAGGGAAAATCGAAATATCCCGTGCCGTTAGTCACGGTGTCCCGAACTGCGCCCGTAGCCTCGTTTTTCAAGACAACCTTCGCCCCAGGTATGGCCGCGCCGGTTGCGTCTGTGACCGTAGCGCCAATCGAGCCGCTCGCGAACTGGGCGAACGCGGCTGTTTGCGTAAATAAAAGGATCAGCCCGACGGCTACGATGATCCCCCACTGGAACCTTTTTACCGGAGCATTCTCTGACGCGGAACCAACTATAAAACGCATTTGAACCTCCCCTAAGAAGAGATCAGACCGATTTCTCATTACGTAGTCGCGCAGGGATCGTGGCCAAATCGATACACTAGTCACCGATCCGACACTGCCTGCACTTGTGGTTAAGAGATTACGGCTATCTACTAGAGGTGTCAATCGGTAATGGAATACCATTACTGAAGTAACCGTTAACGTCCAATTGGTTAATGCGTTAAGCCTGATTTTCCCTCTTATGTTATTGAAAATATGTATGTTTAACGCGTTAAATCAGGTTATGCCCCGACACGGGCGTTAACGATGTTTCGGTTGCATCCGATGGCATTTCCGCAATCCAAGACTACCAAAAACCGCATCGAATTGATTCCATTTTTCATAGCTGCCGCGGCAAGCCTTCCCCCCCCCCAGATTTCGAAGTCGATGAAACAGTCTTGAACCTTTGCGATGCGCAGGGAACTTAAACTGGATTTTCCCCGTAAGCGCCATTATGATGAAGAACGCTGGCGGCATTATGCGGTTCCGAGCGCTTGCGGTTCCCGTGACAGTTCTAGCCGGCATCCCGGCGATGTGGGGACAGGCCACGGAGCGGAATGTTTTCATCTCCGGCGATGTGAAGCTGGAAGATGGATCTCCACCCCTAGATGCTGTCCTCATCCAGCAAGTCTGCAACGGCCGCGCAGTTTTTTCGGCGCGGACGGACGCACGAGGGTACTTCAGTTTCCCGGTGGACACCGGAGGCGGCGTCACTGCCGCAGCCGATGCCAGCCAGGCGCCCGCGCAATCGCCCGATCTGGGCAAGGCGATCAATAGAAGTTCAACTCAATATACCAACCCCATCACAACGGCGCTGCGCGACTGCGAGGTCCAGGCGGTTCTTTCGGGATTCCGAACCGAAACCGTAGCCTTGGCCGTGCGAAGCGCCTCCGACGATGGCAGAATCGGAACTATCGTCCTCCATCCGCTCTCCCGCTCGGACACTCTGACCATTAGCGTGACTACCGCCGCAGCCCCGGCGAATGCACGAAAGGCGTATGAAAAGGGGATGGAGGCATTCAAGAAGCAGGAGTGGGATGCTGCGGGCTCAGAGTTCACGAAGGCCGTGAAGATCTATCCGAAATTCGCCATTGCTTGGTATCAACTCGGCCAGGTGCGCCAGAACCGGAACGACCTCGCCGGCGCGGCGGAAGCCTGGAATGAAGCCTGTAAGCAAGACCCGAAATACGTTAAGCCCTACGAGAGCCTTGCTGCCCAAGCCGACCGGCGCCAGGACTGGCCGGCGGCGGAACAATACTCGGCAGAGTGGCTCCAGCTCGATCCCGACGACTACGCGGCGGCCTACCTCATCAACGCAATCGCGAACGCCCGGCTGAACAAAGTGGAGGCAGCCGAACGCGCCGCGCGGCAAGGCCTGCACATCGACAAGGACCACAAAATCCCCCGCCTGAACTATGTGCTCGGCTTGATACTGTTGCAGAAGCAGGAATTTGCCGAATCGGCCAAGTGCTTCCGGACCTACCTCGAGATGGCTCCAGATGCACACGACGCCGCCACGGTGCGCGAGGAACTCGCGAAACTGGAACGTAGCGGGGCCGCCGGGCCGCCACACTAGTCCGCCTTACCAAGCCGCGAGCGCAAGGGCGCGGTTTTCGCGGAATAGGAGGCCGTACTTGCGAAGCGATGAGCTACGCCACCAGCCGCATCGCCCAAGCCGATCCATAAGCCAGCAGCGTTCCTATCGCCGCGCCGGCCAGCACGTCGCTCAGGAAATGCATGCCCAACAAAATGCGCGAGGCAGCCACGCTCAGGGCGCAGAAGAGCAGCCCGGGCGCGAGTTCAGGATAGAACAGGCTCAAAGTGACAGCCACGGCGAACGCGGTGATGGTATGTCCGGAAGGAAATGAGAACTGATCGGGCGGGAGCAGCCGTGCCCAGCAGTGCGGTTCGATAGCGCACGGGCGCTTGCGGCCCGTGGCTTTCTTGATGCGTAGGAAGAGGGCGATACCCAAACCCGCCGCGAAGGCTGCGGCGCCCACCGCCATAAAGCGGTCCGGTCCCCCGAAGAGCAACAGGATTGCCCCCAACGCATACCAGAGCCATCCATCGCCGCCCCGTGTGGCGCAGATCATCCACACGCGAATCCACCGCGGCGCGGACCAACGGTTCACGCGGCGCATCAGCCGATGATCGCGGTGAGCGATAAAATTCAGCATTGCCGCCGGTAGCGTCATGCCGCCTCCGCCATCGGACTAGCGGCCGAATTCGCCACTCGCAGCGCCCGCAACTTCAAATAGCGGGACATCCACCAGCGCGCGAACACGCTCTCTATTACATAGTTTCCCAACGTAACGAGCGGAACCGCAACCCCCAGCAAACTCACGGGCAGCGTGCAGGGATTGCTCCTCACCATGCTACTCCCGATACTCCACAGATCGCGCGTTAACTTGAGATAACCACCGGTCTCGCCGCGCACGCGCCCCAGACCGCGGCGCAAACCGTCCAGATACTCGCGCTTATCGCGCGCGTAAGGCACCACTGTATACGCGCAACCTACCGAAGCGATGGCATGCGCATCGCTGCCGCCCACCTCGGCCCGGGCTGTGAAATCGGCAAGCAGCGCGGCGTTTTCGTTGGCGATCTTCAACATGTGCCCGTTGCGTGTTTCAAGCGCCGGGAAGGCGTGCTCGAAAAGCTCGAAATCCTCGGTTACCCGTACGCCCGTGAGGCTGGAGAAAATGTGGTTGGCGCTGTAGAAGAGATCGCGCTCCTCGAGATAAGCGCGGAAGGATTCGAAATCGTCACGCCGGCGCTGCAACTCGATGTGGTCGCGATCGGCGATATCGTACACGCCAACGTGTAATTCACCGCCGCTTGGCAGATGACAAGTGACTTCCTCGCTCAGGAAGAAGTCCGGGCGGGAGCGCAAAGATTCCACATGCGCCGATGGAATCGTGATCCGTAATCGTGACCAGATCCATCCCGAGCCGTTTCAGTTTTTCATAAACTTCAAGAGGCTGGTTATAGGATTCGCGACAGACGCGCCGCAGCAGCGGGATCGTACACATTCCCGAATGCAGCGTATGTACGTGCAGATCGCACCGCATATCTAATATCTAGCGCCAAGACTGCTACAAATCTGTGACGTCAGCAAAAAACATTCATTAACGAGTCTGTTTTTTAATTGCGAACTTGGCGCGCCGTGACACAATCGAAACTGTGAAACGGTTGAATTTCCTCTTCTTTGACGCCGGCGGAGGGCACCGGGCGGCGGCCACCGCGTTGCGGGCGACCATCGAAAAGCGGCGGCTCCCGTTTGAAGTCGAGCTGATCAATATGCAGGATTTACTGGATGAGTTCGATATCTTCCGCAAATTGAGTGGCGTGCGTGCGCAAGATATCTACAACAACCTGCTCAAGAAAGGCTGGACTCTCGGTTCGAAATACCTATTGAAAGTAATGCACTTGGCCATACGTTTGTATCACAGGCAAACCGTCCGCGCGTTAGAAGCTCTCTGGCGTAAGAACCGGCCGGACATGGTGATTTCCCTTATCCCCAACTTGAATCGCGCAGTCTGGGAAAGCATACGGAAGGCGCTGCCCAGCGCGCCAATGGTAACGATCATCACCGATTTCGCCGATTATCCGCCGCATTTTTGGATCGAGCGCCAGGACCAGTACATGATTTGCGGAACTGACAGGGCGGTTGAGCAAGCGCTCGCAATGGGACTCGCCAGATCGAAAGTGTTTCGCGTTTCAGGAATGATCTTGAATCCGCGGTTCTACGAGATCCCACCGCTCAGCGCCGAAGAGCGCGCCAAGCGGCGAGCGGAGTTAGGTCTCGAGCCGGGCAAACCCGTAGGCCTGGTGCTTTTCGGGGGCCAGGGCGCGGAGGTAATGGCCGAGATTGCCCGCGACCTGCAAGACCGCCAACTGATTCTCATCTGCGGTAACAACGGCGAACTGGCGGCCCGTCTTCGCGCCACGCCACACCGGGCGCCGGTCTTTGTGGAAGGATTCACGCACGACGTTCCCCGCTACATGCAACTAGCCGATTACTTCATCGGCAAACCGGGGCCCGGCAGCATCAGCGAAGCCGTTGCGATGCACCTGCCGGTCATCGTGGAACGCAACGCCTGGACGATGCCGCAGGAGCGTTACAACGCCGAATGGCTGATCGAGAAGGGCGTTGGCATTGCCCTGCCGAATTTCCGGGGGATCGCGGGAGCAGTCGATCGATTGCTCGAGCCTGCCACCTATTCAAAGTATCGGGCAGCCACGGAAACTCTCGACAACCGCGCCGTCTTCGAAGTTACCGAGATTTTGGAGCGCATCATGGCCGAATCCTATCAGGAGATGACGCCCTTGCGCACGGCGTAGAGAATCAACTCTGGGACCGTGTGCAGGCCGAGTTTCTCCATCAAGTTACCGCGGTGCGTCTCCACTGTATACAGACTCAGATTGAGAACGGCAGCGATCTCTTTGTTGCTTTTACCTTCGGCCACAAGTTGCAGGATTTCGCGCTCGCGCGTAGTTAGCAGTTCGTAGCTGTCTTCGATTTCGCGATCCTGCAATTGGCGAACGTAATCCTCTACGAGCATTCTGCTAACGGCCGGACTGAAAGAACGCCTTGCCCGAATACACCGCGCGGATGGCGGCGATGAGATCCGATTCCGCCGATTCCTTCAACAAATAGGCCTTCGCGCCGGCTTTGAGCGCCCGCAGCACGTAGGATTCGTCGGAATGCATGCTGAGAATAACGATCGCCATCTGCGGCGCGGCTGCAGCCAACTGGCGGGTGGCTTCGATGCCATTGAGGTTGGGCATGCCGATGTCCATTACCAACACATCGGGCGTAAGCTTCTGCGCCATGGCGACGGCTTCGCGGCCATCCGAGGCTTCACCCACCACCTGGAAGTCGGCTTGGCGTTCGAGCACCAGGCGCAGGCCGGTGCGCATCACGGCATGATCGTCTGCCAGCATGATTCGCGTCATGGGATCATGGCGCCCGCCGCAGCCAGTTCGCGGGCGGGCGCGATCGGCAGGTCCACCGCGACAATGGTTCCTTCCCCAGGGCGCGAATCGATGTGAAAACTTCCGTGTAAATGGCGAATGCGCTCCTCCATCCCGAGAATTCCCATACCCTTATCTTGCGATTGGAATCCCGTGCCATTGTCCTGGATGCGAACGCTTACGCCGCGCTCACCGCGGGTCACGGAGATGGTCACCTGCGTGGCCTTGGCGTGGCGCGTAACGTTGTGCAGCGCTTCCTGCACTACGCGGAAGACGCAAGTGCGGTATTCGTCAGGCAGATCGTCGGCAACGTCTTCGGCATTCACTTTGATCTTGAGGCCGCTGCGGCGCGCCACTTCGCGCGCTTGCCATTTCAGTGCCGGAATGAGGCCGAGATCGTCAAGCATGGAAGGGCGCAGCAGCAGCGAAAGATTGCGCAACACCACCACGTTATTCTCCGCGAGACGTTTGAGGGCTTGCACGCGATCGCCGAGCGCGGCGTTTTCCGGCGGCAGCACAGATGCCAGATTTCCCAACTCCACCAGCAGCGCCGACATGGATTGGCCGACTTCGTCGTGCAGTTCGCGCGAGAGCTTGCGCCGCTCCTCCTCCTGCACCTCCACCAGCCGTGCCGAAAGGCGGTGCAATTCCTCGCGCGCCTGCGCCACTTCACGATAGCGCTCCTTCGATTCGGCCTCGAGCGACTGCACGCGGCCAATGCTGAACAGCGCGAGTCCGAGCCCGAAGATGGTAGTGAGCAGAGTGACGCCGATTACCTCGCGGCGGAAGCTGGCGAACACCTGGGCCACGTCGCTCTCGCCGAAATCGAGCTGGCGTGCGTCCATTTCGCGAATGCGATCGGAGAACTGGAGCAACTCCTGGCGGCGAGGAAAAAGTTGCGTGCGAAGGAAATCGCCGCCTTGGGCGTGGCGCGTGGCCGCGTCCCATGTAAGAACGGGGTCGATTAAACCGAAGTAGGCCTTCACGTCGTGCTGCAGTTGAGAGATCGCCACAACCTCGCGCGGCGGGGCATCCTTACGATATTGCGCCAGGCCGGCATCCACTTCCTGCTCGGTCCGCTGAAGTTCCACTCGGCGGCGCGCCGCGAGCTCATCGTCGGCATGCATGAGGTAATCGCGCAGATCGATGCTGGAGCGGTAAAGGTCGGTGCGCAGCCGATTCAGGAGTTCGTCACGCTGCAGAAAACCGTGGCGGATTTGGCCGCTTGTAGCTTCGATGCGGTCGAGCGCCCGGTTAGCGCTGACAGCGACTAGAATCATGAGGGCCAATAGGCTGCCGAAGCCAACATAGAGAACGGCGCGGCTCGACATTCCCAATCGTGCGAGAAGGCGTGGCGCCGGCGCGGGTGGTTGCATCGCGCTACTTATTATATGACCGCGCGGGCAGAACCCCCGTCTTCTAATCTTCTTTGCCTCTAATTCGCCGAGGGCCGCTCCGCCCGATCGATGACGAGCGCCTCGATCGGACCTCTTATCGCCTCAAGCTTCAGCCCCAACTCCTGTTGAATCGCAGCGAAAAGGCCCGGTTTACTCGATTCCGGCGTTCCCTTTAGGCCCGCTCCGCCAAACTGATCTTCCTCTGGCGTCCATTCCAGATCGAAATCGTACCTGCCGGAGAGCCCAGTCTTATCCACTACCGGCCGGTCAAGCGCAGCCCGTTGCATCACCGAAGCCAGTTCCGCCATGGTCGCGTTGCGCGCCGGTAGCCGCACCACCTGCGGAGACAAAACAAAGATGAGTGGCGGAGGCCCTTCCGGATTCGCATCCGGTGACTCTGTGCTCTCCTTCAGCTTCGGGCCGCCCTTCGCCACCGTAAGCTCATAAATCGGCAACTGCTTCTCCTCGCGATGAAAACCAAGCTGGAACCGCTCGCTCAGAAGCTTCCGCAGCATCGCCATTTGCTCATCCAAGCTGGGACGCGCTTCACCCGCCGTCTTCGCGAGAATATCGTAACGATTGGACTCAACCCATGTCGGCCCACCCGAGATCGCGACGGGGCTCAAATTGTAAGCCGCCGCAAGCAGCGTCTTCAGCGTATGGTTGTGCGCCATGAACTGATGCGCGCTCTGCATCCGAATCCACCTGCCCATAGCATCTGGACCCGTTGGTTTGATGGTCGCCACTTCAAAAGCGTCAAACGCGGGGCGAGTCGTGGGAGACTGCGCAAGCGCCATGCCACCCAACAGAACCAGAGCTGCGGCCGCCAATGCTAGCCCGTTCAGACACGATCTCTTCATAGGCGAAGTTTGCATGATCGCAACTCAAATCGCAACAAATTAGGCATCGGCTCGTTCAGTATACTGCTGGACAGGCAAACACCATGCCCACTCTCCAAGACCAATTTGGCCAGATCGATATCTACCTCTTCGACCAGCTCCTCCGCGGCCGCATCGTGCCCGGCATGCGCATCGTCGACGTCGGCTGCGGCTACGGCCGCAACCTGACCTATTTCCGGCGCGAAGGATATGATATCTTCGGCGTGGATACCGATCCCCGCGCCATCGCCACGCTCCCGTCCCCAAATTTCCGCGTCGAGGCGATAGAGTCGATGTCGTTCCCCGACGCCTTCGCCGATGTCGTCCTCGCCAGCGCCGTCCTCCACTTCGCCCGCGACGATGCCCAGTTCGATGCAATGCTCCGCGGGGCATGGCGCATTCTGAAACCCGGCGGCCTGTTCTTCTGCCGCCTGGCATCGTCCATCGGAATCGAGAATCTCATCCAACCCCGCGCCGGCCGCCGCTTCCTCTTGCCCGATGGGTCCGAACGCTACCTCGTGGACGAAGCGCTTCTCATGCATCTCACCGAACAACTCGACGGCGAATTACTCGATCCGATCAAGACCACCGTCGTCCAGAATCAACGCTCGATGACCACCTGGGTTCTTCGGAAAGAAGTGGGATAGGCCTCCTGGCCTGTCCACGCGCCGAAGGCGCGCGTTTTCACCGTCCCCCTAGCGCCTCCACCTCATAAACCAGCATCGCGTTCGGCGAGACCACGAACCGCCGCCTGCCCGGAACCTCCGGCGCGTAGTGCCCCGCGCGCCCGTAGCCCGCCGCGGCCGGCACCACGATCACCCGCCGTTCCCCCGGCGCCATCCCCGCCACGCCGCTATCGAATCCAGCATTGATTTTCGTCCCCACGGGAAAACTAGCAGGCGCGTCCACAAATCCGGGAACGCCGTTCTCGCCGCTGCCGAAAGCAACAGGCTGAATCGGAGGCCCATCGCGCCCAATCACATCGCCCACATAGCGAACCTCCGTCCCGCGATACCGCAACTGAGTCGCGCCTCCCCCACCACCCGTTGCCGAAGTCTTCGGATAATGCGCCGCAACCCATTCCTGTTCGGCCACGCGCTTCTTATCCGCGTTCACCTTCACCCGCTCTTCCGCCGCGCCCACCATGGCGCGAAACGATTCCGTAGTCGGATGGAACGTCTGCGCCTTCGCGCCAACGCGCACAATGCGCACGCTCTCCACCACATCGCCCTGCGCGATCTTCATCACCACATCCATCCCCTGTACGACGTCGCCGAACACTGTGTAATCGCCATCGAGGTACGACCGGTCTCCCAACATGATGCAGAACTGCGACGCATTCGTGTTGGGACCGCTATTCGCAATATTGAGCGCTCCCGCGTGATTGTGACTCAACTTCGCGTGGATCTCATTTGGAAACATGTAGCCCGGCCCCTTGGCGCGATCCGATTGGGGAATCCCGGTTTGGATCACATGTCCCGGAACCACGCGATGATACACCGTCCCATCGAAGAACGGCCGGCCCGGATCGAAGGCCGCATTCGCGATAGTCCCTTCCGCCAGCCCGACAAAGTTAGCGACGGTCATCGGCGTAAGCTCCGCCTCAAGCCGCGCCACAATCAGCCCCTTGGATGTCCGGATCTCCGCATAGATTCCGTCAGGCCTCTGCGCCGTAGCTATGCCCGCCAACAACGCAATCACCGCCACCCCCAAGTGGGGTAGGCCTCCTGGCCTGCCCACGCGCCGAAGGCGCGCTTCCCTCAATCTAGCCATTACCTTCCCCATCAAATTCTCACCGTCAAAACTCAATCCCATACTCCCCCCTCATCGAATGCCTATCCTCACCCGGATACACAGCATGCGCCTCATAAGCCCCCTCCGCCGTATTCTGCCGCCGCCGAATCACCCGAATCGCCCCCAAATCCCGCGCCACCTCCAGCACCGAATACAACCGCGGAGTTGATTCAGGCCGGTCTTCCATCCGGGTCCCAAACGCCCCGCCGCCCACCACATGAATTCGCCGCCGAGCATCCAGATAATTCAACAAATCGTCGCGCCGCTTATGCACGTCCCCATGCAGCAGCACGCGGAACCCGCTCGCTCCCAGCCGCTCCATCGCATCCGTATCCGCCACCTTCCGATCCCCCGCCGCCGCATGATGCCATACAAGAATCCCCAGCTTCACCTTCCCCGTTTTGCGTCAACGCCGTGCTTAAAGCATCGTTATTCAACTCCGCCCGCTCCGGACGGAACTGATCAACCCTCCACGCCGAGTTTAAACACAAAAAGCAAAGCCCCGTCTCATCCTCAATCGCCTCAAACTGCCGTGCCGGATCCACCGGATACTCCTTCATCGAATAAAACGAATGATAGAACTTTCGGAACGCATCGAACCGTTCGACATACCGCGCGTTCGGCGTGAAGACCACGTCACCAGTCTTATAACA
Source organism: Bryobacterales bacterium (assembly GCA_963763545.1). GTDB lineage: Bacteria > Acidobacteriota > Terriglobia > Bryobacterales > Bryobacteraceae > PALSA-243. The sequence continues at coordinate 52,197 of CAVXPE010000042.1, forward strand.
TCCTCGTACTTCCCATCCGCCTTCCACGATGCCCAATCGAAATGAGAAGTCTCCCGCGACAAATCGTGATTTCCTGGCACAAGAATTGTCTTCAGCGGATTCACCCCGAACCGTTCTGTAAGCTGCCCCAGAAACTCCCGCGCCGCATCGAACCCCGAGTGATTGCACTTATCCGCGAAGTCGCCCGAGACTACCACGTAATCCAGTCGCTTGATCCCCAACTCGTCGCGCAAATCCGCCGCCAGCGGCTGCAGCACCGAATCCGTCTTCGTCGCCTCTGTAAAATGCAAATCGCTCAAATGCAAAATCCGTCGCGGTTCGGTAGTATCCATCGGGCGCGGATGGGCCATGGCCGCTGCCACTTTTCGCTCTGCCGATTGCGTCCGTTGTTCCACGTCCGTCTTGAACGCCACCAGCGCCTTTCTGCTCTCGGGCGTTTCCGTCCCCGACGCCGCGAATAGCGAGTAACCTGTCCCGCAGCGCTGGCACGAAATCTCGTCTTTACCCGCGTCCAACCGGAACCGGATATCCTCCTCGGAAAACTCCTTTTTGCACTCCCGGCACGTGAACGCAAGCCCGGTCAGCACCGAAACGCCTTCGCTTTCCAAATGATCGTTGACGAAATCGCGAAACAGCAGCCGCAGTTCCGCGCTCGTCGCGGCGTCGAAGTAAAGGTCCAGGTGCCCGCGCCCGGTCGAATCTGCCCGCCGCAAACCAAAAGTCCCGCCGCTGCTTTCGCCGAACTCCGCGTAACGCCCACAGCCGCACGGGCCCGAACTTCCCACTCACCGCAAGCCGCGCCACCAGCGACGCATAGACGTTGTCGATCGGCCCATTGAAATCGTAGTAAACCGGCGCCGAAGGCGGCAGTGCTCCCTCGCGCGGCGCAAGCTCGTTAAACAGGGTCGGAAAGATCAGCAGCCCCTGGTGGTCGAAGCATAACCCGCGTTCGATCATGAGCCGCACCGCGCACTCAATCACGGTCTTTTCTTCCAATCGGGCAAGCCGTTCCCCGTCCTCGAGCCCGGGAAAGATCATATCCCTCGAAAGAATGCGATCCTGCTCCAGCACCGGCACGCCCCGCGGGTTCGTGCGCGCCACCTGCACCAGCGAGCCCGCGTAGCGCGAGAGCGCATCCACGCGCAGCACAATCACCCGGTCGCCCGATTGCAGCCGGATGTCCACGACCTGCCCTTCACGAGAGAGATGCCCCAACGTCGTATCCAGCGCGCTAGTCTCAATCGCAAGCTTACGGCGCGAAAGACGCCTCTCCAGGTCCTCCAAATAGAGAACGCACTCTCCACCTTGTCTCGCCTCCAGAAGACAATCGCGAATCGTCTGAAAGGACGCTGGCCTGCTCGTCACTCCAATCGCACCCCAGTCGATCGCGCGATGCAGTTCCTCCCGCAGCTCCGCCACGCCTGCATCGCCATCGAGCGCCGCGCTCACCGGGATCGATTTTCGGAACCCGAGCCGCTGCCGGAGCTCCTCAACGCCCGCCTCTGGGACAACGCCCGCCTGATCGGCTTTTGATCGAATCAGCAGCTTGCGAATCGATGGATTCGCGCGCGTCTGCAGCCGGTCGTTCCACGCCTTAGCGGATTCCATCCCCACGGCGCCGCGCGCCCCATCGAACAACACCAGCCCCACTGTGCTGTCGTGAAGAAACAACTGGTTCACAAGCTGGTACTCGTCCTGCCCGCCCAGATCCCAAAGAAACACTTCGCGGCTTTGCCCGGCCGGCGCCACGCCATCCGGATGAAACTTCTGGGGAGGGACGGTCCAGATCTGCATCCCATGCGTCGTGGTCTGCCCTTCTTCATAGCGGTCTTCCGCCAGACGCCGCGCCAGGCATGTCTTGCCGGCATTGCTGTCACCCGCCAGAATCACCTTGGCGGAGGCCTGCAAGACCTGGGCGGCAACCGCGTCGCCGGAGGCCATAGGCTTCCAGATGCGAACCGCTAATTCGTCCCTTTCCCAACTGGCGCCACCGTCTCCGAACGCCACGCCTGCCGGTGATTGCCCAAATGGCAGAGGGGGGCGCCGGCTCAGCAATTGCCCTGAAACGACGGCCCATAGGCGAACTTCGCCATCTCCGCCAACGGAGGCAATAAGCCGGCTGTCGCGGGACCAGGCGAGAAGAACGACGGATGCCTGATGGCCTTCTAATACGAGCCCAGCCCGGCGTGAAACGGCATCCCACACCCGCACGGTTTTGTCATCAGATCCGCTGGCCAGTCTAGATCCATCCGGCGACCACGCCACGCTACGCACTGATCTTCTATGTCCTTCGAACGCGTGACGCTCACCGCCGGTTGCCGCATCCCACACCCGAACCGTATTGTCATCGGATCCGCTGGCTAAACTCGCCCCATCCGGTGACCACGCCACGCTTTGCACCAACCCGCTATTCCCTTCGAGCGTCTGAAGGGCGCGGCCCGTGGCGGCCTCCCACACCCGCACCGTATGGTCATCGGATCCGCTGGCTAGACTGGCCCCATCCGACGACCACGCCACGCTTTGCACCCAATCGCCGTGCCCTTCGAGCGTGTGACGGGCGCGGCCTGTGGCGGCGTCCCACACCCGCACCGTCTTATCAGTGGATCCGCTGGCTAAACTCGCCCCATCCGGCGACCATGCCACGCTGCGCACTGATCCGCTATGTCCTTCGAACGCGTGACGCTCACGGCCGGTCGCTCCATCCCACAATAGAACCGTCTTGTCATCGGATCCACTGGCTAGACTTGCCCCATCCGGCGACCACACCACGCTGCGCAGCCAATGGCCGTGACCTTCGAGGGTGCGACAGGCACGGCCTGCGGCGGCGTCCCACACTCGCACCGTCTTGTCAGAGGATCCGCTGGCCAGATTCGCCCCATCCGGCGACCACGCCACGCTGAGCACCCAATCGCCGTGCCCTTCGAGCGTGTGACGGGCGCGGCCTGTGGCGGCGTCCCACACCCGCACCGCATGGTCATCGGATCCGCTGGCTAGACTCGCCCCATCCGGCGACCACGCCACGCTTTGCACCCAATCGCCGTGCCCTTCGAGCGTCTGAAGGGCGCGGCCTGTCGCCACGTCCCCCACCCGCACCGTATGGTCAGTGGATCCGCTGGCCAGATTCGCCCCATCCGGCGACCACGCCACGCAGCCAACCGATCCCCTATGTCCTTCGAACGCATGACGCTCACGTCCCGTGGCCGCATCCCACGCCCGCACCGTATAGTCGTCGGATCCGCTGGCTAGACTCGCCCCATCTGGCGACCACGCCACGCTGCGCACCGAATTGCCGTGACCTTCGAGCGTGTGACGGGCGCGACCTGTGGTGGCGTCCCACACCCGCACCGTATGGTCATAGCATCCACTGGCTAGACTCGCCCCATCAGGTGACCACGCCACGCTGAGCACCAACCCGCTATGCCCTTCAAGCGTCTGAAGGGCGCGGCCCGTGGCGGCCTCCCACACCCGCACCGTCTTGTCATCGGATCCGCTGGCTAAACTCGCCCCATCAGGTGACCACGCCACGCTGAGCACCAACCCGCTATGCCCTTCAAGCGTCTGACGGGCGCGGCCTGTGGCGGCGTCCCACACCCGCACCGTCTTGTCATCGGACCCGCTGGCTAAACTCGCCCCATCCGGCGACCAGGCGAGATCGCTAACACAATTTTGGTGTCCTTTCAGGAGTAACCGTTCGGAACCGTCTAGTCGCCATAGCCAGACAATGCCATCACCAGGAAGGTCCGGCCCGCTCACCGCCGCAATGCTTCGCCCATCCGGCGACCACTTCACCACCCCAAACGGCGATGCCTTCCTCCGAATCGCCAACCAAACCTCAACATCGCTCGGTTTCTCACCGGACATAGAAACCTATTATCGTCGATCACAGATTTCGAAAATAAATCTTGCCCCATCCCCGCAAGCACTTACAAGGAATTTTCCAAAAACTCCTAACCGGAGCCCATCCCTCGCCAGCTAACATGGAGCCGGAAGATATCGCACGATGCAGACACAATCCGCAGCCTCCCCAAAGAAGACTGACCGCAGAGCACTCTCACCGCTAAAGCACGGACTCACGGGACGTATCTATCTCCTGAGTCAAGCCGAGCAGGTAGCCTATGACGAACTCACCCGCGGCCTCCTCGACGACTTCGCTCCCGCTGGCGAAATGGAAGCGCAGTTAGTCGAAGCGCTGGTCGCCGATCGCTGGCGCCTGACCCGCGCGGCATCCCTTGAAGCATCACTTTTTTGCGAAGGCGCCGAACGATTCGCCGATTCCCTCGAAGCCACTGGCGATCCCGAGTTGGACCTTGCGCTCTCCCAGTGCCGCGTATGGACCGCTGAAGCGAAAAACTTAAATCTGCTCAGCCTCTACGAATCGAGGATTCATCGCCGCTTTGAGAAGAATCTCGCCATGTTGCGCAAGCTCCAGGCGGATCGCAAAGCCGCGCTCCAGCAAGCCATCCAAGAGGCTGCACTGCTCGCGCAACTCGCCGAAGCCAGGCGCGAAGCCTACGAGATGGCCGAAGCCTTCGAGCGCCGCAATTTTGTTTTTTCAACCGCTGAAATCGCGCAAATGGTGAGCCGCTACCGCCGTCTGGAGGAGGCGAAAAAGCTGTCCAAGTCCCCTCGCAAGGCCGTCCGGATGGCCGCGTAGCTGGTACGACGGGCCTCCGGCCGGTCGAGCGCGCGAAGCGCGCTAGTTTTTTAGCTCTTTGAAATCCGAATATCCCCGCTCGACCTCGGGGAAGCCCAACGTGTAATGGGTGGCGCAGGCAGGAATCCCGCGCCACCCGTTCCACCTATCTCAATACCTCGTTCCCCGCGGGCAGCGCCACTTCCACTCCGCGTACAAACCTCGCCAACTCCTCCTGCGACGCCCCTGGCGATTCCGCAACGCCAAAGTATCCGCCTTTGAGGAAAGCCATTTTACCCGGCACGACCCTCCACTGTTGAATCGTGTCCCATGACCTACCCGTCTCATACACCGTCACAGTCATCGGCCGCTCGCCAACATAAGTTCCGCGCCAAGCCTTCCGCGCCCACTCACCGCTACGAAAGCTTTTCATCTCAGCCGGGACAGGCTTAAGTACCGCCTGATTCGCCAGCCGCCACTCCGCCGCCGAAACCGGTAGCGCTTTCAACTCCGGCCGCGGAAACAGCAGCCCGAAGATAGGCCCGCATCCAATCACCACCGTAAGAATCGCAAACCGCCACAACCACTTCATAGACGCCCCCTAATTTCCCTCCGCCGGCTTATCCGCATGATCGATCACCAGGATCGGCGCCGGCCCCTTCTGCCGCTCCAGCTTCAGTCCCAACTGCTTCTGCACGGCCTCGTAAACCGTCAGCCCCGAAGTATCGATCGGTGAACCGTTGATCTGCGCCGTCTCGGGAATGTTGGGCGGCAGCTCCCGCGTGAATTCCAGAGTGAAATCGTAACCGCCCTTGAGACCGGTCATATCCACCACCGGGCGATCCATCATTTGCCCCAGCCGGAATGCAAAATAATCCAATGGACAAAATGTCGCGACCATCTTCACGTGAAGAAATTCCGCCTGCATCTGATCGATCCAAGGATCGCCCGCATTCTTCGCCTCATGCGGAGTGAGTTTGGCGCCGCCCTTATCCACCGTCAACGCGTAGATCGGAAGCTCCTTCTTCTCAAAGTGATACTGAAGCTTGAACCGCTCGATGAGAAGATTCCTGAGCATGACATGCAACTCATCGGCGCTCGACGGCTTTTCCGCTTTGCCTCGCATTTCAAAGCGGTCGTTGTCCGCCCACCCCGGACCTCCGGCCACCTGGTCGGGCTTGATGCGGTAGATCACCGTGAGGAAGCCTTTGAGCGAGGTGCAGTCGGCGCTGTACGCCTGTCCGCCCGGTTGGGGACGAATGCCGCACGGCCCCGTCCGCTCCTGCCCGGCCGGCGACGGCTTCAGCGTCGCGACCTCAAATTTCAAATTCGGATCCGCGGGCGGTTCCTGCGCAACGGCGAATGCGCCCATGAGTCCTGACACTATAAGAGCGGTAGCGGTCCGGTGCATGTTTTCCTCGATTATACGTCTCGCCCGTTTCCCCAACCATTTCCCCGCTGGGGCGTAATATTATCTATGGCCCGTCTACGCTACGCAATCCGCAGTCTTTCCAAATCTCCCCTGCTCTGTCTGACGGTTGCGCTCTCACTCGGTCTCGGCATCGGCGCCAACACCGCCATCTTTTCCCTGCTGCACCAGGCGATCCTCGCTTCTCTCCCCGTGGCGCACCCGGAGGAACTTGCGCTGCCGACGTCGCGCGCGGACAAGAACGGCCGCGTCTCGACCGGCGATGCAGGCCATGCCGACCATGTCTTCAGTTATCCGGTTTTCCGCGCGCTCGAACTGCATCCGGAAGGCATTGCGGGCATCGCCGCGTTTCGCAAGCTCTCGGCCAATCTTGCCTTCCGCGGCCAGACGGTGCATGGCGATGCGATGGTCGTCTCCGGGCGCTACTTTTCGCTCCTGGGCGTTCAGCCCGAGATCGGCCGAATCCTGACGCCGGCCGACGACGTTACCGGCGCCGGCAATCCGGTCGCGGTACTCAGCTACAACTATTGGTCCGGCCCGCTCGGCGCGCAACCGGACGCGCTCAATCAACCCATTCGCGTCAACGGCCAGGTCTTCACCATCGTCGGCGTGGCGCCGCGCGGCTTCAACGGAATCACCTTCGGTGATCAGCCCGGCGTTTTCGTGCCGCTCGCGCTCAAGCCGCTGCTCACGCCCGGATGGAACGGAACCGATCGCTATGACGATTACTGGCTGTACCTCGTCGCCCGCCGCAAACCGGGATACACGCTCAAGCAGTCGCGGGACGCGCTCAACGGCGTGTTTCGCGGGGTCCTCGAGTTGCAGGCGTCCACGCTGCACATGGACGCCAAGGCCGCGGGCGAGTTGCTCGCCTCGAAGCTCGAACTGCAGGATGGATCGCGCGGTAACAGCAACCTTCGCGACGATACGCGCACCCCGATCCTGATCCTCATTGGCGCTACTGCCATGGTGTTGCTCATCGCGATGGCGAATACTGCGAACCTGCTATTGGCGCGGTCCGCGCAGCGAAGGAAAGAACTCGCCATCCGCGCCGCCATTGGCGCGAGCCGCGGCGAATTGATGGCGCAGCTTCTCACCGAAGCTCTGCTGCTGGCAGCTGGCGGAGCGCTGGCCGGTCTCGCCATCGCATCTTTCACGCTCCGTTTTCTGGTGGCCCAGATGGGCGATGGCAATTCGCCCGTCCAATTCCTCACTACCCAACTCGAATGGCCCGTACTCCTCTATGGCGCCGGGCTCGCGCTCTTGACAGGCCTTGTCTGCGGGCTCTACCCCGCATGGGACGCCGCGCGAACTTCGGCCGCCGCAACCATAAAGGACGCTGCAGGACAGGCATCGGCCGGACGCGGCGTGTCGCGCGCGCGGCGAGGGCTCGTATGCATGCAAGTCACAATCTCCGCCGCGCTGTTGATACCCACGGGCCTGTTTCTGAAGAGCCTGGTGAATCTGATGGGCGTCGATCTGGGATTTAAGACCGATCGCGTCGTCACATTCGCCATCTCCCCCGAGATGAACGGCTACTCGTTCGATGCTTGCCGGGCATTGCTGGCGCGTGCGGAATCGGAACTGGCTGCGATTCCCGGCGTCACCGCTGCAACCGATGCGAACGTCGCGCTGATCGCGGGCGACAACTGGGGCAACAGCCTTACGATCCCCGGCCTGAAGCTGCCAAACATGAACGCCAAGGTCAACGAAGTCGGTCCTGGCTTCTTCGCCGATATGGGCATTCCGCTCATGGCCGGGCGCGAGTTCACCGAATCCGACAATATCGCGGCCGCGCACGTCGCCGTAGTCAATCAGGAGTTCGTCAAACATTTCTACAACGGCCGCAACGCGCTGGGGCAGCAGTTCCGCGTCGACGACGATCTGCCCATGACTATTGTGGGTGTTGCCAGGAACAGCCACTATTCGGCAGTCAAGGAGGAAACGTCTCCTGTATATTATGCGCCGTGGCGGCAGGATAAACAGCTCGGCGGTCTCACGTTCTATCTGCGCTCCGGCCTGCCGGTGGATCAAACCATGGCGCAGGCGCGCCGCGTGATCCGCTCCATTGACGCCAATCTCCCGTTGGAAGATCTGCGCACGCTCGATGCCCAAGTCGCCCAAAGCACGCGCAATGAGCGACTGATCCTGCAATTGAGCGGCGCGTTCGCCGTGCTCGCGACCGCTCTTGCCATGCTCGGGCTTTACGGAGTGATGGCGTTCAGCGTCACACGGCGCACACGTGAGATCGGAATTCGATTGGCGCTCGGTGCGAAGCCGGCATCCATTCGCGGCTTGGTAATGCGCGAGATGCTCTGGATTTTAGGAATCGGATTGGCGGTTGGCATTCCCGCCGCGCTCGCCCTCGGGCGGCTCACCGAAAGCCAACTCTACGGCGTGAAAGCCTTCGATTGGTTGGTTCTCGCCGGCGCTTGCTTCGTGCTCGCGGTCACGGCGATCGCCGCCGCATTTCTGCCCGCGAGCCGCGCTGCCCGCGTGAGCCCGACGGTTGCCCTGCGCTACGAATAGGTCTAACTCGCGCTACGCCGTCCGGAAGCTGGCAAAAAACCCGCGCGGGGGCGGCTGCACCGCGTTCTTCGGGCATCGTGCGCGGTGGTACTCGGCCAGAATCGCGTCCTCGTCGTAATCGATGGCGCGCGCATACTGGCGGATATAACTCGTGTCGTAGATTCCGCCGGGAAGCTTTCGGAATTCGCCGCGCTCGATCGCCTCGAGCGTCCGTACGCCGATTTTCGTAACCTTGGCAATCTGCTCCAACGTGATGCCGCGGTTCTTACGGATCGTGGCGAGTTCTAGTACGCTGCTCTCTTCGTTCATTGGCGATTTTCTGATATCAATTTTTCAACACTATAGCATCACATCGACCTCTGTTAAGCTTTTTTTAATGGATATCTGCCGAAGGACTTTCGGCGCGGCCCTCGTTTCATATTTGGGTGCGCGTAGGTTGACGGCCGTTCCTCGCTCTAAGTTATTGGTTCTCATAGTCTTAGAGCAGTTCTCCGCCGATTCCCTGGACCCGCTGCTGCCTGTACTGAACCCCGGTGGATTCCGGAAACTTCTGGAGCACGGCGCGCACTTCCCCGATTGCCGGCACGCCGCCAGCGCCTTCTCCTCAACCGCCGTCGCCACTCTCGCCACGGGCGCATGGCCTTCGCAGCACGGAATCGTCGCCGATTGGTGGTTCGACCGCGCGTCGAAGAAGGTCGTGCCGGCCGGCGAGGACGCGTTGGATGCCACCACGCTTGCCGCGCAGGTAGCGGCCGAAGATGGCGCACGTGTCCACGTAATTGCCGGCTCCGCCGCCCAGGCCGGCATCTTCGCCGGTTCGCGGGACGCCAATGTCTTGTGGATGGACAACGCCGGCCAGTTCGTCGCGCGCGGCCAAGCGCCCGAGTGGCTGGCGGAGTTCAATACGCGCACTTCGCCGGATAATCTTCATGACGCGAAATGGATGGCGCTTGGCGCCAAGCCCGATGCGCCCGCCCTGCGCACGCTGACCTACGACCAGAATCATCCGGGCCAATTTCATGCGCTCTACCGTTCCTCCTACTTCGCGCAGGCAGCCACGTTCGATCTTCTCCGCGAGTGCATCGTGCGCGAGCAGTTGGGACAAAACGGGGGCTTGGATTTCGTCTGCGTCATCTCAAACGCTTCGGCGCTGCTCGGCTACGAAACCGGCGCGAATTCGCCTTTGATGCAGCAGATGGTCTTGCAGCTCGATCGACAAATTGAAACGCTGCTAGCGGATCTCGGCCGCGCCCTGGGGGAAACCGGATTCGCCTTGGCCCTCGCGGGTGGGCATGGCGCGCCCCCCGAACCTCTCACTGGGCGCCGCGCGCGGATGGTGGTAAACGGCGAAACGCTGGCCCGGAATTTGGCCGCCGCGCTCTCCACGAATAGGCCGGGAGCCTCGGAAAGGCCCGTGCAGAAGTACGTGTACCCCTTCCTCTATCTCGATACCAGCGGCTCGCGCGATCCGGAGCCGCTGCGTATGGCGGCGGCCCGCGCCGCGATCGAATATCCGGCGGTGGCGAACTATTACACGGCTGGGGGCGCGTGTTCGGCGGCCGGCGAGTGGCGGCGGCGCTTTCGCAACAGCTTCCATGTGAAGCGTTCGGGCGACGCAATGCTCTCTTACCGGCCGGAATACATCGAGGATTCCGGCCTGGGCCGCGGGGTGAGCTACGGCTCGTTGTACAACTACGATGTTCGGGTTCCCCTGTTCTTCTATGGCCCGCCGTTTCGCCCGGGGGTTTACGAATCGCCCGTGGAATCGGTGGATCTAGCGCCCACGCTGGCGCGAGCGATGGGCGTGGCTGCGCCTTCGTCCTCGGTGGGCCGCGTGCTCGGCGAGGCAGTGATTGAATAATCCGGCGCTCGCCACCTCAATCTGCGGCATCGCGCTCCGCAACCCCGTGATCGCTGCTTCGGGCACGTTCGCCTACGGCGTGGAGTTCGAAAAACTGGTCGATCTGAACGCGCTCGGCGGCCTGGTGGTGAAGGGCCTTTCGCGCGAACCCATCGAGGGCAATCCGGCGCCGCGCGTCGTTGAGACCGCGTGCGGGATGATCAACTCCATCGGCCTGCAGAACATCGGCGTGCGCACGTTCGTGAAGGAGAAACTGCCGGCGCTCGCCCGCTTCCAGACCGCGGTCTTCGCCAACGTATTCGGGTACGAGACTGCCGATTACGTCGAGGTTGCGCGCGCCCTCGAAGACCACGCGGGCGTAGCGGCGTATGAGCTGAACGTTTCCTGCCCCAACACGAAGCATGGCGGCATCTATTTTTCGAGCGACCCGGCGCTGCTGGCGGAGGTGGTGACGGCCGTCAAGCGCGTTGCCAAGCGGCCGGTAGTCGTCAAGTTGTCGCCCAACGTGGCGGCGATCGAACCCCTGGCGCGCGCGGCCGAAGACGCCGGCGCGGACGCTATCTCGCTGGTGAACACGTTCGTCTCGCTCGCCATCGATGCCAAGACGCGGAGCGCGAGGATCGGCGCCGGGATGGGCGGCCTGTCTGGCCCCGCCATCAAACCGATCGCGCTGCGTATGGTATGGCAGGCGGCGAGGGCTGTGAAGATACCGGTAATCGGTCTGGGCGGCATTGCTACCGGCGAGGACGCAGCGGAGTTCGTGATCGCGGGCGCGAGCGCCGTGCAGGTGGGGACGGCGACCTTCTGGGATCCGCGCTCACCGCTGCGAGTAGCCGAAGAGTTGGGCCGGTTTCTGCGGCGGGAGAAGATCGCAAGCGTGAAGGAATTGGTTGGGACCTTGCGAATCTAGCCGAGCAGCCTTGCGGCCGGTTTAGCGAAGTACGTCAAGACCGTGCCCGCGCCGGCGCGCACGATCGATATCAGGCTCTCCATCATCGCCCGGTCGTAGTCGAGCCACCCGTTGCGAGCCGCGGCCACGATCATCGAATACTCGCCGCTCACCTGGTATGCGGCGATTGGCGCGTCGAATCGCTGGCGCGCCTGGCAGATCAGGTCGAGATACGGCATCGCAGGCTTGACCATGATCATGTCGGCGCCTTCCTCGAGATCGAGCTCGATTTCGCGCATGGCCTCCCGGGCATTGGCCGGGTCCATCTGGTAGCTGCGCCGGTCGCCGAATTGCGGCGCGGAATCGGCTGCTTCGCGGAAGGGTCCGTAGAAAACGGAGGCGAACTTCGCCGCGTACGCCATGATCGGCGTCTTCTCGAAGCCGTTGGCATCGAGCGCCGTGCGGATTGCTGCCACGCGGCCATCCATCATATCGGACGGCGCCACGATATCGGCGCCGGCCCGCGCATGAGAGAGCGCGCTCTTCGCCAGCCATTGCAGCGTCGCGTCGTTATCGACGTCGCCGTCTTTGATCAATCCGCAGTGGCCGTGACTGGTGTACTCGCAGTTGCAGACATCGGTCACTATCAGCAGCTCGGAAACTTCGCGGCGCAGTGCGCGGATGGCGCGCTGCACGATGCCGTTGTCGTCATAGGCGCCGGAGGCGATTTCGTCCTTCGATTCGGGCAATCCGAAGAGGATGACGCCGCCGATGCCGAGCGAGTGCACCTCGGCGCACTCCTTCACCAGCTCATCGATCGAGAGCTGGTAATTATCCGGCATGGACCCGATCTCGCGGCGCACGCCTTCGCCGGGACACACGAAAAGCGGCAGGATGAACTGCTTCGGATCGAGCCGCGTTTCGCGCACGAGATCGCGCAGCCGTCCGGTGGCGCGCAGACGGCGCATGCGGTGAGTGGGAAAGGGCATTTAGCTTTTGTTTACGCTCCCGGTTCCGGATGCTGGCTCGAAGCGCAGCGCGGCGGAGTTGATGCAGTAGCGGTCGCCGGTGGGCGCGGGGCCATCGGGAAACACGTGGCCCAGGTGCGCGTCGCACTTCTTGCACAGCACTTCGGTGCGCTGCATGAAGAAGCTGTTGTCGGTCTCGGTTTCGACGTTCTCGGGCGCGGCGGGCGCGGTGAAGCTGGGCCATCCCGTGCCGGAATCGAACTTCTCATCCGAGCGGAAGAGCGCCGTTCCGCAGCACGCGCAGCGGTACATGCCGGCTTCGTGATTGTTCCAATAACGGCCGGTAAAGGCCGGTTCGGTTCCCCTCTTGCGCGTGACCGCGAATTCGTCTGCCGTCAGCTCCTTGCGCCATTCGGCGTCGGTCTTGACGATCTTGTCCACTTCGATGGTCCCTTTCAATTGGCCGCTGTTGGTGAAGAGTGCGAGCTTAACGGGCGACCCGTTGCCGTTGCGAGCGGCATCAGGCAACGAACGCTCGCGACGGGGCATCACCCAGAGCGCCATCCATCCGCCGAAGACGAATGGCATGAAGATGAACGCGCGGCGCGGAACGCCTTCCATAAGTCTCATGGTATCGCGGGCAGGGGCTTAACGAATCTCAGCCGTGCCTACGACGGGCCCGAACGTCCCTTCCTGCACGAAGACGATGACGCGCTGTTCCGCGGCGGTTGCGGGAAGTGGGACTGTCTGGCTGAATCCGGCGCCGCGCTTTACCGACCCGACCTTGCGAAGACTCTTGAGCACCGCTGTATGCACGAGATGGCGTCCCTTGTTCTCACCCGCCGCGATGTCCGATGCTGCGCTGTCTTCCGCCAGAGCCAGAAACACGCCGGCTGAACCGGGCGCATCCTGGATATCGATCTGCACTCCGCCCGCGGCGCGCACCAGCTTTACCTGAGCTTTGGGCCGTTCCTGCGCCTTGCCGATCTCCTCTTTGGCGCGCTTGGCGTCGCTGCCCACGAATTGCGCCGCCCCATCCACAACCATCTGCGGCGTGTAGGGTCCGTCGATTTGGAATCGCCTGGCGTAGTCTTCCTGGCGAAGGGTGTATTCGTGGGAGGAGAAGCGGTCTTTCCAGCCCTGATGGTCCCAATAATCGACGTGTTCGGAGAGAACCACCACGAACTGATCGAGTTGCGTCAGCATGTGATCGGCAGGCGGACAATCGGAGCAACCTTCGGAAGTGAATAGCTCAACCAGCACCGGCGCGCGAGTTGGCGTAGCAGTGGACTGCGCTAAAAGAGCGCAACAGGTCAGCGCCAATAATGCGAGACGGCGCATAGCGAGGGACTATGCCTTGTGCTTGCGGCGCTGCTTGGCGAGCGCCTTCGCGGCTGACTTATTGGCCTTCTTGACGTTGTACTTGTGGACCTTTACCTTCGACGCCTTCCGCGTATAGACCGGTTTTTTCGCGGCTTCGGCCAAGCCGGTAAGTCCGAAGGATAGAGCCAGAGCTAGAGCAACGGTGCGCACCTTCATGATCCCTCTATTATTGCGTAAATTGCGAGAAAGACAAGTACATCTCGAAAAAACAGCCGGCTGTTAACAAAACGCAAAACGCCGCGGCCACTTTCCAGAGCTTTTCGATGGGCGCGCCCTCATAGCGCGGAGTCCCCGCCAGGTAGCCGACCGCGAAGCCGACGATCAGGCCGCCGATATGCGCGGCGTTATCCACGTTGAAGCCAGGGAGCAGGCCGATGATCAGAATCCAGATGACCCAGCGGATATACTGGCCCTTGATGGCATCGCCGATGGCGCTGCGGTGCTGCATGCCGAAAGCAATCATGGCCGCGATCAAACCCATGATGGCGGCCGATGCGCCCATGGACGGCACGGGGCTCCACAAATAGCTCAAATAGAACCCGCCGATATTCGCCAGGGTGTAAATCACGAACATGCGCGCTGGGCCATAAATCTCTTCCACCATCGCGCCGACATCCATGAGCACCCACGAGTTCATGAAGATATGGAAGAGGCCGCCGTGGAGAAACCCGGCGATAACGAGGCGCCACCATTGTCCGAGTTGAATCGCGGGGTTAAACTTGTCGCCGAAATAGGCGAGCGTTCGTCCATCGACGCCGAGCAGCGCGGAGCCGTTCCCCGACCGCATGCTGTAAATCACCGTCAGCAGAAACATGCCGACGTTGATGGTTAGAAGCGTGGTGGTGACGAAGCGCGCGTGCGGAATGAGACCGCCGAGTAAGTCGCCCGGACTGCGCCGGTCGATCGCGCGCGTCCCCACTTTCTCGTTGCAATAGGGGCAAACGCGGTCTTTGTCTGTGATAAAGGCCCGGCAGTGCGGGCACATGCGGCGCGAATCCATTAAGCTCCATCATACAGGGCGGAGCAGCACGAAGGCTTGTCGCTGAAGGCTTTTCCACCTCACTTTGCTACAATCGAAGCTCTCGCATGGTCAAGACGGAGCGCGAATATCGCGAGGATATCGTCGAAATCGGCCGGCTGATGTTTCAGAAGGGCTGGGTCGCCGCCAACGACGGAAACATCACGCATCCGGCTCGACGCCGAGCGTATTCTGGCGACTCCCACCGGCATATCGAAGGGCATGATGCATCCCGACGATCTGATCGTGCTCGATCCGCACGGCAATAAGATTTCCGGCCGTCGCGAGCGCACTTCCGAGATCGCCATGCACCTCAAGATTTACGAATTGCGGCCCGACGTGCGCGCGGTGGTGCATGCGCATCCGCCGGTGACAACCGGCTTCGCGACCGCCGGCCGTCCGTTGAATATGGCGCTGCTGCCGGAGGTGGTGATCGGCCTCGGCTGCGTGCCGCTGGCCGCATACGGTCTGCCGGGCACGCCCGAGTTGACCGAGCCGATGCTCCCGCTGATTCCCAAATACGATGCGGTGCTGATGGCGAACCATGGCGCGGTATGTTACGGGGAGGACGTCATTTCAGGCCTATTTCCGCATGGAGACCATGGAGCATTTCGCGCGCATCACGCTGGTGGCGGAACTGCTGGGCGGGCCCAACGTGCTGCCTCGCAGGGAAGTGGACAAGCTGCTCGATTCGCGCACCCGTTACGGCGTCAAGGCGCGGGCCACGGGCGGACCGGAGTGCCCGGTGGTGGCGGAAGACATGGCGGATTATCTGGCGGGAACGGCGGACGAACGGATTTACGTGACGCGCTCGGAGCTGATCGGGCTGGTGGACGAGGCCTTGCGCGCGCGGGGTATAGCATGAGAAGGTTACGGAGCGAACTCGATGGGTGAAGCGTTAGGCATGATTGAGACCCGCGGCCTGGTGGCGATGATCGAGGCCGCCGACGCGATGGTGAAGGCCGCCAAGGTGAATCTGGTGGGCTGGGAAAAGATCGGTTCGGGCTATGTCACCGCCATGGTGCGCGGCGACGTGGCGGCCGTGCGCGCGGCCACCGACGCCGGCGCCGCCGCGGCGCGGCGCGTGGGCGAACTGATTTCGGTCCACGTGATTCCGCGGCCGCACCAGAGCCTGGAGGACATCCTGCCCATCGGCAAAGCGCACGCCAACACGGCGGCGAAGTAACAGGACGCCATGATACTGGCCCGCGTTGTGGGCACCGTGGTCGCCACGCGCAAAGACCCCCGGCTCGAAGGCAAGAAGCTGCTGATTCTCAAGCCGGTCTCGCCCGACGGCAAGGACGAGGCCGGGTACGTGATCTCGGTGGATACCGTGGGCGCCGGATATCGCGAGCGCGTCATCGCCGTGGCCGGCAGTTCGGCGCGCATGGCCGAAGGCTGCAAGGATTTGCCCATCGACAGCGCCATCATCGGCATCGTCGACGACGTGCAGCTGGATTAGCGCTATGTTATCTCGGGCCGCGTCGCCGGCTGCGTGTGGGCCACCGTCAAAGACGCCAATCTTAAAGGGCAGCGGCTGCTCATTGTGCAGCCGGTGACGCCCGGCTTGAGGATTCCGGGAAGCAAGTGCTGTGCACCGATTGCACTGGCGCCGGTGCGGGTGAAATTGTCTATTGGACTGCGCGGCAAGGAAGCCAGCTTTCCGTTCCTGCCGAAGGAGGTTCCGACGGATATGACGGTAGTCGGCATTGTGGATTCGGTGAACCTGAAGAAGAACCGGCGGCAAGACCGCCGGCAGTACAAACGCAGCAACCGAGCCGGGGCAGGAAGCGCTAATGCTGATCGGGCGCGTGGTCGGCGAACTGGTTTCGACCCAGAAACACGAGAGCCACGAGGGCCGCAAAGCTCTGCTGGTTCAGCCGTTGAATCTGGATGGCACCGAGCGCGGCGACGCGCTCATCGCCTTCGATGCCGTGGATGCCGGCATCGGAGACCGCGTACTGGTGGTGACCGAAGGCTTCAGCGCCATGACCGCCGTTGGGCGGCCTCAACTCACCGATTGACATGGCGGTCATCGGCTTCATCGATCGCATCGACCTCCTGCCGGGTGAGGCCTGAGCGGCCATGTTGGCGGCCGATCAAAAGTACGGCCACAACTCCGCCCGCGATTTGTTCGAGGATTTCGACCAGAATAAAGCCCATCCGCACGGCATCGAGCTGTCCGCGCTCGGCTACCATCATGTTGGGCGAAACGAAATCCAACGTGCCGCCCAGAAACAATAGTTGAGGCGTCATGAAGGCGCGCTGGAAAATCGCCACCGCGAGGGGAGCTAGCGCGATCAGCAGAGTTACCTTACCCTCGCGCGTGCCCAGTAGCAAGAAGATAAAGAAGGCGGCGCCCAACGCGATCTCGAAATCGCCCCATTCCTCCATCCACCAGCTAGCTTGTTGCCGGACGGGATAAGCGAGGAGCATGCGCGTTTCCTCCCTGCCCATGGACTGGAGACGAAGGCCGAAATCCGGACTGTGCGATGCCAGCATACGCGGGGCAGCGTTAAAACTATCGGCGGTGATCCATGCCATTAAGGCGCTGCAGGCCATCCACATGCCGAGCAGCATGCAGGCAAATCGGCGGGCGTGCATGAATTCACATTCTACCCCGCGCGTCCGATTTATCACATATGCTTTTTGGCTAGTCTCGGAGGCGTTTCATGGAAGGAATCCGCGACCATCCGGTACCCAGACCGGGAGCATACTACAAGTAGAGTGTCTGGGTCGAAGCCATTGCGAAGTGGCTCTTAGCATGCGAGCACTCCTGCAGTATGCGTTGAATGTGCTCACAAACGGGCAGTTGATCGGCTACCAGACCGTGACGATATTCGTAGCAACCGACGAAATTCCCGGCCACCATCGATACACTTACGCCTTCTGCGAAACGCCGCTGGCGCCTCCGAGCGGACCCTCCACTACCCGAAAAATCCGCAGTCACGCTCAAGTCAACCGCACGGGACGCCCATCCAATGGAATGCGGCCCAAGAGGTTTTGGAAGATCCCGGTTCGAAGAGCCGTCCCATGGTTCGAAAGCGACGACACATTCTTTCGCTTTACTCTTACTACTTTGACTCCTTACCTGAACAGCATTGCGGCTATGCTAGAAGGAATTCGCTGGCGAAACACTCCACGCGGTTCCTGCCATTGGCTTTGGCTGCGTAAAGCGCCATGTCGGCCTCGCGGATGAGGGCGTCGGCGTCGGAGGGATTTGCCACTTCGCGCCAAGCGACGCCAAAGCTGCAGGTTACCTGCAAGGTCTCGCCCCGAGCCTGAAATGCTTCCGCGGCGAACGAGGCTCGAATGCGCTCAGCTTGCGCGAAAGCGCCCTCGGCATCGCTGCCCGCCAGAACCACCAGAAACTCCTCGCCGCCGTATCTTCCCACCATGTCGTATGCGCGCATGGCGCATTTCATGCGCTGAGCGGCTTCGCGCAGTATATCGTCGCCGGTCTGATGACCATAGGCGTCGTTGATCGATTTGAAGCGGTCGACGTCGCTCATCAGCACGGCCACCGGACCACGCTCTCGCGAGGCTCGCGAGAGTTCGGTGTGAAGGGCCTCCAAGATGGCGGCGCGGTTCGGAATGGATGTGAGCGCGTCATGCGTAGCCTGGATGCGAAGCGCTTCGCGCGCGGCCATGAGCTCCGACTGAAGATCGAGAATGCGCCGCCCGGCGCGCAGACGCACGCGCAATTCCTGAGCGACGAAGGGCTTCGTGAGATAGTCGTCCGCGCCCGCTTCCATGCCTTCCACCAAATCCTGCGATTCCGAGCGGGCCGTAAGCAACACAAGGTAAATGTACGGTTCGCGCGCGGCGGCGCGTACGCGGCGGCAGAGTTCCACCCCGTCAAGCCCGGGCATCATCCAATCAAGGATCGCCAGACGCGGGGCGTTGTCGGAATCGAGCGCGCGCCACGCCTCCACGCCGTCGCGCGCAATCACAGGATCGTATCCCCATTTGGCGAGCATGGACCGCAGCATGGATTGAAAGACGGGATTGTCCTCCGCCGCGAGAACACGTATGCCCCGACCCTCCGGGGACGCAGAGAGCGCAGCTACACCTGTCGTCTCGCGGTCCAGCCTCATAGCTCACCCACGAGCACCTTATCGGTTGTTGCGGGGAAAATGTGAGGGTAAGTACGCTATTTATTCGATGCGCACCAAATTCGCTCCCGCCACGGCCGCAGCTTCTTCAGCGGTGAAACTCTCCACCTTGGCCGAAATATTCATCGAGCAGAACTTGGGTCCGCACATCGAGCAGAAATGCGCGTCCTTGAAACCCTCTTCGGGCAGAGTTTCATCGTGCATGGCCCGCGCTGTTTCGGGGTCGAGCGATAGATCGAACTGGCGGTTCCAATCGAACGTGTAGCGCGCGCGAGAAAGTTCGTCATCGCGGTCGCGCGCTCCTGGACGATGGCGCGCGATATCCGCGGCGTGCGCCGCAATCTTATAGGCGATGATGCCTGCCTTCACATCGTCGCGGTTGGGCAGCCCGAGGTGCTCTTTTGGGGTCACATAGCAGAGCATCGACGCCCCGTGCCACCCGATCATCGCCGCGCCGATAGCGGACGTGATGTGATCGTATCCCGGCGCGATATCCGTCACGAGCGGACCCAGCGTATAAAAAGGCGCCTCGTAACACATTTCGCGCTCTTTCTGCACTTGCAACTCGATTTGATCCATGGGAATATGTCCAGGACCTTCAATCATCACCTGAACATCGTATTCCCAGGCTTTTTTTGTCAATTCCCCTAAGGTCTTCAACTCCGCGAACTGCGCCGCGTCGCTGGCATCGGCTAAGCTTCCGGGGCGAAGGCCATCGCCCAATGAAAAGCTCACATCGTGCTTTTGGAAGATCTTGCAGATATCTTCGAAGCGTTCGTACAGCATGTTCTGCCGGTGGTTCTTCACCATCCACTCGGCGAGGATGGAACCGCCGCGGCTGACGATGCCGGTGATGCGCTTCGAAGCCAGCGGAATATACTGTACCAGCACGCCGGCATGGATGGTCATATAGTCCACGCCCTGTTCGGCCTGCTCTTCGATCACTTCAAGCATGATGTCGCCGGTCAGATCTTCCACGCGCCGCACGCGCGAGAGCGCCTCATAGATGGGAACGGTGCCAATGGGGATGGGCGAATCGGCAATGATCGCTTTGCGGATCGCCGGGATGTCGCCGCCCGTGGAAAGATCCATCACGGTGTCGGCGCCGTATTTCACGGAGTAGCGCAGCTTATCGAGCTCGCCTTCGATGTCCGAAGTCACCGCCGAATTTCCGATATTGGAATTGATCTTGCACTTCGACGCCACGCCAATGCACATCGGTTCGAGGTTGGTGTGATGGATGTTGGCCGGAATAATCATCCGGCCGCGCGCCACTTCGTCGCGCACCAGTTCCGGCGCGATGCGTTCGCGGCTGGCTACATACTGCATTTCTTCGGTGACGATACCCTTGCGGGCATAGTGCATCTGCGTGCGGACCCGATCGGTTTCGCGTTTTGCTACCCACTCTTTGCGCATGGAAATTGCTCCCGTTTGGTGGGGCAGGCCATTGGCCTGCCCATCGCGCTGGCAGGCAGAGCGCCTGCACCAATTATTGGCGCGGTACGTTGCGGCTACTTCTTCTTTTTAGGCTTCTTGACTTCCTTTTTCGGGCTCTTATCTTTACCCATAGTGCGATCCTCCCTTAAGCGCAATTATAACCGCTTAGGGGGCACGGGCGAACTTCCAGCGCTATTTGGCAAAGCGACGACCGTTCCCGAGACGGCGTCTTTGTAAATCACCTGCAATCCTAGCCGCGCGATGGAGGCTTCGTTCTCCGGCGCCACGACGATAATATCCCCAGGTTTCTCGAGGCCGCTGCGGTCGACAGGTTGCCAATTCAGCCGGTAGAGGATCCGGTAGAAGTTGAGACTCGGTTCCAAGGGCCAACTGGTGCGGACTACCAGACGTTTCTCGGGAGGCGTATAGGAACGGATGAACTTGACAATGCGCTTGGTGCCCGCATCGAAGCGCCACTCCGTGTAATAGGAAACGTTGACCTGGAAGACGAACGCCGCGAGGCACAGAACGCCCACGGCAGCGGAAGCGTACCCGACCGGCCGGATGCGCCGATATCGATATGCGAGGGAAGATGCAGCCAGAACGGTGAGGGGCACGAAGTAGAGCGCCGTGCGCATCAGCGGATAGGGCGCCGCCAGAAACCAGTGGGCGGCTACGATTAGCGCCACTGCTATAGAGAACGCGAGGGCGAAGAAGCCAGCGGCTAGGCTTGGTCCGCCCTCACTCCGGCGCCGACGTAGGCTTGTGAGGCCAACTATGCCGTAAAGAATCGAACCGCACAACAGGACAGATAGGAACGGTATCGCAAGTCCCGACATGTAATGCAAGGTATAACCGACAGCCGGGAGCCAGTCCGTACGAACCGGATCATATTCGAAGGAAAGCTGAGCCAGGTTTCGGATGGAATCCACAAGTCGTAAGGCCCCGAAATAGAACTGATTCCCCTCCAGGCGGGAAAGTGGCAATACCAGAAACAAGAAGAAAACCAGGCTCATGGGAACGACGAATTCAGCCCAGAGCCGCTTGACCTGCAACCGCCCACTGACAGCGGTTAGGGCGATAAATGCGACGGTAAAGGCAGTTACCGGAAACAGCGACGTCATGTTCGCGCCGATCGAAAGCCCGCAAAAAATGCCGGCAGCGTAAACGGATCTGACGGATTTAGCTTCCGCAGCGCGAATCAATTCGTAAACCGACAACAACAAGAACGCCAGCGCAAGGCCGTAACCACGCGCCGCCGACAGGTGGTCCAAGAGGAGCGGATTTGTCGTGAGAAGCGCGGTGATCAGGAGACTCCACGCGCCCCCGCCGAATAACAGAAAACAGAGCCGGTATGCCGCGAACAGGTAGAGAGCGCCGCCCACCACGCTTGGAAGCCGCAGACTCCACTCCGAAAGTCCAAACACTGCGATTGAAGCCTTACTCAGCAGGCTATTCAGAACATGATTATTGGCGTCGAAACGCTCCACTAAGCCGGCAGATGGGCTGGACACGAACCTCTGGTAAGTGAAGGCCTCGTCAGTAGTGATCGACTGCGTGACAGCCCTGTATACGTTCATGCAGAATACGGCGATCAACAGGACCCAAGCGGCCCTACTCCAAATGATAGAGGGTTGTCTCTCCGGATTCCGCGATGCTGCGAATTCCCCAGAACTTGGCATACTTTTTATAGTCGTCGGCATAGTAACTGCTATTCGACATCATCAGGTATTCGAATCCGTAAAGTTCAAGCATTCTGATCGCCGCCCGCCGCATACCGATTGGCGCCTCTACTGTGGAGGCGTGAACGGCGGCGTTAACCTCAACGAGCCCGCGTGACGTGGCCGCCTGGAGGCTGACTTGCTCCGAAGCATTCCACGGACACTCCAAGAGTATCGAATCCACCATCGTAGGCACATCTAAGGACACTTCCAGAAACGCGCCCTTAGCCCCGAATTGCTCCACGGACCACTTACTCACCGGGTTATTATCGAATGCGAACGGAGCCTCCCAAGGATCCGGAGAGGCGGAGATCTTCCAGCGCGGCGACCGCGGAATCTCGCGGCCGTCCCGCCGGATTCGCATTTCGGAAACGCTCCACACCTCCTCGGGCCTTGACTGCCGCAGCGTGACCCGGAGCCGTGTAGCGACTAACGGAGCGAACGACAAGGCGATGTGTTTCAACGGCTGGCGGGCGGTCTCCATCGGGGTCCACAGCATGTCGCCGAGAGCCCTGCTCTCCAGAGTCTCGTAGTAGACCGAAATATCGCGCCGCGTGTAAGCTTGCGCCGGGCATGTGTAACAGAAGATCCTACCGCCAGGAGACAAGCGGTTATCGACGATTTGCGCCATGTCCCAACTGGCGCCGAGCTTTTGATGCAAGTACTCCAAGGCGGCTTTGGAATTCACTACGGCCTGGATGGGGAACTCATTGATGCGCGGCGCATAGCGGTCGCAATACGTAGCCGCGACATCCGGCCATGAAGCCACGCCGTGGATAATCATCAACGCGGGCACGGCGAATTTGGTATCGGCTACGGCAATGCCTATCGCCAGCGCCAAGCATGGCGCCGCCGGAATCAGGAACCGGGTCCCTGTATTGAATACGATCGGCAAGCCGAAAAGCAGGGCTGCCAGGAGCAGGCGCCTGCCATGAGGAATGCGAAGGAGAAAGAGACCCAGCGGCGCCAGCAGGAAGATGGGACCGAAAAAACCGGAGACTGACGTGCCGGTGACAGTGTACTTAAACGCGAGATCACGAATATTGGTAGTGCCCGCGTAGGCCGCCATCGCTTGCGAGTATTCCCTTTCAAACTTCGGCGAGTTATATGGGTTGGGAAAGATACCGTTGAAAAAAGGAGAGAGCGGATTATGCATGTAAACAGCGTTCTTTACCAGCCAAGGCGCCACCGTGATGACACACGGCACAGCGAAGAGAAGCACCTTCCGCCATTGGAAACGCCGTTTGCGTATCAATCTCGGAACAAGTTGCGACAGCGCGTACACGGCGGCTACGAAGCCGGTGTACTTGATGTCGAAGCAAAAGCCGGCTAGCAAGCCCGCTACGATTAGAAATTGCCCTTTCCTCTCCTCAATCCAAAGCTCGATGGCGTAGAATACGCCGAATGAGACGGCCGCTAAAGCGACGTCGTTGTAAGCTTCGGAGGCATCCTTACCCATCATGGGGCTTGCGAAGATAAGAACCGCGGCAAGAAATCCGGCTTTAGGAAATCCGAACCGCAAGGAATAGGAGACGATCAGGAGGGGAAGACAAATAAGAAACGATAAGTGCACGAGGGCGGCTGCCGAGTGTCGTCCAATGGAAAAGGCCATTAGGAATAGCATTTCCAGGCCTTCCGGCATTGCGCCATACAAATCGCGTATAGGAGTAAAGCCGTTATGTGCCCAGAAGCGAAATACGTTGCCTAAATGGTAAGTGCTGCCATCGGGACTGACTTCGGGCGCCCAGGCGTAGACTAAGTAGCGCACGGCGAATGGAATTGTCAGGGCTAAGCACAAACCGACTAACCAGCGCGGAGCTGGCGTGGGAGGGCGACACCGCTCCCTTGCGGTCGGGGCTCGGTAAGCATCCGCGCGTGCGGCGCGGCTTTTCAAGCGCCAGGCAAGAATCACAAGCACCGCGGCCAGCGTGAAAAAGACGCCCTTTCTAGCCAGGTGGAGAGACGCCAGCAACATCGTCGCCAGGCTGAGGCAGGCGCTCCCTGTGACAAAAGCGAGTGCGTATCGCTCGAGACCGCGCAGAGCAAGTCCAAGCTTATCGAACGCTAACAGTCCGAACGCAATGGCTGCGAGAACGGTAACCAGCGCTCCGAGGATCGGACCGATAACTCCACTCATTGCCGGTTGCCCCGAAAGCCCGCGCGGACGAGCACGTAACCTAAGCGCGCGCCATCGGCCGGCGCGGTCCAGACCTTATCCAGAACGGCGCGCACGATCGTCGGATTCGTATCCCGCAGCCACTCGGCGGGAACCTGCTTTTCGAAATGATAATCGCCCGGACGTGGACAGCGCACCGTCGTCAGGAGCCGATTGTTCACAAAACAAGAGAGGGTTACGGGGCCAGTTGATTTGAAGATCATTGAGATGATGGAAAAGTCCATGACAAAGCGTTGATCTTCATATCTGTGCACATAGAATTTCAAAGTTGGCTCAAGATATGTCCAACGCCAGCCGAGTCCTTCGGACGTTATGCTTATATCGCGAACAATGGCCTCAGTGGCGCGGGGATCGCCCATTTCGGCGAATGGCGGAGGCGGACCCGGATCGATTCCTGGAGCGTATTCCTGTTGAGGAGGAACACAGGCGGCGCCGGCGAGGTCGTCAAACCGCGGCGGCTTCTCACACGCGGCCTGTTCCGTTGTCTCTGTGGAAGAAGCCGCAGGAGATGATTTCGCGCTTCCGGCCATGTAGCGGCACCCCAGCGACAGCAGTGGGCAAGTTACCGAGATCGCAATTGCTAGAGATCGCCACGCACTAAGTCCCACTGTCGCTCTCAATCGTTCGATCCGATGATAGGGCTGGGCTGAATTAAATTCTAAATAGTAGCACCGCGGGGGTGTTTGGCGCTGCTCCGCCGTATGGGCGGGAATAACGAACAGCGTAGGCGATTGCGGCGCGCGGCTGCACCTCGGGCCTCCGCGCAGGCCGGGAGGTCCGGAACGGATCCGCAAGCGTGACCTGCGCCACTTAGACGCACGTCCGGTGAGCGTTGCGCATGGCGGGTGTTGATGGAGGTGCTTTTTCATCGTTAGGCGGCGATGGGACCGATATGGCGGCCGTGGCGCGGTCGAAATGGTGGGTCCGTGTTCGACTAAGATTTCCGCTTGCTCGACGGCGTGTTCGTGCTTGGCTTTGCGCACCTCCTGGCGGGCTAGGAGCCGGGCTTCATCGTTCTCCACCGCCCAGCGAAGCCTTCCCTCGTAGGTGGAGATGAGCAAGGTCTCATGCGCATGTTCCAAAAACGTCCGCGACGCGGAGAGGGCTGTATCCACCTCCGGATGTCCGGATTCGATTTCGTCAACGTGCTCCCGGATC
This sequence comes from Bryobacterales bacterium, assembly GCA_963763545.1. Taxonomy (GTDB): domain Bacteria; phylum Acidobacteriota; class Terriglobia; order Bryobacterales; family Bryobacteraceae; genus PALSA-243. The sequence continues at coordinate 77,514 of CAVXPE010000042.1, forward strand.
CCGTCGGCCCAGATTCCGCCTTCGATCGGTCTCGCGCGCTTAAGCCTGTACATGTTTTCTGAAATGGATTTGCCCAAAAACCTTTCGATGGGGCCGACGGAGGCGAGTTCCTCGCGGATCTCGCTGCAAAACAACTTGAACGCCGAGAGTTCTTCCGGAGTTGAACAGACTATCTGTCCGTTCAGACCGTTCCTATAAGCGTTCAAGCTGGAGCGCTGGCGTGGCGACGAACCTTCACCATAAACCGCTCCCGAGACTTGGGCCACGGGGTCGATAAACGCTGCGCGACAAGGCAGGATCTTTCGCGAGCAGAGGCGCTCCTGAAGCTTCCGAAGATTGCCGGATTTGAACGCTCTTGAAAGCCTCCGTCTGTTCGAGAGCGGCGCTGCGGCTGTCACCTACGTCGATCAGCGCATCTAAGATGCGCAGAAGACCTTGCCCTGATCGGCGCAGAGTCGAAAATTCGCATCTGCCAGCCCCTGCACCGTCGCCGCTGTCCGCACCGCGAGGCTTGTTCCCAGCCAATTGCCCTTGGCGTTATCGATTTGACCAAGAACTGCACTTGGCTGAGTAATGAAATCATCGATTCGATAGGCCGTTCCGACATGTTCAAACAGCAGCAGGAATGACGACATCACGTCAACTTCACAGATGACGGTGTAGCGCTGGGCGTCGGCGTGCAATCGTCAGAGGAACACCACGCGGGTCGCTTCCCGCTTGCCCTGGGCGAAACCGGCACGGGCGGCAGGGATGCGGGTCGCCGGATCCATCTGGTTCGTGCCCATTGCGGCTAGGGAATCAGCGTCCGGTGTGATCACCTCGACGCGGCTGCCCTGCTTGCGCAGGCCCTCGACCTGGCCCTCCAGGTCCGCGCCCGGTAGTCTGCGCAGGCCCTCGAACTGGCCGGGCGGTAGTGTCCCGCTCCGTCCGCCAAACGGCGAGAGCACCACGACGTTCGCATAGCCCGAGGCGAGGTCGGCGTTTTCGGCGGAGCGCACGCCACCGTTGATGTAGCGAGTGCCGTTGATGTTGTGCGTGGGCGCCAAACCGGGCATCGCGGTGCTCGCGGTGACTGCGTCCACGAGGTCGACGCCCGAATCGCGGTCGAACGCAACCACCTGGCCGGTATGCGCGTCGACGGCCACCAAGATCATCGGCCTATCCGGCCATTCAGGACGAGGCAACCTGGCGGCGACCATTGCGCGCCGCTGTTCCGCCGCCGCGGGTCCGAGTATGGAGTCGCTCTCCATTCCGAACGCGCCCATCGCACGTTGTAGATCGGCTGCCGAGGTGGCGGCGGCGCCGATGGCCCTCATCCGCTCGAACACCGTGGCCATCGGCAGGGACGGCGGCGCCTCCCGGTTCTGTCCGACCGGTTGAACCGGCGGAGACAGCACCGAGGCCAACAGTTCGGCCGGCGGTATACCGCTTCGCACATGCGCCGCCGCAGTTGCGCCGGACGAGGTGCCGATCACCAGATCGGCGGCCTCTGTCATATCGAGACCAGCTTCGGCCAGGCCTGCGATGATACCGATAAGCCACGCATTTCCGGCAGCCCCACCACCACCGAGAACCAGAGCAACGTTGTGAACCATCTGCCCAGATAGAACATTTGCTTTTTTCATGCGAGTTCTCTTATGTCGGATTCACGACGCTTCATTCCTTACCCTGCGTTCTCAATATTGCCAATGATGTACTCGCGGGCGGTAAAACCGTTATTCGTCCTGCACCGGAGATAAGCTCATGAAGCGTCTTGGTCCTCGTGATGGCGTCTCTAGCAGGGGAAAAGGGTTCGCAGTGAGTTGACACGTCAACTAGCTTATCAGTTTTGGTTGTCATGTCAACTACTTCTTTGATAATCTGGAAATTCACATGGCCGCTAAATCGCTGACCCCGCAAGAACTCCGTATTTGGGGCGCCTTTCAAGACATGGGCGAAGAGGTTCGGGGGCGGGTAGGCCGAGACATTTCGGAAGCAACCGGGCTTTCCGGGCCTGAGTTCGGTGTTCTCTCCCGCCTCGTCGGATTCGGCAACGGCGAAATGCGCCAACAGGAACTCGCCAAGGTGATGAAATGGGAAAAAAGCCGTCTCTCTCACCAGCTAACGCGCATGGAGGATCGACGACTCATAAAGCGCGAAACCGCCGACGGTGCTGTTGTCATCGGGCTGACGAAACTTGGCCATCAGAAACTGACCGAGGCGCTACCTGTGCGCGCCGAGTCAGTAAAACGACACTTCCTATTACGGCTCACCCAAGACCAAATCGATACGATTATGCTAGTCAGCAGTCTCCTGAGCGACGGCGGTTAGACCGGCTTGGTCACGGGCGTCCCCACCCACGAATTCTCGATAACGACGTTTACCCCGAGCTGGCGCAATCTACTGGGATCGATAGTTCTGCTTCGATTTTTTCGAGTGGCGGTTAGAGCCCGCGAAGTACGACTAATGAGGGTGGCATCAGCGATAACAACCCTCTAACTCACCGCCTTGCGGTTGAATTTCCTCACGCCTAACGACAGAACCAAGGCATTAATGATTAGCAGGGCCCCAATGGTTGCGATCGCGGGCATGTGCGGAACCTGCGGCACCAGAGAGCCGCGCATGCCCTCGCTCGCATACACCAGCGGATTGATCAGCACTGCGTATTTGCAGCACCGGGAAGGAATCGAGCGCGCTCCACGGATAATAGGCGCAGCCGAACATCATCATGGGGGTGATCACCATGCTGAACATGAGGCCGATCTGCGTTTGGCCTACGCTGACGCCCATCCACAGGCCGCCGGCGGCCGAAAAGAGCGCCATCAGCAGACAGGTGGCGGCGAACTGGGCGGGACGCCAGTTCGTCAGGTTCACGCCCGACCCGAGCGTCAGCCACGCGGCCGGAATGACGACCAAGCCGGAGAACAGCGCTTGAAGCATTCCGGCCACTACCTTCTCTACCGCCAGCCAGCTCGTATCCATGGGCGCCAGCAGGCGGTCTTCGATCTCCTTGGTGAATTGAAATTCGGAGATCAGCGGCATGGCCACGGCCCAGATGCCGGACAGCGTCATGCTGAGGGCCATGATGCCCGGCAGAAGAATGTTCTTGTACGAACCCGACATCATGCCGCTGGCGGTGAGCACGCGGCCGAAGACGAACGTGAGCAGCAGCGGCTGCAGAAGATTCTGCACCAGCGTGGGAATCAAATTGCGGCGCGCGACGTGACCGTCGCGCGACAGCATGGCGTAAAAAGTTTTCCAGTTCAATCGCGCAAGCTCCTTCCGGTGTGGTGCAAGAACAGGGTTTCGAGACTCGGCTCGGAAATGTGGACGTCGCGCAGTTCGACGCCCATCAGGGTGGCGGTTCCGACGATGGGCGCGATCAGCTTGCCGCCGCGTATCGGCGTAGACATCGGCGCCGGAATCGGTGACGCGGACTTCGTTGACGCCGGGCAGATCCTGCAGCGCGGCGGTGAGCTCCGGAGTAACGCGGTCGAAACGCAGGCGCAGCAGGTAACCGCCGGGAATCGACGCCTTCAACTGTTCGGGCGTGCCCTGCGCGATCACTTTGCCGTGATCGATGATGGCGATGGTCTCGCAGAGCGCGTCGGCTTCATCCATGTAGTGAGTGGTGAGCACGATCGTCTTGCCGCGTTTGTTGTAATCGCGGATGGTCTCCCAGAGCAGCAGGCGTGTTTGAGGATCGAGGCCGGCGCTGGGCTCGTCGAGGAATAGCACTTCGGGATCGTGCATCATGGCGCGCGCGATGGAAAGGCGCTGCATCATGCCGCCGGAGAAGGCGCGGACGAGTTGGTCGGCGCGGTCGGTAAGCTTGAAAATTTCGAGCAGCTCATCGGCGCGGCGGGTGCGGTCCTTGGCGTTTTGTCCGAAGTAGGCGCCGTGGAAGATCAGGATCTCGCGCGCAGTAAGGGCGAAATCCAGATTGGGACGCTGCGGCACAACGCCGATCAGGCGCTTCACTTCGGCTTGGCGCTTCCACACATCGAGATCGCCGACGAACGCCTGGCCACTGGTTGGGCGCGTGCGCGTGGTGACGATGCCGATGGTGGTGGACTTCCCCGCCCCATTCGGCCCCAACAATCCGAAGATTCCGCCAGCGGGAATCTCCATCGAGACGCCGTCGAGCGCGACGACTTCGAACTTTTTCTTCTCTTTCTTGGCGTCCTTGCCGTCTTTCTTGGCGCTGGTGAAACCCATGCCAAAGCCCATGCCGCGGGCCGCCATGGGTGGAGGCGTGTCATAGACCTTGCGTAGATTCTCGATGCGTATGCCGATTCCCATATCCCTTCCTTAGAGTCTTTCCAATTCATGACGGGCGCGGTCGAGCACCTCACGTACGCGCTCGGCTTGCGCGTATCCGCCTGCGCTGCCGGCAGCGCGCTTGGAGGCTTGGACCGATGCCTTGATGAGGGCCGTCACGGAACCCCACAGGCCCATCGTCTCGGGGCTGGCGAACAATCCCCAATTCTCGCACTCTTCGGCGCGCTCCCAGATATCGCGGATCGCGGGAGCTTCCTTCTCCAACTCCTTCTTGCCGGCCTTGGTAAGGCGATAGACGCGGCGGCCGCTCTGTTGATCAGATTCGATGAGTTCCTCGTCCTCGAGCTGCTGCAGCGTGGGGTAGACGCTCCCGGCACTGGCGCGGTAGGCGCCGTTTGAGCGCTCGCGCATCTCTTTCATGAGCTGGTAGCCGTGCTTGGGGCCTTCACCGAGCAGCGAGAGCAACGCCAGCCGAATCTCGCCCGATTCGAAGAGGCGGCTGCGTCCACCGAATGTGAAGGGGGCGAAGCCGGGAAATTGGCCAAATCCCCACACGTTTTTTCCCATGATATATCGTACGATATATCAAAAGAGTATCGGACGCAAGAAGTTTTATTGCGGACCTGATTGCGCGCCTTCGGCGCGTCGACACGCTTGCGTGCGTGCCGCAAGCCAGGAGGCCTATCGCACGGGGCTACTCGTCGCGGAGAACGCGGGCGGGGTCGATCCTGGCAGCGGCGTGCGCGGGCAAGAGGCAAGCGAGGATCGCCACGCAGGCGAGTGTCGCGCCTACGCCGGCGAAGGTCAGCGCGTCGGTTGGGGCAACGCCGAAGAGTAGAGTGTGAATTAGCCGGCCGACGGCAAGTGCGGTGATGAGGCCGATGGCCAATCCTGCCGCGACGGGGCGCATTCCGCGGATCAGCACCATGGCGCGTACTTGCGCGGCGCGGGCGCCGAGCGCCATGCGCACGCCCAGTTCGCGGCGGCGCAGCGCAATGCCATAGGCGACCACGCCGTAGATGCCGAGCGCGGCGAGCAGGAGCGCAGCAATTCCGAACGCGGCGGCGACGTCCATTTGGAAGCGGCGCTGCGCGATGGATTGGTCCACGAGCTCCTGCATGGTGCGCATCTTGGGCGCGGGGATGGCGGAATCGAGCGATTGGATGGCGCGGCGGACGTCTTGTTCCAGCACGTGGGAATCGATGGAAGAGCGCACTACAAGGTCCGCAACCTGGTAGGCATTCTTCCAGAATGGAACGTAGATCATCATGGTGGGCTCCCGCTCCAATTGTGTTGTGTGTACGTCGCCGACGACGCCGACGATTTGGGCATCGTGAATGCTCGATCCGCTGGTCACTGCATGGCCTATTGGATTTTGCCCCGGCCACAACTTGGACGCGAGCCGCGCGGAGATCACGGCTACATTGCGATCGCTATCGCCTGGTTCGAAAAATCGGCCACGAAGCAGCAGAATGCCCATGGCGGCGAAATACTGGTCGCCGACAAAGCGATCGTTCACCAGAATCAGTTGGCGCGATCTTGGATCGACCGCGGTGGATTGCAGACCGTCCGCCTCGACATCGTTCACATTCGATTCACCATTCAGCGGCACCTTATTGACGGCGGCGGCCATGCGCACTCCCGGCAGCGCGCTCAGAGCGGCTACCGCGCGATCGAAGAAAGCGGCTCGATCCGTCACGGCACGGTATTTCGAGGGCAGCATCAGGCTGACGTCGAGCGTTCGCTCGCTTGCGAAGCCGCGATCGACATGCAAGACATGCCAGAGGCTGTTGACCAATAACCCTGCCAAGACCAGGAGCAGCGTGCTCAATGCCACTTCGGCGCCAACCAACCACTCGCGGAGGTTGAGCCCTGCGCGGCCGCCGGTTGAAGTGTGGGTTTCGCCACGCAGCACGCTTTGGGGATCCGCCCCTGAGAGACGTAGCGCGGGCAACAGGCCGAAAAGCAACGCGCAGAGCACCGACAATCCGAACGCGAAGGCGATTACGCGCGCGTCGACGTGCGCTTCGTCGGCGCGAGGAAGATCGATGGGCGCGAGACGCGCGAATGCGCTCACCGCAGTCCACGCCCCCGCTATTCCCAACACGCCGCCTGCGAGCGAGAGCAGCAGCGTTTCCATCAATGCGGAAATTACCAACCTGCCGCGAGCGGCGCCCAACGCGATACGAAGAGAGAACTCGCGGGCGCGCGCACTGCCGCGAGCAAGCAGCAGATTCGCAAGATTGACGCAAACGATCAACACTAACACCAGCACCGCAGCAAGCAACACGGCGAGGCTTGCGCGAACGGGCGATGCAATCACATCCTGCAGCGGCCGTGTCTCGACATGCAGGCCCACGGAGAGGCTATGCGCATCGACGATACGCTGCTCCAGCAGGTTCAGCTCCGCCGTTCCCCGAGCCTGCGTCTCGCCGGGACGTAACCGGGCGAACACGATGTAGTCGAAGTCGCCGCCCCAACCTGGATTGAACGACTGAATTGGCAAGAAGGCTTCGGTGCGTTCGGCAAGACTGGTCAGCGGGCCGAGTTCTCCGTTCTTGGGGAAATGGAATGACGGCGGCAGGATGCCCGCCACGACGTACGGCTTTCCCGAGAGGAGAATCTTCTGGCCGACGAGCGAAGCCGATCCGCCGAAGCGCCGGCGCCATAGGCCGTCCGTGATCACGACGCTCGCCTGCGTGCCTGGCTCTTCTTCTTCGCGGCGAAAGGCACGGCCAAGATGCGGTGCGACGCCGAGCGTATCGAAAAGTGACGCTGAGACGGTCGCAACTCCGATGGTTTCCGGCTCGCCGCCGCTTGTGAGTACCGCTGTGCCGGAAGTCAACGCAGCCATCGATTCGAACGAGCGCGCGTTCTCCCGCCAGAAGTGGAAGTGCTGATAGTTGGCGGGCATGGTGGGATAGATGTGCGCCAGCGGCTTGACCACTTCACGGATGGATAACAGACGGCCGGGCTCGCGATAGGCTAGCGGCTTCAGGACTACCGTGTTCACGAGCGAAAACAACGCGGTCGCGGCGCCGATGCCAAGGGCGAGCGAAAGAATCGCTACGAAGGTGAAGGTCGGCGCGCGCAGCAGAGCGCGGATTGAAAATCGGAGATCTTGCCACGGGCCGTCCCAGCCGGCGAGCCAGACCGAACGGGATCGCTCCCGGGCGAGGGTGAGGTTGCCGAAATCGCGGCGGGCCAGTCGAGCAGCATCGGGACTGGAATCGTCGGCGTCCTCCATAGCGAGCGCGAGGTTGGCGCGCAGCTCCGCTTCGAGTTGGCGCTCGCGGTCGCGGCTGTTCCAGGGAAATAGAAGCAGGAATCGACGAAACCAGTACATATTCACTCCTCGGAGGGTTGGGGATGCAACACCTGGGCAACGGCGCGCACGAAGCCCTCCCATCGTGAGACTTCGGCGTGCAGGCGTTTCTTGCCAGCGGCGGTGAGGCGGTAGATGCGCGTGCGGTGGTTGCGCTCGGAGACCTCCCATTTCGCCGACAGCAGACCCTGCAGTTCGAGACGCTGAAGCGCGGGGTAGAGCGAGCCAGCTTCCACCTGGATGGCGGCGTCTGTCGTCTGACGAATGGCGCGCGCGATGCCGTAGCCGTGGAGCGGGCCGAGAGCGAGCGTGCGCAGGATCAGCATATCGAGCGTGCCTTGTAGGAATTCAAGCCGCGATTTCATGTGGATAGTATATAGGACGCCTATCTATTGAGCGTCTGGTGATTGGACGAGGCTGCCGTTCTCCGGTTAGGCGGCTTGTGTCTGGGCTACAGCTACGCGGGGGATGCCGGCAAGGTCGGGCTCGATGCGGAGATTGCGCCAGGTCGAGAGCAGCGCGGAGACGTGCGGCTCGCAGCCGAAGCCCAGCTCAAGAACGAGCCATCCGCCGGGGCGCAGGACGCGCGCGGCATCGGCTGCGATGCGGTCGTAGATCTCGAAGCCGCGCTCGCCGCCGAAGAGGGCGACGGGCGGTTCAAAGTCGCGGACTTCGCGCTGCAAGGATTCGCGCTGGGCTAGCGGTACATAGGGCGGATTGGAGACGATCAGATCGATGGAATGATCGGCGATTGCCGACATCAGATCGCAGATGACGAAGCTGCACGCTGGCGCCGAGAGTTTCGGCAGTTGCGTCCGGCAACGGCGGCCGCGGCGGGTGAGATATCCGTTGCGGCAATGGGCGCACCGGTTTCGAGCGCAAGCGTTACGGCGATGGCGCCGGATCCGGTGCCAACGTCGAGCAATCGGGGCGAACCTTTGGCCTGCCCGCGCAACACGGCGAGCACCGCTTCAACCACATGTTCGGTTTCGGGGCGCGGGATCAGAACGTCGGGCGTGACGCGGAATTCGCGGCCGTAGAATTCCTGGCGTTTGGTGATGTATTGCGTCGGCTTGCCTTGCGAGCGCTCGTGCAGATAGCGGCCGTAGTGGATCCATTCCACTTCGCGCAGTTCCTGCTCGGAGTGCGCGTAGAGGTAAACGCGCTCGCAACGCATGGCGTGCGAGAGCAGAACTTCGGCGGTGAGGCGGGGAACGGGAATAGCGGCGTCGGCGAGGATCTGCGTGCCTTGCAGGAGCGCTGTCTGAATGGTCATGCGGCGTCTTCGCCTGACCAGCGCAGGCTGGAAAGCCCGCGTTACTTAATCGGCGGCGACCTGGCCGTGCTGGCCCTGGCTCTTTAGCTTCTCGGTTTGATAGTAGGCGATCAGCGCTTCGAAGATCTGGTCGAGCTTGCCATCCATCACGAAATCGAGCTGGTGCAGAGTGAGGCCGATGCGGTGGTCGGTCACGCGATTCTGCGGGAAGTTGTAAGTGCGGATTTTTTCGCTGCGGTCGCCCGTGCCCACCATGGTGCTGCGCTCGGCGCCAAGCGCGGCCTGCTGTTTCTCCAGCTCCATTTCGTAGAGACGCGAACGCAGCACACGCTCGGCTTTGGCGCGGTTCTTGATCTGCGATTTTTCGTCCTGGCAGGAGACGACCAGGCCCGTCGGCAGGTGCGTGAGGCGAACGGCGGAATACGTGGTGTTGACCGATTGGCCGCCCGGGCCGGACGAACAGAACGTATCGATGCGGATGTCCTTGGCTTCGAGCTTGACTTCGACTTCGTCGGCTTCGGGCAGCACGGCGACCGTGATCGCCGAGGTGTGAACGCGGCCCTGCTTTTCCGTCACCGGCACGCGCTGCACGCGGTGTACGCCGCTCTCATATTTCAGCTTGCTGTAGACCTTGTTGCCGCTGACCAGGGCGATGACTTCCTTGAGGCCGCCGACCGACGAATCGCTGCTGGAGGTGACTTCCATCTTCCAGCCCTGCGTTTCGGCGTAGCGCGAGTACATGCGGAAGACTTCGGCCGCGAAAAGCGTGGCTTCGTCGCCGCCGGTGCCGGCGCGGATTTCGAGCACGACGTTCTTATCGTCGAGCGGATCTTTGGGCAGCAGCAGAACCTTGATCTGCTCTTCGATCTCGACCGAGGCGCGGTTCGAGACGCGCCACTTCCTCCTGGCCATCGCCGGCAAGCTCGGGATCGTTTTCTTGCAGCATGCCGCGCGCTTGGGAGAGGCCATCCTCAACCGATCTTCCATTCGCGAAACTTGCCGACGACCTCTTCCAGATCGGAGCGCGTTCTTGGCGACCTTGCGGTACTGCTCGCCATCGGAGATGACGGCGGGATCGGCCATCTGTTGGTTGAGCTCTTCGAAGCGCTTTTCGAGCTGTTCGAGTTTTTGAACGAATTGCATGGCCGTTTAGGCGATGACGAGTTCGCCGCCCTGCGCCTTTTCGAGTGCCATGGCGCCTTCCAGCGCGCGGATGGCGACTGCGGCCTGGGTATCGTCGGGCGGCTTGGTGGTGATGCGCTGCAGCCAGAGTCCCGGCGCGGTGATGGTGGCCAGGAACGAACCGCGGCGCTTGGCCGCGAAACGGATCAGCTCATACCCCAGGCCGACGACGAAGGGCAGGATCAACGATGCGGCAGATCAGTTTGGCGGCGAAGCCGTCGAAGGGAATCAGAGCGTAGAACGGGATGACCAGAATCAGCAGCACGAAGAGAAAGCTGGTGCCGCAGCGAGGATGCCAGGTGACGAATTTCTGCGCGTTCTCGACGTTCACTTGCTGGCCGGATTCGAAATTGAAGACCACTTTATGTTCGGCGCCGTGATACTGAAACACGCGGAAGATATCCTTCATCTTGCGACATTCCATAGAGGAAGGCGAGGAAGATCGCCATGCGGATGACGCCATCGGCCACGTTGAACGCGATGCGGCCGGCGAGCATGGGATAGACCTTCTCGAGCTTGGTCACGAGCAGCAGCGGAACGAACTTGTAGAGGAAGACGAACATGGCGAGGCCGAACACGAGATTCGCGATCACGGCTCCATTCCATACCTTTTCGGACGGGCGCTTTTCGGCGGGAATCGACGGGTCGTCAAGCGCGGCGGCGGCGGAGAAATTAAGCGCCTTGAACCCGAGCTTCATCGCCTGGAAAAGAGTTCCGACGCCGCGGAAGATGGGGAGTTTGAAGATCTTATGCTTCTCGGAAAGGCGCGGCAACGGCATTTGTTCGGTGACGATTTCGCCGGACGGCTTGCGGACCGCGACGCAATAGCTGTGCGGCGCGCGCATCATGACGCCCTCCATGACGGCTTGCCCGCCGACGAGCGTTTCCTCGCCGCTCTCAAGGATCGGCATCAGTTGCGTGTGGGTTACTAAACGAAAGAAAGTACGGAAAAACACTAGGCCTCTCAGGGTTACCTTCCCATTATAACGCTAGCCATAGATTCAGACTGCGAAAGCCGACGCGACGCGATCCTGATCCTTTTTTTTGATGCCCGACTTGGCGCGCTACGATGCGCCATTGGGAGACGGCTTTGCGAACCTCGCCCGCGATCCGGCGGGCGAGAGTTTGGGTGAGTCCAAAGTACTCCGCGACGCTGAACGCGAGATCGATCGACGCAGTGGCGTCTTCGGCATCGATAGCTGTCGAGAGAACGCGCGGACCTAAATCGGCTGGCACGGGGTTCAGGTCATAGGCTGGCGCGAGCCGCCAGCCGGCGCCTCCGGAGTAAAGAAAGCCGTGGTTGCGCAGGTGGTCATCGGTATTCGAGATCAGTACGTTGAAGACGATCCGGCGCCACAATTGGCGTAAATCGACGGCGGGCTCCGAACCGTAGCGCCGGATGGCGTCGGCCATTTCGAGGTAGCTACGGGTTTCGTTATCATTCGCGCCGAGCATGCTCATCGCCGAGAGGAATGGGACGCGCACGCCAGGAGCGCGGTCGAATCGGTCGAGGAGCAAGACGGGCTTGCGCGCGGCCAACTCAAGCTTGGAGTGGGGAATTTCAACACCGGCGCGCGATGCCAGTTTTAGCGCGACGGCCTCCCAACGAACGGCATCGATTTCGTCAGATCGATGCGGAAATTTGGCAATCATGAGACGGCCATCGCGATGCCGCACGGAGGCTTTCGGGCGGGCGCCTCCAAGCGAGGATCCCGGCGCAAGGAGGAGGCGTAGATCGTCGTCGGTTTCGTGGTCTTCAGTTACGCGACTGGCCGAAGCAAGCAGGCGTGGAAGTTCGACAAGGGGCGGAATGCGCGCGCCGGACGCTATGGCTTGAAATGGGCCACCCTCTTCGAGGGCGAGGCGCAAGGCCCCCTGGCGCGTTTCGTCGTCGACCATGAGAAGGTAGTCGCTTTCGAGCAACGTGCGAGGCGTTCGCTTTTCGCGGCGGGCGCGGCGGCGCTCCGCGAGGCGCATGAGCGTGCGACCCCAGCGATCGGGCGCGGAATCGCCGATGGAGCCGAATTGAGACTTGCCGGCGGCGGTATGAAATTGGCGGGGGCCTAAGGCGAGCGCCGGCTCGAGAGAGAAACGGTTCGGGTTTTGCAGCCATCGTGGGTCGTACTCGAAGCTTGCACCCTCCCCGCCTTTGCGCGCACGGGTCCAGAGGCGTCCCACGAAATGCGGGGCGCCGGAGAGATCGGCGTAGATATAGATGGCGCGGTCCATTGGGTTCTCAGAGAGCGCGCTTCGCGCGCTCGACGGGCTTGGGGGTGGCTCCCCGGATGCGCTTCGGCAGGTGTTCCTCTTCGAGCGCCAAGCCTGTTGCATCGTGTCTTGCATCAGCCAAATCGGCGAGGCGGTCCGTCAGGCCCAGCACGAAAAGCAGGGTTGCATATGTGCCCATGGAGACGCCCGGATCGCCTTTTTCGGCCTTCTGCAAAGTGGCGCGGACGATCATCGCGCGCTCGGCCATCACCGCGGTCGGAATGCGGCGGCGGCGGCGGGCATCGCGAATATCGGCGCCGAGCTTGGATAAGGCCCGCCGAACCGGAATTGGGATCGATTGCATTACGGCTATTATTATAGCCGATGCGTCGCCTTATGGCTATTATAGTAGCTTTAAGACCTGTGCGTACGCCCGGGACAGGCCGGAGGCCTATCCTACTAACTGCTGGAGCGCTGAATCGATGAGCGGGTAGCGGAATTGGTATCCGGCCGCTTGGGTCAGCTTCGGCACTACCCGCTGGCTATCAAATAGCACTTCGGACATTTCGCCGAACAGAAGTTTCAGCGCGGGCTTGGGCGCCGGGAAGATCGCCGGACGGCGTAGCGCTTTGGCGAGAGCGCGAGTGAAATCGGCGTTCGTCACCGGATTTGGGGATGTGGCGTTCAGCGGGCCGCTGACGGCGCTTTCGAGGGCGAAGACGTAGATTCCGATCAGATCGTCAAGATGGATCCACGGAACCCATTGCTTGCCATCGCCGAGCCGGCCGCCGACGCCGAAACGGAACGGCGGCAGCATCTTTTGTAGCGCGCCGCCACGAGGATCGAGGGCGATGCCGGTGCGAATGGCGGCCACTCGCACGCCCAGCGATTGGACCTCGAACGCTTCGCGTTCCCATTCGACGCAGAGTTCGGCGAGGAAGGTTGAGCCGGGCGCGGAGGTTTCATCGAGCGGCGCATCGCCGCGCGAGCCGTAATAGCCGGTCGCCGAAGCGCTGATGAGCGCGGCGGGCTTACGCGATAGCTTCGCGATTCCTTCCGCCAGATGACGGGTTCCAGTTACGCGGCTTTCACGGATGCGGCGTTTGACTTCGGCGGTCCAGCGCTGCGCGATGGGTTCGCCGGCGAGATGGATGACGGCATCGGCGTCGCGCAGGGCGTCTTCGGGAGGCGGACCTTTCATGGCGTCCCAGACGGAGATGCGCACTCCCGGCGGGAGATTCGTGCCGCCATGGCGGCTCAACACGTGCATCGAATGGCCGCTATGCGCCAGGGTCTTGAGCAGACGGCGTCCGACAAATCCCGAAGCTCCTGTGATGGTGACGTTCACGGTTCGATGATCGCACGCGCCGGCAGTTACAATCGAAGAGCATGAGGGTCTGGAACCGCGCCAAGCTGCTGTGGGGCTATCTTGCGCGCAGGTCCAAGGTGGGCGCGCTGCCGGTGGAGTATATCGTCGAGACCACGGCGAAGTGCAATCTGTATTGCCCCATGTGTCCGCGCGAGACGCACAAGCAGCCCAAAGAAGACATGTCCGATGCGGTGTTCAACCGGCTCATCGAGCAGGCCGGCGCCACGGCCGAACACATGATGCTGATCGGGTTGGGCGAGCCGCTGATGGATCCAGCCATCTACCGGCGCATCGAGTTCTGCCATCGGCACAGCATCTCGACGCTGCTTTCGACAAACGGCACATTGCTCGACGAGCGGCACGCGGCGCAATTGCTCGATTCGCCGCTCGAACAGATCACACTGAGCTTCGATGGCGCGAAGAAGGAGACGTTCGAGTTCTATCGCAAGGGCGCGAAGTTCGAGAGGGTGCGCGATAATTTCGTCCGCTTTGCGCGCATGAAGAAGGAGCGGCGCTCGAAACTGCAGATCGTGGCGCAGATGGTGCGCATGGAAGGCAACGCGAGCGAAGTGGACGAGTTCGTCGGATTCTGGCGCGCAACGCCGGGCGTCGATTTGATCCGCATCAAGGAGGACGAGACCAATCTCATGCGTCCCGACGCGGGGCACACTGGCGAGGAATGGAAACATCCATGCCACTACCTCTGGCGCGGAGCAGTGTATGTGAAACACAACGGCGACGTTTATCCGTGTTGCCAAAGTTACATGCTGGATGGCGCGCCGGTGGGCAACGTGGCCGCGCAACCGCTCACGCAGATTTGGGACGGGCCGGCGATGCAAGACCTGCGGCGCCTGCACGCCGCGGGGCGCGCCGGCGAGATCGCAATGTGCGCCAAATGCTGCACGACGATTCCGCATCCGGCGCTGGTGACCGGGAGTCTGATTCTGCACGGGCGTACGGTACGCCGGTTGATGCCAGTGGTGGAACGGATGACTTACCTTTCGAAGTTGCCCTCGAAGTTGCTCTCGCCGCCCAAGCGGCAGCGGGCGTGAGTGAAGCGTCGGGGGAGTTTGAAGGAGTTGACAGGCTCCGCGCCGCGCGGAAGCGCGGCGGCAGGGCCGAAGCCCTGGCCCCACATTATAATGAAGTTTTCCAAGCACCCACTCTAATCCAACACTCTAGGAGCAATCATGGCGGCGAAGCGGATCGGCATTCTTACGGGCGGAGGCGACGTTCCGGGCCTGAATTCAGTCATCAAGACGGTGGTTTATCGCGGCGGTGAAGTGGGATGCGAAGTCATCGGCATCCGGCGCGGATGGGAGGGGCTGACGCACGTCAATCTGCAGGACCCGGCAAGCCGCGCGCGCTACATGCAGCCGCTGAATCGCGAAAACACGCGCACCATCGACCGCACGGGCGGCACGTATCTTCACAGCTCGCGCACGAACCCGGCGAAGATGGCGAAACTGCCTCCGGTGCTCGAGGGGCAGGAGTTTCCCAAATACGAAAGCACGAAGAAGGGCGTCACCAGCACGGTTTACGATATTACTTCGGCGGTACTCAAGAACATCGAGACCATCGGCCTCGATTATTTGATCGCCATCGGCGGCGACGATACGTTGAGTTACGCGGCGCACCTGGACCGGCAAGGAGTAAAGGTCATCGCCGTGCCCGAAGACCATGGATAACGACGTGCGCAATACCGAGTATTGCATCGGGTTTTCGACCGCCATTACGCGCGCCATGGATGCCATCGAGCGGCAGCGTACTACCGTGGGTTCGCACGAGCGCATCGGAATTTTCCGCGTGTTCGGACGCGACGCAGGTTATACGGCGCTGTATACGGCTTATGTAACTTCGGTGCGATGCTGCATTCCGGAGTTTAAAGTAGATCTGGAGAAGCTGATCGACCTGGTGATGACGGATAAGCGCAATAACCCGAGCAACTACGCGCTGGTGATACTCTCCGAAGGCGCGGAGTGGGAGGGTTATCAGGTGAAGGAGTATGGCGACCCCGACGCTTTCGGACATCGCAAGAAGATGAGCGTGGCGGAAGATCTCAGCAACGAGATCAAGCGGACCACGGGCGAAGAAACCATCGTGAGCGATCTGACTTACGATCTGCGCTCGGGCAGCGCCGATTTCGTGGACCGCATGGTGGCGTCCACTTTCGCGGGCATGGCGCTCGACGCGATCAAGGAAGGCAAGCACGGGCTGATGACGGCGATTCAACACGGGTCCTACGCGCTGGCTGAGATTCCCGATCCTAAGTTGGGTCCGCGCAAAGTGGAAATCGACACCATGTATAACAGGGAAAGATACCGGCCGACCTACGATCATAAGCTGGGCCTGCCGATCTTCCTGACGCATTCCTAGGCAGCTTTCGCGTGAATTGGAGACGCCTGTTTGAAAAATCGCTCGCGCCGCCTGCTGTGCTAACGCCCGAACTGCGGGCGCGAATTCAGGCCTCGTTCGACGAATCGTCGCGCGACGATGAGCATTTTCCGGCGACCATCGATCCGCGCATTTATCACGTCAAGCTGATCCGCGAGCACCTGGGCGACTTGCGCGGGAAGCGCGTACTCGACGTGGGCTGCGGCAAAGGCCGCTTCGCGCGCGTGTTTCGCGAGCAGGAGCCGGAAGCCGAGCTCTGGGGCCTCGATATCTCGCCGGAGATGCTGCGGTTTGTGCCGGAGGGCATCCAGACGCGCGCGGGGTCGATGACGGAGTTGCCATTCGAGGATGCGTTCTTCGATGGCGCTTATGCTACCGAATCGCTCGAGCACGCGGTGGAGATCGAGCGGGCCGTCGCCGAGATTTGCCGCGTGGTGAAGCCGGGCGGCCGGATCGTGGTGATCGATAAGAACGCCGAGCAGTGGGGCAAGCTCGAAACCCCGGAATGGGAGCGGTGGTTCACGCGGCGCGAATTGGAGCGCATGCTGGCGCGCCATTGCCGCGAGGTCTCGAGCCGTTATATCTCTTATTGGGAAGACGTCGAGCCGGATGGGCTATTCCTGGCGTGGCTCGCCGTTCGCTAGCATCGCCGCAGCGTCCTCACCCAGCAACTGGCGTAGCGTGCCTTCGATTTCGCGTACCATTTCGTCGTGAAGCTCGCCGCTGGCTTTGCCTGCGAAACCGGTATGAATGGCGCGGACGCGGCCGTCGCGGCCTACAAAGAACGTGGTGGGCCAGGCGTTGAGATTCACCGCCTGCGGCAGTTTGGCGTTCAACTCCGCCGGCTCGCCCGGCAAGAGCACTGGGTACTCGATGCCGTATTGCTTGATGAAGGCGCGGAGGCGCGTGGGGTCTTTTAGCTGATCGGCCTCTTCGAAGGAGAGATCCACCACTTCGAGTCCCGCGCCGCGATACTTGCGGTATAGCTCCTCAAGATAGGGCGCTTCGTCGTGGCAGTTGGGGCACCAGCTTCCGCCGATGGCGACCAGCAGCACTTTGCCCTGGAAGCGCGCATCGGTATTGGAGACGATGCGTCCGTCGAGATCGGGAAAGCTGAAGCGTAACGGCTCGTTGACGTCCTTCATGGTGGTATGCCGCATAGGGTCGTCGGGCGCGGGCAAGCCTTCGGCACGGGCTTCGGCCGGCCGCACGGCGGTGAGCGTCTTGCCGTTCTGGACCACCTCCAGCGATCCATCGGGTTGCAGGCAAGGGTCATCAGCGAGGGGCGCGCGCCGGAGAAGTGGCTGAGCGTGAACTGGCCGTCGCGGTAGTCGCCGGTCAGCAGGCCGGTGTCGCCATCCACGCGCAGAATCGCCGCGGAGACTTCGGCGCCGTTCTGGTGCACGATCAGATGCCAGGCCTTTTCGCCTTTGGGGCTGGCGACCTGGATATCCCACAGGCCGGCGATGTTTGGCGCTTTTTCGGCGGAGGCGGCTGGCGCACGATAGGGCACGGCGTGGAAAGGGTTGGCGCGGCCTTCGCGGCCATACGCGCCCGTCAATTCGCCGTTGGTGAGTTTGGCTTCAAGACGGGTGGCGTAATGATCGAAGCGCAACACGAGCGCGCCATTTTCGAAGACGCCCGAGGTGGATGGGACCTTTTCGTCCCCGTTGAAAAACCAGCCGTGGACTCCGCCCTCAGTCGAGAAGCCAATGCGGAAGGGGATTTCGCGGTTGTTGACGTTAACCGTGGCGTTCCAGATGCCATCGAGGGATGGGGCGGAAGTTTGAGCGAAGAGTCCGGTGGCGAGACCGGCGAGCAGCAAGAGGCGTCGCATAGTTTTTCATTCTATATGATGTCGATTGAGTATAGGGTGATTCAAGAAAAACGACTCCGATCCAAATGGCATCGTCATAATTCCTTAACTTTTCCCGTCGATAATCGTGGGTTATGGAAACAAGCCCAGCCGCCAAGAGTCTCGCCTTTGCGTTTGCATGCCTGATTCTTGCGCCGTGGGGTGGGGTGGTCCGCGCCCAAAGCGCGCCGGACGGCGCTTGTCAGCGTCCATCCGCGGGTAGCGCCGTCCCGAACCGGAAGACCTGCGCAGCCGGAACGGCGAGCTGAGCGTCGACCTGGGGATTCACAACTATACGCGAAGCGGATGGCTCCATCAGCTACTGCTACACGACGCCGGACGGAAAGCATCGCCCAATCTGCGGCTGAATCCCGGCGATCTTCTGATCTTGAATTTGAAGAACGATCTGACCGACCTCGGCGGCGCTGGCGCGGCCAGGGCATCGTCATACGCATGCGGGCGCCAAAAAGACAACGGATCCGTGCGTCAGCGGCTTGATGACGGCGACGTCCACGAATCTGCATTTCCACGGATTGACGATTCCCCCGGTCTGCCATCAGGACGACGTGCTGCAACACATCGATCCAGCCGGGCGACACGCCGTTTCAATATCGCTTCCGCATTCCGGCGAATGAGCCGCCCGGCTTGTACTGGTATCACCCGCATATTCACGGCTTCAGCAAAGCGCAGGTTCTGGGCGGAGCGTCGGGCGCGATCATCGTGGAAGGAATCGAGCGGGCGAACAAGGAAGTGGCGGGATTGCCGGAACGGGTGCTGGTTATTCGCGATCGGGATTTGCTGAATCCGGATGCGCCGCCATCGAAATCGGAGCCCGTCGTGCCCAAGATGCTGATCGATCGCGACGGCGATGCGGTCAATAACGGCACCGGCTTCGGCAAACCCGCCAAGGATCTCTCCATCAACTTCGTGCCGGTCCCCTATCCCGACTATCCTCCCGCCGTGATGGAGATGAAACCTGGGGAGCGGCAACTCTGGCGGGTGTTAAATGCTTCGGCCATCACTTATCTCAATCTGGAGGTGTTGTTCAATCGAGCCCGCAACCGCTGGGCCTGGTCGCCCTCGACGGCGTGCCGCTGAACGAAAGCGGAAAGCCCGGAGATGCGGTGAACTGGCAAACACACCTTGGAGTGCCGCCGGGCGCACGAGTGGAATTCATCGTGACGGGCCCTCCGTTGGGCGTCACGGGGCTTCTGGTGACGAGAAGCGTGGACACAGGGCCGGGCGGCGAAAACGATCCCAATCGCGCGATCGCCAGAATCACCGCTTCGGAAGATGCGCCGGAGCCGCGCTCGAGACTTGCCGCCTCGCCCAAGCCCCTGCCCTGCTTCCGGCGTGCCATGGCTGGGCGAGTGCGCCCCGTCCGCACCCGCAGGCTGTACTTTTCCGAAAAGCCGGTCGATCCGGATAATCCCAACGGCCCGATGGAGTTTTACATCACCGTCGATGGCCAGACGCCGGTGGTGTTCGATCCCAAGTCGGGCATTCCGAATATCGTCGCGCAACAGGGGACGGTGGAAGACTGGATCATCGAGAACCGGTCCAATGAACTGCACGCATTTCACATCCATCAATTGCATTTCCTGTTGCTGGACTATCTGGGCAGACCGGTGAATGAGCCGTTTCTCCGCGACACCGTGAACGTGCCTTATTACAACGGTCGATCGCTCGACTATCCGAGCGTCAGACTGCGAATGGATTTTCGCGATCCCAACACCGTCGGCACATTTGTATATCATTGCCATCTGCTGGAACACGAGGACGGCGGAATGATGGGACTGATCCGTGTAACAGACGGCCCGCGCAAGCTCCGCAGCCGGAACTCTCGAAGTAACTCGAAATTCACCGTTACCGACATTCAATCGTAAATTGCCGCGCTCAATAATGGACGAACGTTACCACGCTGTTCAACTCAGAGTCGCACTGAATTGTACCACAGGAAAGGGAAACATGAATGTCTTGAAAAGGCATTCGATCGAACGGCTCGCACCGTTGCGCGCATCAGGCTTGCGCTCACTTGCGTTCTTCCAATTGCACGACTACTGCGCCGTTGATGGCGCAACAAACGGGCGACAACAATACCACAACGCCGATCAAGCACGTGATTGTGATCATCGGTGAAAACCGCAGCTTCGACCACGTGTTTGCCACTTACCAGCCGAAGCGCGGGCAGAGCGTCTGGAATTTGCTTTCGGAAGGGATCGTCAACGCCGACGGCACTCCCGGGCCGAATTTCTCCAAGGCGGTGCAGAATGCCGCTTCCGATCCGGCGCCCGACACGTTCCTGTTGAGTCCGGCCAAGAGTTCGTTCCCGAATCAACGTTCTGCCGGCGCCGCTGGCGGGCGGCCCCACGGACTCTTACGTTAAGGGCGACAGCCTGACGCTGGCGCAGCAATCCGAAAACGGCTTGCCCGCGAATTACTATCAGTATCTGGTCTCCGGCGGAACGGGCTTGAAATCCGCAGATGCCCGATACGCGAATTACGGACGTCAACTCGTTGCCGCCGGGCCCTTTTCAACTGACCAACGGCAGTCACGTTTACTTACAACTCTTACGCCGCCAGTCCGGTCCATCGCTTCTACCAGATGTGGCAGCAGCTGGATTGCAGCGTCGCTCACGCCACCTATGAGAACCCGTCGGGTTGCGACGCCGACTTGTTCCCCTGGGTGGAAGTCACAGAGGGCGCCGGCGCGAATGGCATCGCGCAGCCGTCGAACTTCAGCACCAATATTCGTCCAGGGCGCCTGACCACCGGAGAGGGATCCACGGCCATGGGCTTCTACAACGTCCAGAACGGCGATGCGCCTTACTTCAAGAGCCTCGCCGATAAGTACGCGATGAGCGACAATTTCCACCAGTCCGTCAATGGCGGCACGGGCGCGAATCACATCATGCTGGGCCATGGCGACGCCATCTGGTTCAGCGATGGCAACGGCAACGCCGCCGACTCCGCCGCACAACGTCGTGGTCGCGGCGGGAACGCCAAATGCCGGCACGGTGGATGAAGTCGAAAATCCGAATCCGGCCCCGGGCACGAATAACTGGTATACGCGAGGATGGCTACGGCGGCGGTTCCTACGGTTCGGCTTCTTCTGGCGGCGGCTCTTACACCAATTGCTCGGACATGACTCAGCCCGGCGTCGCTCCAATCGTGACCTATCTCCAGTCGCTCGCCCGTCCCATCAACCCGAACTGCGAAGCCGGCCATTACTACCTGTTGAATAACTACAATCCCGGCTACTTCGGCAACGGCAACAACGCCTTTACCGACACGAACGCCAACAACACCGTGTTCACGATTCCGCCCTCCTCGGTAAAGAGCATCGGCGACTCGATGATCGCCGCCAACGTTTCCTGGAAATATTACGGCGATCAGTGGAACAACTATGTACCCGACCCCTATCAGCTCAACTACGGGGCAGTCGGCGCGAACTACCGACGAGTATTGCAATATCTGCAACCCGTTCCAGTACGACACCTCGATCATGGCCAACGCCGCCGTCCGCACGGCGCACATTCAGGACACGGCCAATCTTTACAACGATATCCAGTTCGGAACACTTCCGGCGGTTTCGTTCGTGAAGCCCAGCGGGCTTGTGGACGGCCATCCCGCGTCGTCGAAACTGAACCTGTTCGAAGGCTTTATGCAGAAGATTGTGGACGCCGTGCAGGCCAATCCGAATCTTTGGAGCGAAACCGCGATCCTGATCACCTTCGACGAAGGCGGCGGTTATTACGATTCCGGTTATGTGCAGCCGCTCGACTACTTCGGCGACGGAACGCGCATTCCGATGATGGTCGTATCTCCCTATACAAAGGCTGGAAATATCTCGCACGACTATTCGGATCACGTCTCCATCCTCAAGTTCATCGAGAGGAACTGGAATCTGGGTCCGGTAACGAAGCCGCAGCCGGGACAATTTCCCCAACCCGATGGTTAGCCCGGCGAACCCGTACGTGCCGGACAACAGTCCCGCCATCAGCGACCTCTTCGATCTGTTCAGCTTCGGCCGCACACGCCGTAATTAGCGCGTCGCAGGCTGTAGCTCTGTAGATTTGGATTGTCAGGCGCCGAGGCTCGTTGGATCGAGCCTCGGCGCTTTTTTCTTTTGAAGAGACCCAAACGGGAGCTCGGCGCCCCTCAGGTATTTACCCTATTGATTGTTCTAGATTACTAGTACACTATTAAACCGATGAATGCATCACGTACCCGCCGGCGGGCTATCGAATTTCGATTGGATGCCATAAGCGGCGTTCCCGTCTACCGCCAAATCATCGACCAGGTAACAGGCGGGGTGGCCTCGGGCGCCCTTGCGGCGGGGGAACAATTGCCTACCGTACGTCAGGTTTCGGTGGATTTGGCCATCAATCCGAATACGGTGATGCGCGCTTACCGCGAATTGGAAATCCGCGGCATTCTCGAAACGCAGCAGGGAACGGGCACGTTCATCAGCCGCCAAAAGCCCAAGCGGGACGGGGCCGAACGGCAGCGGCAATTGGGCCAACTGGCGGCGGATTGCATAGCCCGCGCGGGAGCGGCGGGCTTCACTACTGAGGAATTATTGGAGCAACTTTATGCCATTCACAACGATGCCATTAGGAACCGGAGCTAACCTCATGAGAAACCAACCGTTCGAATCGCCCATTAGCCGCGTCGGCGTTGCGTTATTGGTAGTCTGCTCGCTGGCCGGCTTGGGTGTAACGGCCGCGACAGCCAATCCCATTCCGGCGGTTGCCGGAATCATGGTGGGCGTGTACTTTCTGTTCGCCATTCGAATAGCCGATCAATGGCAGAAGGTCGCCGTGTTGCGGTTCGGCCGCTACATCGGGCTGCGGGGCCCGGGGTTGTATCACATCATTCCGATCGTCGATTCGGTGAGCCGCTACGTGGATCAGCGAGTGCGGGTGGCCAGCGTCTCCGCGGAATCCACGTTGACGCGCGACACGGTGCCGGTGAATGTGGATGCGATCGTGTTCTGGCTGGTATGGAACGCGGAGAAATCGATTCTGGAAGTGCAGGATTTCACGCAGGCAATCACGCTGAGCGCGCAGACAGCGCTGCGCGAATCGATCGGCCGTCACGATCTGCATCAGATGGTCGCGGAGCGGGAACTGATGGGCCGCGAACTCCAGCGGATTCTCGACGAGAAGACAAACCCGTGGGGCATCACAGTGCAATCGGTGGAGATTCGCGACGTGCAGATTCCGTCGGAACTGCAGGATGCGATGTCGCGGCAGGCGCAGGCGGAGCGCGAGCGGCAGGCGCGCAACATTCTGGGCCAGGCCGAGACGGAGATCGCCGACAAGTTCGCGCAGGCCTCGCTGGTATACCAACAGAACCCAACAGCGCTGCATTTGCGTGCAATGAACATGTTGTATGAAGCGATCAAGGAGCGGGGATCGATGGTGATTGTGCCATCGTCGGCGGTGGAAACGATGGGGCTGGGAGGAAGCCTGGCGACGGCATCGCTGGCGGGGGCGAAGGCGCAGTAGAGGCCGTCGGTCGGCCCTCGATGCGTTATGATGGCGCCATCATGATGGCACGTACGCAGATCACGCTCGAGTCGGAAATGCACCGGCAAGCGCGTAAGAGAGCAAGTGAGCTGGGCGTCTCGCTAGCCGAATATGTGCGCTGCCTCCTCGCGCGAGATCTCGGTGGTTATTCCGCGCGACCCGATCCCGCATGCATATTCAACCTGGGCGAATCCGGCGGTTCGAATATCGCTAAGAACAAGAATGCGATGATCAGCGAAGCGATCGCAGACCGATACGGGAAACCGCGAACTTCTCATTCACAGCAATAAGCCTATTTGGCGATAGGCCCATTTGGTATGCGGCAGCGGATCGGGATGACGCCGACTTCGCCCGCCGCGAGACCAGTCCTCGGCACTAGCTGTTCCGTGAGTTCTACAACATCTTCCGCCAGGTTTGCCCGGTGAGTTCCGGACCGAATTGCCGGTGCTTCTGTTCTTCGATCAACTCGAAGCCGGTCTTCTCGTAAATATGGCGAGCGGCGGTAAGGATGCTATTGGTCCACAACACCACCTGGCGGTAACCTGCTTTCTTCGCGAAGCGGAGGCATTCTTCCACTAACTGGAGGCCGAGCCCAGCGCCGCGCGCCGCCGGTTCCACCAGCAAAAGACGAAGCTTAGCGACTGTCGCGCTTTTGCGCACGAGGAAGATCGAGCCGGCTCGCTCCCCATCTCGCTCGGCGATCCAACAGCGCTCGCGCCTGGCGTCGAAGTTCGCAATGAAGGCCGCCACGATCTCCGCCACCAGCGCTTCGAAACGCTCGTCCCATCCGTATTCCTGGAAGTAGATTTCGCCGTGCCGCTGTACCACCCAGCCCATGTCGCCCGGACGATGCGGCCGCAGGATGTACGGAATAGCCGCGCGCGCCGAGCCGAGCAGCGATTGCGCCGATTCGAGGGCTCGCACCAATTCCGTCTGGCGATTGGGCGCGAGCCGGCGCAGCATGGCGGCGGCCTCCTCGTGCGATCGCCGGTCCAGCATGGCGAACTGCTCACGCCCCTTGCGGGTGAGTGAGAGATTCCGCGCGCGGCCATCGGCCAGAGAACGGGTCCGATTCAAGACGCCGGCTTTCAGAAGACGATTGACGATGCGGCTGAGATAGCCGGCGTCGAGATTCAAGCGTTTGCCGATCCCCGCGGCGGCCGGCCGCTCCGCATGAGCGATTTCGTAAAGCACGCGAGCCTCGGCAAGCGAGAACGGGCTATGGAGAAGTCCCTCCTGCAATACGCCGATCTTCTCGGTATAGAAGCGATTGAAGCGTCGGATGCGCTCGGCGCGGGCATCGATTCCAGGCATGATAGTTGACAGTGTCAACTATTTTGCGCGGCATGTCAAACGCTCCAAACAAGGCCGGGGGAGGCATTCCGGCGTTGCCGATCCCGGATGATGTATCATCTTTGTTTATTGGGTGCTATGTCGCTGCGACGGCTTGGAATATCGAACTATCTTCTTTTTCGGGGCCGCCAGGTCCAGTCCGTGGGCGATGACAAGGCTGCGCAGTCGCTTCTCGAGCAGTTCAGGGGCGACCTTGGCGCCATGCGCGATCTGGAGGCGCTGCTAGCGGAATCGGATGCGCTCATTCCGCAGGCGCGCCGTACCGGCGATCAGGTGCTGGTTGAAATTGCTCGCAAGCTCGCGTCGGGCGAACTGATGCTGGTAAGGGAAGGCCCCATGCAGGGCGGTAGCGGCGCCCAGCCGGGCGCCTCGAGCCAGCCGGCCGCTCCGCCCCCATCGTCCCCGACCACCTCTTCCAAGTCGCAGGCGCCGGAAAATCCGAGCTTGCCGCCAAATACCGATGGGGCCGCGCAGGCTGCCGCCTTAGCCGCGGCCGCCGCGAGCGGAACTCCCTTCTGCGCGCATTGACAGCAGCACTAAGGCGGCGGTCGCCGTCACGAAAATCGTATGACCAACAACTACATGCCGGCAATCAAGCAGCAATTCTGGCCCCGGGCCGCCGGGCGCGACGTATGGGCCGTGGTGGATGGAGCCCGCGACCGCGCCATTTATGGCGCGCTGCTCGATTCGTATCTGAACTATTCGTGTCTCTATCACGGCGAGATCGCGCCGGAGCTTGAACTGGCGGCGCCATATTTAGTGCAACTTGAGTATGACGATTCCTATAGCATGAAGCTGATTGAACGCGCCTGGGGTAACAGTTGGGGCATCTTTCTCAAGTGCGATTCGAGCATGGATTCCCTGCGCCGCCATTTACGCACTTTGCTCACGGTGCGCGATCAAAAAGGCAGCCTGCTCCTGTTCCGGTATTACGACCCGCGCGTGCTTCGCGTCTATCTCCCGACCTGTTGGGAGGACGAACTGAAAACCGTTTACGGACCGATAGACTGTTTTTGGATGGAGGATCAGACGCCGCAGACCATGCTGGAGTTTCGATCCGCGCGCGGCAAACTCCTTTCCAAGGAGATTCCCCTGAGCCCGGATGCCGCGGTCGCGCAAAGCGCGAGCAACGAAGCCCGGACCCTCTGACCGTCACGTAGCACTCGCGTATACTAGTCTGGAACTATGCAGAAAAGCCGCCGTAACTGGCCGCGACCGGGCCGCCTGGACGCGGTGTTTCTGCTGTTCGCGCTGGCATTCCTTATCGCCTATTTCGTTAGCATCTCGCCGCTGGTGGATTGGCTCGGCCTGATCGCGATCATTCTTGGTCTGATTGTCTTTTTCCGCATCGCGCGGCGCGCCATGAAAAAGGCCATCTGGAGGCTCCGCAACCGGCTGATCGCGGCGTATCTCTTTATCGCGGTGGTGCCCGTGGTGCTCATCACGACCCTGCTTGGATTTGCGGGCTATGCGGTGATCGAGCAGATGTCGATTTACCTGGTGAATCGCGAGTTGGATCATCGCGAAAGCACGCTTCTGCGCCAGGCGGAGATCAGCGCGCATGTTCCAATGCGTGATCCGGAAACCGCCGTCAACCGGTTCAGGTTGACAATGCGCAACGACTTTCCGGATGCCCACCTGCTAGTCACTGGACGCGAAGAGTTGCGCTATCCAGAGAGTTCGCAACTCACGCATCCGCCGGCAGCGTGGTCCGCTTTCGAACATTCAACGGGCGCGGATCACTCCTCCGGCCTGGTGATCAGGGACGGCAAATTGTGTGTATGGGCGCACGTGGTCGCCGCCGGCAACGAGGTGACGGTACTGTCGCCCCTGACGCCCGAGTTGTTGGGGGGCCTCGTGCCTGGGTTGGGAGACGCCACCTTCCGGCCGATCATGGGGCCCGCGCGACAATCGCATGTGCCGCCCGCGCTGAATGCTTTCGATTTTCGCGTCAACGGAGTTTATCCCGTAATGGCGCCGCGTTGGGATTCGCCTAAGACGGAGCAGCGGCTCTATCTGTGGGTAGACACGCGGCTGTCTTCCGTGATGGGAATCGTGTTCGGGCAAAAATTGGAATGGGGCGAGGCGGTGCTCGATTTGCTGATAGGATTCGCCGTGCTGTTCTTCATTGTCGAGTCGGCATCGTTGGTGGCGGGCGTCCAACTCAGCCGCAGCATCACAGGCGCGGTGCACGAACTCTACGAAGGGACGCAGCACGTCAAGGAGGGCGACTTCGGCTATCGAGTTCCCGTTAAGGGTAGCGATCAATTGGCCGAGCTTACTTCGTCATTCAATACGATGACGGAAAATCTGAGCCGGCTGATCGTGGTGGCCAAGGAAAAGGAGCGGCTCGAATCGGAACTGGAGATCGCGCGAGAAGTGCAATCGAACCTGTTTCCCGAAGAACGCGCCGTCGGCGAAGAATCTGGAACTGCGAGGCTTGTGCCAGCCCGCACGCGTGGTTTCGGGCGATTACTACGATTTCATGGCGCTGCAACAGATGCTTGGATTCGCGATCGGCGACGTGGCGGGCAAAGGTATCTCGGCCGCCTTGCTGATGGCGACCATTCAATCGACCATGCGCACCCAATTGAGCCCGGTGAACGGCAGCGGACCGCCGCACCTTTCCACTGCAAAACTGGTGGGCACGTTGAACCGCCAGCTCTTTGCTACGACTTCGGCGGAAAAGTACGCTACATTTTTCTTCGCCCTTTTCAACGAAGAGACCAGCGCCTTGACCTATACCAACGCGGGTCATCTGCCGCCGCTGCTGCTACGCGGAAACAATGTGGAACTGCTCGACCCCACGGGTACGGTCGTCGGCGCTTTCGCTAAAGCTACTTACGACGAGCGGACGCTGCAAATGGAGCCCGGCGACGTTTTGATGGCTTACACCGATGGCATTGTGGAGCCGGAAAACGAATACGACGAGATGTTCGGCGAAGAGCGGCTGCAGGACCTTTTGGTGAAGTTCGGACACGCCGATTCCGACGAGATGATCGCCCGGACCATGGAAGCCGTGAAGCAGTGGACGCATTCCCCCGAACAGCAGGACGATATGACTATGGTCGTGGCGAGGCGCCTATGAAGATTCTCACAGCAGCCGAAATGCGCGCGGTGGACCGGCGCACCATCGAGGCAGGCATCCCCGGCATCGTGCTGATGGAAAACGCGGCGTCCCGGGTGGTGGAGTTTCTGGCCGAACGGTTCAAGCCTCTCGCAGAGCAACGCATCGCGGTGTTCTGCGGCAAGGGAAACAACGGCGGCGACGGGATGGCGATCGCGCGCCAGATCCACGTACGCTTCCCCGGCGCCGCGTTGCGCGTGGAACTGTTCTGCGATCCCGCGGAACTCGCGGGCGATGCGGCTGCGAACTTCAAGATGCTCGAAGCGGCCGAGGCAATGCGGGGAGACGAGAGCCCGCGGTATCCCACGCTTGTCATCGACGCTCTGCTCGGCACGGGCATTACCGGACCCGCGACTGGACGCGCGCTCGAAGGCATCCGCAAGATGAACGCCCTAGCCGCGGATTGCGGCGCGAAGATCGTCGCGGTGGATATTCCGTCGGGCATGCCGAGCGATTCGGGCGAACCTGTGGGAGAAATCGCGCACGCCGATTACACGGTGACGTTCACGGCGCCGAAACCGTGCCACGTGTTTCCGCCGAATTGCGATCACGTGGGCGAGTTGACGGTGGCGCCGATTGGCTCGCCGGCATCGTTCTATGCCGATGCGCAGCTTGAATTGGTGGAACCGGCGATGTTCCGCGAACTGCTGGCGCCCCGTCCGCCGGACGGGCACAAGGGCACGTTCGGGCACGCGTTGATTGTGGCCGGATCCATCGGTAAGACGGGCGCGGCAGCGATGTGCGGCATCGCCGCATTGCGCGCCGGCGCGGGCTTGGTCACGGTGGCGTCCGATGCCGGCGGTCTTGGGACAGATATCGTCGCATGCGCCGGAGTTGATGACGGAATCGATTGCGAATCTGCGGCATGCGGGCGAAGGAAAAACGGTGATCGCGATGGGGCCGGGTCTCGGCCGCACGCCCGAGACGGAAGCGGCGGTGCAGCAGGCGCTGAAGGAATTCGCCCAGCCCATAGTCATCGATGCCGATGCGCTTGACGGGAGGGATTCGCGGCGAAGGCAGGGTACGCGTACTGACGCCGCATCCCGGTGAGATGGCGCGCATCAGCGGAAAGAGCGCGGCGGAAATCGCAAAAGACCGGGTGGGTGTGGCGCGCGCGTTCGCCACGGAGCGCGGCGTAACGCTGGTGCTGAAGGGACACCGCACGGTGATCGCATTCCCCGATGGCCGCGTGTGGATCAATCCCACAGGCTCGCCCGCCATGGGCACTGGTGGAACCGGCGACGTGCTCACCGGCATGATCGCGGGATTTCTCGCGCAGTTCCCGGCGAAGCCGGATCTCGCCGTCGCGGCGGCGGTCTATTTGCACGGGCTCGCCGGACAGATCGGCGCGCGCGCGCTGGGCGAGAAGTGCCTGATCGCGACCGACATTTTCGATTACCTACCCGATGCGATGGAGGAGTGTGCGCAAATTCCGCACGGAGTCTGACGCGGAGACCATCGAGTTCGGCCGTCGCCTGGCGGGCGAACTGCCGGCGCGCGGCGTAGTGCTGCTGATCGGCAATTTGGGCGCTGGGAAGACGACGCTCGCGAAGGGAATCGTCGAGGGCCTGGGCGCTGGGCGCCAGGACGAGGTATCGAGTCCCACCTTCACGCTGATTCACGAGTATGGCGAGGGACGCGTGTATCATGTCGATCTTTACCGGCTCGATGAAACGCGCGCGGTGGAATCGCTGGGGCTCGACGAGTTGTTTGAGCGTGATGCGCTGACGCTCATCGAATGGGGCGAGCGCTTTCCGGACCTGATGCCGGCGGAACGTACGGAGATCCGCATCCGCGCGCTGACTGATGGGACCCGCGAATTCGAAATCTCGGGAGGAACCGCATGAACGACGACGATGAATTGCCTTGTCTCGAGATGCTGGAAACGACGCCCGATATCCTGCGCGGGCTCATGTGCGAACTTTCAGAAGAAGACGCAACCTGGAAGCCGGCTCCCGACCGATTCTCCGTGGCCGAAGTTCTGGCGCACCTCTCACACGCGGAAGGGCACTGTTACCGGGCACGCGTAGACCGTTTTCTTGACGAGGAAATGCCGGCGCTCGAAGCCGACGATGCACAGATGCACCTGCATCTTTACCGCGACGCGGATGCGGAGGATTCATTCGATCATTTCGAGGACCAGCGCGAAACCAATGTGGATTTCCTGCGCGGTCTACCGGCGGAGGCGGGCAACCGGCGCGCCATGCACAGCGCGGCGGGCGAGATCACGCTGTCGCAGATGCTGCACGAGTGGGTGCTGCACGACTTGGGACACATCCGGCAGATCGCCGAACTGGTGCGCGCGCGGCGATATCTGGCGGGGGCGGGACCGCTGGGCGCAGAGTACAAACTGCGGCCATAGAGGAGCCGAGCGCAAATTTCTTGTTTTGAGAAATCTAAAGTGCTATCTTAGATTACTCAAATGCCATACACGCCGCGAAACCTGGCGCCCGTTGTAAAAAACGCCGCCCGCCGGTTTCCGGCGGTAGTAGTTACAGGACCTCGGCGGTCTGGAAAAACAACCCTGTTCCGCCGGATGTTTCCGGAAGCCCGGTATGTTCTGCTGGAAGACCCCGACGTGCAGGCGCGGGTGCGCGGCGATCCGCGCTCCTTTTTAGAAGAACTGCGGCCGCCGATTATCTTCGATGAAATCCAGAACGTTCCCGAGCTCTTTGGCTACGTCCGCACGCTGATCGACGCCAAGCCGCGCCGCATGGGGCAATGGTTCTTCACGGGCTCGCAAGAGGCTCCGCTGATGCAAGGCGTTACGGAGTCGATGGCCGGCCGCGCGGCGATCCTTCAACTGCTGCCTTTCAGCCTGGCGGAAACGGGCAAGGTAAGCTTGCTCTACGGCGGATTTCCCGAGGTTCTGGCCCAACCCAAGGCACGCGGGCTTTGGTTCGCTTCGTATCTGCAAACGTATCTCGAACGCGACGTACGGTCCATCGTGAACGTCCGGGACCTGTCAACGTTCCGAAGGTTCCTATCGCTGTTGGCAAGCAGACATGGGCAACTTCTCAACAAGACAGATCTCGCAGCGCCGCTCGGCATTTCCGTACCCACAATCGGCGAATGGCTAAACATCCTTGAAATGACGGGACAGATCATTCTCGTGCCACCGTATTTCGAGAACTTTGGCAAGCGGCTGATCAAATCGCCGAGAGTTTATTGGGAAGACTCTGGGCTGGCCTGCTATCTGCTGGGAATCGCGTCGCAGAGCGAGCTGGAGCGTTCGCCATTTCTGGGACCACTGTTCGAGGGTTTCGTGGCGGCGGAGATTCTCAAGAGTCAGGTCAATCGCGGCGCACGCAAGGAGTTGTATACCTTCCGCGATCAGCAGGGTTTGGAGGTGGATTTTCTCGTGCCACAGGCGAACGCCGGACTTTGGCTGGTCGAGGCGAAGGCAAGTAAGACGGTGCAGCCGGCAATGGCCGCGCCATTATTGTCGCTGCAGCGGGCGCTTGGAGAGCGGGCCAAGCGGCTCATTGTCGCGCACCGGAAATCCAAATCGTCCGTGCAGACGGCGGCCATCGCTCCACGTGTGGAGGCGCTGGATATCAGCGAGTTCGTAGCACAACTTACCTAACGCGCTGGCGCAGCCCACAGGCCTGCGCCAGCTCAATTAACGCACGACTACTTTTTCCACGCCGAGATTCTCGAACTCGTCCACCGCCCGCACGGCGATGGTGTGTTCGCCCGGTCCGGCGTCCAGGGCCAGCGCATAATCGAGTTCCGGCGAATCGGAGAGCTTCGTCACCGGAGCGGCGATGGTCCATTCTCCGCCATCCAGCGAATACTCGGCTTTCGTGATGTTGCTCAGCGCATCGGCGGCGTGCCAGCGGACTTCGAGCTTGGCGCCGTTGCGTGATGCAGCGAGGCCGGTGATTTTGGGCGGCGTGTTGTCGATGGTGAAGGGGTCGCTCTCCATGCTGGTCGTGAGCGCGTCACCAGGTGGATTGCCCGGCGCATCGGAGGCAGTGACGCGAAGACGGTAATCGCCATCCGGGAACGCGGTGGAATCCCAAGATAAGTAGCGTTCAGGGGTTTTCTCCTTGAGCGGCTTCCACGCCGTTTCCTTCTCGCCGCGAATCTCCACAGTGTAGAGCATAGTGTCGCCATTCGGGTCGCTTGCGGACCAGCGCGCACCGATGAAGCCCTTGGCGTAACTCATCGAAGGCGCATTCGCGCCCGCATCGGAGAAGGACGAGGAGGAGGAAGCGGGCTTGCCGAGCGGCGGAAGGTTGAGCGTGGCAGGAGGACCGCCGGGCGTCGGGATGGATATAAGAGGCGCAGGAAATTTATAGTTGGCGGGCGTAGTCTCAATCTGATCGATGCGCGGCGCGACGTTCTTCGGAAGATAGGCGACATCGATCGATTCGAGTTCCGGCGCGTGACCCGCGCTATCGGCGGTCAGCGTAGCCTTCCATTGCACGAAACGGGCGGCGGGCGAAGCTATCGGCGCGCCCTTCGAAGCCGAGATCGGGGCGGACCACGGGCTCCAGTTTTCCTGCGGCTGATCGAGATTGCCGCTGCGTGTTTGAATCGCAACTTGTCCGCCGTGCAAACGCGCTTCGAAGCTGACGCGTCCCCACAGCGAGAACATCGACGCATCGAACACGTCGCTTTCAATGGAACCTTCGTGCTCTGACGCCGGACCGATTTCATAGACCTTGCCGACGTTGCCCGTTGCGGCGAAAAGGCGGCCATCGCGGCCCTTTTGAAACGCGGTGATTTGCGTGGCTGGCATTGTCAGCAGCGCAGTGTAGCTGGTGGGCGATTCGATGCGGTACAGGCTGCCGTGGTTGCCGGCGCCGATGAGCGCGCGGCCTTCGGAATCGAATGCGAGAGCATAGACCACGTCCTGCGATTGGGACCACAGCTTCATGGGATTGCCGTTGGGTTCGATGCGATAAACCTCACTACCCCCACTCACGCCAGCCGGCGGGCCGAGCGAAGGCGGCGGCGCGGGACGCGGTTGCTGCCCGCCTGGCGCGGCGGCGCCTGGGGCATTCACCGTCACGGTTGCCGCTGGAACAGAAATCGGCGCTGGAGGCGCCGAGGCGCCTTTGGTTCCCACCGCGGCGGCGTAGATCGCGCCATCGCGCGCGATCGCAACGGCGGTCACCTCAGGTTTCGACATCTGGTACAACACGAAGCCCTGCCCTTGCGGGGATACGCGCAACACCAGACCGCCGGGATCGGTACCGGCAATCAGGTTTTGAGTGGCATCGAATGCCAGCGAGCGGACGTGAGTTTCATTGGTCTTGAAAAAGACTTTACCTTTGCCGTCGGGAGTCACGCGATCGATTTCGCCTGGGTCGCCGGTGGCGACGAAGAGATCCCCCTGGGAATTGAACGCCATCGCCCAGATGTATTTGGCCTTGGGCTCATAGAATATCTCGGGCTTGGCATTGCCGGCGATGCGGTAAACTTTGCCATCGGGCGTGGTGGCGGCGTAGACTCGGTCGCGCGAATCCACGGCGAGCGCCTGGATGCCGAGAGCGTCTAGATCAGCGACCGGCTTCGGCTTCTCGGACGATCCTTTGGCGTCGGGCGAGATGCGGAAAAGCTTCGCGCCCGGTCCGCCAGCGGCGTAGAGGTTGCCTTTAGAGTCCTGCGCCAACGCCCAGAGGTAGGCGGCCGAGGTGTCCATTAACTCGTGTGAACGCGGTGCGAGACTGAGAAGACCGTCACTCCGGACGGAGAGGTTCTTGATCGCGCCCTTTTCGAAATCGGCGTAATCGGATTGCGTCCAGGTGCGGGTTTGGCTCGCGGTGAGAAGCGCGGCCGTGGTTAGGAGTAGGGCGGTCAGGCGATGGTTCAAGTGCGTCATTTATTTCTCTGCGGGGCGAAAAAGCTACGCGCCTTCGGCGCGTGGACCGGCCGGAGGCCCGTCCTACTTAACATGCAAACGGAGCGTGTAGCTGCCGCTCACTACGTAGTCGAATGGCAAGGACGTCTGCTCCGTCGCGGTATCGGGCGAGGTCAGCACGGTGCGCGTTGGCGCGCGGCCGGCTTGCATCACGTTCAAGACCGAAGACGGCAGGCTGGGCAGCGTCTTATCGTCCACGTAGGCGGTAGGGCTCGCCTCCACCAGCGAGACGTACAGCCGGTTGTTGGTACGCTCCTGATTGATGAGCGAAACCGTCTCCGGAATATTCAGGTAGCGGTTCACCATGCCCGCGATATTCTGCATGCGGTTCAGCGTATCCGCATCGCTCAGCAAAATGCGATGGTCGCCCTTCGTTAATCCGGCGGGGACTGTCACCGTGAAATCGCGCTCCAGCGATTCGCCGCGATAGGGGCGCAGGAAGACCTTCAGCGGAATCGTATCGCCGGGTCTCACGTCGGCATCGCCCACCCACGCATTCTCGATGGTCGCCACGCGGCGCTCGGGAATCAGGTCCACGGTGACGTTGACGCGCTTCACGTCCGGCGCCGAGAGGTTGTTCAGATACAGCTTATTGAACTTGTCGCCGAACCATCCGGCGAGCGCCATCGGAGCGGGCATCATTTCGCCGGATGCCTGCATGTTGGAAAGTGAAAGCCCCTGCCCCGTGCCGTTCATTTCCACCTTGCCCGAAAGCCGGTAAGTGCCTTCGTCGGAGAAGTCGTTCAACTCGGAAAGCGAATTGTAGAGCGAGAGCATCATCAGGTACGGCGTCCATTTCTGATGCACAAAGACGTTGAAGTGGAAATCCTTCTCTCGCTGGACGGCGTCCTTGCCATCAAGCGAGCGGACCTTCATGTTCACCGGTACCATGTGCGATTCGGCTCCGAGCACGCCTTCAATTCCGCTGTGGCGATCCTGATGCAGCGCGCCGACGATGTCGGTGGCATTGATCATCTTGTTTGGTTGATAAGTGGACGCCAGCGTCATGATCACGTCGCCGCTTGCGTCATGGGCATATCCATTGGCCCGAGATTGAAGAAGGGATGGCCGAACGCCAGCACGCGCTTGCCATCGTTGTAAGTCACCGTGCCCGCGCCGCTAACGCTCATATCGCCATCCACCAATACGCCCGCCACGGTCTCGACCGGGATTCAGCGATTGCTGCCATCCGGCCACGGGCTTCGTAGTTTGCAGAGTGCTGCCGGTAGTAGATCCGCCCTGCGCCACGGCGATGCCGAGTTGTTGGAAGATGGGTCCGAAATCCCGAAGTACGTTTTCATGAAAGCCGGTAAAGGTGAGCGGCGTTTCGATAGGGACCATGCTCGGCATCTGCCCGGCGAAGTTGGAGCCGGCCCCGGCCGATACCAACTGTTGCAACATAGGGCTATCGATAGCTACTTGACCATTCCGCGTGCCGATCTTATCCGGCGTCTTCGCGTCTTCGGGGCGCGACTTATCGTAATCGTTGATTTCGAGCATCAGTTCGATGGGCGTGATGCCGCAAATGGCGTCGGGCGAAAACACACTCATTCGGAGCGCGACAGCGCCGATGAGCTTCCCATCTATGTAGACCGGGCTGCCGCTCATGCCGCCGGCGACGCCGGAGCGTATCGCTTTGCCGCCCATTTTGCCGACGATAATGTCCTGCTTAGGTCCCCACTGGTTCTTTAGTACGCCAACGATTTCGATGGGTACTGGTTCCGGCTCTGTGCCCTGGAATACCGTCCAGGCCGTCGCCTTCATTCCTGGTTTGATCTGGTTTTCCGGCAGAATATCAACCTTGCCGGCCTTGGGACGTACCAGCGTGGGTTCGCTGGCGTTCGCGGGGACAATAACAGCCGTTAATCCGAAGAGGACTGCGGCGATTCGCACATTCATGAGGACGGGATACTCCAGTGCTTTTATTGTAGTACTTGTGTGACGTTCAATCCGCCGCCACGGTTGCGTTGCCGTAACAGTTGACGAACTTCGGCATCAGTGGTTTGCGAGAAATTTTCATACCATTCGCCAACGGCTTCGAAGACCGCCGGCGTGGCAAGGCATACCATTTCATCGACGTCGCTTTCCATTTCGGCGCAAGTCCCCGGCGCGGCCACGGGAACGGCGACAACAATCTTCCCGGCATCTCGCCCGCGAAGCGCGGCGATGGCGGCGCGCATCGTAGCGCCGGTGGCGATTCCGTCATCGATCAGGATGATGGTGCGTCCGCGAAGTTCTCGAGGCGGCGAATCGCCTCGGTAATCTCGTTCGCGGCGTTCGAGTTCCATCGTTTCGCGCGCCGCCGCCGCTTCGATGTCCAACTCCGAGAGATGGAGTGCGCGGATTACATCCCGATTGAGCACCTGGACCC
The DNA here is from genome assembly GCA_963763545.1 of Bryobacterales bacterium. Taxonomy (GTDB): domain Bacteria; phylum Acidobacteriota; class Terriglobia; order Bryobacterales; family Bryobacteraceae; genus PALSA-243. The sequence continues at coordinate 113,640 of CAVXPE010000042.1, forward strand.
CGCCACTGGCGATAGCGCCCATGGCAAGTTCCTCGTGGCCGGGCACGCCTAGCTTGCGCACCAGAAAGACATCGAGGGGGACGTGAAGTTTTCGCGCAACTTGAGCCGCAACGGGGACGCCGCCGCGAGGCAGGGCGAGAACAATAACATCAGGGTGGTCCCGATAATGAAGCAACCGCACGGCGAGTTGCCTGCCGGCATCTAGGCGGTGGAGAAACACGGGGCACCTCTGATAGCGTTGTGCGCAGCCACCGGCAGCGGATGGTCAGTGCGATGCGGCCGGCTTCACGTATTCCTTCGGGAAGGCGACCGGCGTGCCGCCGCGGCTGACAATAATGTCGGCCATTCGCTGAATCGGCATATCGAACGGAATGTTGTCGCCAATCTCAATCGCCGTTTTGCCGCGGCCATCCTTCTCATCGAGGGGAACCCCGATATCGGCCAGGTACTGCACCAGTTCGGTCATTTCCGGCTGCGTCGCCCCGCCGCCGCCACCCACCACTTCATGCATCGCGTTTCGGCCCGCGCTATTGACGGCTTTCACATCCTTATCGAATTCAAATGCATATTTTGCGGCCGCCACGCGGCCGCTTGCCGCCGCTGCAAGCAACAAAGTGGCCCCATCGTCCGACTTGAGCTTGGGATCGGCGCCCGCCTCGATTAGAGCCCGCATGACTTCGACGTGGTTAGAATGCGCGGCCAAAAGGAGCGGCGTCTGTTGCCCGGCGATGGCGCGAAATCCTCCCCTTCCACCCGCCGCGGCGGGCTTCGTGCGCGCGTTCGGATCGGCTCCCTTTGCAAGCAAAGTCTTGACTAACTCGAGCGAGCCCGCCTGCGCTGCCAAATGCAACGGCGTGTTTCCCGTGTTATCGGCGACATTGGGATCGGCGCCACCAACCAGCAGCGCGACCGCCGCCTGGTAACAGCGGTTCGCGGTTGCGGCCGTCAATATCTTGGTCGGACCGAGAGCGGAGTTGGGATCGGCCCCGGCCTGAAGCAGCCGGCGAACCGATGGCGCATCGTCTTTGAGGGTCGCAAACACCAGCGGCGTATATCCGCCTTTGCTGGCCGCGCTCACATTGGCGCCTTTTTGAATCAGCAGGTCCACCACCTCGGAGTGCCCTTCGGAGGCGGCCCACATAAGAGCGTTCTGCATTCGATTCGGCTCGGCGCCATTCACGTCCAAGCCGCGATCGAGCAGCATCCGCACTTCTTCCACGCTTCCGACGCCTGCGGCGATCATGAGAGCGGTCTCGCCATCCCATCGGGTGGCTTTCGGATCGGCGCCGGCTTTGAGCAATTTTTCCGCGAGGCCCGCGTTCCCGTTGGCGAGGGCAAGAGTCAGCGGCGTCTCACCGTAATCGTTCGCGGTGTTCACTTTGGCGCCGGCCGCGATCAGCTTTTCCGCCATGTCCCGTAGATCCAGAAATACCGCCCACGAGAGCGCTGTGGCGCCGTCGGGCGCCTTGGCGTCAATATCCGCCTTCTGCGCTATTAGTATGCCGAATGCTTTGGCATCCCTGCGTTTGACGGCGTCGAGCACGCGAAGATCGGCCGCCCACGACGCAGCGGCCGCCAGGCAAATCGCCAACACAAACTGGACCCACTTCCCGGAGCGCATGGCCGCGTCTTTAGATCTCGGAAAGGTGTTGCAGTTCGCCGGTGCTGTCGCCGAGTTTGTCGGTACGAACGCCCGCCTTATCGAGCATCGAGAGCAGCAGGTTGGTCATCGGCGTATCGTCGGCATAGCGGATGTGGCGGCCGCCCTTGAGTTTTCCGGACCCACCGCCGATCAGCGCCAGCGGCAGATCGGTGTGGGTGTGACGATTCCCGTCGCTAATGCTGCTGCCGTAAAGGATCATCGAGTGATCGAGCAGCGTGCCATCGCCGTCGGGCGTAGATTTCATGCGATCGATCAGATAGGCGAACTGTTGCACGTGATAGGTGTTGATCTTGATGGTCTTCTCGATCTTCACCGGATCGTTCTGATGATGCGTACAATCGTGATGCCCGTCGGAGATGCCGATAGCGCGATAGCTGCGGTTACTTCCCTCGCGGGCGAGCATGAAGCTGACCACGCGAGTCATATCCGTCTGATAAGCGATCACCATCAGGTCCATCATCAGCCGGGCATGGTCGGCAAAATCTTCGGGCGCGGATAGAGGAAGATCGATGGCCGGTATCTTCATCGTAGCGTTCTGCTCTTCGGCCTTCTGAATCCGCCGCTCGATATCGCGAATCGCGTCCAGGTATTCCGTTAGCTTGCGGCGATCGCCCGTACCGATTTTCGTCTCCAGGCGATCCACGCTGCCCTTCACGAAGTCGAGCAGGCTGCTGCGCTCGCGCATGGATTCCATTCGCGACGCGGCATCCGTGTTCGCCGGTCTCCGAACAGGCGCTCGAACAGAACCCGCGGATTCACTTCCATCGGGTTCGGAGTGCTGGGCGTGCTCCAGGAGACCGTATTGGTGTATGCGCAGCTATAGCCGGAATCGCAGCCGCCTGCCAGACTGGGCGCTTCGACGCCGATCTCAAGCGAACCGAACTGGGTGTGCTTCGCGAACTCGCGCGCGGCGATCTGATCGGCCGAGATGCCGGCGTGGATGTCAGCGCCCTCGGTCTTCTTGGGATGAACGCCGGTGAGCCACGTGGCGCCCGCGCGGGCATGATCGCCGCCGCCGTCGCCGAACGAACGTCCATTGATCTGCGCCAGATTACTCAGCACCAGGGTCTGGTCGCGGAAGGGCTCGAGGGCCTTCGTGGTGGCGTTGAACTCGAAATCTGCGCCCTCCGTCTTGGGAAGCCAATTGGATTGGATGATTCCATTGGGGACATAGACGAATCCGAGGCGAGTCGGCGCGAGTGGCCGCGCTCTTTGTATCGGCGAATGCCGGCAGCCATGGAATCGAGAAAAGGAAGTGCGAGCATTGCGCCGGCTCCGCGGAGGAATGTCCGGCGAGGTAGGTGTTTTCGTGTGACGATCATCTGTCTGGCGATCTCCTGATTTGAAATGGAGTACTCATCACGACTGCTGTAATCAAATCTCTGAGCCGGTAGTTTCCGGCGCTGGTATTTCGTAGGATCGATCTCACCACCGGCTGGTCGTAATATTCGAGTCCGCGCCCCAGCGCGTAGGTAAGAATCTTGGATACGACGGTGGTCGCGAATTCTTCGCGACGCACCGTGGTCAATGCTTTGTTCAGGCCTGCCGGCCCAGTGAACTCGGTTCCATCGGGAAGCTTGCCGGTGGCGTCGATTTCCGATCCGCCGTCTTCGGTACGCCACTCGCCGATCCCATTGTAGTTCTCCAGCGCGAACCCGATCGGATCCATTGGCCTGTGGCAACCGGCGCAGGCAGGGTCGGCGCGATGCAACTCCATGGCCGCGCGGAGGCTCAGGTTGGGGTGCCCTTTGGTAGTCGCCTCTAGCGACGGCACGGGCGGCGGCGGCGGCGGCGGGGCGCCCAGCAGGTTGTCGAGCACCCACTTCCCACGCTGCACCACCGAAGTGCGGTTAGGGGGCGAAGTGACCGTAAGCAGACTGGCTTGGCCCAGCAGACCGCCGCGATGGGAATCCTGGAGCTCGACGCGGCGGAACTGCGAACCGTAGATTCCCGGTATGCCATAGTGCTTGGCGAGGCGGTCATTGAGGAACGTGTAATTGGCCTCCAGCAAATCCATCACGCTGCGATTTTCCCGGAGGATGCTATCGAAGAACAACTCGGTTTCCTGCCGCATGCTTGCGCGTAGACTCTCGTCGAAATCCGGGAAAATAGCCGGGTCTGGCCTTACAGTGGCGACATTGCGAATATACAGCCACTGGCCGGCAAAATTGGAAGTGAGGGCATCGGACTTGGGATCGTCCAACATTCTCTGGACTTGTTGCTTCAGCACCTGCGAGTCCGCGAGCTTACCCTTCTCCGCCAAACTGAGCAGCTCCTCGTCCGGCACGCTGCTCCACAGGAAGAACGAAAGGCGCGACGCTAGTTCCACGTCGCTGATGCGATGATTGCCACTCGCCGTTCTCGCGCCTGCATCGGATTCGACGCGAAAAAGAAAATCGGGGGAGATCAGGATGGCTTCCACCGCCTTCTGAATTCCGTATTCGAACGGCCCCTTACCACGAGCATCCTTGTAAAACGCCAGCAGCGGCCGTAGGTCCGCTGCAGTAACCGGCCGCCGGTAAGCACGGCGAGCGAGTTGACTCAGGATTAGACCAGCGCAACCCTCCTCTCCGGCGGGGCTGGCGGGATGGCAGACCAGGATCTTGCGACGGCTGGGCGTATCCCCGGAACCGGTGGGGTTAAAAGGTCCTGAAATCGTAAGATCCGTGAGGCGCGGCAGTTGAGCAAGGCTCCCCGTACGTGGTCGATCGTTTCAGACTGGCGCCATCGAGCCGTAGATCCACAGCAACGGGTGCGCTGTCTGCACCCGCTCCCCCACGGCCACCTCGGCCGCCCGTTGGCAGGATGTCCGGCAGCAACGATTGCCTCGGAAAGGTAATGGCAACATCGCGGAGCCCGGCTTTGATGGGAAGCCGCAGCTCGATATCCTTCGACTTGTCGGCGCCATTGCCGAAATTGGCCCGCAAGACATATTCGGCATCCAGCGGGAAATAGTACCGCACGGAAACGCCACCCGCCGAGTTAAAGGGCAGATCGTCGCTGACCCATTCCAAACGCGATGGAATCGGCCTCGAGCCTGCTGTCTCACGGCGCGGTTCGAACGATTCTTCAGCCGGCTTGATTGTGGGATCTCCCATCGCCAATCGGGAAATCCTGCGTGCCATCGAAAGATAGCGATCAAGCAATGTCGGGGAGAGCGAGAGCACATCGCCGATGTTGTCGAACCCGTAACCGGTGTCGTCTCCGGGCAAGAGAGCGCCTGCGTTTATATCGAGATCCAGAACATCCCGGATAGCGTTACCATACTCGGCGCGGTTCAACCGATGGATCGCCGGATGTCCAGGATTCGGGTGGGCTGCAGCCTCCGCATCCAGCGCGCCTTCGAGCCACGTGGTGAACTCGGCAACCACCGCCTTATCCGGGCGGGGCATGCCCGCAGGAGGCATCTGGCCGGTCTTGACTTTGCGGAGCACTCTCTCCAGCAACTCGGCGTTGTGGGCGGTGTCCGCAGGGTCCACGCCCTGCAAAACTACCCCGGCGGTTTTAATCTGTACGCTGTGGCAAGTGGCGCAATAGCGCTGAAGAAGCGCCTGATGGCTAACCGCCGCCGATTGGCTCTGCGCGATGCCGGGAACCGCCAAGGTTCCGAAGCATGCGGCAAGCAGCAGGACTATCGATTTCTTCATGTCCCTAGTCTTTTTTGATCCCCGTAGGCACACAACTTCCAGATCAAAACAGACGCATCTATCATATCGCAAACATTCTTTGCTAGTTCGTCTTTTTTTAAGCCCTAATCGAAGTCACACTTCGATCCAGGTTCGTACTTTAGTACAATGAGGTGTCAAACCTTTGGAGAGTAGATGCTAATGATCCGCCTGGCGCGTTTCGGCGCCAAAAAGAAGCCGTTTTACCGCATTGTCGTGATCGAGAAGGAGCGCGCCCGCAACGGCCGCAATTTAGAAGTGGTGGGCCATTACAATCCCACCGCCAATCCGGCTCAGGTGCTGTTGAAGCATGACCGGGTCGATCACTGGACCAAGAATGGCGCGCAGATGTCCGATACTGTGAAGCGCCTGGTTGAGAAGAACCCCGCCCCAGCCGCGCAACCGGTCGCATAGTGACCGAATCGGTTGCCTAACTGTAAGGAAAATAACGGCAACACGCCTAAAGTCTCACAGAAGGGCTAGGGACCGTTCCTCACGGTTCGCTAACATGGTTCGAGGGAGGCGGGGTGTATGAAGCAGTTGATTGAAGACATTGCGAAGGCTCTAGTTGACATCCCTGAAGAGGTTTCCGTCCGCGTTGTGGAAGGTGAGCAGGTCACGGTGCTGGAGCTGAAGGTGGCGCCCAGCGACTTGGGCAAGGTCATCGGCAAGCAGGGCCGGACGGCTCGCTCCATCCGCACCATTCTTGGCGCGGCCGGGATGAAATTGAACCGCCGTTTCACGTTGGAGATTCTCGAGTAGGCCGTGGAAGGCGCATGGGTCACGATTGCCCTGCTCGGTAAGACGCGCGGCAATCGTGGCGAGATCACCGCACTATCGATGAGCAGCAAGCCCGAGCGCTACAGCGCGCTGCAAGAAGTGTACCTATTCGGCTCGGGCGAGCGTCGCGAAATCGAGACCACTTGGTTTCACAATGGCACGCTGATCTTCAAGTTCCGCGGCGTAGATTCCATCTCCGATGCGGAACTGCTGACCGGCCTGGAAGTGCGCGTACCGCTGGCGGAGCGCGCGCCCCTCGAAGCCGGCGAATTTTTCCAATCGGATCTCATCGGCTGCGAAGTGGTGGACCGCGCATCCGGCGTACGCATCGGCTTCGTGACCGATTGGGACGATGGCGGCGGCGCCGGCCTGCTGGTGGTCGAAGGCGATCTGCTGATTCCCTTCGCCCGCGCCATTTGCGTGGAGATCGACCCGGCCGCTAAACGCATCACGGTAGAATTGCCTCCAGGACTCAAGGAACTCAACCGCTCGTGATCTTCCATGTGCTGACGATCTTCCCCGAATTTTTCGAGGGACCGTTCGCACACGGCGTAGTGAAGCGAGGCAAAGACGCGGGGCTCCTCGATATCCGGATCCACAATCTTCGCGATTGGACGCACGACCGCCACAAGAGCGTAGACGACCGTCCCTTCGGCGGCGGCGAAGGCATGGTCATGAAGCCGGAGCCGCTGTTTCAGGCGGTAGAGAGTATCTGGCCCGAGCGTGGTCCTCGGCAGAAAGCGGTTCTGCTATCGGCGCAAGGGCGGCTCTTCGATCAGGCCATGGCCAACCGTTTGCGCGAAGAGGCAGATGAAGTACTTCTCATCTGCGGACGCTACGAAGGCGTGGACGAACGCGTAGCGGAACACCTCGCCGATGAAGAGATCTCGATCGGTAACTACGTCCTGAGCGGCGGCGAATTGCCGGCCGCGGTGGTGATCGATACGGTGGCGCGATTGCTGCCCGGCGTCTTGGGCAACGAGACATCCGCCGCGTTCGATTCGTTTCAGGAATCCGGACACGGCGAAGGATTGCTCGATTGCCCGCACTGGACGCGTCCCGCGGACTTCCGCGGATGGAAGGCGCCAGAGGTGTTGCTCAACGGGAATCACGAGGCCATCCGCAAGTTCCGGAGGGATGCCGCGCTGGAAAAGACGGCGCGGTTAAGGCCGGACCTACGGCACTGAGCAGCGGCGAATTTGACGCTAGTTCCGTAGAATTCAGACATTTCTCGATTGGTGATAACACGTACACTTTACCTTTTCGAATCTCTGATTCAGTCTGATCGACCCGGCCCGATGCGAGCGATGCCAGGCTGTTCTCCTTTCTTCTAAGTCGGCGCGAAAATACCTGATCCTATATAGAGTTGATGAACTCAATCATCCGGCGGCGGCACGATTTCGGGGCCATATTCCCTAGCCGTCGTGCGCCGAACTTAAATAACTATCTGCGGCAGAGCATGAAGCCGAGACTCAATAATTTCAAAAAAAACAGCGTCAGCGGAATTGGTTCTGATGTAGAATCGCTTCACCGGGAAGAGCAAGATGGAAGTCCCGGTTTAGTCGAAACTACAACTCGGTTGGCCCAAGACTCAGCCGGCGAGCGACACCTATGCGTCACAACGCGCATCGACGTTCTCCGACAAACGGTTTAGAAGTAAGGTTTGCTGTTCCGCTAAGCTGCGAGCGTCCAGCAATCGGCAGGCGGAACAGGGCACGGAAACTTAGAGAGAAAGGACTTTCAAAGTATGCCTCCTCCGATTCATGTTGATACCATAACTTCCCATACTGACGTTAAAGGCAAGCACACTGACGTCAAAACACATACCGATGGCCCTAAGCATGACGATGTTGTAAAGGGCCATAGTGACGTTCCCTCGGTCCATACCGATCGGCCAATCCACGCAGATATCCCGCTCCATACCGATATAAAAAACCCTGGCGGCGGTCATACCGATATAAAGCCCCAATAGGCCAGGACGAGGATCAATCGAAGCGTTGGCTAGGCAAAGGATTCTCCATGAGCATCGAACTGCGGCCGTTGGGCGTTGCCTGTAATCTGGCCTGTCACTACTGCTACCAGAATCCGCAGCGAGACGCCGGAAACCAGCGCATGACCTATGACCTGGAAAAAATGAAGAAGGAGGCCGCCCGTATCGGCGGCCCCTTCACTTTATTCGGAGGCGAACCGCTCCTGATGCGGTTTGAAGATCTGCAGCATCTGTTTGCCTGGGGATTGGAAACTTCCGGAAGCAGCACAATCCAAACCAATGGCGTCCTGATCGAAGACCGTCATATCGATTTGTTTCGCCGATATAAGGTTTCCGTCGGGATTTCGATAGACGGACCCGGCGAACTGAACGACGCGCGGTGGCATCGCGGTCTTGAAAAAACCCGGCAATCCACCGCGATTGTCGAGGATGTAATCGAGCGCTTATGCCGCGAATATGAGGCTCCGGGCCTGATCGTCACCTTACACAAAGGAAATGCAACCGCGGAGAAACTGCCGGTCATGGCGGACTGGATGAGAAGGCTGCATGCGATCGGAATCAGAAGCGTGCGCCTGCACCTGCTGGAAGTCGACCACGGTTCCGTCCGCGATAGCTTGGCATTGTCGTCTAGAGAAAATATTCAGGCGTTGCTAGCTTTTGCCGAGGTGCAGGAAAGCCTGTCCGGGATGCGGTTTGACCTGTTCGAGGAGATGGAGGCATTGCTCAACGGGCAGGATTCGAATGTTGGCTGTACCTGGCGCGCTTGCGATCCTTACACCACCGAAGCGGTGCAGGGAGTGGAAGGCAACGGGCAGTCAAGCAACTGCGGTCGCACGAACAAAGAAGGCATTGGGTTCATCAAGGCCGACACGGCCGGATATGAACGTTACCTGGCTCTCTATCGAACGCCGCAGTCCGAGAATGGCTGCGCCGGCTGCCGCTTCTTTCTGATGTGTAAAGGGCAATGTCCTGGAACTTCCATCGACGGTGACTGGCGCAACCGCACCGAGCACTGCGAAGAATGGATGCATCTGTTCCAAGTGATCGAGCGGCGCATGATACAGGCAGGGAAGATTCCGCTGACGATTCAGCCGATTCGCTTCGAACTGGAGCAACGGCAGATTGAAGCTTGGGAAAGCGGGCAAAATCCTTCGATTAGCCGGACGCTAAACCAGTGCTACCGGGAACGATCCAACGCCAAGGATTCCGTCGCCGCGCCTTCCGAGCCTGACGGCGCCGTTTTTCCGAAGCCGAAAGCGCGGATCAGTTGGGTCGGTGAATCGGCGCGCGAGAAATGGCAAGGCCGGCTGGAGAGACTTTCGGTTGCGATCGAAGAGATGACCGTGCATGCCGCCCGCGATAGCGGTGAGCGTTGCGCCGTCAGGTTGACGCCGGCTGCGAGTTTCGATCGCCTGCTGGCGCTGGCCGCAAAGCATGACCTGAGTGCGGCGATCCTGCCGGCGGACGCTTTGCCAGGAGGCATCTGCACCAGGCCGTCCGAAGAAGCGCAGGGCGTTTTTCTAGCAGGTCGGCCGGCCGCCGTCGCCAACGCACAAGCGGCCTGGTCGAGTCACGATCGGCCGGCGTTTCAGGCGCTCATCGATCTACCGGCTTGCTGCCTCGGTCACGGATACGCAGACCTGTTTCCCCCGAATTGGGAAACCGTTGTCTTGCCGGAAAGCGTTCTTGCGCATCCGTTGCTCGCGCCGCTGGGAATATCCGTGTTACCCGTGGAGCCCTGCCGTCTCGATTGCCGGTCGGCCTCCGACGCCGCCCGTAAATGGCTGGAACTTGCGGACGCCCATGGTTACGCCACAGAGGCCGGTTGGCTGCGGGAATGCCTCTCATGGGCGGTTTCGTGGTCCGAGCTTCACGGCGTTACTGAGGTCAAAACGCCACTATTCAAGATGTGCTTTCAAACGGGTTCGAACTCTCGTGCCCGGCTGATTCGGCGCTTCGGAGTGTCGGCGGTGGAAGGCAGCGCCGCTGGCCTCAGTTTTCCCTATGCCGCGCCGCCGCTACAGTCGCGCATGGTTGAAATAGGACGGTGAACGTGACGGAAATCGACGAGATTCTCCAAAGCGTGGACTGGTCACGCATGGCCGCGCCAAATGACGACGGCTATGACACGAATATAACGCTTCGCTTGGCGGAACATGGCAGTACACCTTCGCGGCGCCCATATACGCGGCGCCCGGTCGATGGCGCCGCGACATTCTGCAACGGCGTGGTTTCGGTCCGGCCGGCGCCGGAACGCGGCCTCATGACCGACAAGATCGTACCGGCGCCGCTGGATCACCCGAATCTCGCGATCGGCGCAGCCTTTCTGGCGCGGTGGCCAGCAGCCTACGCTCAATTTGCTCGCCTTGTGGACACCGTTTACCCCTATGTCGATCCAGCCCAGGCGAGTATGGGTGAAGCCGCTCTGGGGTCGTCAAGTCATTCTTACGAGGACCAATTTGGGAGCATCCACGCAACGGTAGATAATGCGCTCGGATTCGCCCAGGCGATGATCCACGAAATGGCGCACCAGAAGCTGCGCGCTTTGGGCGTCGCCGTCGAGTCAGCGGACCGCCTGGTCGCGAACGACCCGTCGGAGCGATTCGACAGCCCCATCCGCAAAGACCAGACGCGGCCAATGACGGCGGTCTTGCACGCGCAGTATTCCTTCATCCATGTGACTGCGCTTGACCTACACATGCTCGCAGCGGCAAACGGCAAACGGGAACGGCAGTTCATTCTGATGCTGCTCGCGCGCAACGTGCCGCGCATGCAGGCGGGATATCAGGAAGTCGCCCAGAATATCCGGACCGATGAGCCTGGACGTTTGTTTGTCGATGCCTTTATGGACTGGTCCCGGGACGTACTGCAACGTGGGCAGGCGGAACTGAATAACAACGGATACGGCGTCAGTTAAGGCAGATTCAGCGCGCTGCGGATTCTGCCATCCCGGTGGTTTCAACGTGAGTTTTCCGGGAAGCGTGCGTGACGCCGTCTGGCCCGTCCTGTTAAGTTCCGTCAGGCCCCCTGGAATTACCGCCAGACCCCGGGATTGATGGGCGTCGCTATACCATCTAAAATATAGATGGTATATATCAATGCAGACCGTTGAGCTGAAACTCAAACAGGCGAGCGCCGTTTAACGCACGGGATTTCCACTGCTATCCAGCATGGGATTCAAGATCACGACAGTTCCAAAGCTGTCGCGCAAATAGAAATTTACTGAGTACCCTTCTTCTGTAAGAAGCCTGAGATCTTTCCTGATGGGTAACGCGCCCACCACCGTGCCCTCGATCTTCTTGACGCCGGGTGTCCAATCGGCTCCGTGATGCTCGTGAACTTCAGGATTCTCCTCGTAGATCTCGAGATCATATTCCGCGATATCCACAAGCTCCTCTTCCAGGAACACATTGCCAATCCCGGTAATCTTGCGGACAGGGTGGAATGACATCGGTAGAAGAGTACACCCTAGCTACCCAAGTAGCAAGCTGCTTTGACTCGTCCGCATGGAATGTTTGTCCTGTTTTCTTTGGCCGAGGCACTCAACGCGGCGTCGGATTGTTCCCGGATGCGCCGTGATTCATTCCTCATGCACTTCTTGATCGGATAAACTGAGCTGGAACCCCTTCTATGCCGCTGTCACCAGGCGACCGCATTGGCCCATATGAGATCGCCGAACGCATCGGCGCCGGCGGCATGGGCGAGGTGTATCGCGCCGCCGATCCCCGGATGGGGCGCGACGTCGCCATCAAAGTTTCCGCCGAACGCTTCAGCGACCGCTTCTCGCGCGAGGTGCATGCCGTGGCGGCGCTGAATCATCCCAACGTCTGCACGCTGCACGACGTGGGCGCGAATTACCTGGTCATGGAGCTGATCGAAGGGCCGACGCTGGCCGAGCGGATCGCGCACGGGCCGATTCCCCTGGAGGAGGCGCTGGGCATCGCGAAGCAGATCGCCGCCGCGCTCGAAGCCGCGCACGAGAAGGGCATCGTGCATCGCGATCTGAAACCCGGCAACATCAAGATCAAGCCGGACGGCACGGTGAAGGTTCTCGATTTCGGACTGGCGAAGGTCGCCGAGGCAGCGGCCGCGGCGAGCTCCGAAGACTCGCCGACCATCAGCATGGCGGCCACGCAAGCCGGAATGATTCTGGGCACGGCGGCGTACATGTCGCCGGAACAGGCGCGCGGCAAGGCCGGTCGACAAGCGCGCGGACATCTGGGCGTTCGGCGTGGTGCTGTACGAGATGCTCACCGGCAAGCGGCTGTTCGAGGGCGAGGATCTCACGGAGACGCTGGCCTCGGTGGTGAAGGAACGAGCCGGACCTGAGCGACGTTCCCGCGCCGGTGCGGCGGCTGCTCGAGCGGTGTCTCGAAAAGGACCCGAAGAAGCGCCTGCGCGATATCGGCGACATGGAACTGCTGCTCGGGGACGTCCCGCCGGCAGTCGCGCGACAGCGGTCGCCGCGTCCAGCGCGTTGCCTTGGATTGCGGCGGCCGGCGTGATGGCCGTCGCGCTCGGCGTCGCCCTCTGGGCGCCGTGGCGCGCGGAGAAGCCGGTGGAGCGTCCGCTGGTGCGGCTGGATGTCGATCTGGGCGCGGATGTTTCGCTGCCTGCCCCCAGCCTCGAGCGGAAGCAGCGTCGCCATCTCCCCCGATGGAACGCGCCTGGCATACGTCTCCGGGACGCCCGCCAGGCTGTTCATCCGGCGCCTCGATCAACCCAGAGCCACCGAGCTCCCGGGAACGCAGGGGGCAAACTACCCGTTCTTCTCGCCGGACGGGCAGTGGGTCGGATTCTCGTCGGCCGGCAAGCTGAACAAGATCTCCGTGGAAGGCGGCGCCGTGGTCCCGCTCGGGGACGTCGTACAACTTTGGCGGCGCGAGCTGGGGCGAGGACGGCAACATCATCGTGAGCGAGGTGTTCGGGAAGGGCCTGCTGCGGATTCCCGCCGCTGGAGGCGCACCCGAGACCGTCGCGGGAATGGGCAAGGGAGAACGCGCTCGCTCACGCCGCAGATTCTGCCCGGAGGCAAAGCGATTCTGTTTACGGCTGTCACGGTGAGGGACGTGGATCAGTACACCATCGAGGTTCTCACCTTGGCGGATCGCCACAGGAAGATCGTGGCCCGAGGCGGCACATCGGCCCGGTATGTGGCCGCGCCGGGCGGCCCGGCCATTTGATCTACGTCAACAAGGCGACGATGTTCGCCGTCCCGTTCGATCTGGACAAGCTGGAGACGCGGGGAACGGCCGTGCCGGTTCTCGACGACGTCGCCTATAGCGCTGCGACCGGGACCGGTCAATTCGATTTCTCACGGGGCGCCGGACGGGCACGGCGTTTTGGTTTATCGCAGGGCCGGCGCCGGCGCCGTCCGCCATGATCACGCTCAATGGGTCGATGCCAGCCGGCAAAAAGGAACCGTTGCCGCTCAAACCCGGCGCCTATGATCGACCCGATGCTCTCCCCGGACGGCAAGCGCATAGCGCTGATGGTCAACGAGGGAGCAAGAACGGATATTTGGGTCTACGACCCGCAGCGCGACGCCATGACGCGCCTGACTTTCGGCGGCGGCTTTTATGATTCCCCCACCTGGAGCCCGGACGGCCGGTACGTCGTTTTCGCGTCCGTGGGCAAGGGCATCTTCCAGGCTCGCGCGGACGGCGCCAGCCAGCCGCAAGTGCTGCTGGAGAGCAAGGCGACCAGATTCCATGGTCATTCACGCCGGATGGCAAGCGGCTGGCTTATGACGATTTCAGCGAGGGAAGACGCGCAAATCTGGACGGTGCCGGTGGAGGAGCAGGGAGGCCAGTTGAAGGCCGGCAAGCCGGAGCAATTTCTCAAGAGCGGCTTCAGCGACTTCGCCCCGTCGTTCTCGCCCGACGGGCGATGGCTGGCGTATCATTCCGACGAATCGGGGAAGAATGAGGTGTACGTCCGTGCCTTTCCACCGCCCTCCGCGGGGCAAGGCGGAAAGTGGCAGATCTCGAACAGCGGCGGCTCGGCGCCCGAATGGTCGCGGAACGGGCACGATCTGCTCTACCTGTCGGGCGACCAGATCATGGCCGTGAGTTACACCGCTGAACGGTGACACGTTCGTGGCCGGGAAACCCCGCGTGTGGATCGCGAAGGTCGACGCGCCGGCGTTGGGACCTGGCGCCGGACGGCAAGCGCGTGCTGGTGTTGGCGCCGGAAGAATCCGCGGAAGCGCCCAAGCCGGAGCACGAAGTGGTGTTCCTCGAAAACTTCTTCGATTACTTGCGCCAGCGTGTGCCGCTGGGAAAGTAAAGTCACTCGGAAATGGAGCCGATCACGGCCCACTTCCGGGAGGTTGACCGATAGCTCCAGGATTGTCGGCCATCCGGAAGTTGGGGCTTCCGACGGTTACCCGGACTTCTTTCCAATAACGGCTGCGAAACTGGTTTTTGGAAACTGGCCCGACGAGGCCCCCGATTGGGCGGCTCAATGGAAGGTCCACTTCACGTCAAGTGGGCGGAGACTGGTGAATATCTGACGGGAGACATCAATTCATGAAGTAGGGCGCCTTAAATCTTCGAGTCCAAAACCCGTACAAGAAAACGGATGTGGACGCCTCGCTGCTCGGAGAGATTCTCGGGCAGCCGATATCAAGTTTGATGTTTGAGAGAATCTCTGACGCTGCCCGCTATAATTAACCTAGTCTCCACATGTTTGACAATTTATCCGACAAACTCCAGCGCGTTTTCAAGAACCTCCGCGGCGAAGGTAGGCTCTCCGCCGAGAACATGGAAGGCGCGCTGCGCGAAATCCGCATGGCGCTGCTCGAGGCCGACGTCAATTTCAAAGTCGTCAAACAGCTCATCGAAAACATCAAGGTCAAGGCGATGGGCGAAGAGGTGCTCAGCGCGCTTTCGCCTTCGCAGCAGGTGGTCAAGATCGTTCAGGAAGAGATGATCAAGATTCTGGGCAGCCACGAATCGCGACTGCGCTTCGCCAACGAACCGCCCAGCGTCTTCCTGATCGTCGGCCTCCAGGGTTCCGGTAAAACCACTTCCACCGGCAAGCTCTCGCGCTGGCTGTCGAAAAACGGCCATCGCCCGATGGTGGTCTCGGTGGATATCTACCGCCCCGCCGCGCGCGAACAGTTGAAGGTGATCGCGCGCGATATCGGCCTGCCGATCTACGAAGGCGCGCCCGGCGAAACGCGCCGCTCGATCTCGCCCGCTCCGCCCGCCGCGAAGCCACCCACACCGGCCGTGACGTGCTGCTGGTCGATACCGCCGGCCGCCTCCACATCGACGAAGAGCTCATGACCGAATTGCAGCAGCTCAAGGAGCAGCTCAACCCGGTCGAAATCCTCTTCGTCGCCGATGCAATGACCGGCCAGGACGCCGTCAAATCGGCCGACGAATTCCACAAGCAGCTCGGCATCACCGGCGTCATCCTCACCAAGATGGATGGCGACGCGCGCGGCGGCGCGGCGCTTTCCATCCGCCACGTGACCGGCCAGCCGCTCAAGTTCGTCGGCGTGGGCGAGAAATTCGACGCTTTCGAGCCGTTCCACCCCGACCGCGCTGCCAACCGCATCCTCGGCATGGGCGATATTCTCTCGTTCATCGAGAAGGCGTCCGAGCAGATCGACCAGAAGAAGGCCGTCGAGATGCAGCGCAAGCTCATCGAGAACGATTTCACGCTGGAGGATTTCCGCGATCAGCTGAAACAGGTGCGTAAGCTCGGTCCGTTCGAGCGACCTGCTCGACATGATGCCCAAAGTCGGCACGATGAAGCAGTTGAAAGACGTCAAGGTGGATGAGAAGGAGATCTCGCGCGTACGTGGCGATCATCGATTCCATGACGCCCAAGGAGCGCTAGAACCACATGATCATCAACGGAAGCCGCCGCCGCCGCATCGCGCGCGGCAGTGGTACCTCCGTGCAGGAAGTGAACAATCTGCTCAAGCAATACACCGAGATGCGCAAGATGATGAAGAGCCTTTCCGGCGGATTCATGGGCAAGAAGATGGGCAAGATGAAGCTGCCGCCGGGCTTCCCGTTCGGCCAAATGCCGGGGATGTAACCCTCACGCCAGATCTCCAATCGTGTTCGGCGAGACGCCGCCCCTGCAACGCGCCAAAGCATTCTCTTTACAATTGAGGGATGCGGGTTTCTTTCGCCGCTGCCATGTTTGGGATGGTGTCCATCGCATTTGCCTCGGACACGCCAACGTTCCGATCGGCTATCAGCCTGGTAAAAGTGACGGCTGACGTTTTTCATCGCCGCTCCCACGCGCCAATAGCCGATCTGCAGGCCTCGGATTTCGAAGTTTCCGATGAAGGCCAAAGACGTGAAATCGTCTATTTCGAAAAGGACTCCGGCCCCCTCGACCTTCTCCTCCTGCTGGACGTAAGCGGGAGCGTCCGCGAGATCCTTCCCGAAATTGCGAACGCCGCCGCCGGCGCCCTATCCGCTCTTCAGCCCGGCGATCGCGCCGCGGTAATGGCCTTCAGCAAGACCACCGCCGTCACCTTTCCGCTCAGCGGGGATTTCCAGGGAGTCGCGCAAGGAATCCGCGCGGCCATGTCGATTCACATCGGGACGGATACGGATATCAATCAGGCAGTCTGGTCGGCAACGGATTATCTATACAGCGCGGGCGGGACGGCCAGGCGTGCGATCCTCATCCTCACTGACAACATGCAGGAAACTCGCGTTCCCGATTCGCTCGTTGACGAACAGCTTTCCTATGCCGGCGTGGTGTTGGACGGGTTGCTCTTTCGCGGCGCCATCGCCCTTCCTCACGTCAGTCGTCCCGGCATTCTCGGGTTCGCGCGCAATACAGGCGGCGAAATCGTGGAAGGCAGCCACCTCGAGAACCGCGTCGGCGAGATGATCCGCCGAATAAAGCTCCGATATGCAATTCATTTCCGACCGACCGAGAGCACATCGCCGCGGCCGCGGAGGATCGGTATCGAGCTAACGGGCGAAGCCCGCAGCCGCTACCCCGACGCCGTCATTCGGGCGCGTAGGATCTATTTCCCCTTCGCGGCATTGCGGCACAAGCCTGCGATTCTTCCCGCAGCCGGAATCGCGCTGAGCAATCGCACTCCATTCGAGAGCAGCGGACGGCCCAAATCGAAACGGAGTTCCTACCGGTTGCCAGATAGGCGGACGATTTCGGCCACCGCGTCAGCGAAGGACTGGGCCGAGTCGACCTGCAGAGTTTTCCCTTTCAGTTGGTCTACCGCGTACTGGATGCTGTCGGCCCCGGCGTTCGGCCCATAGTTTTTCCAAACGTGGTCGTCTGGCACGTCCGGTTGCATGGCGCCCCAGGGAGAAGGAGTCGGAAGGCCCATCGCGAGAGCCTGCGCTCCCCAGTCACCGCCATCGAGGGTCGACGAGCGAGGGAGGAGGAACCGCGTCGGGTCACACACTAAATAGAAGAACCACTGCTTCGCGGCCGGCGGGAGACCGAATTTGGGAGACGGCTTACGCTTGTAGATCGATTTGGGCCCTAGGAAGATCACCGCCTCGGACGGATCGGAAACATGCATTTCCTGGTTCAGGAGGTTCTCGATGAGATCCACCGTACCGCCCGGATTCTGAACCGCGCGGTAATCCACGGCGGCAGGCTGGACCGCATCCAGGACACGCGCTACCTCCGGCAACGCCTCGAGTGTGAAACCGTCCTTCCGAAGTAGCTCTCTCCGTTGCTCCAGATTGAACACTACCAGGCGCACCGAATGAGCCGGCAATTCTTCCATCAGAGCCACGATGCCATCAAGCAACATCATCTTGTCCAGGGGACGCAGCAGAGTTTGCCTCTGCAGCACCGATGCTGCGTGCAGCAGAATGGTCAGGCGGTCAACCGGTTTGGCGCCCAACGCGAGAAGCCCTTCCGTTCCTAAAGATCCCCCCACCGTTCCGGGGGCCAAAATCGGTTTGAACTTGCTCACACCCGAGCTCAGCCGTGCATCGATCTGCCAGTCTTGCCGGCACACGTCCCCACGGCTGTCGAAGATGAGAAACTTCACCGCATAGCGGCCTTCCCCGAGCCAATAGGAACCCTCGACTGTCGACTCTCGCCCGCCGCCATTGGGAAACTGAACTATATCCGAGAGGTACACAGGGTTGCCGTTTCCCTCTTGGGGAGTGATGCGCGTCAGCACAATCCACTTCTGTCCCTGACCCCGGGGATGAGTTGGACGCAAACGGACGACATATCCCGCCTGCATTCTGAGGCTGAAGATGAAGTGCGGCCTTAACGGCAACACCTGACAGCCCGATTGGTCACCCCCAAGCGTGTCGATCAGCTTCTGGGCATCGGCGATCTTTTTCGCATCATTTAAAACGGTTTGCGCAGGCGCCACCGTTACGGCGAGAATGCCTATCGCCAATGTGCGAATCGCAACCGGTAGCGGATCTACCATCTTCTTCGAAGCTTTCCCGTATTAAGCATGCGGCGTGCCATGCCAGACTAAGAATCCCAGCGATGGGGTACGCCGGCAATAAAATCACAGTACGCAAGAGCGGCTCTCATCCTGGCACGAGTACAATACACGCAGGATGGAAGCTGTTGGCAAACGGTTTCTTCCGGCTATTCTCGCCGCGTTTGCCTTGGCACGCGCTCAGGTCGCCATAGAACCACGCCCAAAACCTCCCGAGCACATCACGCGCCCCGACCTGCGGGTAGATAGCGACTTGGTTCTGGTTCCCGTGAGCGTCATGGATGAGCGCGACCACCCCGTCACCGGACTGGAGCAGGAAAACTTCCGTGTCTTCGATGACGACGCGGAACGCGCCATAACCTCGTTCGCAATGGAGGACGAGCCCGTCGCGCTCGGCCTGATTTTCGACCGCAGCGGAAGCGTAGCCGGCATCAGGCGCAACGAGGCCGAGACGACTCGCCTGTTTCTGAAGACTTCCAATCCAGAAGACGAATATTTTTTGGTCGCCTTCGCCAACCGACCCGAGTTGGCGGTCCCCCTAACGAACGGAAATGAAGAGGTTCGATACCGTGTCCTCACCACCAAATGGGGCGGGGCGACTGCGCTGTATGACGGGGTAATCCTCGGCCTGAACGAGTTGAAGAAATCGAAGTTGCGCCGAAAGGCGCTGCTGGTAGTGTCCGATGGCGGCGAGAATAACAGCCGCTACACTCACCAGGAGCTTAAAAGAATCATAGAAGAATCGGACGCATTGATCTACACCGTCGGTTTCCAGTCCGCGCAAGCCAACTTTCCTCTCCTCAAATGGATGGCGGAGATGTCTGGAGGGCTGGCTATTTTGGCGCACGACGAGGGTTTGCCTGATATTGCCGCGAAGATCGCGCTCGAACTACGCAATCTCTATGTCCTCGGGTTTTCCGCCACGGACATCCGGCGCGACGGCAAGGTACACAGTTTGCGCGTCCAACTCGTCAGTCCGCACGGCATGCCTGGTTTGAAAGCGTCGTGGCGCCGTTCCTATCACGCTCCGGAAAACTAAACACCTCGTCTCCGTTACGCCAGATCTCCAATCTTGTCCAGTTCGATCACCAGATCCCCCTCCTTGCCGATGAAAAACGCGGGCGCGAACCGGCGGCCCCAAATGAATTCATCGTGCCGGTAAGAGTAGCGCTGCTGTACCGATTGCGCGAAGGTATCGTCGAACGCCTTGATCAGAATCAGGATCTCGGCCTGCAGCCGCGCCAGATCCGCCGCCGTCTTACCAAACAGCGGGCTTTCGGAATCGATGGGATGCACGATAGTCCACGGCGTCGCTAAAAAGAGAACGCTCTCGCGCTCCAGCTTCAAGAACTCGAATTTGCGGCGCGGCTCGCCCTCCGTGCTCTCCACCGTCATCAACAGGATGCGCGCCTCGGTGTCGACCAGAATATTCGGCCGGCGGTTGATGATGCGAAACTCGAGCGCCGTGATCTCTTGATATGGCGCGATCACGGCTGTTTCGCTGAACCCGATGCGCGCCGAGGGCCGCGAGACGCGCCCGAAAAGCAGACCCGTCGCCACCGCTAGCCCCAAGACGCCAATTAACGCCTCGAAGGAGGCTACGCCGTTCGCCGCCATTCCGCGCGGCGAAATGTTCCCGTAACCCACCGTGCTTAGCGTATGCGAACTGAAGAAGAACATGTTCATGAAACGCCCGAAGGCGGTCGGCGCGTCGGCGCCGGACAATTGATCTATGCCTATCCATCCGTAAATGCAGGCGAACACCAGGTTGACTAACACATAGGCCGCGAGAATGATGCCGAAAAAACCTGCCCAGCTCATATTCACCAAATGCAGGTAGGGATGTATGTCCCGCCACTCGCCGCCCACCTTCCGGACGTTGAAGCCGCCGTCTTTATCGATCGTGCGCCGGAGGGGCGCGCCGAATTGTTGAGTCAAGCCTGGATCGAAACTCGGTTTCCGCATATCTTTTCTATACTGGCAGATGGACATGACCTCCAATGCAACCCGCCAGCGCCTCGCCTCGCTACGCAACGGCCTGCTGCGCCTTCACAAGTACCTGATGGATTCCGAACGCGCCCTCTATGAGCGGGATGTCGAGCGCATCGCGACCACCGGTCAATACCTGCAACTGGTGCTCAACGACCCCTGGTTCGCCTGGCTGCACGAGCTTTCGAAATTCATCGTGACCATCGACGAGGCGCTCGATTTCGGCGAGGCTCTAACCGATGACGATGCCGCGAAACTGATCGCCCAGGCGCGCGCCCTGGCATCCCCCTCGGAGGAGGGCGTAGGATTCGCGCGCAAGTATTTCGACATCATGCAGCGCGACGCTGGAGCCGTTCTCGCGCACCGCGACATGATGCGCGTCTTCGGAGAGATCTCGGCGCCGTCCGTCTGACATGCCCGTCTGAGATACTGGATGCAGATGAAGTTTGGTCCTCTCGTGGCCGCGGCTGCCGCCGGCGTAGCTCTGGTTTGTACGCTGATGGCGCAACGCCCGTTTCGCGAATATCCGGCCTGGGAGTACAACAATTTCCCGCTCCCCGCCGATTACAAAGTGCCCGGTGAGTGGACTTTCGCCCGTCTCATGTACCCAACCACGCACTACGTGATCGATTGGCAATCCGAGTTTAAGCGCGGCTACGACTGGCGCGAGGGCAACACCAATTGGACCATCGACTATCCCCGCTCCGACCGCCACCTGTCCCTCGCTATCCGGCGTCTTACGCGCATCGAGGCTCGCTCGGCCGAACAGCCCATCAACCTTGACGAGGACGACGACGTCTTTAACTACCCCTGGCTCTACGCGGTCGAAGTGGGCCATTGGGAGCTGACTGATTCGCAAATCGCCAAGTTCCGCGAGTTCCTTCTGCGCGGCGGCTTCTTCATGTGCGACGATTTCCATGGCACCGATGAGTGGAATGTCTTTATCGCTACCATGTCGAAGGTGTTTCCAGACAAGGCCATTGTGGACCTGCCCAACGATAGCCCCATCTTTCACACTGTCTACGATTTGAGTGAGCGCTACCAGGTGCCGGGAATGCAGTATACGCAAAGCGGCAGCATTTGTGAGAAATGCCCCACCAATCCGCGTTTCGGCATGGGCGGCGACATCCCGCGCTGGCGCGCCATCTACGACGATCACGGACGCGTCATGGTGGCCATCTGCCACAACATGGATTTGGGCGATTCATGGGAGAACGCCGACGAGATCACTTATCCGCAGAAGTTCTCCGCGCTCGGCATACGGCTCGGGGTGAACTACCTCACGTACGCGATGTCGCACTGAACGGCAATCGCCACCGTGTCAGACGCGGATTTCATATCTTTGTAATCGAACTGCCCTAAGCTGGCTGATGCGCATCTGAAATCGTCGATATTTTCGCGACGAGTCGATTCAGCCTGCGTCCATTCGTTTTAGCGTTGGAGAGGAACAATCATGGCAAATCCATTCGTACACGTTGAACTCAACACCACCGATTTAGACAAGGCCAAGGGCTTTTACGGGCAGCTATTCGCCTGGGAACTGGACGACGTTCCCATGGGAGGCGAATCCTACACGCTGATCAAGGTTGGCCAGGGAACGGGCGGCGGCATGATGAAACATCCCGTGCCCGGCGCTCCGTCCGCCTGGCTGGCTTACGTACTGGTGGACAACATCCAGGAGTCCACAGATAAGGCGAGATCGCTCGGCGCCCAGATCGTTAAGGACGTCACCGAAGTGCCGGACATGGGCTGGCTCACAATCCTGATCGACCCGACCGGAGCTATGCTCGGCCTGTGGCAGACAAAGAAGATGTAGCCGCGCCTGTGGAATCGTGGTCAGGCGCTAATTCCGCCGATTCCGGCGTTCGATAGGGTGTTCATAATGATCGACGCCGGGTCGGTGGATGCGTTCTGAGCTGCGTTGTTTTGGAAAGACGCCAACAGTTGGCTCATGAGCTGGCTCGCGCTACTCGCGGCGCTTCCGGAAGCATTGGCGCTGCCGGAGGCGGTGGCGCTGCTGGAATTCGTTCCACCGTCGGAATCGCTGGAAGCGGATTGTGCGTGATGATGATGGTGTCCGCCGCCCATGGCCTTCGCCAGGTCTTGAACGTTGGGGAGCTGACCGCTCTGCGAAGCGGATGTGAAATCCGTGGCGAGCGTGTTTAATTCGCTTGCCGCCGTAGTGTTGCCGTTTGCTTGCGCGGTTTGCGCCGCGCCTTGCAAGTTGGTCGCAATCTGCTGGGTGACCTGCCCAAACTGCGACGGGTTCGTCCGCTGGAGCTGCTGCAAAGTATTCAAGACTTGCGCGAACGGTGACAGCTGTCCGTTATCGGGCTGCGACGCGCCTGCGCCGCTGGTGCTGTTCGAGGTTGTGGTTGTGGAGGTTAGACCGGCGCTCCTCAGAGCGGGGCCGATAATCGACTGCAAGTAGCCGCCTGCGATATTGGCAATGGGACCGATGCTCATATCTCGCTATCGGCATTTTCCTCGGGAGCTTTAGCCCCACCTGATCGGCTCCTACCGCGCCATGACGGCGCTACCGAGCCATGACCGCGCTACCCAGCCAGACGGCGCAACCGAGCCGTGACCGCAAGGGAGCGGCCCTTCCAGCTCCCGCCCAAACCCTTTGAAACGCCGTGGCTTCCGAACACGTATACAATCGACAAGGAGGCCCGGCTTGACGACTCGACCCCTGCTCGCATTCGCCGCCACGCTCGCTTTTGCCCAGATCACCTCCGGGGTGGATCCCCGCCCTAGCGTGGCCGACTATCGGGCGCACGCCGGCAACGACGCAGTCTCCGTCGGCGCCGCATTTCTCGCTGGCGCCGATCAGCGCAAGATTCTCGGCGAGGATTGGTCGGGATCCTACCTCATCGTCGAAGTCGCGCTCTATCCCGAGCCCGGCCACCCGCTGACGGTGGCGCCGCGCGATTTCATGCTTCGCGCCGGAGAGGAAAGGGTAGCGCCAGTCGATGCCGAGACGCTGGTTCCCTACCCCCACACGAAAACGAACAGCGGACCCATCGGGCCTGATTCCAAAGTACACGTGGCTACCGTGGATACCATCGGTGTAGCGAGCGGACCTTATGGCCGCAAGACCGTCTACACCGATTCTCAAGTGCAAGTCGCGGTTGGCGATACGCCTTATCCGTCGCAACCGCCGCCGCCCCCCGATCCGAAGCTGGAGAAGCGGCGCGCCCTCGAGGATAAGGAACTGCCGGATGGCAAAACCGCGAAACCCATCGCGGGCTATCTCTATTTCCCCAAGCCGAAGAAGGTGGCGAAGGATGCCGCATATGAGTTGGATTATTACGGCGATGCAGGCGAGTTGAAACTCGCGTTGGGCAAAAAGCCTTAGTAAGCTGGGGCGTGGCCGCATGACTTCACGATATGCCGGGGCCCTCTGGGTGATGGCCTTCGGGATGGCACTGCTTACACCACAGCAGATCGGTCGGCAATCCACCGATCCCACAATCCGCGTAACCGTCGATCTTGTGCCGCTGGACGCAGCGAAAAAATCTTCGGCAGTTCGCTTAATCAACACCTCGGCAATTGCGTGATCAAGCGCGGCCGGCTTCTTAATTGATGCCCTGCACTTCGAGATTCCGAAAAAGCGCGCGGCCAGCGCCGAAGAACCCCATCCCAACCTGGCCACCGTCAAACGTATCGTCGCTCAGGCTGATGGCCTCTATTCCGTCGATCCGAACGGTAATGCGATTCCCGGCGCACTTCACGAACGCGGTAATGAAGGGACTCACCGGGCCCGGTCTAACCGTCGGCTCCATGGGGCTAATTCGAAAGGGGGTCCACGCGACAATAGGCTTCATGAATGGCTCGCTCCAAAATCGCTTTGCCACCGTATACGCGACCGGATGGTAGCCACGCGTTGTGTCGGAAGCTCCCTTCCCCCTTTGCAGCAGCAGCAGGTAATAACCGCGGTCATTCACCCGGAAGATCAGTCCTCCGTCGCCGTTGCCATCCTCGGGCGGTTCAATTTCGACCGACGCCTCGAAATCCGTGAACCACGGACCATAAGCCGCAATCTCGCCAGGTACGCGGAGGTCCAGCTTTTCGACCGGCGGCGCGATCAAACGACCTCGCTCCGGTTGCGGAATTGAAATCTCATACCCGCCGGCCACATAGTGCAGCCCCTGGTGAATGGGCCAACCGCTGTGCGGATCGGAAAAATCGTCGCGGTAACGGGTGACGCCGTCCTGCGTTCGGGTGACGCGCGACTCCCACGGGTAAGGATGGTCCTTCGCAGAAACGCCGCAGCTTGCGTTCGAGAAGTGCACCATCGCGCCATCCTCGGCTTCTGATCCTACCGTGCGCCGCGAGGCAACTAGCGCTTCCGGACGGTTCACCTTCACCTGAATGCGCCGCAACCCCTCGGGACGCGCGGTGTGATATGCCAGGGTGTATTGTGCGTGCAAGATGCCCAGAATCCGTTCCACCGCTTTCTGCAGATCGCGCCGGCTGGTCGGAAAAAATGCTTCCGCGCCAGTCTCGCTGGAAATTCTCTGGAACCCTCGCAGCGGATTATCGATTTCGTGCGAGGTGACCAGTGTCACCATCTTGCCCGAGTTGCGGAAAATGTCGGCCTCACGGTCGTCGAAGAAGCCAATGGTGAAGATCTGAGGGCGCGCCGCTTGTGCCGCGTGGATCAACTGATCGAGAGTGAGCCGGCTGTGCTGATCGGCGCCATCGGTAATCGCCACCACTGCCTGGCGCAGATTGCTCGCGCCGCGTAGCGTACACAGCGCGGTCGCAAGCGCATCGTAAAGCGCCGTCCCCGCTCGGCTGTCCACCTCCCGGATCGGCGGATGCAACCGCTCCTCGCCCGTGAGCGGCCGAATGGGAAAACGTGATCGGTGAACTGCGCAAAATAGATTTCGTCGCCTGGCAGATTGCCACGCAAGAGAAGTGGCAGAATCTCGCTCACCTGCTCCAACTTGTGGCCGGATCGCATGCTGGCGCTCGAATCGACCAGCACTGCCAAGCTAACGGGCTGCTCTTCAGCTCCGAAAAAGGCAATCTTCTGCGGCTGACCGTCCTCGAGCAGTGTGAAATCCTCTGCAGTAAGCCCGCGGATAGCGCGGCCCTGCCGGTCCGTTACCTCGGCCGCAATGGATTGAAGATTGGCTTCGGCGGTGAACACGGGCCGGTCCTGCGAGAGAGATACGGGAGCGAAAATCAGGAGCAGGAGAGAGCTCGCGGCTGCCGCCAGCGCAAGCGGTTCTCTGGTCAATCGTCGCATTCCGGGTTCAGAGTAGCACGTCACATCTCGCTCCTTCTCGCAGACCTCCTTCACGAGCCTCAGCTGAGTCGTGACCCGAATCACCCCCGCCTGCCCTGCCTAAAATTCACGCTTACGATAGCCTCACCCTGTCGTCCACTTGCGAAGCAGAAGGGCCGGCGTGAGCCGCCGCAGGAGTATGATCCAGTCATGAGTGCCGGACTGAGTTTCCACACTATCACCGGTTGCGTCGGCGGGTTTGTCCTGCTCGCGTTCATCCAGAACCACCAGACCTTGGTCGCAAGGGCACAAACCCCGAAATGGAACCTGGCTCTCCAGGATTCAGCAACTGTGCTGCATCCGCCCGGATATCCATCGACTGCAGACGCCGACCCCTCCGTTCGCCACGAAGTCCTAGTTCCCATGCCCACCCGCCTAAGCGTTGAGCGGAAATCCGGCCGTCTTTCCGTTGGCTTTGATCTTGCTTCTCCAAAGAAAGTGAAGATCACCGTAGGCAAGAAGATGAGCATTGGAGTGAAATATGAGATGCGCGTCTACGCCAAAGGCGACGCTCGACCTCGGAACCCCGGCAGCATTGGCTATGCCAGTATTAAAGAACCCGTAACTCCTTCGGAGCCCAGCTTCCTGAACGGACGGGCTTTCTTGAAGAGCGCCGACGGTGGCATTCCAGCGCCGGGAAAGCGGTATGTCGTTGAGGAGGATGTAAGCATCTTCGAGACAGACATTCCGGCACAACATATGTGGAGCCCGGAGAGCGGAAGGTACCGGGTCATTTGGGCCGAGAAGCTGAAGACCGTTAGGTAGTCGTCGTTGACTAAGAAATGCGCCATAAGTCACGCCTAGAGAATAACCGGCCTTAGCCAACATAGGTATACTTGGCGGATGGCGCCCGCGAAATGGAAAACGGCGGCGCTGGCCGTTGCGATTGTCGGCGTAGGAATCTTCACCCTCGCCTTCGTGTCCGGGCTTTTGTATGAGCAAACGCAGCGTACGCGCGACCGCGAGCAGCATCCGCAGATCGGGCGCTCCATCGATATCGGCGGCCGCATGCTCAATATCGATTGCGCGGGCGCAGGCCAGCCCGCCGTAATCTTGGAAAGCGGCGCCAATTGGGCCGTGAACATGGCGGTTCACGATCCAAAGACGATCTTCGCCAACGGCGGCCCGCGTCCCGGTTACAGTTGGGTCTCGATCCAGCGCGCCTTGGCAACCCTCACCACCGTGTGCTGGTACGACCGCGCCGGGTCCGGCTGGAGCGACCTTGGGCCTTATCCGCGCGACAGCGCTGCGCAGGCCCGCGATCTCCATGCTCTTCTCCGCGCCGCGCAAGTGTCGCCGCCTTACGTGCTGGTGGGCGAATCGTCGGCCGCCCTGGATACCCGCGTCTACACGGGCGTCTATCCCTCCGATGTCGCAGGCCTGGTGCTGGTCAACTGGGGCGATCCGGCGCTCTTCCTGGAGGGGAAGCGCGCAGCGCGGGTTCCCCAATTGATATATCACTCGCAGGACGCCATGGCGCAGTTGTTCAATCTGGTCGGGCTTTACCGTTTGGGTCCGGTCCCGCCTGTGCCCGCGCCGCCCAAGGGACTGACGGCCGCGGAGTGGAACACCATCTGGTTTCTGACCCACTCTTCCAAGGCCGTGAGCGCCCTCATGCAGGACATCGCCTCCTGGCGGCTCAGTTCCGCCGAGGCGCGGGCAGCCGGGAGCCTAGGCGATCGTCCGCTGGTCGTGCTCAGTGCCGAATACATCGCCGCGCCGTCCGAATTCAGCGAGGGGTGGATGAACGCGCAGAGCGATCTCGCCCGGCTGTCCACGCGCGGACGACAGATCGCGGTTGGGAAGGATGCCAGCGACCTCCTTTACGATTCGCCAGATGCCATCGTCGAGGCCGTCCGCCAGGTCGTCGCCGACGTCCGCATACCTAATAAATGACCCCTCGGGCGCAGGGACAGGCCGGCCTTGAGATTCGTGGAGATTCGATGCACATTCTCGTGTCTATTGATCCTCGCGATTATAGCGGCAACTAGAGCCGATTTGTGGGGCAGGCCTTCCGGCCTGCCGCCGGGCTTCCGCCCGGCGTCCCGCGGGAAAAGGCAGTTGTCTCTCTATTTTGCGAAGCTCAGTGTGATGAGTTTCGAGACTCCTCCGTGACTGCCCATCTGAGCGTCAGAGGCCCAAGTGTGCAAGCTACACGACAGCGCTTAGAGAGAATCTGTTGAGTGACCGCTGCACCTTCCCCGGAATCGAAATTGCTATGGTCTCGCCATGCGACCGACCATAGCTGGCCGCGCTCGGCTGACACTGGCAGCTTCGACGCTTCTCGGCGGCGCGCTGACAATCGCCGTCGGATTTGCTCAGTCGCAGACCAAAACGGCCACACTAAAATTCGAAGTGGCTTCCATCAAGCCGTGCAAAGCCGGCGACCTGCCGCCTAACGGCAGGAGCGGAGGCGGAAACTTCAGCACGTCTCCCGGAAGGCTCAGCGTCCGATGCATGACAGTGGAAAACCTCATCAACATTTCCGTTCGTAATGGGAACGATCCT
>CAVXPE010000043.1:0-108900 GCA_963763545.1 Bryobacterales bacterium
CATGGTCGCCGATCAGCTCGAGCGCGTAGCGCTCGTCGTAGAACTGGGAGAGTACGAGCACGCCGGTCTCGGGCCGCCGGCGGCGGACCTCGATCGCCGCGCGCAGGCCATCGTCTCCGCGGCCCGGAGGCATGTTGACATCAGCGATGAGGACCGCCGGATGGTGAGCGAGGCCCTTGCGCAGAAGGTCCTCGGCGTCGCCTGCCTGAGCGACGACGTCGAGTCCGGCCTCGGTGAGGAGTCGGGCGATCCCCTCGCGCAGCAGAAGGTCGTCTTCGCCGATCACGACGCGCAGCTGCTCTGACATGGGGAAACCGTACCGCGGGACGGAGGGTGCTGGCTATGCGTCGCCGAGCAATTGTGCAAGCGGGGCGTTGGCCAGTTGGACCTTGTTCAAGAACGCGTCGGCGCCGGCGCGTCGCGCGTTGTCGCCGGTCGCGATGTCCGGGTCGATGGAGGTGAGAACGATCCGCGGGCGCCACGGCAGCGCGGCGAGTTCGCGGGCGATGTGATTCCGTCCCCGTTCGGGAGCTCAGCGTCGACCAACACGCCTGAGGGCTTGAGGCGATCGGCGGCGGATAACGCCGCCGAGATGCTGTCCGCCTCACCGACGACCGTCAGGCCGCTGGCCGCCAACAAGCGTGCGGCGAGCGCGCGGAACTCCGGGTCGCCGTCGACGACCAGAACGGATCGGTTCACGCAATCAATCATCCCGACCTCCCATTGCTGGTGGGTAAGGAAAACCCGCCAATGTCGGGCGAAAAGCATGGGGGCGCCCATGGCGCCGATCTGTAGGTCTGGGTACGAATTTCGATACCTGCCGGTCTGGAACTCGCCCGGATGTATCCGCTAGATCGGTATGTACGGCCCCACGCGCCTGTGCGAGCCTGACCCCGATGCGAATGCACGTACAGGACCAGGAGCTTCTCCCCCGAGACCGGCCCTACGACGTCTCGCATCTCGACTACTGCCGCGCTGATCGATGTCGGCAACCACGAACCCGAAGGAGAACCATGTCGACCACAACTTCAATTTCGCAGGGCCGAGAGCTGCTGCGCGATCCGCGCTTGAACCGCGGCACGGCGTTCACGGCGCAGAGCGCGCCGCGCTCGGGCTGGAGGGACTGCTGCCCGCGGCCGTGCTGTCGCTCGACGATCAGGCGATGCGCTCCTATGAGCAGTATCTGCGCGCAGCCAACCGACCTGGCGAAAAACGTTCTGGCGGCGCTGCATGACCGCAACGAGGTCCTGTATTACAAGGTCCTCGAGGACCATCTCAAGGAGATGCTGCCGGTCGTCTATGACCCGGTGGTGGCGCAGGCGATCGAGCGTTACAGCCACGAGTTCCAGCGGCCGGACGGCGTCTATCTCTCGATCGACGAGGTCGACGGCGTGGAGAGCGCGCTTCGCAACTACGGGCTCGGCGGCGACGACGTCGATCTGCTCGTCGCGACCGATGCGGAGGAGATCCTCGGGATCGGCGACTGGGGCGCGAACGGGATGGCCATCTCGATCGGCAAGCTGGCGGTCTACACGGCCGCCGCCGGCATCGACCCCGAGCGGGTGATCCCGGTGATGCTGGACGTGGGCACCGATCGCGAGACGCTGCTGAACGACCCGCTGTACGTCGGCAATCGCCACAGACGCGTCCGCGGCGAGCGCTATGACCGCCTGATCGAGGCGTACGTCGAGACCGCGGGGCGGCTGTTCCCGAACGCGCTGCTGCACTTCGAGGACTTCGGGCCGTCGAATGCGCGCCGGATCCTGAACCAGTACCGAGACTCGGTGCCGGTCTTCAACGATGACATGCAGGGCACGGGGGCGATCACCCTCGCGGCGTCCTCGTCGGGATGCGCGTCGCCGGGACCCGACCGAGCGATCAGCGGGTGGTGATCTTCGGCGCCGGCACGGCCGGCGTCGGGATCGCCGACCAGATCCGCGCCGTGATGATCAATGACGGCCTGAGCGAGGCGGACGCGACCGGCGGTTCTGGTGCGTCGATAAGCAGGGCCTGCTCATGGACGACATGAGCGATCTGCGCGACTTCCAGGAGCCGTACGCCAGGCCGCGTCCGAGGTCGCGGCTGGGGCGCCGCGGGGCGATCGGCCTGGCCGAGGTGGTCGCGAACGTCCAGCCGACGATCATGGTCGGCACCTCGACCCGGCGGCGCGTTCACCGAGCCGATCGTGGGGGAGATGGCCGAGCACGTGGATCGGCCGATGATCTTCCCGCTGTCGAACCCGACGGCGCTGATCGAGGCCGTGCCGGCCGACCTGATCAGGTGGACCGAGGGGCAGGGCGCTCGTCGGGACCGGGAGGCCGTGGAAGCCGGTCTCCTACAAGGGCGTCGACTTCGGATCGGGCAGGCCAACAACGCGCTGATCTATCCGGGGATCGGCCTCGGGACGATCGTCGCGCGCGCCGAGCCGCGTGACCGACGGGATGCTGCTCGCGGCGTCTGAGGCGATCGCGGGACTCGTCGACGTGAACCGCGGGCGCCGGGCTGCTGCCCGACGTGGAGAACCTTCGTGCAACCTCAGCGACGGTCGCGGTGGCGGTGGCGCGCCAGGCGGCCGAGGACGGGGTGGCGCGGGCGGACCTGGCCGACCCGGTCCAGGCGGTCCAGGACGCGATGTGGCAGGCCGAGTACCGGCCATTGGCGGTGAGCTGATGCTCGCCGAGCCCGCTTCGAGGCAAGGCCGCAACGGCATACGCGGAAACCCCCGGCGACCCTCGGATGAGGATAGGAGGAAGCCCACATGACAGCAACCAGCGACGCGAGCCAAGATCCTGGACCTCCCGATCGGCCTCGATGCTACCGGGACTGCGGCGGGAGTTCGACAGCCTGGGCGAGGTCGAGGTCCCGGCCGACCGGTACTGGGGCGCGCAGACTCAGCGCAGCCTCGAGCACTTCAACATCGGCAACGACCGGATGCCGAAGGAGGTCTATCACGCCTACGGCTACGTCAAGAAGGCGGCGGCGATCGTCAACACCCGCGCCGGCGGATGCCGGAGTGGAAGGGCGAGCTGATCCAGCGGGTGTGCGACGAGGTGATCACCGGAGAGCTCGACGAGGAGTTCCCGCTGTACGTGTGGCAGACCGGGTCAGGAACCCAGTCGAACATGAACGTCAACGAGGTCATCTCCAACCGGTGCATCCAGCTGGTGGGCGGGACGCTCGGCTCGCAAGAGCCGGTTCACCCGAACGACCACGTGAACATGGGGCAGTCGAGCAACGACACGTTCCCGACCGCGATGCACATCGCCGCCTACAAGATGGCCACGCGAGAAGACGATCCCGGCGCTGCGGCGGCTCCGCGATGCGATCGAGCGCAAGTCCAAGAAGTGGGCTGACGTGGTCAAGATCGGCCGCACCCACCTCGAGGATGCGACCCCGCTGACGGTCGGGCAGGAATGGTCGGGATACGTCGGCGCGCTCGACGACGCGATCGCCGAGGTCGAGCACGCCACGCGCGGCCTGCTGAAGGTGGCGATGGGAGGGACGGCGGTCGGTACCGGGCTGAACGCGCCCGATGGGGTTCGGAGCAGAGTGCGCCGGGAGATCGCGTCGATGACCGGCGCGCCGTTCGAGACCGCGGCCAACAAGTTCACGGCTCAGGGAACGCTCGACCGGATGGTGCGCGCCACGGCGGCCTGAAGGCCGCGGCCGTGACGCTGTTCAAGATCGCCAACGACCTGCGATGGCTCGGCTCGGGCCCCCGGACGGGGATTCATGAGCTGATCCTGCCGGCCAACGAGCCAGGCTCGTCGATCATGCCCGGGAAGGTCAACCCGACCCAGGCCGAGGCGATGCTGATGGTCTGCGATCCAGGTCATCTCCTCCGACGTGGCGGTGACGATGGGCGGCGCCGAGGGGAACTTCGAGCTCAACGCGTTCCGGCCGATCTTGATCAACAACTACCTGCACTCGGCGCTGATCATGGCCGACATGTGCGACCACTTCCGGAAGTTCATGATCGAGGGCGCCGAGCTCAACGAGCCGAAGCTCAAGGAGAACATCGAGCGCTCGGTGATGATGGTGACCGCGCTCTCGCCGGTCATCGGCTACGACAAGGCCTCGGTCATCTCCCACTAGGCCATCGACCACGACCTAACGCTCAAGCAAGCGGCGCTGGACAACGGTGTCAGCGAGGAGCTCTACGACCGCGTCGTGGATTCGCTCGCGCTGACCAAGGGCGGCTCCGCCGATCTGACCTCGGCGCCGAAGAGGCTGAGATGAGCTAGCGAGCCGAACAAACGGCCGATCGTGGGCTCATCCCCA
Source organism: Bryobacterales bacterium (assembly GCA_963763545.1). Lineage (GTDB taxonomy): Bacteria > Acidobacteriota > Terriglobia > Bryobacterales > Bryobacteraceae > PALSA-243. The sequence continues at coordinate 4,282 of CAVXPE010000043.1, forward strand.
CCCAGGAAAGCGGGGGGCGGCGGCCGCACGGAACTCCGGGGCTCAACCGAAGAGCTATTGGCAAGGCCGCGCTGATCGCCTCGGTCGGCGGACAGCGCGGCTACGCCGACTGGACCAACCCGGACCACCGGTTGCGACGGCTGCTGGCCGAAGTCATCGGCATGGCCGGGCTGACGTTCGTCCTCTCCGGCGGGGCGGCCGTCCTCGCTCGCTACGGAGGCGGTACTCGAGCGTGGCAAACGGTATTCGTGCTCTCTGCGGTCTCGGCGCTGTGGCTCGTCGTGGCAGTGTACTTCCTGGGTGAATCTCGGCCCACTTCAACCCCGCGACCACCCTGGCATTCGCGCTGCGAGGGACATGGATTGGGTCATGGCGCGGCCTACTGGGTCGTCCAGTTCGGCGCTGCCGTCGGCGGGTCGCTACTGGCCCGGGCATTCTTCGGATAAGGGGCAACTGGCGGCGACGATCCTGCCATGGCATGTCTGGCAAGCTGCGGGGTTCGAGGCGGTCATCACCTTCGGCCTCGTGCTCATGATCCTCAACCTCGCCAACGGGCCGAAGCTCAACGGCCCGTTCGTCCCTCTCGCCGTCGGGGCCTACATCATGGCCTGGGGCACGATGGGCGGACCGTTCGACGGCGCCTCGATGAACCCGGCCCGCAGCTTCGGCCCCGACGTCGCGATCGGCAACCTGTCACCTGGTGGGTGTACCTGATCGGGCCCGCGGCCGGGGCCGTGATCGCCGTCGGCGTGGCGTACGTGCTGCGCGGTCCGGCCAAGGCGCAAGAGGCGGCCGCCGCGCAGGGGACGCCGCTCGACCGAGCAACCTGAGCGAACGCTGCTTGAAGCTCTCCTGGCTCTCGTGGCGTTCGTGCTCACAGGTGCATGCTCGTGACCGCCCGCGGCGACGTGACCCAATTGACCACGAACGGAGCGGGCAGCATGATCTTGGCGACACCCGATCGTCGCCAGAATGCGCGTGCTGTCGTGGGCGTGCGCGTAGTCGGGTGGTGCCGTCGCGGCGGTCGGGCCGCGGCGAAGTAGCGCGAGCCCGATCAGGAGGGCGAGGAGGCAGGCGATGGCGCCGAGGACTAGCGACCAGCGTGGCCCGGCTTCGTCGGCGATCGCGCCAACGATCGGCGCGCCGATGGGTGTGTCGCCCACGAATGCGGTTGATCACAGCGCCGTGACGCGTCCACGGAACGCCGGCGCGGCGGCGAGCTGCGCCGTACTGTTGCCCCTCGTCAAGAAGGTCCACGCTGGTGGCGCCGACCAGCGTGAGCAGCACGACTTCGATCCAGAAGGCCGGGACGAGCGCCGCCGCCAGGGTCGCGAGACCAAAGCCTGCGGCGGCAGCCACCAGGGCGGGGATGCCGGTGGAGGCGCGTTTCGGCGGCTCTGAGGCCGCCGAGTACTGCACCGACCCCGAACGCGCCGAGCAGCCAGCCCTATGCGGTCGGGCCGCCGTGGAAGGTGTCACGTGCGACGAGTGGGAGCGTGACTTCGAACTCATAGGTGAACGTGCCGATCAGCGTCATCATCAGGAGCGGTGCGAGGATCTCCGGCCGCAGCCGCGCATAACGAAGGCCTCCATCGAGCGGCGTCACGCGGGGATCCTCCACGCCGAAGGTCTCGTATTCAGCGAAGACGCCGTCCTGCGCCGGCGTCAGGAAGGGCTTCGGTTCGGCGGTGAAGTGAAATCCATCGGTACTGCGCGCGATGCCAATGATCGATCTGCCGGTGCGCAAGTGCGAGCGGAAAAGCATGATGTATTCGCCCTTGTGCCTTACCACCGCGGCATTGTGAACCGTTTCGACGGGATACGGAATTTGAGCCTTGGTAAGGATGGGGTTGTGCGCGTATCGTCGGACAATATCCTGCATTACGATTGTTTTCTCGATTCCAGTTCGAAGATTGTCGAGTAGACCCGTTCGTACCCAGCGACCATCGTGTCGATGGAGAACCATTCCTGAACGCGGCTGCGACAAGCGGCGCCGTCGATTTCGCCCACACGCGTCACGGCGCGCGCGGCGTCTTCGACGCTGTTCACCAGAAAACCGGTGACGTCCGCTGCGATAACTTCGCGGCACGAACCAAGATCCATTGCGATAACAGGGACGCCGGCGGCATTGGCTTCGGCGAGCACCAGGCCAAAGCGTTCCGGAATCGTGTTCAGGTGAAGCAGGGCGCGAGCTTGGGCGAACAGTTCGTTCTTCCCTTGCACATCGACGGCCCCGACGTAGCGGATTTGCTCGTTCAGGTGAGGTTTCACTTTCTCGCGGAAGTAAGCTTCGTCCTGAACGATGCCGGCAATCAAGAGCGGCAATCCGCTCAGGCGGGCGGCTTCGATGGCGAGATGGACGCCTTTGTCGGGGTGAATGCGTCCGAGGAAGATCAGGTTTTCGCCGCGCGATTGCCGGAGCGGATACAACGAGAGATCGATGCCATTGTAGACAGTGGCGACGTAATTCAGCCCAGGCGCGCGATCGGACTCGCTGATGGAAACGAAATACCCATCGCGATATTTTTCGTACACCGGCATGATCCGCGGGGATGAGAACCCGTGGATCGTGGTAAGCACCGGGGTCTGGATCAGGCGCGTAAAGGCGAGCGCCATGAAATCGTAGTGGCTGTGGATGAGGTCGAACTCGGCGGCATGCTCAAAGACTTCGGCGATGTGAAGGTATTCGGCAACTTTTGGATCGATGCCGCGGTCCTCTTCGTATCCGCGAGTGACTACGGCATGAAGGCGTGCGCGCGTAATAGAATCCGCAGTGGCGAAGAGAGTGACGTCCCAGCCCCGCGCGACAAGGCCTTCGGCGATATTGCTTGCAACGGTTTCCCAGGCGCCATATTGCCGCGGTGGGGTTCTCCACGCGACCGGAGAAAGGATCGCGATTCGCCTATTGGGAACGGTCACTGGGCCTCATCGGGTTCCATGTTGGCCAGAACCTGATTGAGCGGTACGGTCGCAAAACCGGTGGCGTGATCGGCCATGCCATACGGAATGATGAGTTCTCCCTGGTGCACGAGGGCGCCGCAAGTGTAGAGCACGTTCGGTACGTACCCTTCCCGCTCGCTTTGATTGGGCGCCAGTAAAGGCTCGCGCAGGCGGCCGATCAATTTGGCGGGATCGTCACGATCCAAGAGAAATGCGCCGATGCAATATTTGCGCATGGGGCCGACGCCATGACTCAACACCAGCCATCCAGCATCCGTCTCGATAGGGGATCCGCAGTTGCCCAACTGGATGAGTTCCCACGGAAACTTCGGCCGGAGAATCACTTGGCGTTTGTTCCAGAAATGGACGTTATCCGAGAACATGACGGAGATGGTTTCGTTGTCCTGCCGGCCGAGCATGGCGTAAAGGCCATTCACCTTTCGCGGGAAGAGCGCCATACCTTTGTTTTGCGCGGCGGGACCGTTTAACGTGATGAAGCGGAAATTCAGAAAATCGGAGGTTTCAACCAGCTCCGGCATGACGACGCGCCCATCGTAGGCGGTGAAGGTTGCGTAGTAGACGTTGCCGCCATCGTCATTGGTGAAGCGAACGAAGCGCGCGTCCTCAATTCCATTGCGCTGCGAAGGCGCGGCGGGAAATAAGATGCGCTCGGATAGTTGCTGCTCGGGTTGGAATTGAACTTGGTAGTTCGAGCGCGCAAGCATCCAGATGCCTTGCGCGGCGGTGTGATCGGCCATCAGGATGCCATCGCCTTCACGGGCCAGATTCGCTTCGACGTCAATGCTGGCGCGGAGTTCCTGCAGCGTGAACGATTCGGCGATTTTTTGCATTACGCGTTGAGTGAATTCGCAGGTCAATCCGAGCTCCACCAGCTTTCGCACGAAGAGCGGCTTTTCGTAGACCGGGTTGGGAATCTGGCGCGGCTCGGCCAGGAAACCGCCGGGGGCGCAGGCTTCGATGCGTAAATCGGGATGAATGACTCCGGTGCGGAACGTGATGGAGGAAACGTGGCCTTCTCCGGTGGCGCGCAGGCTGAGGATGAAGCGAAGAGCTCCGTCGGCGAGGCCGGTCTGATCGGGATGAGGAACGATGGATGGATTGAAGAGCGCGGCGGCTTCCAATGAGTATTCGGCGAGGAAATAGGATCCGATCAACACGCGGCGGTCTTCGGAGAGATTCTCCTCGGTAGATAAGGCTTCGCGGACCTGGGTAAAGCGCTGCAGGAAGATTTCGCGGATGTGGTGATGGCGGCCGGAGAATTCGGCGGCGACGGCATCGAGCAGCGCGGCGACCTGCTCATCGGGTATGGCCATCACGCGCGCGACGATGCCGCGGATTCGCTGCCAGTCGCCGGGAATGAAGGGGCGCAACAGAACTCGCGATTGATCGGGTCTGAGTATGGTGGCGGTGCGGTTGACTTGAAGTGAGATCATTCGGTAGTTGCGCCTATGGCGATGGGTTCTTTAAAGCTGGTAAGCATATTTCGAGCAATGCGCATTTCGGCAAGCGAAAGCAAAAAGGCCAGGGTGGATTCAGCGCCTTGATTTCCGTTGACGCGGTCCACGTGCAAGCCGTCGCCGCAGCCGCCAGTCTCGGGAGAGTAGAGCTCGAGGCCGAGATCGTTCCAGCCGATAAACCAATCGAAGGCGCGCTGCGCTTGTTCATACCACCAAACGTTCCCTGTAGCGCGATACGCTTCCAGGCAGGCTGAGACCATAGCTTGCGCTTCGATGGGCTGCTGATCGAATGTGGCGCGCGGGCCGCCGCGGCTATAGAAGCCGTTGCTTCCGATGGGGCGGAAGTGGCCGATCTCGGAGATCTGGATTTCATTCAGCCAGCGCAATGCATCGAGGCCTTTTTCGAAAACTGCCTTCTGTCCGGTAGCGCTTCCGCTCAAAATCAGGGCATGGGCGAGCTTCGCGTTGTCATAGGAAAGTTCATCTTCGAACCAACGCCAAGGTGGCGTGGAGGTTCGCTCGAGAAGTTCCATCAGGCGGCAGGTCAGCGTTTCACGCGTTTGATTGACCAGACTATCGCCGCTGAGCCGGCGCATATACTCATGAATGCCGATGAGCCCAAACGCCCAGGCCCGTGGCGAGGTGAACTCCGTGAGGGATGGCAGTGCGGACGCGAAAAGCTGCCCGGCCAACATCTGAAAACTGCGGTACGGAGAGCGGCCGACAACGACGCCGAGCGCCCAGAGGGTTCGGCCCTGGCAATCCTCGGAGCCCTGTGTATCGAGCCAGCGGCGGTCGAAGCTCATGTGGTTGTGGAAGCGCCTGGTTGTCGGATCGAAGGCGTGATGGAGAAATGCGGCGCAGGTGGTAGAGAGGTTACGCACGGTCTCCGGATCCTCTCCCAGTTCGCCGAGCAGCACGGCGAGGATCAATGCGCGGGCATTGTCGTCAGAACAGTAGCCTTCGGAAAAATTGGGAACGCTGAAGGCGGCGTGTTGGAAGACGCCCGTGGAATCCGTCATGCGCGAGAGATGACTCAGCTTCAACGTAGGGAGCTCGCGCGGCCTCTGGTCGAGCGTCTTGGTGACGAGCGATTTACGTGAAGGCGCCGTGCCCTGAAGGCGCGCCGATTCAAAGCTGTTCATGTATAACTGCGCGACGTTGCTCCAGATCATTTCGCGGCCGATGCGATAAGCATTCTTGCGGATGGAGTGGCGGCGCGTGTCGTCGCGTAACAGGGCAATCACTTCGCGAGCGATGGCGGGAGCATCCGCGAAGGGAACCAAAACGCCGCGATCGTCAGCCAACAGCTCCTCGGCGTGCCAATACGGCGTGGAAACTACCGCCTTGCCGGAGCCGAATGTGTAGGCCAGAGTGCCGGATGTGATCTGCGCTTCGTTCAAGTAGGGCGTGATGTAAAGGTCGGCGGCGCCGATGAATTCCTTTAGGTTCTCCAGCTCGACGAAATCGTTGTAGAAGATGACGCGCTTCTCAATCTTGTTCTTTTTGGCCAGAATTTCCAGACCAACGCGGTAGGCCTCGCCATGGTCGCGCAGTTCGTTGGGATGAGTTGCGCCGAGTATGATGTAGACCACATCGGGAAACTCCTGAAGAATTTGCGGCAGTGCGTTGAGAACGTATTCAATACCTTTGTTGGGAGAAAGCAGGCCAAAGGTAAGCAACACCACCTTGCCTTCGACGCCGAACTGATCTTTAAAGTAGGTTGGATCAACGAACCCCACGTCCGGGATGCCATGAGCAATCACGTCGATCTTGCCGGGCGGCGCATCGTAGATTTCCTGCAACATCCGCCGGCCGCGCTCTGCCATAACGACCACGCGAGTGGAAAGAGAAAGCAATTCGCGCATGACGCGGCGTTGATCGGCCCGGGGTTCCCGCAAGACGGTATGCAGCGTGGTAACCACAGGCATCTTCAACTCGCGCAACAAGGCCAGGATGTGACCACCGACCGGACCGCCGAAGATTCCGAACTCGTGCTGAAGGCAGACGATGTCAACGTTGCTGATGTTGAGGAAGTCGGCGGCGCGCAAATAGGACGACTGGTCCTGCTCTTCGATTTCGAAGCGCACTACTTCCGGATAGTCATAACCGCCCTTGATGTCGTTGACGGATACCGCAAAGCACTGGCTCTGTGGGTGCGCGGTTGCGATAGCGGAGAGTAGATCGGTGGTGAACGTGGCGATGCCGCACTTGCGGGGTAAGTGATCGCCCACGAAGGCGATTTTGCGAATTTTAGAGATCATCGGATCATCCTTTTTCCCAGGCGCATCGATTCCGCCGGAATCAAATGGACGCTTTTGGTTGTTGCCGAGGTTGATCTTTGGGACGCTGCGCAGAAAGGAAGTGCAGCGGGTCCCTCAGACTTTGTAGTTCGCGATAGTAATACAGAGCCGAAGGACGCCGGGCTTTGAATTTGAGCGATTTTAGAAACTCGATCTCTTCGGCGGTCGCATCGGCGCTGAGCGATTTGTCTTTGAGAAATTGCTCGAAACCGGGTTCAGCGGCAGCGGCCGGCGGCCGCTCCATAAACTCGAATCGCTTGATGCTGCCGGGGGCCAGACGGCGATTGAGCGCAATCTCCATGGCGAAGGTCTTCAGTTCGATATCCCAGGAATCGATCATAGGGTCAAGGAACGAGACGCAGTTTTCGACAGAGACATTGAAGACGTCAGTGTCGAGAAATTCCAAAGTTGCGACGCGCATCTGCTCATAACTTCGGCCGCTCACCTGCCCCATCGAGCGGAGCCACGCTTCGTTTTGCAATTCTTCTTTTGCGGCGGACTGTGCCACATCGAGCAGCTTCTGGGTAACGAGGCGCTCGAGCTCGCCGAAGGGTTCTTTCTCGAAGATACGGCGGACTTCCATGTGGCGCTCGGGCCTGCATTTTCTCAGCGCCAGATCGCGGCATTCCCTGAAAAGGGGACTGGGCGGCTCCGCGGTGCGCTTCTTGATCTCTTCGTTCCGCTGAATTTCGGCGAGACGCGAGAGTTCGCCGGCGGGGAGCTTAAGGAAGCCACCCATTTTGTCGTAGATATCGGTGCGGGCCGGAGCGGGTGGGGCCTTCTTGCGAGTGAGGAGCTGCGAGACGTAGGACTCCGTGACCTGCACGGCCGCCGCCAGATCCCGCTGGTCGAGGCCGAGCTCTCCGAGGCGCTGTTTGATCACTAGGGATATGTCCACATTCCTCCAACATCATGCAAATTCACCAATTTAAGTGAATTATCCCACTAGTATCGCACGGAGGCGGCTTGACAATGGACGATACTTAACCAATAATGGTGAATGCCTGAGCGTACCCGCCCACCCACGGATCATCTGAACTAAGTCAGGCGACCCGGCCCCTTTTCTTAGGCCATCCATCGCAAGGAGTTGCCATGTTTGATGTCCGCCGAAAGTTTACGAGGGGAGCTTACGTCTTCGCTCTCGTCGTGTTCACCGTGTTTGCGTCCCCGTATGAAGTGGGCTCGAAGCTCAGTGACGCCACCACGGCTCAGCCGCGGCCGGCATCGATCGAGGACATGAAATGGCCCCACCATCTACCGGTGCTGACGGACCCGGTATCGAAGGACCCGCTTAGTGACAAATTGCTTTCTTTCTGTGATGGACAGCGGCAGTTGCTGACAAAGACGCGTGCTGCGAATGAGCCGTACGTGCGCGGGTGAGGCAGCCATGAGCCAAAGAGAACCGCAAACGATCGAACGTGGGGCTATCTTCGTACAGGACAACCCGTTTCTGCCGAAAACGCTGCATCTCGAAAGCAAAACAGGGCATGGCGGCTGGGCGCGGGTCGGAAACCAGATGGATGGCGGACAACTGGAGACAACGCTCAGCGCAGCGGGATGGACCTCCTTCTATCTCGCCGGCTCGATCCAAACGACCGTATTCGGATTCGACCGGCAAAAAACGGCTTCGGAGGCCTTGAAGCGCCTGATTGTGAGTATGGGCGTCGATCGGTGCAATTGCCTGGAGATTGACGACGTCACCACGCATTCATGGCTGGGACTGCCCTATGTGAGACTCTCGTCCCACGCACGCCAGATTCAAGAAAAGAAAGTCACGAGATAGGCGATGACGGGCACGGCAAGCCAAATCGAGTGGGCGGAGCAGATCAGACCGCGTGTGGACGCGGAATTTGATCGCGTCGCAAAGGCGTTCCAGGCGGTAGCGGATCGCCAGAGCGACGAGGATCGAACGGATACGCGGGCAATCGTCGCCATCCTTGAAGAGAAGCGAGCCGAAGTGATGGCGAAGGACCAGGCCGGCTATTTTATCCGGGACTGGCAAGAGCTTAACGATCAGGTGCGACAGATGATCTCCCAAGATTCCCGTTACCAGGCGATCCAGGCTAGTCGAAAAGCGCGGGCGGCCGTATCGATTGGGGGCTTACGTGGACAAACGACTAGAAAAACGACATAAGCGCAAGGTTGCGCGCGAAAGATCTCGTGTCCGGCTCTCAGAACCGGACATCCGGACGAAGGAAGAGATTGAGGCAGCCCGTGAAGCGAGCAGGCCCAGCGGGGCCGGCGTCGCGAAACAACCGCTGAGAAAATGAGGCCATGATAAACCATGCTATCCGCTCAATGTCCGCATTGTAAGTCGTTGGAGTTTAGAAGCGTAGGACTTCGAAATGGCGTAGAGAGAGCGCTTAATTGGCTGCTTGCGCCTTACCGGTGTTGTCTGTGCGGCCGCCACTTTTTCCTTTTCCGCTGGCTAGCGCCGGCTGAGGAAGCGGCGTAAAACGGTCGACGGCTAGGGACCAGGCGCCTCTACATGAAGCGGGCTGCACGAACGATGAACCGTTTGGGCGCGGGGCCGACGAAGTAGAACGGATAGCAGGTCACCAGCGTCAGGACTTGATCGCCATTCGGCGAAAGCACCGCGATGTCTCGCGGATTCACGACCTGTGTGGACAGCACTCGATAGCGGTATTCGCCGTTCGGGGTAGTGAGGGTGATCACGTCATTCTTACGGATATTCCGCAGCGGACGGAAGAAAGTATCGCGGTGCGCGGAGATGCCCACATTGCCCGGTTGGCCCGGAAGCGCCGTGCCCTCGATGTGTCCCGCCGCACGACGCAGGACGGTTGGGGAACTTCCCTCGATGACGATTACCGAGACGCCGAGGCGTTCGATGTCGATGCGGCCAATCAGACCTCTGAGGCAATGGCGTCGAAACAACTGGTAACAAATTGGACATGGCCGCCGTCTGGGCTGATTGCGGCGCCTGGGGCATGGCTTTCGGCCACCAATCGATCGAGTTGGCTGTGCGCATCCGCCTGAAAAACGCGGGCGTCGATCACGACGAAGCCGCACCAGACGAGTAGCGAGAACGCAGCCGCCAGCAGCGCCGACTGAAGAATCCGCAGCCCACATTGAAGAGGGCGGCAACGAATCCGAAGTTTCATTGGGAAGCCTGATCCTTGAGGTGAGCAGACCCGGTGGCAAAGTACCCGGCACGAGTCCGCACCGAGAGCTTTCCCTTGGCGACCGCATGCGCCGTCACGCGAATGGTGCGATATCCGGCTTGCTGGGCCGCGGGTGAGGGAACATATCCGATGAGATATTGACTTCGGATATCGCGCGCAATTCCCTCGCAGGTCGCAATTATTCCATCCGGGAGCGCCGGAAAATAGGCTTCGCCGCCGGTAGCGTGAGCAAGACGCCGGAGAATATCGGGATTCCGGTCAGGATCGTCGGAATCGAAAATGCCGATGGCGTAGATCACCGCTGTGGACTGCCCGGCTAACTTTAAGACTTCGGCTAAGGTGTGCGCGCTTGCGTTGTCGCCGCCATCGCTGATCACGATCAAGGCCTTCTTTTCCCGGCTGCCCAGGCCGACTTGCTCCAGCCCCTCGAAGATCGCGTCATAGAGCGCTGTCTGACCCCCTAGCGGCGCCCTTCGGATGACGGATTCCAGTTGATCGAAGCGATTGGTGAAATGGACTGCGTCAGCAAAGCCGGGATACACCCGCTCGTTGAAGGTGACCACGAACATTTCGTCTTCGGGGTTGCTCGATTTGACGAATGTGCGCGCGGCCGCGATTACTTCGCCCATCTTCGGGCGCATGCTTCCGCTGTGGTCGATCGCGAGACCTACGGTGACCGGAATATCCTCATGGCGAAACATGTGGATGGACTGCCGCGCGCCGTTCTCATACACCTCGAAATCCTGCTGAAGTAAATCGGTCACGGGACGGCCCTTTGTGTCGCGTACGGTAATGGGTAAGGTGACTAAGTCGACATTGGCGGAAAACCGAACCGGCGCACCGGAAGTGGAGTCTTGAGCCGCGGCTGAGCTCATGGCGGCAGTGGCGACGATTAGCAGGAGAACTAAGGAGAACATTTCTACTTACCGATTCTCTCGGTCCCTTGCGGCGCACCGGACAGTGCGCGCCGCATCATTGACTTTATAACTTACTGGATGCGCCGTTCGGCCAGGCGGAGGGCCAGAGCGCTACCGAGCGCGAGTAGTCCGAAGGCCGCCATCAGCGGCAAGGAACTCGCCGTGGAGGGTAACGTTCGGCTCGACTCGCTGGCTACCGGCGAGGCATCAACCTGAGCCGGCGGAGCGGTAACTACTTCCGCCATTTCGACCTCTTCGCCCGTCGGTTTAATCGCCATGATGGGCGCTTGTTTCAGTTGCAATACAACCGGCACATCGGCCGACCTAATCGGCTCCGTGACTTCGAGAGCTATTTCAGTTGGCGTGAAGAGCACGGGTGTATTGGTTTCCTTGGCCAGAGCGATCGCCTTCGCCTTCGGATAGACGAATTCCTCGCCCCAATTGCGGCCCGGATAGAACCAGGCGCGAAGCGCTTCCGGCTCGCCGGAAGGGCGTTCGCGGAAGGTGATCACGGTTTTATCCGTCGCTTGGAGACGATAGTTCGGAATCGCGAGGATAGTAGCGAGGACCTTTGTTTCATCCTTGCTGAAGATCTGTACGATGTGACGGTCAGACTGCGAATCGAGAATCTTAAACACATAGGTACCGGCGGGCAAGACGCTCCAACCGGTGAGATGAACGCCAGGAATCTCCACGGGGCCGCTGAACGTAACGACGGTCTTTCGGTTCCAGTCGTCTGCGTTGGCCGAAGGCGCGAGCGCCAATGCCATAATGGCCATACAACCTGCTGTCACCGCTGCTTTGACTAAATTCATTTTTCTGTTTTTTCCTTCGCTTCCCTATAGGCACTTCGGTGGCCGCCGCAACATATTCGCGGCCGGTGTTATATTTCGCCGGCGGCGCATTCGCTTAGTAGCTCCGGAACAGGAAGTTTCACAAACCATACCGTTCCGGCGAATCTTGGCGGTTATTGACGATCGTGGTCGTGTTTGAAGTCGCGGTCGTGGTCGCGATCGCTGTGGTGGTCATGACCGATCTGGCCGTGATCGCCATCCCAATAACCTGAGAAGTACTGCTGCCCGTCATGGTGGGGCTCCACCCAATGTGCGCCGGTATAGGCTGGACGCGTCCAGTATCCGTTGTGCCACTTGTAATGTCCGCTTACCGGATACCAGTAGCCGCCAACCCACGCGTAGCCTTCTCCCGGGCTTCGCGGCTGAACATGAACGACGCGTACTGGCGGTGGCGCCCGATTCTGATTCCCACCGAAAACTGCGCGAACAGGGTTCCCCCTGCCAATAACATCAATGCGATTAATTTACTTTTCACGATTCGATTCCTTTTCTCTTAGGTACGGGGTGGTCTTGTGCACGTTGTTGGCAATAGAATCTCGCTCGATGAGCGCAGCCGTAGACCCCCAGACGTCAGTTAAGGTTATGCGGCGGCCTGACCGCATGTGGTCACCTGACCTCGCGCGGTCGGACGGCGTGCGACGACAGTTCAGTTTCATTACGTCGCAAGGTGATAGGCACGGTTTTGCGTTCCCTGAAGCGGATGGCGTCAGGAATGCCCTGGCTAAAGGCGGGCTCGGCTCATAGGTTGTTTGGTCTGTGGGCAGTGCAGGAGAAGATAATGCGCCATAACGTTGAAAATGTTATCGAATGGGTTTCGGTTCCGGCCCTGTTGCTGGGGACCATTTTTACCTATGTTGCCGCGGGTTATGCGCCGCTACTAAATCTCGCGCTTTGCTTAACAGGCGCGATTCTTGCAGGCCGCTCGCTTCATGGGAAGCAATACTTCCTGGCTGCCGGCTTCATTGCCCTTGCGGTTGCCGCGAGCCCGTTCCCGATAGGGTCCAGGATCTTCCTGCTGATGGGCCTCGCCTGCATCGGCGCCAGCGCCACGGTGTTCACCGCATTCCGAACACAGCCTGCGCCAACCTCTTAAGCTGCAGAAACAGGCCTCGCGAATCAAGTACTATATCGCAATAACTTTTTCGGCCCAGGCGCATCCCTTAGGGTAGCGCTTGGGCCGGATTTACGAGTTGCATGCGGATGGAGAATCGTCTCCTGAGCGCTATTGCGTTCCCGAACTTATCGAGTCAGACGGAAAGTGCTCACGCCGTTCCACAGGCCGGTCGCTTGGAGCAGCCAAACGCAAACGACGACAACGACCACTACATTCAGAATCGATTTTATGCTTGACGCCATGGGTAGGTACCGGTTAATCAGGTGTAACGCAACCCCGACTATGATCAGCACAATGACAATATTCAGTAACGGCATTCTTGATTCTCCTTCCGAATGAGTGAAGGCAATTCACCCCCCACCCTTCAGGAAGATCGGCGGCATTTCAACCGCGCTCGAATCTTGCTTCTTTGGGCCGGAATAGCGAATCCGCGGGCAGGACGAAAACGCTGACCGCACAGGCGGCTTCTGCCATGGCCTACACTGAAAGGGGACGATTCCATTCAGCTATGGCGCCCGCAATTCCCGGATTGAGGAGAATCCGGTACTACACGACTGAACATTCTTCCTTCTTATGGCATCGCTACCCAAATCAGCCACTTGGCTGGCCCAGAACGGCCCGAAAGAACTGGAATTGCTCTTTCGGGCAATCGTCTATAACCCATCGGCTCCCGTCCTCATCACCGACAACACTGGCGCTTCCATTGAGGCGAGCGCCGGTGCGGGTAAGCTCCTCCGACTTCCCAGGGAAAAGATCATCGGACGGCAGATCGAGGAATTCATACCGGCATCCTCGAAGCCGCAGGCTTCCCAGCTTTGGCGCGCGTTTCTAGAACGCGGCGAACAGGAGGGCACGCTCCAGTTGATAGCCGCCGATGGAACTACGGAGGAGGTGGAGTTCGCGGCGAAAGGGAACGTATTGCCGCTGCGCCACGCCGTTGCGTTGCGGCCAAAGAGTACGGCAGGGCTCGCATTGGAAGGCGAGCCCAACCGGATTCCGTCATGGGTACAGGATTACGCGCTCTACTTACTTGACGTGAATGGACTTGTTGTCGCGTGGTATTCGGGCGCAGCGCGGATTTACGGCTATCAGCCGAGCGAGGCAATTGGCCAGCACGTCTCACTATTCTATCCGGGCGAACCTGCGCAACGCGTCAACTTACGGCATGATTTCCAACGGGCCGAGGCCGAAGGGCATATCGGCGCGGAAGGTTGGCAGGCTAGAAAGGACGGAGAGCAATTCTGGGCTAATACCATTACGATGGCCCTGAAGGACGAAAACGGGGACCTGCAAGGTTTCGCCCGAGTGGCGCGCGATTTCAGCGAGCGGCATGGACGAGATGAGAAGTTACGAAACAGTCTCGCGCGCGTACGGCCGATTCCTCTGCACTCGACCATCGCCGGGGTGGTCTCGGGCGAGTTCGACCGGATTCCAGAGGCCAACGACGCGTTCCTCAAGATGATCGGATACAGCCGGGAAGATCTCGCGGCCGGTAGAATCAACTGGCCCGAACTTACACCGCCGGAATACGCTCCGTTAGATGAGCTGGCGCACGAAGAAGGCCTGCGTTTCGGGGCCTGCACGCCATTCGAAAAAGAGTTGATCCGAAAGGATGGCAGCCGCATTCCGGTGCTGGTGGCAACGGCCGTGTTGAAGCTCTCTCCTTTCCGATGGATCGCATTTGTGCAGGACCTGCGGGATCGCGAGCGGTCGGAGGGCATTGAGGAACCGGATGCCGAACTAACCGACGATTTCACCGAGATTGTGGGCGACAGCGCGGCCCTGAAGCGGGTGCAGCGGCAAGTGGAATTGGTAGCGCCCACCGACGCCACGGTGTTGATTCTGGGTGAAACCGGCACGGGCAAGGAACTGATTGCGCGTGCGATTCATCGCATGAGCCCGCGCAAGCATTTGCCTTTTATCACACTAAATTGCGCGGCCATTCCCACTGGGCTTCTGGAAAGTGAGTTGTTCGGCTACGAGAGAGGCGCTTTCACGGGCGCCTTGCAACAGAAAATCGGGCGCTTCGAAATGGCCCACCGGGGCACGTTGTTCCTGGATGAAGTGGGCGACATCCCGTTAGATATACAACCGAAGTTGTTGCGCGCGCTTCAGGAGAAGTCTTTCGAGAGGCTGGGCGGAACGAAGACGATTCCGATCGATGTCCGGCTGATTGCCGCGACGAACCGGAATCTGACCCAGATGATGGGAGATAAGCTCTTTCGCAGCGATCTTTACTATCGCCTGAAGGTCTTCCCGGTGACGACGCCGCCTCTGCGTGATCGCCCGGAGGATATTCCCGCGCTTGCCCGGCACTTCACCAGAAAATACGCTCTCAAGATGGATCGCCAGATCGACAAGATTCCTTCCGAGACGATGCGCGCGCTCACCGAGTGGCACTGGCCGGGGAATATCCGCGAGTTGGAGAACTTCATTGAACGCTCGGTGATTCTCTCCAGAGGTTCCAGCCTGCGCGCTCCACTGAGCGAATTGGGCGAGGACTCGCCAGGAGCCACCAGCGGCAGCGCCACGCTTGAGCACGTGGAGCGGGAGCATATTCTGCAGGCGCTTCGCGAGAGCGATGGCGTGGTCACAACCGCGGCCAAACGGCTTGGCTTACAAAGGACCACGCTGAACGCGATGATGCGCAAGTTGGGCATTACGCGAAAGGATTTCTAGGTCCGGTCATCGACCGCCCCGCGCCACTTGACCGCCCAAGGTCACATACGCAGCGCCTGAATCGCCTTCCAGACAACCCGCGAGAACCCGTCACGCCTATCGGCTCAACGAAAGTCCCCTGTTGGCGCAACCCGTGCACTAAGTACGGCGCCGCCCAAAGCTCTTTACGGGGTTCACCGGGACGGCAAAGAGGTAATAACACATGAAAATGATTCTCGTGGCTACTCTGGCGATCGCGCCGTTGATGGCAGCCGATAATAATGAAGCTGCGAAACGGTTGGACGCCGCCGCTGTAGTGTTCTCCGAAGTGATGGCGACCCCCGACAGGGGCATCCCGCAGGAACTGCTGGAGAAGTCGCACTGCATCATCATCGTTCCAGGGCTAAAGACGGCCGCCTTCATCTTCGGCGCCAAGTTTGGTAAAGGCTATCTGACCTGCCGCAATCACGATGCGGCCGGCTGGTCGGCCCCGGGCACGGTCCGCATCGAAGGCGGAAGTGTTGGTTTTCAAATTGGCGGGTCGGAAACCGATCTGATCATGCTCGTGATGAATCAAGGCGGCAAGGAAAAGCTACTCGCCAGTAAGTTCACTTTGGGCGCGGAAGGTTCAGTTGCCGCCGGCCCGGTGGGACGCACCGCCACTGCCCAGACCGATGCGCAGATGAACGCCGAGATACTCTCGTGGTCGCGCTCGCAGGGTCTATTCGCCGGTCTCGCACTCGAAGGCGCTACGCTCCGCCAGGACTTGGACGACAATGCTTCGCTCTATGGCCGCCCGCTCGAGAATCGCGAGATTGTGAATGCCTCCGTGCCTGCGCCCCACGCCGCTGAACGTTTGCTCCATATGCTGAGCAAGTATCCGGCGGACCATGACAAAGCGATGCAATAAGGTCAACAACCAATGAGAAAGATAAAACGAATGAATCGACTAAAATTAACCGGCGCGCTTCTACTGGCTTGCGGAGTTGTCTCCGCGCAGGACAGCGCGATGCCAATCTATCGCGTTTCAGTAACTTCCCGCACTATAAAAGCGGTTAGCTACCAGCACCGCAGCGGAGCCACCAAGATCGATTTCCGTGGGACCGACCTACTTCCGGCGGCGCGCGGTCTTGCGAGCGTCAACAGCAAACAAGGCCGCATTGAGGTCGACGCGGATTTCGAGGGTCTCCAATCCGCCACGAAGTATGGCGCGGAGTACCTTACTTACGTCCTTTGGGCCGTCACGCCGGAGGGTCGCACGGCGAACCTCGGGGAGGTGTTACTCAATGGAACAAAGAGCAAGCTGAACGTGAGTACCGATCTTCAAGTGTTCGGATTGTTGGTTACCGCGGAACCCTATTTCGCGGTTACGAAACCGAGCGACCTGATTGTGATGGAAAACGTGGTTCGCGTGGATACCGTGGGCAAGGTGGAAGAAATGGATGCCAAGTATGAATTGTTACAACGCGGGCAATATGCGCGCATGGCAAATCCGCTCTCCCTCAAGCCCGATAAGAAACTGCCGCTGGAACTCTACGAAGGACGCAATGCCCTTCAGATCGCCCGCGCCATGGGCGCCGATCACTTCGCCAGCGAGACGTTCCAAAAGGCCGAGAAGAGCCTGTCCCAAGCCGAGGCATACCAATCGCGCCACGCGGGCATGAAGCCGGTTGCCATGACGGCACGTGAAGCCGTACAAATGGCGGAGGATTCGCGCGCAATCGCAGTCAAGCGCCAGGAAGACGAGGCTTTAAACGCGGAGCGGCAAGGGTCGATAGCGCGCGAAGCGAAGGCTGAAAAGGGTCAGGCAGCCGCGCAATCGGAAACGGATCGCGTCACTCGCGAGGCCGAAGCGGCACGGGTGCAAGCACAGGCGCAGATGACGGCGTCCTCAGCGGAAGCCGAACGCCTAAAACGCGAGAACGAGACCAATGCAGCCGCGGCCTCAGCCGAAGCGGCTCGCGTAAAGCTCGAAAA
Source organism: Bryobacterales bacterium (assembly GCA_963763545.1). Taxonomy (GTDB): domain Bacteria; phylum Acidobacteriota; class Terriglobia; order Bryobacterales; family Bryobacteraceae; genus PALSA-243. The sequence continues at coordinate 21,666 of CAVXPE010000043.1, forward strand.
CGAAATGCGCGCAACAACGGCGAAGAATGACAGCGATTCTCGCCTGGCCGCCGCGGGCGCCGAAGCGGAACGGCTGAAAGGCGAGAACGAAGCCAATGCAGCCGCAGCCTCAACGGAGGCGGCTCGCGTAAAGCTCGAAAACGAAATGCGCGCGACAACGGCGAAGAATGACAGCGACTCTCGCCTGGCCGCGGCAGCCGTCGAAGCGGATCGCCTCAAACGCGACAATGACGCGCAGAGACTTGCCAGCCAAGCCGAACTGGATCGCGTTGCCGGGCAGAAGGCCCAGTTGGAAACGGATAAATCGGACCTGCGCGTTCAGTTACTGGCGCAGTTCAACGCCATTCTTCAGACTACAGATACAGCGCGCGGTCTGATCGTGAATATGTCAGATGTCCTCTTCGACACGGGCAAGTACACCTTACGGCCCCTGGCGAGGGAGAAGCTGGCTAAGGTGGCTGGAATCGTCTCCGGCCATCCCGGCTTGAAGTTGGATGTGGAAGGTTACACGGATAGCGTCGGCGGCGACGACTACAACCAGCAGCTTTCCGAGAAGCGCGCCGGATCGGTAAGCGGATATCTCACGCAACAGGGAATGCCGCTGACGTCGGTAACGGCGAAGGGCTTTGGTAAGGCTCAGCCCGTAGCTTCGAACGATAGCGCACAAGGGCGGCAGCAGAACAGGCGCGTGGAACTAGTAATCTCCGGCGAAATCATTGGCACGGCGATCGGCACGCCCCTCGCAATCAGGTAATCGGAGGATGACCCGCATGGTGCGGGATGGGGCCGGACAGATTACGCTCCGGCCCCGTTGGGAGATAAACCCATGTCAGCTCTCAAATCAGGTTTCCACAAGTTACGCATTCAATATCCGATCGCGCTTCCCATACAGTATGAGAGCCAGGCGGACGGCGGCGTGAGCGGGTTCGGACGCACGCTCGCAATCACAACCAAGACGGTCACGTTCGCCAGCGACCAGGATCTGCGGGTCGGACTCAAAATCCGGCTGGCAATCCTTTGGCCGGCCAAGTTGCAGGACGGCACATCGCTGAATTTGTCGATGGTTGGGAGGATTGAGCGATGCTTGCGGGGCGAAATTGACGTTGCGGTTTCGCGACATGAGTTCCGAACACGCGGCGGCAAGCCGCGGACCAAGGGGCCCGATGTCGCTTGTATAAGGACACAAAGACTATGAACTTCATATCTACGCTTCCCAAATTCCGCGAAGGCGACCAGGTCGTATTGGCCCGTGGCTCTTATCAAGGCAGCCTCGGCGTGTTTTTACGGCTGCGCGAAGACGCGAGATGGGCCGACATCGTTGAAGGGAATGGCAGCATACGCAGCCATCCAGTTGAGTGGCTGTCTCATTCCGAAGTCGGCCTCCCCTTGAAGTACTGCGGCGGGGCGTGAACCGACAGCGCAAATCACGATGAAATAGGGACGCGCTAAACCAAATCACAAGCTTGCAGGAAGGAACCAACACGCAAAATGAGCAAACCATATATCCAGATGACCCCGGATGAGAGGCTCGCCAACCGGATTGCAAAAAACCGTGAAAGTGACCGGCGCGCGCAAGAAGCCACGAAAGCAGCGAGTGCGCCATTGGGGGTTCGCGATAGGCGCAAGACTACAGCGAACGCTCTTGAGGAGTTCCAACGCATCAAGCCGGAACAAGGGTAACTGACTGCCGGCGTTGTCGAGCATCTATCCTGTTACGGGCAGCACCACGTGCACTGCCGTCCCGCTGCCCGGCGCCGTATCCACCGAAATGGTTCCGCCGTGCTCGTACACAATCTGGCGCGCATTGAACAGGCTCCAGTTGCCGGTCGCCACGCGGGCGCCAGCCACTTTGAAATGCGGTTCGAAAATGGTGTCTACCTCTTCCGGGGTCATCCCGCGCCCGTTGTCGCGAATTGTCACCTCGACGTCGCGTTCCCTCAACAGCGTCGAAATAGCGACCCGTCCATCGCCGTTCACGGCATTGAGCGCGTTTGAAAGCATGCTCGAGAATGCCGTCGTCAGCAACTGCGGCCGGCAGGTGAGCGCCGGCAGCGATCGTTCAAGGTCCAGTTCCACCTTAATTTGGCGCTTGGCGATTTCGCCTTCATACATTAACTTCACGCCTGTCAGAAGATCGTTTAAATCCGCCGCCTTCAGTTCGGCCTCCTCCAGATTGACAAAGCGCCGCAATCGCTGCGTCACGTCCTCGATGCGCGCCGCCGATTCCAGCACGTCGCGAAACAACTCGTTGCGCGTTTCGGCCATCCGCTCGTGCTTTTCCGGCGAACGTTCGATTAGCGCCAGGGTCTCGATTCCACTTCGCAGCACCCCCAGCGGCGAATTGATCTCATGGCTGAGTCCTGCCGCCAGTTTGCCGATCGAGATCGCCGTCTCCGCCAGTTGCGCGCGAAGTTGCGCCCCTGTGAGCGCTTCGGCCGTGCGAATGGCATCCTGCGCCGCTTGCGCTTCCCGCCGCCGGTAGGCCGCGTTTGATGCCGTGATGGCGCTGGAGAAGGCGGTCAATACTCCTATGAATATGTAATGCGAATCGCGGTGCGCCGTCATGGAAGGAAAATTCCAATGATCGCTTGCGCTACACGATAAAAAGTACATAGCGGCGATCGCGAGGCCAAGGGCAAACGTATGTTTCGGTTCAAATCGCACCAAAGCCGTCACGGCGAGCACGACGAATGCAAGGCCCGTCATATCGTATTCATGCGGTAGGGGACGCCATAGCAACGCCGCCGCCGCAACTGCCGCCAGCAGCCAAGCTGCGAGGATTTGATCTTTGAGGTTGGCTGTTTTCATGGAGCCACTTTGGTTTTTAGATTGCAACTGACTGGCCGACGCCATGAACAGCCTGCGCTCGCTTCGACGGCAAATGTTCGACATCAGACCCGGTGAGCATCTTCGTACCTGGGCAATGTTCTTTTACCTGATGTTTGTCCTTTTTGCTTACTACATCTTGAAGCCCGTTTCGCGCGGCATGTTTCTGACGAAATTCGACGTCGATAAGCTGCCGCAGCTCTATATACTCATCGCCGCGTTCGGAGGCGTCCTGGCTTATCTCTATAGCCGAATCGCCGTCAAGAGCTCGCTGCGGATCGCCGTGTTCTGGACCATGCTGCTTTCCGTGATCTCCCTGGTGGGAATTTGGGCCTTCATCCACCTGCCGTGGATGGTCTACGTGCTCAACATCTGGGTGGGACTTTTCAGCATCATTCTGGTTTCCCAGGGTTGGCTGGTGGCCAGTAACCTTTTCGATGCCCGCGAAGCCAAGCGTCTCTATCCGTTGCTTGGCATGGCGATGGTGTTGGGCGCCGCGTTCGGCGGCGAATTCACAAGCCGTACGGCGATGTTGGTGGGTACGCGCAACTTACTGCTCGCCAGCGGCGTGATGGTGTTATTGGCATATGGCGCATTCCGCGTCGCGATCACTCAGGCGCCCGTGAAAGTAAAGGAAGCGCGCGCGGCTGAAAAGAGCGAAACCGAATTCTCGTTCGGGGAAATGCTGGGCGATATAGGCCGCATCCGCCACTTACAGGTGATCGTGGCGATCCTAATCGTTACGTATCTAGTCGACACGTTGGTCGAATACCAGTTCCAGGCGATGGCGCGCGTGGGCCATACCGGCGATCAGCTTACCGCCTTCTTCGGCCAATTCTATGGCTTGTATCTCAATCTGACAGAATTCGTTTTTCAACTGTTTCTCACCGGGTGGATAGTCAGCCGCTTCGGCGTGGGCGGTACGCTGCAGATCTCGCCTTGGTCTGTAGCGCTTTCGTCCATCGCAACCGTCGTAGCCCCGGGCGTAGTTTCGGCTAGCGCCGTGCGCCTCACCGAAGCCTCCACTCGGTACACGCTCAACCGTACCGGCATGGAGCTCCTCTACATGCCTCTGCCGCTCGAATTGCGCAACCGCATTAAGGCCTTTATCGATATCTGCGTCGACCGTTTCTCGCGCGGCATCGGCGGCGTGCTGCTCATCTTTCTCACCACCGCAGGTCTGCATCTGGGCGTGAAGGGCATCGCGATCGTGGTGATGGCGCTCTGCATCCCCTGGATTGTGCTGGCGCACGTGGCGCGCAAGGAATATATCGCGACTGTCCGTAAGCGCCTCGAATCGCGGCGCCTCGATTTCGAGGAGATCCGCATCAACGTCACCGACCGCGCCACTATTCAGCTGCTGGAATCGACAGCTAGCGGCGATAACGCTCGCCCAGCAGCTTATGCCGTTTCGCTGCTGGCGCAGGCGCCCGATTATGACATGCGTCCACTCTTGCGAAAACTCGCGATGTCGCCTCGCATCGAAGTCTGCAGCGCGGCATTCTCCGCAGCCTTGGCGCGGCGGGACGACGTTATGCTCGAAGCGGCGTTCAAGGCGATTCGCGCTACGCAATCGGACGGCTCGATTGACCTTCCGGCTTCCGCAGTCCCTTACGCGCTCGCCCTCGCGCCCGACCGGATAAAGCTCGCCGCGGAACTTCTGGATGATCGCAATCTCTCGCTGGCGTCCGGCGCTATCGAGGCGCTCCGTTCCGACGACGAACTGGCGCGCCAACTCCTCACGCGCGATTGGATGAACCGCGCCACAGCCTCGGAGGATCCAACCCGCTGTCTGCTGGCATGCCGAGCCGCCGGCGTGCTACGCGATCGCGCCGATGTCTTCTGGCTCGCTTCGCTGCTCAACGATCCCAAACTTCGCGGCGAAGCCATAGCTTCCCTGGCTGCCTATGGCCCGTCGATCTGCGGCGCGTTGAGCGACATGCTGCTAGACGAATCCATGCCTGAGCGCGTGCGCCGTCAGATTCCGCGCGTGCTGAAAAGCATCCCCGCGCAGCGGTCGGTGGACGTACTGCTAACCGCGATTGGCCATGAGGATCTTTCCATCCGCGCGGCGGTGCTCAAAGCGCTCAACCGCTTACGCGAGACCGAACCCAATCTGAATTTCGAGAATTCTTTTGTCACCGAGCAGATTCTTAAAGAGGCGCGCCACTATTACGAACTCTACGCCGCGATGGCTCCATTTCAGGGCGAACAGGCGCGCCTGCTCTCGCGTTCGCTGGACTACCGCCTGAAGTGCACGCTCGAAAGGTTGTTCCGCCTGCTTGGTCTGCGCTACCCGCCCAAGGAAATCTACAACGTTTATCGCGCCATTTCGCGCGACAACGCCGAAGAGCACACGGCCGCGCTCGAGTTCCTCGACACCACGCTGGATCGCAACTTCAAGCACATCCTCATCCCGCTGCTTGACGCTCCCGAAACGCGCCTGGAGCGCGGTCGTGAACTCTTCGGCCTGGAACCGATGACAGCCGAGCAGGCCATCCGGGAATTAATGAACTCGCACGATCCGTGGCTCGTGCCGTGCGCCATGGCGACGGCTGCCGAATTGAAGCTACGCAGTCTCGCGCCCGAAATCGCCGCAGCCGCCGGCCAAGGCGAGAGCGAAGTGTCCGAAGTGGCGAAATCGGCCGAAGCCGCGCTTGCCGCCTGAGTCTCCTATGTCCGAACTGAACATCGTCGAAAAAGTGATCGCGCTCGAAGGCGTGGAGTTGCTGCACGACCTGAGCCCCGACCAGTTGGCGCGCATCGGAACCATCGCCGAGGAGGTCAAGTTCGCTCCAGGCCGCGTGGTGATTGAAGCAGGCAAGCCAGTGGATGCGCTCTACGTGATCGTGGAGGGGTCGGTCGAACTCGCCCGCAACGGCGAAGCCGTCGCAGTGGCCAAACAGAACGGCGTGCTGGGCGCATGGGCGCTTTTCGAGCAAAACGACCCGCTCCCCGTCTCCGCAAAGACGCTGGAGGATACGCGCCTCCTGCGCATCTCCCGCGATGACTTCTACGACCTGCTCAGTGACAGCAGCGAGATCACGTCCGCCATATTCTCGACCTTGGTCAAGCGCTTCCGCAAACTGGTCGAGCAATGAGCCCGAGCGCCGCTGAACTGCACCAGATGGCGTCTATCGGCCGCTTGCTGGCCGGAATCGTGCATGAGATCAACACGCCGCTCGGGTCGATCTTCTCTAATAACGAAGTGCTGGCCCGTTCGCTGGACAAGCTGGGTCCACTGATTGCCGGCGGCGCCCCCGACGATCTGGCGAAGGCCCGCGCGATAATCGATGCCATGCGGCAGCTCGTCGCCATCGATCAGATCGCCTGCGAGCGCATCCGCTCCATCATTCGCGGCCTGAAGACGGTCGCGCGCGTCGATTCCACCGAACCGCGCCGCATCGATTTGAATCAGCACTTGCGCGACACCTTGAAACTCACTCAGGCCGAGTTCGGCAAGCGCATTGCCGTCGAGACCGATTTTGTCGAGTTGCCCGAGGTGGAATGCTTCCCGCAGATGCTCGGCCAGGTTTTTCTGAACCTGCTCGTGAACGCCGCGCAGGCCATCGATGGTCCGGGAACCATCACGGTCCGTACAGCGCTCGAAAGCAACTGTGCGACGGTACATGTCTCCATCACCGATACCGGCCGCGGCATGACGCCCGAGCAGCGGGCCAAAGCCTTCCAAGCGGGATTCACCACCAAGGCCGTGGGCGAAGGCACCGGCCTCGGTCTTTCCATCGCCAAAGAGATCATCGAAGAAAAGCACGGCGGAACGATCGGGTTCGAAAGCACGCCCGGCGTGGGAACCACCTTTCACGTTCGCATCCCAGTGCGGCAGACGCCTCTAAACTAGATCAGGAGCCAGCCATGAACACCAACGGACACAAGCCCTCCATCCTCATCGCGGACGACGAAGACATGGTTATAACCAGCATTAAGGCGTTTCTCCAACTCGACGGAGACTTCGACGTCCATGGCTTCACCGATCCAGAGGAGGCCGCCCGTTTCGCCGCTTCCAATCCCGTGGATGTCGCCGTTTCGGATTACCTGATGCCAAAGATGAATGGCATTCAGTTACTTTCCAAGATCAAAGACTCGCAGCCGGAAGCCAGCCGCGTTCTACTGACCGGCCACGCGGATAAACAAAGCGCGATTGAAGCAATTAACCAGGTTGCGCTGTTCCAGTATCTCGAAAAGCCCTGGGACAACGCCCAATTACTGCTGGTGATTCAAAGCGGCGCCGAGCGCGCCCGGCTGTTTCGCGATCTGCGCGAGAAAGTGGAAGAGCTCGACAGCGCGCATTCCAGCCTTAAAAGCGTGCAGCGCCGGTTGATCGAAGCGTTTCTTTAACCCCAATACTGTTCAGTTAAGCAGTGAAGCAGCCGTAAGAATCCCGGAGTTGCCTGAGGAATGACGGACGGCTCTTCGCGCCGGGCTCTTCAAGAGCTTCTTCCGCAGCATTCCTACGCAATAAGCATCCTGTGCACCGCTGCACCGCTTTGTGGATGTCCGGGCGTCATATACCGGGCTAACACTGGCATTTTCCATTCTGCCTGTGCCACGCTCTGGTCCTGCTGACAACCTGGTGGTGGCGGCGGTTGCTTCGAGCTTGCTCTGGTTCGACACCCTGTATAAGTCCAGGAATGGAAAATCACCGATTCAGAACAGGGCTCGCATTCTGGCGGCGGAAATGATCCGCGCCCCGCGGAGGATTGTCGCGATCACCGCGGATGGACGCTGGCACTCGTGGCGTGACGGGAAAGAATCGATCGAGCTTGACATCGGCAGGGAGTCCAGCGTGTTGTTGCGAAGCGCGATATGGAATTCCATCTCTTCCCACAGCCGACGATTCCTTTCGCTGCGGTCGAGCCAATACCGTAAACGCCTTCGAAAACGGCTCCAACGGGAATCTGATTGCATAGCTTATCCGTTTACTGGGCGAATCCCATGATGCGGGCCACCGCACCGGTGACCTGTCGGTAACGAGCCGACTCCTCAGACAAGTGTTTACGGCCCTCGGGAGTTAGCTTGTAGAAGCGAGCACGCCGATTGTTGGCCGAGAGGCCCCACTCGCCCTCGATCCAGCCATTCAACTCGAGCCGCTGGAGAGCCGGGTAAAGAGAGCCTTCCTCCACCCGCAGCAGATCGTCGGACAATTGCTGTATCAGTTGCGCGATCGCATATCCATGCAAATGGCCCCGCAACAAAATCCTGAGGACGAGCATGTCCAGCGTGCCAGGCAAAAGATCGGCCTTCGGTTTGTTTATTCCCATAGACGGTCTGATTATAGGACGGAACCGTTTCCGGTTTGGTTAGGCTGAAATCGGATGCTATTTTAATCAGAGAGGCTTCGGGAACGTCGGAAAGCTACCTAGATTACCTCGGCCTCAAGCGCCGCCAAAGCGCCTCGGCTCCGCGGGCCGATCTATTATAAAAATGGGTCTTGATTCGCGAATTGATTAGTACTAAGTATATAGTATGAAAGTGTTGCGCAGCGCAAACAGGAATGGCAAACAGGCTGCGGTCATCGTAAAGGTTCTCTACCTCCTGCTACTCCCGGCTGTCTGTTCCACCGCCCAGTCCATCGAGGGAACAGTGCTCAACTCCGCAGACGACAAGGGAATCGCGGGAGTGAGTGTAGAGATTCTTCGGGCGGCCAAGCCCGTTTATTCCGCAACTACCGACGCGCGGGGCGGGTTCGTTTTCAAGGATGTCCCGAGCGGCGCGTATACCATTCGCTACTCCTCCCCCGACTATTGGCCAAGTTATCTGGAGTGGTATCAGGACAACGCCGGCGGTCCACAGCCTTTTCAAGTGCCCGCTGTGGGCAGTAGCGTGAAACTGGAGGGCCACATGATGCCCTTGGCCAGCTTGACGGGCCGTCTGATCGGCCGCCGAGGCGAGGGAGTGCCGAAGGCGAGTCTTGAGTTGCGTGGGCCGGTAACCGTCACCGCCACCACCGACGACAGTGGGAAGTTCACGATGCGAGAGCGTCTGCTGCCTGGCGTTTATACGTTGATGGCAAAGCCGCCGACGGACCTGAAACCGCCAGATCGGGACCCAGCCGACGATCGCGTATCGGTCTGGACCCGAACCTTTTATCCGGGAGTCGCCGATTTGGAGGCCGCTAGCAAAATCACGCTGCTGCCGGGCGGCGATGTCCAAGGTTTGGAACTACCGCTGCTTGCGGTTCCCGCGCACTCCGTTCGCGGAGTGCTGCTCAAACCCGATGGCAAGCCGGCGCCCAACATCCGGGTAGCCTTGGCGGAAGAATCGTATTTGCCCGGCACTTTCGAGACGAAATCGCAATCCGATGGTTCATTCGAATTACCGGCCGTGTCAGACGGCCCTTGGTCCATCCGCGCCGAAACGGAGAGCGATGGCGTGGCGATGCGGGTTGCGCAGTGGATTGAGATGGCTGGCCACGAAATCGACGACTTGAAGCTAAGGCTTAGCCCCCCATTCAGCATAAGTGGCACGATCGCGGTGGAAATTCCGGCCGGCGCAATGGCGCCCACACCCAAGGTGATCCTCCGTTCGCATATAGGGCGCCTCGCTCAGGATACCGGACATCCCGCGCCGGGCCCCAGCGCTACCGCTAGCGCGGACGGCAACTTTCTGCTTGAGGATGTTTATCCCGGCGGCTATAACATCCCGGGTTCTTCGGAGCCGCCCTACTATTTTGATTCCGTTCTTGTAGGCGGGGCAGAGTTGCTTACTCCGGAGGTGGAACTTTCGGATCCGATGTCACTCGTCATCGTGTACAAACATGACGGCGGGGCTATCTCGGGCAAAGTGGAGAACTGCGGCCAAGGCGTCGTGATATTACTCCCGCAAGAAACGGCAAGGCAGCAGGCGGCACTTCTGCGTTCCGCGCCCTGCGATGCCAGCGGACATTACCAAATCCCCGCCGTCCGACCGGGGGAGGATTACGTGTTGGCGTTCACGAAAGGAAGTTGGCCCCGGCCGTATAACGCGTCGAACATCGATCGCATGTTCAATCGTGATCGCCTTTTCAACCAAGCTGGAAGGGTGACGGTGCGGCCTGGCGAATCCAGTTCGGCGGATGTCACCGCGAGTGCCCGTCCTCCATACTGAGCGCCTGAATCCTATGTACGCTCCGAATCCCCGTGCTCGAGCGAAGAGTTCATCGCCCGAACGTCCAAACTTCTTCTAAAACGATAGCCGGGCGCTGAATTGCAGTTTGCGCGGCTGATTCGCCATGGAGGAGAAAATGCCGAAGGTGGCGGAATCGATGCCCGTTCCCGGCGCGGCGAAATGGACGGCGTTGTTGATGTTGAACGCATCCGCCTGGAACGCCAGCCTCACGTGTCTCGCGGATCACGAATTCCCGGCGGACGCTCATGTCCAGATCCGCAATGTGCGGCGCAAAAAGCCCGAAGCGGAGCCGAGCGCGCGATGTTGCCCGCGGTGTAAGCCGGCGGATCGACAAAGGCCGCCTTGTTCAGGTAGGGCGTGGTGGCGAGATTCCCCGTCTCCGGAGTGCCATTCTGCCACACGCTGCCGGAAAAGTTCGGGTTGTAGTTCGGATAGCAGGAGGCATCGATGATGCCGCCGCCGGTGCAAGTGCCGGTGATCGACAAAGGCGCTCCGCTGGTGAATGTGAAAATGCCGGAAAGCTGCCAGTGGCTCATGATTCCGCTCGACAACCTTGGTTCCGCTGTTCAATTTGTGACCGGCGCCGAAAGGCAACTGGTAGACAAAGGTGGCCTGCGCCACGTGTGGGATGATCGATGGTGCCCGGCCCTTTTTCGAGGAAATCCTTGTTCGGATCGCGCACGCCGGCCAAATCGTCCAGTTCCTTGCTGAAGGTGTAATTCACCATGGAGCGTCAAGCCGTGCGCGAACCGGTGGTTGAGCGACACCTGGAGCGAGTTGTAGGTCGAGTTTCCGACATCCAGCCAGGGATCGGAGATGCCGTTATATTGCGGGAACGGCTTCAGCGCCTGGCCGATGGTTCCCGTGAAGTTCGGAAACGGAATGGCGATATTGGGAAACATAGCCTGAGCCTGTGCCAGCGAGGCCGCGGCTCAGGGTTGGTCGTCAGCAGAGATCCCAGCGGCAGATACTGCACCGGAATCTGGTTGGTGAAAGGTCCCGGCGACGCCCGCGCCGGGCAGCCAGTGGCCGGCGCTGGCGCTGTAGGCGACGCTCAACACCAGGTCTGGCGTAAACGAATGCTGGATGTTGAAGCTCCAGTCTTCGTAATAGGGCGCTTTTCCGCCAAAGTTGGGATCGCCGTAGGTCACCGTCTGGGCGGTGGTCGGGCCCGAACCGACCGACGCCCCGGCCGCGGCGGTGATAAAGCCGATGCCATAGCTGGGATTGAAGAACGGCGGGTTCAGCGGGTTGCCCGGGTAGCCGTTATCCCAGACATAGGCCGGCTGGCCGGTGACGGCGCGACGAGAGGCTGCCGCTGTTGTTAAAGCCCACCTGGCTCAGTCCCTGGCGTCCGTTGGTGCGGCCGCCGACGCCGCCGGCGTGCGCGTAAAAGATGCCGTAGCCCGCGCGGATCACAGTCTTGTCGTCGATGCGGTAGGCCACGCCCGATGCGAGGCGCGAGGTTGAGATTGTGCTGCTTGACGGGGGTGGAGCAATGGCAGCTGTCGGGCCCGTTGCCGGCGAATTGCAACGCTCCCGGAATGCCGCCCGCCAGCGGGTTGGCCAGAGTCGGATTGAAGAACGACATCACGTTGTGGACTTCCGTGAACGGACTCCAGATGTTCTCGCGGAGGCCGAGGTTCAGAGTCAGGCGTGAACTGACTTTGAAATCGTCCTGCACATAGAAGGCATAGGTCTTATAGCGTCCGCCGGTTTCGGCGACGGAGTTCTGCGTGACTACGCTGCTGTCCACTGGCGCCCAGCAGGTAACTGGCATAGCCGAGACCGGTAGTGCTGACGAGGGTCCCGGTGGAGTTGAAATTGGCGGTCTCATTGTTGCTGAAGGTGAAGCCGGCCTGGGTGCCGGTCAGCGGAGTGTTTTCGTTGTCTTCGAGCGCCTGATACTGAAAGCCGAAGGTCAGGTTGTGCTTGCCTTTGGTCCAGAGCATGTTGTCCTGCACGTCGTATGTATTCTGCGCTTCGTTAAACGCATGGGAGTTGGTTCCGTCCCAGCTCACGGGAGCGTTGTTGCCGGTGAACGTGATATCCGGAAAGCCCGTGCTGGCGATGCCCGGAGGCAGGCCGGTGAGACCGGCCTTCGAGGGATAATCGCCGCTGGCGGTATTGCTGGTCAGAGGGATGAACAGACGGCTCAGCGGACACGCTGAACTGGTTGACCAGCGTCGGACTGATGATGTACGAGTCGTGAATCTGGCCCAGAGTCGCGTATTCGATCACGCCTCTGCCATCGGTATAGGGCACGGGCAGAGTCGATGTGCTGATCGGCGTCAGGCTGCCCACGATCGGATTGGCGTACTTGCCGTAGCTGAACAGCGCAAAGAGGCGGTGCTTGTCGGTGATGTTGTAGTCCACTTTGTCCGTGGTGCTGTCGTTATTGACCATGTTCGGCAGTGTGGCCAGATAATTGTTGGTGATCGCGCCGTTGGTGGGGGGCGGGAGATAGGACTGGAAGGACTGCGAGACCTTGGAGATGCGGCTCGACGGGATGGCGTTGTTCGGAAACGGCGTGCGGAGCGCCGGTGCCGGTGGCGCTGGTGGGATCGTAGATCAGCTGCGGGAAGGCGCTGAAATCGCCGGTTCGCTCGGCGGCGGTCGGTATGGACTGGTAGCCGGGCGGCGTGGCGGAATCGAAACGGTATCCATCGTAGTTGCCGAAGAAGAAGAGCTTGTTCTTCTTGATGGGCCCGCTGATACTGGCGCCGAATTCGTTCTGATGCTCAATCGGCGTAGTCAGTGCGAAGAAGCCCCGGGCATCGAAATCGGTGTTGCGGAAGTATTCGAAGACGCCGCCGTGGAACTGGTTGGTCCCCGATTTGAAAACGTAATTCGCCACGCCTTGGCCTTCGTACATGGCCTTGGCGCCGGACGTCTCTACCTGAAACTGGTCCACGGCCTCGACCGAAACGCCGAACGCCAGATTGCGGGTGTCGCTTTCCGTCCCGGCGCTGGTCAGCGGCAGGCCTTCGATGTAGACCTCGTTCTGATAAGTCTGGCCGCCGTTGAAGGACCCGGTCGAGGGGCCGGCCGCCTGCGTGCTGTAAGTGTTCACGCCGATGGCGAGACCGGCGAATGCGGAAGGGTCGCGGGCGGAGCCATTCATGGCCAGCGGAAGGGCGTCGTAAACATTGTTCTGCACCGAGGAACCAAGCGCGACATCGTCGGTCTTGAGCAGTCGGCGCTGAGGATCACGGTGACCGTTTGGTTGGCGGCTCCGATCTGCAATTGCAGGTTTAAGCCGACGGTCTGCCAGCGCGTCCACGATGACGTGCTGCTGAGTGAGCGTTTGAAATCCGGTGGCTTTGACGGTGACGGTGTACTCGCCGGCGGGAAGCAGCGGCAGAACGAAAAACCCGGCGTCGGTGGTCTTACGCGACGGTTTCCACGCCGGTCGCGATATTGGTTGCGGTCACCGTGGCACTTGTAACAAGCGCCCCCGAGGGATCCGTGACCGTGCCTTGAATCGAACCGGTTCCGCCAACCTGGGCGAAACTCGATCCCACCCATATCCACAAGACTGCGCAATACAGAACGTGGCGCATCATACCTCCAATTTGCGCCGAGTATGGCACGCAAGGTTCCGGCCCACCGAAGGAAATCCGGGAAAGGGAAGGCGTTCCGTGTTACAAAACGAATAAGGAGATATTACTTGTACGGTAAAGGCTTGGTTCTTTAATAGCGTCAATAAATAGCCCGTCGCAGTTGACAGTAGTTTCGAGAGATCCTTGGTTTTTCACTGCGAAACGTCTGTCCGCACTTCGGACGAGAAGGGGGACGCCGTCGATTGCGCGGTTCTTTCCGCCGAAGCGTTCATTTCGATGTATGCTGATGGAATGCGCGGCGCCCTTCGAGCTCTTCGTCCGCTCCCCGGACTGGCGCTCGAATATTGTCTAAGAGGCGCGTCATGACGGCGCTCCGCGCCCGGCAGTTGGCTGGGCACGACAGAGTAACCCGCCGCCGGTCCGCTCAAGCGCCCTCCACGCATTTCCTCCTCAATTCATTCCGAGGTCCCGATCGATGAACAAGCTTCTCATGTTGCCGATTCTCTGCTGCTTGGCGGCAGCCCTTGCCGCACCGCCCGAACCTCGCACCCGCAGCTTCCACATGGAGTACCGCGCCACCATCAAGGAGGCGCCGGCGGGAGCGAAACGCATCGATCTCTGGGCGCCGGTTCCGCAAACCGATCCGTATCAGCAGATCGCGAATCTGCGCATCGAAGGTCCAGCCGGCTACCAGACAGCAACTCTCGATGGCAACAAGATGGTTCACGTTTCCGCGGCGCAAGGCCCGCTGGAGATCAAATTGAGCTTCGATGCCACGCGGGAAGAGCACATCCAATCGCGTCTATTCGGCGGTCCGCCGCTGCCGCACGACGAAGATCCCAAGGACCTCGCGCGCTATCTGCTCCCCGATCGTCTGGTGCCGCTCGACGATCAAATCCGCTCCTGGGCTCGCGAAGTGGTGGAAAAGGCAAACGCGCACACCGACCTCGAAATGGCGCGCGCCATTTACAATCACGTGATCGTGACGGTGAAGTACGACAAAACCGGCAAGGGCTGGGGCCGCGGCGACATTTACTACGCGTGCGAGGCGAGGCGCGGCAACTGCACCGATTTCCACGCCATCTTCATTGGATACGCTCGCGCGATGGGAATCCCCGCGCGCTTCGCTATCGGCTTCCCGCTTCCCGCCGATCGCGGCGAAGGCCAGATCGCCGGCTACCATTGCTGGGCCGAATTCTATGCGAAGGGAATCGGATGGATACCCGTGGACGCATCCGAGGCGGGAAAGAATCCTGATAAACGCGAGTACTTTTTCGGCGCTCACGACGAAAACCGGATCGAGTTTTCCAAAGGCCGCGATCTGGCGCTTGCGCCTCGCCAGCAAGGTGAGCCGCTCAATTACTTTGTCTATCCCTACGCGGAAGCGGACGGCAAGCCGCTCGCTGGAACGGAACTGACTGTGACGTATCGCGACGCGGCTCCTGCGCGGTAGTTGGCTCGGAACCAGCAGGGCGCGCGCGAGATTACCCAATTAATAGCGAGCTTTATTGCTGGATTATTCTACTGCCTGGTCAATAAGGCGGTGAACGGTCCTCAAGAGCGCCTTGGCCGAGAACGGCTTTTGCAGGAAGTCCGTTTTTTCGCCAGGCCGATCGACCTTCTCGACCATGCCGCGATTCTCGAGTTGCTCCAGAGGATACCCGCTGACAAACAGGATCGCCATGTCGGGTCGAAGTTGTTTCAGTTGGCGGATGCCCTCGGGACCGCCAGGACCACGCAACACCACGTCACACACGAGGAGCGTAATCGGTTCGGGATGAATTTGACAAATCTCTACGGCATCGTTCAAGCCGGCGCTGGATAGAACAGTGAAGCCGTCATGCTCCAATATCTCTCGAAGCACGAAGCGGCTCGATTCGTCATCTTCCAAAACCAGTACATTGTTTGCTGACAACAGAGGACCCTACCCCAGTTACTACAATACGGCCATTTCAGCGATATTGGACGACCAACTGCCGGAAAACATGCAAAAGCAGCGTTTTTATGTATTGTCTGCCACATTCGGTTGGAAACCGGAGGTTACGTCGAGGACCCTGATTAGCCCCTAAGAGGCTTTCTCGAGCCGAAACAACGGCGCCCTGTCCTACTTTGAATTGCTCACTAGGAGGGTGCCCGTCCGTTTCGTCAGGTTAAAACCGTCCTCCAGCTAAAGTCTCGGCAAAATCCGCCGAACTGTCAAAAAGGGACAAGCGTTTCCCGCGCTTAGCTGTGCCGGCCGCAACATCAACCGAACGGCTCAAGCCTCCTCGACGCTCAGGCCGGGTAATTCCGATCCTCGCCGATCCTCCGTGGAAAAACTAGAAGCTCAGAACGTATTTTCGGGCACAGAATTCCTATATGTTTAATATATAACCATTTCTTAAGAGAATAGTGGGCGCCGTTTTTTTTGAAAAGAGCATGATCGACGCAGTAATATGTGTTGCTCCAATCGTGCATCCTTTCAGATACAAAACTAATTTTGGGAGAAAACCCCGCCCGCTTTTCAGGGAAACCCCGATTAAATTATAATTATCGATATCTTACTATTATAGAGGTTGGTTTAGAGAGTTAGAGATCCGATGTTTCTAGCGTGGGCTATTATGCCGCAGGCGACCATTCTGGTAGTGGAAGACGACCCGGCTGTAATGGGCGTTGTTCGAACCACGTTGGAAGCGGAATACACAGTGTTAGAAGCCGAAAGTGCATTGCGGGCGACTGAGATCTTCAATCGAATCTCAATCGAAATTCACTTAGTTGTTGCCGACCAAACGCTTAAGGACGGATCGGGTCATGAAGTCTTCAACCAATTAAAGAGTATACGGCCGGACGTGCGAATCCTATACATCTCCGGCTATGACCGCGAGCGCTTGCTCGAAAGCGGAGTGCCGCGGGATGCCAAGATCCTGCATAAGCCTTTTAGGCCAAGCCAACTTCGCGACGCGGTGGCAAGTCTTTTACAACCGCAACGATCGGCATCTAATCAGGAGATGCCTTGAGAGCAGGACTCAAGCGCAAGCACGGAAACGCGACCAAAATGGTAGGCGCGGCAGGACTCGAACCTGCTACCCCCGACTTAGAAGGTCGGTGCTCTATCCAGATGAGCTACGCGCCCACGAGCTATTGAGATTTTAGCGCAAGAGTCCCCGAAAACGGTTTCGGCGGGCGTTTGGCTGGGACGCAGGGATTCGAACCCCGATACGCAGATCCAGAGTCTGCAGTCTTACCGTTAGACGACGTCCCAACGTTGAATTCTATTCTAGCAAAAGTCCTGTAAATGTGAGGAGCCAGAGCCGGTCTGCGACCGCGACAGCGGCGGATCTGGCCCCGCAGGCCGATGCGAGGGACAATGCAGAAGGCCTCAGCAACATCAGATTCAGGAGTTTCTCAGGGGCAGTCAGGCATCGATGCGCGTTCATCTGGCAAGTGCTGGCAGCGCAGGAATGCGCAATCACGGCCAAGAGGCAACGCGGTGCGGTGCCGGCTTCCTCGGCAAAGGTCACCGGATTGACTTTGCCGCAGATGACGCGGCTCATGCGCCGTACCGGCAAGATGGGATTTTGGAAGCGGTGGCGTATCGGGATATGGCCCTGCTGACCGAGGTCGGCCGCGCACACGACTGGCTGAGCGGGTCAGGGCGACCGTGCACACCCTCAAAGCGGGAGCCCGGGCGATTCGGCAAGGCCGAGCGTGCCCGCCTGGCGGAGATTTCGGGGCGCACCGAGCCGGGGGTGGCCGGTCTGGAATCCTCCCAGGCGTGAAACGGGCCGCCGAAACCAACGGGCGCCATGGTGGGATCGAGGGACGCCGCGCCCTCACAGGCGAGGGTAGATCGGCTCCGTGTCCACGCAAACCACCGTGGATGCGCAAGGTATACGGCGGCCTGGCTCGTGGCTTGGAGTGGGCCACGGTCGGAGTGATCACTCAAGACGGAGCATGCTCATGCCGGGCGCATTCAATCGGAGCCGTTAGACTCCGGTCAATTCCCGCTCATTACCAACCGGAAGGCAAATAAAGTGTCCCCCGCCGCGGCGAGCAGATATTGGCTGCCGTTCAACATATAAGTCGTTGGACCGTTGCTTACCATTTGACCCACGCGAAAGTTCCATAAGATGCGATCCGCAGACACATCGAATGCAAGTAAGTTCCCCGAAGGATCGCCCGTAAACAGCAGCTTGCCCGCGGTGGTTAATACGCCAGGGAATGCATTGCCGAAGCCCCCGCTCGGATACTTGTGCTTCCACGCAACATTGCCAGTCTTATAATCCACGGCGACCAAAATCGGCTCCGAAAGCCCGCCTCCTCCACCCCCGCCGTATCCTTGCGGCTCAGGGTCTGTATCCGTGAGATAGGTGACGCTGTATCCCTCTTTCGCATTCAGATAGAACAGCCCAGTTTCCGGATTGAAGCTCGGAGGAGCCCAATTCGTTCCACCGCCGCCGGGCGTGTTGATTAGGGACCCATCCACCTTGGGCTCTTTAGCCGGATCGGGAATCGGCTGGCCCTTGGCGTCTATGCCTTTCATCCAGTTCACGCCGATGTATCCCTTGGTTACCAGGCTCTCTCCATTGGTCCGATCCACCAGCGTGAAGATGCCGTTGCGAGCGGCCTGGGCAAGCATCTTGCGCGGCTTTCCGTTGAATAGGCCGTCGAATAATACAGGAGTTTCCGTATTGTCCCAATCGTGCGTGTCGTGGGGCGACGGCTGGTGGTACCAGACCAGTTTGCCGGTGTCGGCATTCAACGCGACAAGGGACGCCGTCCATAGGTTGGCGCCCGGGCGTCCCTGGCCGGCAAAAACAGGGTTTGGATTCCCCGTTCCCCAATAGATCAGGTTGAGTTCCGGGTCGTAGGTACCCGGCATCCAGGTCATACCGCCGCCGTGCTCCATAGCTTGCGGACTCGGCCAAGTCTCGGAGCCGGGTTCGCCTTTCCGCGGCGTCGTGTTCCAGCGCCATTGCACGTCGCCGGTTTCGGGATCGCGCGCGTCCAGGAAGCCGGGCACATCCATAGCATCTCCGCCTACGCCGACCAGAACGTGATTCTTCACCACCAGCGGGCTTGTGGTGCAGAAATACTGCATCTTCTCGTCGGCGATCTTCTTCCGCCACCGCTCCTTGCCGTCCTTGGCGTTCAGCGAAATGAACCAGCAATCCGGCGTCATGAAATACAGCCAATCGCCATACATCCCCAGACCTCGGTTGCCTACCAGGTGGCCGCCCTTGTCCTGCCAACTGTAGTGCCAGATCTCCTCGCCCGTGCGGGCGTCGATTGCCCAGGCGTGGTCGGGGATCGTAAAGTAGAGAATTCCTCCGACCACCAGCGGCGTCGATGAAATGTGCGGATTGCCCACACCGCGTTGCGTACCGACGTTTGCGATGCGATAAAACCATGCTAAGGAAAGTCTGCCGACGTTCGTGGCATTGATTTCCGTAAGGGGGCTGAAGCGGCGGCCCGAGTAATCGCCATTGTAAGTGGGCCAAGCGTCTGTCGCGGACCGCAATAGCGCCTTTGGATCGAGCCCTTGGGCTAATAAGACCAAGGGAGTCAGAGTCAAAGCAAGGGCTGCACGAACTTTCATTTCAGCCCCGTCAGATAGGCGGTAAGATTATGCATATCCGCATCCGTATACTTACTCAATAACTGCCGGTGACCAACCAGCCGGTCCTCCATCTGGACCTTGAGTCCTTCGCGCGGCCAGGACCGGTAGTTGCCTGCCCCGTCGTACATCGATATATTGACATCGTTCATAGCCTTCAACGTTCCAGTGATGGATTCTCCCGATGGCAGCGTCACGGTGACCTTTTGAGCGCCGCCTCCCCCGCCTCTGCCGCCGCCGGGCCAGATGAATCGATTTTGTAATTGCTCCGCCTGGTATTTGCTTCCGATATGAGCCAGATCGCCGGTTACAGAGTGGCAGGCATTGCAGCCTCCGGCGCCGTTGAAATAGGCCTCGCCCGCCTTCGCGTCGCCGGTTACTACGTTGAGGCGCTTATAAATTCCCCGGTTCGCCACTAATTCCACTTGCATGTGTAAGAACTGCGCGATATCGAAAAGCTGGCCTTCCGTAAAGTTCGGAAACGCCGGCATGCCTTTGTCGGGAAACCCTTTGGTGACGGTGGCGCCAATCAGTTCGCCCTTCTCGTCGTGCAGCACCAACGGCGAGCGCACGAGGTTCGGGCCCTCCGCGCCCCTTGCCTTTTCTCCGTGGCAGAAGGCGCAATTCGGAGCGTACAGCTTTTCACCGCGACTGGCGGCGGCGGCGTCGGGCGGCGGACCAAGTCCCAGGAAGTCCCGGGTGTTGCCACCGCCTCTGCCCCCGCGGCCCGCCGCCGGCAGATCTTCCTGAGCGGCTACACGTGACACCGCCGCCGTCAGTAGTAAGACGAAGATATAAAAGCGCGACAATAGGCACATAACTTACACCCTCCGCCATTTGGCCTGTTTCGGGCTCGCGGTCATCCGAGCCGTTCCGGTTTCGCGAATGGACGCCACTTAACTTCCTGGTCTTCGGAAAGCATATCAGATGCCGTGATGCACAGGGTTCGACCACGCGGTCCATCGCAGAACCGTTGCGCTCCCTCCGGAAATCGCACTGCCCTGGCGCACATTACATTATTCGGCCTTGCCGCCGCGTCTCGGCGACGGCCGATCTTTCGGAAGCGGCGTTCCGGTGCGTTTGCGGGAGGCAGGGTACAGGAGTACCTGCTAACGAACATGGTCAAGGGCGCAGAGCAGCTAAAAGAATTACAGAGTGCGCGGCAGCATGTGCCCCCGCCTTATAGCCGTCCCTGTCTAATACCGACGAAGTGATATGGTACGTAAATGACCGCTGACCTTTCGCAGTATTCCCTTATCCGCCAGCCATCGACGCCCGACGGAACGCTTGGAATCTGGCTCAACCAGGACGGAACGAAGCTTTGCAAAACCATAGAGTTGCCGTGGCTCGACAATCATCCTCAGACCAGCTGTATACCCGCCATGCCGGTCACGTTCGAGCGCTTTATTAGCCCCAAGCATGGGCAAGTGTGGGTGGCGACGAACGTCCCGGATCGCTCGGAAATAGAGGTGCATAATGCGAACCAGAGCAAGCAGCTTTTGGGGTGCATCGGTGTAGGAAACACCTTTGGTACGCTCGACGGGCTACCCGCGGTGCTAAATTCAGTCGATACGCTCAACATGCTGCGCGCGACGTTGCCAGCGAACTTCACGCTGAACATCACTTGGGCGCCGCCCTCCACCTAATTCCAAGGGCGTGGACGCGAAAGATCCTACCGATCCCGGCAAAATGCCGGTTGCCGTCTGTACTTCTGTGTTAAGGGTGCCGCCGGTGTCGCCCTTAAAACCCGGCTTCACTGCCGTTTTGCCCCATTCTCGCCTTCGGCCCAGCTCCAGACCATCTGGATTGGTCTCCCGATGGAACGGCAATCGCGACATCCGACGCCACCACCCCTGGGACGCCAACGGCGATTCTCTTTCCGACGGTAGAGACCGGGAGCGACGGTAAATTACGAATCCGGGCCGCACGGGCTAGATCTTCCCGCGGTTTTCGCCGGCCAGCGACAAGCTAGCCTTCCTGCGCGCCGTCGCCACGGACGTCAACGAAATTTACCTTGCCAACCTCGGGTCACCGGGCGAGCCGCGGAGATTGACTTTTGAAAATCACAAGATCGAGGGCTTCACGAACTCGACCGGAACGGAAGCAATATTCAATTGCTCCACCCGTTCCAGTAGGGCTGTCGGCCCGGTCAGTGTTTGATCTTCCCCGGCGGCGGGGGCTCCGGATCGCCAAACGTAATCGTCGATTCGCCTTCGAACTTGCGGTAGCCGTTGAATTCGGCCATATTGCGCGTGTGGATCTGCCCCGTTGACAGGCGGATCTCGGCGTGCAGCGGAAGCACGTACCGTTTGCCGCCGACATCCTGCGCGGAATAATCGAGGGTCGTCGAGGCCCGGCGCACGGGGAAACTGAGTTCGATGTCCGCGGCTCGATTCGCGATGCGGACAATGTCCAGAGTCTCACCATCGAGATACAACATGCCTTCCATCGCGGCCACGGTTTCGTCGTGCTGATAGGCCGTGCCGAAGACCAATTTGTAGTGTGAATCGGCCGCGTCGATGCGATACGCATAGACCTGCGTGGCGCGATTTCGCAGCAGCGTCCAATGGTCCCATCGGAATTTCCCGTGGCTGTTGGGGTCGAGAATCTGGAGCATCAGGGCGCCGAATTCGCCGCTGGTCTGAGCGCCCGCCACTGCCGCGAGCGGCGAGTTAGTGGGCTTCCCGTTGAGCGTCACCAGTTTGTCCTTCTCATGCTGGTCTTCGAAACTGAGGCGGAGTCCCAGCGTGTCCCGCTTTTCCCAGGTGCCTTTGCCCTTTACGTCTTCATACCGCACGATGTTTTCGTTGCAGAGGAAGTTCGGCAGGTTCGTCTCATAACTGAGGGCGTAGACGCGCGCTTGGTGAATCGCGGCCGCCATTTCGTCGCGGGAAGGAACTGGCGGATGCGGAAAGGCCGGTGGCGGGGTGGGTGGCGCGAGCTCGGCGGTGACATCGGCCATCAGCGCGAGTTCTTCCATGGTGCGCGGCCCGGCGCCTTCGCTTTCCATGTGATCCAGAACCACCGGGTCGAGACGCTCGGCCAGAATCAACTTCGTCAGCGCTTTGGCGGTCTTATCGTCCTGCTTCGACGGCAAGCCGGCGCGCACAATGGAGATTACCTGAGCGACCGTGGCGACGGTTTTATCGGCGGCGGCCGCGCGCGGCATCATAATGGCCGCGCAGAGGGTAAGTATCACGCCGAAGCGCCATGCAAAATACATCAATGTTTCCAGGGTACTGTATCGTAATATGGTTTCATGATAAGGCTTCTGGGGGCCTGCGGGTTGGCGGCGGCGTTTTTGGTCAGTCCGGCGCCGGCGCAGGTAATCGAATTTGAATCTCATGGACAGAAATATCAGACGCTGACCAAGTCGGGCGTAACTATCATTTTTACTCACCTACCGAATCATCTGCACGAATACGCTATCGTTCAGGCGGCGATCTCGAACGGCTCCGCGTCACCATACGTCATCCGTCCGGAGGATTTCAGCTACGTCCTCGGCGACGCAGCTTCGATACGCGCCACCAACGCCACCGACGTCATCCAGATGCTCATGCAGAAAGGCAACGGCAACGATGTAGTGAAGCTCATCACTACCTACGAAGCTTCCGTTTACGGCAACACGCACTACAAGGCGACTAACGGGTTCGAGCAACGGCGCGAGGCGGCGCTGGCTTTCGGCGGAACGAAACTGAAGGCGGCAGCCGCGGCCAGCGCGCTGGCTTTGGGAGTGACGAAGTTGCAGCCGGGCGAATCGACGGATGGCGCCATTTTCTTCGCCCACGACGGCAAACCGCTCACTGGCGGGAAGCTGGTGGTGCGAACCAACACCGACGTGTTTGAGTTCAACGCCGAATAACGTCTCGCTTGGCCTTGCGATTGCACCTTTGGGCACGCGGAGGCCCTATGCACCGTCCTATCATTTTTCTCATCGCCGCAGCCGCAGCTGTAACCGCGAGCGCCCAATCGAATATTGCCAGCTCCGATATTCCCAACCTCGCCGCAGGCGTCATGCAACAAACCCACATGGCGCGACAGGCGATCGCTTCGCATGATCGCGACAGCGCAATAGGCCATGTTAAACAGGCCATCGCCACGGTGAGCGCAATTCAACAAAAGGCCTCGGATGGCGCCCGGCCGCTGATGGTCCCCATATATAGTCAATTGGACACCACCACCACGGTGACGCCAGTCCACAAGAACGCCGATCTGAAACACAACTCTTCGATACGCGGCGTGGAGGGCCAGACTACCACCGAGCGGCTCGATGTAACGGCGGCCGCGGATCGTCTGCCGGCAGCGGAAACCGCACTCGAATCCGGCAATTGGAACGCGGCGGACGCGGCGCTTGGCGCCGTGGAGAACAGCGTCTCCGTCACGCAGACATCGGGCTCTATGCCGCTTAACATGGCGCGGCAGAACCTGGAACTGGCGAGGACACGCGTCGAAGAAGGCAAGTATCATGATGCGGAACTACCTTTGAAGTCGGCGGCTCAGGCTCTGGGCGATTACGAAAGGCGCGTTACCGGACCGCAGGCTTCGGATGTCGATTCGGCGCGCCTTGCAATGCTCGACTTTGCTGCGCACATCACACATGAACACGACGCGGCTCTGCAACGCATAGATGCGTGGATAGATATGCTGCGGCGGTGGCCGGCAGCGCAATAGCGCTTCTCTCAAGCAGTCTATCGCGGGATGAGCTTCCCGGCGGCGATCTACTGCAACACATCCGCGGGCCGCGGGAAGGGTCCGACCGGCGAAACCCAGCAACTGCCTCGCTTCGTCCATTGTCCAGCCCGAGTTGCTGCCGGGGTAGGCCGCCGACACTTCCCGGCTAATAGCAGCGATCTCGGCATTTGCCTGCTTAATTGATGCTCCAGGCATCACGCCAATTACGATGAAAGGTTCTCCTTCGAGCGAGATCGTGTGCCCGAGAATACCGAGATCACGCGCGAACCGGATATTCCACGCGGCAGTAAATCCATGCAGCGCCTGGCGGCGGGTCAGATTGCTCATTGGTGCAATGCCAGCACCCGGTATTTCGCGCGAGGGCGCGTGTTGTAGAATTGCGGAGAGCAAAGATCGGGGAACGAAATGACGAATCGCGAATCCACCCGTAGAGACTTCATGGGATTAGTGGGCGCGGGAGTCGCCGCGGGGATTGGGCCGCGCTCCGCGGCCGCTGCCGATGGGCCAGAGGCGGATCTGGTGGTGTCCAACGCCAAGGTCTACACGGTTGATTCGCGTATGCCGAAGGCGGAGGCGTTCGCGGTCAAAGCGAGCCGGTTCACCGCCGTGGGGAGCAACGCCGAGATCAATGGGCTGATCGGCAAGGGCACGCAAACGCTCGACGCGCGCGGGATGACGATCGTCCCCGGCTTCATCGACACTCATAATCACGCGACGGGCAATGTTTTGCTCTACGAAGTCCTGGTTGGGAACCCTTATGAGGTCGAGTTTGTCACTATCGCTAGCATCGTTGACAAACTGCGCGCGAAAGCCCGCGAGATGCCGCCGGGAACCTGGGTGGAGGGCTATTTCTTCGACGACACGAAGCTGAAAGACAATCGTCCGCTGAACGTTCACGATCTCGACCAGGTTTCGAAGGACCATCCGGTGGCGGTACACCATCGCGGCGGGCACACTTCGTTCTACAACAGCAAAGCCCTCGAGATGGCGGACATCAACAAGAACACGCCCAATCCGCCCGGAGGAACGTTCGACCACGACGCCAACGGTGAACTCAACGGCCGCGTTACCGATCGCGCCACCGGCGCGCTCAACCGCGTGGGAAAGCGCCCGACGTTTACCGAAGAGCAGCGCATGCAGCGCGACCGCGACGGGCTGGCATATATCTCCAAGCAGTTCGTCCGCTATGGCGTGACCAGCGTGCATCACGAGGGCGGCAACCTGAGGGCGCTGCAGCAGGTGCGGGCGCGTGGGGAGTTGCTTCATCGCGTGAGCTATGAGGCAAGCGGCGGAGTGCTGGATGCGATGATCTCGGGCGGCATCATGAGCGGTTTCGGCGACGAGTGGATCAAGCTCGGCGCCACTTCCGAACACACCGTCGATGGATCATTCTCCGAGCGCACCATGGCGCTCAGCACGCCGTATCCCGGCATCACGCCGCCGTACAAGGGCAACATCACGGAGACGCAGGAGAGTCTCAATACGTGGATCGAACGCGTGCATCGCGCGGGCATCCAGGTCAACTGCCACGCCAATGGCGATGTCGCCATCGACATGATGATGACCGCGGTGGAGCGCGCGCAGCGGCTCTTTCCGCGGGCGGACGCGCGACCGAAGATCGCGCACTGCACCCTGGTCAACGACGACCTTGTGCGGCGCATCGCCGCGGCGGGAGCAGTGCCCGCGCTGTTTACGACCTACGCCTATTACAATTCCGATAAGTTCGGTTTTTACGGCGAGGAGATGATGAAACACTGCATGGCCTTCCGCAGTTTGCTCGACGCGGGCGTGAAGGTGGCTGCGGGCTCCGATTTCAGCCCAGGTCCCTTCGATCCGCGGATGGCCATTCAGGGAATGGTGACGCGCACCGGCTGGGACGGCAAGACCTGGGGAGCGAACCAGCGCATCACCATAGACGAGGCGTTGCGCGTAAACACGATCAACGCTGCTTATAACTCACATGAGGAAGGGATCAAGGGATCGATTACTCCCGGAAAACTGGCTGACTTCGTCGTTCTGGCGGAAGATCTTTTCACGGTGGACAAGTCGAAGATCAAGGATATCCAGATCGTGCGAACAGTGGTTGGCGGAGCTACGGTTTACCAGGCGTGACGCCTCGACTGGATGGCAGCCGTCAGGGTCGCGCAGATTGTCCGAATAATCCAATATAAGTTCGCCGCGGCCGCCGGTCTACCCGTCAAACCAATGTAGAACGTGCACAGACTGTTCCACTGGGATTTATTGGTGAAGGCCAGAACGACCGCAGACATCAGGAAAATCGGCCTTCTGATCGCGCGAGGAGCGAATCGAATAGCTTGTTCCATCATCCCGAGTCGGCAGAATATCGCTTGAGGACTCTTGCGTCCCGTCCGGCTCGGAATGGCCGGAACCAATTCCGGATATCTTCGGCAAGTAATTCCGGCTCTTCCATGGCGGCAAAGTGTCCACCTCGCGGCATTTCGGTCCAGCGGCGCACGTTGAAGAAACGCTCGGCCCATTCCCGGGGCGGGCGGCTGATATCGGCAGGGAACAGCGCGAACGCGGCGAGCACTTCGGACGAGCCGAGCCACTTCCACCAGAGCCCCTCCTTCACATAAGGTCTGCTCCACAATGTGATGTGAAGTTGCACCGCCTTCGACCACGCGCCTTCGAGCTTCTGCAATTCCTTATCCCGCACTCCGGCATCGACGAAAAACTTTCGGGTTGACATTGCGACTACGGTTCCGAACGCAGTCAGATAGCGGAGCGGCACTACTGGCGGTGTCTGAACGCCATCCGTCTGATTCTTCTTTTCCGGCGTATGGCGCAGCCCGATCTCTTCCTGATAATCGAGCCATGCCTGGTCGTGCGGCCGGAAGCACACGTCAAGCACCCATTGAACGAAGCGTTTCTTAACCTTCGCTTTGTACTCATCATTGGGCTTGCCGTCCGGTCCGAAGAACCATTTGGCGAGGTGCGGCTGTGCGCCGATTATCGCCCGCCACGAATCCACCATGTGTTCCGCGTTGTCTTTGAACAGGGTTCCATGGCGCCGGAGGCATTCTGCATCTTCATCGCTCCATCCGACAGTTGCCTCAAGCTGACTCAATTCCTCTAGAGACACGGGCGAGCGCGCAACATTGGGCCGACCCTAGTCGTAGCCGGCGATGGAATCGGTTGGTGCTTCCTGAACTAATACGGATTTGCTCATGAGTTTGGTCTCTCCTTCCAAAAATGTTTGGGTCTCGCGATAGAGCGCGTATCGACTCTCCTCCAAATGCATCAGGTGCGTAGCGCGGCTGATCTTCACATCGCGCTTCACCGGCGAGCCCGATAGAGCATCAAACAGCCATTTGGCATCCGAGTCCGAGCACATCCGGTCCCATTCACCACGGATGATCGCGACGGGCGCACGCACCCGGCCGGGATCGTACGCAAGCTTGCCCTGCCACGCGGCAGTGATCTCGTGAATTATTCCGGTTGGCGTTTTGACACTGGCGGGTGATCGATCGCGGCTATCCGGATCAGTCCCGAGATAACGCTCGCCCCAATCGTGGAAGTGTTCCAGCGATAAGACGGCGGGTTCTCCCTGAGGAACCTCTTGAATGAAACGTTCCCATTGATCCTTCAGCGAAATCAGCCGCCAGGCGGGGAGGAATTGGGGGGACCTTCCTTCGGTTCGCGGCGCGCTATTGGCGCGAAGAACACTAGCCGATCAACCAGCTCGGGATTACGCTCGGCAAATAGCGCGGTGGCGATCGTGCCTCCGGAATGCGCAATCAACGAAATCCTGGCACGTCATGTTGCTCGCATATGAATCGCATGGCATACTCGACCTGCCGGCTGCACTCATTCGCCTGCCCAAGGGGCGGGTTTAAGTCTGCCGGCTGGCTCATTTCGGCGTATCGCTCCGAGTATCCGTAGCCATAAAAGTCCAAACCCCAAACATGGAAGCCTGCATCACAGAGCTCGTCGCGCCAGGAGCGTCCATCGAAGCGATGCGCAATGGAGAGCGCGGATGGAAACGACATGCCGTGCACGAAGAGAACTGCCTTCACCTGGCTGCCCGAATACATGGGCGGAAGGTATCGCAGAAATAAATGGAGATTCTCGATAGGACCCGGAATGAAGAAGTGACATTCCCTCGGATCGAGCTTTTCTTGAGCCGCTACCATTTTGGCTAGTCCGGTTAGGCTTGAGTGAACGTCGCCGACACCAAATGCAATTGTGCACCCAAACTAATGAATCGGTTGGGCGGCCTGATACGGATCCACATCCGGTGGGGGCTGCGCCCATTCCGGACGCCATGCGGAATACTATGAATAGAAGCCATCGCTCGATGCTCAGCTCTACTTTCCGCCATAACGGCTGGTGGCGCACCTCCGTCGCCGCCATGTTAGCCACCAACTTGCTGAGCTTGCGCGGGTATTCGCAGGATGCGCCCAAACCCGGGCGTTCACCGCAGCAGACCTCTGCTACCGCGACCTCCGGCGGCAAGCCCGGCAAGATAGATTACCAGCTCGATATCCATGCCATTCTTGCCGCGCATTGTCTGGCGTGCCACAACGCCGAAAAACGGTCGGGCGGACTCTCGCTTGGCACGTACGCCGACATCATTGCCGGTGGCCGAACCGGCGCGGCCATCAAGCCTGGCCGCAGCGGTGAGAGTCTGGTTGTGCGGCGAATCTTGGGAGAAGTTCTTCCCGCCATGCCGCTCGGCGGCGATCCGTTAACCCCGACCGAAATCGCCACCCTGCGCGCATGGATCGATGAAGGGGCTCGCGCCACACCAACGTCGGCTGCGGCCAAAGCCCGTTGGGAACCGCCGCTTGGCTTGACCGAGCCCGCCATTCCGCCTGTAATTTGGGCCGCGTGGACCGAGCCTCTCGACCGTTTCACCGCCGCCTATTTGGCGAAGCAAGGCGTGGCGCGGCCGGTTCTTGTGGATTCGGCGGTATTCGCGCGCCGCGCGTACCTCGATCTCTGGGGACTGCTTCCCGCGCCTGACGAGGTGCGCGCGTTCGTGCGCCAGTACCGATCCGAACAAGCGCGCCAAACTGGTGGCGCGACTCAGCGACGATCCCTCGCGCTACGCCGAGAATTGGATCAGCTGGTGGAACGATTTACTCCGCAACGACGAAGGCGTCGCCTACATCTCCGAAGTCGCGGGGCGCAAGAGCATCACCCCGTGGCTGCTCGACGCTCTCGAAAAGAATAAGCCGTACAACCAGATGGTGCGGGAGCTGTTGAATCCCACCGCCGCCGGCGACCCGGATGGCTTTCTCATCGGCGTCAACTGGCGCGGCGTCGTCAGCGCATCGCAAACCCCCCCCCTGCAGGCCGCGCAGAATGCGGCGCAGATCTTCGTCGGAATCAATTTCAAATGCAATTCGTGCCATGACAGCTTCATCAGCAAGTGGAAGCTCAAGGACGCCTACGCCCTGGCCGCGTACTTCTCGGCCGAAGAGAAGCTGCAGCTCTACCGCTGCGACGTAGCTCAGCCCGGCCAGTTCGCCACTGCTGCCTACATGTATCCGGAACTCAACCGGCCGCTGCTCTTCCACCAGCATTCAGGACCGCCGCGCCGCAATCGCCGCGATTTTCACCGACCCCGCAACGGCCGCCTGCCGCGAACCCTCGTCAACCGAATTTGGGAAAAACTGATGGGCCGCGGCTTCGTCGCCGACGCCGACGATATGGATGGCGAACCTTGGAGCCCGGAACTGCTCGACTATCTGGCTGCCGATTTCGTAAAGAACGGCTACGACATCAAGCGCCTGATTGCGACTATCGTCGGCGTCCAAGACATATCAGATGCGCGCCGTTGCCCGCCCCGACGGGCCTCCTGCGCACTACTCGTTCCGCGGACCTGAACTGCGCCGCCTCACCGCCGAGCAGTTTGCCGATGCCGTCGCCACCGTAACCGGCGATTGGCACATCGCCCGGCCGCGCCCGGCCCCGCCGAACCCGTCGCCGTCGCCGCCGCAGCAACCGAAGCTGCGAACACGGCTACTGCACTTGCGAATGCCAAGGTGGCGGGCGTCGTTCTGTCTTCCAGTGGCACGCGGTTGCCCGGCGTCTTCTCCGGCGCGCCGGTGGATACCGAACAGAACCTCACCATCAATCAGGTACTCACGCTTACCGCTGCCGCAGACTGCGGCCAGCTCGCGCCGCAGCAGCAGCGGCCAACCGTGGCCGTGGCGCCACGCCTCCGCTTCCACCTCCGCCTCCGGTCGCGCCCGGCAATTATGCGCGCGAATGGCGGATCGCCGCCAGCAACCTCACCCGCGCTTTTGGGCGCCCGATTCGCGATCAAGTCTATACCAGCCGCGATGCGCAGGCCACCAGCATGCAAGCCGTGGAACTGGTGAATGGCGAAACCTTGAATCACTGGCTGTGGCGCGGAGCCCAGAAAATGCTCGGCGTGTTGCCGCCGGAGCCCGTCAGCCTGTTCAGCCGCCAGGTGAACGGAGATCCCTTCCGTCCTCCCGCGCCCCCGCCCGCAAATCTAGCCGCAGCAGCAGCGGCCGCTGGCTTGCAAATACAGCCTGTGGCGCCTCCACCGCAGCCTCCGCCTCCGCCGGTCCCATTCCATATCGACATCTCCCATTCACAGAAGCTCTACTTGATCGTCGAAGACAATCTCTCCACCGCCCCGGACAAAGCCGCTCCCATCTGGATGCACGCATTCTTCATCGCGGCCGATGGCTCTCGAGACGCCGCTGACTGCGCTGCGGCCTGTCACCGCCGGCGGCCTGCGCGAAGACAGTTCCCCGATCATGCCGCTGAACACTCAGGAACCGGTCACGGACGCACTCCGCGTGAAGTTTCCCTCCGAGCTGGTCTACGATATCTCCGGCCGCGGCTTCACCGCGCTTTGAGGGCATACCCTTTTTCGAGAACAAGCCGCTCATTCAGGGCGAAGGCGTAACCGGCCGTTTCTTCGTCTTCGATCAGAAGCCGAGCCTCGATCGCCTCGCGCCGCCTACTCCAGAGACGCCCGTGCCGCGCGCTGCCAGTACTCAAGACATCGGCGGAAGCGGTCGACCGCGTCTACTGTTATTTGCTCGGCCGCGCCCCGTTGCCCGCGGAACGTGCAGTTGGCATCGCCGCAGTGACTGACCGCGCCCGAAACGCGGGACAAGCCGGCCGCCCAAGCGCGGCGGGCTTGGCCGATCTGCTTTGGTCCGTGATCATGAGTCCCGAGTTTCAGTTCATTCGTTAGAGGTATCGCCATGCGCAGAGATTCCCAAACCAACCTCACCGCGGAAGAGTCCTTCATCGCTTCGAAGATTAGCCGCCGCGGCTTTATGGCCAGAGGCGCAACTGCCGCGGCCACGCTGGCTTCGCTCATCGGCTCCGAGCCTCAGCTAGTCCGCGCCGCCACGCCCCCAGCCACCGCGGATTCCCTCATCGTTCTTTGGATGGCCGGGGGCATGGCCTCCACCGAGACCTTCGACCCCAAGCGCTACACCCCGTTCGCCCCCGGCGTCCGCACCAGCGAGGTGCTCAGCACCTTCCCCGCCATCGACACCGTGGTCGACCACATCAAGTTCTCCCAGGGCCTGGAATCCGTCGCCAAAGTGATCGACCGCGGCTCGCTCATCCGCACCTTCCAAGCCGCCGATCTCGGCTTCATTCTCCACTCCCGCCATCAGTTCCACTGGCACACCGGTTATGTTCCGCCGCAACCGATGGCGGTGCCGCACATCGGCGCCGTGATCGCCAAGACGCTGGGCCCGCGCGTCGATACCATGCCCCCGTTCATTTCGATCGGCCAGAACCTGGAGATCGGCGGTGAATCGGCGGCGCTGAAATCGTTCCATACCGCCGGTTTTCTGGGCAGCGAATACGGCCCCGTTCTGCTTGCCGATCCACAGGACGCGGCCTCGGCAGTGCGTCCGCCTTCCGACCTGGGCAGCGCGCGCTTCGTGAGCCGCCGCAAACTTTATGAGAAGGTGCTCGCCAATCAGCCCGTCTATCAGTTCGCCGGCGATTATCAGCGGCGCAGTCTGCTGCGTTCTCTCGATGCCGCCGACCGTCTCTTGACCTCGCCTTCGGCCAAGGCCTTCGATCTCTCTCTCGAAGCCAGGAACAAATTCGACGCCTATAACACCAGCCGTTTCGGACAAGGTTGTCTGCTGGCGCGCCGGCTGGTGGAGTCCGGCGCCCGATATGTGGAAGTGACCAGCGAATACATTCCCTTCCGCTGGTGGGACAGCCACCAGGACGGCCATTCACGCGCGGAGATGATGAAGAAGATCATCGATGGCCCGGTCGCGCAGTTGATTCTCGATCTCGAAGAGCGCGGCCTGCTCAACCGCACCCTGGTGGTTCTGGCCAGCGAATTCAGCCGCGATGCCGTCACCGAGGGCAAGGTCGGCAAAGAGGTGAAGGATCAGTCGAACACGCCCGACGTCATGACGCTTCCCACGCACTACGGCATGCACCGCCATTTCACCGCCGCCGGTTCCGTCCTGATGTTCGGCGGCGGAATCAAGAAGAGGATTCGTCTACGGCAAGACCGCCGACGAGCGGCCCTGCACCACCATCGAGAACCCGCTGCCGATGGAAGACCTTCACGCCACCATTTATCGTGCGTTGGGCATCGCGCCCGATCAGTATTTCCTGAATGAGAAGCGCCCGGTCTATGTCACTAAGGACGGCAAGGGCAAGCCTGCGGCCGAGCTTTACGCATAGCGTGCGCAGACTGCTATCGCAACCATCATTTGCGGGTTCTGGGCGAGTCACCTGACAGGATCGCTCCATATCAGTTCTCGGTGGGCGCCTTCTCCAAATGGTCAATAACCACAATCTCCCCAGTACCCCTCTTGGAATTCAGCTTCAGCCCGAGTTGATCCTGGACGGCGCGGATGAGGGGCGGACCGGGCGGTCCGCTATCGGGCAGGCGCGCTATCTCCTCTGAGTGGCCCGCCCTTTCCAGTGCCCAAGCGAGATCGATCCCCCACCTCATGTCGATATCGTACTCTCCCATGAGCCCGGTGGCGTCAATGACCGGCGAGCCGAGGTTGAACGACAGCGTCCTCACGATCTCCGGCAGGGAAAGGCGAAATCCCACCCAGCGATAGTGCCCGTTGGGCCCGGCCAATCCACTGTGGCCGGGCGGAAACACCGGATAGCCGTCCTTGCCGACAGTGTAAGCGGCAATCTCCCATGGATCATCTTGGGCCGGCGGGGAATCCGGCCCCGACTCTTTCATCCTCAGACCCTTTTCCTCGACCGTCAGCTCATAAATCGGCATCTGCTTCGGAACGAGGTGGAGTTTGAGCCCGAAGCGTTGCTCCAACAAGTTCTGTATCATCCGCCGGAACTGCTCTTTGGTGGCGCTCTTCGGCACTTTCGCGCTGATGTCGAATCTGGCGACACAGCAGGGATCGTTTGGACGGAATTGATACGCCTGGAAGCTGTAGGCATTGGTGATCAATAACCCAAGGGGTACGGCGGAACACCTCCAAAGGACCGGGTCGGTTGTGCTGGGTCCACCGCTGCATTGGATGGCGCCAAGCGGGGCTGGCTTGATCGAGACTACTTCGAATGACTGCGCATCCGCTGCCTGGCCATAAGCCCACGTTCCGGCTAGGTTCAGGAAAATCACTACCTGGACCACTGATCGCATGATGCTTTCGCCTTCAAGATCAGGATATCAAGCGCAGTCTCAAACCTGTGTATCCGGGTGCTCCCGTGCCAAGCTGCTCCAATATGGTCAGGGATCACGTAGGGTAAACTCAGTCTCGCTATGCCACAAGAGGACGACAGTCCCGCCACCGCAAAGCTGACCGGCCCACCGTGATTGGCATTTCAGCGCTTGCGTGTATACTCCAGGATGTTCTACACGAAGGCCTTTGGCACGGCGTGACGGCATGGCTGAGCGGAGCTCATCGCGTGACCATGAGCACGGTCGCTCTGCAGAGTGATATTAGTACACGATGGATTTCGGCGAATGGCACGGCGGTTAATCTTTGTTCGCAGCGATTTTCTGGTTCGTCCTGCTGAAGCCGCAACGCTATAGACCGCTACCCGCTACTTCCTCGTGCTGGCGATGGCGGGGAACCTCTTTACGGGCGCTGGCTATTTTTTGTTTTCCGGCGCCTTCAACTTCGGTGATTGGGCGGAGGTGATCCGGGGCTTGCAAACGCACTGATATGGGGCGGCCGGTCTGGTTGTGGTTGGCATAGCTTCGTACTATGCATCGATGCTGGTGGTAGCCGCCCGGATGAAGCCATTTCAAAGCGATGGCAAGGGTTCCCAAAGGATTCGAAGCTGTGCTGGACACCATACTTCATAGACGGGATCCTTGCTGGCCGCGGAGGGCTATTCAATCCCCTCGGACTGTTCTCTGTCATAGCGTCCGCGGTACCGTCTACGCTGGGCGCAAATGCGGGCCTGCTGAGCCTGCCTGGCATGATGGGGAGACGGAGAACCGCCAAAGACGGACAAGTTGAGCCAATGCGCCGTAGCGCCGCTTGGATCGCTAGCGCAGCCGCCGCCAGTCTCCTATTCATTTTCGTGCTTGGCCACGGAATCACGTGGTCGCGATGAAACGCGGGCTGGCCATCCGCCCCTCAAAATCGCTCCCGCAATTGCTCGAACCGATCCAAAATCACCAGCCGTCCGCCCTCGCGCCGGATCTCCTCCTTCTCAAGGACCCAGGTATGCGCGTGCGGAATGAAGACCGCGCCCAATCCCGCCTCGAGCGCCGGGTTCACATCCGATCTCGGGCTGTTGCCGATCATCCAAGTCCGCGAAGGGTCCATCGCGCGCGCCGCTACCAAATTGCTATACGCGGCGATGTCCTTCTCTTTCACGATCGCCGTGTGAGCGAAGAAGCGGCCAAGCCCCGAGCGCTCCACTTTCAGCTTCTGCTCCTCGGGATGACCTTTGGTGAAGAGCGTCAAATCGTGGCGCGGCGCGAGATGGGCCAGGGTCTCTTCCACCCCCTCGATAATTTCAATCGGGCATTCCAAAATGCGCTCGGCGAATCCCATCACGGCCCGTACGTCGGCCTCTGCGATCTCCCTCTCGCACAGGCGCTCGTAAGTCTCGCGAAGATTGCGCCCGAAGTTCAGCGAACCGTAGCCGTGAGTTTTAGCGTTGACCTCCTCGATGGCATCCAACACGTCGCGTATCTCTCGCGGACTGAGCGACGAGTGATCGAGATAGCCGACAAAATCGTCGAAGGCGCGCTCGAAATAGATGTTGTTCTCCCACAGAGTATCGTCGGCGTCGACGATCAAGTGCTGGCGTTCAGTGATCACCGGGCAATCCTCGGAGCGAGGCGAAATGGGATCTCGAAAACGGCATCGACATCCACCGGCGTCCCATCGCGCCGCGCCGGGTCGAAGCGCCACTTGGCGAGGGCCTCTTCGGCGCTCCTGTCGAGCCGGTCGTCGAGGTGTTTCAGCAGTTCGACTTCATCGATGGTTCCATCTTTGCGGATCACAGCGGTAAGGCGGACGATGCCTTCCACGCGTTCATTAGCCGCATCGGCGATGTACTTGGGATCGACTTTGCGCATCGGCTCGGGCGGGCGCATTTCGATTGGCGGCCCGCCCGGCAGCGACTCATGCTCCGCGAACCATACCATCCAGCTTCCCGAGAAGCTGGTGACGTTCGGCATCTGGATCGCCATCATGTAAATCGCGCGGCCGTTCATGCGCGGATCGGGCGAGCTGGAAACGTGCGGGGCATTAGGGCTGGCCGGGAGCGTGCGTGGAACGCCTCCCGCGTGCATCGCGGCCACCAGGTTCTTCTGTGAGCGTGAATCGAGACTGGACGCAGTGAGCGGCCGAATATCCTTCGGACCGCCATCCGCGTAGATGCCCGGCACGCTCAGGAGTGCCTTGATTGCCGGCGAACTTTCGCCTTCCGGATTGGGCCTTGGACCGGCGGAGAAACCCGCCTCGCGCGGCCGCGGAGGCTTGGGAATATCCATTGTTTTCGCGGGGTCAAGGCCGACAATCGCCATGGTGGGCGTCGGCGTAACGAGCGGCGCGACCTCAGGGGGAGCTGCCGATTCGGGCGTCGGCTCCGGCGCGCGTTGCCCCTGCGGCGGCGGCACGAAGCGGCGCATCGGGCGCGGGAGATTCATCGCCAGCGGCAGATCCCGCGGCGTGATCGCGGCTTGTCGCAACGCAACCTCGGGCGCCTCGAAAATCTTCTCCGCCGGCTTCACTTTCGGCGCCAGCGCAGGCGGCGGCACGAATTGTCGCAGCGGCCGTTTCGCTTCAGGCGCAACCGCCAGCAGATTGGGAAGCGCCTCGATCTTCGGTTTGGGCGGCTCTACCTTCGGCGGCTCCGGAACCCAGACCTTTTGCGGCGGCGTGGGCAATTCCTTGGCGCCCGCGATCAGGTTCTGATCGAGCTTGCGCACGGCGCGCGGCGGCTTCCGCGTGAGTTTCGCTTCGACGGGCATCACATTCGGCACGCGCGTCTGCAGGTGAT
Source organism: Bryobacterales bacterium (assembly GCA_963763545.1). Lineage (GTDB taxonomy): Bacteria > Acidobacteriota > Terriglobia > Bryobacterales > Bryobacteraceae > PALSA-243. The sequence goes on from CAVXPE010000043.1 coordinate 57,909, forward strand.
ACCAGACGATCTTGCTTTCGTAGGGGCGAATCTCCGCATCGTAGATCGGCCGCGGCTTTTCACCGAAGCCGAGGGCCGCGCTCACAATCACCCACCCCAGCGCGGCCGCGTGAATGCCGAGCGAGACACTGAAGGCGCCGCCTCGCCGCAACGCCGAAGAATCGCCGCGGAGCGTGAACCTCATGCCTAGATCTCCGCATGCTTGCCGAAACCGTTGGTGGGCGCGACGGCCTTCATGCGCTCGATGGTCCGTTGGCGCGGAATATATTGTTCCAGGTATTGGTTCAGGTGCTTGAGACGCACGGTCTCCGAGCGATGGCGGAGCAGGGCGTTGAGAAAATCGAGATCGGGAAGGGTCTGCGCCAGTTGGAAACTGAGCTGCGGATCGTCCAGGTTCACGTCGCGTTCCCGCGCACCGCCCATCTCGAGCAGCGCCTTGAAGTTCTCGAGCGCTCGATGGCGCAACTCGGGCGGAGCGGCATTCACGTCTTCGTCGTCGAAGAACTCCACTTCGGCCTGCAAATAGCTTTGCTCGTCGTTCAACTCCGCGATCTCGAAGCGGTTCCGGCCGCGCGTCATGATATCCATGCGGCCGTCCGGATAGGTGTGCATCAGCTTCTCCACCATCACGGTGCAGCCGGCGTTGACGATGCCTTCCTCCTTGGCTAGCACGATGCCGAATTCGGAGTTTTCGCGCATGGCTTTGCCCGTCATTTCTTTATAGCGCTCTTCGAAAATATGCAATGGAAGATTGGTACGGGGAAATACGACCAGTTGCAGCGGAAAGAGAGGGATCAGCCGGGAGGGCATGACTAACATTATGACTGCTTCGAGGTCGGCGCCGCCCCGGACTTCCCACGTTCGCGTGCTACCCTATCCTTCGAGCCATGCCCCTGACTCTCGAAAAGTCCCAATTGATGAGCGCCTCCGAAATCGACCGGACGCTCGTTCGCCTGGCCCACGAGGTGCTGGAAAAGACTGCCGATCTCGACAAGCTCGCGTTTATCGGCATACGGCGCCGCGGCGTGCCCATGGCGCAGCGTCTGGCGAAGAAGATCGAGGCGCTGGAAAAGCGCATGGCGCCGGTGGGCGTTCTGGATATCACCTTCTACCGCGACGACCTCAGCACCGTGGATATCAAACCAGTGGTTAACACCACCGAGATCGATTTCGACGTTACCGGCAAAGACATAGTGTTGATGGACGACGTGCTTTACACCGGCCGCACCATCCGCGCGGCGCTCGACGCGCTATTCGAACTCGGGCGTCCGGCGCGTGTGCGGCTGCTGGTGCTGATCGATCGCGGGCATCGAGAGCTGCCGATCGAAGCGGCGTTTATCGGACGCACGGTGCAGACCACCGATATCGAAATTATCGAAGTGAAATTTCAGGAGATCGACGGCATGGAGAAGGTCCTGCTTTGCGAGCGGGCCGAGGCCAAGCCCGCCTAGAAAATGCCCGCCGGATTGCTCGGAATCGAAGAACTGGAGCGCGCCGAGATCGAAGCTATTCTGGCGCGCGCCAAGGCGTTTCAGCCGCTGCAAACGCAGTCTCTCAAAAAACTCGACACGCTCCGCGGCAAGATGATCGTGAACCTCTTTTATGAGGCCTCCACGCGCACGCGAACGAGTTTCGAGATCGCCGCCAAGCGGCTGGGCGCCGACGCAGTTTCGATTACCGCCGCGGGATCGAGCGTAAGCAAGGGCGAGTCTCTTGTGGACACGCTCAATACTTTGGCCGCCATGCGACCGGACGCCATCGTGATGCGCCACGCAGCATCGGGCGCGCCCTATTTCCTGGCGCGGCATCTGCCCACGCCCATCATTAACGCGGGCGACGGCACGCACGAACATCCCACCCAGGCGCTGCTCGACGCGCGCACGATTTTGGACCGGCGCGAATCGCTCGAGGGCCTGCGGGTGGCCATTATCGGCGATATCGCGCACAGCCGCGTAGCGCGCTCGAACGTTCACCTGCTGTCGAAGTTCGGCTCGGATATCGTACTGTGCGGACCGGCTTCGCTGCTGCCGGCGGAGCTGGCGCAGCTTGCGCGCGGCGTGACGCTGACCACCGATATCCGTGAGGCCATTCGCGGCGCGGACGTCATCATGATGCTGCGCGTGCAACTCGAGCGTCAGCACGAAGCAGCATTTCCGGCGAGCGAGTACTTCCGATTCTACGGCCTGCGTCTGGATCATCTGGACCTCGCCAAACCAGATGCGATCGTGATGCATCCCGGACCGATCAATCGCGGCCGCGAACTATCGTCTGAAGTCGCCGATTTCCAGCGCTCGGTGATTTTGAACCAGGTGGAAAACGGAATCGCGGTGCGCATGGCGGTGCTCGAAAAGGTGATCGGGTGAAGACGCTTCTCATCAAGAACGGCCGCGTGATCGACCCAGCTTCGCAAACCGATCGCATCGTCGACGTCTTCATCGCCAATGGCCGCATCGCCGGCATCGGCGACGGCATTGCATCTCGCGGCGCAGAGGTGTTCGATGCCGCGGGCATGATTGTCGCGCCGGGATTCATCGACATGCACGTCCATCTGCGCGAGCCGGGTTTCGAGCATGCGGAGAACATCGAAAGCGGCTCGCGCGCGGCGGCGGCGGGCGGATTTACTTCCATCTGTTGCATGCCGAACACGAAGCCGGTGAACGATAGCGCCCTGGTGACCAGTTATATTGTGGAGCGCGCGCGGCAGAACGCGGTGGTGAACGTGTTTCCTATCGGCGCCATCACCAAAGGCAGCGAAGGCGAAGAACTGGCCGCAATCGGCGCGATGAAGGCCGCCGGCGCCGTAGCGATTTCGGACGATGGTCGCCCGGTGATGAATTCGCGCGTGATGCGGCGCGCAATGGAGTTCGCCCGGTCGTACGATATCCCGGTGATCGACCACTGCGAGGACCTCAACCTGAGCGCGGGCGGCGATATGCATGAGGGCGCGAAATCCGTACGCCTTGGGCTGCACGGAATCCCGTCGGCATCGGAAGACGTAATGGTGGCGCGCGATCTGGTTCTGGCGCAATTGACCGGCGCGCGTTATCACGTAGCGCATATTTCGACGCGCAACTCGGTAGCCATGGTGGATTACGCGCGGCGCCAGGGGCTGCCCGTAACCTGCGAAGCGACGCCGCACCATTTCGCTCTGACCGATAATGACATGGCGCCCTATGACAGCAATTACAAGATGAAGCCGCCCCTGCGCGCCTGTGGCGACTGCGACGCGGTGATCGAGGGTATCGTCCGGGGCACAATCTCCGCCATCGCCACCGACCACGCACCACATCCTGGCAGTGAGAAGATGCAGGAGTTCGAGCGGTGTCCCTTCGGCATTATCGGATTGGAAACGGCGATTGCGCTGACCTTGAAGGAGCTGGTGCATCCGGGAAAGATCGCGCTGAGCCGGATGGTAGAACTGTTCACCACGGGGCCGGAAGCGGTGATGCGACTCGGGCGCGGGACGCTGGCGCTCGATGCGCCGGGCGATGTCACGATCTTCAGCACCGATCTGGAATGGACTTACGACGTGAACCAATCGCCCTCGCGCAGCAGGAACTCGCCGTTCAACGGACGCACGTTTCGCGGGGGCCCGGTAGCTACGGTGGTGAGCGGCGAGGTAGTTTGGCGCCGGTGAGAGTAGAACGAAATGAAGACCCGAATTGTGGTCGCGATCGGGGCGATATCGCTCACGTACTCCGCACTTTATTCCGCTGCTGACAAGACGCCCGATGTGCCCTGGCCGGCATATGGCGGCAACGCGGAGGACAATCGCTATGCCAGTCTGAAGGAAATCAACACAACCAATGTAAGTAAGCTCCAAGTCGCCTGGACTTACGATACGCAGGACCCGCCCGCAGCGTCTGAAACGCAGCCCATTATGGTGAATGGGACGCTCTACGGAGTTACTCCCACCCACAAGATCATTGCGCTCGACGCCACAACGGGTAAGTTGAAGTGGCGATTCGATTCCGGCATGGTAAGCCGGGACCCTAACCGCGGCGTAACTTACTGGGCGTCGGGCAACGAGCAGCGTATCTTCGCCGCTGTTCGGAGCTTCATCTTTGCATTGAACGCGCAAACCGGAGGAGTCATCAAGACGTTCGGTAAGGATGGCCGCATCGACCTGCGCGACGGTCTGGGACGCGAGCCATCCACCCTTTCCATCGTACTTACCACGCCTGGAATCATATACAAAGACCTATTAATCGTCGGCGGTCGCGATCCGGAAGCGCTGCCCGCACCTCCCGGCGATATCAGGGCCTACGATGTGCGAACCGGCAAGGTGCGTTGGACCTTCCACACTATTCCACATCCGGGTGAAGCCGGTTACGAAACCTGGCCTAAGGATGCATGGGAATACAGCGGAGCCGCGAACAACTGGTCCGGGATGGCCTTGGATGAAAAACGCGGCATCGTCTACGTTCCCACGGGTTCCGCCGCCACCGATTTCTACGGCGCCGACCGCATCGGCGACAACCTGTTCGCCAACACGCTGCTGGCGTTGAACGCCGCCACCGGCGAACGGATCTGGCACTTTCAAGCCGTAAAGCACGATCTGTGGGATCGCGATTTTCCTTCCCCGCCCACACTGGTGACGGTGAAACAAGGCGGCAAGACCATCGACGCAGTCGCGCAGGCGACCAAGCAGGGGTGGTTGTACCTGTTCGATCGAGCCAACGGCAAGCCGCTTTTCCCTATCGAATATCGAAAGTATCCGGCCAGCGCCGTCCCCGGTGAGGTAACGGCAGAAACACAGCCGTTGCCAACCAAGCCGGCGCCGTTCGCGCGCCAGTGGTTGACGGCGGACACGCTTTCGAACCGCACGCCCGAAATTCATCGCTGGGCGCTCGAACAGTTCGCGAAATTTCGCAGCGAAGGGCAGTTCTTTCCCTTGAGTCTGGGGCAGGAGACGGTGATATTTCCAGGCTTTGACGGCGGCGCGGAATGGGGCGGATCGGCGTTCGATCCCGAGACCGGACTTTATTACGTCAACGCCAACGATCTGGCGTGGACTTCGAGCATCGTGGAAGGCGGACGTGGCCGGAGCGGCGTATCCAGCCGGCAGTTATATCTCACCAACTGCGCCGGCTGCCACGGCGAAGATCTGGCCGGGCAGCCGCCGCAGTTCCCTTCCCTTCTGGATGTCCGCGGCAGGTTGTCCGAGCAACAAGTGGTTACGACCATTCGCCAGGGTGGGGGCCGAATGGCGGCCTTTCCCAATTTGAGTTCTGCCGAAGCCACCGCGATCGCGCAATACGTCTTGAACGGTACGAGCCGGGAATTGGAGAGCGTAGCGGCGCCGGTCGACGCGAGAATCAATCGCAAGTATCGATTCACCGGCTATCATAAGTGGCTCGACCCGGATGGATATCCCGCCATCGCCCCGCCGTGGGGAACCTTGAGCGCGATCAACCTGAACACCGGCGAGTATGCCTGGAAGATCCCGCTGGGCGAATATCCCGAACTCGCGGCGCAAGGCATGAAGGACACCGGAACCGAAAACTATGGCGGCCCGATTGTGACGGCGGGCGGACTGGTTTTCATCGCAGCCACCAACTTCGACAACAAGTTTCGCGCCTTCGACAAACGCACCGGCAAATTGCTCTGGGAAGCCACTTTGCCGCTCTCTGGAAACGCCACTCCGATCACGTATGAGCTGGGCGGTCGGCAGTATGTCGTCATCTACGCAACGGGAGGCAAAGGTCGGCCGCAAGCCACACGACCGGCCGTGAACGGCAGCTACATCGCATTTGCGCTTCCGCGCTAACCAATCTGGGCCACACGCATGCACATCGGATTGCCGTGCTGGACGGGGTGCTGCGGCGTTCCGGATTCGGAACCCTTGGACCCAACTCTCCGTATTGCTCTCGCCGGCGCCTGCTCCGCATGGCAAGACGATCCTCGAAGCGCTGAGATCCGGCGCGATCGAAAGGGCGAGCGCCCTCGCCGCATCGTCGAGATCAGGCACCTTAAGGCTCGCATGATGCCGAAATCGGCCCTGCTGAAGCGCCTCCCTATGCGCCGTGTGAGGGCCGGGGCATTGGATGCGAATCCACCCACACGGCGGGAAGACGCTTTGGTTCGGCCCACGCTCGCCGCCTGCCGATTCATCGCTGGATCTGCACAGTAACCGATCCGGCCATCCGCAGGCGATTAGGCTAAAGATCGTCCTTGAGGCGGCCCAACTCATCAAGCTGCGGGGGCATCTGATTTTTCCCGTCCTTCTTGCGCCGTCCAAACTGAGTGCCATCAATATGTTAGCTGCGCCAATCGACCGCACTCCCTTTCACCCTGGCGACCCCGGGCCCTCCTCGGGCATCATATACATGTGCTCGCGGCCCAATTCGAAGCTCTCGCTCGGATCTCGCGGGCAATCTCCGTCTATCGTGACCCCAAAGAGTTGTTTCGCGTCCTCGCCGGCGAGCTTCGCCAAGCCGTCAACTTCAGCTTCGTCGCGGTCTTTCTTTATAACGAAGCCTCCCACCGCATTCAAAACCCAGTGCTCGAATCCGTCGACGGCGCCGGCTTCGCCATCCCCGACGATTTCCCCGCCGAAGAGACCATCACCTGGTGGGTCTGGCAGCATCAGACTCCAGTTATCATTTCGTCGCGTGACCAGGAGACGCGTTTCCCGCGCATGATGGAAGTCCATCGCGCCTACGGAGTCCAGTCTGCCTGCATTTTGCCGCTCACCACCGCGCACCGCCGTCTCGGTAGTCTGAGTTTCGGCTTGCAGCAGCCCAACGGATATTCCGAGGAAGACGCCCGCTCCCTGTCGCTGGTGGCCGATCAGGTCGCGCTCGCCGTCGACAACGCTTTGCGCCATCGCGAGCAGCAGGCTGTCGAAGAGGCGCTGCGCAAACAGAAGGCGCATTTCGAGAAGTTGTTCGAGCTCGCTCCCGAGGCCATCGTGCTGCGCGATATCGAGAACCGCGTGCTGCGCGTCAACCGCGAGTTCGCCAAACTGTTCGGCTATGCTATCGAAGAATCCGTCGGCCGCAAGATCGGCGATCTCCTCGTTCCCGATGGCATGCGGGAGGAATCGGAACGGCTCTGCGAGGCATTAGGGCGCGGGGAGCGCATCCACGCCGAACTGATCCGCCGCCGCAAGGATGGCTCGTCTGATCGATGTATCGATGGTCGCCGCCCCCGTTGCCGTCAACGGCGAAGCCCCTCAGATCTACACAATCTATCGTGACATCACCAAGCGCAAGCGCGCCGAGGACGCCCTCCGCCGCAGCGAAGCCTATCTCGCCGAAGGCCAGCGCCTCAGCCATACCGGCAGTTGGGCGCGAAGCGTCTCCACCGAAGAAGTCTTCTTCAGCCAAGAAAGCTATCGCATCTACGGTCTCGACCCCGCCACCGTCAAGCCGACTCTCGACGTCGTTCTCAATCGCGTCCACCCAGAGGAACGCGATTCAGTCGAGAGGACCGTTCGCAGCGCCATTTCTGATCGCAGCCACTTCGACGTCGATTTCCGCATCATTCTCGACGATGGTTCCATTCGCCATATCCACGTCTTGGGTCATCCCGTGGTCAACGCGGCCGGCGAGTTAGTCGAATTCGTCGGCACTCACATGGACGTCACCGCGGAGCATCAGGCACGTACCGCGCTCGAAACCGCCTTCGAGGAGATCAAGGCGCTCAAGGATCAGATCTACCAGGAGAATGTCGCCCTGCGGCGGGAGATCGATGAAACCTCGATGTTTGAGGAGATTGTCGGCAAGAGCGCCGTACTGCGCGGCGTGTTGAAGCAGGTGGAGGCTGTCGCGCCCACCGATTCCATCGTCATCATTTACGGCGAAACTGGCGTCGGCAAGGAACTGATCGCGCGCGCCCTCCATAACCTCAGCCCGCGCCGCGGCGGCGCCTTCGTCAAACTGAATTGCGCCTCCATTCCCAGCGGTCTGCTCGAGAGCGAGCTCTTCGGCCACGAGAGAGGCGCCTTCACCGGGGCCCTCGCGCAGCGCATCGGCCGCTTCGAACTGGCCAGCCGCGGGACCATTTTTCTCGACGAGATCGGCGAGGTTCCTCTTGAACTGCAGCCGAAGCTGTTGCGAGTCCTGCAGGAGCGCGAATTCGAACGGCTCGGGAGCTCGCGAACCATGCGCACGGATGCGCGTCTCATCGCCGCCACCAATCGCGATCTTTCCAAGATGGTCGACGAGCAGACCTTCCGCTCCGACCTCTTTTATCGCTTGAACGTCATTCCCATCCTGGTTCCAGCGCTGCGCGAGCGTCCGGAAGATGTGCCTCTGCTCGTGCAACACTTCACCGAACTGTTCAGCCGCCGCATGAACAAGATGATTCGGACCATTCCCACCGAAACGATGAGCGCGCTGGTGCGTTACGATTGGCCTGGCAACGTGCGCGAGCTACAGAATGTAATCGAGCGCGCCATGATCCTGTCGACGGGAGGCGTCCTCCAAATTTCATCGGCTGATCTCAAAACGCGTAGCCGGCCGGCCGGTCTTACCCAGGCCGCGCCCACGCGAAAGAGAAATGACATTGTCCTGCCCGATCGCGATCAAGTAACAGAGGCCCTCCATGCCACCGGCGGCCGCGTCGGCGGACCGGACGGCGCCGCGGCCCGCCTGGGTCTGAAGCGCACCACATTGATCGCGCACATGAAGCGCCTCGGCATCAATCCCCGCACTGCCATCAATCCGGCTGTGACAGTGTCATGACACGGCAGTGACACTGCTGCATCAAGCCTAATCTCTTTTCCACTTAACGAGTTACTTCGGCTGAGCCTTTGGCCTGTGCCGTGCATTCGGGTAAGGAGTGAAATCGCTTGCTTACGCCCGCGCCTTCGATCCGACGCGCGACCAACTCGAATCAGAACCGCGACCGTAAGGGAGCGTTTTAAGAGATTAGTTCCATGTTACGAACCATGATTACCGAGGCGCCATTCGAACAGAAATGGGTCCTGCAAGGCCGGCTTGTCGGCAAGTGGGCAGCCGATCTCAAGCAGAGATGGGAAGAGACCCGGAGCAAGCGGGCCGGCCGCAAGTGCGTCGTCGATCTCGAAGACGTCATTTTGGTCGACGACCTTGGCCAGACCACGCTTCTCGAAATGGCAACGGAGGGCGCGCGCCTGATCGCCAGCCGCGCCTACATGAAATCGATTCTGGAAGGCCTGCACGTGACGGGCGAGCGTTAAAGAAAGGTAGAAGCCGGAACCATGTGGATCATTAAAGTCGCGTTGGATCGCCCTTACACATTCATCGTCCTCGCGCTGCTCATTCTGATTGTCGCCCCGGTGATGATTCTCCGCACGCCGACCGATATCTTCCCGAACATCGATATCCCCGTCATCTCCGTCGCATGGACTTATACCGGCCTCAATCCCGAAGAGCTCGAAGGCCGCCTGACCACGCCCTACGAGAAGGTGCTCACCACTCTGGTGGATAACATCGAGCACGTCGAATCGACCACTTATAACGGCATCGCGATCGTCAAAATCTTTCTACAGCCGACCGCCAGTCTGGATACCGCCAATGCGCAGGTCACCGCCGCCTCGCAAACGGTGCTGCGCCAGCTTCCGCCTGGAACGCAGCCTCCACTGATTATCAACTTCAGCGCCTCGAGCGTCCCAATTTTGCAACTCGGCATCTCCGGCAAAGGACTCACCGAAGAGCGCCTCAACGATCTCGGCCCTAAACTTTCTGCGCGCCCAACTCGTCACCGTCCCCGGCGCCGTCGTGCCTTTTCCTTATGGCGGCAAACAGCGTCAGGTCATGATCAACATGAACGCCGGCTTGCTGCAGTCGAAAGGTCTCTCGCCACAGGATCTGCTCAACGCGGTGAACCTGCAAAGCCTCATCTTGCCCTCCGGCACTGCGAAAATCGGCCCGGCCGAGTATGACGTCCGCTTGAATGACAGCCCCCGCACCGTTCCTGAACTCGCCAGCGTGCCTCTCAAGACCGTTAACGGCGCCACCGTCTATCTGCGCGATGTGGCCGCCGTCGCCGATGGCTTCGCTCCGCAAACTAATATCGTGCGCCAGGACGGGCGCCGCGGAGTGCTCGTCACCGTCGTCAAATCGGGAACGGCGTCGACCCTCGATGTCGTCTCGGGGATCCGCCGTATGATCCCTCGCGTGGCAACCACATTGCCTCCGGAGTTGAAAATCGAGCCGCTCAACGATCAATCCATCTTCGTGCGCGGCGCCGTCAGCGGCGTGATCCGCGAGGCCATAATTGCTGCCGCGCTCACCGGGCTGATGATCCTTCTGTTCCTGGGAAGTTGGCGCAGCACCTTGATCATCGCCGTCTCGATTCCGCTTTCCATCCTGACTTCAGTAATCGTGCTCGGCTGCCTTGGCGAGACCATCAACATCATGACTCTCGGCGGCCTCGCGCTGGCCGTTGGCATCTTAGTGGACGACGCCACGGTCACCATCGAGAACATCGAGCGCTTTCTCGAAGAAGGCCACGACTTGCGTTCTGCCATCCTGGAAGGCGCCGGCCAGATCGCAGTTCCCGCGCTGGTCTCCACGCTGTGCATCTGCATTGTGTTCCTGCCCATGTTTTTCCTGGGCGGCGTAGCTCGTTACTTGTTCGTCCCGCTGGCGGAAGCGGTGGTCTTCGCCATGCTTGCCTCCTATATCCTGTCGCGCACTCTCGTTCCCACCCTCGCGATGTATCTGCTCAAGGCTAAACAGCGCGCCAAGCGCACGTATAATCCACTCGTCATCTTTCAACGCGGATTCGAGCGCCTCTTCGAACGCCTCCGCGACATCTATAGAGAAGTGCTCTCGCTTCTGATCTCGATGCGCAAAGTGTTCGTGCCGGTTTTCGTGCTGGCGTGCTGCACGCTGTTTGTGCTTGTTCCGTTTCTCGGCCAGGACTTCTTTCCCAACACGGACAGCGGCCAGTTTATCCTGCACGTGCGCGCCAAAAGTGGCACTCGAATCGAGGAGACCGCGCGCCTTTGCGATCTGGTCGAGAATTCCATTCGCCGCACGATTCCCGCCGCGGAAATCGGCTCCGTCCTCGATAACATCGGTATGCCTTACAGCCAGCTGAACACCATGCACGCGACCGACGGAACCATCGGCGCGGGCGATGCCGACGTGATGGTATCGCTGAAGGAAGACCACCATCCCACTGCCGGTTATGTGCGGCAGCCTGCGCGCCAGCCTACCCGGCGAATTTCCCGGCGCCACGTTCTCCTTTCTTCCCGCCGATATCGTTACACAGATTCTCAACTTCGGCCTGCCCGCGCCGATCGACATTCAGATCGAAGGCGCCGACACCGAAGGCAATCGCAAAGTTGCCAACCGCATGCTGCAGGAGTTACATCAGGTTCCTGGACTCGCTGACCTCCGCATCCAACAACCCGACGACTACCCGGTGTTCGACGTAAAAGTGGATCGCACCAAAGCCCAACAAGGCGGCTACACGGAACACGACGTTGCCGTCAGCACTGCTGAACACGCTGAGCGGAAGCTTTCAGACCCAGCCGATGTTCTTCCTGAACTACGACAACGGCGTGAACTATAACCTGGTGGCGCAAACGCCGCAATATCAGATGCAGACCTTGCAGGACCTAAAGGGCATCCCCATAACCGCGGGCCCCGCGGCCAAGCCGGAAATTCTAGCCGATGTCGCTTCGGTTTCACGCACCGATGAAATGGCCGTTATCAACCACTACAATATTCGCCGCGTGTTGGATATCTACGGCGCCGTGCAAGGACGCGATCTTGGCGCGGCCGGCACGGACGTTCAGCGCATTGTCGATTCCGCAAACGCGGTCTCTTCCGCGCGGCAGCTTCATCCACGTTCGCGGGCAGTTGCAGACCATGCGCACGTCCTACATCGGATTACTCGCCGGCCTTGGATTCGCCATCGTGCTGGTCTATCTGCTCATCGTGGTGAATTTCCAATCGTGGCTCGATCCTTTCATCATCATCACCGCCTTGCCCGCCGCCCTGGGCGGCATTGTGCTCTTCCTATTCGTCACACACACCACTCTTAGCGTGCCGGCGCTCATGGGCGCCATCATGTGCATGGGCGTCGCCACGGCGAACAGCATTCTGGTAGTCGCATTCGCCAAGGAACGGCTCGAGCATCACGGCGATGCCGTCCGCGCCGCGCTCGAAGCTGGCGCTGCGCGCTTCCGTCCGGTGCTCATGACCGCGCTTGCCATGATCATTGGCATGATTCCCATGGCGCTCGGCGCGGGCGATGGCGGTGAACAGAATGCCCCGCTCGGCCGCGCGGTCATCGGTGGTCTGATGTTGGCGACGGTCGCCACGTTGGTATTTGTCCCTTCTGTCTTTGCGCTGCTGCATGGAAGCCGCAAGGACCCGGCTATCGGCCGCCAACACCGTGAGGAACGGGAACCGGTACACGCGTAAAACGAGGAGAATCCAAATGACACAAGAAATCGAACCCGAAACTCATTGAAACTGAAGTCGAAACGATCGCGCCCGCCAAAAAGCGCATGCTCGGCGCGACGCTAGTGATTCTCGCGGGAGCTCTTGCGTTCGCGATCGTAGGTCTTGTTGTGCTTCCGGGCCTTCAGCGATCGGCGCGCGGCCGCAGAGGGCCTCGTACAAGCCGCGCAGGCCGGCGCTGCCGCGCCCGTCTCGGTGATTTATCCAAAAGCGGGCGGCGCCTCGGACGAATTGGTTTTGCCGGCAAATGTCCAGGCGTATGTTGAAGCGCCGATTTACGCCCGCACGCACGGATATCTCAAACGCTGGTATTTCGATATCGGCGCCCGTGTGCAAGCAAGGCGATCTCTTAGCCGAGGTCGACACTCCCGAGGTCGATCAGCAACTCGCGCAAGCCCGCGCCGATCTGAAGAGCGTCCAGGCCAACCTGGAATTGGCGCACACGACGGCCGTCCGCTGGCAGAGTCTGCTCGAAAAGCACGCCGTTTCCAAGCAGGAGACCGATCAGGCGGTCAGTGATTACGCCTCCAAACAAGCCGCCGTCGACGCCAGCGCCGCCAACGTCCGCCGCCTCGAACAATTGCAAGGCTACGAAAAGGTCTACGCGCCATTCGATGGAGTTATCACCGCGCGCGAGACAGACGTGGGCGCCCTGATCGATGGCGATTCCTCTCCCAAGGAACTCTTCCACCTCGCCGCCATCGACAAGCTGCGCGTCTTCGTGCCGGTTCCCGAGGTTAACTCCGCCGCGGTGCGCACCGGCGAACAGGTGACCATCACCTCCGACCAGTTTCCGAATCGGAGGTTCCGCGGAACGTTGGTACGCGATTCGAGCGCCATCGATCCCGGATCGCGCACGCTGAACGTGGAAGTGGATGTCGATAACTCCTCGGGCAGACTGCTGCCAGGCTCCTATGCTTTCGTACACATCCGTGCGACAGGCGCCGCGGGCGGCTTGGTGATTCCATCGAGCGCTTTGCTGTTTCGCGCGCAGGGCCTTCAAGTCGGCGTTGTTCGCAGCGGACGCGCGGCCCTGGTTCCGATCACCATCGGTCACGACTACGGCGCGACGGTCGAAGTCGCCTCCGGCCTGCATCGAACCGACGCCGTGATTCTCTCGCCTTCCGATTCGCTAATCGACGGAGCGCCCGTCCGGGTAGAAACAGGGAGCCAGCAATGAAACCTTCATTCTTAACCCTGTCTGGCGCTCTCATCCTGCTTCTATCGGGATGCACGGTAGGGCCGAAATACGCGCGTCCGTCCGCGCCGCTCACTCCGGAATTTAAGGAATCGGGCCCAACAACCTTCAAGGAGATGGATGGCTGGAAGGCAGCGCAGCCAAGCGACGCGGAGATCCGTGGAAACTGGTGGGAGCTGTTTGCCGATTCGCAGCTCAACGCGCTCGAAACCCAAGTCGACGGCGCCAACCAGACGCTGAAGCAAGCCGAAGCCAACTTCCGCGCCGCGCGCTCCGCCATCGGCGTTAGCCGCTCGGCACGCGCGCCGTCTATCTCGGTCGGACCTTCAGTTGCCGCCGTGCGCGATTCGACCAACCAGCCCTACTTCAATAAATCCGCTGCGAACGGGGGAACCGGCAGTTTCACCCTGCCTTTCGATCTCAACTACGAGGTCGATCTCTGGGGTCGCGTTCGCACGCTCCGTTACTTCCGCCGTGGAACAGGCGCAGGCCAGCGCGGCCGATATGGAGACAGCGCGCTTGAGCCTCCACTCCGAGATTGCCATCGATTACTTCGATCTGCGTAGCGACGACGCCCAAGTCCGGCTCCTGGATGAAACCGTCAAGGCATATGAGGACGCGCTGCAATTAACCTTGGACCGTTACGAAGGCGGCGCGGCCCCGGAATCCGATGTCACGCAAGCGCGCACCCAACTTCTCGCGGCGCAAACGGCGAGGACGGAAATCGTCTTGCAGCGCGCCGCCTCGGAACATGCCATTGCCGTTCTCACCGGTAAACCGCCGGCCGCGCTCACCTTGCCCGCACTGCCCATCACTCTTCAGCCGCCCACCCTGCCAGCGGTTCCCGGCGCTTTGCCATCGCAACTCCTGGAACGTAGACCCGACATCGCCGCCGAAGAACGCCGTATGGCCGCGGCCAATGAGCAGGTTGGAATCGCGCAGGCTGCGTTCTATCCTACACTCAGCATTTCCGCCCTCGGAGGGTTTGCGGGCACGTCCCCGCTCAATTGGCTGACGTGGCCCAGTCGCTTGTGGGCCGTAGGGCCGGCGATGTCGCAGACGTTATTCGATCACGGCCTTCGTCGCGCCAACCTGAATATAGCCGGCGCCAATTACGACGCCACTGTAGCGGCTTACCGGCAAACGGCGCTAACCGCATTTCAAGAAGTGGAAGACAACCTCGCTGCGTTGCGTGAACTCGAAACCGAAGCCCGACAGCAGCGCGAGGCCACGCAATCGGCCGAACAATCGGAAAGCCTGTTCCAGACCCGCTACGAGGGCGGCGTCGATACTTACCTCCAGGTCGTGACGTGGCAAACCGCCGCGCTGCAAAACGAACGCAACGATATCGACATCATGCGCCGCCGCCTCGAAGCGGACGTCCTGCTAATCAAGGCGCTTGGCGGAGGGTGGGACATTTCGAAATTGCCCAAGCTAACGTCGTGATGTCAATCGAACCGTAGCGCCTCGATCGGATTTACCCGTGTCGCCCGTCGCGCCGGTATCCAGCATGCGGCCGCGGAGACCAAGACCAGCACAGCCGCCGAGAGCGAAAACGCCAGAGGGTCGCGCGGGCTCACCTGGAACAACAGGCTTGACACATATCGCCCAATCCACAAAGCCGCCAGCGTCCCAGCCGCCAATCCGGTGAATACGGGCATCATGCCCTGTCGCAACACTAGGAGAAGAACTCTTCCCCGCCCTGCTCCAAGCGCCATGCGGATACCCATCTCGGCGCGCCGGCGCGTCACCGCATAAGACACTACGCCATAGGTCCCAAATGCCGCCAGCGCAAGCGCTGCCGCCGCGAACAGCAGCACCAGCGTCATCTGGAAGCGCCTGCGCTCCACGGATGCTGACATGATCTGCGCGAGAGTGCGTTCCTCGGGCACAGGGACGTCGCCATCGGCGCTCCACACGGCAGCGCGAAGGGCCGAGGCGATGCCTTTCGGATCCATCGCGGTCCGCACGAGAATCGACGACGAAAACTGCGGCCGCTGCCAGAGGGGAACGTACAACATATCCACCGGTTCTTTGTCGAGACTGGTACTGCGCGCATCGCCCACTACGCCCACCACGTCCAGATGGCGCCTGAGATCCAGCAATCGACGTCCCACGGCGGCCGTCGCGGCCGCGTCAGGCCACAACTTGCGCGCGAGGCTCTCGGAAATGATTCCAACCATGCGGTCGCGGTCGCCCGGTTCGAAATCGCGGCCGGCGCGTAGCGGAATCCGCAGCGTCCGGAACAGGCCCGGACTGACAAAGCGGAGATTGACCGTCGGCGACTGCGAATCGGGCCGCGCATCGTTTTCCGTTTTGATGATATCGACCCAGCTTTCGCCCAGCAGCGGAAGGTAGGAGGAAATCGCCGCCGATTCCACGCCGGGCATTGCCTTGGCTTGATCGAGCACGCGGTCGAAGAATCGCGAGCGATCTTCGGACTTCGAGTACTTCAAAAACGGCAGCGACATATCTACCGCCAGCACGCGTTCCACGTCGAAGCCTCTCGGGATCGTAGTGAGGCGCACGAAGCTCGCAAGGAACAGGCCCGCCGTCACCAGCAGCGCGGCGCACAGGCCCACTTCGAAGCTCACCAGCAGATTGCGAAGCCGCAAGCCGCCCCGCGCGGCGGTGTTGGCGCCGCCGCCGGATTTCAGCGTCTCATAAGGATTCGCCGCCGCCGCACTGCGCAGCGCGGGCAGAACGCCGAAGAACAAGCCGGTGGCAAATGAGATCGCCACGGCGAAGGCGAGCACGCTTCCGTCGAGCGTGACATCGGCGAGGCGTGGCAGATCCACCGGCGCCGAAGCCACCAGCCACTTTAATCCGAAGGACGCAAACAGGATGCCGAACGCGCCGCCGAGCACGGCCAGCATTCCGCTTTCCACAAGCGATTGCCGCACAAGCTGCCATCGGCTTGCTCCGAGAGCGGTTCGTATCGCGGCGTTGCGCGCGCGTCCGGCCGCCCGCGAGAGGGAGAGATTCGCCAGATTCACGCACAACACCAGTAACACCGCACCAACCGCCGCCATCAGCACGATGAGGCTCTGCCGTATATCGCCGGTGAGAGTTTGCTGCAACGGTGTCATGACAGGAATCATCTGCCACATGCCGCCGATCTGCGCCTCGATCGAAGCTTCCGCTCTCCGGAGGTTAGCGTAGGCGCGCTCGATCGAGACGCCAGACCGCAACCGCGCGATCGCCTCGTAGTTCAGGTCGCCGTCGTGGGGCACGGCGTCGTCGAGCGCGTAACCAAGCGGGCGGTAGATTTCCATTCGGCCGGTAAGGGTCTCCCGCGTCCTACCCGGCAGCTTGGGAAACTGGAAGTCCGCCGGAAGAATTCCGACCACTGTGTATGGTGAGCCACTCAGAGTAATCTTGCGTCCGATGATGGAGGGGTCGGCGCCGAAGCGCCTCCGCCACAACGAGTCGGCGAGAATTGCAACGTAATGCTGTCCGGAATGGTCTTCCTGGTCGAGGAAGGCTCGCCCTATCCGCGGCTGCACGCCAAGCGTATCGAAGAAGTTGGCGGAAACCACCGCGCCCGGAATCAATTCCGGGCGTCCCTCCCCCGTGAGACTCATCGCGGCATTGCGATAGGCGGCGATGTTCTCAAACGCCGAGGTGCGCTTGCGCCACTCCACCAACTGCCCGATATTGATCGGTAGCGGGCCCGCCTTCCGAAACTGCGGCGAGGTGAGCGAAATCGCCACCAGCCGTTCCGGCGCCGGGAAATCGAGCGGCCGCAACAGCACGCCGTTGACCAGCGAGAAGATCGCCGTGTTGGCGCCAATGCCGACGGCCAGGCTGAGCACCGCCATGGAGGCAAACCCCCGGTCTTTCCAGAGCGTTCGGAAGGCGTACTGCAAATCTCGCGTCATGAGGTCCTCGTGTGTAAGTATAGGTACGAATGAGCTGGGCCTTGCGTTCATTACTTATTACTGTGGCCGTGGCAAAAGGTTACGCGCAAAGCGATAAGCCCAATACCGCTCTCTTTCGGGCGATTCGCAATGGCGACCTGGCTGCGCTGCGCGCGCAACTCGCGCACGGCGCGGATAAGAGCGCGCGCGACCAGCGAGGCTCGACGGCGCTCATGTACGCCGCGGCGTTTGGGGCGGCCGATGCTGTCAAGGCTCTTCTCGATGCAGGAGCGGATGTCAACGCCCCCAATTCGTTCGAAGCAACCGCACTGGTGTGGGGCGCGGCGGATGAGGCGAAGGTCCATCTGCTGGTCGAACACGGCGCGGATATCAACGCCCGGACGAAGCTAGGACGTTCGCCGCTGATGGTGGCCGCGGCATGCGACGGGTGCTCGGAGATCGTGCGCTATCTGCTCTCCAAAGGCGCCGATTCAAAAGCCCTGAATGAGAGGGGCGTGGGCGCCTTACAATTGGCCGCATTAGCCGGCGATGCCAAATCCGTAACTCTGCTTCTGGCAGCCGGCGCCGATGCGAAGGCGGCCGATCGCGACGGCGCCACGCCGCTGATGGGCGCGTTGCAGAATTGCAATGCGGATGCGGCGAAGGCCTTAATCGCAAAGGGGGCTAATGTCAATGCGGCGCTCACGTCAGCCGGCCAAGTCAAGTTCGGACCCATTCAGCTCGTTGGTATGACGCCGCTCGCGACGGCCGCTCCCTACTGCGACGCCGCGATTTCCCGTGCGCTGCTCGATTCCGGCGGAAGGGTCAACGCCGCGGACGTGCGCGGCCTTACTCCGCTAATGCTCGCCGTCGCTTCAGAGTCACAGCCCACCGACCGCGTGCGCGCGTTGTTGAAGGCTGGGGCCGAAGTGAATGCGAAGAGCGCCAACAGCGAAACCGCGCTCGATTGGGCGCTTAAGTACGGCGACGCCAGCGTGATCTCTGCGTTGCGGGATGCCGGGGCACAGCAGGGTCTTCCCTTCTCCGGCCCGCGCCGTCCACCCACGCCTCGCCGCACGATTCAAGCTGCGATCGAACCGGCGGTCGCCTTGCTGGGACGGGCTGGAACGCAGTTCTTCACACAGAGCGGATGCGTCGGCTGCCATCATCAACCGATGGCGCTGGCGGCCCTTGCCACGTACAAGCGCGTGGGCGCCAAATTCAACGTTGCCGCCGCGCAGGGGTTCCAACAAATGATCGAATCCGAATGGACCGGCGAGCAGGAGCAGTTGCTGGAACGAATCGACCCCGGCGGATCGCCCGATGGAGAGGGCTACGCAGCGTGGGCGCTCAACCTCGCCGGCTATACGCCGAATTCGATCACGGACGCGGTAGCCGCGCACATTGCCGCTCAACAGAAGCAAGCCGGGAACTGGCACGTAGGCGATATCTCGCGCGCACCCATCCAGGAGAGCGATTTCGCGCGCACGGCGCGTTCGCTTCGGCTGCTACAGGTATATGGACCGCCCGCCCGAAAAGTGGAATTCGACCGTCGCGTCGCTCGCGCGCGCGACTGGCTGGCGCAATCCGCGCCCGTCACGAATGACGATGCGGCGATGCAGATGGTGGGCCTCCACTGGGCAGGCGCCGCCGTGAGTTCTCAAGCGAAGGCACTGGCCACACGGCAACGCGCGGATGGCGGATGGGCCCAGAATCCGAATCTCGAAAGCGACGCGTTCGCTACCGGTGAGACGCTTTGGGCGTTGCGCGAATGCGGCGCGCTGACGGCGGCCGACGCCTCCTACGGGCGCGGCGTCGAATACTTATTGAACACGCAGTGGCCGGATGGCTCGTGGTACGTCCGCAGCCGAGCGCCGAAGATCCAGCCATACTTTCAGAGCGGATTTCCGTTCGAACACGATCAGTGGATCTCGTCCGCCGCGACCGCCTGGGCTGTCATGGCGCTCGCCCCCTCTATGGAAAAGGAGAAATTGGCATTCCGATGAAATACGCAGCGCTTCTGACTCTGATAACGGCCTCTGCGGCCTTTGCCGCCGATTCACCGCTTGGCCAGGCTTTCGACAAGAACCTCTCCGGCGTCGAGAGCGAGTTCGTCTCCCTCGCCGAGGCCATGCCCGCCGACGTCTACAATTTCGCGCCCACCGCGGGCGAATTCAAGGGCGTGCGCACTTTCGCGCAGCAGGTAAAGCACGTGGCAGCGGTGAACTACCTGATTGCCTCGGCGATTCTCGGCGAAAAGCCGCCGAGGGATACCGGCGGCGAAGCGGGTCCCGCCTCCATCGCAACCAAAGAACAGATCGTCCCCTTCCTGAAGGATTCGTTCGTCTATCTGCACAAAGCGATGGTGACGCTCACGGCGCAGAACCTGACGCAGATGGTTCAATCGCCGTTTGGCAAGAATCAAACGCCGAGATCGTCCCTTGCGCTGGAGGCGGCTGCGCATTGCTTCGATCATTACGGGCAAATGGTTGTGTATGCGCGCATGAACCGAATCGTGCCGCCCGCCAGCCGTTGAGGGTCGCAGATCTAGTACGTTCCGCCACAACCCAATCCATGTCCGATGGATGACATTGGCCGGAGGTTTGCGTATGGAGTTGCGGAGGAACTTCCGGTATGCTGGCGCCTAGTGTGAATCCATCTCGCAAACCTTCCGAGAGGACCCGCGTGCCGGAGATCGGGTTTTGTGAGGAGAAAAATCGGCTCCTCGATCAGTTCCTGCAAGCGAGCCGTGAAATGATCGCTCTTCAGAACGAGCAAACGCAAGCCGTGATTCATGGGGATGCCGACTTTCCCCGTTTCGACGTCTTGCTTCACGTCGCTCAAGACAGAAAAGAGATGGCGAAATACGCGTGGATTGCTCACGTGGAATCTCATGGATGCGGAGAGGGATAAAGACATGAGCCTCACACAAGTAGAAAAGGAACGAATTAGCGACAGCCGGATGAAGTTACAATCAGTCGCCCATTCCCTCAACCACATCGATCCTAAGAAGGTGCCCGGTTTTGAAGAGATTCAAGAGTGCCTAGACGACGCGGAGAAGAGTCTCAGCGGCGCGTTGCGCGGTTCGGATGTGGAACGCCACAAATAGGGCCGGCCGGCCATGGTTTTGCCGCAATATCGGGCTACACTAAGATCTCATGCCCGATTACGGATCTATTGAACAAAAGCTCACGCACGCCTTGGGCGCTCCGCGCCGGCCTATTGCCATAGCGTTTCTCGACACGCCCCCGGCAAGCGTAGAGCGATTCGAGGGATCGCAGCCTTCTTCCTGCAGCTTTTGGCGCCTCGCGGCCGCCGGACGAACGTTCTATACCGTTCCCGGCGATCATCAGAATTGCCCGATCGGTGGTTACACGCATAACGTTCTGCAGCCGGCGCGCGTACCCGAGCTCGAGGCGGCGCTCAGCCTGATGGGCGGCATCGGTTACATCCGCATGGAAGAGGTTTCCGGCGTGTTTCATCTGGATCGAGCGCCTGCCGCGATTCTCTACGCGCCGCTCGGCGAGACTCCGGTCGAACCTTCGGCGGTGATTGCGAGCGGAGCGCCATCGCGCGTCATGCTTGTCGCCGAGGCGGTGACGCGGGCAGGTGAGATGTCGAACCTGCCGCTGCTCGGGAGGCCGACATGCATGGCCATCCCCGCGGCGATAGGAACCGGCGCCGTCGCGAGCGCGGGCTGCATCGGCAACCGAGTCTATACGGAAATCGGCGACGATGAGCTGTATATCATGCTGCGCGGGTCGAGCCTCGAACGCATCGCCGATGAGCTCGAAACGATTGAATCCGCCAACCAGACGCTGACGGACTACCATCGTGATCGCAAGGCGCGACTTTCCGCCTGACAGGCGCGTGTTTTTAGCATAGAATTGGGGTGTGCTGAAAACAACCCTCGTTTTTCTCGCCAGCTCAATCCTCATCGCCCCCGGTTTCGCTCAAGGAAAAAAAGGCGAAGAACACTTCACACCCAGCAGACCCCCGGCGCATGGTCCTGCACCGGTGAAGGCTCCGTCAAGACCCCAGGGCACCGCGCCTGTGCCGATGCACGAACCCGAAAGGGCCGGGCACCCTGCAGTACCCCATGTCGACGGCAATAAGTGGGTCGGCCATGACACCGGCAGGAACGATCCCCGATTTCATCTGGATCATCCGTGGGAGCACGGCCATTTCAGCGGCGGGTTTGGACCCAGTCACGTGTTTCGGCTAGTAGGCGGCGGCCCATCGCGCTTCTGGTTCGGCGGCTTCTATTTCTCGGTGGCCGATGCGGATCTGGCGCTGGCCAATGGTTGGCTCTGGGATTCGGACCAGATCGTGATCTATGAAGACCCCGACCATATTGGCTACTATCTCGCCTATAATGTGCGCTTGGGAACTTATGTGCATATCATGTACCTAGGAACCTCTTAGGTATCAGGTTAAACTCAGACGATAGCCCCGATTAGCCACACTGCGGCTTTCGCTCCAGTCTTTATAATTAAGTTAGGCGCGAGGGGCAATCTTAGGACACGCCTAGATACATTCCCCTCCCGCAAGAATAGGATCCGGGATGCCCGCAGCGCTCGCCCCAGTTTCGCAGCCCTCTTCCGCCACCATTCTCGCGGTAGATGACGACCGCGAAGTGCTGACTTTCCTAGAGAGGGTTTTGCAAAGCGCGGGATACCGTGTGCTGCGCGCGGAGGGTGGATGGAACGCCGTCGAGGTTTACGAAGCTTGCGGCGAACCCATAGACCTACTACTGACAGACGTAATCATGCCGGATCTTACGGGTCCAGTAGTGGCCGAGCGTATTCGCTCGCGGCAACCAGACCTTCCAGTGCTCTTCATTTCCGGCCATCACGACGCCGACCTGCTGCAACGCTTCGTTACGCGGAAAGGGTTCGCTTTGTTGCCTAAGCCATTCACGACGGAAAGTCTGTTACGGGGCGTGGACGAGGCGCTTAAACCGTGGACATTCGCGGCGTGACGGCAGAAGCCTTGAGCGGTCAGCTTTCAGCGATCAGCTTGTAAGCTGAACGCTGATAGCTTGCGGGTCACTCGAACTTATCGCACGAATTCGACTGTGACCTTATGCGGAATCAATCCCGCTTCAAAACCCAAATCGAGCAGCTTCTGCGCAGCGCGGGGCACTACCTCGCCTGCATCGACGGTGTAGTGGTTTACGTACATGCCTACGAACTTATCGGCCAACCTGGCTTCCATATCGCGCGCGAACTGCATCGCGTACTCCAGCGCCTCGGCGTGATTGTCCAGCGCGTATTGGATGCTTTCGCGCATCATGCGGCAGCATTCACTTTTGATTTCGGGGTCGAGCGAGCGTAGGAGGACATTTCCGCCAAGCGGCAGCGGAAGCTCATATGTGCTCTTGAACCACCGGCCCAAGTCGGCGACGCGATGGAAGCCTTCGCGGTCGAAGGTGAGCTGCGCTTCGTGGATGATCAGACCACAATCCACGGCGCGGTCGCGTACGGCGGCGGTAATTTTATCGAACGGCGTCACCACAGGTTCGAAATCCGGCTGAAACAGTTTGCAGGCCAGATACGCCGTAGTCATCGTGCCGGGAACCGCGATACGCTTTCCCTTGAGTTCTTCCGGCTCCATCGGACGGTTGGCGATGATCGTAGGGCCATACCCATCGCCGATGCTGGAACCGCTTGCCATCAGAACGTATTTGTCGGCAACGTAGGGGTAGGCATGATAGGAGATGGCGCTGAGATCGTAAACTCCCTCCATGGCCTTCCGGTTTAGGGTCTCGATATCCGATAGCACGTGGCGGAAGGTGACTTTGGACGATCGCACTTTTTTCGTGGCGAGCCCGTAAAACATGAAGGCATCGTCCGAATCGGGGCTGTGCGCACTGGAGATTTCCCGGGTAGAAACAGAACTCATAATGTGGGGCGGTCTTTACAGTTTACACTACAAAGGCGGGAAAATCGGGAGGCTTTACTTTGGTTCCGATAAATCTTGGAAGGAATTAAAAAGGGCGGTCACCCCCGGTTGCGAACTCAGAAACGCCACAATTCCAAGCCATTCGATTTGCGCTTTACGCGCGTTGCGCCTATCAGAGGCGCCGAATCATCAGACCGGCGAGGCGTCCGTGTTGCATGTTCGCTAACCGGGGATGAGGCCGCCCTCATTCTGGTCCGGTTCTATATGTCACCTCCCGCCAGTTCAAGGCGAACTGGCTTTTAGAGACGGGCGTTGAAATCGGGATAACCGGTCCGATTACAATTTCAGTCTGCGCCCAATTAAGGGCGGAGTCAATAGTACCGAGCTGACCACATGCATCGTTTGCTACAAACGCAGAGCCCGGGGAGTTGAGGCCTCGTCCTTGGTTTCGAGCTACCGAGTGGGGTCGGACTCGTTCAAACGCCGCCACGCCTCGGCGCCGCCCGCCAGCGGATGCACGCGCGTGATTCCGAAATCCTTCAGACGCAGCGCCGCACGGGCGCTCGAGGCTTCATTGGGTCAAGTGCAGAGCACGACGATCTCGCGATCGCGCGGGATCTCCGTGTTGCGCTTGTCCAACTCTTCGAAAGTGAAACGCCGGGCGCCGGGGATCGATTCGGTTTGATCGAGCGGGCTGCGCAAATCGACCACTACAATGTCCTCTCCGGCGCGCAGCCGCTCGCGCAGTTCCCAGGCCGTGATGCGCTCTACCGCAAGTCTGCGCAAGGCGCGGCGGCGTTGAATGAACTTCCAGCCAATCCATCCCACGAGCGTACCGGCAATGAAGTAGATCAGCCAGGAGCCGAGCTGGAGCGCATACGCGGCCGCGATTTCCAATTGATCGCTGAATATGTAGCCTACGGAAACGTAGGCGCCGATCCACAACAGCGCACCCGTCGAATCGAAGGCCAGAAATCGTCTCATCCTCACGCCCGACGCGCCGGCGAGGGGGGCCGCGACGGCATTCAGACCGGGAACGAATTTCGACACCAACAGCGACCGCAAACCGAACCTTACGAAGAGGTTCTCGGTCTTGCGAACACACGAATCCGGCTCCATCGAAATGCGGCAGATGAAACGCAGTATCTTCGCGCCGCGCCGTTTTCCGAGCTGGAACCAGGCGCAATCCGCAAGCAAACAGCCGCAGATGCCGCACAAAAGAATGCTGGCCAAATTCAATTTGCCCATGCGCGCGAGCGCACCCGAGGCCAGTAATATGGGAATCGAAGGAAGCGGCAGGGCCGCCTGTTCCGCGAAGACCCAAAAGAAGACCAGCGAATATCCGTGACTCACAACAAACGCCAAAACGCGATGCATTCGCTCCAGTCTACCGAATGGCCGCACGGCGCCCCGACGGGCTTCCAGTACCGGGACTTGACATCGGCATCCGCCCAGATAGAATAAATCCATTAAAGCGTTAGTATGCAGACCGCCTGCGATCACAATCGAACCCAGATCATTGCCCGGCGCGAGGGCGTCGAATACGTGGAGTGTCTCGACTGCCGGCAGATTTTCGAAGCCGAAGATCTAGAGCCCGTCAAAGTAGAGGACGAAGAAGAGTAGACCGCGGACCGGATAGCGTGTAGGCGTCTAACCCGCGCCTTTCGGCGCGCCGACAGGCGGACCCAGAGGGTACCCCGGCCTATCGAACTCGCTATTCGTTTCGCAAGGCCGCGGCGGGATCGATCCGCGAAGCTCTCCAGGCGGGCGCATACCCGGCCGTAAGCGCAGCCGCGAGTAGAATTGCAATGGCCGCCGCCACCGCCAGCGGGTCGTTGGCCTTCATTCCGTAGAGGAACGATTCAACGAATTGCGTGGTGAGCCGAGCGGCGCCGTAGCCCGCTAAGAGGCCAATCGTGGTCAGCGCGAGAACTTCGCGCAGCACCATCCAAATGATCTTTCG
The DNA here is from genome assembly GCA_963763545.1 of Bryobacterales bacterium. GTDB lineage: Bacteria > Acidobacteriota > Terriglobia > Bryobacterales > Bryobacteraceae > PALSA-243. The sequence continues at coordinate 83,241 of CAVXPE010000043.1, forward strand.
CCGTTGCGCGCCAAGCGCCATGCGGATTCCGATTTCGCCCGTCCGCCGCGCCACCGTGTACGCCATGGCGCCGTAGAGACCTACGCCTGCGATCAGCATAGCCAGCACGGCGAAACAACTCCCCAGAAACGCGAAGGTTCGCTCCTGCGAGATGGTCTGCTCGATACGCTGCGCCTGCGTAGTGACCTCGGTAATGGAGACGGCGTGGCTGGCATCGTGAACGATGCGGCGAACCGCTGCCACGGCGCCGAAAGGATCACCCGCCGTTCTGAGTTCGAAGAACAGACCGCTCAATCGGTTCGGCTGTCTGGGCGTAAGGAATGTAGACCACCGGCTGGTCCCTCTCCTGCAGCGAATTATAGTGGGCGTCTCTGGCCACGCCGACGATTTCGATTAACGGCTCTGGCCTGCCCGGAGAACGAAAACTGCCGGCCGACGGGGCTCTCTCCGCCGAAAAACACGGATGCAAATTTCTGATTGACCACCGCAACCGCCGGAGACGCCAGGTCGCCCCCTTGCAGGCCGCGGCCCAGCAGCACCGGGATCTGCATGGTTTCCAAAAACGCCGGGATCTACATTCAGAATATTCACAAATGGATCACCCTGCTGCTTCGCCCGGCCCGGAATGGTAACGCCGGTATCGTTCACGTAATATGACACCAGGGGCAAGTTCGACGCAGTGGCCGCGCGCACGCCGGGTATGGCGCGGAACTTCTCGAGCAGACCCGCATAGAAACGCGCCAGTGCGGCATCGCGATACCCCGCCTGGCGGCCGTTGATGGTCACCATCAGAATGTTTTCCCGATTGAAGCCTACATCGATGGAGTGGAGATTGGAAAGCGTCCGAACGAAGAGTCCGGCGGCGGTCACCAACAGCAAGGACACCGCAATTTGCACGACGATGAGGACGTGACCCAGACGCGGGCGGAATCGGTGGCCGGCGCCCGTAGTTCCCTGCGTGCGGCTCTCCTTGAGGGCCGGCGTGAAATCCACTTTGGTCGCTTGGATCGCAGGCGCCAAACCGAACAACATTCCCGCGGCCACCGCCAGCGCGAAAGTGAATCCGAGCACCGGCCAATCGATTTCGGCGCGCAGAGTAAAATCCGCGCGTCCGTTCGCCAGCAGCCAGGTGATGAAGCGAATGCCGGCCAGCGCCACGAAAATCCCCAGCGCCCCGCCAGTTACCGAGAGCAGGACGCTCTCGGTAAGCATCTGCCGCACGATTCTCCATCGCCCCGCGCCCAGGCTCAAGCGCACGGCGATTTCGCGCCGCCGCGCGGCCGCGCGCGCCAGCAGAAGGTTCGCCAGGTTCGCGCACGCTATCGCGAGGATCAGCCCGACCATGGTCATCAATACGAATAGCGGCTTCGAGTATTGCCGCCGCAACGAATCGATTCCGGCGCCGCCCGCTTCGAGAGCGAGCTCCGGCAACACCTCGGCATCTTTCGGCGAAGCCGCGGTGTGCGCCGCGAAAGCGCTGAATTGCGCGCGTAGCGCCGCTTCTGCCTGCGCCATACTCACTCCCGGCTGAAGACGGCCCATCATCTCGATCCAGTAATAGTGGTCGTCGACAAAGCGCGAGACCTTCTCCGCCGCTACGTTCGGAAGCACCAGGGCCATGTCGTGAATCGGCAAAAAGAACGCCGGGGTGGTTCTGGGGATCGACCCCAAAAAATCCCGAAGCGCAAACGCCGGCAACGGTGAAAGGCTGGTTGTTAATCAGGATCGTTTTGCCAACAATCGCTGGATCGCCATCGAAGCGGCGCTGCCAGTAGGCGTAGGCGAGCACCACGGTTGGCGGCGCGCCGGCGCGGTCGTCGTCCGCGCCGATAAGACGTCCCGCGGCGGGCGGCACGCCAAGGCCCGCGAAGTAGTTGCCTGAAACGAATCCGCCCTGAATCGATTCCGCCTCGCCACGCGCAATCACGTTGAACTTTTGCGCGTAAGTGTAGCCGAACAGCGTGGAGAATATTCGCCGGTTCGCCCGGAACAGATCATATGCGCGAGTACGGAAAATTCGGACTCTCGCGTGCCGGCCTTGCCATAGCGGTGCGACGTTCCGTTAAGGCTCTCGACGACGCGAGGCCGCTTCGGCGCGTGCCACTCGACGATCGCCAATTGCTCGGGATGGGCCACCGGGAGCGATCGCATCAGGATCGCATCCATGAAGCTGTAGATCGCGGTGTTCGCGCCGATCCCCAGCGCCAGCGATAGCGCCGCCGTAGCTGTAAAAAGCGGGTTTGCCGCCATCGCCCGCAAGGCATAGCGAATGTCCTGCGCCAACTGCTCCAGAAATCCGAATGTCCACATAGACCGGCTCTCCTCTTTCAACGACGTCGCGTTGCCAAACTGCTTCTTGGCGGCGGCGCCCAAGTTTTTGTCTTCTTCAAGCATTGCCAGATGATGCGCCATCTCGTCGTCGAGATCGCGCTCGTATTCTGCGCGGCGAAAGAAATATTTGAGACGACGTAATAGCTCCCGCATATGCTCAGGCCGGCTCGATGACGCGCGCGATCGCTGCCATCACGCGCTCGAACTCATCCAACTCCCGGCTCATTTGTTTGCGACCTTCGGGCGTAAGGCGGTAATAGCGGGCGCGCCGGTTGTTGTCCGATTGTTTCCATTCGGCCGTAACCCAGCCCTTGATAAGCATCCGCTGGAGGGCGGGATAGAGCGATCCCTCTTCCACTTGTAGAACGTCCTCCGACGTCTGTTGAATAAATTGCGCGACGCCGTACCCATGCATCGCCCCCATCCGCGCCAGCGACCGGAGGATCAACATGTATAACGTACCCGGGGGAATTTCCGATTTCGTTCCCATAGTTTACCGATACTATCGTTAGACTGGGGGACCGGGAAACGGTTAGGAGAGGTGCGCCCGATCTCACGCAAAGCCCGCCAAGCTCGCAAAGAAAAGCGGCCTGGGGCGGCCGAGGGAACACTACGGGCGCGGATGCGACACGGGGCTATTCAGTTGAGAAAGATCGACGGGCCGCTTGCTCCGTAGGCCTTGTGGGCGAGGGAGGGCGGCGCCGTGCCCTGCTGAAAACGGGGCTACGTTGACACTAGCTGGACAGGCTGGAAGCCTGTCCTACGCGGAACTTGGCCTCCTCCAGGCGGGCGGCGCGACCGATGAGACGAGCGACTTCGGGCAGTGAATAAACAAAGCCACCGCAGAGTTCGGGGGACGGGAATTCCTTGGCCTGGTCGACCGGTTCGCCTTTCAGATGAGCTAGCTGTGTGAGTAGGATCGCCTCTTGTTGGGCTTTGTCGTAGGCCGACTTGCGCCCGGACTGCATCATTCGCAGCTCGGCGCGGGTTTTTTCGATGGTGCGTTGCGTTCTGTGGGCGTAGGTGGATGTGCGCCGCAGCTCTTTGAGGGTGTCCTCGAAGGCCTCGGGCTCGACGGTTTCAAGCCTCGTTAGGAGCGTCCGTTCCAGGGAAGTGATTTTTTTCAATCGCCAGTTGTTATCCGCCAGGCTGTGGACCAGAGTCCTCTTCGGGCACGCCGATGGGAGCGTAGACCTTCCTGTATTCCTGAAGGTATTCGGCGAACGGCTCTTCTTCGCCGGGCAGGAGCGTATGCACCTTCGAACAGAAGGCATGTTTTACGGAATTCGCGCTTACGGTTTTGCGGCCGATTTCGCTGGTTGGTCCTGTTGAAAGTTTCGAATTCGCCTGATTGGCGGCGACTTGGGCTGGGGTGGACATTTCGTTTCTCCTTTGCGTATCGAAAATAAAAAGGGCTGCCTGGCGCGCGAGGCGCGCGAAGCAGCCCTTTTCGATTTCAGAGTAGCAGGAGGGCTCCAAATTCCGGGATGGCGGAGGGCTTGGAAATCGGGTGGAAGTCATTGAAGAAATTGGGTTGAAAATTTATTTTGAAAGTTTGTGACCGATTTTTGGAGGCGCATTATTGAATGACCTTCACCCTTTCGCAGGGGCTGTCGCTGAGCGCTTCGGCAGCGGCCAGTTAGCTGCATTAACTGGAAGCGAAGGCGAACGCCAGGAATGGAGCGGCACAGACACAGCCACGAATCACAGCCACGAATCAACGAAGACCGATCATTCCACAACACTCTCAAGAGTTCCCTCAAACGAGCCGATGGGAACAGGAGAGGTTCTCATGCGCAAATACTTATCTATCGGGACGAGCGCGACGCTGGCGGCGGTCTTCACCCATGGCTTGGTCTTTTCCGCCATGGACCTGAACGAGCCTTTGTCAATTTGGACCTACCAAGGATTCTTCCGGCATCTGCTGTTGGCAACGGAGCGGCTATGGAGTTTCGCTCACGGATGGCAACCGATGAGCCACATTCGCGATTTCGGACGTTTTTACGCCCCGGCGGTTCATCTGATTTGCCCACTAATCGGGTTCCTTCTTTTTTGGGTTATGTCACGTCACAAGGTCGGCATCAATCTTTGGAAACCGATGGCAATTGCTCTGCTGCTAACCGTTCCATCCAGTCTCCTTACGCAAATGCCGGCGTACTCATTGCCCTGGATTGAGGTGGCGCGGACTCTACTCATCGTCTGGTTGATGGTGAGGAGCGTGGGAGGGATCAGGGGCATTAGATCTCACAGCCCCATCGCAGAATCGCCGGCCACGGCCTAATCCGAAACCGACGGTCGACGGTCACAAAACGAAGACATCGGAACCGCCGTAGCCAGAACGCCCCGGGCTTCGCCATATCGTCCGACAGGGCGAGCGCGCCACAGGCGAAGATCAGAAGTGCGACGAGTTGCTTCTTCCAACAAGGGATATTGAAGTCGATGCCCCAGGCGCGTTTGAGGCGACTTCCAGAGGCTCGAATACTCCATTGGCGTTGAGGAGTAGAAGACTGGAGCCGAATTGGACTTGGCCGCGTTACGGCGGACGAACTGACTGAGATCGCAGGGGAGATAATCGAACGCGAACGCCAACTCCGCTAGCGGCGGCGCTCGCCGGACGGATGACGGAGAATGACACGGATGCGTTGATTGCCTGAGTCGGAGATGTAGAGATTGTCTTCGGCATCGAACACGATGCCGCTTGGCTGATTCAACTGGGCGTTCAATGGAGACCCGCCATCGCCGCTGAATCCTGGCGTTCCCGTGCCAGCCGCGCGCTTGACGGATTTGGTTTTGAGGTCCATGCAACTGACCGTGCCGACTTCCCATTCCGTGAAACAGAGATTCCCAGCGTGGTCGAAAGCCAGGCCGACAGGGACTTGGAGGCTGCCGAGCACAACGGTGATGATTTGCGAAGCGCGATCAACTTTCCAAATCGAATTTCCAGCGTCCGCAATATACAAGTTGCCCGAGGAATCCACAGCCAACCCGCCAGGGCGCCAAAGGGACGCTGCCGCAGCAGTGCCGCCGGCGCCTGAAGCCCCGGCTGTCCCGTTGCCCGCGTACGACTGCGGCGTACCGCCCGAGCGCGGGACGCGCCATACCTGGGACAAAATGGGCTCCGAGAAGTAAATGTACTCCGAATCAGCGGCAACAGCTGGCGTCCAGATGCTGGGACCGTTACCGACACTCATGTTCTGGTAAACGGCGGCGGCGGCGGTCACTACGCCGGTTGTGGCGTCCAAACCAAAGAGCCGGCCCCAACCCATGTCGTTTACGTAGACGTCGCCGGTTGCATCGATCCAGACGCCTCCGGGAGCGCCAAGAGTAATCGCTGCGGGTAAACCCTGGAAAATCGGCGCTGCGTTGAACACCAGAGCGAAGCCGGGGCCCATCGCTGAAATCAAGGAGCCGTCAGGTTGTAGTGCCAAGACCCGGGATGCGGCTGAGTCCCCAAATATAGATGGCGCCGGAGGACGCAAGCGCGATCTGCTCCGGGTTGCATATCTGTTGCTCTAGAGCGGGAGTTCCATCGCCGCGATAGCAATTCATTCCATTTCCGGCGAGCTGAGTAAGATTTCCCGTGGCAGGGTCGAAGCGCATGAGATACGGCGAGAAATAGGTGTTATAGAGGAAGGCGCCCGAAGGCTCGATTTCAAAGAACAACGATTCGTTAAAGGCCGCGGGGAAGGCAGACCCCGCGCCAGCGAACAAGGACGCCTGACCTGTCCGAGCGTCTATTTTGTAGAGCTTGAACTCGGATAGAACGAACACGTTTCCGGAGGAATCGACGCGGATTTCGTTGCCAGGAATGGTGCTCGCCATTAACGTCGAACCCGCGGGCCCCAGGTTGACTCCTGTTAGGACACCGGTAGAGCCATCGATCCGGTATAGCCCTGTCGGGATACCTGAAAAGTAAACCGCGCCATCGGGCGCAAGAACGATTGCACCGACCTGCCCGATGGGGCTCGCCGAAGCTTGCACTCCAATAACGGGAGAAGCGTTGACGCCGTTACCGGCTACAGCCAGCGCGATTCCGGTCGAGGGCGTGAACCTGACGATCCGATGTGCAAGGCTGTCGCCAATGTAGATGTCGCCATTGGCCGCGACGGCGAACGAATCAATGGAAGAGATGGCCGGTCCAAAGCGGGGCTTATACGGAACCGTCAGCACGCTCGAAATGATTCCGGTAACTGCGTCTATCTCCGCAATCTGTTGCGCGAGGGCGACGTACAAATTACCGGCTCCATCGAGAGCGATGTAATCGAGCCCGGTCAGCGGCGACTGAGTTGCCGGCACGCCGGAAACTGTCGCGCCGTAGCCAGAAATCGGTCCGCTCACGCCGTTCCCTGCCGCCGTTCGCATGATTCCGTCGGGATCGAGACGATAAATTCTCGAATAAAACTGGCTGGCCAGATAGATGTGCCCGGCGGCATCCTCCCGGATATCCACCGTCGGCGGCAAACTGATAGACAAGGCCGGCAACCCGGAACCGTCCGTTCCGGCGACCGTTTGGATAACCCGGCCGCCGATCTGGGCCTGTGCGACCTGGATAAGAGCAAACAGAAGAAGAAACCGATGGAGCACACCTAATCTTATCGCTTAGAACTAGCTGCCTTAGGCGGTCCCCCTTCCTGTGACGTGGTAATTAATAGCGTGAGCTTGACTGGCTCGATGAGTTGCGCAATATAGGTTGCGGCAGTCCACCGAAAAAGCTCAGAATCTCGTCGAGCAGACTGTCGCGAGCCGCGTCCTTGGCAATCAGTGACTCGAAATATCCGCGTTTCCGATCTTTCGAGCACGCCGCACGACTTTCTTGGATTCATTCGGTATACGGTGTTAGCAGTCAGTGCAAAAACCGCTCCCTAGCGGTCGCGGCTCGGTAAAGTAAGACGTTAGCTAGCGGAAGTTTTAGATTTCTGTCACGGACCGGCGTGCTCAAATAACCAACTCGCAAGGTCACTTTGGCGATTTCCTCGCCCTTATCGAGCCCCGCCTCCAACAAAATCGGCCTACACCGGATCTTCCCGATTAGACAGTCCAGATGCAGTCACAGATGGACAGCCACGACAATTCTGCGAGGGCGAACGACCGTGCTTAAAGGCTTCAACTATCCATTGACCCCAAAGGGAAAATCGACACTTAACCCGCTTCCGCCCTGGTACTATTCCTCGGACTTCCTGAACATTGAGTTTTGGGCAGATCCTTCTGCGGTGGCAGCCACGCTGCCAGACCGGGCTCGATGCCTGATCCGTCCGCGGCTGGGCACGCAAATGCGCTGTTCTACGATTGGCAGTTCTCGGGCTCGAATGAAGAATTTCTCGATCCAGCGCGGTACCAGTATCGCGAGTTCTTCATTCTGCTGGACGCACTCTTTGAAGGAAGGCCCGTTTCCTATTGTCCATACATCTTTGTGGACAACGATGCAGCGCTGGCGCGCGGATGGACCCAGGGCTATCCGAAACGACTCGGTTCCGTATTTCCAGACGAGGTATTACGCGGCTACAGGCAAAGCCGGCCCTGCATTGGCTGCCGGGTCTAAGTTCGCCGGAACTCTTTCGGCTGGCGGTCAGAGGCTTGCGGAAGGTGTCGTGACACTGCGAGAGCCGGTTACGGATTTATCGGCTCTGCACCAACGCCCAGTCGTGAACCTCCTGCACTTTCCGCGCCTGGCGGCAGGGAGCCACGATAAGCCGGCGATACACGAACTTGTCGAGAATGTTCCCCACGACGTCAAGATAGAGCAGGCGTGGATCGGCGACGGCACGCTTGAACTGCCGGTTTGCAAGGGTGAGGAATTGTCCGACCTTGCCCCCCTTCGTTGCGGCAAGGAGTTCGAGCATCGATGGCGTATATGGTGGATGATCTCAAAACGCTCAAGCAATTAACGGTCGAGTAGTCGTCATGAAAACGATTTCCTGTTCTCTTCCCGATTCGCTTGAAGCGGCCCTGCAGCAACGGATGGATGCGGACAAAGAAACCCGCGATCATATCGTCGCATAGGGCTCTGTCTCAATACCTCGCGACACCCCTCCACACACTGTTTCAGGTGTCGACCAGCGCGGCGCTCGTCGAAGGAATTTATCAAGGAGCCGTCAGAGTCTCGCGTCTGTTACAGCATGGCGATTTCGGGTTGGGGACGTTCACCGACCTCGACGGGGAGATGGTAGTGCTGGATGGTGTCTGCTATCAGGTATCCTCAACGGGCGCCATCGCTCCCGTCGAGGGAGAGCGCCTCATACCGTATGCCGTTGTGACGCGGTTTAGCAGCAGCTCTCGCAAAGGACACATCAGAAATACCCACCTTTGATGACCTGGTTCAGGTCTGTGACCAACTCCGCGACTCGAATAATGTCTTCTATGCCTTTCGCGTGAACGGAACGTTCCACACCGTGAAGACCAGAGTGATGAAGCCGGTCTCGGAAGGAACGACGCTTAAGACGGCCGCGTCCGTTCAGCAGGAATTTCACTTCGAGGAGTTGCGTGGAACCCTAGTGGGATTATGGTCGCCGGCATTCGCCGCATCGTTCAGCGTTCCCGGCTACCATTTCCACTTTCTATCCGAGGACCGGCAACACGGAGGTCACGTTCTGGATTGCCAGGCCTCGGAGGTCGAGATCGATAGCTGCGCCATTACCGAAATGCATGTTTCTCTGCCGGAGACGGAGCAGTTTCTTGCAGCGGACCTCTCTCGTGATCCCGTCGAAGACCTCTTAAACGTCGAGCACGCAACCAAAGCATGACTACACAGCCAACGCAAAGACCGGCGCCCAAATCGTGGTCGAATCGCTTGAAAGGCAGGGCGTTCAATATGTGTTTGGAATCCCCGGCGCGAAGATCGACAAGGTGTTCGACACCCTTGCGTCGTCCTCCATTCAAACCGTGGTCTGCCGTCACGAGCAGAATGCGGCTTTCATTGCGGGCGGCATCGGAAGACTGACGGGTAAGGCTGGCGTCGCGATTGCCACCTCCGGTCCTGGCGTGAGCAATTTGACAACGGGGCTCTTGACTGCGAATAGCGAAGGCGACCCACTGGTCGCACTTGGTGGCGCAGTTCCGACCTCTCAAGCCATCAAGCAGGTTCATCAAACGTTCCAGGCTGTTTCAGCGTTTAAGCCTCTAACAAAGTTTTGCGCCGAAGCCAGTTCGCCCGATTCCATCGGGGAAATCCTGGCGAACGCATTTCTCTGCTGCCGAATCAGACCGCCCAGGCGCCGCATTTGTAAGCCTTCCGAAGGACGTTATGGAAGGTGAAGCGAATTGTGAAGCGCTGACCGGTTCGTCAAGACCTGCATTCGGTCCCGGGAGCCGACAGTTCACTCGAGGAGGCGGCCAGAATCATCAACGGCTCGCGGCGCGCAGTGTTGTTGTTGGGGCTTCTCGCCAGTAAGCCCGAGAATGCGGAGGCAGTTCGAGCGTTCATGCGAAAGACCGGTATCCCTGCCGTCGGAACCTTTCAGGCCGCGGGTACGGTGTCGGCGGATCTTTTTCACAATTTCGCGGGCCGCGTCGGTCAACTCGATAATTCGCCCGGAGATGAACTGCTTGCCGCCGCCGACATCATCATCGCGGTCGGGTACGATCCGGTGGAGTACGATCCCTTCAATTTGGAACCGCCTCCGCAACGCCAAGTTGATCCATATCGATGCGAATCGGGCGGACATCGACAGTTTCTATTCGCCGGCGGTCGAAGTGTTGGGTGATGTGGCGGCAAGTCTCTCGGCGTTGTTGGATTTGGTCGGGCCAGTTGTCCTGGAGCCCGATGTGGAGCAGTTCCTCGCGGCGCTATCGTCCAAACGCGTCAGTCAGAAGTGAGGATGCCAACCAGTACACCGGGAATCCGATACATCCCCTGCGCATTGTCGCCGAACTTCAAAAGTGGCTGACCGAGGATGTGACCTTGTGCGTCGACATGGGATCCTTCCATCTTTGGATTGCTCACTTCTTATTTAGCTTCCGGGCCCGCCAAATTCTTATCAGCAATGGACAGCAGACGCTCGGCGTGGCCTTGCCCTGGGGAATCGCTTCGTGTTTGCTGCGGCCGGGTGAGAAAACCCTGTCGATTTCGGGCGACGGCGGATTTCTGTTTTCTGCCATGGAATTGGAAACAGCCGTCCGATTGAAGTTGAATCTGGTCCACATGGTTTGGATCGATGGTACATACGATATGGTCGCCGTCCAGGAGCGCGCCAAGTACGGGCGGCCTTCAGGCGTGGACTTCGGTCCGGTAGACGTTGTCAAATACGCTGAAGCCTTTGGCGCTACAGGCCTTTTGATTAATGCCCCTGAACAGATTGCGCCGCAGTTGCGGAAGGCATTCGAAACGCCCGGCCCGGTCCTCATCGGGATCAATGTGGATTACCGCGACAATCACAAGTTATTCGAAAAGGTACATAAGCATATTCTGATTTGAGGCTTTATCGCCAACTCACTCATACGTAGGAGCAGTCACTTCGCCGAGCGTTCCGGAGCCACCCCGCCGGTAACCGTTGAATCATGGAAGCGTTTTCAACCGGTCCATCGCCTGCTGGGATGCAATGGTGGCCGAGACGGCATGTGCGACAGCTGCCGCCGCAGTCTCTACGGCGCCCGCAAAAGGATTTCCAGCTCCATCCGCGGTTGCCCCGGCATTCGCCGCTGCTAATATTGCCGCCGTTGCGGCTGAAGCGCTCCCTCCCGCAGCTGCGGCGGTAGCGGCGGCTTGTGCCGCAGCTTCCGCTGTGGCCGCTGCCCGGAAGGCAGGGGCCCTGGCGGGAGACAGCATCCGCTATCGTATTGGCATCCTTTATAGCAGCCGCCTCATTCGCGGCCGCCGCGCCATATCCCGCAGTCCCGCCTTTCGTGACTGCGGAGAGCAGGTTGGCAGAGGCAGAAGCATCCTGAGCCCCCATATCATTGATTGCTCCAGGCGGGTTCGTTGCTCCGCCATAGAAGGCGGCATTCGCCGCCGCCGCAGTTGCTAAATCGGCTGCAGCCTTTGCCAGTTGAGTATCCGCCGCCTGCAATGCCAAATAATCCGCCGCCGCCTGTGCTTTCGCCGTGTTCGCCGCCGCTCTGTCGCCGGCCGCCGAAGCCGCGGTGGCTTTGGAGACGTCCGATTCCACAGCGGCCGCGGATGTTTCCACCGCTGCTGCCGCCGTATTCGCCGCGCTTGCCGCGGCACTTGCCGCGCCTCTTGTTTTCCCATCGTCGCCCATTGCCGCCGCTTGTGCGGCATATGCCGACGCGGCTTTTGCGTTGCTCGTATCCGCGGCAGCCGCTGCCGCATAAGACGCATCAGCCGCCACAGCCTTCTGGGTTATCGGGGGCGAATTCGAACCCCCGTTGGTTGGCTGCGCGAGCACCCTTTCCACTTTCCCATCCGCTGCCATCCAGATCCGGCACATCCAGGCGCCTTTCTCGCTCTCGATCTGCATAGATGTCCGGGCCTGCTGGACCGACTGCTTGGAACCGGATCGACTTCACAGGGCCCATCTGGGCCGCCTGCTGCTGGAATTGCGGAAGGAACTGCTGTGCGCCCGGCGCCGAGCATAGTGTCAACCGGTTTGCCCGACTGCAGGCCGGCGATCAACTGGCGCAGCGCCTCCTCGCTGCCCGGGAACGGCGTGTTGTCCTTGATCCGTTTCTCTTCCGCCGCGGCGGCAGCCAGGACGGGTTTGGCGGCCTCGTCGTCCAGCCGCTTGAAAGCGGTTACCCGCTGCCCCTGGCTCAGGGTAAGTTGATCCGCGTGTCCGCCCTCGGCAACCTTCGGAAATTCGATCTCCAACCCCAAGACGAAGAACTTGGTGTCCGATTCGGGCAGGGCGACCTGCGGAGGCGGGCCGACCTTGGCTGTCAATTGATTCCCGTCCATGCCGATGATCACGATTTGCGTGGGGGACGCCTGATAGACGCCGACGTATCGGGCGATTACCTTCGGATCGACCTCGATAGGCTTGTGGTCGTGGCGATGCGCGACCGAATCCGCGTTCTTGGCGATCTCGGGCGGCAGCTTCGGGTCGATAGGGAGGTGGTCGATGTCGAGAACCTGCAACGAATTCGAACCGAAGTTGGTCAAAAACAGCGTGCGCCCATCGGACGAAACCGCCATTTCGCGAGGAAAAGAGCCGGCGGGAACAATGCCCTGCACCGCGGCCAAGCCTTGGCTGATCTTGGCCGTATCGAGCACCGTCAGGCTCTGCGGCTCGCCCCGGCCGGCGAAGCGATTCGAGCTACCCACAACAAGTCTTCGGCCTTTATCCACGGTCATTACGGGCACTGGCGCATCGCCCACGGGAGCGATTCCCACCATGGCGTGGGCGCCATCTGAAACCAGCTTCGCCGTATCGAATTCAAGCACGGCGTTGCTGTTGCGCGCGCTGACATAGATGCGATCGCCCTTCGGCGAACTCGTCATGCGCACCGGACTGCAGCCGGCTGGAACGCGCGCAACCACGGCATTCGCCGGGTCGGTTCTGGCGCGCGTGACATCGATGACGATCACCGCGCCTTCCGGATTTGTGATGACCGAATCCGGCACCGGCGCCCCTTCGGGTTTGCATGCCTTCGGCCACTTCCAGTCCGGCAACGCGAGTTGGCTCGTGGTATAGAGCCACTTGTTGTCGGGAGAGAGCGTGAGCGCGATCGGGGCCAGGCCGACGGGAACCTTACCGATGACGGCATCCGGCGCGTAGCCGTTGCGGCGCGCGCGCTCAAGATCGATCACGGTGATGGACTGACCGTTCTCCTCGGCAACGAAGAGGAGCCTGTCATCGTCGGTTGTGTTGGCGTAGATGCTGCCGCGGCCACCCGAGATCGAACCAGCTACGGCATCGGGCGCTCCCTCGGTCATTTTCTTCACGTCGGCAATCACCGTCAGGGTTGTGGCCGCGCCGATGAGGAGCTTTCCATCGTGCGTGAGAGCAATGCCGGTAGGCGACGACGGGAAAGGCACTACGCGTACTAATTCAGTCTTGCCGCCCGATCGCTTCAGCACGGCGATGCCCGAGTTCTCACCGCGTCCGGTGAGCGACACGAAGACCCAGCAGCCGTCCTTCGACGGAGACAACCATGAAAGGCGCGGATGGGAGAGGGAGAGTCACGGACGGCGAGGGAGCGGGCGCGTTGCAATCGCCCGTCTGAGCCTGCGCAGTCACGGTAAGTGCGCTTGCGAGTAACGGTGAGGGCAATGATTCGAAACATGTGAGCGATTATATCCGTTCCAATCGCGCGCAGCGACGGCGCCTGATTTCAAACTGTTGGCCGGCCCGTCGCCGAAATGTTAGTTCTCCGCGGGCTTCTCTATGTGGAGATGCCTGGGAACTTCGCAGGTGAGATAGTCAGTTTTCGGAAGGTTTCTCCGCGTGGCCGATCACCAGGACCTCAACCGGGCCTTTACCTGCTTCCAACTTAAGGCCGAGTTGTTCTCTGAGGGCCGTGAACAGCGAAGGCTCCACCGGATCTGAGGCGCTTCGCTCGTCGCCAGCATCGGCAGGCCTCCTGGGCGCGTTGTCATCGGGACTCCAGTCCATTGAGAAGTCGAAATTTCCTTGAATGCCGGTTTCGTCAAATACCGGTCCGCCCACCTGCCCCGTGAGGAAGTTCTTGGCGAAGAAGGCCATGGAGGCGGCCTGACATATGACGTGGCGTCCATTGGTGAACAAGTCCGGAGTGGCGCCTTTGGGTGGCAGAAGATGCTTCGGACCGCCTTTATCGACCTGGAGCCTGAAGATCGGGAGTTGTCTGGTTTCCTTATGGAGGATCAGCTTGAAGCGATCGGCAAGGAGAGTTTGGGTGCGGAGTTTGATCGCGAAAATGGACCGATCGAGCGGCTGATCCGTAACTTGATCTGGTTTGGCAAGAATGTCATATCTCTCGGAATCGAGCCATGCCGGTCCCTGCAGAATCCGTTCCTGTGGGGTGTCATAAGCAAAGGCGATTAACGTCTTGAGCGTGATGTTGGTGGCATCCAGTTGACCTCCAACGAATCGTTTGAACCCGCTATTCCGCGCACCGCTGCGGTTCGCTTTGATCGATGCCACTTCGAATGACAGCGCGCTCCCGCCGCCCTGCGACTGAGCGCGGGCAGAGCGAATGGACGGGACGCCGGTGAGGAACAGGCCTCCAAACGCGGCCAATGCCGCAGCCGCCAGCGACAGCTTACGGCCTGAACGTAATCCGGGAACGGCGCGATATTTCATGTGGTCCTCGATTCCTCCATGAGACCGGAGACCCATAGTCTACCGATACCATCGTTAGACTGAGGGAGCGGGAAAGCGGTTAGGAGAGATGGCCGGGAAAAAGAGTGATCAAGCCGCCTCTCTGGGGACCGCTCGAAGTTCGATCTGCCGCCCTAGAGCTGCGGCAATTCGATTGAGAATTGCCAGCGTGTGACCGGTATAGTCCGCCTGCTCCAGGCGGCAGATGACGCTTGCGGTTGTGCCGATGCGCTTCGCAAGCGCTCGTTGGGTGAGTCCCGCCGAGGTTCTCATATCGTAAATGAGTTGCGCGGCCTCGATGTTGACTAGCGTTTCCTGATATTCGGCCTGACGCGCCGGGTTGCTGCCGACCAATTCGTCATGCAGTTCCTTCAAGGCATCGGATTTTGGCTTCCTGCTCATTGCGGTCTCCTATATGTGTGCGCTTCGGGATTCTTCACGAACGCATCCCGGCGGCGAATTGCACGGTCGATTTCGACATCGGGAACTTGAGAGTCTTTCACGAGCCCATGCGAGACTACCACCACGTTCCGGCCACTGAAGAAGTACAAAATGCGATAGTTGTTGCCCTGAAACTCGGACGAAGCTCATGTACCCCGTCTCGGAGAACATCCGCAATCGGACGGCGAAGATTATGCCCATGTTGCTCCAGCAGATCGAGGTAAACCAAGCACTTCCTTTGCGCCTTGGCCGGAATAGACTTCAGCCACTCACGAATTGGCACCGTATCGGCCTCCTGGTAGAAGAGAACCTCCGTCAATGGCACTCCGTTTATGTTCGCATAAAAGCGAACGTACCGTCCAGGAGGTGGTCGGGCGGATAACGAAGGAGGCGCAATCGCGCCCTGCGCTAGCATGGAGGAACATGCACGATCTCTCGCACTTTCGCGCCAATTTCGATCAAATCGCCCAACGCCTCGCCACGCGTGGACCCGTCGCCGGATTGGAACAGTTCCGTGAACTCGACCGCAAACGCCGCGCGGCGCTCACCGAGGTGGAACAACTGAAGTCGCGCGCCAATGCCGAGTCCGTAGAGATCGGCAAGTTGAAGCGCGAGGGCGCCGATACCACTGCGCGACAAGAGAGCGTGCGCGCTGCGAAGGCTTCTATTGCCGCGCTCGACGAACAGGTCAAGGCCATAGAAACGCAGTTTGACGACCTGTTGACCGGCATACCCAACGTGCCCCACGAATCCGTGCCGGGAGGGAAAGGGGCGGAGGATAACGTCGAAGTCCGCAGCGTCGGCGAGCCAGGCAGGTTCGATTTCGAACCCAAAGCGCATTGGGATCTCGGCGCCGAGCTGGGCATCCTCGACCTGGAACGCGCCGCCAAGATCACCGGCGCGCGCTTTGCGCTCTATTGGGACATGGGCGCGAAACTCGAACGCGCGCTCATCAATTTCATGCTCGACGTACACACGCGCGAGCACGGATACACCGAGGTGCTGCCGCCATTCATGGTAAATTCGGCCAGCCTTTTCGGTACGGGTCAGTTGCCCAAGTTCAAGGAAGACCTGTTCAAGTGCGAAGGCCATGATTTCTGGCTGATACCCACCGCCGAGGTCCCGGTCACGAACATCTATCGCGACGAAACATTGGAAGGCGCCGACCTGCCCATTCAACTCTGCGCCTACACGCCCTGCTTCCGAAGCGAGGCCGGTTCGTATGGCCGCGACGTGCGCGGCATCATCCGCGTGCATCAGTTCCAGAAAGTCGAGTTGGTAAAGTTCACCCGGCCGGAGCAGAGTTACGAAGAGTTGGAGAAGCTCACCGCCGATGCCGAGGATATCCTACGACGGCTGGGACTCCCATTCCGTACCGTTGTGCTCTCTACCGGCGACATGGGATTCAGTTCGGCGAAGACCTACGACATCGAGGTCTGGCTGCCAGGGCAGAACGGGTACAAAGAGATCTCTTCGTGCTCGAATTTCGAAGCCTTCCAGGCGCGCCGCGCGGGCATCCGTTTCCGCGGCGGGAAGAAATCGGAATACGCGCACACGCTCAATGGCAGCGGTCTCGCGGTAGGGCGCACGTGGGTGGCGATCGTCGAGAACTACCAGCAGAAGGACGGCACGGTGGTGATTCCCGAGGCGTTGCGGCCGTATCTCAACGCCGAAGTCATCCGGCCGCGGAAATAGCTTGGAGCGTAAGACCCATCAATTTCTGATGTCGGCGATCACTCTCGACTTTCGCTCTTCTGACTTGGCGATCTGGGTTTCATGCGCCTCAGTTCCCGGTTTATCTGTTTTAGCTCTGCCTTCGCAGTGCGCTCCACGACGTAACCGTTCACGCGTTTGACGCGACCAGCGCATCGGCCTCTCGCCGGAGAAGCCGATCCAGGATTCGCCTCGCATGAACCCTTTTAGGCGTTGAAGCTTCCCTGCCCGTAACGCAAGCGCGATCGCTTGGTCCGTGAACCCGAACTCCTCGCGTGCGGTTTTGTCGCTCGAAGTCGCCCATGTAGTAGAGACCGCCTCCTCAGGTTGAATCCGCAAGATCAACCCGGCCACTGCTGGTTTACCGCCTGCACCATGTCGGTATATGTTCGCTTCGCGAAGCCGAGGCTCCGGTCACGAATCGCCTTGCACTCGGCTTCCTTGGCGGCGTCGCCGGCGGCTTCGATTAAACAGGTCTCATACATACCGCTGAGCTTTGACACGGCATCTTCGAGCGCGGTGTCAATACCTTTGAGGGCTGCGTCCCTGGCTACGGACATTTGATTTTCCTCTCAAGAAAACGTAGATGAGATTATACGAAACTTCAAAGTGGCAAGTAGATAGTTGCTGAATTAGACATCCGTCCCGGTTCTTTCGTCTGATTCCGAGGTCTTCAATCCGTGCTCCAGTTTCCACGATAGAAACAGACTCGCCAGAACGAAGCCGATAAACAAGTAAAATCCCGGCAAGAGCTTCGAACTGTCGGTCGGAATCACCAACTGCACTCCGGGCCCCTGCAGGCTGCCCATGGCGTTCGAAATCACTCCGTTGAATGCGACGAACGACATGAAGATCGCCAGCGCCATGACATCCGCCATCGACCATTTCGACGATTCCAGCGCGAAGAATCTCACGATCCGGAATTTCCGCAGCCATTCCGGCCGGCTCAGGCAGGACGCCAGTGTCAGGATCTTCAGAGTTGGGAAGACCACGCTGAACATCAGCACCAGAACTCCCACGAGCCACATCTGCGGCTGGCCGATTTCGATCAGAGTCCGGAAGACCTCCAACACGCTCTTGCTCTGGAAGTAGAGAACCTGCTCCGGGAACGAGAGCGGCGTTCCAAAGAATGTAAACGCGATCCGGGTAATCCTGGCTTCTACTTCGATCATCGGCGAGAGCACGCCGCCCGCCAACAGTACCGCACAGAACAGCAGCATCAACAATACGTGATACCAACGCGGCGGCCGCCTCACGGCCAGCAGTAATAGAAAAGCCAGCGTGGCGGCGCCCAGCGCCGTCAGGTACCAGCGCGCTATATCGGCATCGGCCACGGCGATCCGATGCCCCAGTTCCTGCCGGCACGACGTGGCATCGGCGCAGCCATGCTGCTTCAGGATGGCGGCATACCACGTCATATCCACGGCGCCGAAGGTATTTTTGGCGCCCTCGACGAGCACGCCCGCCAGGTAATTTTTGACGGCCTGTCTGTTCTCCGGCTTTCCCAGTTCGGCCAACACCATGCCGGCGAACTCCGGCACTCGCGGCCGGAGGTTGGCAGCCATCATGTTGACGATCATCGCTTGCGCCTGTGCCGCGAACCCCGCGACGTCAGCGCCCTGCGCCGGCGGCGCGCTCATCTGCTCCTTCAACTGATCGATCAGCCGGTAAAGCGCCTTCTCCACCGTTGGGCGTAAACTCGCGCCGTTCTGCGCCGTCAAATCCAGCGCATCGATCTTTGCTTCGAGAACAGGAAGAATCCGCTCTACCCATTGGTCCGCGTTGAGCAAGCCATAGCGGACATGCCCAAGCTCCGCCTGTTCCATGCGCAGCAGCCGGCGTGTGGCAAGTCCGTCAACGGTGCGCCAGGTGAAGAAAGCAGCGGGGGCCAGCAGCAGCAGGGCGGCTGCAAACCGAAAATCGAATTTCCCTCGCGAACCGGTTGGCGCCATCGGAAACCGTCACGATTATAACCGGTGCGAGTGTCGCGTCCCCAATTTATGCGCCGTCGCCAGTGGTTGCGCGGCGAGCTTTCGGCGCCGCTAAACTTTCGTCCTTCCCTGCCGATAATCCCGTTAGGACAAAACCGCCTTGACAGCTCGCCGAAGCGCCATATCGATCGTTGCCGCCCTCACGCTGGCCGCCTTGGCGTTTCGCTTCGTCGAATCCCGTCAACATGACCCGGCGGACCGGACCTTCCGCATAGGCTACGAGTACAGTCCGCCCGATCAGCTCCTGACCCCCGATGGCAAGCCAGCCGGGCCGGCGGTAGAAATCCTGGCCAATGCCGCCCGCCGACGCAACATTCATCTGCAGTGGGTTTTCGCCCCGGAAGGTCCCGAGAAGGCCATGTCGGCTGGCAAGGTGGATCTCTGGCCGATCTTCGGCGATCTTCCCGATCGCCATGGCCGCTATTACATTTCCAAGCCCTGGGCCTCGCAACAGTTTTGGCTGATGGTGGAGGCGAACGGCCCCATCCACTCCGGAGACGATATCACCGGAAAGATCCTGGCCGTCCGCTATCCGGGCACGAATGAACGTGTCGCGCGCTTGCATCTTCGCCCGGCGCAGATGTTGCACCTGCCAAATTTTACAGAGGGCGCGCGCGCTTTGTGCTCCCACCAGGCGGACGCAGTCTTCATCTGGGAGCGTGCCGGCCGGTCGATCGTTCTCGATTTGCCTCCGGCTTGCAATGGACACAGCTTTCGTTATATCGGTTTACCGAACACCGAACTGTATTTTGGAGTGGGCGCGAGCCTGACCAATCCCCAAGCCCGTTACGCCGCCGATGCCCTTCGCACAGCGATCAGCAAGCTGTCGCACGAAGGGTTCCTGAACGGCGTGTATTTCACATGGACGCGGCAATCCAGCAGCGATACCCTGGTCATCGATCTTATCCAAGCTGGCCGCAGGCGGAGCATATGGCTCGCGGCAGCTCTCGGCCTCTTGGCGCTGGTGGCAACGATGCTCCTCTGGCAGAACCGCCGTCTCAAGGCGATTCGCCGCAAAGCCGAAGACGCCGCCGCCGCCGCTCAGCGAGCCGATAGTGTAAAGTCGGATTTTCTCGCCAACATGAGCCATGAGATCCGCACGCCCATGAACGGCATCATGGGCGCTTGCGAGTTGCTGCTTGAAACACCCTTGCGCGGCGACCAGGCCGAATATGGCGGCGCCATCCTGAATTCCGCCCGCGCCCTGCTCGAGATCCTGAACGATATTCTCGATTTATCGAAAATCGAATCGGGCCGCATGACCCTCCACCCCGAGCCCTTCGATATTCGCGCGTTAGTGGACAGCGTGCGCCTCCTGCTGGAACCGCGCGCTCGCCAAAAAGGCATCCGCCTTGACGTTTCCATTGCGCCGGCGGTCGCCAGCAACTATGTGGGCGATTCCCCACGCATCCGCCAGGTGCTTCTCAATCTGGTCGCCAATGCCGTCAAGTTCACCGAGGCTGGGGCCGTTACGATCTCCGTCGAAACCGCCTTCGGTCCTTGCGTTCGTTTTTCCGTCGCCGATACCGGCATCGGGATCTCGGCAGCGGCGCAGGTCGCCCTGTTCCAGAAGTTTTCCCAAGCGGACGCATCCACCACCCGTAAATACGGCGGCACCGGGTTGGGGCTGGCCATCTCGAAGCAGTTGGTGGAACTGATGGGCGGCGCCATCGGGGTTGCCAGCCAGGAAGGAGCCGGTTCGCGATTCTATTTCGATCTCCCGATCGATCCGGCGGCGGCGGCAGTCAAGGTTCCGGTCTTCCCTACGCCAGGCCGCCGCTTCGATGGCGTGCGCATTCTCATCGCCGAAGACAACGCCGTCAACCAAAAGCTCCTCTCGCGAATGCTCGAAGGCCGCGGCTTTCTAATTGATGTCGCATGTAACGGCGCCGAAGCCGTGGCGATGGCCTCCGCCGCCGTGTACTCGTTGATCCTTATGGATTGCCAAATGCCCGAAATGGATGGCTTCGAGGCTACTCGCCGCCTCCTTCACTCCCTCGGAGCAAGCGCCCCTCCCGTAATCGCCGTCACCGCCCGCGCCATGGCGCACGACCGCCGCCAATGTCTGGAAGCGGGCATGAGCGACCACCTCGCCAAGCCCATCGGAGCCGCGTCTCTCTCCGCCATGCTTGAAAAGTGGCTCGTCGCCGCATAGCAGATAGCTCAGCTGTTGGCGCCGAGGGTTGGCGTTGCGCAGGTGGTATATGATTGCCACCATGGCAATCGAAATCGATCCCGCCGGCATTGAGCCGTGCGTGATTCTCGAAGCAGTCGATCTTCTCAACGCCCGCGTCCTCGAAGTAGGCGCCGGCGACGGCCGATTGACGTTTCGGTACGCTCATGCGCCGATGTCCGTTATTGGCATTGACACGAAGGAACTGGAGATCCGGTCTGCCGCAAAGGTCCCTCGTGCACAGCGTCATGGAGACATGCGGTTCCTGTGCGCAAGCGCCGCTAATTTGCCGTTCCCGGCCGAAGCGTTCGAGATCGTATTGCTAGCCTCTTCCTTGTGATGAATTCCGCAAGAGGGCATGGTCGATGCCCTGCGAGAAGCGTGGCGCGTACTGAGGCCGTGCGACGTTCTCGTTAACGTACAACCCGTGACGAGGCCGATGGTAGTGGAGGTGACGCTCGCGGGCCGGCCGGTTTGGGCAAAAGAGGTCGCTTCTTACAGCGCTCCGGAGGACGTGGCGGCAGCGGAAGCCGCGGTATCGCATGCTCTCTCGCGCGACTGGTTCGACTTCGAGAAAAATCTCTCGTACGATCTCGAGATCGTTTGCGATACCGCTGCGGACTTGAGCCTCTACGCGCAGACTCGAAAACTGCCTGAGGCCTCCATTCCCTATGAGGAACTGGAAGAACGGCGCCGCGAGTTAGGCGCAGACGGACAATCGGCCCGCTTGCGATTCCGCAGGCCATGGATGCTGAGCACTTATCGGAAGAAGTAGTTTGCGTCTTCTTTTCGGGAGATGTGGAAGCAACCCTTTCGGGCTGCCGCCGGGCTTCTGCCTCGGCCTCTGCCCGGCGCTCCGCGGGCACGGAGAACACTTGCGATCCACCATAAAATCGCAGGTGTCGGCGTCACCATGTAAGGCAAAACTCAATAACGCGCGCTCTGACCCTCCTTAGTCGGCGGGTACAAGCGATCGATCATCGCAAGGGGGGCATATAGAGTTTCCCCCTGCGTCGTCTCGAAATAGAGGTTCTTATTCTTAACCCAATACTTCCTGGCCGAATACATTCCACCCGGTTTCAGTACGATCAGCGCCGGATACTCCTCTTGGACGGCGAACGCCGGCGGCGGAGCCTGATAGGCCTGATGGTTCGAATTGACTTGACGATCCGGCGGGGAAGCGATCTGTGACGGATTATGGGCCTCTCGAGCGGCGGTTGGCTCCTCGCCCATCGGCGGGGGAGGTAGCAATGGTGGCGGCGGTAACAGTGGCGGCTGATCCGGCATCGCCATGTCACTCATCGGGTTGCCCATCGGCTCTGGCGGATAGTTTTCCGGGTAGCAGGCCCCGGGCAAAAAAAACGGGTCGGCAGGATAGCCGGAAAGGCACGGGGACGCGCCAAACCACGGGTACAGGGGCGCGTAGAACGTGAGAGGGTTGCGCCTGCGCCACCCTGGACCTCTTCCGGGCGAGGGACGCCAGCCCGACGGTCGAGACGGATTCCATCCTGGCATCTGCCCTCCGGGGGGCGAGCCTCCCGGCATGTGCCCTGCTGGCATGGAGCCACGTTGCGCCGCAGCCGCAAGATACATCGTCGTCAGCAACATTGCCAATCGAAATTTCATAGCGCTCTCCTCTAACCACAAGGACGCTACTTCGGTGAGCCGGGCGTAAAAAGTGAGTACACGTCAGGTTCTGACTCCACGCTGAGCGCCGCATCATCAATGGTCATTGGAGGGAGCTACCATTGAGACGGTCGCTCTAAGAAAGGCATAGTATGAGGTTACTCATAACTGCGCTGCTCGGCTCGACGCTTATCCCAGTTGTGGAGGCCCAGCCATACGGAGGTTACTTCCCAACTTCAACATACGACCCATCTTATGGGAGCACGGGGGTGACGGTGGTGTATCCCCCGCCTGCGTCCGTCCCGCCGCCGGTGATCGTGGCTCCCCGGCAGATCACGTACTTTATTGCATTCACGGACAGCAAGGTGCGCATGGCCGATGAGTACTGGGTAAGCGGCGCCACCTTACACTACGTGACGCCAGACCATCAGCTGAAGACAGCGCCCCTGGCAACTGTCGATCGAACTGTTAGCGCGCGATTGAACATGGAACAGCACGTATCGTTTTCTCTGCCATCCCATCCGGCGGAAAACGAGCTTGCGCTCCTCCTCGAAAAATTAAGCCCCATACTCGCTACGCGAAGCACCTCGGGCGGGCTGATTGTGGGCATGTCAGACCTTCTGTTTGACTTCAACCAGGCCACCCTCACGCCCGTCGCGCGCGAAAAGCTCTCCGGGATTGCAGGCGTTTTGGCTGGGCACGATAGCCTCAGTCTACGTCTGCAAGGGTATACGGACAATATCGGCAGTGCCGAACACAACCTGCAGCTTTCCAGGAGGCGCGCGGACGCGGTCCGGGGTTACCTCGTGTCGCAAGGAGTGCCGGCAGCCAACGTCACGGCGGCGGGGTTCGGCAGTGCGAGCCCAATCGCATCCAACGCCACGGCCGCGGGGCGTCAGCAAAACCGCCGCGTGGAATTGTTAATTTCGGGGGACGCGGCCGGAATCACGACTGCGTCGGCACCGCCGGATTAGAGATAGAAAACATTGTAGGTAGGCATGGGAAACCGGCTCAATATCGATCTCGACGATCGGCCATCGATCTGGCGCCAGCAATGGCAACTGGGTGGGGTTTAATTTCCCGCAGCAATAGAAGCAGCGTCCTAGCAATGCTCTATCTGTTCGTCCGTTATGGTACGATCCCCGCATGCAGTTCCGCATTGCCCTCGCTCTATCTCTCGCAGCCGGCGTGCTCTGCGCCGCCGATGCACCCACGCCGCGCCCGCTGACGGTGCCCGACATCGTCGCCTGGAAGCGCATTCAAGCCCCCGCCGTTTCGCATAACGGTGAGTGGTTCGCGTATCGCCTTGCGCCCTCCGAAGGCAACGCCGAAGTGGTCATCCGCAATCTCAAAACCGGCAACGAGCTCCGCTTCCCTATCGGCGATCCATCCGCTGCAGCGCCCGTCTCGCTAGCAGCGGCGCCGACTCCCCCTCCCGCAGCCGCACTCGCTGCCGCCGGTGGCGACCCGCTTCTTTCCGCCGACGGCCGCTGGGTTGTTTTTCGCGCTTATCCCACCACGCAACAGGCTAAACGCCTCAGGCGCGATCGCCGCCCCATCCAGACCAGGGCTATCCTCGTCGAACTTGCCACCGGTAAGAAGACCGAATTCGAAAAGATCCGCCGCTTTGCCTTCAACGGCGATCTCTCCACGTACCTCGCGCTCCAACGCTACGGCGCGGCAGATGGGCCCGGGCCTGGCGCAGGCACGGCGCCCGCCGCGGGTCCGGCAAACGCTGCAGCTGCCGCCGACCGTCCCACAGGCTCCGACCTGCTCCTCTATGAACTCTCCACCGGCGCCGAGCTCAATATCGGCAACGTCTCCGATTTCGCCTTCGATAAGAAGGGCGACTGGTTCTCCTACCTCATCGACGCCGCCGACAAGGCCGGCAATGGCATCGAGCTTCGCAACATGACGACTGGCGCCACCAAGCCGCTCGATAGCGCTCAGGCATCCTATCGCACCCTCTCCTGGACGGAAAAAGGCGATGCCCTCGCCACCCTCCGCGGCGCTGACGATAAAGCATTCGAGGACAAACTCTACACCCTCGTCGCCTTCAAGGATTTCGACGCTGCCGGTCCAGCCTCCAAGACCGTGTTCGATCCCAAGTCCGATTCCAGCTTCCCCGCCGGAATGACGATTAGTTCGACCCGTCCCCCGGTCTGGCGTGAAGATCTCTCCGAAGTCACGTTCGGCATTCACGAGGTCAAAACCAAAAAGAAGAACGCCGCGGCCGATGCGGCGGCGAATCAGGACGATGCTTCCGCTCGCCCAGCGACGCCCCCGGCCGATCAACCTGATCTCCCCGACGTGGTCATCTGGCACTACAAAGATCCGCGCCTTCAAACTCAGCAACAGGTGCAGGAGAATGCCGACAAGAACTTCAGCTATCTCTGCGCCTATTCTCCGTCTTCCAAGAAATTCTACCGGCTCGCCGATGAGTCCCTGCGCACTGTCAACCTTACTCCGCAACAGCGTTACGCGTTCGCCGTGGATATTCGCGATTATGAACGCGAAGGCAATCTTGATGGCCGCCGCTACGAAGATATATACGTCGTGGATCCATCTACCGGCCAGCGTAAGTTAGCCCTCAAGAAGGGGCACTATGTAATGGGTCCCTCGCCCAATGGCACTAAGTTCCTGTACTACGATGACGGCGTTTTCTACGCCTATGATATGGAGACCGGCAAATCGACGGACCTGACGTCGAAGATACCTACTAAGTTCTGGGACACCGAAGACGACCACAATGTAGTCAAGCCCCCGACGCAATCCCTTGGCTGGTCCAAAGACAGCTCCGCGGTGGTTCTCTCCGATGGGTGGGACCTCTGGAAGGTTCCTGTCGCCGGCGGACAGGCCGCGAACCTTACCGCCAACGGAGCGAAGGACAAGATCCGATATCGCCGCATTTTCCGCCTCGATCCGGAAGAGCGCGGCATCGATCTCGATAAGCCCGCCTACGTCTCCGTCTATGGAGAATGGACCAAGAAGGGGGGCATAGGCTTGATTGAGCCCGGCAAGCCCGGCGTGCGCATGCTGCAATGGGGCGACGCCGAATATACGCAGCTTATCAAGGCGAAATCGGCCGACACCTACTTATACACGCGCGAAAACACTACCGAGTATCCCAACTATTACGTCGCGAGCGCGGCTTTGGAAAATGGCAAGCAAGTTACCGATGCCAATCCGCA